>NZ_JACJVP010000025.1 GCF_014212125.1 Cohnella nanjingensis
TCATAGCGTTTGCTCCCTCGTCAACCGTTTTATGGCTGTTATGTCGATTGTACTTGTCTTCCTAGTTTGTGTGGGTGTACGGCTTGCCATTTGGTATTTATCGATGAGTTCATATTGTGAATACTGGCCGGAGAGATAATCTTCAACTGCCTTCATTTTCAAGTCCGCTGAATACCTGCGGTTACGAGCTTGAATCTCTAAACCGTTCATTCCATACCGTTCATAGCGATGCCGCCATGTCACCAGCGTTTGGACACTGATGTTATGTTTGCGGGCGACCTCCATCCGAGTGCCTTCACCTGATTCCAGTTCTCTAAGAATCCTCAACTTCGCTCCAGCGGAATATTCATTCTTCTTGGCCAAAGAAATACTCCCCTCCAAGCAGCAGGTTTGTTTATTTAACCTGTCTACTTAAAGGGGAGCATATCAAAGGAATCGCGGGACAGCCTCATCTCGTTTATGGCCTTAATCGATCTCGATCAACCCCGCACCTACCAGCATCCGCCGGATCATCGCCACCGTCTCCGCGGGCATGACCATCACAATTCCGTGAGATATTTGGCGGTGCGTATCATTTGGCTGGTAAAGGAGTTTTCGTTATCATACCATGCCGCTATTTTCACCAGGGTATCGGTTCCTAGTTCCGTGACCTTGGTTTGCGTAGCGTCAAACAAGCTGCCGTAAGTCATGCCGATAATATCGGACGAAACAAGTTCTTCCTCTGTATATCCGTATTGATCCGATTGGGATTGCTCCATTTTCTCGTTGACCTGCTCCGCGGTCACCGAACCACTCACGACTGCTGTCAATTCTGTCAGAGAGCCGGCCATAACCGGTACTCTTTGGGACGTACCGTCCAGTTTGCCATCCAAGGACGGGATGACGAGCCCTATGGCTTTTGCTGCCCCGGTTGACGTTGGGATGATGTTGCCGGCCGCGGAGCGCGCCCGGCGCAAGTCGCCTTTGGCGTGAGGGCCATCAAGGGTATTCTGGTCGTTTGTATAAGCGTGTATCGTTGTCATAAAACCTTTTTGAATCGGCGCAAGCTCGTTCAAGAAATAGGCCATTGGCGCGAGGCAGTTCGTGGTGCAGGACGCGGCCGAAACAATCTTGTCGTCCTTCGTCAGCGTGTTTTCATTAATACCATATACGATGGTGGGTACATCTTTCCCTGCGGTGGTGGAGATCACCACTTTTTTTGCACCCGCATCGATATGCGCTGCCGACGCTTTCTTGGACGCGAAAAAGCCTGTACACTCCAGGACCACATCGACTTGCAGTTCTTTCCACGGAAGTTTACCGGGGTCTTTTTCCGCATAAATCGGAATATCCACGCCGTTCACGATCAAGCTGTTATCGCTGTAGCCGATCTTTTCGTCATATGGTCGCTGCGTCGTATCGTACTTTAGCAAATGTGCAAGCATCTTCGGACTTGTCAGGTCATTGATGGCGACGATCCGATATCCTTCTGCACCAAAAAGCTGCCGAAAGGCAAGCCTGCCGATTCTGCCGAAACCATTAATCGCAATGTTGATTGCCATCATCATAGCCACCTTTCTTTATCTTTGTTAACAGTATAGGCCTCGAATCCTTATGGTACACTGTCATAAGTGAAGCAATTCACTATACTATTTGTCAGGTGAGGACCATGCCGCAAATTGACCGCCACACGGACAATTATTCGCAGCCTTAATTGCTTCCTTCTCCAGCGGTTGCACAACAGCACCAAGCCATCCATCATTTCCCATTGTCAATCCAATCGAACTTATTTTATAAAAAAAAGAGACCGGGCAGCAAGCTTCAGCTTGTCTCTGCACCGGTCAACTTCATGCCGTCAACTATTTTCCGCCTTAAATTTCCTGCATCAATGCCGCGCTCGCTTGCTCGAGATCCGCGATCAATTCCTGCGGATCCTCCAGGCCGACATACAGCCGGACGAGCGAACCCGGCACCGACTCATACCCCGGCCCGAGGCGGCCGACGGTGACGAGGCTCTCGTGCCCGCCCCAGCTGACGCCGATGCGGAAGTATTCGAGCCGGCTCGCCCAGGCTTTCATCCGCTCGGCCGGCAGGTCGGTCTCGAAGGAGAAGAGGCTGCTCACGCCTGTCATCTGCTGCCGTGCCAGCTCATGCTGCGGGTGGGAGGCGAGCCCCGGGTGGTTGACCTTGCGCACGAACGGCAACGTAGCCAGATGGCTCGCGACAGCAAGTCCGCTCCGCTCCGCGCGTTCGAGACGCAGCGGCAGCGTCCGCAAGCCGCGCATCGCGAGCGATGCCGTATGCGGGGTCATGATCCCGCCGAACAGCAGGTACTCCCGCGCGTTGATGCGGTTGATCCGCTCCGCGGAACCGATCAGCACGCCGCCGACGACGTCGCTGTGGCCGCCGATGTACTTGCTGATCGAGTGGGCGACGAGATCGACGCCGAAGGCGAGCGGGTTCTGAAGGAGCGGCGTCGCCCACGTGTTGTCGATGATCGTCACGGCGCCGATGCGCTTCGCCAGGTCCGCGCACGCGCGCAGGTCCTGCAGCTGGAACGTGAGCGTCGTCGGGCTCTCCAGGTAGATCAGCTTCGTATTCGGACGGATCGCCGCTTCGAGCGCTTCGAGGGAAGCCCCGTCCGCGAAGGTCGTCTCCACGCCGAATTGCGGCAGGAAATAGGCGAGCAGCTCGCGGGTCGGTCCATACGCCTGATCCACGCAGACGATATGGTCGCCGCCGCGAACGTTCGCGAGAATCGCGGTGGAGATGGCCGCCATGCCCGAGGCGAAGCAGCGCGCCTTCTCTCCGCCTTGCAGCAGGGCGAGCCGCGCCTCCAGCTGACGGACGGTCGGGTTGTGGCCTCGCGAGTATACCGGCGTATCGTCGGTCCCCGTCGAGGCGCGATCGAATGCCTCGTAGTCGGCGAAGGTGAACAGGCTGTTCTGGTAGATCGGCATGACAACGGCGCCTTGGTGCGTCTCGTCGTGCGGATCGTGCGCCACCCTCGTATAGGGATCAAGCGATGCCGCCTGGCTTTTCTCGTTAGCTTTGCCTTTGTCTAGCTCCTCCACAGCTTTCCTTCCCTTCGTATGATTATCCTTGATGCGCGGCGCGCGTCATCCCTTGACGGCGCCCTGGGTCAGCCCTTCGACGATGAAGCGCTGGCAGATGGCGAACAGCACGACCGTCGGGACGACGGACAGCACCGTAGCGGCCGACATGGAGCCCCAATCGATGTCGAACTTGGTGATGAACGAGTTCATCGCGACCGGCAGCGTCTTCGAGCTCTCCCGGTCGATGAACATGATGGCCATGAACAGCTCGTTCCAGTTCTGCACGAAGGCGAAGATGAACGTCGCGGAGATGCCCGGCATCATGATCGGCACGATGACCCGGTAGAGCGCGCCGAGCCGCGAGCAGCCGTCGATCATCGCCGCTTCCTCGAGGCTCGCCGGGATGCGCTGGAAGAATCCCCGCAGCATGATCGTACAGAACGGCACGAGCCCGACGGTATACATGAGGATCAAGGACGCTTGCTTGTTCAAGAGCCCCATCTTCGACATCATCATATACAGCGTGCTGAAGCCGATGAACAGCGGGATCATCTGCGTCACGAAGAACGCCATCATGAGCTGTCCGCTCCCCCGGAACGAGAACCGCGCCAGGACGTACCCGCTCAGGATCGTCACGAGCAGCACGATCGCCGCGGCGACGAGCGAGATGAACAAGCTGTTGCCGAGATAGACGTGGAACTTCGAGATCTTGAAGATCTGCACGTAGTTCTCGAAGGAGATCTTCTTCGGCCAATACTGCAGCGGGAGCGTGAAGATCTCGTTGCGCGGCTTGAGCGAAGTAATGATCATCCAGTACAACGGGAATACCATGAATACCAGGTAGATGCCGAGAACGACGATCTTACCGGCAAGGCCGAGCTTCGCGAATCTTTTCTTCATTAGAAGTCACCCGCCTTCCCCGCGCGTGTGGCGAAGAGATAGAAGGTCGTGAACAGCACCAGGATCGCGATGCAGATGATGCCGATGGCGCTCGCTTGGCCGTAGTCGCCGGAGAAGACGATCTTGTCCAGCATGTACGTCGTCAGGATATGGGTCGAGCCGGCCGGACCGCCGTTGGTCATCCCGTAGATCAGGTCCGGGAAGTTGAAGATCCAGATCACCCGCAGCGCGGTCGTGGAGATAATCGTCGGCATGATATACGGGATCGTGACGTGACGCAGCTGGCCGAAGCTGCCCGCCCCGTCGATCTCCGCCGCCTCGTACAGCTCGGACGGAACGGACTGCAGCGCCGCCAGCAGCATGATGGCGAAGAAGGCGACGCCGTACCATACGTTGGCGACGATGACCGAGAACATCGCCCACTTCGGATCCGACAGGAAGCCGATCCTCTCCGAGATCAAGCCCATCTTCAGGAGCAGATCGTTCACGACGCCGATCTGTCCGTTGAACAGCCAGCGCCAGATGATGCCGATCAGGAAGCCGGACAGCGCCCAAGAGTAGAAGACGAAGCCCTGATAGACGCCGCGCCCGCGGAAGCTCCTGCGCATGAGCAGCGCCACGCCGAAGCCGATGACGAACTGCAGCACGAGCGAGATGGATACCCACAGCGCCGTATTTTTCAGGATCGTGCCGAACTGCGCCGAGCTCGTCACGGTCTTGAAGTTGTCCATGCCGATATACCGGACGTCGGACAGATTGAATAGCGAGTAGTTGCGGAACGCGACGTCGATGCCCTTCACGATCGGATAGTACGTGAACCCGAAGACGAGCAGGATGGTCGGAAGCAAGCATAGGAAGATAAAAGTCTGCGTGCGGTTCAGCCGGAATAACTTCAACTTCATCGACTCCTTCCGGAACGAAGACGACGGGTAGAGGGAATCTACCCGCCGTCCCGGTTAATCTGTTATTTGCCCTGTTGTTTTTCGTTCATCCAGTAGGCATCCCACTTCTTCAGCGCGTCGTCGATCGACAGCTGGCCGAGGAGGACGGCTTGCCCGTCCTGCTGGACGATCTTCCGCCACTCGCCGAAGCCCTTGTAGTCCGTCTCCGGCTTGTAAGCCACGAAGTGCTCGGGATCGTTCGCCATGTCGATATACGGCTTGTACGCGCCTTCCTTGAAGTAGCTGTCGACGGATGCGCTGTTGTGGATCGGGATGACGCCCGCCGTCTTGGTGAAGATCGCGTTCTGCTCGGGACTCGAGAGGAACTCGATCAGCTTCCAGGCTTCCTTCGGATGCTTGGAATAGGAGGTCATGCCCCATCCGGCCGCTCCCACTTTGTAGTGCGAGACTCCCGTCGGACCGACCGGCATCGGCGCGGTCGCCCACGTGCCTTCGCCCAGCTTCTGCTTGACCGGATCGATCGTGTCCGGATCTTGGATCAGCATCGCCGTCGCGCCGGAGACGAAGCCCTGCACCTGCTCGGCGAACGCCCAGTTGATCGCGTCCTTCGGCGAGCCGTCTTTGTAGAGATTCGTGTACAGCGTCAAGCCTTGCTTCGCTTCAGGCGTGCTGAAGATCGTAGCGCCGCTCTTCAGGAACATCGCGTCGTCCGTGTTCACGTTCGCGCCGTTGAAGTCGCGGAGCAGGTCGACGATGTACCCGTCTGCGCCGGAGCCGCCGCGGAACGAGTAGCCGAAGCGGTTGTTCGCGGAGTCGGTCAGCGTCTTGGCCGCGTTCAGCAGGTCGTCCCACGTCTTCGGCGGGGTCAAGCCTTTCTCGTCGAACCAGTCTTTGCGGTAGAAGAGCATCTTTTGATAAAGGCCGTAAGGAATGTAGTAGGGCTTGTTCTCGATGTAGTTGGCCATAGCGAGCGAGTTGGCGTTCAGGTCCTTGTATCCGCTCCATGCGTTCGTGTCCTCGGTCAGATCGGCGATCCACTTGTTCGTCACGAACTGCTTGACCGTCACGTCGCGGACTTCCAGGACGTCGAGGCTTTCTTTGCTGTTCAGCATGGTGGAGATCTTGTTGTCGGCGCTCTCCAACGGCGGAGAGATCAGTTCGACCTTGATGTTCGGGTTCGCTTCTTCAAAGCTGGCGATCATCTTCTTGATCACTTCGGTACGGGCGGGACTGGTGAGACTCTCGATCATCTTCAGCTTGACGGTACCTTTGCCGTCGCCCCCATCGCTACTGCCGGAGCAACCGCTTACGACACCAGCCGCCAGCGCGGCAACCACAGGTAGAGCTAACCATCTCTTCGTCCCCTTCACACTACCAACCTCCACCTAATGAGTTTTTCGACACCCTGTGGACCCGTATACCTGTCTGATAGGTCGCGACCTCGTTCAGCGAACATCGGCTGCGCCGAGACGGGGGTCTCTCAGAATCTGCTCGCTCGCCGGCTATATACCTGTATGACAGGTAAACAGGCAGCTGCGTTAGACAAATCATAATATGGAGAAAGTAGAACCGTCAATATGTTTTGTCATCTTTCTTCGGCATGAAGCAAAATGAAAACGCTCTACTGGCAATCAAATGAAATATTGCGTTAGGTATTATGACATCACAGTCCGAATTTTCGAATGGAAACCTCCATATTGTCCATCATCCGATTGAATTCCTGACGCGCCCTTGCCGGATCTTTGTCGACGATGGCTGCGTATAACGTTTGATGGAAAGGATAGCTCTCTTCGAAAATCTCCTGCTTGCCGAAAGGCGCATTCCAGAAAACGGAAAACAGCTCCCACACGGACTCGACGATGCTCTGCAGAATCGGGTTGCCCGTCGCCTTGTAGATCGCTTGATGGAACTTCATATCGGCGATCGAGCTCTCGTGCCCTCTCGTTCTGCCGATCTCGATCAGGTAGTATTCCATCTCTTCCAGATTCTCCGGCTTGGAACGCAGCGCCGCCAGTTCGACCGCGAGCACTTCCAGCGCCTTGCGCACCTCCATGAGCTGCAGCAGCGCGGCCCGCTCGTCGTCGATCTGAATCTTGGCCGACATGTGGTACTGCGCCGTCTCCTTCACGTAGATCCCTTTGCCGTTGACGACTTCGATGACGTCGCCAGCCTCGAGATACCGCAGCGCTTCCCGGAGCGACGATCGGCCGACGCCCAGATTCCGCATGATCGTCTCGGCGGGCGGGAGCTTGTCTCCTTTCTTGAGGTCGTTGCTGCGAATGTAATCCTTCAACTCTTCGGACACCATCTCATGCATTCGGACCTTATTGATTTTTTTCATCCCGCTCTTCCCTTCCTTATCCGCAATCCATTTCCCATTATAGCAATTCTCCCCATGAAAGGAACCCTGACGAAATTGGAAACGCTAGATTGCGAGACGCCCGGCGCGCAGCAACGCTGCCCGTCCGGCCCGCCGCCGCTTGCCGATTCGTCCATAACGGCAGAAGCCGGAGCCCCCTTCGGGCGGCCCCGGCTCTCCCCTTGCTGTCGGCTGCGCCGAGTTACGGATTGACCTTGATGGTGAACGTGGAGGTCGTGTTCTTGATCGGCGTGACCACGTTGTTGAACTTCAGGTTGTTGAACGTAACCGAGCCGACGGCCGGTCCTTGCCCCGGTTCGGCCGATTCGTTCGCCCAGATGCCGACGCCCGACTTGGCGTCGTAGGCGTCCCCGCTCTTCCGCGCGCCGGAGATCGTAATGTTGGTGAAGATCGTGTCCGCGACGGGGAACTGCGGGTTGCCTCCGACGTAGTTCGTCTGGAACATGATGCCGTGATACGTCGGATCGATGATGTCCACGTCGCTGACGCGGATGCCCTGGAAGATCTTCGAGGCCGAGAACACCCAGATGGCCGGGAACGTCTGCGCCCCCCAGAAGTGGCCGCCCGCGCGGACGATCGAGATATTCTGCAGGTTCGTCGTCGGCGACGCCCCGAAGCCGTTCATCGGGTAGCCGAAGTCGAGCGAGCTGATCGTGATGCCCGAATAGCAGAGCGTATCGGCGATGTAGATGTTCCTGAACGTGTTGGCGTACCCGCCGTAGACCGCGACGCCCGCCGCTCTCCAGGTGAGGATCGACGTCAGGTTCTCATACACGTTGTCCTTCATGTCCGAGCCGCCGGCGTCGATGGCGGAGAACAGCGCGAAGCTGTCGTCCCCGGTCGCGCGGGCTTCGTTGTTCGAGACGAGATTGTTCGTGCTGCCGTTCGTCATGTTGATGCCGTCCGCGAACGTATTGCGGATGCGGGAGTTCTTGATCGTCATGTAGTCCGTATTCGCGCCCCAGTACATGCAGACCTGGTGCTCCGTCCAGATGTTGTCGATCGTCATATTGGCCACGTTGGAGAAGTCGAACACCTTGCCCGGACCGTCGATCCGCGACGTGTAGTTCCCGAAGTACGCGAAGTTGGCGAAGGTGGAGCCGTTCGCCGACGAGGTAGCCGAGAACCCGATGTCGGTATTCGACTGGTTCGCCGGCGCGACGAAGCGCGTATACCACGGTCCGGCGCCGATCACCTGGATCGCTTTGCCGTACACCTGGAATTTGTTCGACGTCTCATAGGTGCCCGGAGGCAGATAGACGCCCACGAATTTGCCCGTCGTATCCATGCGGACCTGATCGAGCGCGTTCTGCACCGCCTGCTGCGTGAATCCGGCCGGCGTGACATACTTCGCAGGGTCCGGGTTCGCGATCGGCGCGACCTGCTCCAGGCTGATGAAGTCGATCGCATAGTTCGTCGTGTTGGCCCCATCCTTCTGCAGCTTGATCGTGCTGCCCTTCGGGATGCTCGTATCGAACATCATGTTCGCCTCGTCGTAGATATGGCGCGGCGACCCGGCACTCGGACTGTTGCCGGGATTCGTCTCGGATCCGTACAGCCATGCGTACTTGGAGGTCAGGTTGATCGCCTTCGCGAACGTCCCGTTCACGTAGACGTTCAGCGTCGAGTCGATCCCACCGCCGCCCGGCGCGTCGGGAATAGAGAACCGGACGACCAGCGTATTCGTGTCCGCCTTGGTAGTGAACTGCACATAGCTGCCGGTGGTGTTCAGCGTAACCGCTTTGCGGCCGGACGCTTCGCCGGCCAGATCGCCGATATCGCGGTTCGGGCCGACGACCGCGGCGCCGCCGCCGATCGATCCGTCTTCGGCCTCGTACATGTCATACGGCATGTTGGCGCCGCGTCCGACGAAGAACGGCTGCGTGGAGACGTTGTTGGCTTGCTTCACCGGCAGCTCGTTGGCGTCGACGGCGACCTCCGTCTTCAGGTTGTACTTGCCGTTCGCGGCCGTCCACGTACCCATACTGATCGGAGCCGCTGTAGCGCCGCTCGCGATCGTCCCGCTCACGCTGCCCGTCAGCGTCTTCACGACCGCGCCGGTCGTCGCGTCGGTGAGCGTCAGCGTGACGCCATGCGCGCCCGCGGCGGATGCAGCCGTGCCTTGGTTTTTCAGGACGACGGTGAAGCTGATCGTGTTGCCCGCCGCCGGATTGCCGGGCGACCAGCTCACGGCGGACGCGATAAGATCCGAGCTGGAGACGGGCGCCACGACCAGGTTCGTCGGGCTGGTGTAGCTGTTGTTCGTCTTATCCAGTTCGATGATGGCGTTCGATTCGTCCACCTTTACGCTCGGCGCATAAGTGCCCGCGTCCTTCGCGCCGATATTCAGCGAGACGTTCGCTGAAGCGCCGGCAGCGAGGGCGCCGACCGGCGCGGAGCCGGCCAAGGCCGAGCCGAGGTAGAAGTTCGCGGTCGTCGCGCCGGACGGCAGCGTGCCGATATTCTTGACCGTGGCCGTCAACGTGATCGCGTCCGTCTCGACGGGCGCCGTCGGTGTCCAGGCGAGGCCGGTCACGGCGAGGTCCGGGTTAGGCGCAGGCGAACCGATCACTTGGAACTCGGCGACTTGGCCGGCGCTCGCCCCCGTGTTGGCCGTGAACTTCAATTGCACGGCGCTGGCCGTCGCGCTGACCGGAATCGTCACCGTATTGCCGGTCGCCGGATTAAAGGTGTAGTTTGCCGAAGAAACCAAGTTTGCGTAATTCGTGCTGTTCTGATCGTGCGACAGCACCTGCAGCGTCTGCGTCCGGGTCGACCAGGCCGGGTCCGGATTCAGCTTCAGCACGATTGAGGTGATATTCGCGTTCGCGCCCAGATCGACGCTCAGCGTATTCGGATAGCTGTTCGCGCCGCCCTCCCAATAAGACGTCACGCTGCCGTCGTTCGCATTCGTCGCCACATAGGTGAAGACGTAAGACGATGCGGCGATCGGCTTGCCTTGGGCGAGATTCACCGAGCCCGGAGGCGGTGTTGGCGTTGGTGTCGGTGTCGGCGTTGGTGTCGGTGTCGGCGTTGGCGTTGGCGTCGGCGTCGGCGTCGGCGTCGGTGTTGGTGTTGGCGTCGGTGTTGGTGTTGGCGTCGGCGTCGGTGTTGGTGTTGGCGTCGGCGTCGGAGTCGTTCCAGTCGCTGCCACCGTAATGTTATCCAGATTGATGTTGCCGGAGTCCGCCGCATCGTACTTGTACGCGATCGTGTTGCTGCCCGCGTTCAAGCTGACGGTCTCGGCGCTCGTCGACCAAGCGTCCCAGTTCGCGAGATTGGCGAGCGAGATCTGTTTGAGCTTCGTCCCGTTCACGTAGAAGCTCACCGTCTTGGCTGCGCCGCTCGCATTCCCGTATCGCAGCGTTACGCTGTAATTGCCCGCCGCGGCGGCATTCACCGTGAACGTCGTCGCGGCGCCCTGCGTCCAATAGCCGTCGACGAATCCCGTGCCCGTGTAGCCCGCATGGTCCGTATTCACCTTGGCGCCCCCGGACAGGGCCGCGGCTTCCGCTTCGTAAGTGCCGGGCGGCGGAGGCGGCACCGATCCGTAGACCTCGAACTCGGACAGCTGGCCCGCCGGCCAGCCGCTGTTGGCGGTGTAATTCAGTTTGACGTATCGCGCGCTAGCGGCGGTGAAGTTCACCGTCACCGTATTTCCGGTCGACGGATCGAACGAATAGGTCGCCGAAGCGGCCAGATTCGTGTACGTAGAGTCGTTCGTACTCCCCTGGACGGACAGCGTCTGCGAGCGGGCTTCCCAGTTCGCGGGAAGCTTCAGCACGACTTGGTTGACGGTGGCCGCGGCGCCCAAGTCCACCCGGATCCACTGCGGGAAGGCGTTGTTCGCGCTCTCCCAGTAGGTGGCGGCATTACCGTCCACGACGTTGCCGGCCGCATACACATCCGCATAAGAGCTGGCCGTGACTCCTTTGCCCGCAGCCAGGTTCGTCCCGGCCGCGCTCGCCGGCGCAGCGGCCGGCGGGTACGCGAAGGATGTAAAGACGAGTGCGAGGACCAAGAAGATGGCTGCGATGGGTTGGCGCCGAATACCGTGCCCTCTGATCAGCATAATCAACCTCCTAAGTTTGGATAATCCCGTGCGATTCGATCCGCAATGCCGCTCATTCGCTCAGCCTTTCGACAAAGTATGCGCTTACATTTTACCGAATCCGTTCTCCGATCTTCCCACCCCCTTCGGGTCTCCGTCCGGATGCGTCGTGCGGACCTGTGCCGTACCCTCATTTCCGGGACGCAAGAGGTATTATACGGCAGCCCTCCCGCGCGCTCGATGCACATTTCTACGATGAATGTGTGCATTCTTATGGATTGCGTGGACAGCGTTCCCGGCGAAGCCGCGCCCTGCTCCGCTTCCGTGGCAGCGGGACGTCAGCCGGGATCGTCGTCAGCTCGCCGTCGTCCCCAATCAGAAAGCCGCCCGAATGTCGGACGGCTTCATACACATGCGCGGGATGCCCCCAAACTAGCGCTTTAGGTGATAAGGCACCGTGGCGATCACCACGTCTTTCTGGTTGTACAGGTATGCCCGCAGCAGCAAGCTGGACTGATTATGCAGAATATGCTGCCACCAGTGCTTGGCGATGAATTGGGGAATGAGCACGGTGATATGATCCGTGTCTGCGGTCTTCCATTCGATCGTATCGATGAACTTCATGATCGGCCGGATGATGCTGCGATAGCTCGAGCGAAGCGTAATGAGCCGCACGCCCGGATTCCACTCCTCCCACTTTTTCTCCATCCGCTCGATCTCCTCGTCGTCGAACCCCACGTATACGGCGACCACGTTGTCCGTCAGCGACTTGGCGTAGCCGAGCGAATTCATCACGACGCGCGTGATGCCGGCGACCGGTACGACGATCGTGCTGCCCTTGATGCACGGTTTATCCGTATCCAGGTTAATGCGCAGCTCGGCGGCCGTGTTGATGTAGTGGCGTTGAATCTGATAGAAGAGCCCGATGACGATCGGCAAGAAGACGAAGACCATCCAGACGTGCGCGAACTTGGTGAAGATGAAGATCAGCGTGATGGACAGGGTCGTCAGCATGCCGATCGTATTGACCGCGAAGCGGCCGATCCATTCGGCAGGCCTTAGCTTTAGCCAGCGGATCATCATCCCGAGCTGTGACAAGGTGAAGGGGATGAATACCCCTACCGCATACAGCGGGATCAGATTCTCCGTATCGCCGTGGAAGAGAACGACGAGCAGCGCCGAGAAGACGCCCAGGAAAATGATGCCGTTCGAGAACCCGAGCCGGTCCCCGCGGACCATGAAGGCATGCGGCATGTATTTGTCCTTGGCGAGCATGAAGGCGAGCAGCGGGAATGCGGAGTAAGCCGTGTTCGCCGCCAGGAAAAGGATGAGCGCAGTCACGCCTTGAATGGCGTAATAGAGGGCGCCCCGTCCGAAGGTGGAGGCCGCGATCTGCGACACGACCGTCTGCTTCGGATCGGGCGAGATGCCGTACCAGTAAGCCAGCAAGCTGATCCCGATGAACATGGCGCCCAGAATGGCCCCCATCATTATGAGCGTAGCCGCGGCATTGCGTTCCGCCGGCTTCTTGAAGTTCGGGATGGCGTTGGAGACGGCTTCGACCCCCGTTAGGGCCGAACAGCCCGAGCTGAACGCCTTGAGCAGCAGGAACAGGCTGATGTTGGAGACCGTCGCCCCGAGCTCCGGCACGTCCGCATGGATGCCTCCGGTCAGGTATTTCACGATGCCCGACACGATGAGGACGAAAATCGCGAAGACGAACAAGTAGATCGGGATCGCCAGCACGGACGCGGATTCCGTCACGCCGCGCAGGTTCATCACCGTGAGGAAGACAATCATGATCAAAGCGATGAGGACGCGGTGTTCATGCAAGGACGGGAAGGCGGAGGTGATCGCGTCGGTCCCGGCGGAAGAGCTGACCGCCACCGTCAGAATATAGTCGACGAGGAGCGATCCCCCCGCCAGCAGCCCGGTCGGCACGCCCAGGTTGTCCTTGGCGACGATGTATGCGCCGCCTCCGGCCGGGTAGGCATAGATCGTCTGACGATAAGACAGGATCAGGATCAGCAGCAAGCCCAGGACGGCCAACGAGATCGGGAGCGAATACCAGACGGCCGCGAATCCGGCCGCCATCAGGACGAGCAGAATCTGCTCCGTGCCGTACGCGACGGACGACAGCGCGTCCGACGACAGCACCGCCAGCGCCTTCAGCTTGCCAAGCTTCTCCCCTTCGATCTCTCCGCTCCTCATCGGCCGGCCGATTAACAATCGCTTCAACCTGCTGACCATGCGCGATTCCCCATTTCATTCGACTGTTCCTTCGCGAACCGAACACCCGTTGCCCGTAAGCGAACAGCACAAAAAAGCCGCAGGAAAGCTGGACCTTCCCGCGGCTTCTCTTGGCAAAGAGAAGCTTGCGACAATATCCTCTTCCGGACGCTTACGAGGTTAGCTGACGGATTCGGGCACGGAGAGCAGCCCTACGCGATCGGCGCTTGCCGATGCGATTCACCCCTTGGACGCAGCTTGCGGCCGCGGTCCTGTTGGGTCCCCCGATCCCCTCCGAAGACGGGATTCAGCGATTAGGATTTTTATGAGGTTAACTACCCGGACCTGCACGTTCTTGAAGCACGAGATGAATAATACTACGCGTGAAAAAAGGTGTAAAGGAACAAAGTCGCGCAAACGCGGCGGGTATCGGGCGGCTGTAGCCGGAGAGAGCGTTTACAACCGAATCGGTCTTCGATTATCACCTATTATCTGCGCCTGTCTTCCGTTCTCCGCAAAACGGAAAAAAAGGCTGCGCCCGGAGGGCTTTTCGCCCGGGAACAGCCTCCTATCCTAACCTAACACGACGCGGTCGTCCGCCATCTTGTGCCCGCTGATCCGCTCGAACTCGCCCAGCAGCTGCGCGACCGTCAGATCCTGCTTGCGGCTCTCGGGGATATCGAGGATGATCCGTCCCTTGTCCATCATGATGAGCCGGTTGCCGAGCCGGATCGCCTGCTCCATGTTATGGGTGACCATCAGCGTCGTCAGCTTCATGTCCCGAACGATCTGCTCGGTGAGCTTCGTGATCAGCTCGGCGCGCGCCGGATCGAGCGCCGCGGTATGCTCGTCGAGCAGCAGGATATCCGGCTTCGTGAAGCTCGCCATCAGCAGGCTGAGCGCCTGCCGTTCGCCGCCGGACAGCATCCCGACCTTCGCCTTCAGGCGATGCTCCAGACCGAGTCCGAGTCGCTGCAGTTGCTCGCGGAACAGCTTGCGCCTGGCGGCGGACACGCCCCAGGAGAGTCCGCGCGGCTTGCCGCGCCTGTACGCCATCGCCAGATTCTCCTCGATCGTCATCGTCGGCGCGGTGCCGGCCATCGGATCCTGGAACACGCGTCCGACCCAGCGGCTCCGCTTGAACTCCGGCAAGCGGGAGATCGAAGTGCCGTCGATCCGCACCTCGCCGAGGTCCGGCTTCATCACGCCCGAGATCACGTTCATCAGCGTGGACTTGCCCGCCCCGTTGCTCCCGATGACGGTGACGAAGTCGCCCGGATTCAGCTTCAGCCGGATATCGATCAAGGCGATCTTCTCGTCCGGCGTGCCCGGATTGAACAGCTTGGAGACCGCGTTTAGCTCGAGCATCAGATCGCCCCCTTTCCGCGCGCCGCAGCCGCCAGCTCCGCCGTTCGCCGGCGAGCCAGGCTCTTCTGTTTGTAATAGCGGTTAATCGTCGGGATGACCAGGGCGACGATGACGATGAGCGCGGTGATCAGCTTGAGATCGGTCGACTTCAGATGCAGCCACTCCGCGCGGTAAGCCAGCGCGAGGACGATCCGATAGACGATCGACCCGACGATGACGGCCAGCGTCGCCCAGAAGACGCTGCGCGTCCCGACGATCGCTTCCCCGATGATGACCGAAGCGAGGCCGATGACGATCATCCCGACGCCCATGTTGACGTCCGCGAAGCCGGTATCTTGCGCGACGAGCGCGCCCGAGATCGCGACCAGCCCGTTCGCGAGGCTGATGCCGAGGACGATCGACGTGTCGGTGTTGCCGCCGAGGCTGCGGATCATGCGCTTGTTGTCGCCTGTCGCCCGCAGCGACAACCCTCGATCGGTATGCAGGAACGCGTCGAGCAGCGTCTTGATGACCAGGATGACGACCGCAAGCACGAGAATGTAGAGCCAGGTCTTCGATGCGATCGAAGAGAACAGCGTCTTCGCATCGATCAGCGAGATGTTCGGCTTGCCCAAGATTCGAATGTTGATCGAGTAGAGCGCGATCATCATCAAGATCCCGGACAGCAGGCCGTTAATCTTGCCCTTCGTATGCAGCAGCCCGGTGATCGCCCCCGCGGCGAGCCCGCAGGCGAAGGCCAAGAGCGTCGCGATCCACGCTGCGTAACCGTTCGAGATCATGACGGCCGCTACGGCTCCGCCGGTGGCGAAGCTCCCGTCGACGGTCAGGTCGGGGAAGTCCAAGATGCGGAACGTGATATAGACGCCCAATGCGAGCAGGGCGTACATGAGGCCGAGCTCGACGGCGCCGGTCAGCGATTGGAACATGCCAAGATACCTCCTGTAGAAGAGAAAGCGAGGTGGACGCCGCCGCCCACCCCGTCCGATCCCGTGCGATTACTGGATGATGTTTTTCTCCGGATCTTGCACCTTTTTCTTCATCTCGTCGGTTACCGCGATGCCTTGCGCTTCGGCCGCCTTCAGGTTCAGGATGAGGTCGAGCTTCTCCTGCATGCTCACCTTGAGATCGCCGATGTTCTTGCCGTTCTTCAGCACTTCGACCGCCATCTGGCCGGCTTGGTAGCCATGGTCGTAGTATTTGAAGCCTACGGTCGCGAAGGCGCCCTTCTCCAGCGTGTCGCGGTCGCTCGAGAAGAACGGCAGCTTGTTGTCGTTTGCGACCTTAATAATGGAATCCACGCCGCTGACGACCGTGTTGTCCAGCGTGATGAACAACGCGTCAGCGCGTCCTACGAGGGACTCCGCCGCTTGCTTAACTTCGGAGGTGTTGGTGACAGGCGCCTTGACCAGCTTGATGTCGTGCTTGGCCAGCGTCTCCTCGGCGTTCTTCGCCATGACGACCGCATTCGACTCGCCTTCGTTAATGACGACGCCGACCGTCTTCACCTTCGGGAAGTCCGAAGCGATGAAGTCCATCAGCTGCTGAACGGCCGCCGGGTTCGTGTCGGAAGCGCCGGAGACGTTGCCGCCCGGCTTGTCCAGATTCGTGACGAGCTTCGCGTCCAGCGGATCCGTGACCGCCGCGAACAGGACCGGCTGGTCTTTGATCTTCTGCACGATCGCCTGCGCGGAAGGGGTCGCGATCGCCAGAATCAAATCGTACTTCTGCGACGCGAATGTCTGCGCGATCGTCTGGTTGTTGCTCATGTCGTTCTGGGCGTTCTGGTAATCGACGTCGAGGTTCTGCTTCTCGACCAGGCCCGCATCCTTGAGAGCGGCCAGGAAGCCTTCGCGCGTCGCGTCCAGCGAGGGATGCTCGACGATCTGGGAGATCGCGATCTTGTAGTGCTTGCCGTCCGGGCTGGCCGGCGCGCTGGCGCTAGCGCTCGCGCTGGAAGACGGACTCGCCGACGGACTGGCCGCGCCGTTCTCGCTCGGCTTGTTGCCGCAACCGGCAACCGTCAAGATGGAAAGCGCAACCAATAATGGCGTCCACAATTTTTTCTTCATTTCCTTGCCCCTCTCCGGTCATAACCGCGTCATATTTTTATCAGTTTAAAGGTGTAACGATCGTTTAGTCAATTCATTCGTTTAATTTGCAACGCGTTAAAGCAAAAAGTCGTCCGGGACCGCAAATGATCGGATCGCGACATGCGGTTTCTCTGTGAAAATACCACAAACCGTCCGCGCGGCCCGCGTCCTCCGGGTTCCTATTGTGCCCGAAACTTGCCGCTCGCCGCCCCCTTTTTCAGGGCATGCGGCGGCTCATGCGGCGGTTCGGTGCGCTATAACGATAAAAAGTATCGTTGCGGCAGTTTATGAGGCGACGCGGCGGGCTGTAGCGATAAAAAGTATCGTTACAGCGGCGAATGAGGCGACGCGGCGGGCTGTAACGATAAAAAGTATCGTTACAGCGGCGAATGAGGGGGCGCGGCGGGCTGTAACGATAAAAAGTATCGTTACAGCGGTGGACGAGGCGACGCGGCGGGCTATAGCGATAGAAAGTATCGTTACTGCGGCGAATGAGGGGGGGTACAGCGGCGAATGAGGCGTCACGGCGAGCTGCAACGATAAAATGTATCGTTACAGCAGTGTATGAGGCGACACGGCGGGTTGTAACGATAAAAAGTATCGTTACAGCGGCGGACGAGGCGCTACAGAGGGCTGTAGCGATAAAAAGTATCGTTACAGCGGCGTATGAGGCGGCGCGGCGGGCTGTAACGATAAAATGTATCGTTACAGCGGCGTATGAGGCAACACGGCGGGCTGCAACGATAAAATGTATCGTTACAGCGGCGGACGAGGCGACGCGGCGGGCTGTAGCGATAAAAAGTATCGTTACAGTGGCGGACGAGGCGCTACAGCGGGCTGTAGCGATAAAAAGTATCGTTACAGCGGTGTATGAGGCGACGCGGCGGGCTGTAGCGATAAAAAGTATCGTTACAGCGGCGAATGAGGCGACGCGGCGGGCTGTAGCGATAAAAAGTATCGTTACAGCGGTGTATGAGGCGACGCGGCGGGCTGTAGCGATAAAAAGTATCGTTACAGCGGCGAATGAGGCGGCGCGGCGGCTGTAACGATAAAAAGTATCGTTACAGCGGCGAATGAGGCGCCCTCAATCCCAAGTCGATCTGTTTGCAAAATTCCACGTGCGCTCCTGCTCCCTGCCGTTCACTGTATAGAAATAATTGGTGACCGTCCTGTCCTGGAACGACGCCACGCCTAGATTGTGCTCGCCGACATACCTGGAGTTATAGATGTCGTTGACGCGCTGCCGGAAGAGCCGGCCCGGCTTGACCTCCTCCTTCGCCTTCCGCACGACGACTTTTCTCCCTTCGGCGAGGTCCCATTCCACGATCGCGAAGCCGTCGCTCTCCGCATCGCCCGAGAGCGTGCGGCCGTCTTCCGTCAGGATCGTTGCCGTATCCGGCGTTGTCAGATTGGCCGGAATTCTAGTGAAGGTATTGCTGGCGTAATTTTTCAACGCGCTGCTCGTCAGCTGCAGAAACCTCGCCGACCATAACGGCTCATACGTCGGCGAAGCGCCGGACGGCGTCCGGGGCAGCGTCGTTCCCGAGGGCAGCCACTTGATCATCTCCCGCAGCGTCCGATCGTCGTAGACGACGGTCTTCATCGTCGAGGTGAACGCGTAGTGCACATCCCCCGAGAGGATGACCACATCCCGGTCGGCCATCAGGTTGAGGAACAACAGGAGATGCCGCCGATTCGCCGACCAGCTCTCCAGATCGAGAAAATAAGGACCCGCGACCGCGGAGACGGCGTTCTGCAATTCCTCGATCATCTTGAATCCGAATACCGGCGCCGCAGCGACGAGGACCAACGGCCAGTTTCGGTTCTGCCTCTTCAGCAAGGCGTCCAGCTTCTTTTTGGTCGTCGACCAGGAATCCGGGCTCTTCAGATATGCGGGCGCGCCTTCGTCGCTTCCGCGCTGCCCGTCCTTCATGCCGCGCTTCGTGCGGGTGTCGAGAAAGTAGATAAACGGATAGGTCGGCGTATGAAACTCCCAATCGCGCATAGACCAGAATAGGAGCTCAACGCGCTCATACTGCCGGTGACGGTCGCGAATCCGATCGGCGATGTCGAATAGCGTCTTGTCGCCATACAGATCCGGGTCGTTCCCGTAGCCTTGGGCCAGCCAGTAGGCCATCAAGCCGTTGGCGATGATTCGGCGGCCCAACAGCCTGCTGTAGACCTCCTTCTGCCACTTTACGCACAAGTTCCAGTCGTCGGTAATGTCGTGATCGTCAAAGATCATATAAGTCGGAATGTTGGCCAGAAGCCGCCGCACGTTCCCCAAGGTGCTCGTAAAGGAATAGAGCGCGCCGAACGGGGCGGACCAATTGTTCACGTTCCACATCAACCCGTACATGGCCAAATACTCCGCGAACGTGACCAGATGATTGTCGCTCTCGCCCGACGTGAATTGGGCGTATTTGGTGACGAAGTCCTTTCTGCCGCCGACGCCCGGCAGCGGCGCCGCGATCGGCAGCTTCTCGGCATCCGCGCCTTCGATCCGCTTGGCGAGCGCCAGAATCTCCTTCATCGCGACGGGATCCACGTCGTCGGCATAGATCTGGTCGCCGCCCAGGCACAAGATGGCCGGCCGCTTGTCCAGATCGCCGAAGTTAGCGGCTATGAGCGCATCGCCCTTGAACAGCGCGTCCGACCTGCCGCCTTGCTCGTCATGCATTTTTCGGCAAGATCCGTACATCACGTTCAACTTCTGAGCCGGGCTCTGCAAGAAGAACGTAGGAAGCTTGTTCTCCCCGTAAGCAAGGCCCATCCCGTCGGTTGCCACGATCGTCTCGAAAGGCGCGTAATCGGCATTCTCGTCCGCGTCTAGCACCCCGATGCTGTACTCCAGCAGCGTGCGAACCGGAAACGGCCGCCCCCTCTCGATCGGGGTCACCCGCCCGAAGTAAAAAAACAAATTCGCCGAGACCTGGATCGGCACGGGGGTATCGTCATGCCCCAGCCAATCGTCTTTCCCCCATTCTCTGACGGAAAATTTCAAGTTGATCGGCATGAACGTGGCCAGGCAAATGACGACAAGGTCTTGCTGCGCCCGCCGCAGCAGGGGACCGATAAAAATATCTTTGGCGTTCATTCGACTCCCCCCGCCGCTCAGATCTGCCGTCCGGTCTTCGGATCGTAGACGACTTCGACGGGAACGACCTGGTCGGTCGGGAGCACTTCGATCCATTGATCGAACACTTGGAAATGCCGGTCGGCATTGTTCGGATCGGGGTTCGCGTCGTTCGGGGCCACGCGGAATCCGCCCTTCAGCGGATAGAAGCCGTGCTCGAATACTTTCTCCACCGGGGTGGAGAGCACCTTGTTGTCATCGTTGATCTCCGCGGTCGGATAGGATTTGACCTGATTCGACTCTTCGGATTTCTCCTTCACCTCGAGGCAAAGGAAATCGATGGCTTGCCTGATCGTCACCGCCGCGGAGGGATCCAGTCCCAACTTCGCACGGATGACCGCAAGCTCCTCCTCCGGCGCGGCATAGGCCGCATCCAGCCCGTCGGAGCCTTCGACGTTGGCATTCTGCAGCCAATTCAAGGCCGCTTGTTCCTTTCCGGGGCGAATCGGGATGACGGCTTTGACCCACGGCGCGTTCAGGAACGCATTGCGCAGATTGTCGCCGTCCAGCTGCAGCAGCCAGCCTAGCGAGCTGCCCATCGGCGCCGGAGCGGACTTCTCGGTGATGAGGTAATTGTCCTGCCGCATGGCGCTGTCGCTCCAGGCCACGACGCTGCCGTCCAGCTGCGATTGGAGATCCGGCAGATTGAGGTGCTGATAGGCGCGGGGCTTCCACCATTCCGGCGCGACGAAGTAGAGCATCTTGTCGATATCGAAGATGGAGAGCAGCAATTCCGAGAGGACGTGCCGGGTGCTGTCGCTGGCCGAATGGTATTGGAATCCGGTCATTAAGGAACCGATCAGTTTGCGGTAAACGATAATGCGTTCCTCTTCCCGCAGCTCTTCGAAATTGCGTTTGGCGATCCCGCGGGCAAGCTCGACGCGCTCCTTCGCGGATTTGATGAACGTTTCTTTCGTGATGCGGTCATTTTCGGCGGTAGCCGCTTCTCCCTTCAGTTTCTTGGCGGTATTCGCGGCGGCGATTTCCGCCTTTTTGGCCGCGCTGGCCGTGCACTTCACGACCGTTCCGACCGTAAAGTCGATGCGTTGATTCCACTCGATGCCTCCCGGCCCCGTGATAACGCCGATCTCGATTTGTCCGCCCGTCGCGAAGCGGGCTCCGAACGCCCAGACGCCCGTGAAGTCTTCGCCGGAGCCGGACATTTGCGCGGCCGGAAAGACGCCGGCTTCTTTGACGATCTCGAAGCCTTCCGGCGCTGCGGGAGGATCCACCGTCGCCACCGTGACGAAGCCGTATTTTCTCGAACCTCCGAAATTCCACTGCGCGTTCGTCTTCAACGGGATAAATTGGTCCGGGGGCACGGGAATCTCGGTCTGATCCGGAATCGGGAGCAGATTGGCCGGCTGCGCGATATGTATCAGATTGGCCAAGCCGAGGCTGTCGCCGGGTTCGTCCACATACGCCTCCCAACACAAATAGGTGCCGACGTCCTGCACCTGAACGCCCACCTGCCTCATCTTTCTGCGCAGCTCGTAGTTGATCAGCTTCTCTGTAGTGTTGGTCAACACGTAACGCTTGCTGGAGGTATCCGTCGTCTCCGTGATCGTCTTGAACGTCGACTTGTAATTTTCCCGGATTTCGCTGGACAGCTTCTCGCTCTGCTGACGCATCTTCTTGTGGGTCGTCTCCCGCGCCACCTGCTGGGTCTTGTCCATGTTCAGGCTGGCGGTGGCCGAAGCGCTGCCCGTCCCCCAGGATTGGTTGACCGTCGTCGTAATCCCGAGCTTCAAGTCGTCCTTGTTGTCCTGCTTGACCGCTTCGCTGATTTCGTCCTGATCCGTCGTGCTCGATTCGGTTTTTTTGGTCGTCTCCACGGAGATCTCCGTCGTCTTCTCGATGATCGTCTTGCGCGTGCTGACCTCGATCAATTCGACGGTGGCGCCCGGACTCAGCCACACATGGCCGGTCGGCGTCCCGAGAAAGGTGTCCAGCTCGAAAAAATACTGCCGATACAAGTGGACGATGCCGAGCGGGGACAACGAGACGTCCTTCACGTCCTTCTTCGGGTCGAAGGAGAGATAGGGATCGTCGAAGTCGACATCCGTTTGGGAAAGGGCGTCGAAAAAGCCCGCTTTGGCATCTACGTTCAAATTGGCATAAAAAAGATCCAAAAGCTCGGCTACGCGCTCGTTGTTGAACAGCTCCGAAAGCACGCCGGCGATGACGGCCTCGTTCTCGATCGCTTTCTTCGTCTCCTCCTTGCTCTGCTCGCGCAGGCGATTCATCAACTCGGGATCGTTGCCGTTCGCTCTGGCGATCCGTTTGCAAGCATCCATGGAGGCTTGGTTGTACGTCTCCAATACTTGACGCTGCAAAATATCCCGAAGCACCTCTTCGCTGACGATTTTTTTCCACTCCTCGACGTTCCGGGGGATGCCTCCGAATTCGCGGAGCATCGCGCTTACCGCCTGCAGCACGATCGAATCTTGCTGCTTCAGAAAGGGTCCCGCAAAGCCGGCGGGCCTCAGGTCCGGCGCCGATACGTAGCAGTCTTGATTGACGTCGATCGGAGCATTGTTGGCCAGGTAACGCTGCAGCCTCGGCAACAAGGCGCTTTGGTCGAACTTGAGGTTGGCATGGAGCTTGTTCAGCACGCGTTTCGATTTCCACCCGATCAAGGACTGGTGTACGCCGAAGAGCTCGCTGGCATAGGGCAATACGGATTGATACTCGATCAGGTCGGTGATTCGCTTCACGTTTGTCATCGGGGCGCTTCTCCCATCGTTCTGAATTTTTGCCGTCCATACGGGCGTGCCAAAATAGAGCGCAGATCGGCCTGACAGGTTGTGAGCTTGGCGGTCGTGAAAATTGTGGGAAGATGCAGGATGTTAGGGGATTGCCTTGCCCTGCACATGATGAAGGGAGGTTCGTTCATAAGCTGTTGGGAGAAGCATTCGCGGGAAAGCATCCGATATCCTGCATGAGACGACGGCAGCAAGCGAAAAGCGACCCAAAGGCCTAGAAGAAATAAAACCAAACGCCTAAGGGACGAGGACGTCCCGGGCGTTTGGTTTGAGATAAGTCCCTGATACGCAAGCCTTAAGCCCGCGCCGGTTCGATCCGATAGCGATCGGACTCGCCAGCCGCGGGGCTGATCGTCCAGCCGTACGACAGCACGGACGCGAGGCGATCCCGCTCTGTGGGCGACAGCCGGGCCGTCACCGACTCGTTGCCGGGATCGCGCACGACCTCGGGCTCTTGGCCCAGCACGACGAAGATCCAGCTGCGGATGCCGCCGATCGTGTTGTACTTGATCTGGTACCCCATCTTCACCGCCGCCTCGAAGGTCTCCGGCTCCCGGTTCGCAAAGGCCGTCAGATCGCCGTATTCGAAGCGGAAGTCGCTCTCGTCCGTCGGCGTCTCCCCGCTCCGCACCCGGCGGATCAGTTCGTCGTCGGAGCAGCCGAGCGCGCGCAAGGACTCGACCAGCAAGGCGTCCCACTGGGACAGTTTGATCTTCGTTGGATTGGATGCCGTCATCGCTTGTGTCCTCCTCTGTCTCACCTGATATGTCCAAATCCCGCCGCGCGCCCGGCCTCCTCGCGGCAGAACAGCCGCCGTTCACTCCGGCAGCGCCACGAAGTGCCCCGGGCTCGCTTCCCGCAGCGCATGTGCTTCGCTGTCCGCCGTCTCGCCGGTCCAAGCGATGCGCTCGCTGACCGCATGCGGGTCCGGGACCGGGATCGCGGAGAGCAGCGCCTTCGTGTACGGATGCAGCGGATTGTCGTACAGCTCGTCGCTGTCCGCCACCTCGACCAGCCGCCCGCGGTACATGACGCCGATCCGGTCGGAGATATGCCGCACCATCGACAGGTCGTGCGCCACGAACAGATACGTGAGGCCGAATTCGGACTGCAGATCCTCCAGCATGTTCACGACCTGCGCCTGCACGGACACGTCGAGCGCGGAGATCGGCTCGTCGCAGACGACGAAGTCCGGACGGACCGACAGCGCCCGCGCGATCGAGATCCGCTGGCGCTGACCGCCGCTGAATTCGTGCGGGTATCGGTACAGGTGCTCGCGCTTCAGCCCGACGCGCTCCAGCAGCGTCGCCACCGCTTCCTTGCGTTCGTCGCCCGGATACAGCCCGTGGATGTTCATCGGCTCGCCGATCAGCTCGAGCACGTTCATGCCGGGGTTCAGCGAGGAGTACGGATCCTGGAAGATGGACTGAATCCGTCTGCGGAACGGCTTCAGCTGCTTCTCCCCGAGCTTCGTCAGATCCTGGCCGTCGAAGCGGACCTCGCCGTCGGTGTAGTCGTACAGCCGCAGGAGGCAGCGGCCGACCGTGGACTTGCCGCTCCCCGACTCCCCGACGAGCCCGAACGTCTCGCCCCGGCGGATCTGGAAGCTGACGCCGTCCACGGCCTTCAGCACTTCGGTCGTGCGTCCCCACAGGTCCTTGCTTTTGGAGAAGTGCTTCTTCAGGTTCCGCACGTCGACCAACACTTTGCGTTCTGCGCCTTCAGACATCTGCATCCTCCCCTTCCGCTTTGACATCCGCTACGGTCGGGTGATCCTTCTCCGCCAGCCAGCAGAGCGAGCGGTGCCCCGGCCCGATGTGAAACATCGGGGGCAGCTCCTTGCACTTGTCCATCGCGTGCGGACAGCGCGTGATGAACGGGCAGCCCGGCGGCGGATCGAGCAGATCGGGCGGCGTCCCCTCGATCGGCACGAGCCGCTCGCGCGTGCCGCCGCCCCGCTTCGGCACCGAGCGGAGCAAGCCGATCGTGTACGGGTGCTGAGGGCGGTAGAAGATATCCTCGACCGGCGCCTCCTCCATGATCATGCCCCCGTACATGACGATGACGCGCGTGCAGACTTGCGCGACGACGCCAAGGTCGTGGGTGATGAGGATGACGGCCGTATCGGGATTGTCTTTGAGCCGCTTGAACAGCTCGAGGATCTGCGCCTGGATCGTCACGTCGAGCGCGGTCGTCGGCTCGTCGGCGATGAGCAGCTCCGGCTGGCAGGAGAGCGCCATCGCGATCATGACGCGCTGGCGCATGCCGCCGCTGAATTCGTGCGGGTACTGGCGAATGCGGCGCTCCGGCTCCGGGATGCCTACCTCGCGCAGCAGCCGGATCGCCTCCTCGGTCGCGGCATCCCGGCTCAGCCCGCGATGCCTGCGGATGACCTCGGTCATCTGCTCCCCGATCTTCTTGACCGGGTTGAGCGAGGTCATCGGATCCTGGAACACCATCGCGATCTGATTGCCGCGGATCTTCCGCCACTTCCGCTCGGAGAGACCCGTGAGATTTTCCCCGCGGAATTCGATCTCGCCCCCGATCACTTCGCCCGGAGGCTGGATCAAGGACATGATCGCCTTGGCCGTCACGCTCTTGCCGCTGCCGGATTCTCCGACGATGCCGACGGTCTCGCCGGCATCGATGTGGAAGCTGACGCCGCGAACCGCCTGATTGTCCCCGTCGCGGGTATGGAACGATACGCGCAAGTCGCGGGCGGTCAATAACCGTTCTGTCATGTCGTCTTCACTCCTTCTGTGCCGCGGTTACTCCGCCGGACTACCTGCGCCCGAGCTTCGGCTCGAAGCCCACGCGCAGAATATCGCCCAGGATGTTAAAGCTTAATACGGTTAACAAGATCAAGAGGCCGGGGAACAAAGCCAGATGCGGCGCATACGCGACGTACCCCTGGGCATTGTTCAGCATGCTCCCCCACGTGGCGTTCGGCGGCTGCACCCCGAAGCCGAGGAAGCTCAGCGATGACTCCATCATGATCGCGGAAGCGATATTGTTAGTCGCGCCTACGATAATGACGGGCACGAGGTTCGGCAGAATATGCTTCGAGACGATCCCGAACGCGCTCTGCCCCGACGCCTTGGCGTAGAGGACGTATTCGCGCGTCTTGAGCGACATCGTCTCCGCCCGGACGATCCGGGCGATGTTCATCCACATGAGCAGGGCGATGATGACGATGATGTTGCCGACGCTCGGATGCAGGAACACGCTCAGCAAGAGCAGCACGAGGAAGGAAGGGATGGATAAGAACACTTCCAGAATCCGCATCAGGAGATTGTCGAGACGGCCGCCGAAGTAGCCGCTCACGACGCCGATGACGACGCCGATCCCGGTCGCGATGATCATCGAAGCGAAGCCGACGAGGAGCGACACCCGTCCGCCGTACAGCGCCCGCGTGAAGTAATCGCGGCCGTAGTCGTCCGTCCCGAACCAATGCTTGGCGTTCGGCGATTGGAGCTTCGCGGTCACGTCCAGCTGGTTCGGGTCGATCGGCGACAGGAAGGCGAAGATCGCGCTGAGCGTGAACACGGCCAGGATGACGATCGCGACGATGCCGAATTTGTTCGCCAGCAGCTCGCTGCGGAGATTCTGCCATCGGGTGCGGTTCATGAGGACACCTCCCCGGATTTGATTCTGGGGTCCGCGACGCCGTACAGAATATCGGCGGCCAGATTGCCCAGGATCAGCAGGACGGCGGAGAACAGCGTGATGCCCATGATGACCGGATAGTCCATCCCGCGCACGGCGGTCATCCCGAGCGAGCCGATGCCCGGCCAGGAGAAGACCGTCTCCGTGACGAGGGCGCCCGTAACGAGGTCCCCCATCGACATGCCGAGCAGCGTGATGATCGGGAGCAGCACGTGCTTCATGACGTGGCGGAACAGCACCGTCGACTTTTTGGAGCCGAAGGCGTATTGGATCTGCACGTATTCTTCCTTGAACTGGCCGATCGTGCCGGAGCGGATGTATCGCACGTAGCTCGCCAGGAATCCGATCGTCAGCACCGCGCAAGGCAGGATCCCGTGCTTCACGACGTCCAGCGCCGATTCTTTGCCGATCGTCCGCATCCCCATGCTCGGAAGCCAGTGCAGCTTGATCGCGAACAGATAGATGAACAGGATCGCCAGCCAGAACAGCGGCACCGAGATGCCGATGTACGCGATGAGATTGATCAGCTTGTCGATCCAGCGGTTCCGGTTCGCGCCCGCGATCATGCCGAGCGGGATCGCGAGGAGGACCGCCAGCGCGATCGAGATGCCCATCAAGCCGACCGTGGCGGGCAGCCGATCGACGATCTGATCCAGCACCGGCTGATGGTTGACGAGCGAATAGCCCAGGTTGCCGGAGAGGCATTCCTTGAGCCACAGCAGATATTGAACGTATGCCGGCTGATCCAGACCCAGGTTGTGCCGGATGCGTTCGATGTCTTCCGCGTGCATGTTCGGGGTGACGAAAGACAGCACCGGATCCCCGGGCGCCAGCTTGATCATCCCGAAGCACACGACCGACACGACGAACAGCATCGGTATGGCCTGCAGCAGCCGTCTGACGATGAGTTGTCTCATGCGATTTGTTCTCCCAGGTGTTAATCGTGGCAAGTCGGTGAAACTTATACTTTCTGATACGTCAAGTAAAAACGGCTTTGCCGTCTTCCCGGACGGCGACACGTTTTTATCGGAGGTCATACGGAAATGGATAGGCGTAAAACTTATACATTCTGTATGACCAAAAAAATAAGCTGAGCGTTCCAGCTTATTTTTTCGCGGCGCGTTTATTTCAGGTAGAGCTTGGACGGGTCTTCGAAGATGACGACCGGCTTCAGCACGGCTTCATCCACGCCGCCGTAGCGCTTGTCGACCGCGACGATCGTCTTCGTGTAGGCGATCGGATAGACGACGGCGTCGCTTGCGATCGCTTCTTGAAGCTTCTTGTAAGCCTCGCCGCGCTTCGCTTCGTCCGCTTCGCCCGCGCCTTGCTCGAAGAGCGCGTCGACTTCCTTGTTCGAGTAGCGCGAGTAGTTCGAGTTGCTGCCGGACGCGAACAGGATGCGATAAGCGTCCGGGTCGTAGCCCATGATGTAGCCGGCCAGCGCCAGCTCGAAGTCTTTGGACTTCAGGTCTACGAACTTCTGTCCATAAGCGGATGCGTCCATGCTCTTCAGCTCGACGGTGATGCCGACGGCCTTCAGCTTCTGCTGCACGTACAGGGAGACGGCTTCTTGCGCCTTGTTGCCGCTCGAGACGATGAAGCGCAGCTTCAGGTTCTTCACGCCCGCGGCGTCCAGCAGTTCCTTCGCTTTGGCTACGTCGTTGTCATAGGACGTGACATCGTTAGTGTGGAAAAGTCCGTCCGGCGTGACGAACGACTTCGCAGGGTCGGCGTATTCGCTCGACGTATACGTCGTCTGAATCAACTCGTCGCGGCTCAGCGCGTAGGAGATCGCTTGACGCACTTCCTTCTTGCCGAGGACGCCGGTGTCGCTGTCTTCGTTGAACAGCAGGTAAGCCAGACGGCCCTCGCTATAAGGCAGAATGTCGAAGTTGTTCGTCGCCTGGATCGTCGCGACGTCCTGCGGGTCGAGGTACTTCACGTTGATCTCGCCGTTCTGCAGCGCGAGGTTCGCGGCATTCGTGTCCTTCGCGATGCGGTACGTGATCGAATCCAGATGCGGCTTGCCGCCGAAATAGTTGTCGAAGCGCTCGAGCGTCACGTACTCGCCCGACTTGTACTCCTTGAACTTGAACGGGCCGGAGCCGACCGGAGCGTTGTTCTTCGTGCTCTTCTCGATATTCGCTTCATTCTCGAAGACGTGCTTCGGAATCGGCGTGAGCTGAACCAGCGTCGCTTCGAACGCCGGGCTGACCTGCGGCAGCTTGAAGTCGACCGTAGTGTCGTCGACCTTCACCGCTTGGACCGGCTTGCCGCCGATGATGAGGCTCTCGCGGAACATGCTGTTCTGCTTCTCGTCCAGGATCTTGTCGATCGTGAACACGACGTCGTCCGCCGTCAGCGGCTGGCCGTCATGCCAGGTGAGGCCGCTCTTCAGCTTCAGCGTGTAGGTCAGGTTGTCGGCCGAAGGCGTGAGGCTGTCCGCCAGGTAGAACGTCTTCTTGCCGTTGTTCACTTGGAACAGGGGCGCGTACAGCGCTTGGTCGATCGTCAGGCTGACGCGGTCGCCCGCATAGTTCGGATTTAGAATAACCGGGTCGGCGCCGACGGCGATGATCAGGTTGCCGCCGTCCTTCGGTTGACCGCTCGCGGCCGGCTGCGAAGCGCTGGCCGAACCGCCGCTCGCCGGCGGAGAAGCTGCGTTGTTCCCCCCGGAGCACGCGCTGATTAATACGGTTAACAACAGTAGAGCAAGTACGCCAGACAATCCTTTACGCATCGTTTCCATCCTCCATGTCTCTCTATCGCATGCTGTGTTGAAACTTTTTTATACATTATATATCGGATTACTCGGAATTACAATCCGTCATTCATTTCCTGAATTCCCAGCTCGGAACGGCCGTTCCGACAACCTTAACCAAGGCAAGACAAGCCTGCCCATACAGTATGTGCAGAATCCGCCATATTATGGCCGACGGATGCTCCGCGAGGCAAATCATTCCGCGAGCTACCTATTATACGACATTTTGACCAAGCGCGAAAGGCAACCGACCGAAGTCGGCTGCCCCTCTCTTGAACTAGGCAAAGCGGTCTCCTTCGTCCGCGGGTCCGCTCCCGATCGGCAGGAAGATCTCGACCGCCGTTCCCGAACCCTTCTCGCTGCGGATCGCGATTCGTCCCCGGTGCGCGTCCACGATCCGCCGCACGATCATGAACCCGAGCCCGTTGCCGTCCGGCCGGGTCGTGTGGAACGGCTCGCCGAGCCGTCTCAGCACCTCTTCGGTCATCCCCTCCCCGTCGTCCGCGATCCGGATGCGCTGACAGCCGTCGACCTCGTCGAGACGGATCTCGATCTCGCCCCCGTAGGGCAGGGCTTCCATCGCGTTCTTCAGCAGGTTGAGCAGCGCCTGCTTGATCTGGTTGCGGTCGCAGCGGATCGGGAGGTCCCGCACGAAGTCGCGCCGGATGACGATGCCGTTCATCGTCGCCTGAATCTCGAAGATGCCCAGCACCTCCTGCAGGATGGGCAGGCACCGCTCCTCCCGGAAGCGCACGGCTTGGGGCTTGCCCAGGATCATGAACTCGCTCACGATCAGATTCATCCGCTCGAGCTCGGACATCATCATGCCGTAATGCAGCGGCTTCGTCTCGCGTCCGGCCAACTGCAGCATGCCTTTGACGGTGGTCAGCGGGTTGCGGATCTCATGGGCGATGCTGACCGCGACCTGGCCCGCGAATACCAGCTTCTCCGTATTGCGCAGCAGCTCCTCGGTCGACTTCATCTCCGTGATGTCCCGAAGGCTCCCTACCACGCGAACGAGCGTGGAGGCGCGATCGTAGATCGGAACCACGTCGAGCAGATAGTGGCGGGGAGCGCCGCCGACGGCGATCGACAACTCCGCGCCGACGCATGCTTCCTGGCGGAGAATGACGCCGCGGAAGCGCTCGCCGATCTCCTCCATCCCGAAGATGCTGGACCCGATCCAAGCCTCCGCCTGACGATCGTCCAGATCCAGCGCATCTTGAAGATGCCCGTTCATCTCGACGACGGTGCCGGACGCATCGGTGATCAGGACGCCGTAGTACTTGGTATCCAGCAGCACCTGATTCAGAATCTGGAGCTGCGTGTTCTGTCTGCGCAGTTGAAGCTCCCGCTCCACCGAGTCGGTCATCGTACAGAGGAGCGCAAGCAGATGAGGATGTTCGACGGATACGTCCGTCATGAACGACAGCGTGCAGAGGATCCGGCCGCTCTGACCGTCGAAGACCGGGGCCGTGCAGCAAGCGATGCGATGCAGCACCCGTTGATAATGGTCCTCGCCGGACAGTCGAACGGGCTCGCCGTACCGCAGGCACAAATCGAGCGCATTGATCCCGATCTCGTCGTCGAACCGGACCCCCTCTACGATCCCGAGCATCTTCACCGTGTCGATGATCGAAGCGTTCCCTTTGAAGGTCAGGACATGCCCCTGGTCGTCGGAGATGAGAATCACGATCGGATCGCCGGGCACGGAAGCGAGGAAGCGGTCCACGAAAAAGGAGATCACCGCGATGACTTCCTCGTATTCCGCCAGTCTGCCCGCCAGCGCCGCACCCGCAAGCCGCTCGCGGAATACCGGAAGCCGGTCGGGGTCCAAGCCCCTCAGCGCGCTCTGCCGGTTCATTTGTTGAATCAGGGTCTGATCGATCATTTCGATTACCGATTTACCTTTCCCATATAGAACGATAGTGCTATATCCATTCGATCTTCGCGGCCGACTCTCCTGCCTCCCGCCGGTGTGGATTTTCCTGTGCGGCGCCTTTGCGGTTGGCGAATTGCAGCCCAGAAAGCCAGCCTATTCGGCTGGCTCCCCGTTTCGATAGAAGAGGTTGATCAGTTCGTCGAGCTCCATCGAGTATCGCAGGCAGCCCCGGTCGGACAGTCCGTGCCTGTCGGCGTGCCGGTTCAACTGCTGCCGCTTGTCATGAATCGCCTGCTTCAGCGCCGACAGCAGATCCCCTTTTCCATCGCTTAACGGTCCGGCGCGGAGGCGCCTTAACCGCTGCATCCAGACATTGCCGGCGCAGGGCTGGAGAGGCTCGGCGTCCGAGCCGGTCCCCCGCGCCGCCAACGAGGCGATGGCGGCGAAGCGGCTGTCCGGGCCGACGAATCCGTGGAGCGGGTCCAGATAGGCGAGGCATTCAGGGCATTCGGGGGGCAGCCCCCGCTTGATCGTACTCATGTGATATCCTCTCCTTTGTCTCGTGTTCGACAGCGAGGAATCGGAAGGGATATCGGGGCGGCTGGCCCGGCGGCGGCTTCGACCATTGATCGGCTGCGAGCACCTGGCTTCGATCGTAAGCGCGCTCGCGCTCGCTGGGCGGCCGGAGATGTAGGCCCGGCGCCGTCAACAGGCCCGCGTGCGAAGCGGACGGACCGCCCGGCTGACCGAGCGAGGCGCCGCCCCCTGCGGCCGCGCTCTCCGTCAGCGGATAGGCGGCCGGGAGCGCGCGTGCGCCCCTGGACTTCGGGCGCTTGGCGGACGCGGCAGGACGTCCTGCCGGGTCCGCCTGAAGGACGACGCCCGGCTTGTCCTCGCTCGGCGGCGGCGAGAGCGTTCTCGCCGCCGGGACGAGTCGGTTCGCGCCGGCGGGCGCGGCGGCCGGATTGGGCTGTTCGGCGGACGTTGCGGCAGGTGCAAGCGTAGGTGCGGCAGTTCGAGCCTGCTCGTCCGGCGCAGGCTTCCGCTTGGCGGAAGAGGCGGCGTCGGATGCGGCGGTCGGCAGGGGCGGCTTCGAAGGGCGAGATCCGGCAGGGTCGGCGGCAGGCGGGGTCGGGGCGGCGGAGCCGGATGGCGCGCCTGGCGCAGGCGTCGGCTCTGGCGCAGGCGGCGATTCGGGCGGCCCGTCAGGCGTATCTATCGGATCGGACGGGGTGCCCCCCGGCGGCGCCTCTCCTCCCCCCGAGGAGGGAGGAGAGAGCAGCCCGTCCAGCGAGACGCGGATCGTCGCGCCGGGCGCCTCGATGTCCAAGAGCGGCGCGTCGATCCGAACGCCGGTCGCCTCCAGCGTCAGCTTCGGCGATGCGTCGGGCGATAGCGGGATCTCCGCTTGAACGGCCGGCGTCGTGACCTGTACGAGCGGCGCGGCGATCTGCCCTGCGGTCACTTGAACCGAGAGCGGGCGCTCCGAGCGCGGCGCCACGTTCAATTCCGCGGCGGGGAGCGCTATGCGCAGCAGAGGCGTATCGAGCGTAAGGGACGGCGTGCGAAGCACCCCGTCGGAAGGATCGGCGGACGCGTCCGATCCGCCGGACGACAGGACCGGCGCAAGGGAAGCCAAGGCGGGCGCCAACGGGACGATCTCGCGATTCGCCGCCTCGGCGCGGTCCTGGAAGGCGAACGGCAGCACAAAACCAAGCGCGAGAACCGCTCCTGCGCGCCAGGTCCGCCGTCTTGCTGCTGCTTCGTCGAATATCGGCCTCAAGATGCGTCACGTCTCCTTCCCATACGTCGATGGTGGGCACGCTACCGAGGATGAGGTTGTCGATCCTTGTATCATTGTAAGACAAGTGTAATTGTCGGAAAGTTGCAGAAGAAATCGACATTTTTCTAAATTTTATGTAAATGCGTCTTCTGCGTCGTCGGTTCGGGCCGCGTCACGCCAAGAACGCCCCGGCCTGGTTGGGCCGGAGCGTTCCTTCCGGCCAGGCCGGCGCTAAACACGCTCACGGTCTTGCGTCGCATGATTTGACGCCACGCGAGCTGTAGGAATCCGGGTAGCGGTTCGCGTCTTCCTTCAGCCAGACATCGCCATATTCGGCGTTCGATCGAGATCGATATGATCGATGATGATCCAGGTGTCCACGTCTACCGTCTGATACGAAATCCCGCCAACCTGGCCGGTCCGGTCCCGCAGGATGTAGCCGTTGCCTTGCTTCTGCGCCTCGACTTCCCTCGACCGGAACCGATGCGAGCGATACAGCAGCACGTAGAAACGCTAGAACAGCGCGGGGCAGGTCGCCCCCGTCAGGTTGACGACGCCCGGAAAAGGGTAAGGAACGAGACGAGCCAGTCATCGCCATTCCAATCGCGGGAGGGAACCCTCATGGCAAACCATAAGAAAATCGTTGGCGTGTTCACGACGGAGCAGGAAGCGATTCGGGCTATCGAAGGACTGAAACGGCAAGGCTATACGTCCGATGACATCTCCGTCGTCGGGAAGAACAAGGACGATATCTACGGCGTAACGAACGAGACCGGGACGAAGGCGCCTGAAGGCGCGACTGCCGGCGCCGCGACCGGCGGCGTGGTAGGCGGTGCGACCGGATTGCTCGCCAGTCTGGGCCTGCTGGCCATCCCCGGGATCGGACCGATCCTCGCGGCCGGCCCGATCGCGGCGACGCTGGCGGGTCTCGCGGTCGGCGCCGGCACCGGCGGCATCGTCGGCGGGTTGATCGGCACGGGCATTCCCGCGGACGAGGCCAAGCAGTATGACGCGTACGTGAAGGACGGCCGCATTCTGGTGCTGGTCGATTCCCGTGCCGACCACGATACGGCTTTCGATGCCCGGGCGGATCGCGACCGCGACGTCTACGACACGTTCCGCGACAATCGATCGCTGAACGCGAACTACTACGATAGAGTCTGATCCGACGCCTCGCGCGCATTCGCGATGGCGCTATCGAACGCAGCTAGGCATCCGCCGCTTTAGCCGCTAACGGAATCCATCGCTCGCCATCCTGTCCGCCCAGCTCTCCGCCCGCGGCAGCGGCTTCGGACAGCTAAGCCATAGAAGCCATCGAATCCGCTGCCTCAGGACGGATTCGGTGGTTTCTTTGCGTATGCCGGGACCCGCTCTCAACGCCTCTCAAGGCACGTCTTCTTATCGCAATCGACGCTGTTGGAAGGCTCGCTTCTTGACGCCCTCCGCATCCGGAAGTGCTATAATAAGGAGACCAAGTAAAAACGGCTTCGCCGTCCTCAGAAGAGGGCGAGACGTTTTTATCGGAGACCCTTTAGAAATGGATAAGCGTGAAACTTATACATTCTAAATGGTTCAAAAAGAGGGACTCGCGTCCGCTCTGTACACGGATGGTGGACTCATGCAACCGAACTACGTCATGGACGACACGCAGTGGCATCAGCTCGTCGAAGACGCTGCCGAGCACTTCAACGATCTGACCCTCAAGCGGGGCTTCCAATATTACAAGCAAGAACGCGTCCTCCAGCTGCGCGCGGCCGCGGCGGGACGGATCGCGGCGGTCGTCATGGACGAGGAGCGCTGCCAGGTCGAGATCGACCTGACGCGTCTCGCCGACAGCCGCTGCAGCTGCCAGGCCGCCAGCGGCTGCAAGCACATCGCCGCCGCGCTGATGGCCTATGCCGAGCGCCAGGGACGCTCGGTGAACGCGCTGGCCAACGCCAAGACGGCGGCGGCCGCCCAGCGTGCGGCCCAGGCCGTCCCGGCAGGGGGCGTCGCCCGGCCGCAGGAGCTGGCGGACCGCATCCCCGGAATGTCCGCGGCGGAGTGGCGCGAGCTGTTCGCGCGGGTTACCGCGCCATTGGCGCACGAGACGCGCAACGTTCAGTACGTGAAGGACGCATTGACCGCGATCGGACGGCTGAAGCCCGCGCTCTCTCCCGTGCCGATGCGGCTGTTCGCGCTGCACGCGCAGCTCCTCGTCCTGGAAGAGGTGATGAAGCCGGCGAGAGCCTCCTGGCAGCAGCTCGGCTCCCACATGGGCTATCACACGCACTTGGCGGCGTCGGAGCTGCAGGATGCGATCAGAGCCGCGCTCGCCGAAGGATTGGATCTCGCCGACGAGCCGGAGCAGTGGGCGCGCGTGGAGGAGACGCTGGCCGCGATCCGCGGGAAGATGCTGTCGGAGTCCGGCGCGCAGGCTGAATACTTCGATATCTACGATCGGCTGTGGCGGCATGGGATACGTGCGAACCTGAAGGACCGTCAGCGGTACGAGGAGGAGCTGCGGCAGCTTCGGTCGGCGGGCGCCAAGGCGGAGGCGGCGTCCAAGCGGACGCTGCTGACCCAGGCGCTCGCGCAGAGCCGCATGCGCTTCTATCTGGGCGAAGACGAGGCGGCGTGGACGCTGCTGCAGGAGGCGGCGGGCCGCAAGCTCGATCTCCTCTCGGGCGATCTGTACCGCTTCCTGGCCGATCTGTCGGAGGCGGAGGACTGGGCGCGGCTGCTGGCATGGCTGGAGGCGATCGCCCCGCTGCTCGCGAACCATGCGAACCGGAACCACCTGAGCGAATACGCCGCCTATTGGGAGATCGTCGCGGCGCGCCTGCCCGGCGCCGAGGCGCGAATGTGGGACGCGCTCGGCCGGATGCTGCCGTACGCGGGCGATATCTATGAAGCGCAGATGCGGGCGCGCGGCGAATGGCACCGCTGGGTCGACTACCAGCTCAGCGCGGGACGGGAGCCGCTCGACTTCCGCGCGACCGAGCTGCAGCCCCTGGAGAAGGAGGCGCCCGAGGCGCTGCTGCCCTTCTACCATCAGGCCGTGGAGAGATACGTGGCGGAGAAAAACAGAGCCGGCTACAAGGCCGCGGCCAGACTGCTGAAGCGTCTCGCCAAGCTCTACAAGAAAATGAAGCTGGAGTCGCGGTGGGAACTGTTCCTGGACGCCTTCGCGGCCCGCCATAGTCGGCTGCGCGCCCTGCAAGAAGAGCTGCGGAAAGGAAAGCTGATTCCATGAGCACGCACCTGAATACGATCCAAATCCGACTCAGCATGAGCGGCCATGGCGACGCCGTCATCTGGGGCACCCTGGAAGGCTACAGCTACGTGCCCGGCACCTATGTGAAGCAGCGTCTGTTCGCTTGGCATGCGCCGTCCTTCTATGGGACCGAGCTCGAAGTCAAGAACGTCCAGGACGGCATCGACGTCGTGATCCTGCCCGCCGAGCAGGTGATCCCGTTCTTCGCGGAGCTTCATCTGCTCCGGCATATCGACTGGGTATGGGCGGACGGAGCCTCTCGCGCGCTGATCAAGCTGGCGCCGATGCTCGCGGAGAGCCTCGAGGCGCGCAAGTTCGCACCCAGCCTCTCCGCCTTCCGGCAGCACAAGCTCCAATGGACCTGGGACGCCCCCGCGGTGGATGAAGCGCTCGCGGCGATCGATCGCGCGGAGGCGCGCGAGCCGGATGACGAGTCGTCCGAGGAAGAGCGGCTCGCCTTCCTGAACGGCCTGCAGGCCGCCTTCTCGGCCTCCGTATCCGAGCGGCACTTCGGCACCGAGGCGGAAGCGGCCGACCTGCGGAGGGAATACCCGCTGCTGTTCGCCCGGGACCCGGCCGCCTTCACCGGCATGGATGCGGAGTCTTGGCTGGTCGCGGTCGGCTGGAAGGCCGACGCCGCGCCGTTCCGCCCCGTGCTGCAGCTGCTGGAGCCGGACGAGGACGTGCCGGAATGGCGTTTGCGGCTCATGCTGCAGGACAAACGGGACCCGACCGCGCTCGCTCCGGCGAGCTTGAGCGCCGGCGGAGAAGCGACCGGCTCATGGCCGGGCGCCTGGACGGCGCATGTGCGCCAGCGCGCCGAGAGCTGGCTCGATCGCCTGCGCGCCAGCTTGCCCGAAGGCAGGCTGGGCAACGGCGCCGACGTGCTCGCCCGGCCGCTGGACGACCAGGCGGCCTGGCAGTTCCTGACCGTCGACAGCCGCCGTCTGCTCGAAGGCGGCTGGCAGGTGCTGCTGCCCGCCTGGTGGGAGGCGGCGAGCCGCAAGAAGCCGCGCCTGCGCGCCAAGATCCGCGAGGGCGAGGGCGATCCCGCGGCCAAGAAGGGCGGCGGCGGCTCGCTGTTCGGTCTGGACTCGATCATCGACTTCGATTGGCGGATCGCCATCGGCGATACCGAGATGACCGAAGCTGAATTCGCGGAGCTGATCGCGCGGGGAGAGCGTCTCGTCAAGTTCCGCGGCCAGTGGGTCCCGCTCGATCCGGCGCTGCTCGCGCAGATCCGGCGCGCGATGGACGGCATGGACAAGTCCCAAGGCCTCTCCTTCCAGGACGTGCTGCAGCTCCATCTGCTCGCGAATCGGAGCGCCTGGGCCGCGAGCAACGGCGAGACCGCGGAGCCCGAGCCGGATCCGGAAGCCGGGGGGCATGCGGCGCGCGTCGAGCTCGAAGTCGAGCTGAACGCGCATCTCGCCCGGATCATCGACCAGCTCGTCCAGCAAGCCGAATGGCCGAAGCTTCCCGCGCCCGCGGGGCTGCGAGCCGAGCTGCGCGCCTACCAGCGCGACGGCTACTCCTGGCTGGCCTTCCTGCGGACCTTCGGGCTCGGCGCCTGCCTGGCGGACGATATGGGGCTCGGCAAGACCGTGCAGCTGATCTCCTATCTGCTGCACATCCGGGAGAGCGGCGCGGATACCGCCGGCATCCCTTCGCTCGTCATCTGCCCGACCTCCGTGCTCGGCAACTGGCAGAAGGAACTGTCCCGCTTCGCGCCGTCGCTGCGGGTCATGCTCCACTACGGCGCGAGACGCGCCGGCGGCGAGGCGTTCGCGGACGCGATCCGGGAGGCGGACGTCGTCCTCACCTCGTTCGCGACCGCGGCGCTGGACCAAGAGACGCTCCAGGCGTACACGTGGGCGACCCTCTGCCTGGACGAAGCGCAGAACATCAAGAACGCGCAGACCAAGCAATCCGCGGCCGTCCGCAGCATCCCCGCCCGGCATCGGGTCGCGCTCACCGGCACGCCGATCGAGAACCGGCTGGCGGAGCTGTGGTCCATCTACGACTTCATGAACCCGGGCTACCTGGGCAGCGCACGGGCGTTTCAGGAGCGCTTCGCCGCGGCCGTCGAGCGCGAGCGCGACGAACGTCGCACGGCCGACCTGCAGCAGCTGGTCAAGCCGTTCATGCTGCGCCGCAAGAAGAAGGATCCGGCCATCCAGCTCGATCTGCCGGAGAAGAACGAGATGAAGACGTATATTCACCTGACCGCCGAGCAAGCCTCGCTCTACGATCAGACGGTCGGCGAGCTGCTGGAGCGCGTGCGCAAGCTGGAGGGCATCGAGCGCAAAGGCGCCATCCTGGCCGCGCTCACGCACCTCAAGCAGCTCTGCGACCATCCGATGCTCACGACGAAGGAGCCGCTGCCCGCCTCCGACGACGGCGAAGGGCTCGACACCGATATGCTGATCGGCCGATCCGCCAAACTCGAGCGCCTGATGGCGATGGTGCGGGAGCTGCGGGACGAGGGCGAGCGCTGCTTGATTTTCACCCAATACATCGGCATGGGGGAAATGCTCCGGGCGGTGCTCCAGCAAGAGCTCGGCGAGCCCGTCCTCTACCTGAACGGCAGCACGTCCAAAACCGCGCGCGACCGGATGATCGAGCGGTTCCAGTCGCAGACGCTGCCGCCCGAGGAGCAGCCGAACGTCTTCATCCTCTCGCTGAAGGCCGGCGGCGTCGGACTCAACCTCACGGCGGCCAATCACGTCTTTCACTTCGACCGGTGGTGGAACCCGGCCGTCGAGAACCAAGCCACGGACCGCGCCTTCCGGATGGGCCAGACCCGCGACGTTCAGGTCCACAAGTTCATCTCGCTCGGCACGCTGGAGGAGAAGATCGACGAGATGCTCGAGAACAAGCAAGCGCTGAGCGACAACGTCATCTCCGCCTCCGAAGGCTGGATCACGGAGCTGTCGACGGACGCGCTGAGAGATTTGTTCGTCCTGCGGAGGGATTGGTAACGAACGGCTTGCGCCAAGTAAAAACGGCTTCGCGTCCTTATTAGGGGCGAACGCTTCTTATGAAAACACCCGTGCTGCGGGAGATTTTCATTATAGCCTGTGCCCGGTTACGGGCGTGAATGTTTTTATCGTTACTGTGACTATCGGAGGCTTGTAGGAAGCTGTAACGATACATTTTATCGTTACAGCGACTGTCGCCGGTTTGCGGGATGCTGCAACGATACATTTTATCGTTACAGCGGCTGTCGCAGGTTTGCGGGATGCTGCAACGATACATTTTATCGTTACAGCGACTGTCGCCGGTTTGCGGGATGCTGCAACGATACATTTTATCGTTACAGCGACTGTCGCCGGTTTGCGGGATGCTGTAACGATACATTTTATCGTTACAGTGGCTGTCGACGGTTTGCGGGATGCTGTAACGATACATTTTATCGTTACAGCGACTGTCGACGGTTTGCGGGATGCTGCAACGATACATTTTATCGTTACAGCGACTGTCGCCGGTTTGCGGGCTGCTGTAACGATACATTTTATCGTTACAGCGACCGTTTGCAGTTTGTGGGATGCTGTAACGATACTTTTTAGCGTTACAGTGACTATCGGCGGCTTGCGGGATGCTGTAACGTTACTTTTTAACGGTTACAGTGACTGTCAGCGGTTTGCGGGCTGCTGTAACGATACTTTTTTATGAAAACGCCCGTGCTTAGGTGGATATTCATTATAGCCTGTGCCCGGTTACGGGCGTGAATGTTATGATCGGAGACGGATCAGCGGAGGAATAGGTGAAGCCTCTCCTTCCTGATCCGTGCAAAAAAAAGGTGGAGCAGCGTTGTTCGCTGCTCCACCTTTCTGCGCGTGTACGATAAAACCGCTTAAACGGCGCCCACAGACGCCCCTTTGACGAGACTGACGTAGATCCGCTCATGCTCGACGTGCTCGCCCGCGATCAGCTTGAGCAGCTGCTCGGAAGCGAGCGCTCCCCACTTGCGCTTCGAATACTCGATCGTCGCGAGGCGAGGCTGCACGTACTCGGATACCTCGATGTTGTCGAAGCCGACGAGGTGGATATCCCGGCCGATCCGCAGCCCCGTCGTCGCGATGTAGTCGTAGATCCCGATCGCCATCTCGTCGTTCAGGCAGAATACAGCGGCGGGACCGGCGAATTCCTTGGCGATGCGAACGCCCGCCTGGGCGCCGGCGGACTTGTTGAAGTCGCCTTCGATCTCGATGTATTCCAGGTCCGTCCGGCGGTCCACCGTCATCTTGACGGCTTGCATCCGCTGCTTGGCGTCGAACGAGCCCCTCGGACCCGTCACGACGTAGAGCTTGCGGTGCCCCATCTCGAGGAGATACTCCATCGCGAGCGTCGCGCCCGCCTTGTTGTCCAGCAGCACTTGATTGATATTCGGATGAGCCAAATCCCGGTCCAGGACGACCAGCTTGTGGCCGAGATCGGCGTACTTCAGCAGCTCCTCGCTGGAGAACGTCTCGTCGAGCACGATCGCCCCGTCGATCATGCGCTGCGGGAGCAGCCGATGGGACTGCTTGCCGCTGCAGACGACCAGATCGTATCCGCTCCTGTTCAGGCCTTCCTTCAAGCCCTGCAGCAGATCGCCGTAGAACGCGCCGCTGAAGTCGGTCAGGAACGCCCCGATAATCTTCGTCTCGCGCATCTTCAAATTCCTCGCCGCCGCGTTCGGAACATAGTTCAGCTCCTTGGCGATCGCCAGAATTCGGGCGGCCGTATCGTCCGTAACTTTGGGACTTCCGTTCAGCGCATAAGAGACGGTCGAGATCGAGACGCCTGCCCGTTTTGCGATATCCTTGATACTGACCACGGCACTCGTCTCCACCTTTCCCCGTGTCTTTTGTCTTCATAATATACCACAATCTGCTAATCGTGTGCGCTGCCGTCAGCGATAGATATCGATGACGTTGCCTTCGTCCGACAGCGTCCGGGCGAGCCACTCGCGGCCGATCCGCCAGCCGCCCTCGCGATAGCGGTTCGGCTCCGGAAGCGCGGGCGCTTCCGCCCCGTTCACGGTCACCCGGCCGGCTTGGCCGCCGCCGGCGCTCAGATGATAGACGAACGTGACGGGCCGGTCCATGTACCGGAATGCGAAGCGCAAGCCGTCGAGACGCGCCGGCAGCACGGGATCGACGACCAGGTCGCCGCCTGCAAGCCGGATGCCCAGGCAATTGGAGATGAGCTGATTCATATAGATGCCCGGGCCGCTGGAGTAGATCCGCCAGCCTCCTTTGACCGGCACTTTGCCCGCCCGCAGCTCTTCGAATCGTTCCTGCGCCTCGTAGCGGTCGTTGAACTGGCCGTCGGAGCTGCTGAAGTAGGCGTTGCTCTGCCGCGGCGCCGCGTTCGGCACGACGTCCCGGAGTCCGATCGGATTGATCGCCAGCAGGCCCTGCCACGCCTCGTCCGAGCGGCCCAGCTTGGCCATCGCCTCGACGTAGCGGATATGCGCGTGCACGTACTGCAGGCCGATCTCCCGGCCGAAGTTCGCCGCCTGCTCCGCGCGCTTGAAGTGCGTGCTGACCCCGCCGGCATACCGGGCCGGCCGGTTCATCAGCCGCACGCCGTCCGGACAATAGAGCCGTTCCTTGATCAGCTTGTAGTGCGCTTGCGCTTGCTCCGCCGTCAGCAGCTCGGCGATCATGCTCCGCGTCATCGGCAGCAGACGGTAATGAATGCCCGTCTTCGTATCGTCCGGATGAAGCATCGGCTCCGCCCGCTCCGGCTCCTCCATATAGAGGAACCCCGGGATCACGTCGGTCCGCAGCATGTACCGCCTGAAGTCTTCTTCGATGCCCGACGCGAGCCGCCCCAGCTCCTCCGCCATGCCGCCATCGTATTCGGCGAGCGCCGCGGATAGCTGCTTCAACGTCTGATAGGTCAAGGCGACCGTCCAGCTGCTCACCATGAATCGCTTCAGCTGCGCGTTGGCCGGCTGGAGCGTGTCGTCCCAGTCCCCGTCCCCGTACGCGGACAGATGCGTGCCGTGCAGGAAATGCGCCCGGATATACGCGATCTCCTTGCGCGCATGCCCGAGCACCGTATCGCGCGTTTCCGTCGGAACGCCCGTATGCCGGTCCGTATAGGGCACGGCGGCTTCGAGGATGCCGAAGTCCCGGGTAGCCCGCAGATAATCGCCCAGCACCTTGAGCGGCCAGACGATGATGTCGCCGTGGCTCTCCTCCTGCTGGATCTTGAAGTACCGGTCGAACATGAACCACTGCGGCCAATTCCCGGTATCCTCGTATTGATGGGCATACACCGTGAGCAGCACCTCGCGCACCGCCTCGTGCTTGTGGGTCGCGAGGAAGTACTCGACCGGGCCCTGGCAGACGTCGCGCGTCCCCCAGGCGGCCCCGCCGTACTGCTCCAAGCCGTGCGGCACGGAGTAATGGACGAGCATATTGTGGGTATACCACCAGGCCAGGGCATTGACCTTGTCCAGCTCGCCGCCCGCCTCGTCCCCGCCCAGACGGAATCCGTTCATCACCTTCTCGTAGAAACGCCGGTACCGCTCGGCTTCCGCTTCCGCCTCCCGCGGCGCCGAAGGCCACGCTTCGCCGTCCAGCGATCCTTGAACGGTCAATTGCCAAGCCGCGCTGCCCCCCAATCGGAGAACGACCAGCGAAGCGTCGCCGGGCGCGGCACCGTCCGCGAGCAGACGTTCGTCGCCGACCTCGAGGCCGGCTCCCTCCACGCGCATGCGGTAGCGCAGCTCCGGATAGACCGACGCGCTGAGCGATCGCCCGTCCGCCCGGAAGACGATCGCGTCCTCTTCGCGCTCCATGCGGAACGGCACCTCGAACTCGTTGCCGTTCATCGTCACCTGATTCGTGACGAGATAGCGGTAGGGCCTTCCGCTCTCCGAGCGGACGGTCAGCACGATCTCCGGCGAGTCGACGGTCGAGAAGTTCGTGACGACCAGCAGATCGTCCGGCAGACGATAATGCCACTTGGCATAATTGAATCCCATCTCGAACCAGGAGGGCAGCGTCAGCAGCCGATAGATTCCGTCGATCTCGACGTAGATGCGCTGCCCGGACGTCTTCATGACGTTCAGCGCGTTCCGCGCGTTCGTCAGCATCTTGTTGAAGGACGTATTGCCCAGCACCAGCTGGGCGTTAAACAGCCCGTACATGAACGAAGTCGTGGTCATCACGCGCTCGTTCATCCGGTCGTTGTTTCCCGTCATGAGGATGTGCCCGTGCGGGCGTTCGACCCGAAGCTCCTTCTCCTTCAGCACGACATGCTCGTGCGTCGGCGTGAAGAAGGACAGCAGCGTATCCCCGTCCCGTTCCTCCTGGTACCGGACCGGGAAGCGGCGATCGAGGTCTTCGGCCGTCATCGGCAGCGCGGTCAGCGGCTCGCCGATCTCGGCTCGGATCGTCGCGCGCGGGATCTCCGCCCCCTGGACGGGGCCGGCCGACTCCATCCGGCGCCAGGCTTCGGCGACCTCGCCGCCGTATTCCAGCGCCGTGACGGCCGCGGGGTGATCGGGTCTGAACAGCCCGTAGAAGACGATCCTCGCCTCGCCGTCCAGCCGGATGCGGCCGGATTGCAGCCCGGCATAGGCGAATTCATATTGATAGATCTCGTTCGCGAGCGACGCGGCCGTTAGGCTGGCCGGCTCGTTCGTCTCCTTGTAGGACAGGCCGAAGAATTGATAGCCGTCCGTAGCGTACCCGATGGCGCCCGTCAGCGCGCCTTGTTGCAGATAGGGGAACCGGCCCCCCTGCTGCGGCTGGTTCTGGCGCGAGCAGATGACGTAGCCCCACGCCGGATCTTCGAACACCGAATGTCCGATATATTGCGACATGTAGGCTTCGTTGCTGCGCACCGCGCCCTTGTCGGCCAGCCCGATATCCTGGCCGTAGAGGATATCGGCCTCCACGCCTTGCCCGTTCAGCTTCACGTCCCAGAACCAGATGCCGTCCGCAGCTAGCCGGAAGTCTACGCGGAAGGAGACGCCGTGCGCGTCTCCTTCCCACGTCATCGCGCTCCGCTCGACATAGCGGAGCCGGCTGCCCGAACGGACGCCGAGCAGCGGCACCGCGCGGATGCCGGACGGCAGGTACAGCCGCAAGTAGAGATTGTTCGGCGATCCGTCGACGGGATTGCCGGGCAGTTGGTTGATCAGCGTGTCCCCGTGCGCCGCTTCGTACAGATCGCCGCCGTTCGTGAAGAGGAATCTGCATGTCCCCGTTTCCACGCGAAGTTTGGTATCCACCGCTTCTGTCATGCTGCTCCCTCGTTTCTCGTCATTACTTGATCAATCGGAACGCCAGCCCGACCGCGTCGCGGCTGTTGGGCCCGACATAGGCCAGGAACGCTCCGGCGTCGCTGGCATGCGTACAATCGGCATGGTAGTAGCGCAGCTGCGGCTCGGTCAGTTCGAACGTCACCTGCGCCGTCTCCCCCGGCTCCAGCGAGATCTTGCGGAACGCCTTCAGCTCCTTGACCGGACGGACCACCTCGCCGGCCAGATCGCGCACGTACAACTGGACGACTTCCTCCCCCGGCGCGTCGCCTTCGTTGGTCACTTGCACCGTGACGGCCAGCGGCGTCTCGGCCGACATCTCCGCGGCCGACAGCTTCGCCTCTCCGTACGCGAAGCTCGTGTAGCCAAGGCCGTAGCCGAACGGGTACAGCGGCTCGTTCGGAATGTCGAGGTATTGCGATACGTAACGGACTTGGGCGTCGGGCGCATCCTTCGGACGGCCCGTATTGTAGGCATTGTAATAAACCGGCACCTGACCGACCGCATAGGGGAAGGACATCGTGAGCCGACCGGACGGACGGGCCGCGCCGTATAGCAGATCGGCGACCGCCGCTCCGCCCTCGCTGCCCGGGAACCAGGCTTCGAGCACCGCATCGGCTTGATCGGCGACGCCGTGCAGGTCGAGCGGCCGGCCGTTGAACAGCACGGCGGCCATCGGCTTGCCCAGCGCCTTCAGCCGCGCGACGAGGTCGAGCTGCGCCTGGGGCAGGCGAATATCCGCCCGGCTGCCCGCTTCGCCGCTCATCTCGGAGCGCTCGCCCAGCGCCAGCACGATGACGTCGGCGTCCCGCGCCGCGTCCATCGCTTCGCGCAGCTGCGCCTCCGTCGCCGCCTCGTCGACGCCGCATCCGTCGGCGACCGCGATGCGGCCGGGGTCCGCGGCTCGCGCCGCCATCCCGTCATGCAGCCGGACCGCGTCGTCCCGGGACCCGAGCCAAGACCACGGGCCGAGGATATCCCCGCTCCGCGCGAACGGACCGATCAAGGCGACGCGCTGCTCCCGCGCGAGCGGCAGCAGGCCGCCTTCGTTCTTCAGCAGGACGCAGGACTTCGCGGCCAGCTCGCGGGAGGCCCGGCGATGCGCATCGCTATAGACGACTTCGCGCTCCCGCTCCGGATCGGCGCCGCGATAGGGATTGTCGAACAACCCCAGCTTCTCCTTCAGCCGCAGAATCCGCAGCACCGCTTCGTCGACCAGCCGCTCCTCCACCTCGCCGGCCTCGATCAGCGCCTTCAGATGATGAACGTAGCAGGAAGTCATCATCTCGATATCGACGCCCGCCTGGATCGCCAAGCGGGCGGCTTCGGCTTCGTCCGCGGCGACGCCGTGCGGGATCAGCTCCTTCAACGCGCCCCAGTCCGAGATCAGAACGCCGTCGAAACCCCATTCCTCCCGGAGCAGCTTTCTCATAAGCCGCCTGTTCCCGGTAGCCGGGATGCCGTCTACCGTATTGAAGGCGGTCATGACCATCTCGCAGCCTTCATCCAGCGCCGCTTTGTAGCCGGGCAGGTAAAATTCCCGCAGCTGCCGCTCGGACAAGTCCACCGTATTGTAGTCCCGTCCCGCCTCGGCCGCGCCATACGCGGCGAAGTGCTTCACGCAGGCCGCTACCCGGTCCGTCTCGCGCGCCAGATCCTGTCCTTGGAAGCCCCGGACGAACGCGCGGGCGAATTCGGCGTTCAGATACGGATCCTCTCCCGTCGACTCCATGACTCTGCCCCAGCGGGGATCCCGCACGAGGTCGACCATCGGCGCGAAGGTGACGTGAACGCCCGCCGCAGCCGCTTCCTTGGCCGCGATCCGGGCGCTCTCTTCCGCGCCCGCCAAGTCCCAGGAGCAGCCGATCCCGAGCGGCACCGGGAAGATCGTCCGGTAGCCGTGGACGATGTCCGCCATGACGAGGAGCGGAATGCCGAGCCGATTGCTCTTCAGATGGGCGTCCTGCACGGCGATCACCTGCGCGGCGCCCGTCAGTCCGAGGACGGAACCGCTATTGCGCACATGCGCTTCCGCCAGGCCCAGACCTTCGAGCGGGCCGGTAATTTGCCCCTCGTCCTCCGCGCCCCGGAAGAAGGGCGCCGCCAGCTGAAGGAGCTGCGCGACCTTCTCTTCCAACGTCATTCGGCGAAGCAGGTCATTCAACCGGTCGTCCATCGCAAGTCCCTCATTTCTTGGTGTAATCGATGCGTTATACGTATATACAGGTATTTCGAAACGTTTCTATTTTCATTCTACACGATTGTAAACAATCTAAAACCGGACGTCAATTGCTGAACGTATCCGTTTTCACCTTAATAGAAACGTTTCACGCATACAAATTATGGGTACAAAAAAAGAAGTTGAATGCGATTACAGTTTGTTCTATAATGACATCGAAACGTTTCTATAGCTTGCATTTAGGTTAATGTCTATGTCGCAGGAGGATATCCAAACGTTTCACCGATCTTCAATTTCGTTTGCCGACGGTAATCGGACGGATATTCGCAAGGGGGGTCAGCAAGCGGTTCGCAGTGATCGAATCGCTTGCCGGAAAGGAAGATTCCACGCATATCCAGCAAGTCATCTTCAAACCATAAGGGAAACTCGGGGAGGAACGCGCTATGTTCACCAACAACAAAACGAAAAAAGCCGTAACGCTGATCGCCAGCACCGCGCTGATGGCGGGCGTGCTCGCGGGATGCGGCGCTTCGAACGGAGACGGCGGCAAGGGCGGGAAAGTCACGCTGAACGTCTGGGGCATGGGCGACGAAGCGAAGTCGCTGCCGGCGATGGCGGAGAAGTTCCAAGCGGAGAACCCGAACATCACGGTCAAGATCCAAGCGATCCCGTGGGCCACGGCGCACGACAAGCTGTTAACCGCGGTCGCTTCGAAGAAAGGGCCGGACGTCGTACAGATGGGGACGACCTGGATTCCCGAATTCGCCGCAGCGGGCGCGCTGATGGACTTGTCCGGTTCGCTGGATCAATATCCTTCGCTGAAGCAGGAGAATTTCTTCGACGGCTCGCTGAACACCACCAAATACGACAATAAGATCGTAGGCGTGCCGTGGTATATCGATACGCGCGTTCTCTACTACCGGACGGATCTGCTCGCTTCGGTCGGGTACAACGAAGCTCCGAAGACGTGGGACGAGCTGAGCGACGCGGCCCAGAAGCTCGCGAAGCGCGGCAAGGGCAAGTACGGCATCACGCTGGATCCGAAGGAACAGACGCTCTCGTTCATGTTCGCCCGCCAGAACGGCTCGAAGCTGCTGGACGACCAAGGCAAGCCGCTGTTCAACCAGCCGGAATTCGTCGAAGCCGTCAAGTATTTGAACTCGTTCTATCAGAACGGCTCCGCGCCGAAGGAAGATCTCGGTCTCGATCCGGTCCAAGCGTTCAAGGGCGACGCGATCGTCCCAATGTTCATCTCCGGTCCGTGGATGGTGAAGCCGATCAACGACCAAGCGCCTGAATTGAAGGACAAATGGGCGACGGCGGTTCTGCCGAAGAAGGAGAACAACATCTCCAACCTGGGCGGCTCCAACTGGTCCGTCTTCCAGTACACCAAGGAGCAAGAAGCTTCCCTGAAGTTCATCGACTTCATGAGCAAGCCGGAGACGCAGATCGAATGGATGAAGCTGGCGAACGCCATGCCGGCCGCCAAGGCCGCTTGGGATGACCCGTTCCTGAAGGAGAACACGAATCTCGCGGTGTTCGGCGAGCAGATGAAGAACGCCGAGCCGATGCCGCTCATCAAAGCTTGGGAGGAGATCTCGCAGAATTACCTGAGCTCCTTCGAGAAGATCTTCCGCGGCGGCGCCGACATCCAGAAGACGCTGGACGAATTCAACCAGACTGCCGCAGCGAAGCTTGGCAAGTAAAAACGGCTTTTGCCGTCTTCTCGGGAGAGGGCGACACGTTTTTATCGGAGGTCATACAGAGATGGATGGGCGTAAAACTCATGCATGCTGTATGACCAAGTAAAACCGGCTTTGCCGTCTTCTAGGGAGAGGGCGATACGTTTTTAAGCAACGAAGCGCGCAGGCGCATCCCGCGTCCGGCCGAACTTCCCTTCGGCCGGACAACGGATCATTTACTTAGGCGCACGAAGGATGTGACACGATGAGAGGGTATGGCAACAGCAAGGCCCCTTATTTCTTTATCGCACCGACCCTTATTCTTCTCACCATTTTCTCCTTGATTCCGATCGCCGTCGCGCTCGTCATCAGCTTCACGGACATGGACCTGACCGGTCTCGCGGACTATTCCGCCATCAAGTTCATCGGATTGCGCAATTATATCGACGTCGTCTCCGATCCGATCTTCGGCAAGGCGATCCTGAACACGCTGTTCTACGTCATCATCGGCGTGCCGCTCGTCATCGCCGTCTCGCTGGCGGTCGCGCTGCTGATCAACTTGGGCAAATCCCGGCTCTACAAAGTATTTCGCGTCGTTTACTATATGCCCTCCGTCACGAACGTCGTGGCGGTCGCCGTCGTCTGGGGATATCTGTACAACCCTTCGATCGGCCTGTTCAACTACCTGCTCGGCAAGCTCCACATCGCGGGCGTTCCCTGGCTGACGGACCCCGTCATGGCCAAGATCTCGCTCATCATCCTCGCCCTGTGGCGGGGCATCGGGCTGAACATGATCATCTTCATCGCCGCGCTCCAAGGCATCCCGAAGTCGTACTACGAGGCGGCCCAGCTGGACGGGGCGAACCTGTGGCAGCAGATGACCCGGATCACGCTGCCGATGCTGCGCTACGCGATCTTCTTCGTCTCCATCACGACGATGATCGGCTGGCTCCAATTCTTCGAAGAGCCGTTCATCATGACGAACGGCGGACCGTTGGACAGCACGACGTCGGTGTCGCTGTTCATCTACCGCAACGGCTTCCAGCTCAGCCATTTCGGCTACGCCGCGGCCGGCTCGTTCGTCTTGTTCGCCGCCATCATCGCCGTGACGCTGATCCAATTCCGGATGCAGAACAAAGACACCGACCTGTAATCCCAGTCTGAATCGAGGTGAGTCCGATGCGTACGACTAACACGCAGGCGGCGCGACGGCCGAATCGCGGGACCGCGCTGCAATGGATCGTAGGCGTCATCCTGACGGTCGGAGGGATTCTCGTCGTCCTGCCGTTCGTCTGGATGATCTTCTCCGCCTTCAAGACCGAAGCGGAGGTCATGCAGATCCCCCCTACGCTGTTCCCGGAGACGTTCACGATGGACAATCTCCGGAATCTGTTCGAGAACATGAACTTCATGGTCTATCTGCGGAACACGCTGATCGTCGTGCTGTTCTCGTTCGTGGGGCTGTTCCTGAACGCCATGGCCGGCTTCGGCTTCGCGAAGTATCGGTTCAAGGGGCAGAACAAGCTGTTCCTCCTCGTCCTCGCGACGATGATGATCCCCGGCCAAGTGACGATGATCCCCGTGTACCTGATCCTGAATTACTCCCACTTGACCAACACGATGATCGGCATCGTGCTGCCGGGGCTCGTCGGCGCGTTCGGCATCTTCCTGTTCCGGCAGTTCATGTCGACCATCCCGGACGAGCTGCTGGAGGCCACGCGGCTGGACGGCGCCAGCGAATGGCGGACGTTCCTGCAGATTATCCTGCCCATCTCGAAGTCCATTCTGGCCGTCCAGGGCATCCTGACGTTCATCGCGGGCTGGAACAGCTTCCTCTGGCCGCTCATCGTCGCCAACGACGAGAAGCTGTACACGCTGTCCGTCGGATTGTCGCTGCTCAAAGGCCAGTATGCCGGCAACTACGCGCTGCAGATGGCCGGCTCCGCCTTCATGGTCATCCCGATCATCATCATCTTCGTTTTCTTCCAGCGGCACATCATCGAGAACTACTCGATCTCGGGGATGAAGTAAAAACGGCTTCGCCGTCCTCTTGAGAAGGCGATCCGTTTTTGTCGGAGATCGTTCCGAAATAAATAGACGCAAAACGAATGAATTCTGAATGATGAAGGATCCGCCGCGTCTCTTCCTCCCTGCCGAACGACGGCGCGGAGGAACTTTCCAAGAGGCCGTTCCCAAGCCCATCCGGCTTGCGGGGCGGCCTCTTCCGCGCTGCCCGGCGCCTCTCGCCCCGGCGGGCGGATGGCAATGATGCGCGTCTTCGGTTATCTTGGAGGAGGAGGGTGATCGCATGGCCAGGAGAATACTCATCGTCGAAGACGACGTTCATATCTCGAAGATTATCAAGATGAACCTGAATATCGCGGGCTACGAGACCGAGGAAGCGCACGACGGGCTGACCGGACTCGACGCCGTCCGGCAGGGCAAGCTCGATCTCGTCCTGCTGGACGCGATGATCCCCGGCCTGGACGGCTTCGCGCTCATGGAGAAGATCCGGCCGCTTGGCATCCCCGTCATCTTCCTCACCGCGAAGAACGCCGTCACCGACAAGGTGAACGGGCTGAAGCTCGGCGCCGACGACTACATGGTCAAGCCGTTCGAAGCGATCGAGCTGCTGGCGCGGATCGAGACGGTCCTCCGCCGCTACGGCAAGGAGGAGAACGTCCTCGCCTTCCAGGACGTCCAGGTGTCGCTCGACAAGCGCGAGGCGACGTTGTCCGGTTCGCCGGTAGATCTGACGCCCAAGGAATTCGACCTGCTCGTGGTGCTGCTCAAGAACAAGAACATCGCTCTCTCGCGCGAGCAGTTCCTCGACAAGGTCTGGGGCGCGGACTATTACGGCGAGACGAGAACGGTGGACATGCACATCAAGTCGCTCCGCAAAAAGCTCAACTGGCAGGAGCATATCAAGACGATCTACAAGATAGGCTACCGGTTGGAGGATTAACGATATGAAGTTCTGGCAGAAGATCTGTCTGTTCTCGATCCTCGCGTTCGTCATCGTCTTCAACGCCGCCTCCATCATGGTCATCGAACGGAACCACAGCAAGCTGCTGCAGCAGGTGATCGACAATACGCTGAGCGAGCACATGAACATCCTCTCCAGCGTGGACGCGGTCGTGCCCGTCCTCCGGATCTACGACTCCCTGGACTACGAGAAGACGGTCCTCTCCAATATCGCGAGCACCTTCGTCGCGCGGAGCGGCGACGCGACCAACTATCTGGAGATCACGAACGCCGCGCAAGGCGTCGTCTACAGCAACCTCGACTTCGCGATGCCGGACGTCCGGCCCGAATTAACCGGGTTAACGACCGACGAGACGAAGTACATCTTGCGGGATCTCGGCCATCGGACGCTGCTCTTCACGACGAACAAGAAGATCGTGAACGACAAGGACTACGTCTTCACCTATATCAAGGACGTGACCTCCCTGTATGCGGAGCGGGTGGATCAATACCAATTTTTCGTCAAGGTGGATATCGGCGCCTGCCTTCTGTACGTCCTGGCGATGTACTTCATCAGCCGGGGCTTGACCAAGCCCATCGACCATATGGTCGGCACGGCCCGGATCATCGCCAAGGGCGGTTTCTCCGAACGCGTCGCCTTGAAGTCGAAGGACGAGCTCGGCGTGCTCGCCAGCAACTTCAACGAGATGGCAGCCGTCGTGGAGGGCAAGATCAACGAGCTGGAATTGAACAACAGCGAAAAGCAGCGGTTCATCAACAACATCGCGCACGAGCTGAAGACGCCGCTGACCTCCATCATCGGCTATTCCAACTACTTGCGGTTGACCAAATACGACGAGGCGACTTTCCTCGACGGCCTGCAGGTGATCTACTCGGAGGCCAAGCGGCTGGAGGCGCTGTCGACCAAGCTGATGGACCTGATCCTGCTGCGGCGGGACGAGTTCCGATTGGCGCCGGGCCGACTGTCCGCGGTTCTGGAGGAGATGGAGCCCGCCCTGGCGATGAGAGCCAAGGAGAAGCGGATACAGGTCTTGATCTCCGCCGAAGGCGGCGAGCTCCCGATGGACGAAGACCTGATCAAGATCCTCGTCTTCAACCTGGCGGACAATGCGATCAAGGCTTCGCCCGAAGGCGGACGCATCGAGATTCGCGCTTATCGCGACGGCGGATCGGTCGTGCTCGAAGTGAGCGACGATGGGATCGGCATCGCCCCAGAGCATCTGGAGCGGATCTTTGAGCCCTTCTATATGGCGGACAAATCCAGGACCAGCAGCCGCGAAGGCGCCGGCCTCGGGCTGTCGATCTGCAAGAGCATCGCGGAGATCCACCATGCCGCGATGGAGGCGGTCAGCACGGAGAGCGCGGGGACGACGATACGCGTCATTTTCGGGGAACCGCATGAATCCCGATGGGGGGTGGAGGCATGAGAAAGGCGGCGATGGTCGAAGGCAGGAGAAAGGCAGCGATGCCCTTAGGCATGAGGACTGTAGCGATGCCCGGGGGCATGAGGACTGCAGCGATCGCCTGCTGCGCCGCGCTGATGCTGATCATGACCGGCTGCGGCGCCTTCTACCAGCCGATCGAGAAGGACACGGTCATGGTGCGCAAGATCAACAAGCAGCAGCCGAATCCGCCCGCCGCGTACGAAGGCATCCTGTCGGCTGAGGCGGTCAAGACGCTGAGCGTCAGTGCGATGGCGAAGTATCTGGACCTCCACGCGAAGAAGGAGGAGCTCTCGTTCGAGGTGCTGTCCGTCGACGCGCCGTCCATCAATCAAGCGCTGGCGAATCTGAACGGGCTGCAGGGCGACGCGAGAACGAAGATGAGCGGCGGGCCGGAGGCGGAACCGCTCATGAAGAGCCCCGTGTACTTCGTTACCATCAGCTACAAGGACCATGTCGCAGAGCGGATCACGGCGATTCTGCAGGCGGAGACGGGCGAAGTGCTCGGGATCGCCGTGAACGACTACCGGGCGAGCGTCGTTCAGGAGCCGTCCAAGCCGAGCAAGACGCAGATCAAGCAGATCGCGGACGATTATCTGCGGCAGATCGGGCATGACGTATCCAATCTCGAGATGGATGACGTTTACGCCTCCTACGGGATGATCTCCGCATTCTACTATCGGGCCAAGGGGAGCAAAAGGATCGTGGTCAACCTGCTCGTGGATATGCGGTCGCAGAAGGTCATCAGCTACATGAAGGACGAGATGGTGGGCCTGCAATTCTATAATCCGTACATGAAGTAATAAAGACGCGAAAGACGCGGACGCGCTCCGCAACGATCCGGCGCGTTCGGCGTCCATGCGGCGAAGTGCCTCGATGAGGGAGTCCTAGACTCCCTCTTTGGCGTTAATGCGGTGAAGTGCCTCAAAGAGGGAGTCCTGGACTCCCTCTTTGGCGTCCATGCGGCGAAAACGCGCAATGTGATGTACTGGGTACATCACATTCGCCCTGCTTCGGCGATGTCGCGCCATGTGACGTACTGGGTACGTCTCTTTAGCCCTGCTGCGGCGATGTCACGCCATGTGACGTACTGGACACGTCTCTTTTGGCCCTCCTGCGGCGATGTCGCGCCATGTGACGTACTGGGTACGTCTCTTTGGCCCCGACGCGGCGGTGTCACGCCATGTATCGTACTGGGTACGTCTCTTTGGCCCTCCTGTGTCGATGTCGCGCCATGTGTCGTACTGGATACGTCTCTTTGGCCCTGCTTCGGCGATGTCGCGCCATGTATCGTACGGGGTACGTCTCTTTGGCCCTGACGCGGCGAAAAAGCTCGCTGTCTCCTCTTCCACTTCCTCTTTTTCCACTTCCACTCCGCTTCCTCTTCTACTTTCACTTCCACTCCCCCTGCGTCTCTCACCCCCCCCACTTCTCCTCAGCCTTCCGCCCCTTCGCTCCCCCACCTTTTACAACTTCGTTACAACTCGATCGTACTTCCTATATATCCTTATCCTACACTTGAATCTATCAATACGATTCGAAGATAAGGAGTCCTTGCCTTGCCAACACGCATTCGCGCTCTCATCGGCCTCATGGCCCTCTCTCTTAGTCTAACCGCCTGTACTCATCTGCTAGAGACCCGTGCGGCCGCGAACGTGCCGTCGCCCTCTTCTTCCGGTCAAGCGATCCCTATCACCCCGTCCACGCCGCCCATCTCGTCGGATGACCCTGCGTCAGACCCATCCATTCAAATCCTCGTGAACAAGCAGAAGAGCCTCGACGCCGACTACGCCCCCGAAGATCTCGTGCGGGTCGACGTTCCGACCGTGCTGAAGAGCGAGGAAGTTAATCAGCTGCGTAAGGAAGCGGCCGACGCGCTCAAGGCGCTGTTCGCCGGAGCGGAGACCGCCGGTTTCAAGCTGTACGCCCGCTCGGGGTACCGGTCGTACAAGACGCAGACCGCGCTCTTCGCGGGCTACGTGAAAAACCACGGCGAGAAGGAAGCGAACCGCTTTAGCGCCAGGGCGGGACAGAGCGAGCATCAGACCGGCCTGGCCATGGATATCACGAGCGACAGCGTCTCGCTCCAGCTATCCGAAGACTTCGGGGATACCGAAGAAGGCCAATGGGTGCGCGAGCACGCCCCAGAGTACGGATTCATCGTTCGCTATCCGAAGGGTAAAGAAGACATCACGGGATACATGTACGAGCCCTGGCACTTGCGCTACCTCGGCACGAAGTTGGCGGCCGACGTCGCGCGGAGCGGCCTGACCTATGACGAATACGCCGCCAAGGCCGCGGACGGAGGGAATCCGTCATGAGCGCACGTAGAAGAAGCCGAAAAGGCCGGCGCGTCGCCATCGTTCTATTTCTGGCGGCCGTCTGCGCCGGATGGGCCGTATTCGCCTGGAACGAGGGCTTAGGAGACGCCTCCCCCGACGCGAAGCATCCGCTCGCGCCGCCGCCTTCCTCCTCCTCGGCTGGCGAGGGCTACACGGAGATCACGTTGGCGGCCGCGGGCGACATCATGTTCCACGACACCGAATTGAAGAGCGGCTACGACAAGACGACCAAGCGTTACGACTTCCGTTCGTTCTTCGCCGACGTGAAGCCGATCCTGAGCGCGGCGGACGTCGCGATCGCCAACTTCGAGACGACGACGGGCGGCCTGGATGCGATGCCGTACATGGGCTATCCGCGCTTCAACTCGCCCGACGAGACGATCGACGCGGTCCGCGACGCCGGGTTCGACGTGCTGACGACCGCGAACAATCATGCCCTGGACACCGGGAGCCAAGGGATCGTCCGCACGCTGGAGCAGATTCACAAGCGCGGCATCGACACGGTCGGTACCTACGCCAAGCGGCCGGATACGCGCGTGTTGATGAAGGACGTTCAAGGCATCAAGCTCGCCTTCCTCTCCTACACCGAGAGCACGAACGGCCTGGAGAACGCCCTGACGCCGGAGGAGCTCGATACGATGATCAACGTAGTCGACGAGCGCAAGATCAAGGAAGATATCGCTTACGCCAAAGCCCAGAAGGCGGACCTCATCATCGCCGTCATGCACTGGGGCAACGAATACGAGCGGGAACCTGCCGCCAAGCAGCAGAATCTCGCCAAGCAGCTCGTCGGCGAAGGCGTCGATCTCATCCTCGGCAGCCATCCGCACGTCATTCAGAAGTCCGAGCGCCTGTCGGCGGGCGGCCGTGAAGGCTTCGTCATTTACTCCATGGGGAACTTCATCTCCAATCAGCGTCTCGAGACGCTGGACAACGCGTATACCGAAGACGGCATCATCCTGAGCTTCCGCATCCGGAAAAACAAAGCCACGAACGAAACGTCCATCCGGAATGTCGACTACGTGCCGACTTGGGTGTACAGAGACAAGGAGCAAGGCCGAAGCACTTATACGTACAAGATTCTGCCGATCATGGACTTCATCGAGGACGGCGAGCTCTCCGCGGCCTTTAAGCAACGGATGCAGCGGTCTTACCAGGATACGATGGCGCAAATGGATGGGAGTTCCCGCGATGAACAATAAATGGCCCCAAGCCCCCACGTACCGCTCCCGTCCCCGAATCCGTTCCCGCCGTCTCCTCTTCCTCCTCGGGGCGGTCGCGCTCGTCGCGTTGATCTGGTCCTTCTCCAACCGCGCGCTGCCGACCTCGTCGGGCAGCGAGTCCCGGGCCTTGCTGCCGGGGGTCTCGGCGGGTCAGCCTGACGGTTCGGCCGCACCGCCCGCCGGAACTGGCCGTTACAAGATCGTCGTCGACGCCGGCCACGGCGGCTTCGATCCCGGCGCGGACGGAGCCAGCGGCGACGAAGAGAAGGACTTCACCTTGTCCTTGGCGACAAAGGTAGCCGACCTGCTCCGCCAGGAGCCGGACATGTTCGAGGTCCACATGACCCGCACGGACGACACGTACATCGAGTTGGAAAACCGCTCGGGGATGGCCAACGCGATGGGGGCGGATGCCTTCATCTCCATTCACGGCAATACGTTCGTCGAAGACCCGAAGGTGTCCGGGACGGAGAGCTACTATTACGACAGCGGGAGCCAAGCGCTGGCCCAAGCCATCCACGGGCCCCTGCTGGAGGCGCTCGGCTTCCGCGACCGAGGCGTCAAGAAGGAAGGCTGGAAGGTGCTCACGACCAGCCAAGTGCCTGCGACCCTGCTGGAGATCGGCTTCCTGACGAATCCGGCCGAGGAGGCGAAGCTGCTGGAGCCGGAGACGCAGGATCGCGCCGCCCAGGCCATCGTGAACGGGTTAAAGCAGTATCTCCAAAAGGCCGACGTGCAGCAATAGTTCCGAAGCTCAGGCCCCAAGATCCAGGCTTGGGCCAAAGGCGCGGTAGCCGCGGGCCACGCGGACGGCATCGTGAAAGGTCGGGAAGGCAACAAGTTCGACCCGAACGCCACGGCGACGAGTGCCGAGGCGGTCGTCATGAACATGCTCCAATCCTTAAATAAGGGGATGTTCACCGGTCCATCGCGCGACTTTCGCCCCCTTCTATTAAGACTATTTTTTACTATCTCGACGATTTACCCCCCCATTCGGGGGATTTTTTTTGACTTTTCATAGGTTTAAAGTAGGGGGATGTAGAACGGAATTTGTCGCCTGATGTCGCGTTTGCCGGATGTCGACGAACGGAAACGAAGGACGTTCTGTAAGATTCATATTTTAATAAAAGGAGACATAGGACAACCATGTGGAAACGATGGAAAATCGCATGCAGCTTGTTGCTGACCTTGTTGCTCGCGCTCAATATGGCGCAGCTCGCGGCGGCCGAGCCCACCCCGGGCGGGAACTCGGTGGCGGGTCATTTGATTGCATTCGAAGAGGGTTTCAACGATCTGGATGACGGGTGCAGCAAGCCCATTCCCCTGCCTGAAGATTTCAATTTTTTATTTTTCGGAAAAAAACAAACGGAGTTCAAGGTATCTTCGAACGGTCTTCTCTATTTGGGAGCCGGAATGGCAAACGATTATTCTTGCTTGATGTATAAGAATGGAAATGGCGATTATTATAACAGAGCCTTTTCCGACCTTGCCGACGTCTCGGACTTCGCCAACCCGAACATTGTCGCTCCCTTTTGGGACGACTTGGAATTAACCGAATCCTCCTTTGTCTACTATCAGGTAGTCGGCGAGAAGCCGAACCGGAGATTGATCGTTCAATGGACAGATATCAAGCCGCTCGGGGCTGACGCCCTCTTGGGCACGTTCCAAGCGATTCTGCAGGAAGGCACGAATCAAATCCAGTTCCAGTACCCGAATCTTGCAGACGGCGAGCTTGCTTCCGGCAGCGAAGCGACGATCGGCATCATGAGCTCGAACATCGGCTTCACCCAGTATGGCTACAATGAGGTCAAATTAAGTGCCGGCAAAGCGATCCGCTTTACCCCGAAAGACGCAAATAACGACTATGCATTAGACGATACGGTTCCGTTGGACAACGTACTCGTGATCCCTTCGGAGGAGGGGCCCCAAAAACCCGGCGGACTTCTTGCGACACCGGATTCCTACAAGAGCCTAACCTTAAGTTGGGCTGCATCCCCCGATGCGAATTACTATAAGGTCATGCTAAAGCCCCGCAATGAAAACTCGGGCTGGGACAGCATTCGAATTACGAAAGGTGAAGAAGACGCAGACGTTCCGACTTCCATTCAGCTGACCATGGATGACCTGGATTACGGAGCGACCTATGATTGGAAGGTCGTAGCCTTCAATGAATTGGGATACACCTCTTCCGAAATCGGGCAGTTCACCACCGCCCCAGGGCCGGCTTGGCTAAGCCGACTGGACTTGACGGGAGCGCAGCTGCACCACGCGTTCGACCCGAAATTGACGGAATTGGAAGGCGTTTCCGACCTGAACGCTGACTCCTTTTCCATTTCCTTGACGCCCGCTTATCCGGATGCTCAGGTGTCTATCGAACGATGGAACGAAGAGGATGAAAACTTCGAGACAGTTCATACGGACAAACCGATTTCGCTGGTCGATGGCTTCAATGCTTTTAGGATTGTCGTCCAACTGGAATCCGATGACGAAGAATCTTACTACCAGGAATATAGACTTCGCATCTTGAAGCCCACATTGGATGAGGAGCCGCGGCTCGGGAACCTGCATGTCAGCCTGGGAACGCTGACGCCCGTCTTTCATCCAAATCAGGACACCTATTACGCCAACTTGGATTTCTCGGAGCACGATATCGAAATCAAGTCGGTCGCGGCGAATGTGTATCAGACAATCAGCGTGACAGGTGCAACGTATGACGAGCAAACGCAGTCGTATTGGGCGCGAGATCTGCCCGTCGGCCGTACGGAAGTCACGTTGAATGTCCGGTCCAAAGACCAAGATCACAATTCTTCCTACACGATCTACGTGAACCGCGGGCCCGTGAGCACCGATGCCGATCTGTCCGGCTTGACGCTGTCTCAAGGGTCCTTAAGCCCGTCCTTTGCCGTGGGAACTCATGACTACACCTCGACAGTGGACTACGACGTCGCTCGCTTGACCGTTACGCCGACGGCGGCGAACGGCTATGCAACCATCGCGGTCAACGGCCAGCGCGTGGGCAACAGTCAGGCCGGCCAGGAGATCGCTCTCCATGTAGGTACTAACGAGATTACGATCGTCGTGACGGCGCAGGATGGCCAGACGACGCAAACCTACAATGTGCTCGTCAATCGTAAAAATCAGGAGTCTCAGCCGGGTGGCGGCGATACCGGCGGCGGAGATAAACCAGGCGGTGGCGGTAACGGCGGCGGCTCGGATAAAACCTCGCCCAAGCCGGTCTCGACCACCGACGGCAAGCTGACCCTGGCAGCGGGTGCCGCAGGCGACACGCGCCTATCCGATGAGATCGTCGTCTCCATCCCGGAGGGCGCGACAGGACAAGAACTGAAGCTCACCGTCCAAAAGCTGCAGGACGCCTCGAATCTGCTGAATCACGGCGAGGTACTGGCAAGTCCGGTATTCGAGCTGCTCAAGAACTTTACGGAAAACTTCAAGAAGCCGGTAACGTTGACCTTCAAATTCGACGCTTCCAAAATTCAAAAGGGTCAACATGCGGCGATCTTCTACTACGACGAATCGAAACAAGTGTGGGTCGAAGTCGGCGGTCAAGTTAGCGGCAGCACGATTACGGCGCAAGTCGACCATTTCACCAAGTTCGCCGTCCTGGCGACAGGACAAGCATCGGAAGCCGGCACGGACGAGCCTTCCTACGCCGACATTGCCGGACATTGGGCGCAGGAGCAGATTAAGCAAGCGGTGAAGAACGGGATCGTCAAAGGCTATACGGACGGAACGTTCAAACCGAATGCGACGATCACCCGCGCCGAATTCGCCGTCATGCTGGCGAATGCCTTGAAGCTGGACGGAGAAGACACCTCGCTGTCGAGCTTCAAGGATGAGTCGAAGATCGCCGCATGGGCGAAGACAGCCGTCGCCCGGTCCGTGAAAGCCGGGATCATCACCGGCTACGACGACAAGAGCTTCCGGCCGGCGGCGAACATCTCTCGTGCCGAACTGGCGGTCATGATCGCCAGAGCCAACGGATCGGCCGGCACGTCTGCAACCGAAACAAGCTTCGCGGACGACGCCAAGATTCCGGCATGGGCCAAGGGCGCGGTAGCCGCGGTTCATGCGGCCGGCATCGTGAAGGGTCGGGAAGGGAATAAGTTTGACCCGACTGCCACGGCGACAAGAGCGGAAGCGGTCGTGATGATCATGAACATGCTGCAATCGAAGAAATAAGCGATTAGGCGGCAGGCGGTCTTCGGTCCGCCAAACAAAGGGGCGGCGCCAGGGAGTTCATCCCTGCGCCGCCCTTTTTCATGCGCAAATAAAGAGGCCGTCTCGCCGATCCGTCGTGCAACCTTGGCGAGACAGCCCCTTCGTGGCGTGGAGTTGCGCCGGACCGTCGAGCTGCGCTGCCGCTTTATGTACGTTCTCGATAGATCCCCATGAGCAGCAGATCCGTCACGTTAAGTCTACAAACTCAAAAAATTTGGTGTCCTATTGCCATTAAAATAAACCTCTGCGAATCAAGTTCGCGGTGATGGGCGCCTTACCCAGTTCCCGTGACCAAACCGACAATTGGCCTTCATGGTGGATTTCATGGGCAATCAGATGGCGCATGATTTCACCGTATTTGAAGCTTTCCGGTTCTCCATCCGTGATCGTGGTCAAGACTCTCGACTCCAAATGGCTGTTCCATGAGGAGATGAAGGATTTCACTTCATCATGGAATCGGTCGGAGAGTGCCTGTACGTTTTGCAAAGCGGCGTATTCCTCAAAAGGATAGTGATACTCCGGTTTCTCTTCCATTTCGCATATCCAGTTGTACTCGACCGTAACCACATGAAAAAGGGTATACAAAATACCGCCGATCCCGCCCGTGTGTTTTTTCAACACTCTTCCTCGGGGACTGCTTGGCACCACGCGAACCAATCACTCCGAACTTGCCAGTTGTACTCGAACAACTTCAGCATCTTCTCCTGCCTCCTTTAACTTAACGAGCTCATCTCGCTACGCTTGACCTTAACATGATGTGATGGAGTAGAATTTTGTTACTAGACCATGAAGGGGCGGTTTTTTATTCATATCAGTGAATTGTCCCACAAGACGGGAGTAAGTCTTCGTTCCCTGCGATATTATGAAGAAAAAGAACTATTGAACCCTGCTCGTTTGGAAAACGGCTATCGGGAATATGGTGAATCCGATATTGAAAAAGTCAGAATCATCCAACTCTATTTTAGTCTTGGTCTCACGGTTAATGAAATAAACGATTTCTTTCACTGTACGTTTAGTCAGAAAATTCAACGTCAATGCTTGCCGATGGCTATAGATGTCGGCGAAAGGAAGCTTGACGAGATCAAAAAACAAATCGAGAGCTTAAGAAAAGCCGAATCTCTCTTGGAAGATAATCTATCAAGCTGGAGAGAGATCTTGCGCAAAGGAGACGGACAAAATGAACAATAAAACGAAACAAGTATCCTCCCGAATCGCTTTAGTCACAGGAGCCAACCGTGGTATTGGAAGGGAAATCGCCTATCAGTTGGCTTTGAAAGGGCTGCACGTATTAATCGGTTGCCGGGATGAAGATAAAGGGCGAAATACGGTTGAAGAATTGCGTCGAGAAGGCCTAGCAGTCGAGCTGCAAATCGTCGACGTGAATGATATTGAAAGTGTCAGAATGATGGCAGAGACATTAAATCGACAATACGGTCGTCTGGATGTATTGGTCAATAATGCCGGAATTCTGCGCGATCACGGAGTTTCTGTGTTGGATGTGGAAGAGTCTGTGATCAAAGAGACATTGGAGACGAATTATTTTGGGGCGTTAAGAATGATTCAAGCCGCCATTCCTTTGATGAAAGAACACAAATACGGGCGTATCGTCAATCTCTCATCCGGATTGGGTGCTTTTGAGGTTATGCAGCGACAGGGATTCTTAGGTCTTAACGGCTCAACCTCATCTTATCGCATCTCTAAAACCATGCTCAATGCCTTGACGTGTTTAGTCGCGCAAGATGTGGCTGAAATGGGCATCAAAGTGAACGCCGCTTGTCCTGGCAGAGTTCAAACGGAAATGGGAAGATCAACCGCGACTGCTTCCCAAACCATGGCGGAAGGCCTGCCTGCTCCGGTGACGGTTGCGGAAGGCGCAGATACGGCTGTCTGGTTGGCAACGCTGGATGATGAAGGTCCCAACGGCAGATTCTTTCGGGAACGCAGGCTTGCCGCATGGTAAAGACTACGCCTGTTCACAATCGCTTCCCAAGATGTCGTGCAACACCCATGAAATAGATGTAGGTGACTCAAAAGGAAGCATCTATCTTCGAACAGTAGGATAAGTTCGTTTTGGTTTTTAATTTCACAAATATTTATATATTTTAGAATTTTATTTTACAACCAATCACCTCCTCTCTTATAATGAAAGGACAAGAGAAAGCGGGTGGAATGCATGGCATACTATATCGGGATCGACGGCGGCGGCACGAAGACCGAGGCGGCAATCTACGGCGCGAACGCCGAATGGCTTCTGCCTCCGCTCGTTGGCGGCCCGACCAACCCTTATGCGAACGGACGCGAGAACGCGTTGAGCGAATTGATCGGCCTCTTGGATCGTATCCATGGACATCCCGGCCTTGCAGGAGCGGATTGCGCAGGCGTGTGTCTCGGCATCGCAGGCATCGCTACGCCCGAAGAGCGGTCTTGGCTGACCGCGAGCCTTCAGCAATATCAGCAGCAGCGCGGGCGGGCGTTCCCGGCGGCCATCCGCAGCGAGATGGAGATCTCGCTCATGGCGGCGCTGGATCGGCCCGTCGGGATCGTCGCGATCTCGGGCACAGGGTCGATCACGGCAGGCTATACCGAGGACGGCCGCACGTTCCGCGCCGGCGGATGGGGGCACCTGCTGGGAGACGAGGGCAGCGGCTACCGCATCGGCCTGCTGACGCTTCAGGCCGCCATGCGCAGCCATGACCGCGTCTATCCGCCGACCGCGATCACGGAGGCGGTGAAGCGGAAGCTGAGCCTGAGCGAGATCACCGGGCTCAAGTCCTACATCTATCAAGCCGATATCTCGAAGCGCGATATCGCCGCCTTCGCGGAGCTCTGCATCGAGGCCTGCGCGGCGGGGGACGCGATCGCCTCCGAGATCCTCCGCGGCCAAGCGACCGAGCTCGCCGATACGACGGCCGCCCTGATGCGGCAGGAGCCGGCGTTCGGCAGCGCGGACGTCGTCACCATCGGCTCCATCTTCCGGCACGGACGGCTGTTCAGAGCCCAATACCTCCGGAGACTGTCAGGCCTATTCCCCCATCTGCGGTTCCACGAGCCGACCCGCAGTCCGGCGGAAGGCGCGGCGCTGCTGGCGCGGGACATGTTTTCGCCGCACCCTCCGATCGTGTGAGGATCGGCTGGTGCGGCGAGCGTTCGCTTGCGCGCGTATAGATTGGAATGGCTGCAGAGCTGCGAATCGTACGAGCGCGCGTGCCGTAACGATAAAAAGTATCGTTACAGCTGCCCCGAGGGCGCCATCCTGTGCTGTAACGATAAAAAGTATCGTTACAGCTGCCCCCAGGGCGCCATCCTGTGCTGTAACGATAAAAAGTATCGTTACAGCTGGCCCGAGGGCGCCATCCTGTGCTGTAACGATAAAAAGTATCGTTACAGCTGCCCCGAGGGCGCCATCCTGTGCCGTAACGATAAAAAGTATCGTTACGGCTGCCCCGAGGGCGCCTTCCTGTGCCGTAACGATAAAAAGTATCGTTACGGTAGCCCCCGGTTCCACCTCGATCCTCCGTTATCGTGACGCGATCAGCTTTTCCCCTTCAACACTTGAACCGCCTCGCGGCTCATCTCCAGATACTTGACGGACTGCTCGTAATCCTTGCTGGCCATGCCCAGATAAAGAATATCGATCACGTTCAGCTGCGTGATCCGGGAAGACGTGGCGCCGACGCGGATCTCGTTCTCCGTGGACGTCATATACAGCGGAATATCCGCCAGCGCGCTGACCGGGGTATGGCCGTACTTGGTGATGCTGATCGTCGCGGTCCCCTTCTCTCGGGCCAGCTTGAGGCTGGAGACGACGTTCTGCGTCTCGCCCGAATAAGAGATCCCGACCGCCACGTCGCGCGGGGTCAGCGTCGCAGCCGAGCTCATCTGGAGGTGGGTATCCGTGAAGGCGAAGCTCGTCTTGTTGATCCGCATGAACTTGTGCTGCGCGTCCTGCGCGACGAGGTTCGAAGCCCCTACGCCGTAGAAGAAGATCCGCTCCGCCCGATAGAGCGCATCGATCGCCTTCGTGATCATGGCTACGTCCAGAATCTTGAGCGTGTCCCGAATCGACTGAATATTGTTATTCGAGACGTGCTGCACGATCGAAGCGATCGAATCCTGCGGCTGAATCTCTTGATAGCCGTAGCCGACCCCTTCCTGCAGGTCGCCCGCCACCTTCAGCATCAGCTCCTGGTAACCCTTGAACCCCATCGACTTGCACAGCCGGATGACCGCAGCCTGGCTGCCGCCGCTCTGATCGGCCAATTGGGCGACGGACAGTCCGATCATGCTCTGCGGGTGTTCCAGAATGAATTTGGCCACCTTCCGTTCCGAAGGGGTTAATTGGTCCAGCACTTCTCTCAGCCTGACAAGGCCACCGTTCATCACTTCGAACCTCCACACCGATTCCGTATCCGTTATAAGTTCTATTCCGTTCCGTCTGTCACGATCTAAATGAATGTCAACCCTATTATACTTTAAATAGACAAATCTTCCAGACTCGCCGCTATCGCATTATGAAGGCAGGCCCGGAGCCGGACGACCGACTTGTCCCGCCCGAGATGCACGCGGTTCGTCAGCAGCACGACGGTGAGTCCCGCAGCCGGGTCGACGTACAGACTCGTGCCGGTAAAGCCGGTATGTCCATAGCTCCGTTCGGACAGCAGATCGCCGGACGCGTCCCATCGGTCCCCCTTGAGCACCCACCCGAGTCCCCGGTTCCCGCCCGCGGCGGGGGCCGTCTGATTCCGCACGGCCAGCCGGACGGACGAGCGCGACAGCAGCCGCTTCCCTTCCCATTCGCCCTCGTTCAGCCACATCGTCGCATACCGGGTCAGGTCCCGGGCCGTGGAGAACAAGCCCGCGTGTCCGCTGACGCCGCCCATCGCCCCCGCGTTCTCGTCATGCACGACGCCCCACCGCGGACCGGGCTCGTACGGATAATGTTCGGTAGGCGCGATCCGCGGACGGTCTTCCGGCGGCGGGCAGAACCGGGTGTCCGTCATCCCGAGCGGTTCGAAGATCCGCTTCGCGGCCGCCTCGTCGAGCGGCAGGCCGAGCACGTTGGAGATTAACCGGCCGAGCAGGATGAAGCCAAAGTCGCTATAAACCACCTGCGTGCCCGGTTCGTACGCCAGCGATTGGCCCGTGACGAAGTCCATGATCTCCTCGAGCGACCAGCCGTGGGAGTGCATATCGGCGAACGGCGCCAATCCCGCCGTATGCGTCAGCAGCTGCCGGACCGTGACGGAGGACTTGCCGTTCGCGGCAAATTCGGGAATGAATCGCTCGACCGGATCATCGAGGCGCATGCGTCCTTCGTCCAACAGCTGGAGCGCAAGCGGCAGCGTCACAACGATCTTCGTCAAGGAAGCGCAATCGTACAGCGTATCCGTCCGGACCGGGAAGCACGCCGCGCCGCCGCGGACGGCCGTGTCCCCTGCGGCATATTCCAGCCGCTGCCCGTTGCGGCCGATGGCGATGACGCCGCCCGGCGTCTCGCCGTCCGCGATCGCCTGATCCAGCGTCGCCAGCGCGTTTCCCGTGAGCCGGGCGCCCAAGCCCATCGGTCCGGCTTGCCGGGTCCATTCCTCTCGCACAGCATCGTTCCCCCTCTCTGAAAATGGGATGCCGAGCGGCGCATGCCGCCGCCCGGCCAAGATGGATAAAAAGACGGCCAGCCGAATCCGAACGGCCGGCGCCGCAATGCTCCCCAGAGGAACATCGCGGATCGGAACCGAATCGGGATCGGCTGCCGCGATGATCAGGCTGCTGAACCGATAAATCTGCTTACATGAAGGTCTGCAGGCGCTGATGCACGCCGCCGGGGCCGACCGCATAAGCCTGCGCGCGCTTGAAGCCGTTGACCGCGCCGCGTACGACCGTCAGCGCTTTGTAGTAATCGATGTACGGGAAGCCGTACGTCTCGCCCCGCGCGAACGCGTAGCAGTTCAGACCCTTGACCCACTTCTCGTACGCTTCTTCCGGGATGTCGAGGAACACTTCGGGGTTGTAGTCGTACATATCCTCCCAGTTCTCCGAGAAGTAGACCCGCTTCACGCCATGATACGGCAATTCGCGCTCAAAGCCCGGGATCGCGGCGTAGAATCGGGCGTCCTTCACGATGAAGTGCGTGTTCTCATGGTCTTTGTGCATGCTCTTCGACCAGTGGGTGATGAGGATGTCGGGCTTCAGCTCGCGGATCACGTCGGCGACCTGGAACTTGACCTCTTCGTTCAGCGGCAACTCGCCGTCCTTGTAGTCGAAGAAGCGAACGTCCGCTCCGATGATATGGGCGAATTGATGCGCTTCGTCGATCTTCTGCTTGGCGTATTCCGTCGGCGACAGGCGGGGATGGCCCTTCTCGCCCGGCGTCAGATGGAGCATCGTAACTTTGTGGCCTTCCATGACGTACTTGGCGAGCGTGGCGCCCGCCGTCAGGTCCTGATCTCCCGCATGCGCGCTGATGGCCAAGATGTGTTGTTTTTGATTGTCGCTCATTTGAATATCGCTCCCTTTATATGGATGTATGTGGTATTGCGCGAGTTACCGCAAGTTGCCTTACTTCAGTCCGGCGTTCATCATGCCGCGTACGTAGTACTTCTGCAAGAAAATGAAGAGCAGCAGGATCGGGATCGTCGCGATGACGAGCCCGGCCATGACCAGCGGCTGGGTCAGCGTCGGATCGAGCGCGGACTTCAGCATCTGGATGCCGACGGGCAGCGTCGCCAGCTCCGAATTGACTGAGTTCATGAGCAGCGCCCAGATGAATTCGTTCCAGGAGTTGATGAACTCGAAGATCGCGAGCGTCGCGAGCGCCGGCGCGGTCATCGGCAGCACGATCTGGAAGAAGATGCGCAGCTCCTTGGCGCCGTCGATCCGGGCCGCCTCCAGATAAGCGTCTTCGATCGAGATCATGAACTGGCGCATCAGGAAGATGCCGAAGCCGCTGACCGAGAACGGCACGATCAGCCCGAGCACGCTGGCCGCGAGCCCGCCCTCTCCGCCCTGGCCGAGAATGTCGTTGCCGCCGACGAGCGGAAAGTGGACGGTGATGAAGTAGTTCGGAATGAAGAACAGAAACGCCGGGAACATCATCGTCGACAGGATGAAGCGGAATACGACCTGCTTGCCCGGGAAGCGGAGCTTCGCCAGCACGTAGCCGGCCAGCGAGCTCGTGAACAGCACGAGCAGCGTGATGGAGATCGAGCGGATCAGGCTGTTCTTGAACAGGAGCAGCAGCTGCAGCTGCTCGACCGCCATCCGGTAGTTGTCGAAGATGAATTGCTTGGGCAGCAGCGTATAGTTCAACAGCGCGTACTCGGATGCGCTCTTGAAGGAGGAGAAGATCATGTCCAGGAATGGAAAGACCATCATGACGCTGCCGACGATAATGATAACGTAGAAGTACCAGGGAGCGCGATTGGATCTCATCAGTAGCTCTCCACCCCTCCCTTGCGGAAAATCAGCAGCTGAGCCATCGTGATGATGAAGATCACGACGAACAAGACGAAGGCCATGGCGCTCGCGACGCCCCAGTTGCCGAAGCTGAACGCCTGGTTGTACATCTCCAGCGCGCCGACGTTGGTCGAGTTGCCCGGCCCGCCGCTCTTGGCCATGACCATCGTCAGCGTGAACGACTGCAGGCCGCCGATGAAGGACGTGATCAGCACGAACAGGATCGTCGGCTTCAGCAGCGGGAACGTGATCCGCGTATACTGGCTGAAGTGACCGGCGCCTTCGAGCTCCGCCGCTTCGTAATAGTCGTGCGGGATGCCCTTCAGTCCCGCGCTCAGGAGCAGCACCGCGCTGCCGATGCCCATCCAGCCGCTGACCGCGGTGATGGACAGAAGCGCATGGTTCGGATCGTCCAGGAAATTCACGGACTTGAAGCCCAGGGACGTGATGATGCCGTTGATCAACCCGTTGGTCGGGTTGTACATGTAGTACCAGACATTCCCGATCGCGACGACGGTCGTGACGGCCGGCATGAAGAACAGCGTCCGCCACAGGCCCTCATACCGCATCCGCGAGATGAGGTACGAGATAATCAGCGCCGCGATGAACGAGATCGCCACCCCGCCGAACGCGAAGACGAACGTATTCGTCAGGATCGGGTGCAGGAAGCTCGACTGCGGCGAGAAGATGGCGCGGTAGTTCTTCAATCCGACCCACTTCATCGAAGCAAAGTCGAAGCCGCCCCAGTCGGTAAAGCTGATCGCCACGGAGAAGACGACCGGAATCATCAGAAAGATCATGTAGAACAGCAGTACCGGCGACAGAAAAGAGTAGGCTAGCAGCGTCTCCCTCTTGAATTTGAATCGTCTCATGGCCCACCTCCTTGCAACTTCGAATCAGGGGAGCAGCCGGGGCAGCCTGAAGGCCGCCCGGCCGCCTCATCCCTTATTTCTCGCCCAGCTTGGCGTTAATCTGGGTATGCGCATTGTTCAGCGCGGCGTCCGCTTGGATCTGATCGGTCCACATGCTCTCGATCTGCTTGTACAGAATGTCCTGCACTTCCGTACCCGCTGCCGGGCTCTGCTCGTCCAGCGCGTTGTTCAGCGCGTCGGCGAACAGCTTCGCGCTCGGATTCGATTGCAGCTTCTCCTGAACCTTGGCGGACGAGAGGTCCGTCTTGCGGGACGGGATGACGTTGAACGTATCCAGCAGGAACTGCCCTTCCGGCGTCATGCCGCTGTCGTCGGCTTGGGCGTTCATCCATTGCAGGAACTTCCAAGCTTCTTCCTGGTGCTTGGACTTGCTGTTGACGCCATAAGCCCACGTGTAAGCCATCGTGCCGCCCGCGCCGCCGTCCGGCGTCGGCATCGGCGCCTCGCCCACATCGGCGTAAGCATCCTTCATCAGCGTCTTCAGCGAGCCGTCCCACCAGCCGGCGCCGATCGTCATGCCGACTTGGCCCGCGCCGAAGCCTTTGGTCGTGTTGAAGGCGATATCCGTGATGCCGTTCTTGCCGTACACTTTGCTGTAGAAGTCCATCGTCTTGCGGCCCGCGTCGCTGTCCAGGTTGGACTTGGACAGGTCATCGCTGAGCAATCCGCTGCCCGCGGCGGCCATCATCGCCATGAACGGCTGATCGACGAGACCCGCGTAGCCGCGCTGGAAGCCGAAGCCTTGGACGAGCACCTTGCCGCTGGAATCCTTCTTCTCGATCTTCTTGCTCATCTCGAGCAGCTCGTCCCACGTCTTCGGCGGCGCGTCGTAGCCGGCTTCCTTCAGCAGCTTCTTGTTGTAGAACAGGCCGTAGGCTTGCACCTCGGTCGGATAGCCGAACACTTTGCCGTTCAGGGACGCGCCCTTGACCGCCGCTTCGGGATAGTTCTGCGCGACGTCGTCCGCGACGCTCTGCGGCGCTTCGGCGAGCACGTTGTTCTTGGCCAGCTGGCCGCCCCACAGCGTGTAGACGTGCATGATGTCCGCGACTTGACCCGCCGACTGCTTGGTCATGATCGTCTTCAGCAGCTCGCCGAAGTCGACCGGCGTCATCTTGACCTGGATGTTGGGGTTCTCGCTGTTCCACTTGTCGATATAAGGCTTCAGCGCGGCTTCGTTGGTGCCGTTGTAGTGCGACAGGAGCGTCAGCGTCACCTTCTTGCCCGACGATCCTCCATCCTTGCTCCCGCTGCATGCGGCCGTAGCGGTCGCGGCCAGCGCCACCATCAGCGATCCGCTCAGTACCTTTTGCCATCTCTTCATCTTTCGAGCCCTCCCCAAACGCATGGTTTATATGGATCTGCACACGATGTCGAAGCTTCGTGTGATCGTGAAGCCTGTCTTCAGATACAGCTGACCTGCCGGACTCTGTTCTCCGGTCCATAGAAACCATGCGCCATGCATGCCCTGCGCGCGCATGAGCTGGAGGCATTCGTACAAAAGGATCTTCCCGATTCCCTTGCCCCGCTGATTCGGATCGACGCCGAACGGGCCGAACCGCTCCCGCACGCCCTCATATCCGCCATGAAGGCAGAAGCCGACGAGCGTCCCCTGGTGCCTCGCGACCAGAATCTGCGACAGCTTGAGCTGCTGCGTCAATCCTTCCCGGATGGCGCGGCCCCAATCGGGGTTGAACGCATCCGTCGCGAACCGGATCACCTCGTACAGATCGCTGTCCGTCGCTTGCCTGAACGTGTAGCCTTCGCCGATCCGCTGCGCGGTCAGCTGGCGGACCGCCTCCGGAATCTCGAAGTCGACCAGCGAATAATCCATCGCCACGGACGTATATTGGCGGGCGAAGCCGGCTTTGTCGAGCCAGGCGGCCGCTTCCGGATAAGCCTGCTTGTCGATGCCGGGGACGACGTAGTTCGGGGCGTAAGCGGAGAAGAACATCTTCTCCCGCTTATTCGCCCGCAAAAAAGCGGTCGCATCCTCCAGCAATCGCGTGGCGACGCCTTGTCTCCGGAAGCCCGGATCGACGAAGAAGAACGGCACCCAGCCCCGATCCGATTCCAGCTCCGTGCCGTGCATCGGCAGCAGACGCCGGATCGCGTAGAAGCAGCCGATCACCGCCCCGTCCGCGCAGGCGATGCGCATCCCTTGCGGATCGAAGTTCGCGTCGAGCAGCACGAGGTTGCGGAAGCGCAGCTCGGTGATCGGGTCCTTGGTCAAGCAGCGGTTCCAGAGCTTCACGATGGCCGCCTCGTCGCCCGGCAGGTAGTGACGGTATTGAACGGTTGTCATGGGATCACCTCATGATTGGCATTTTTAATCGTAGAGCAGGCTTGATTGTCGGATCGTCTCCCAATCCCGGCTGTCGGCTTGCCAATCGGCCAGGATCGCTTCGAGCGCGCCTTCCAGATGCAGCGTCTTGCGCACCCGGTCGCTGCCGCTCAACACGTCGATGAACCAGCCGGACTCGGCATCGTCGGGCTTCACCCATCGGAAGTCCTCCGGGTGCAGCGTCATGATGCGGTGGATCAGGCGGAGGCCGGTCGCGGCCGCTTCATACGCGCGTTTATCCGTCACGAACGTCATGACGCCGTTGCACAGCTCGCCCCGATGCTTGGAGATGACCGGGGTGAAAGTGATCGGATGGAATACGACGCCGGGGAGCTTCAGGGCGTTCATCTCGGCGCACAATTCGCGGTGCCGCAGCCAGGGCGCCCCGAACATCTCGAACGGCTTCGTCGTACCGCGTCCTTCGGATAGATTCGTTCCTTCGAATAGACAATTGCCCGTGTAGATTCTGACGGTATCGATCGTCGGCATGTTGGGCGAAGGCAGAATCCAAGGGAGGCCCGTATCGGGATACTCCATATCCCGTCTCCAGCCTTCGAGCCGGACGACTTGGAGCTCGCACGGCTTCTCCATCCGACGCTGGACGAATGTCGCGAATTCGCCGATCGTCAGCCCCGTACTGAAGGGAATGCGCCAGGCTCCGACCATGGAGTAGAAGCCTTCCTGCAGATAGCCGCCTTCCGCGCCATGGCCGCCCAGCGGGTTGGGCCGGTCGAGCACGATCACCTCGACGCCGTGCTCCGCGCAAGCTTGCATGACGTAGACCAGCGTGGAGAGGTACGTATAGAAGCGGACGCCCAGATCTTGAATGTCGAATACGATCGCATCCAGCCCTTCGAGCATCTCGGCCGTCGGCGCCCGATGCTTGCCGTACAGGCTGTGCACCGTAAGACCGGTCTCGGGGTCCGTCTCCTCTTCGAACTTGACGCCCGCCTGACGGTCGCCTCGGATGCCGTGCTCGCATCCGAACAGCGCCTTGAGCTCGGCCTGCTCCAGCGATGCGCAGATCTCGATCGTGGACCGATAGCGGGAATCGATGCCCGTAGGATTCGTTAACAGCCCAAACGTTTTGCCTTTTAAGTACTGATCCGCCACCTCTGTCAGCTTATCTGCCCCAGAACGAACATTTATCGACATTTGAATCTCCCTCCCTCGTATCAAGGTGACTTCCGCGTTACATTTTCTCTTATATTATGTCAGAAATTTTATTTCATCAACCTATTTTTTTATGAAATATAGATTCATCCCCTCGGAAAGCTAACAACCTTAACGGCCTACTTGATCCCCTCCATCCGCCTTGCCGCCCATTGAAAGCGCTGCCTTAACCCCATTATAGAGACTTAAAATAATTTTTCAACACATAATCAAAAATATAATATTTTATTTTACAAACAGACATTTCCTGTATATACTTGCTCTGAAAGATCACATCCGCCGCCTATCGGAGCGGAAGTCGACTGCCAAGTAAAAACGGCTTCGTCCTCTTTGGAAGAAGACGATACGTTTTTAGCGAAGGTCATACCGGCATGAATAGGCATGACACGGATTCATGAAGGGCGATCGGCGAATACACCTAGCAACGGAGGCTTCCTATGAACGAAAACATGAGCGCCCTTACGACGGAACAGCAAAATGCCAGGACGCGGCATATCGAGCGCCATTCCGTCGAGGAGCTGCTGCGCTTGATCAACGAAGAAGACCGCAGCGTCGCCGATACCGTCGGAGCCGCCATCCCGGCGATCTCCGAAGCCGTCGCCTTGATCGTCGAGGCGTTCCGCAAGCAGGGCCGTCTCTTCTACTTCGGGGCCGGCACGAGCGGCAGGCTCGGGATTCTGGACGCCTCCGAATGCCCGCCCACCTACGGGACGGACCCTTCGATGGTACAAGGCATCATCGCCGGCGGCGACACGGCCATCCGCGAAGCGGTGGAGGGCGCGGAAGACAGCTACGAGCTGGGCGTCCATGACGTCACGACGAACGGCGTGCAGCCGAACGATATTGTCGTGGGCATCGCCGCGAGCGGCAGAACGCCCTATGTTCTCGGCGCGATGGCGCGGGCGCGCGAGATCGGCGCGACGGTCATCGGGATCAGCAACAACGAAAGCAGCCCGATGAGCGACGTCGCCCACTTGATGATCGAGGCGGTAGTCGGCCCCGAAGTCATCATGGGCTCGACCCGCATGAAGGCCGGAACGGCGCAGAAGCTGATCCTGAACATGCTGACGACCGCCTCGATGATCAAGGTCGGCAAGGTATACGACAACCTAATGGTCGATCTGCAGCCTTCGAACGACAAGCTGGTCGACCGGGCCAAGCGGATCATTCAATTGGCGACGCAGGCGCCCGATTCCGAAGTAGAGGCCGCGTACGCCGCGGCCGACGGCCATGTGAAGACGGCCATCGTCATGATCCGCGCGAGCGTGGGCAGGCAAGAAGCCCGCCAATTGCTGGAGCGGGCGGACGACTTCGTGAGCAGCGCGATCGACATCGCGAAGTCAAGCGGCGGTTCGGCCGTCTAAAGGGGGCGCAATCGCGTGAACGTGCACGAGAAGTACGGCCTGCGGCCCGTCATTAACGCGGCGGGCACCATGACGTATCTAGGCTCGTCCCGCGTCAGCGCGCGGGTGACGGAAGCGATGAACGCCGTGCTGCCCGCGTTCGTCGAGATGCGGGAGCTGCAGCGCGCCGCCAGCCGCGCCATCTCCGCAGCGACCGGCGCGGAGGCGGGATGCGTGACCGCCAGCGCGGCCGCCGGCATCGCAGTCGCCGTCGCGGCCTGCATGACGGGGACGGACCTGAACCGGCTCGAGCGTCTGCCCGATACCTCCGGCCTGCGGAATGAGGTCGTCATCCAGAAGGGACACAGCGTCTCCTTCGGCGCCGGCTTGGCGCAGACGATCCGCCTCACGGGCGCTGCGTGCATCGAAGCCGGCGCCGCGACCGCCTGCGCCGGCTATCAGCTGCGGGGCGCGATCGGGCCGAACACCGCCGCGCTGGTCTACGTCGTCTCGCACCATGCCGTGCAGACCGGGATGGTCGGTCTCCGCGAATGCTGCGAGATCGCCGCCGAGTACGGCGTCCCGGTCATCGTGGACGCGGCTTCGGAATACGATCTGACCGGCTTTCTGGCGGCGGGCGCGCAGCTGGCCGTCTACAGCGGACACAAGTTCCTCGGCGGGCCCACCTCCGGCATCATCGCGGGCGACCTCCCGCTCGTCCGGGCCTGCTATATGCAGGAGAAAGGTATCGGCCGCTGCATGAAGGTCGGTAAGGAGAGCGTCGTCGGCGTCATCGAAGCGCTGGCGCAGTGGCGCGACCGCGATGCCGCCGGCATCAAGGCCGACGAGGACGCGCGGATCGACTTTGCGCTGGCGGCGTTGAACCGGTTGGACGGCCTCGCCGCCGATCGGGTCGCCGATCCGACCGGCAACCCGATCACCCGCCTCGGCGTGACGGTGGACGAGGACCGGTGCGGCCTGTCCGCCTTCGATCTCTGTCACGCCCTGGCGGCGGGGACGCCGTCGATACAGCTGCGCACGCACGAGACCGGGCACGGCCGCTTTCAATTGGATCCTTGCCAGCTCCGCGACGGAGAGATCGAACGCGTGTGCGAACGGATCGCCGATCTGCTGCGACATCCGGTCCGGCCGGAGCTGGCGACGAGGAACGGCGGCGATCTGAGCTATCTCTCGCTGCTCCGTTGGCCCGACTGACAAGCTCCGTCATCGCGCAGTCCAGACTACACCATCCAGAAAGGAGGCGATTCGATGTCCGGATTGCTCCTTCGAAACGCGACCTTCATCGGATTCGGCCCCGACTACGACAAGGCCATGTTGGACGTTCTGATCGATGAGCAAGGATTCGTCGCCGCCGTCGGCCGCGCCTTAGAGGCGCCCGACGCCGAAGCGATCGATCTGCGGGGCCAGTTGCTATCTCCGGGATGGATCGATCTGCACACCCACGTCTATTACGGGGTGTCGAATATCGGACTGCCCCCCGACGCCATCGGCCCCCGGGCCGGCGTCACCGCGCTCGTGGACGCGGGCAGCGCGGGCGAGGCCAACTTCGTCGGCTTCCGCGAGTACATCGTGAAGAGCCGTCCCTACCCGATCTATTCTTTCTTAAACTTGGGCTCGATCGGTCTGACCTACGCCAGCCAATTGAGCGAACTGGATAGCTTGGAGAAGCTGAACGTGGACCGCATGATGGCCTGCATCGCGGACAATCGCGAGACGATCAAGGGCGTGAAGCTGCGGGCGAGCGGCGTTATTCTGCGGGGGCTCGGCATCGAGATCGTGAAGGTGGCTAAACGCGCGGCCGCCGAAGCGGAGCTCCCGCTCATGATCCACATCGGCGAGCCGCTGCCGCTGCTGGAGGACATCCTCCCCGTCCTGGACGAAGGGGATATCGTGACGCACTGCTACCACGGCAAAAGGTGGGGACTGTTCGACAACAAGGGGCTGATCCCCCAAGCGGCCGACGCTTGGGAGCGGGGCGTACGCTTCGACGTCGGCCACGGCGCGGCCAGCTTCGACTACGAGGTGGCAGAGCGCGCCATCGCGCTAGGGCGCAAGCCGTTCTCCATTAGCACCGACCTGCATGCCCGCAACGTCAGCGGACCGGTCCGCAGCCTCGCGCTGACGATGTCCAAGCTGCTGGCCGTCGGCTTAAGTCTGGACGAGGTCGTCCATAGCGTGACCTCCCGGCCGGCGCAAGTCGTGGAGCTCGATCCGCTGACCATCGTGGAGCTCGATCCGCTGACCGTCGGCCTGATCGGCAAGCAAGCGCGGTTCACGGCCTTCTCCGTCGCGTCGGAGCCGACGCCGGCGGTCGACTCCGCCGGTAGGACGCGCATGCTGGACGCGATCATCCGACCGGAACGGGTGGTGCTGGGGCGAACGGTCGTGCGGTGCGAGTGAGACGGGCGACGATGATTAAGCTCATGCAAAAGGACCGTATTCTCTCAGGCGAGAGATTACGGTCCTTTTTCGTTACGTGGCCCGAACAACGGGAATAAGATGCCTTATGGGATTAGATCCGTTTGACCCAGATCCATTTCAGGATACCGAACGACACCATGGATCCGATAAAAATCGCCAGAAACCAAAACAGAATAGCCAAATAGGGGGAATTCTCCAAAATGCCGCGATAAACAACGGTATACGTGTCACGATAGGAGAAGTCCTCTTCTTGCCGAATCCCCGCCATCTGGAGGAGAAGACGGTAATTCAACGCACCCAACGCCATCTCCGCAACCGCAGCGAATAACATGCCTTGCCAGATGGTCCTACGCATTAGACGGCCTTGCCTCATCGCGATTCCCCTCAACTCCAAAATCAGCCTGAAGCGTTCTATATTCTCCGCGGGAAGCAGTTTCTCCTTGCCGATGAAGCCTATTATCTTAGCGCTCCGAGAGGACGGAGGCCTCCCAAGCGAGCATTCCCCGTACCTTGTTCGCCCCTGAAACGCTACTTCCGCTGCAGCGACCGCCACACCGTCTTGTTGCTGTATGCCTTCTCCGCGCTGATGTCCCGCCCGAACCAGTCCGGCGCGACGAAGGCATGCGCCGCGTCTTCCGAATCGAATTCGACCTCGAGCACGGTCAGGTCCAATTGATCGTAGCGGTCGATCTCCACGACCAGCCCCTCCCACTCGGCCGTCGTACGGATCTTCGTCAGCGCCACGGCGCCGAACGCTTCGGCCACCTGCCCGTAGAGGCTCTCCGAGATGGCGTATTCGATCTCTTCGCGCGCCAGGCCTTTCCCGTTTTTGAACGTATGCGTATACGTGCGCGCCCCCGTCGCGAGGTCGGTAATCCGGCGGATCCGCAGCTCCTGCGTGTCGTCGATCGCCAGGTAAGTCTGCTCGATCCGTTGCTCCGACCGGACGACGAACCGTTCGCGGATCGCTTCGGGCAGCGCGGGCAGCAGGAATTTGCGTTCAATCTCCATGGACATCTCTTAGGGTCTCCTCTGACAAGCAGTCTCTGCAACGACCCTATTATACTACTTGCGTTGACCGGCGTGACAGCCGGCCCAGCCCTGCCGCGCCAACTTCAGCGCACATGCTTGCGAATGATGGAATCGTTCTCCTCCATGAACGGCCAGCCCGGGCACTCGAGCGGCAGTTGGCTTGCGGCGTACAGGCGGGCCAGTTCGTCTTCGCGCAAGACGACGCCGCTGGCCAGATTATCCTGCAGCTGATGAACGCGGGAAGGGAACGCGCATGTCATCGATAGGCGAGAGGATTCGCCGCCCACTGCCGCCGGTTGTCGCTATGGGTCGGCGAATCGTTCGGCGGCATCTCGGACGGCAAGAGCCACGGACACGATCTGACGGAGCGTTAGCGGAAGGTGATGGAAGCCCCGCTAGTAGCAAGTTCGTTAATCAAGTACGTATTCGGATCGAAAAGACTGCAGCGCCAGCCTCAACCCCTGCGGATCGCCTAGCATTGGCAGATGGCCTGTGTCCAGGCTGCGGACGGCGTCCGGGGAGAGGTTCGCCCGCATGCGATCCTGCAGCGCGGAACCGAACTCCTTGTCCTTCGCCAACTTCACGTACAGCTTCGGCGCCTCAGGCATAGGCGCCTCCGTGCGATCGGTATAGACGCGGACGGATTCCGGCACGAAGTCCCGGACGATGATGTCCGCCTGCGCCGCCGGCAGATCGTTGCAGAGCCCGGCGCGGATCGCGGAGGCCGGAGGCCGGGTTCCCGCTCTCCGCAGGATGACGGAGAGCAGCAGCCGCTTCGGCCAGGGCAGCGCCGAGAGGAACGATCCGCCCCCTCGCGGGATTGCAGCGCCGACGGCCGCGAAGCCTGCGACGCGGTCCGGCATCTCCGCCGCGAGCCGCAGCGCCAGCGCGCCGCCCAGCGAATGCGCCACGAGGATGAAGCGCTCCACTTCCCACCTCTCCAACTGCCGCTTCAACTCGGCGACGTAGTCTTCCAGGGACAACGATCGTCTCTCCTCCGCCTCGGCGTCGCGGGCAGGATACTCGAGCGCCAGACAGGGCTCGTCGAACCCCTCTACGACCTCGTTCCAAATCCCGCCCCGCAGCCCCGCTCCGCTCACGAATGCGTATCCTACCTGTTCCTGCGCGCCGCTTGAGCCTGTCTTCTCTTGTCCGTTTGCCATCCTATCCGATTCCTCCTTCGATTCGATCGCTTCTCGATCAGCTCTAACCCGAGGATACGCTTTAAATAGGACAGATTTCGTCTTATTTGTATGATAAGCTAAGAAAAAATAGAGGAACGGAGCGAACCGCCATGCCGAAGTCCCAGCGGCTCATCCAATTAATCATGATAATTAACGCCAGGAAGACCTTCACCGTCCAGGAGCTTGCAGACGAGCTCGGCCTATCCACCCGCACGATCTCGCGGGATCTGCAGGAGCTGGGCGCGCTGGGCGTCCCGATCTATTCGGTCCAAGGGCGCGGCGGCGGCTACCGCCTCCTCCGGGAACGGCTGCTGCCGCCGATCGCCTTCTCGGAAGGCGAAGCCGTCGCGATCTTCTTCGCGTGCCAGTCGTTGGGCTTCTTCGGCTCGCTCCCCTTCGACGAAGGCGCCGCCACCGCGCTGCACAAGTTCTACCACTACCTCCCCGCCGACATGAAGGAACAGATCGACCGGCTCAAAGATCGGGTAGCGATCTGGAGTCCCGAACGGATCATGTCCCCGGCTCCTCTGCGCACGCTCCTGCAGGCGCTGATGAGCGGCAGCGTCGTGACGATCGCCTACAGCTCCGGCCAAGGCGAGACGCGTCGCGACATTCAGCCCATCGGCCTCTACGCCAGCTCCGGCTATTGGTATTGTCCGGCTTACTGCTACCTGCGCCAAGAAGTCCGGCAATTCCGCGCGGACCGCATCCGCTCGGCCGCGCTCAACCCCACGCATCCCGGCCTGCCGGAGGTCGGGGAGATGACGCTGTGGAATTCGCTCCCCGAGCTGGACGGCGCGGCGGAGACGGTCGAATTCACGATCGAATTGACGCCTCGCGGGGTCTGGACGCTGGCGTCCAATAATCGGTTCGGGCCGGCGATCGTACGCGGAGCGGATGGCGGCGGCACGGCAACCGTCCGGATCGGGGCGAAGGACCTGACGTTCTACGCGGACTTGGCGTGGCGGATGGGCGAGGACGCCAGAATCACGGCGCCGGCGGAGGCGGTCGCCTACGTGCGCGGTAAGATCGAAGCGATGCGGGCGAGATATACGTAAGGCATGCGTTATGCGTATAGCTGGAGGTATAAGTATGGCCGGAGGTATAAGTATGGCTGGAGGTATAAGTATGGCTGGAGGTATAAGTATGGCTGGAGGTATAAGTATGGCTGGAGGTATAAGTATGGCTGGGGGTGTAAGGGGGTGTAAGTATGGCTGGAGGCGCGCGAGCCGAAGGATTCGATATCGGATCGCGGCAGAGGAATGCTCCCCCTCCGCATCGAATACATTGCCTATCGAAAAAAACGGAGGGACACGGTTATGGGGACGGCGTTTTCCTTTTTACAAGCTGCGGCATACGTCAGCGCGATTCTATTGGTCGGAATCGCTGGATTTCAGGTGATGCTGCTTCTGGGCCTGCCGCTCGGGGCGTACAGCTGGGGAGGCAAGCATCCGGGCGTATTGCCGAAGCGGCTGCGTCTATTAAGCTTGCCGGCCGCCTGCGTGCTTCTGTTGATCGGCTTTATTTTTCTCGTTCATACGGATGCGGTCGCGATCGACATGCCTTCGGCGTTCACGCGAATCCTGGTCTGGATCTTCACGATCTTTCTCGGTCTGAACACGCTGGGGAATCTGGCTTCGAAGAGCAGGCAAGAAAAGCGGGCGATGGCGCCTCTGTCGGGGATATTATTCGTATGCGGACTGTACATCGCCCTCTACGGCGGATAGGCGACCAAGGCGAACGCAAAAAACACGCATGACCTTACCAGGTCACAGGCTATTATGAAAATTGCGACAGGCTAAAAGGATCGCACAGCGGCGAATCCGGCCTTTACGAGCTGCAACGATAAAATGTATATGGCCTATCTGATACTTATTTGGCGGTTAGCGGAAATTCGGAAATTCTAAGCACCTATTGTTCCGTCATCATAGATTTGTCAGACCTCCGGAACTCCGACCTCCTGATCTCCAAACCTTCGCACCTCCAAACCTCCGGACCGCCAGACCTCCGGACCGCCAGACCTCCAGACCTCCNNTACAATTTATTGGGGAGCAGGCACCACGAGAAAGCGCCACGAGAAAGCGCCACGAGAAAGTACCACCATCAAGGCACCACCATCAAGGCACCACCATCAAGGCACCACCATCAAGGCACCACCATCAAGCACCATCAGCGAGCACCACGGCGCACCACGGCGAGCACCACCGACAAGCACCACCATCAAGCACCACCATCAAGCACCACCGAACATGTCCCAGCCCATGAGGCCCGGGCGACCTTTGCCCAACCGAAGACGAATATTCCGTACGATTATGAGGTGTGTAACCCTGAAAGCGATAATGGCAAATAGCTTCGTTGTTTTCAGATTGTCTCGGCTCCCCAACTCTACAAAAAGCAGGGCTGCACGCCCTGCTCCTGCATCTCTCACGGGTCTCCGAACCGCGGTTCAGTCCGACCCGATTTCCTTTTCCATGATCCAATCGTCCATCACGAATCCATTCCCTATATCCGCTACTTGCGTCCGTACCTTCCTAAATCCTTTTTTCTCATAAATGGCAATGGTGTCGTGATTGTACCGATTTACCGTGAGCCATATGCTGCCCAATCCCCGGTTTTTGCAGAGATCCGCCAGGAACGCCACAGCCTGGCTGGCATAACCCTTTCCTCTGTTCTCTTGTTGTATATAGAATTTGCTCAGAAACAGCTTGCCCTCTTCTTGTCTAACGCCGAGATAGCCGATGTTTTTGCCGTCCGCGTTCATCAAGTAATATTCGTAGCCCTGCCCGTTCACTTGGTCGGTAATCGCCTGAACGGACTGAAATTTCTCGATCATATAGTCGATTTGTTCATGGGATATGATGCTCACAAAATACTCATGCCAAATCGCCGACGCCAATTGCGCGACGATCGCGATTTCTTCCTTCGTCTCTACTTTCGGAAAACGCATTTCCATGAAATTCACCGCTCCTTCTACATAGCCCGGTCGATAGTGCCGAACCCTCTTGCCTCGTCGAACGTTGACGCTGGACGAGAAACCCGTTTAGAAACCTAAAAAGACAGCCCTTCGCAGCTGCGCTCACAGCGATGGCGCGAATCTGTGCCGCGTCGCCTGCTCGTAACCGTATGCAAGCTTGATCAGCGTCGGCTCGCTGTACGCAGCGCCCACGAAGGTGATACCCTGCGGCCCGCGCGTCTCGTAGCCTCCGGGTGCGACCACGCCGTTCTCCGTGTATCCGCCGGGTACCGTCAGGCTCGGATAGCCCGCCCGCGCGGCCAGATCCGAACCGTCCTCCGCGCCCAGGAACAGCAGCGCGTCCAGGCGATGCTCCGCCAGCGCATGATCGATGCCCCGTTCCCGCGACATCTCGCGGCTGCGCTTCAAGCTGTCCAGATACTCCTGCTCGGCAAGCGTGCCGCTTGTCGTCTCTTCCGCGTGTCGCATCGTATCTTGACCGTACTTCAGCGCCCGGTCCGCATTCGCTTCGTTGAAGGCGATCACGTCCCGCAGCGTGCGGACGGCGGTACCTGAGCCAAGCCGCGACAGATAGTCGTTGATGCCCCACTTGAACTCGTAGCGGAGGACATGCCAATCCCACTGCGTCTCTTCGCACGGCAGCGCGACCGGATCGATCACCGTTGCCCCCTGACGGCGCAGCGCGGCGATAGCCGCTTCGAGGATGGCCAACCGGGGTTCGTCCAATTCCTTGTAATAGAACCGGGGAATCCCGATCCTCGCCTGCCGCAATCCGTCCGCGTCCAGGAACGGCGTATAGTCGCGCAGAGCGCGGTCCGGGTGCGCGAGCGTCGCGGGGTCCCGCGCGTCCGCGCCCGTCAGCGCGCCGAGCAGGATCGCGGCGTCCGTCACCGTCCGGGCGATCGGGCCGGCGGTGTCCTGGCTGTGCGCGATCGGGATGATGCCGGACCGGCTGACCAGGCCGAGCGTCGGCTTGATCCCGACGAGGTTGTTCTGGCTGGCCGGGCTGATGATGGAGCCCGACGTCTCGGTGCCGATAGAGGCGGCGCACAGATTGGCGGCGACCGCGGCCGCCGAGCCCGAGCTCGAACCGCCCACGAACAGCTCGCCCGGTCCGTAGGGATTCAAGGTCTGCCCTCCGCGGGCGCTGTAGCCCGACCACATCGTCGACGACATGTAGTTGGCCATCTCCGTCATATTGGCCTTCCCGATCAGCACCGCTCCGGCGGCTCGCAGCCTGGAGGCCACGAAGGCATCCTCTGGGGCGATGGAGTCCGCGAGCGCCAACGATCCGGCGCTCGTATGCATGCGGTCGTGCGTGTCGATGTTGTCCTTCAGGAGGATCGGGATGCCGTGCAGCATCCCCCGGCTCCCCCGTTCGTTGCGCTCTAGGTCCAGTGCGGCGGCGATCTCCAATGCATCCGGATTCAGCTCCAGAATCGACCGGAGGAGCGGATCGTACTTGCGGATGCGCGCCAGATAGCCGCCGACGATAGCGACCGAAGTCGTTGTCCCTTGCTCCATCGCGGCCTGCAGCCGCGGGATGTCCATTTCGATCAGCCATTCCGATTGCTGTATGTCTATCACGAGTTTAACTCCTTTGCTTCAGATATCTCCTTGGCTGGCGAACGGGATTCGCCGCTCTCGTATTCCTGCTCCAGAATCGAATATAAGAACGAGTCGTGCCAGCTTCCCTTGTGCCGCATATGCTCGCGCAGCCGCCCTTCGTATTGCATCCCGACATGCTGCATCACCTTGGCGGAGCCGATGTTGCCCGGACGGCACGTCGCGTAGATGCGATGCAGGCCCAGCGTGCCGAAGCCGAATCGCAGCAGCGCTTCCGCCGCTTCGGACGCGTAGCCTTGGCGCCAATAGGCGGGATTCAGGCAATAGCCGATCTCGCCCTGGGCCGGCTCCGAGACATGGAGGCCGCAGCCGCCGATGAGCGCGCCGCCGTCCCGCAGCGTCATCGCCCACTCGTAACCCCGGCGCGGCTGCTGCTCCCGCATCTCCATCATCAGCTTCATGTATGCGCGGGTCTCCTCTTCGGTATTCGGTCCCCAGATCGTGTACTGCGTCACGATCGGGTCGGACGCGTAGCGGTGGACGGCTTCCGCGTCGTCCATCGTGAACTCTCGAATCAGCAGCCGTTCGGTCTCCAACACGCTGTGCCGCACCTCCGCGCCTGCGAAGCCGGAGCCTCGCGGCAATTTACCAGATTATAGGGCAAGGCGGCCCAGGCTGGCAATCCTTTTCTGAACTTCGGCTTCACTCCGCAGGCGATGCATAGGCCAGACAGGCGACCGCTGGCCGGAAATTCCGGCGCGATCGCCTGCTGCATGCCATGCTATATCGTTACGAAGATCGCTCGGTCAACCCGTTCGCGCGCGCTGCGCTTCCGTCACCGGCCCTGTTCCTGCGTCATAAACGCGCAAAGAACGAATGACCGGCTCCCCTTCGCTGGCGAGCACGCGCAGGCGGACGGCGTCCGCCTTCACCGGCGGGAAGGCGTCGATCTTCTTGCGGCCGATCGCGCTCCCCCGCGCCAGCTCCATCCATGCGCCGCCCTGCCGCGCTTCGGCGACGTACGAGCGGATCCGCTCGCCCAGCCGGATATCCTCCATGAGCACGAGATGATCGATCGTCGTCGCCGTACCCAGTTCCAGCGTGAGCTCGCTGCCAGCCCCCCGGGTCTGCCCCGCCGGATCGCCGAAGCGGCGCCGCACTTCTGCGCCCAGTTCGAGCACGCGACGCACGTCGGCCTCCGGCAGCAAGCCCCGGTCGTCGGGCGCGACGTTGAGCAGCAGATTGCAGCCGTGGCCGACCGACCGATAGTAGACGTCGACGAGATGCGCCAGCGTATGCAGGCGGTCTTCGGCGTCCGGGTGCCAGAACCATTGGTGCGCGCGGATCGGCACGTCGCATTCCGCCGGCACCCACTTGGGCGTGCCGTCCAGCCACCCGGCGCTCGCGTCGGTGAACATGCTGAGGCGTGCCGCTTCGGCCGTATTCCAGCATGGATAGGGCGCGACGCCGTCCTCGTTGCCCACCCATCGGATCGTCGGAGCGCCCATGTTGAACACCATCGCCTCCGGCTGATAGGCCCGGACGATCGCCATGATGCGCTCCCAGTCGTACTCGCGCCCTTCGGATCCGGCTCCGTCGAACCAGACCTCCATGAGCGGACCGTAGCCGGTCAGCAGCTCCGTGAGCTGTTCGGCATAGAAGTCGTCATACGCGGCCTTGTCCGCATACTTCGGCTCATGCCGGTCCCACGGGGACAGGTAGAGGCCGAACCCGAGCCCTTCCTCCCGGCAGGCGTCCGCGCACTCCCGCACGACGTCGCCTTGGCCGTCCTTCCAGGGACTCGAAGCGACGGAGTAATCCGTCGTCGCCGTCGGCCACAGACAGAAGCCGTCATGATGCTTCGCCGTGAGGATAAAGTACTTCATCCCGGCCTGCTTGGCCGCGCGTACCCATTGGCGCGCATCGAGCGAGGCCGGATGGAACCGTTCCGGCGCGTCCTGCCCCTCCCCCCATTCCTGGTCGCAGAACGTATTCATGCCGAAGTGGCAGAACATCCCCATCTCCAGCTCCTGCCATCTCAGCTGCGCTGCGGAAGGGAGCGCTCCCCGATATTCGTTCATCCGTCCATTCCTCCTACGATGTTCGATCGCCTGTCTCGCGTCGCGAAATGTAAACGGTTGGATAAAAAGAAAATTGTTGTTGACTTTCCGTGAACGGAAATGGTATTTTTTTGGTGAAGTTACAGTTCCGTACACGGAAGTATTTCACAGTAAGAAGGTGGGCGACTTGGAACCGTTCAAGCACATCTACAGCACCAAGAAGATCGCGGCCATCCTCAACAAGACGGATCGTCAGATCCGCAATATGTGCCGCGCCGGCTCCTTGAACGCCCGTCAGTTAGACCCGGATGATCCCAAATCACCCTGGATGGTATATTATCCTCCGACAGCGTACAAAAAAGGGGAACATCAAGATGAATAACATTCTTTTTGTCGTATTCTCCACCCTTGAAGCCGTATCGATGTTCACCATCATGCTTCATCTGTTTCGCTTCAACGTCCTCCACTACTACAAGCAATTGCTCGCCATGTCAGTCCTCATGTCCCTGTTCAGCCTGTCCGTCTGGAACGAACTTCACTTATCCGAATACGCGCCGGTTATCTTAATCGCAGTCTTTATTCTCTTTCTATTCTTCACCCTTCGAATCTCGATCATAGGCTCGACCTTAGTCGTCCTTTTTGGCTACAGCGCCTATGCGCTGATACAGACGCTGGTCCTCTTGGCGATGGAGTCGTTCGAACCCTATTCGACCTTCAATCCCGCGGAAGACGAAGCGGAGGGCTACGTGCTTCAGGCGGTATCCTCCATCATTACGCTGTTGCTCAGTCATGCCTTATATAAGAGGGGTTACGGCTTCACCTTTTCGCTCGATCGCTTCAAATGGAAAGGCGAGTGGGAGAACCGAATCATGTTCGTGCTCCTGTGTCTCGGCATCTTGTTCGTCGCAATGATTCCGATGTTCAAGAATTCGCTGCTTTGGGTCGTGCTAGTCTTCATTTTCATTCTTGCTTTCCAAATCTATCTTTATATCAAGAAGGAGCAACGATGATCGAGAACCTTTCCGAGAAGCTTGCCGTATCCCTGAAGAACGCCGTTCCGGATTATCCCGGCTCCGTCGCCAGACTGAAATTCGGCATTCATATCATTCTGAATACGATCCTGACCATCGCCGTCGCCGTCATTCTCGGGATCGTCATCCATGACTTGGCGAGCGTCATGGTCATTCTGTTCTCCTTCGCTCTGCTTCGCGCCTTCTCGGGCGGCATTCACGTCAAGATCGCCCTGCTGTGCATCCTCGTGTCGGCTGTGGCCGCCGCCTTGCTCGCCATGACGAAGGAATTGGCCATGCCCGGAGAGGTATTCACCGCGCTCAACGTCATCAGCATGCTGCTGGTGCTCGTCTATGCGCCATCCAGAATCGCGGGTCAGACGAGAATCCCTAGACGCTTCTATCCGCTCCTAAAGGTGATCTCGCTGCTCATCGTCGGCTCGAACTTCCTTCTTCATTCCGATCTCCTGGCCGTCACGTGGTTCGTGCAATCGCTGACGCTCATTCGACGTTTGAAAGGAGGTGAATCGAGATGAGCAAAAGACTGCTTAAGGTAGCGGCAACACTGATCGGTGCCGTGGCGTTCCTGGCTGTAGCGCCTGCTAGCTTCGTATGGGTCAACCAACCGGAAGTGCCGGCTGAATTGCTCGAATAGGCGGCGATATCCATGGCCTGGTGTTGGGCTGTTACCAGGGATGGAGAGGGCGGACTCCTCAATCTCGACGGTATGGACATTCTCAAATTCAGCTGCGAGGGCACTACATACAAGATCCATACCCGGGATGAGGAGTTCCACCTCCTCGTCTCCTTGGACAAAATCGAATCGGCGCTCAAGGCGGCGGGCCTGCCGTTCGAGCGATCCGATAGAGGCAATCTGATCCAACTGACCGAAGTCGTCGCGTTGGACGAGAAGTACGCGAAGGCGCTATTCAAAGGCGGCAAGTCGGCCACGATCTCCAGCTCCAAATTCAAGCAAATCAAAGCGCAGGTCGCTAGAAACGCATTCGGCAGCAAGGATCGCTGCGCCACCCCTCTGATGTGGCCGGTCTCCAGGAGAGAGCGCGGGGACTCCGGCGTCATTTTCCTAGAAGTGCGCCAGATCATCAAGTTCAGCGCATTCGGCAACGCCATCCAAGTGCATACGCAGGACGAGGTTTTTCATCTGTTGGCGACGCTCGATAGGATCGAATCGGCTCTTCAGGCGGTCGGACTGCCGTTCGAAAGGGCGGATCGAGGCAACCTGATCCATATGACGAAAATGGTAGAACTCGACGAGAAGTTTTCGAAGGCGATCTTCGCCGGCGGGAAAACGGCCACCATCTCCAGTTCGAAATACAAAAAGATTAAAGCGCTATTCATCGCCATGGTAAGAATCATGCGCATGGATTAAGGGCCTGGAGCGCCAACGGCTCCCGGCCCTATCGGCGTCTTCCCGCGGGCTTTCCCGTCTCGGCCCCCCGTTCCGACGCTCCGCCGGACGCCGGTCTATCCGCCCGAGATGCCCGACAGCTTTCGAAGCTGCTGGGGGTTGGCTTGGTGAACCTTCCGGAACATCTTGGAGAAGTAGGAGAAGTTGCTGTAGCCGAGCGTGCGCGCGATCTCTGAGATCGGGATCGTAGAGTGGGCGATCAGCTCCTTGGCGATCCGCATCCGCTCGTTCAGCAGGTAATCGGTGATGCTCATGCCTACTTCCTTCTTGAACAGGCGCGACAGATAGGCGGGATTCAAGTAGGCATATTCGGCCAGCATCTCGCGCGTAATGTTCTCTCCGAGGCGATCGGCGATGTAGGCGCGCAGACGGCGAATGACCGATTCGTCCTGGTCCAGATAGCGATGCACGGCGCGGATGAGCCTCACGCCCCGCTCTTCCATCTGCTCGACCGTGCGCGGAGGCGCCTTGACTTGGGGGACGCCTGCGTCGTGAAGCAATTGATGCGCCGAGAGCCCCTTCTTCTGCAGAAGGTAGTGAATCATCTGCAGGAACCCCAGGTAATAAGCATCCAGGACGCTCGCGCCGAAACGCCGGTCCGCCGCGAGCTCCCGCAGACTGCTCCGGAGCTGCCGAACCAGCTCCTCTTCCTTGCCGTGCTCCAGCAGCAGCGCCCAAGCCGCATAGTCGGGCAGGCGCGGGTCCGGCACAGGGTCCCCGGTCTGGTTGCGCAGCCAGCTCAGCCTGTTCGACTCGCTGAGATTGTTGTACTCCATAGCCAGCAGCGCTTTGTACATCGCGGTCAGCTCGGGCAGCGCCACGGGCTCGCCGATGTAGCAGGATACGGTGCAGTTCAAATACCGCGTGCAGGCGTCGATATACCGGTCGCAACGGCCGCCGATGCGATTCCGCAGCGCGGCTGCTTCCTCCGGCGACGCGAAGAGGAGCGCCATCGCGACGCCGTGCTTCGTATGGATGACCTCCCCGCGCGAATCCGCGATGACGAGCTCGGACGCCGACTGGCGGATCGCGTACTCCATCACCTCTTCGTCCCGGGTGCTGAGCTCCCGCTTCCAATCCTCCACGCTGATCAGCACCGGCAGCAGCCGGTCCTCCGGCTGGAGGGCGATGCCGTATTCGGCGGGGAGACGGACGCCGGCCTCCTCGCTTGCGACGATCCGCTCCGCCAGCAGGTCGTACCAGAAGCGCTCGCTGAGGAGCGTCTTCTTCTTGGTCCACAGCTCGTAGTACGGCTTGTACCGCTCGGTCTGCGCCCGCTCGCTGCGCTTGTCCGCCACGGTGCGGATCGCCCGGCGGAGCGTCTCCTCCATGACGTCGAACTCGACCGGCTTCATGATGTAGTCGAAGCTGCTGAGCTGGATCGCCCGCTGCATGAAGCGGAAGTCGCCGTGGGCCGTCAGGAAGATCGTCTCCGTGTGCGGCGAGTGTCCGTTGACCCACTCCAGCAGCTCGATCCCCGTGCCCTTCGGCATCTCGATATCGCAGATCATGACGTCGATCTCCTGCCGCTCGTAGATCCTCACCGCTTCTCTCATATTGTAGGCTTCATAGACGGCCGTGACGCCGAGGCCCTCCCAATCGATCGCATCCTTCATCCCCATGACGGCGTACATCTCATCGTCGACAATCAAGACCTGCAAGCGGCCCACCTCCGGCAAGTAAGGATCTTAACCCATCTTCTCCTGCGGCATCTCCGACTGCGGAAGCGCCTGCAAAGGAATCTCCAGCTCGACCAGCGCGCCGCCCTCCGCGTCGTTGCCGAACGTCAGGCGCGCCTCGCGTCCGTACAGGAATTGCAAGCGGTGATAGCTGTTCCAGATACCCAGATGCCGGTCGTCGGTGCGCCGGAAGTAGCTGCCGTCCCGAAGCGCTCCCAAGACGTCCGGCGGGAATCCGCTGCCGTTGTCGGCGATCCGGATGCGGCAGCTCCCCCGGTCCGGGTCCCGCACCGCTTGAATCTCGATATGGAACGGTTCCTCCATGAAGTCGAAGCCGTATTTGACGGCGTTCTCGATAAAGGGCTGCACGAGCAGCGGAGGCACCGGGACCTGCCGGACGTCCTCCTCGACCGCGATCCGGAACGTGATCCGTTCGGGGAAGCGAACCTGCTGAATGCGCAGGTAGCTGTCCATATGCTCCATCTCTTCGGCGAGCATCACGAAGGATTGGCTCGTCTTGGTCGTGAAGCGGAAGTACTTCACCAGGTTCAGGCACATCGCCTGAATGACCGAGAAGTTCTTGATCTGCGCCAGGTTGTATACGACATTAATGCTGTTCAGCAGAAAGTGCGGGTTGATCTGCAGCTGCAGATGCTTCAACTCCGCCTGCTGAGCGCGGATTTGCTCCTCGTAGACGTTGATCTTCAGCTTCTGGATCTGATGCGCCATGTCGTTGAACGTCTCGTTGACCGAGAAAAATTCGCGCGACGGCGAGCGGCTCAGCCTGAACTTCCAGTCGCCCCGCTTCAGCGTGCGCATGGCCTTCACCAGCTCGTTCATCGGCCGGATGATGACGCCGTTGAGATAGATCAGGTACAGCAAGAGCAGCGCGAAGGCGAAGAGCGGCACCCAGACGAGGAACGCGCGGAAGCGGGACAGGTTCTGCAGCATGCCCTGCTCGGGAATGAAGGCGGCCAGCGTGACGTCCGTCGAGGCGATCGGATTGCTGACGACGACGTACGTGTCCTTCTCGCCCTTCAGCCGCTCGTAATTCGCCCGCAGATCGATGACGGGCGGCTCCTTGAAGCTGCCCGTGTCGATGCTGCCCGAGATCACCTTCCCGCTCCAATCCGCGAAGGCGGCGAAGCCCGCCCTGCCGAGCTGAATGAGCTCCAGCGGCACCATCAAGTGATCGAGCCGCACCCAGGCGCCCAGGTAGTCGCCGAAGCCCGATTTGACGATGCGGATCAGCCCCGGCTTGCCGGCGCACTTCGCGATCTTCCACTCCGTGAACAGAGGACTGTCCGGCTGCACCTCGTCCAGCAGGTCCGTGAGGCATTGCTGAATGCCCATCGTCTCGTCGTAGGTGTCGGCCTGGATCTGGGTATGGATCAGATCCCGGTGCGCCGTGACGTAGACGAACTGAATATCGGAGCTGCTATTGAACCGGTGATTGCGGGTCAGGCCGTTCAGGATGCGCAGCTTGGTCAGCGCGTACTCGGTAGAGTCGTAGTCCATCTTGTTGAGAGAGAGAATATCCGCGTCGTCGGAGGCGAGCGTGTACAGGAAGTTGCTCTCCCGCCCGAGCGCGGTCTGGATCTGATTCGAGTAGAGCGTGATCATGCTCTTGTTCGACTCCGCCGCCTGTTCGCGGACGGAGTTGGACGCCGTATAATTGCTATAGAGCAGGAGGCAGACGAGCGGCAGCGCGATCGTAACGAAGCCTACGATTAATTTGAATCGGAGCGAGCGTTTCGGATTCATCGTCGTTGTCCCCGCCTATTCATCCCGATCGGTAGATTGACAGCCTTCTACTCGACATTATGGCATATCCCCTCGCGCCAAGTAAGCGCTGAACGACTCACAAATCTTGGATGAAGGCCGACAGAAGGCGGAGGCTGGACACCCTGCCCCCAGCCTCCGCCTCCGTTCTACTTCTTGCTATTCTTCGCCCACTCGTCCAGTTGGCGCTGCGTCTCTTCCAGAATCTTCTGATAGCCCGCGGCGTCGCGCTTGGCCTTGTACTTGGCGATCGTGGAGTCTACGTCGACCGCGCCGGCGTTCAGGACCGCCTGGAACTCCTTGTCGACGTTGCCCACCGCGGCGAGCTCCGCCTTGACCGGCGTCTCGTCGAAGGTGAAGCCGAGCGCGATGGAGCGCTCCGCGCTCGCGTTGAACTTCTCGAATTGCTGCCACTTGTCCGGATCTTCGTTCGCCCACAGATAGGAGTTGAACTGGTTGCCGAACATCCATCCGCCCGGGCTCGGGTAGCCTTGGGTCTCGGCCGTGACGCCTTCCGGGTAGTCGATGACGTTGTCCGACTTCTTCACGTAGTGTTTGCCCTCGATGCCCCAATCCAGCATGTTGAGCAGCTTCGGATCGGTGTAGAGCAGATTCAGGAACATCATCGCGCGCTCCGGGTCCTTCGAGGTTCGCGAGATGGCGAGCATCGCCCCTTGGGCTTCGCCCGTCGTCGTGTACGGCTTGGCCGTCTCGACCTGCACGAGCGGAACGCCGGTCGTGACGGACATCTCCTTGTCCTTGCCGGGCTTCAGCGATTGGCCGATGGCGAACGCTTTGCGGGCCTTGATCATGTTCATCGCCTGGTCGCTGTCGTCCGACGTCACGACGTCCTTGTCGAACCAGCCGTTCAGATTCCACTGGCGCATGCGCTTGCGGAATTCGATGAACTTCGGATCCGTCAGGTCGTCGATGACCTTGAGCTCCTTGCTGTCGCGGGAGATCTTGCCGTCGTAGTTGGCGGCGCCCCACGTGTTCGCGAAGCGGTTGCTGACGACCGGCACGACGCCCGGCTCTTTTTCCTTGATCGTCTTGAACATGGCTTCCATGTCTTCGAGCGACTTGATGCCCGTGATATCGAATTTATATTTGTCGACGAGGTCTTTGTTCAACAGGAAGCCGAAGCCCTGCGCGAATTCCTTCTTGGTCGGCACGGCATACAGCTTGCCGTTGATCTTCGCGCCGGCGAGGAAGTCGTCGCCCAGTATCCCGGGAATATCCTGCCCGTACTTGGACATGAGATCCGACAGCTCCAGGAACTGTCCCTTGGACACGTCCTGGCCGTAGGAGAACCAGCCGGCGGTGAAGATGAGGTCGAACGCCTCGCCGGAGATCTTCATCAGGTTCGTCTTGTCGGTCCAGGAGCCCCAGTCGATCGGCTTCAGCTCGATCGTCGCGTTGATCTTCTCCGTCAGATACTTGCTCATCTCGTCCTGAACCAGCGCCATATCCTTCGGAATGGAGCCCGGATAGATCAACGTGAGCTTGTAAGGCTTGAGGTTCGCGGCTCCTCCCGCTTGGCTCGCGGATGCGCTTGGCGAAGCGCCTGCCGAAGCGGACGGACTGCCGGATGCGTTCTTGTTCCCGCCGTCGTTGCTTCCGCAGGCGGATAGGACCATTGCGGTTCCCATCAGGAGGGCCGTCATTTTTTGGGCCTTCTTTTGCATGTGTGCCATTCCCTTCTTCTCCATGTTATTAGCTTGTATGATATCGAGCAGCGACGCAAGCTTAACCTTTGACCGCGCCGCTGGTAATGCCGCTAATGTAGTACTTCTGGAAGAACGGATACGCGACGAGGAGCGGCGCGATCCCGATGATGGCGAGCGCCATGCGGACGGTCTCGGTCGGCATCTGGGCGATCAATTCTCCGGCCTGGCTGGACGTATCCGCCTTCATGATCAGGAACTGCACGTTGTTCAGCGTCTTGGTCATCAGGTACTGGATGTTCATCAGTCCCGGCGTATCGACGAAAAGCATGCAATTGTACCAGTCGTTCCAGTAGGCGAGGAGATTGAACAGCCCGATCGTGGCCATGATGGGCGCCGACAGCGGAATGACGAGCCGCAGGAATACCGTCAACTCGCTCGCGCCGTCGATGGTGCCGGACTCGATGACCGATTCCGGGATCGTGTTGGCGAAGAAACTCCGCATCAAGAGGACGTTGAACGCGCTCAGCAGCAGGTTCGGAATGACCATGGCGAGCAGCGTGTTCTTGAGGCCGATCATCGTCACGTAGGTGATGTACCAAGGGACCATGCCTCCGCTGAACAGCATCGTGAAGAACAGCAGGAACGACAGCGTGCGTCGCATCGGCAGATCCCGGCGCGACAGCGGGTAAGCGAACAGCGCCGTGATAAGCACGCTGACGACCGTCCCGATGGAGGTGACGAGGATCGTCACGCCGTACGAGCGGGCGATCTGCCCGAAGTCGTTGAACAGGAACTGATACGCGGCGAAGTTGAGCTTGCTCGGTATCAGGGCGTAGCCGTGCTGGAGGATCGAGCTCTCGTCCGTGATGGAGACCATGAAGACGAGCAGGAACGGGAGCAAGGAAGCGACGGTGAACAGCCAGAAGAACAGATGGATGAGCGGCGTTCGTATACGGGTGGCGAGCGGCATCGTCGGAGCCTCCTTCTGTTAGAATAGCGCGTCTTCCTTGCTGATCCGGCGAACGGCGAAGTTGGCCCCCAGGATCAGGAAGAAGCAGACGGCGGATTGGTAGAAGCCGGCGGCGGCGGACATGCCGATGTCTCCCCGCATGATCATCGCCCGATAGACGTAAGTATCGATCGTATTGGTCGTCGACAGCAGCGGGCCGGAGTTCATCGGCACCTGATAGAACAAGCCGAAGTCCGAGCGCATGATCGAGCTGATCGCGAGCAGCGTCATGACGGTAATGACCGGCGCGATGAGCGGCAGCGTGATGCGCGTCATCTGCCGCCACTTGCTGGCGCCGTCGATCGTGGCCGCCTCGTAGTATTCCTTGTCGATGCCGATGATCGCCGCGAAGTAGATGATGGCGAGATAGCCGACGTTTTTCCAAGCGTTCACGACGACGAGGATATACGGCCAGTAGGCCGATTCGTTGTACCAGGAGATGGCGTCCGCGCCGAACCACTTCACGATCTGCCGGTTGACGAGACCGCTCTCGACGTTCAGGAAGCTGTAGACGAGATAGGCGACGACGACCATCGAGATGATATGGGGCAGCAGGAAGGTGCTCTGGTAGAACCGGGTGATGACTTTATCCTTAATCTCGTTCACGAGCAGCGCGGTCAGCAGCGCCAACGCCAAGTTCACGACGATGAAGGCGGCGTTGTACAGAATCGTATTGCGCGTGATCAGATAGGCGTCGGGCGAGTTGAACAGGAATTTGAAGTTGCCCGTCCCTGCCCAGGGACTGCCCCAGATGCCTTGTACGTAGTTCAGATCCTTGAAGGCCAGAATGACGCCGTACATCGGAATGTAGTTGTTCACGATCAAGTACGCCAGTCCGGGGATGGTCATCAGCAGCAGGGCCTTGTACTTTTTGACTTTTCTCCAAAAAGTCCGGGATCGGCTCGGAGCGGCTGTGGCGGTCGGGGCCTGAGAAAGCGCTGCCATCGGGTTCATCCTTTCTTGTGCTGTCCTCTTGCGATCATTATAGTAAAGCGCTAAACCCCGGCACTACTAGGATGATGACCTATCGATAGAACGCTGGTGACTACTTGGCGCGGAGGGGGGATCGGCGTATTGACGGGTTCGGAGGGCGTTCGTATGCTAAGGGCGAGACCAAGCTCGCCGGGGCGACGGATGCCGGAATGGCGGATGCTGCAGAGGCGACCGATCGCACGGCGAGTCATAGAATTTCCAAAGAGGAGCGATACATGATGAAGCAAAGCCAGACGATCCGGCGCGTATTCATCCTCGGCATGGACGGCGCGGGGAACTTCGTACGGGAGGCGGCTACGCCGGACCTGGACGCGTGGCTCGGCCGAGGCGCCTACACTTACTTCGCGCAGGCGGAGCTCCCGACGATCAGCGCCGAATGCTGGGGCTCGGTGCTCCACGGCGTGAAGCCCGAACGGCACGGGTTGAACAATGAGAAGGCGGCCGAATCCGCCTATCCTTCCGACTCCCCCTACCCTTCGCTCTTCCGGCTCGTCCGGGAACGGGAGCCGGACGCCAAGCTGGCTTCCTTCACGGGATGGAGCCCCATCAATTCCGGCATTATTGAAGAGACCCTGGACGTTCACAAAGTGTCGCTGCCGGATGCGGAGCTCGTCCCGGCGCTGCTGGACTATATCGACGGCAATCCCGACGTGCGTCTGTTGTTCCTGCAGCTCGACGAGCCGGACGGCTCCGGCCACGGCCACGGCTACGGCGCGGACTCTCCCGAGTATCTGGCCGCGATCGCGAAGAGCAGCGAGCGGATCGGCCGCGTGCTGGCGCGGATCGAGGCGCGGGGTCTTGCCGAGGACAGCCTGATCGTCCTGCTGACCGACCACGGCGGCGGCGGCGCGGACAAGTACAACCACGGCAGCGACCATCCGATGGACCGCGACGTCTTCTGGGGCGTCATCGGCCCCGGCGTGAAGCGGGGCGCGCTCGCCGGCCCCGTATCCATCACCGATACGGCGGCGGTAGCCGCGCTCGCGCTAGGGCTGCCGGTGCCGGAGGATTGGGACGCCGGGCTGCCGGACGGACTGCTGGACGATGGCGCTTGGGGTGGTGCGGGCGGTGGTGTAGCGGGCGATGGTGTGCGGGCGGTGGCGTAGCGGGCGGTGGCGTAGTGGGTGATGGCGTAGCGGGCGATGGTGTAGCGGGCGATGGTGTAGCGGGCGGTGGCGTAGTGGGTGATGGTGTAGCGGGCGGTGGCGTAGTGGGTGAATTTGCTGAGGGCGGTGGTGCTGGGGGTGAAGGTGCTGCGGGTAAAGGCGTAGCGGGTGGTGGCGCTGCGGGTGTCGATAGCGATGGCCCTAGCGCCGGCCTAGACGACATCTTACCTGCGGAGGTCCGCCGTGGCTAAGGATCTGCGCTTCCGGGCGGACGGGACGCTCAAGATCGTACAGTTCACCGACCCCGAGTTCGCGGCGGAGGATGAAGCGGAAGCGCAGATGGTCGAGATGATGCAGCGCATCCTCGCAGCAGAGCAGCCGGACCTCGTCGTCTACACCGGCGACGTCATCTGCTCGGCCGGCCATCCGGACCCGGCGGGCGCGTTCCGCCGCGCCTGCGACGTGCCGGAGCGGGCGCAGATCCCGTGGGCGGCCGTCTTCGGCAACCACGACGCCGAAGGGACGATCACGCGGGAGCAGCTGCATACGCTGCAGTTGACGTATCCGTACAATTATGCGATGCAGGACCCGCCGGGCGTTCGCGGCTCGGGCAATTACTTGCGGACCGTGACGGGGAGGGACGGGCACGCTGCGGCTGCGCTCTATTTCCTGGACTCCGGAAGCTACTCGCCGCTAGAGTACGGACGAATGGGCTTCTATGATTGGATCCGGCGCGATCAGATCGATTGGTACGCCCGCGAATCCTATCGGCTGACGGCCGCGAATCACGGTACGCCGCTGCCCGCTCTCGCCTTCTTCCACATCCCGCTCCCGGAGTATAACGACGTCTGGGACTTCAACGTCTGCTATGGCGAGCGCAGCGGCCCCTTCAGCTGCGCGCCCTGGGTGAATTCGGGGATGTTCGCGGCGATGGTCGAGCAGGGCGACGTCATGGGCACCTTCGCGGGCCACGACCACGGACACGACTACTGGGGAGACTGGTACGGCATTCGGCTCTGCTTCGGGCGGACGACGCGCAACGCCTACCTGGACCGCCCCTTCCTCCCCGGCGCGCGAGTTATCGTCCTGCATGAAGGAGAGCGGTGCTTCGATACGTGGGTGCATCTGGCGGACGGCACCGTGCAGCGCGAGCAGGCGCGGCACGAGCCGGAGGGTCGAACACCCGAGATTGGCGCCTGGGGCATCCACGACCAAGCGCGGAAGAACCTCACGAAAGGTTAACGGTTAACGCCGTTAGCGAATAGTAGCCCTTGGCGTACCCTTTGGAGGGAGTGCCGAGGGTTACTTTTTAGGAGGCGGTTAGCCGTTGCGCATATCCGCCTTAGGGCGAATCCGCGTTAGCCGTTTTGGGCGGTCATCGCACTGCCAACTGGCCACTATCAGGCCGCGTTAACCGTTTTGGGCGGTTATCGCACCGTCAGCTGGCCGTTATCAGGCCGCGTTAGCCGTTTTGGGCGGTCATCGCACTGCCAACTGGCCGTTATCAGGCTGCGTTAACCGTTTTGGGCGGTTATCGCACCGCCAACCGGCCGTTATCAGGCTGCGTTAACCGTTATAGGCGGTTATCGCACCGCCAACTGGCCGCTAACCAGCCGCGTTAACCGTTTTGCCCGGCTATCGTTCAGTCATGCGGCCGTCATCAAGGCGCGTAAACTGCATTGTACGGTTATCCCCCGCCTACTTGCCGCTATCCAGCAGCCGCAATGGGGTAAAGATAGAATAATACGTCTAGCCGATAAGGCTCCCCTGATGGAATCGAAAGGAGATTGATCTCGATGCCCGTTATCCGCTGCGAAGAAAATCCCGTCGTCCGCACGCAGGACGTTCCGCCCTCCCGTCCCGGCTTCCGCGTCCTCGGCGCCTTCAACGCGGGCGTCGCCGTCTGCGGCGACGAGACGATCCTCTTGCTCCGCGTCGCCGAAGCGCCGGTCCCCGATCGGGAGGAAGACGTCCTGATCCCCCTGCTGAGCGAGTCGGGGGGCGACGTCTCCGTCATCCGCCTCATGGCCGCCGATGCCCGCTATGACTTCTCCGATGCGCGGGTCGTCTCGGAGAACGGACGGATCGCGATGCTGACCTCGCTCTCCCATCTGCGGGTCGCCCGCAGCCGGGACGGCGTCCGCTTCGCCGTCGACCGCGAGCCCGCGCTGTTCCCGCAGCTTCCCTCGGAAGCCTGGGGGATCGAAGATCCCCGCATTACGCAGATTGGCGATCGGTATTACGTCACGTATAGCTCGGTCTCTCCGCGCGGCGTGGCGGTCGGTTTGGCCGAGACGACGGACTTTCGGACGTTCACGCGCCTCGGCCTCATGCTTCCGCCGGAGAACAAAGACGTCATGCTGTTCCCCGAGCGGATCGATGGCAAGTACTACGCGCTGCACCGCCCGGTGCCGAAGTCGTTCGGCGCTCCCGAGATGTGGATCGCGGAGTCGCCCGATCTGGCGCATTGGGGCAACCACCGCTTCTTGATGGGGCTCAGCGAGCAGGCTTGGGACTCCGCCCGGATGGGCGGCGGCGCCGTTCCGATCCGCACGGAGCGCGGCTGGCTCGTGCTGTATCACGGCGCGGACGCGAGCCATCGGTACTGCATGGGCGCCGCCCTGCTGGACCTGGCGGAACCGAGCCGCGTGATTGCCCGCTCGGCGCGCCCTTTCCTTGAGCCCGAGGCCGACTACGAGCGCAACGGCTTCTTCGGCGGCGTCGTGTTCTCGTGCGGCGCCATCCGGATCGGGGACACGATCCGGATGTACTACGGCGCGGCCGACGAAGTCATGGCGATGGCCGACATCCCGCTTCAGGACATCTACGATACGTTGGCGGATGAGACTTAGACATAGGAATGGAGAATGCGCGAAGATGCCCTGGCCGCAGATGGCATATAAAGTGCCAAACGGACTCGCAAGTGAGGTAAATGCTTCCTCACATTCTCGAGTCCGAGGAGTTTGGGTCGCAAGTGAGGTAAATACTTCCTCACATTCTCGAATCCGAGGAGCATGGGTCGCAAGTGAGGAAATTTCTACCTCACTTTCTCGAGTCCGAGGAACCTGAGTCGCAAGTGAGGTAAATACTTCCTCACATTCTCGAGTCCGAGGAACTTGGGTCGCAAGTGAGGAAATTTCTACTTCACTTTCTCGAGTCCGAGGAACTCTGGCTGCAAGAGGAATTAATCTTCGTCGCTTCCTCTTCGTCGCTTCCCTAGTACCACGAAATTACGCCCCCCAAGTCAGCCGCACGCACGTCCCGCGCCCGACGGCGGTCTCCACTTCGATCGAACCGCCCAGCGCCTCGACCAGCGCTTGGGTCACCGCAAGCCCGAGCCCCGTCCCCTCGGACGAGCTCTCCGTATTCGTCCCCCGGTAGTACCGGTCGAACAGCCGCGCGGCGGTCTGTTCGTCCATTCCGCTGCCGTCATCGCGGAACGTCAGCGTGAAGCCGGCCGGATCGCCGGCAGCGAGCGTCACGGCGAGCGTCGTGCCCTTGGGGTTGTGAAGCAGCGCGTTGGCGACGAGATTGTCTACGATCCGCTGGAACCAGGGCGCGTAGATCTCGGCCTCGACCGGTTCGGCGGAAGGAACGAACTTCACGCGGCTAGGATCGTCCCCCGGATGGCTGACCGCCTCCAGCAAGCCTTCCTTCAAGTAAGCGTTCATGTCGGTTCGCTCCGTGAGGGGGGGCTGGCTGCCGGCCCGCAGCCGGTACGCGAGCGTCAGGTCGTTGATTAGATTGTCCATGTACGAGGACTTGTCGAGCATCACCTTGGCGAAGGAACGCACCTCCTCCTGCGACCACTCGTACGCCGGCGACTCCAGCATATGGGCGTATCCCTTGATGGAGGAGAGCGGCGTCTTCAGGTCGTGCGACACGCCCGCGATCCACTCGTCCCGCAGCTGCTCCGTCTCCTGGCGCAATCTGTCGTTGCGATGCAGAGTCGCCGACAGGGCGTCCAGCGATTGCATGACATCTCCGTAGACGCGGTAATTGCGCTTCCGGCGTCCCCTGCCGTTCCGGCTGATCGGACGTCCCTTGCGGTCGACGGGCTCCGCATACCGGCCCTGGCCGAGCTCCCGAAGCCATTGCAGGAGATGCAGCAGCGGCGAACCGAAGCGGTGGCCGAACCAGAAGGCGACGATCGCGAACACGATCAAGGCCGCCACGAGCAGCGACCCGATGCTGACGATCAGCACCCGCTGCTCCGGCTCGATGGCCGGCGACTTCCCCGGCTCCACCCCGGGCAGCGGGGTGCTCACCATCCAGGTGAGACGGCTCGCCGGATCGTACTTCGATGCGATTTTCCAGCCATAACGGTCCGAGTAGATGGAACGAAGCGCCAGCTCCTGAAGGGGGAACCGGTCGATGACGCCCGCCGGCTTGTTGAAGGATGCCAGCTCCGCCCCTTCGGCATCCAGCACCTGGACCCACGAGCGGCCGTTCTTCAAGTCCTTTTGCAACGCTTCGGGGAGCGCGATCCCCTCTCCGACCCGCTTCCCCTCCCGCATCGCCCGCTGCAGCAGCAGGTTCTCCTGGCTCTTGAAGCCGTACAGCAGCGTATGGACGACGCCGTCTTTCTCCTGAATCCATAGATACAGCTGGTAAGGAAAAGGCACCTTGCCCAGCCAATAAGAGACCAACTCGCCGGGCCCATAGGAAGTCGGTACGTCGGGCGGCGTGAAGAAGGCGTTCGTGACCCGGCCGCTCTCGTCGATCCGCTGCAGCCACCCGCCCGCGCGGCGGACCTGCTCCAGCAGCGCTGCATCGAAACGAAGGTCGTCGCCGCCGGCCTCGACCGTCTGGACGAGCCTGTACAATCCCGCGTTCTCGAAGTCCCGCGCGGACTCGATGCGGGTCAGCTCGTTCAAGCTCCAATACAGCGTACGTCCGGCCAGCACCAGCAAGATGGCGAGAACGAGGACGAGCATGACGATCAGCCGCAGCGACAGCCGCCATTTAATATTCATGAGGGCTCTCTCTTCGGACCAGCTTGTAGCCGAGTCCCCGGACGTTCACCAGATATTCCGGCCGGCCCGGATCGGCCTCGATCCGCTCCCGGATCCGATGAATGTGCACCATAACCGTATTGTCGTCCCCGAAACTGCTGTCGCCCCACACCCGCTCGTACAGCTCGCTCTTCGTGAAGATCCGGTTCGGATGCTTGCACAGGAACAAGAGAAGTTGGAACACGAGCGAAGGGCAGGCCAGCAGCTTCCCCTCCACCCATAGCTCGCCTGCCTCCTCATGGACCTGGAACCGACCGAAGTCGTGAACCGTGCCGGCCGGAACCGCTTCGACGGCCGCCGTTCTGCGGCTGCGGCGTAGCAGCGCTTTGATCCGGGCGACCACCTCCAGCGGATTGAACGGCTTGGTGACGTAGTCGTCGCCGCCGACGGCGAAGCCGGTCAGCTTGTCGAAGTCGCTCGCCCTGGCGCTCAGGAACAGGATCGGCGCATCCGTCAGCCGCCGCAGGAACGGGCACGCCTCCACGCCGCTCATATTCGGCAGCGTCACGTCCAGCACGATCAGATCGTACGGCTGCCGTTCGCAGGCGGCCAGCGCCTCTTCCGCCGACAGCGCGCGTCCGATGGCGGAGAAGCCCTCCTTGCGCAGAATGGTATCGATCATATGCAGAATGGCCGGCTCGTCGTCGACCAGCAGGATCGCAGCATCTTTCATCAGGGTCCCTCCGCTCTCTTCACCTTTCTCCTATTTTACCATGGCTTGTTGAATCGGGCGGCAACGGCAGCTTAACGGAACCTTAATTCGCGGCCGTTCAGAATTAAGCTGGCGTTAAAGGTCCGTTTCGCGGGATATAAGAGAGCATCGTTATGATGAAGGCGTAGACAGACAAGAGAGAAGGAGTGGAGAAAGAATGAGAAGAACCGCCATGCTCGTTGCCCTCGTCATGCTGCTGTCCGGTTGCGCCGCCGGAGGCGGATCGAAGCCGTCGGCGTCGTCCGCGTCGGGGACGGCCCCTTCGGGGACGACCGCCCCGGAGACGGCCTCGCCGGAGACGTCCGCACCCCCGCAAACCTCGGATCGCATAGAAGGGTCCGCCATCGGACAGGCGCTGCTGGACGGCGAGACCGACCGACTCTACGATCAGATGAGCGGCGAGATGCAGAAGGCGATTACGCGCGAAGACTTCAAGAAGACCGTGCCGGACTTTGTACAAGGGATCAAGAAGCTGGAGCTTCAAACAAAGCTCCCTCTGAACGAATCGGAGTACTACGGTTGGGTAGAGGCAGGCGGCGAGAGAGCCGTCATCGCCATCCTCGACCGGGCTGGCACGATCACCTCGCTGCAGCTGACCGAGAGCAAACTCCATCCGGAGACGGATAACGTCTTCACCAAGCTGGCCTACCGCCTGCCGTTCGAAGGCGAATGGTACCCGTTCTGGGCGGGAGAGGATGTCTTGTCCAACTACCATTACGCGGTCGACTCCCAGCGCTACGCGAGCGATCTGATCGTCGTCAAGGACGGCTACTCCTATCGCGGAGATGCGAAGAAGAACGAGAGCTACTACGCGTACGGGCAGAAAATCAAAGCGGCCGCGGACGGCACCGTCGTTCACGTCGTGAACGACATCGTGGACAACGAACCCGTCGGCGCCGTGACCACGGATCAGCCGGCCGGCAACGTCGTCGTGATCGACCACGGGAACGGGGAATTCAGCTACCTCGCGCATTTGCGGAAAGGCTCCGTCCAAGTGAAAGTCGGCGATAAGGTGAAGGCGGGGGATTGGATCGGCCTCTGCGGCAACTCGGGCAACTCCAGCGAGCCGCACCTGCACTTCCAGGTATCGGACAAAGCCGACCTGTTCGAAGGCAAGTCGATCCGCGTCAAGTGGGAAGGCGATCTGAAGCTGCATCAGGGGACGCCGGTGAAGAGCGGTGGCTGATGCCCCTCCCTCCAATGCTTCCATCTTCAGCGGATCACAACTCTCCCGCCCGCTCGTTGAGAAAACAAAAACGGCTGCTGAAGCAGCCGTTTTTACACTATCGTTTCCCGTTAGGAGTTGAACGAGGCGCATTATTTTTTGTGCACTTTATAATAAACGCAGGAGGAATTAATGATGCCTTTTTATGCGTGTACCACACTGCAGGATCTCCCGATGTTATTTCCTCTTGGATGACAACATCTTCAACTACCTTTTCAATTTGAAAGCCCGCTTGAATTAGCTCATTAATATACGTGCTCAGTTTCAGTTGATTCATTATAGCCGGACTATCCCATGGTTCACACTGTTGAAGACCTTCCTCATGATAAGACTTACCGATCACCAGTTGTTCACCGTTCTGTCTAATTCGACTATGTAGCGGGTGCTCCCAGCTAAAGATAAATTTCCCATCGGGTTTCAAGTAACTGTACAGATTCTGTAGTGTCCTTTGCAAATCAACGGTCCAACCAATCGCATAGATCGAATAAACGATATCAAAATACTCGATTGGAATGCCAGGGTTATTTTCCATCGCTCCTTGAAAAAGGTTTAATTTTGTTTTGTAGTCCGAAAGCAGATTTCGCGCGGTCTCGATTTGAGTATCGGATAAATCGATTCCCCAAAGCTCTGAGGCTCCGTGCAAGGCCATATATTTAAGAGAGTGACCACTACCGCAACCAATTTCCAAGACTTTCTTATCCGATAAATCACCAAATAGGTTTAGTTCGTTTTCTGTGGGCAGAAATGGACCGTATATAGGAAGCGCAGTCCTTCCAAAAAAACGTGGAGCTGCTTCGTCCCAACTTTTTTTATTGGATAATAAATAATCTTCTTTTATGGATTCCAACATGTAATGCTTCCTCCCGGCTAAATGTAATCCAATCTATTCCACGTACTCATTGAGTTATCCTACCGTTCAACGAACACAGGAGCAGCTGCCGCGGCAAACTGCTCCTTTTTCGTTCAACTATTGTTCTCCGTTCCTTAGCATCTGGCTATGTATTGTGATGGTCTTTGTGAAGATGATCCATATATTCATCCTTGGTTAAACCGTACAAGATGGAATCATGATATCTTCCATTTGTATAAAACACTTGGCGTCGAACCCCTTCTTGAACACATCCTACCTTTCTGAGCATAGCTGCCGATGCCTCGTTCCCTTCAAGAACATTATCATTGAACTTATTAAGTCTACGCTCGAAGAAAGCATATTTTAAGAGCATGTGTACTGCCCTGGTACCATACCCCTTACCACGGTATGGATTATCAATCACTATGCCTATGCTAAATGTGCCGTTCCTCTCGTCAATGCTATTTAAATTAATACCGCCTACAATATCACCGCTCAAATTTTGAACAGTAAACATTATCCTTCTATTCGTTGAAGAAAAGTCTGCATTTTCCTCTGCAAATTTTTTCGCTCCTGAAATTGTTGGCGGTAATTCTATAGCACACTCTAAAAAACGACGTGCAGGAGTGTCATATGCGCTTACGTAACAACTTTCCCAATCTTCCGGTGCAATCGCGCGCAATCTTATAGCTTCATCTTGCCAAAAGTAAGTGCTGTAATCTATCTCCAGCATAATATCCCTCCAACACACGAATAATAACTATTTTAACCTAGAACATTAGGATGTAGATGGTAGTCTTTTGTTATAAGTAACCTGCCCGTTAATTCAATGCCTTGCATCGTTCATCTTGTGAGAAACTAGAATGAAAAAAAATGACTGCCGATCATTCCCTGGCAGTCATCTTTGTTTCGATTAGCAGTCAAACCAATGCTACCCTAAACCGCCCTCCCGCGAAGCTCCGCCGCCTCCGCCGCCTCCTGCCTGCGAATGCCGGGCAGGATCGAAGCGAGGATGGCCCATCCGATCATCCCCGTCGCCAGGATGAACGCCGCCATGGCGCCTGCCGAGAGAAAGCCGCCGATCACCACGTTCAAGCCGCTCACCAACTGGGAGATTCGGTTGGTCATGCTGTTCACGGCCATGTAGGAACTGCGCGCGTGGTCGGGGACCAGTTGAACCATCAACGCCTGCCGCAGCGGCACATAGACGAGCTCCCCTATCGTAGCGATCATCATAGCGACGACCAGCAGGGAAGGCAGATTGCCGACGACAATATAGACGTAGCCGACGATATTGAACGCCATCGCCGCCATCATCGTCCGATGATCGGACTTGCCCCTCAGCCAGCGGCCGACGAACAGAGACAGGACGACGACCGCGATCGTGTTCTCCGTGCGGAGCAGCCCCAGCATCGACAAGCCGTCGATCGTCCATGGCTGGCCGGGCAGCCATAGCGCGTGATGCATCTCCTGCTCCAGCCGGATGCCGATGTAGCCGGTCAGGTTCATCTCCACCGAGACCGTGAGTATGCCGGCCAGGACGAACAACATGAACCTGCGATCGCCGAATACCTCTTTGTACCGTTGGAAGAAGGACACCCGCGGCGCCTGATCCGTCGGCCGCGCAACACGTTCCCTGGCGACCGGCCGGGCCCCCTCAACGACAGGTTGGACTGCCGCGCTTGATCCTTCCGCAGCCGCGGGCATCGTCTCGGTGAGGAACAACCCGATGATCCCGAAGGCGATCAGCGAGATCAGCCCCGCCCCCAGCAGCAGTTCGAACAGGTACGCGCTGAACAGGTACGCGCCAATTATGCCCGCGATCGAGATGGCCAGGTTGTTCGACCAGTAATTGATGCGGTAAATCGCCTTGCGCGTCTCCGTCGTGGACACGTCGATCAGCATCGCCTCGACCGCCGGCTTGCCGATCCAGGAGGCGCTGATCAGCATCGTCATGATCATCGTAACTACGCCGGAGTGCAGCCATGGCGAGTTGAACAGCGCCATCACCCCGAAGGCGGCCACATTCATCGCCTCGGACAGCAGGATCAACCGTTTGCGGCCGATGCGATCCGCCAAGTACCCGCCATAGGCAGCGCAGACGACCCCGATGACGATGCTCGCCATCGCCGCCACGCCCGCCATCGTCGTGCCTACCGATTTAGCCAGATAGACCGCCATGAACGGCGTCACCATGTTCCCGAGCACGTTGATGAAGAAGCTGAGTACGATCCGCAGCTTCACGTTCGGATGAAACGACATGAACCCCATATCCGCACCTTCTCTCTCTTCTGTATGCTTCATCCTATCAGATCGCGCGGGATTAAAAAGTGCTGGCGTCCGGGTGCTTATTTCACCTTTTATGCGGTATACTGATCAGCGAATGAGAGCGGTGCGGCCCGAGCGGGACGCATCGGCGTGAAAAAACGCAGGCATCTGCCAAAGGGAAGGACGGAGCAGTCGTGCTACTATCGCAGCAATACGCGCGTCTGAGAATTTCGCTGCTCCGGGATCGTCAATCCGAAGAAGCGCTGCCGGTCACGGTCGACGAGATCGCCGGCTTGCTGCACTGTACGGAGCGCAATGCCAAGCTCGTGCTGCACCGCATGTCGGAGCTGGGCTGGATCGTCTGGCTGCCGGGACGCGGCCGCGGCCATCGCTCGCAGATTCGGTTCGAGGCGTCGGCTGAAGAGCTTCTGATGCAGGATGCGCGCGCCGCTGTGGAGCAAGGCAACTTGAACGGCGCGATGAGCGTCTTTCGGATGGAGGGGATCGACCCATGGATCGCGGAGCGCTTCCTCGCTTGGCTCGGCGGCTTCTTCGGGTACAAGGAAGCGGGGGACCGGGGCGAGGATACGCTGCGGCTGCCGATGCGGGTGCCGGTCCATACGCTGGACCCGGCGCGGCTCTTGTATTCGCGGGATTTGCACTTCGCCAAGCAGGTGTTCGATACACTCGTCCGCTTCGATCCCGAGCAGCGGCGCATCCTGCCCCAACTGGCCCATAGCTGGGAATGCGACGATCAGGCCAAAGTATGGACATTTTATCTCCGCAAAGGGGTCAGGTTCCATCACGGACGCGAGCTGGCCGCGTCGGACGTCGTCTACTCGCTGTTGCGGCTGCGCGCGTACGTCCACGCCCCCGCGTCCGACGGATGGCTGGCCGAATGCATCGCGGACGTGCGCGCGACAGGCCGCCGGACCGTGGAGGTGGAGCTCTCCGCTCCCAACTACATGTTCCTGCACTACGTGAGCGCCTATCCGACCGCGATCGTCCCCGAGGAGATCTATCGGAACGGGGGCGCCGGCGGGATGGATCTGGATCGCCTGCCGGTCGGGACGGGACCGTTCCGCGTGGCGAGGCATGAGGCAGGCGTCCTGACGCTGGCGGCCTTCCCGGAGTATTGGCGGGAGCGGGCCCTTCTCGACCGGATCGAGATGCTGGTCGTGCCGAAGGAGCTGCAGCAGCGGCCGGACCCCCTGTTCCATATGGGCAAATTGCATCACGTCGAGCATATCCGCTTCGAGGTGCCCGCCAACTGGGAGAAGATGCAGGTCCTCACGCTCGGCTGCAGCCTGCTCACGATCAACCTTCGCAAGCTTGGACCGCTGCAAGACGCACGGCTGCGCGAAGCGATCGACGTGGCGCTGGACCGCACAGGACTTGCGCGCGAGCTCGGCAAGGACGGGCCTGCGCGGGGATTCCTCCCGCCGACGGACGGCGGTTCGGTCGCGGCGCCGCCGGAAGACTGCCAGTACGCTTACGCGAGACGGCTCATCGCCGACGCCGGATACGCGGGCGAGGTCGTCCGGTTCTTCTCCTTGCCCTACCATCTGGCGCAGACCGAATGGGTGCGGCGCCAGTGCGAAGCCGTCGGCATCCGGATGGAGATCGTCCAGATCAGCTACGAAGAGGCGTCCGATCCGGCGCGGATGGCGGAAGCGGATCTGGCCATCGGGGGCGTGGTGGCCGACGACGACGAGGACCGCTGCCTGCTGGAGATGTACAAGATGGACGGGATGCCCGTCCGCGCCTACGCCACCGACGCGCAGCGCGAGGCGTTCGACGCGGAGATCGAATCGATCGTCGCGGAGCCGGACGAGGAGACGCGGCGCCGCCGTATTCGCGGCTTGGAGCGCCTGCTCACGGACGCGCGGTCCGTCCTGTTCCTGCTGCATACGACGCAGGAGACTGTGTTCAACCCCGACGTACGGGGGATCGCGCTCAACACGCTGGGCTAGGTGGACTTCAAAGATTTGTGGTTTAAGGGGACGGGCGGCGCCTAGGCGTCGGGCCACCGCGTTAATCCGATTCTGCGGTAATTTTGGCCTGTTGGCGGTCTGCGGGCAGCGCGTTAACCCGATTCTACGGTTATCTCGGGCCGTTGGAGGCCTGCGGGCAGCGTGTTAACCCGATTCTGCGGTTATCTCGGCCTGTTGGCGGTCCGAGGGTGCCGCGTTAACCCGATTCTGCGGTTATCTCGGGCCGTTGGAGGCCTGCGGGCAGCGTGTTAACCCGATTCTGCGGTTATCTCGGGCCGTTGGAGGCCTGCGGGCAGCGCGTTAACCCGATTCTGCGGTTATCTCGGGCCGTTGGAGGCCCGCAGGCGCCGAGTTAACCCGATTCTGCGGCTATCTCGGGCCGTTGGTGGTCTGCGGGCACCGCGTTAACCCGATTCTGCGGTTATCTCGGCCTGTTGGTGGTCTGCGGGCAGCGCAGCCATAGACGGAAAATCAAACAACCTTGCTCCGATGACGGTTCGTCGGGACAAGGTTGTTTTCGTCATGCCTATTCTAAATAATCTATGATGCGTTAGCTGGAGCCCCGTGGACAACAGCTAAAGCCAACGCGCATGCCGCTTCCCGCTAGACGGTCGAGGTCAAACGGAACCGCGCTTCGGCCGTATCGCGGCTGTTCGGACCGACGTAGACGATGAACTCGCCCGGATCGCTGGCGAACGTCAAGTCCGCGTGATAGTAGCGAAGCTGCGGCTCGGTGATCGTGAAGGACACCTCGGCGGACTCGCCCGGCGCCAAGACGAGCTTGCGGTAATCCTTCAGCTCCTTGACCGGCCGGACGACGTCTCCGGCGACGTCGCGCACGTAGAGCTGGACGGTCTCCTCGCCGGTCCGCCGCCCCGCGTTCGTCACCCGGACGGAGACGGTCAGCTCGCCGTCCGCGCGCAGCTCGGCGGCCGACAGCCGCGGCGCCTCGTAGGCGAACGTGGTATAGCCGAGCCCGTACCCGAACGGATAGCGCGGCTCGTTCGGGATATCCAGATACTTCGAGACGTAGTGGTCCGGCGCGGTCGGGACGTTCGGGCGGCCGGTATTGTAGGCGTTGTAGTACACCGGCACCTGTCCGACCGCGTGCGGGAAGGACATCGCCAGCCGGCCGGAAGGCGACGCCTTCCCGAGCAGCAGGTCCGCGACGGCCGCACCGCCCGCGCTGCCCGGGAACCAGGCTTCCAAGACGGCGTCAACCTGATCCGCGACGCCGTGCAGGTCGAGCGGCCGGCCGTTGAACAGGACGGCGACCGTCGGCTTGCCGAGCGGCTTCAGCGCCGCGATGAGCGCGAGCTGCGCTTCGGGGAGCCGGATGTCGGCGCGGCAGCTCGCCTCTCCGCTCATCCAGGCATGCTCGCCCAATGCCAGCACGACCGCGTCGGCTTCGCCGGCCGCCTCTATCGCAGCCGCAAGCTGCGCCTCCGTCGCGGGCGCATCGACGCCGCAGCCCTCCGCCACGATCAAGCGGGACGCGTCCAGACCGGCGGCCGCCAGTCCGTCGCGCAACGTGACGGCATCCTCCTTCGCCCCTTGCCAGGACCAAGCGCCGAGAATGTCGCCGCTCTGCGCGAACGGGCCGATCAGCGCGATCTTGCCCGTACCGGCGAGCGGCAGCACTTCGTTGTCGTTCTGGAGCAGCACGCACGACTTGACGGCCAGCTCGCGAGCGGACGAGCGATGCGCCTCGCAAAACACGATCTCCCGCTCCCGTTCGGGATCCGCCCCGCGCAGCGGGCGCTCGAACAAGCCGAGCTTGCTCTTGAGCTGCAGGATGCGCAGCACGGCTTCGTCTACGAGCCGTTCGTCCACCCTGCCGCTTCGGACGAGCTCCGCCAGATGGTGTACGTAGCACGGCGTCATCATCTCGATGTCCACGCCGGCACGGATCGCTTTGTACGCGGCTTCCGCTTCGTCCTCCGCGACGCCGTGCGGGATGAGCTCTTTCACCGCGCCCCAGTCGGAGATCAGGATGCCGTCAAAGCCCCACTCCTCGCGCAGCAGCTTCCGCATCAGCCAGGCGTTGCCGCTCGCGGGGATGCCGTCGATCGTATTGAACGAAGTCATCACCATCTCGCAGCCTTCGTCGAGCGCGGCCTTGTACGCCGGCAGGTAGAACTCCCGCAGCAGGCGCTCGGACAGGTCCACCGTGTTGTAGTCCCGGCCGGCTTCGGCCGCGCCGTACGCGGCGAAGTGTTTGACGCAGGCGGCGACGCGGTCCGTGTCGCCCGCGAGATCCTGGCCTTGGAAGCCGCGGACGAACGCGCGGGCGAATAGGTTGTTCAGATACGGATCTTCGCCCGTCGACTCCATGACCCGGCCCCAGCGCGGATCCCGGACGAGGTCGACCATCGGCGCGTAGGTCACGTGAACGCCGGAGACGGCGGCCTCCCGGGCCGCGATCTCCGCGCTCCGCTCCGCGAGCGCCATGTCCCAAGAGCATCCGATCGCGAGCGGGATCGGGAAGATCGTCTTGAAGCCGTGCACGATGTCGGACATCACGAGCAGCGGGATGCCAAGCCTGTTGTGCTTCAAATGATTCGTCTGAATGTCGATAACCTGCTGCGCGCCGGACAATCCCAGCACGGAGCCCGCGTTGCGCACTTCCCGCTCCGTCACGCCCAGCGACGCCATCGGTCCGGTGATCATGCCCGCGTCGTCCGCGCCTTTGAAGAACGGAGTGGCCAACTGCAGCAGCTGCGCGACTTTCTCATCCAAGGTCATCTGCCGAAGCAGGGATAACAGTTGTTGATGGTCCATGTTCCGCTCCTCTTTCTCTTTCTCTTTCTCTTTCTCTTTCTCTATATCATCTCTATCCCATCTCTATCTATTTCGCGATCTGCATCTCGATCCGTTTCAAAGTCTATTTCGCGATCTATTCCTCTATGCAATCTCCCTATCTATTGCCCGCTGTCTGCCGCCGGCCGCCGATCCCGTTCTTCCTGCCCGCCCAAGCACAAGGCCATGCCTTCCCGCGCGGGAGCCGTGTTCATCATGTGGCGCCAGACGAATCCGGTGCGGTAGTTCTCGATCATGAGCAGCGTGATGCCCTTGTCGATGCCGATGACGTCCTCCGCGTACCATTCCGGGAACGCGTCGAGATTGTAGGCATCCTGGAAGCCATAGGGTCCCCACAGCTTCGGATAGTTCTCGTAGTAGTGGCGAAGCGCCGCGATCGACAGCTCCGGCGTGAAGACGATGGAGCCTGCAGCCCCGCAAGGCGGGATCGTCCCGTCCACGTAGTCCCGCTTGGTCGTATTCGGGTCTGCCCCATACCCGCCGTGATATCCGCGCGGCCCGTCGCAAGCGGTCAACCCCCAGGACGACGGCCCGAACGTCTTCGACCGGTCGGCATGGTCGATGCAGAACTGGCGGTTCGCCAGCGTCGCCTGGACGGAATTCTCGAACCAGTCCACCCCGCGCCGGTCTTGCCGGCCGCGAAAGTCGAACCAGGCATGCGAGAACTGGTAGACGAACAGCGCGCCCCCCGTGCTGTGAATGACCGGTCCATACTCGCCGTAGTATCCGACGTACCGGACAAAATCGTCGAACATATCCGCCGGCACCGGATGCGTCGGGGAGGCCGCGCCGAGGAAATACATCATGAATTGCTCGGCATAGTGGTCCCAAGTACCGAAGTGCTTGCCGCTGGCGTCGTCGTACCCCATGTAGAACTGGTTCGTCTCCGGATTCCGGTACCAGTCCCATTCCACGCGCTCGTAGATCGCCTTCGCGAGCTCCCGCGCCTCCCCGCCGAAATATTCGCCCGCCGTCAGCACGCCGCAGATGCAGATCGCCGTGTCGATGACGGACACCTCGCACCCGCCGTAAGGCTCAGCCGTATCGATATCGAGAAAGTGGAAAAAGAAACCGTGACGCTGCGCCGCATGATGCAGGCAAGTATGCAGCGTGCCGCGGGCGCGCTCGTAAGCCTCCTCGCGCGTCACCCACCCCCGCTCGGCCCCGATCGCCAGCGCCGTCAATCCGTAGCCGACTGAGGCGATGCTCGCCATGCTCGGCAGGCCGGGCGCCCGGTCGCGGATAAGCCCGTAGCCGGGACTGGACGGATCGGCATTCGCTTCCTTCCAGAAAAACCGGAAGCTCCTCCTGCTCTCCAGATCCAGCAATTGTTCGTCGGTCAATCTCTCCATCTCGTTCCCCCTAGTTGCGTCGTAGTACCGATGTCCTTACTCCCGTGCCTCCCTCGGCTTAGGACGCACCGGTCTTGGCTAACCCTCGAACCGCACCGTCAACCGATCGTCGACCTTGGCATGCTTGTTGGACCAGACGCGGTAGAACGCATCCGCCCGTTCCACCCGGTAATCGTCGCTCTCCGCGATGACGCGGGCGGTCTCGAGCTCGATCCAGTCGCGCGCCTGCGTCAGGCGGAAGGCGATCGCGTTCGGCTCGACGCTCGTGATCTCGGCGGACGAGCAGCGAATGTTCACGCCGTTAAAAGTCACATTCACAGGCAGCATGACGCCGTCCCGGCTGCCGAGCGTCAGCTCGCGGCCGCCGAACAGCGGCGTTCCGTCCTCGTAGAGGCGGAACGTCTTGTCCAAGCCGTCGAGGTTGAGCAGATGGATGAACCGCTCTCCCATCGGCGAACGCATAGACGTCATGAAGATGCCGTGATGCGCGCAGTCGTGCGTTAGCCCCGGCTTCGCTCCAAGCCGTTCGAGCGCGGTGCGGTACAGGGCGATGTCCGTCCGATAGCGGGCGGTCAGGACGATCGCGCGGCCGCGGCCGACCGCGAGGTCGAAGCCGCAAGCCTCCCCGCTCCCGTACAGGCGGAAGACGGTCTCCGTTCCCGCTGCCGCCTCGAACGTCTGCGCGAATAACGTCCGCACTTCCGGCCGCGGCGCGGCCCATCCTTCGGTGAGCACCGACGGGTAGTAATGCGGCGATTCGCGATGCTCCCGGAGGAAGCGAAGGCCCAGCGCATCCGCCAACACGCGGCAAGGACGGCCCTCCATGTCATAGAGCGGCACTTCCCCGTACAAGAGAACCTTCCCGCCTTCTCTCAAGTATTCCGCCAGTTTGCGCTGCACCTCGCCGTCCATGTATTTCGCGGACAGGAGGGCGAGCGCGGGTACGGCATCCGCGCGCAGCGGCTTGTTCTGAATATCCACGGCTCCGAAGCGATAGCCGGCCAGCAGCATCGCCCGAGCCAGCGTCTCCCAGCTCCAATGGGCGCGGTTCGCCTCGAGATCGTCGTAGATCTCCTTCATGATCGCGCTGCCCGGATAGCGCGATTCCGTCATGTAGTAGTCGGGGATGAAGGCGAACGAGACCGCGTCCCGTTCCTCGTCCATGACCGCGAGCTTCTCCGAGACGGCCATGACCGCCCCGATGCCGCGGGCCATCCGGGGAAACGTATAGTTCAGGTCGCCGTCCGGCCCGACGGGAGCCGCGAAGCCGTGCCGTTCGCCGGTGAACGCGACCCTGTCGTTGCCGTCGCCGGGCCGCTGGTCCAGCACGCCGTTGCGCCCGCCCGCGAACAAATAGTAATTTACGAGCCGATTGCCTTGGGCGACGCACATCCGCATCTTGAGATCGGCCGCCGACGGATCGTAGCGCGAGCCGTACGTCTCGCCGAAGTTGCCGTCGCCGCAGTTGAACTCGACGGACGTGAGCGGCTGGTCGGCGTCGTGGACGGCGTCCATAAAGCCGTTGATCAGATACAGGTCCTGGAACGTGTCCATGTTCAGATCGCCGAAGTAGATGTCGGAGCCGGAGATGACGCCCGGCTTGCCCTCGTACGACTCGTACAGCTGGCTGATGCCGATCGGGTAGGTGAAGCCGCGGCCGCCGCCCGTCCCGTGGATATTGACTACGAACGGCACGCCTGCCGCGCCGTAAGCTTCGGCGTAATCCCGCAGGATGTCCACGTACCGGGAGAACCGGTGCCGCATATAGCGTCCCAGGTCCAGATGCAGCGCGGGCGCGTACGCTTCTTCGGGCGAGCGGATGGCCGTCCGGCGCGCGTCCCGGTCCTTCGGGTCGAACGGATACCGCTGCGCCAATGCTTCGGCGGGGTAGCGGTCCCCGAGCCAACTCGCGAAGTCCTCCATGACGCGCTCCGTCAGATCGGGACCGTTGCTCACCCAGGACAGCATGCCGATCTCGTTGTCCAGCTGGATCGCGATGATGTTGCCCCCGTTCGGCTGCAGCCGGGGCGCGGCGACCGCCATTACCGCTTCATACCAGCGGCGCGTCTCGATCAGGAACCCGTAGGCCAGATAGTCGGCCGTCTTCGTCGTCGCCGGACGGCCGTCCCACCCGAGCGGGATGATCTCGGGATGCTTGCGATAGATCCAATAGGGGAGCCCTTCGTTCTTCATCTCCGCCATGATGAACGGGCCCGGCCGTAGGAAAAAGTAGAGTCCGTTGTCCCGGCACAGATCGATGAAGCCGGCCAAGTCGAGCTCGGGCCGCGTCTTGCCTTCGAGATCGATCTCGCCCTCCGTCTCCTCGTGGCACAGCCATGGCACGTAGCTGGCGACGGCGTTGCAGCCGGACAAAATCAGCTTGTCGATGCGGTCCTGCCACTCCTCCCGGCGCAGCCGGTAGTAGTGAATCTCGCCGCAGAGGATCAGGACCGGGCGGCCGTCGATTCGAATCTGCTTGCGGGTGATCTCAATCATGGGAATCTCTCCTTGTGGCGGCTAGACCGATCGCTTTCGCGCCGGCTTGCACGTATTCGCTCTTCATATACCAGTCCCAAACCCTGCCGCTCCGGTAATTCTCGATCATGAGCAGCGTGATGCCCTTGTCGATGCCGATGACGTCGGGATCGACCCACGCGGGATCCGTCTCTTCGTTATAGGCGTCGGCCAAGCCGTATTTCCCCCATAGCGCGGGCTTGCCCATATAATGCGACGCGAGGGACGCTTCCGGCGTGAACGGCAGGGAGCCGAGCGCGCCGGCGGGCGCCAACGTCCCGTCGGTCCGGTGCTGCGCGTCGTCGAGACTGGAGGGCGGCGAGCCGAACAGGCCGTTGTAGCCGTCCGGGCTGTCGCTCGCCGTCAGTCCCCACGCGTTCGGACCCAGCGTCCGGTACGCCTTCGACTGGTCGATCGCGAACTGCCGGCTCGCCGCCGACGCGGCGACGGAGTTCGTCCACCAGTCGACCCCTTCCCGGTCCTCGTAGCCGCGGAAGTCGAACCAGGCGTGCGAGAATTGATGCGTGAACAGCGAGCCGAACCACGAATGGATGAACGGTTCGCCGTCCCCGTAAGCCCGCGTGTCCCGCTGGAACGCGTAGAACATCTCGCCGTCTGCGGGATGCGTCGGCGACCCCGCCGCCAGGATGTACATCATGAGCTGCTCCGCATAGAAGTCCCAGTGCCCGGAGAAGCCCGCTTCGGGCGAGTAGCCCATATAGAACTGATTGTTGGCCGGATCGCGGAACCAAGGCCACTCCACCTGCTCGGCAAACTGCTTGGCCTTGGCCTCCACCTCGCCGCCGAAGTAGACGCCCGCGACGAGGGCGCCGTTCACGGCGATAGCCGTATCGATGACCGACACCTCGCTGCCGCTCGCCCGCGTCCCGTCCGCCTGATTCAGGAAGTGGTACAGGAAGCCGTGCTCCTTGGCCGCGCGGGACAGCAGCGTCTCGATCGTGCCGAGCGCCCGGTCCTGGGCCTCGTCATGGCCGATCCAACGGCGCTCCGCGCCGATCGGCAAGGCGGTCAGCCCGAAGCCGGTCGAGGCGACGCTGGCGAGGCCCGGATTGCCGGGCGCCCGATCCGCGACGAGGCCGTAGCCGGCGCTCCCGGCGTCGGTATTGGCCTCCTGCCAGAAGAAGTCGAAGCTCGCGCGGCTCTCCCGCTCCAGCATCTCGTCCGCTTGGGCGTCCGGCTTGCCAGTCGCGACCGCCCGGCTCGGCTCGCCGCTCTTCGCGCACCCGGCGAGGACCGCGGCGGCACAGAGCAGCAGCAGCGCCCGCTTGATTCGCAGCATTCGCAGCATGGGCATCGTTCGCAACATTCGCATCATTCGCAGCCCCCCGTCATTCCCCCGTCAGCCCGGTCTTGTCGACGACCTGCGTGAAGTATTTCTGCGCGAACAGGTACAAGGCCAAGAGCGGCAGAACGATGAGCAGCGTGCCCGCCATCCGGATCGCCTCGTTGACGTCCGTGATCTTGGCGCCGCCCGTGTACATGGCTTTGAACGAATCGTTGAACGTCTTGAGCTCCTGCGGCAGCGTCGTCATGGCGTTGCCCAGGTACAGCGAAGCCAGGTACGTCTCGTTCCAGTGCCATACCATCGAGAATAGAAACACGACGACGATGGCCGGCACGGAGATCGGCAGGATGATCCGGTAGAACGTCTTCAGCGCCCCCGCGCCGTCGATGGAGGCCGCCTCCTCCAGCGCGACCGGGATCGTGCGGAAGAACTGGACGAAGATGAGCACGAACAGCGCGCCCCGCAGCCCCTGGGCGAACAGCCCGGGCACGATGAACGGCAGCGGGGTCTCCAGCATGTGATATTCCTTGAACATCAGGAACATCGGAATCATGACGACCTGCTTCGGCACGACGAACGTGATCATCATGAGCGCGAACAGCACCGGCTTGCCGGGGAATTTGTACTTCGCGAAGCCGTAGCCGACGACGGCGCAGGAGACCGTCTGCGCCACGGCCGGCAGGACGGAGTTCAAGAGCGAGGTGCCGAGCGCCTGCATATAGTGGAGCACGTGCCAAGCCTGGGTGTAGTTGCTCCACTCGAGCTGCCGGGGGATCCAGCCGATCGTCGGATCGAGCAGATCCTTCAGGCTCTTGAAGCTCTGCGACGTCATGAACAGCAACGGATAGACGTATACGAATCCGACGATGACGAGCAGCGCGTACACGACGGTCTTGAGCATCAGTCCGTCGTTGCCCTGCCGTCCCCACAGCAGATGCTTGGCCTTGTCCGTCCAGCGGCGCGCCTGCTTCCGCCAGTCGGCCGTCGTCCCGATCCGGGTCTCCGTCGCTGTCGTCTTCAAGTCTTCCAAAGTCGGTCCCTCCCTATCTTCCATTTCCGGCATAGGCCGCGTTCTCCCGGTTCCGGAACAGCCAGGCGACGAGCAGCAGCACGACCAGGACGACCGCGAAGAAGATCCACGCCAGCGCGCTCGAATAGCCGAAGCCCGTGCCCACCTGGAACATGTTGTCCTGGATCAGCTTGATGACGTCGCTGAACGTGTTCGTGAACAGATCGACCGTCGTATAGATGAGATTGACGAGAATGAACGGCTTGACCTCCGGCAGCGTGATTTTCCAGAAGATGACCCACGGCGACGCCCCGTCGATGGCGGCCGCTTCGTAGACCTGGGTGTTCACCTTCTGCAGCGCTGCCAAGAAGATGAGGATCTGCACGCCGGAGTACCACAGGATCAGGATAAAGCGCTTGATCACGTCGATCAGCGGGCTCGACCATGCCTGCGACAGATTGTCCTCGAGATAGGCGATCACGCCGGACTGGTCCATCAGCGGGATCGTCGCGGCGCCTTGCGCGAACAGCTCCTGCACGACTTCGCCGCTCGTGATGACGACGGGCAGGAAGAAGATCGCCCGGAAGAACTGCCGTCCCCGGATCGGCTGGTTGATCAGCAGCGCGACGAACAGGGAGAAGACGATGACGATCGGAATCATGACGACCGTCGACTTCACGAAAGCCAGCAGCTTCTGGATGAACGCCGGGTCGGTCAGGAAGGCGTCCTTGTAGTTGTCCCAGCCCAGGTAGGTCGTCTGGATGCCGTACGGCGTGATCGCGACCTTGTGGAAGCTCATGAACAGCGAGAAGTACAGCGGGTATGCCATGAACAGCAGGAACCCGACAATCCACGGCAGCACGAGCATGTAGCCGATGAACGCTTCGCGCCGCGGCTTGTTCAGCCTCAGCTTCGGCTTCAGCTTCATGAACGATCGCCTCCCGTCACGGCAAAGTCGCGGGCGGGAACGCGGACCGTTCCGTCGCTGTATTCCTGCCCGGTATAGTTGATCCAGATGTCGACGCCGTTGTCGTAGCGGACTTGGACGATGCCGTAGTCCGGCACCGCGCGCGCGATCATGTAGGCGTTCCGCACCGGCTTCAAGGCTTCGTTGGCCTTGTCGTACAGCCGCTTGATCTCCGGCGCCCAATCTTCGTACGCGGTCGAGAACAGCTCGCTCGACGGCGTGTTCTGCAGCTTCCAGGACGGCTCCTTCGTGAGGATGAACGAAGGATAGGCGCCGTATTCGATCATGCGCAGCATACTCTCCGACGGATCGGCCTGGTGGTTGGCGTAACCCTCGTAGTAGTCGACGACGCCGTGCAGCGCCATCTGGACGAACGGCACCGTATCCGTCGTGTACATGAACTGAGACGACTCCATCGGCACGTTCAGGATCGATTCGGCATGCTTCAGCATGTAATCGTTCGGCTCGTTGATCGCGAGACCCAGCGATCGCTTGGCCGCTTCGTCCGCCAATCGCCCGTACGCCCCCACCGCTTCGGTCCGGTTGACCGGCTGCTTGCCGCCATAGTCGGAGAACAGTATGAAGCCGGTACCGTCCAGCGTCAGATGCGTCAGCCCGTCCTCCCGCAACGACGCGAAGTCGTCCGTCGCGAGACGCAGCGCGGTCGCCGGTCGCAGCAGATAGCCCTTCATGTCCTTGTACAAGGCATTCACGAACTTGCTCACGTACGAATACTCGGCCAGCCGGTCGGTCACCATCCGCGCGGCGTCCGACCGCACGCTCGTCCGCGGGCTGCCGCCGAGCAGGTCCGTATAGTTGGTGTACAGATGCAGCGCGATTTGGCGCTGCTGCGCGTAGTTCCGCAGCGCTTCGAATCCGGAGCGGCCTCCCAACTCCCCGGCGTATGCCGGCTTGGCCGGACGGACGCCGTTCAGGCCGCCGGCGTTCCAGCCTTTGAGCACCGCCGTGACGCGGCGGACGCCCTGCCGCTGCAGGTCCTCCAAGATCGCTTGGGCGTCCGCGAATGAGGTGAGCTTCACGACGTGCTTGCTCAGAATGCCGGGCTCGATATCGCCGCCCAGGAAGTCGATCTGCACCGGCACGTCGCCGGCGTCGGCGCCATCGCCCGCGGCTCCGCTCGCTTCCGGCAGCATGCCCCGCGCCTGCAGAGACGCGCGGTAGGCTGCCGCCATGCCGGCGTAGTCGGCCTTTTTCCCGCTCAGGAAGGCGTAGCGAACCTGCTTGTCGCCCTCCGTACGCTGCTTCGTGAACGCGTTGATGCCGCCCATCGACTGGCTGGTCGGCTGGAAGTAGGCGTAGCGGATCTCGAATCGGGGCGATATCCAGTAGAAGTTCGTGTTCACCCCGCTCGGATAGGCGACGATCTCCGCGTTCGTCTGTCCCTGCTCGACCGTGCCCATCAGGGCGTTGCGCTCCGCGCCGTGCACGATGCCGAATACCGGGTAGGACACCCGGTTCGACCATCCGAAGCCCGTCGTGGTCATGTCATGGCCGTAGATCTGCCCGACATAGGGCTCGTCGAACCGCGTCTGATGGTCGGTGAAGCGGATGAGCGCGCCGCTGCCGTCCGGGATGAACAGATAGCCCGGCACGTCCGCCCGTCGAACGGCGCCGAGGAAGGGATACAGTTGGATGGACGCGAGGCGGCCATTCCCCTGCTCCTCGATCCCGTCGCCGGGCAGCGTCACGGACAACCCTTGGTCGTCCAGCGCCGTCCGCACGGTCAGCCGGATCCCGAGATCCGCGAGCGCGTACGTCACTTCCATGCCGTTCGGGATCGGCTTGGCGGCGACCGCCTTGCCTTGGAGCGAACGATAGTTGCTCGTTGCGAGCGCTTCGTCCTCGGCGTCGAAGTATTCCAGGATGAACGGCGACAGCATGACGTTCTTCCAGTCGTCGTTCAGCTCCTCCTTCGCCATCGCCCGCTCGTCCGGCACGGAGGACCAGACGTAACCGGTCGCCTTGTTCTTGATCTGAATCGCGTACGTCTCCATGTTCATATAGAGCGCGAGACTGCCGTTATCGCCGACAAGCTTGAAGTCCTTGCCGACGGGAATGACCGGCACGTATTGGGCGGGCGGCTCGGGCGACGTATAGCGGTTGGACTGGAAGAACGCCAGCTCCTCCTGCGCGTTCGGGACGCCCGGCTGCGGCGCGGTCTGGCCCGTCTCGCCGAAGGCATGGGCGATCGACCCGGCCAAGAGCGCGGCCCCGAGCACGAGGCCGAAGCGGACGATAGCGTTACGTTTAGGCACGATACTTCACCTCTTCCGCGATGCTGCGCACGAAATCCCACACCTGACTGGACAAGCCGAAGAAGATAAAGGCGATAAGCGCCATGACGGCCATGCCGGACAAGGTAATCGCGACGTTTTTGAACGTTTCCTTGAATTCGTAGCCGTGGATCTCCTTCACCATGAGGAGGAACAGCACGATGCACCAGAGGATCATGAACAACCGGCTGTAGTCGTATACGACCGACTCCATCAAGGTGAGGCCTTTGGACAGGAAGGCCAGCGGCACGCCCAGCACCAGGTAGGGACTCAGCGCATAGATCGAGCCCTTGTAGACGTCCTTGAACTTCCCTTCGCCGTCGTTAATGACGCTAACCATGTAGTTGCATACGATCCAGGCGAAGAGCGGCACGAACAGCTTCAGCAGCTCCGAGACGAGGCTGACCTGCAACGGATCGGTACCGCTGAAGAGGAAGCTCGTCTGATACACCTCGTACAGCCGGACCGCCGCGAGCGCGATCAGGAGGAGCGTCGCCGACAAGACGGACGCGCGGCCGCCGGTCAGCTCCTCGTAGCCGTCGATCGGATGGCGCAGCATCCGAAACGCATGAAACAGCTGGCTGACGAGCCGGATTCGGCGGAACCGCCTTAGCGCGTCTACGACCGGCGCGCCGAACCGGTACTTGCGATACAGCCGCTTGACGACGGTCCAGACGACGAGGATGCCCGCCAGGACGAGGATCGCCGTCGAGACGTGCTTCATCAGCCACGACCGGCGCAGCTCCCAGTACGTGTTCGAGTACTCGCCTGCGTTCTTCGCGAACTTGAGCTCCTCGAACGCCAGATCGAACTTGCCCTGCTTGTAGTAGGCGAGGCCGATGCCCACGTGGGCCAGATCGAACAGGCTATCCAGCCGCAGCACCTGGCGCCATGGCTCGAGGCTCTCCACGTACTTGCCGTCCAGGTACAGGGAGGTCGCCTTGAACACGAGCAGCGCGAACGGCGTCGGCTTGAACAGCTGGATGTTGCCGCGTTCCTTGTCGAGCACGTACAAGAGGCCGTTCCCGTTCACCGCGATGCCCGACGGCGACGTGAAGTAGCCCAGGCTCTGATAGCCGGAGTCGATCCCGCCGAAGGCGAACAGCAGGCTGCCGTCCTTGTCGTAGACGAAGATCATGCCTTCGGTCGAATCGGTCGCGTAGATGTTGCCCGCGCGGTCGACCGTGATGTCCGCGAAGGTCGGACTCATATAGGAAGACGAGCGCAGCAGGTTGTCGCCCGCCACGTTGAGCTTCTTGACGCTGCCGCTCCCCAGGCCCACCGTCGCGGTGAAGATGAGGCCGTCGTCGCCCACGGCCACGTTGGTCGGGGACGGCGGCAGCTTCTGCGACAGCTGGCTCATCTGCTTTTTCGTGAAAAAGAGCTTCTGCATCGCCCGCTCCAGATTGAACCCGACGCGGTTGCCGCCGAAGTAGCCGAGGAAGTCGCCGTCCGGACTCAGCTCCACGAGCCCCTGGATGAGGCCTTCGCCGACGATGTACAGATTGCCGCGCTTGTCGACCGTGATCTTCTTCGGCTTGAACGCGTTGTTCTTGCCGAACAGCAGCGACTCCGGCTTGCCGATCGTCTTGATCCGCTTGCCGTCGCGGTCGTAGATCGCGATCTGCTCGGCGCCGTAATCCGCCACGTACAGCTGACCGGATTCGTCGACGTAGAGACCCGTCGGCTCCTCCAGCTCGCCTTCGCCGATGGCCCGGATCAGGCGGCCCTTGTCGTCCAGCTCCAGGACGCGGCCGTTGCCGGTATCCGCGACGTAGAGACGGTTGCGCCCGTCGATGAACAGATCCTGCGGCTGGTCCAGCGCGGCCGTGATCTCGCCCTTCTCCTCCCGCGCGGCCGAGCCGGCACCGAACATGCCGTAGCCGTCCAGCGCGCCCATCGGCACGTAGGCCGTCTGCGTCAGCCGGGGATAGCCGTCCTGCTTGAAGGTGAAAGCGGCGTATTCCGCGCTAGCGGGAGACGGGAGGGCGACCGTCAGCAGGGAGAGGATCGCGGCCGCCAACAACGCGGATTTCCATTTGATCAGATGCTTCATGTGCGTCTCCCCTCCTCTACTTCAGCCCCGAATGCGCCATCGTGTCCATCACTTTGCTCTGCATGAAGATGAAGATGATCAGATTGGGGATGAACATGATCAGCGCCGCCGCGGCCGCCACGCCTTGGCCCGCCACGTTGTTGCCGATCGTCGTGCTCAGCGTCGTCATGTAGAACGCGAACGTCTTGAGCGTCTCCTTGCTCATGTACAAGCTGGACGTCTCCGCGTTGTTCCACACGGTCTGGAAAGCGAGGATGGCGACCGTAGCCATCGCCGGCTTGATGAGCGGCATCACGATCCGCAGGAACACCGCGGTGTCCTTGGCCCCGTCGATCGCGGCCGCCTCGATCAGCTCGTTCGGGATCTGGTCCACGAACTGCTTGACCAGGAACACCCCGACCGGGAGCGCCAGCAGCGGCAGGACATGGCCCCAGTACGTGTTGATCAGCCCCAGCTTCTCCACGACCAGGTAGCGCGGAATCGTCACCGCGGCCGGCACGAACATGAGGGCGATCGTGTTGATCTCGAACAGCGTCTTGCGCAGCTTGAACTTCTTCTTCGACAGCGCGTACCCGGTCATCGCGCTCGTCAGCAGCGCGAGCGCCACGACGGCGGCCGAGACGACGACGCTGTTGAACAGGTACTTCGTCACCGGGATGACGGTCATGTCCTTCAGGCTGAGCAGCGTGACGAGGTTCTCGATCGTCGGCTTCTGCACGATGAAGGTCGGCGGGAACATGAACAGCTCGTCGAGCGGCTTCAGCGCCTGCGAGAACATGAACACGATCGGCAGAATCATGACGAGGCCGAGCGGGATCAGGAAGACGTAGAATTTCACTTGGCCGAAGCCGAAGCGGTTCGGATTGATTTTGTTGCCGTGGAAGGAAGCCACCGAATCACCTTCTTACGCGATATAGATCGATATGGATCGAACGCTTGTCCAGCCACGACGGGACGGCACACCTGGCACTCCCATAGGACCGCTCTGATTGGACGCGCTCCACAGGTCGCCCCGGCTGACGCTCTCTACAGCGTCCCGGCGCGGCACTTTCGTCGCTGTAACGATACTTTTTATCGTTACAGCGCCCCGGGTGCGGCACTTTCGTCGCTGTAACGATACTTTTTATCGTTGCAGCGTCCCGGCGCGGCACTTTCGGCGCTGTAACGATACTTTTTATCGTTACAGCGTCCCGGCGCGGCACTTTCGCCGCTGTAACGATACTTTTTATCGTTACAGCGCTCCGGCGCGACATTTTCGTCGCTGCAACGATACTTTTTATCGTTGCAGCGCCCCGACGCGGCACATTCGGCGCTGTAACGATACTTTTTATCGTTACAGCGCCCCGGGCGCGGCACTTTCGGCGCTGTAACGATACTTTTTATTGTTACAGTGCTCCGGGTCGGCTTACCCTCTTGTAACGTCTTCAGCCCGCCCAATCAATCCTTGTCGCCGAACAGCCGCCAGGCCACTTTGGAAAATCCGTAGATGATGAGCAGCAGGACCACCGAGATGGCCGAAGCGTAGCCCATGTCATAGCGGATAAAGCCGTAGTCCGCGATATGGTTGATGAGCAGTTGGCCCGAATATTGCGGCGTCGGGTTCGTGCCGGACAGTTGCACGCCGATCTCGCCCGCCTGGAAGGTGCCCACCACCGCCATGACCGCACCGAACAGCATCTGCGGCTTCATGGAAGGGATGGTGATATACCACACCTCCTGGAGCCGGTTCTTGATCCCGTCCATATAGCCGGCTTCGTACATCTCCTTGTTGATGTTCAGGATGCCGGCCATCATGGCGAGGAAGCCGACGCCCATGCTGTTCCACAGCGTGACGACGATCATGATCGGCATCAGGTAGTGCGGCGACTGCGTCCACTGGATCGGCTCGTCGATCAGCCCCACCTTCAGCATGAAGGCGTTCATGTATCCCGCGCTGTCGCCGCTGAACAGCGTCAGCCAGATGACCGCCATCGCCACGGCCGCCGTCATCGAGGGCGAGTAGAGGGCGAGCGCCAGCACCGTCCGCGACTTGCGCGGGATCTGGGCCAGCAGCCAGGCCAGCCAGAAGGACAGAATGTACCCGCCCGGGCCGACAAGGAGCGCGAACTTGATCGTATTGGGCAGCACGTACATCATGAATTCGCTGTCTTGGGTGAGCAGGTTCACGTAATTCTGCAGGCCGATGAAGACCGGCCGCTCCACCGTGTTGAAATAGGTGAACGAGAGAGCGATGGCCGCCCCGACCGGGATGACGATGAACAAGCTGAACAAGATGAGGTAAGGCGCGAGAAAAGCGTACGCCGACAGCTCTTCCCGCATCCCATGCTTCATCCGCTTCCCGAGGAAGAAGGAGCGCTCCGGGCTGGACGCCTTCATCGCCGAGTGTGCCGGATGCGCGGCATGTGCCGGATGCGCGGCATGCGCCGGATGCACCGGATGCGCCGGGTGCTCGGTATGCGCGGCATGCGCGCCTGGGGTTCCTTGCGCCGATTCATTCATGGTTGACTCCCCTGCCTTTCCCCTCCGGACAAGGTCGGCATCTGCAGCGGTTTGATCCACGCGCCGTCCTTCATGAACCCGAATTCCTGAAGCTTCTTGGCCAGCTCGCGATTGGTCAGGATCGTCGCATCCTCGATCGCCCGCCGCGGATTAACGCCGTTAAACACGATCTTGTTCCACGCGTCGCTCAGCTGCCGCTCCAGCATGTAGTCGCCGGGCACATGCGGCACATCCTTGAGCCATCGCCACTGCTGCTGCACGACCTTGATGTGCTCCGCCGGCCAAGCCATCTGCTCGAACGCCTCCAGATTGGCCGTGTTCCACATGAAGGTCGGACCGTAGATCGTCTGCATCCGGTTGCCGAATTGAATCTGCGTCTCCGCGGACGTCCACCACTTCAGCAGCTCCCACGCATCCTGCTGCCGCTTGCTGTTCTTGAAGATGATCGACGTCTGCGCGGTGCCGGCCGCCCAGCGCTCCACGGTGCCCGCCTCGTTCTTCACGCCGGGCATCGGCGCGATCTTCCACAACCCGCTGATCTCCGGCGCCGCCGACATCAGCTGGATATAGGTGGTGAAGTTCGAGATGCCGATCGGCAGGCTGCCGTCGCGGAAATGGTTGTAGAAGACGGGTACGTTCAGCGGCAGATTGTACACGGTGAACAGGTCCGTCATCTCCTTGATCCCGGCGATGGCGCTCTCGCTGTCGATCGCGGTCTTGCCGCCGTCCGGCGTGAACAGCTCGCCGCCGTGCTGATAGATGAACGGCGAAGTCAGCCAGATCTGCTTGTTCCCGCCGGTCAGGGCGAGCGGATCGAAGAAGTTCAAGCCGTACCGCTGCAGATCCGGCAAGATCCGCTTCACGTCTTCCATCGTATCGGGCACCGGGAGGTTCAACGCGTCCAGAATATCCTTCCGGTAGAACAGCACCCAGAAGTCCTGCGTCTCCGGCAGCGCGTAGGAGCCCCCGTTGAATTGGTAAGGCAGCATCGTGCCGGGGGCGAACCGCTTCGCGATCTCGGCGTAATCCGGGAATCGGCTGAGGTCGGTCAGCGTGTTGCGGGACGCCAGATTGAACGGCGTCGTCGTGTTGATCGACAGCGCGGCATCCGGCGAGTTGCCCGCGGCGTTGGCCAGGATCAGCTTGGTCTCGTCGGGCATGAGCGAGAACGACACTTTGATGCCCGTCTGCTTGGTGAATTCCTCGTTCGCGAGCTGCTGCATCGCCATGACGTACTGGCGGGGACGGTTCACCCAGATCTGCAGCGCGTCGCCGCCGTTGTCGTTGATCTTGGCGTAGTCCTTGGTGAAGGAGCCGAAGAACACCGACGCGTTTGCCTTCATCCGGCTGAAGAAGCCCGCATGGGCGGAAGGCAGCTTCTTGTCCGCGTAGACGTACAGCCGGTCCAGCGTGAGCGGCTGGTTCGGCAGCTTCGCGAGCGTCTTCCCGAGCAGCTGCATCACCGAGCCGGATCCGCCGTTCAGCCGGGACGACTTGTACGGGATGGCGTTCGGGTCCTTGGCCAGCTCCCGCAGAATCTGCGCCGAGATCTTCATCGACTTCGACGCGTCGGTCGTGGTGCCGATTCGCTGCGTCAATCGCTCCGTCTGCGCTTCGAGCTTGCCGGCGTACTGCTCGAGCCGCGCCGCCGCGTCCGGGATCTGGTCCGTTAGGTCCCAATCCCGGTTGGCGTCCTGAGTGTTGCCCGTGGCCATCTTGAGCTGGATGATGAATTCGTTGACGCCCTTCATGACGTCCTTGACCGCCAGGATCGTCTCCCGGTAGGGGACATCGTTGGCCATCAGCGTCAAGGTGTGCTCGCCCGCGGTCAGACGATAGAGGTAGGGCTCCCCCTTCTCGTCCGCGAGGACGCGGTTCGTCCAGCTCTTCTCGTAAGGGAACGAGACCTGCCGCATCTCCTCGAACGGCAGCGCGCCGTCGAGCCGCAGCGACCGGTACACCGGCATATCCGTGCCCGTATCGCTCTTGATCTCGATCTGCTTGTATTTAAGCGCGATCCGGTAGTTGCCGTCCTTCGGCACTTGGAACTTCCAGGTCACGTCCTGGCCGCTGACCTGCCAGGAGTCCCCGCCCAGCGCGTTCAGCCGCATGCTGCCGCTGCTGAAAGGGACCGCGGAGGGGTCGCCGTCCGCCTGGGCGCGGATGAACGGCTCGTTCTTCATCTCGATGTTCTCGGCTTCGATCGTCTCGATCGCGCTTGGCGCCGGATCCGATCCGATCATCCGGCTATATTCGGCATAAGTCGGCACCGTCTCCGGGCTCGCGATCACGATCCGGCCCAGCAGGATCGGTTCGCTGACGTAGGGCAGCGTGATCTCGTTGTCGCCCGCGCGGAGGCGGAACAGCAGCGCGCGGTCGTCCGCGGACGCCGGGTCCGACACCTCCTGGGTGCGCCAGCCGGGGATCATCTCCTGGTCGGGCAGCACGTCGTTGCCTAGCAGGTCCTTCGCGAACGGGTAGACGCCGTTCTTCCAATACTTCGCGAGCTTGAACTGCCGGGCTTGGAAGTAAGGGTACTGCCCGCCGATCTGCAGTCCCCGCTCGATGGAGATAACCTTGCTCGTAAGCGGATAATAGTCGATCTTCATCCGATACAGTCCGTCTTGAGGAACATGGACATGAAAAGAAACCGACGGCGTTTGCTCGTCCCACCGGAAAGCCGGCATGTCATAGCCTTCGCTGCCGGACGCGGCCTCGAGCGGTGCCGGACGGCCCTGAACGGCGAACGACGAAGGCAGCACCTCCTGCTCGAAGCCCGCCGCCGGCCGAACGCCTTCCTGCTCCCATTGGCGCAGGACGTCGAAGTAATCCGCTTCGACCACCTGCCTGACGACTTCCTCCCGCCCCGGCTTGCCGTCCGCCTGCCGCCCGCTCTGCGCGTCCCCTTTCGGGTCGTCCTTCTTGCCGCCGAACAGCGCGTCGAGCACGTCCTCCTTGTCGGTGCCCGAATTCGCTTCCGCGTTCTGCGCATCGCCCACGGCATGCGCTTGGGGCACGGGCACCGGCATGCCGGACATCGTGACGGTTCCGAACAGCAGCATGTGGGCCAGGACGACGGCCATCATCTTTCTCTTCATGTCCTCACTCCCCCTACGGCGGAAGGATCCCTCCCTATTAGCCGAAGGGAGGGATCGCGTCGTCTGCTATTTCGTCGCCGCGTCGATTTGCGTTTGATTCTTGGTGAAGATATCCATCGCTTTTTTCTGAATGTCCTTCGCTACATCCTCCGGCTTCACTTTGAGAGAGACGAGCTCTTTCTTCGTGTCGTACGGATTCAGCACTTTGTCGATGATCTCGGCGTCGCCCGGCAGCCACTTGTACCCGTCGACGAAGCCGTCGGGGATCATCGCGATGGCGTCCTTCAGGCCGGGCGCCGTATAGGACGTGCTCATGTAGGCGTCCCATACGTCGCGGTCGTTCAGCAGCGGCAGCGAGGTGATCGGCTTCTCGATCTCGTTGATGCGCTGCGTCCAGCCTTCTTTGGAGTAGGTCAGCCACTTGATGAATTCGAACGCTTCCTTCGGATGCTGGGTGTTCGCGGCCATGCCGATGTAGTCGGTGATCAGCGGCACGCGCTGACCCTTGCTGCCCGGGAGCGGCAGGAAGTCCCACTTGAACTTGCCGTTCTTGGTGACGTCCGCGAACGCCCAGTTGGCGTCGATCTTCATGCCGACCTTGCCTGCGACGAAGGCGCTCTTGTCTTTGCCGTACCATTTGTCCTGCTCTTTGCGGTCATACAGGTCCACGGACGTCTTGTCGTTGTATACGACGTTGTTGATCCAGTGGATCGCTTCCGAGAAGGCCGGCTTGTCGAAGTTGAACTGCTTGCCGTCGTACGTCAGCCAGCCCAGCGAAAGGTCGAACTGCGGCACGAACAGCTCGCGCGCGCCCAGCAGATTCTCGACGCCGAACTGGTGGTCGCTGACTTTGGTGAGCTTCTTGGCGATCTTCTCGAAGTCCTTGATCGTCCAGTCCTTCTTCGGCAGCGGGATGTTCTCTTTGTTGAACAGGTCGACGTTGATCATGACGCCTTGCATGAACAGCTGGTGCGGCAGCATGTACTGCTTGCCGTTGTAAGCGCCGGTAGCGCTCAGATTGCCGAAGATGTTCTCGGGCTTGTAGTCCGCGTCCCCGTCCAGGTACGGCTTCATGTCCGCCAGCCAACCGTTCGCGACGTTGGACGGTCCGTTGAAGACGAAGAAGACGTCCGGCATCTTGCCGGCTGCGGCCGCGGCGCCCAGCTTCTCGTCCCACGGCCAGGTGACCGACTTGTCGATCTCGATCTTGATGTTCGGATGCGTCTTCATAAAGGCGTCCAGCTTCTTCTGTTCGACGACCGGGTCGTTCCAGGTCGCGTACTTCAGCGTCACGACTTCGCCCGAGGGCGATTCGCTAGGCGACGCGCTCGTGGTCTCGGAAGCCGAGGCGGAGGGCGATGCCGATGCCGACGGACTGGCGCTATCGCTCGAATTGACAGCGCTTGCAGAAGGGCTCGCATTGCCGCCCGACTTGCCGCCGCAGCCGGCGAGCAGCCCGATCAGCATTACGGAAGACAGAATCAAACCGACCGATTTTTTCATAGTGACGTTCCCCCAGCTTGATAATGTGATGATCATGCAATCCCTGCTAGCTTGCTTAAGCTCACGCGTGGTGTCCGTTCCTTAGGCCTGGAGCGCCATCACCTCCAAACAAAGTCTACATGCGGATGCGGTACATGGATCGATCGGATTCGGACACGCCCGTCGGCCGGCGCGGAGCGTCGCGAGAGACATTCAGCCGGCAAGTCGGCTTAGAAAAGCCGGCATCCGCTCAGAGCGCGGGTCCGCGGACCAACTGCGCGCCGCAGGAGTCCCGAACGACGAGCTCGGTATCCAGCAGGATCGAACGCGGCTCGTCCATCGTCTCCTGGAGCGCCTGGAAGACGACATGCGTGACGAGCGTGCCCCATTCGTGCTTCGGATGGCTGATCGTCGTGAGCGCCGGACGGACGAAGGCGGCGAGCCGGATGTCGTCGAAGCCGACGATCGCCACGTCCTCCGGGATCCGGTAGCCCGCTTCCGTCAGCGCCTGGATCGCGCCGATCGCCATCTCGTCGTTCGCGGAGAAGATCGCCTCCGGTACGTTGCCGCTCATGATGAGCGACTTCATCGCCTGATAGCCGCCGCTCTCGGTGAAGTGACCTTGCGCCGTATAGGAGGCTTGATAGGGGAGATCCGACTCGGCGAGCGCGCTCTTGAAGCCTTCGAGCCGCTTCTGGTTGTTGTAGGAGCCGACGCCTCCGCTCAAGTAGCCGATCTTGCGGTAGCCCAGGCTGATTAGATGCTTGGCTGCCGTGCTCGCTCCCTGGACGTTGTTCACCAGGACGTGGTGCACATGGTCGGCCTTCAGCTCCCGGTCCATCACGACGATCGGGAAATCCTTCCTTGCAACCTGCAGGATCAGCTCGTCGGGAATGGTCGGGCCGAAGACGATGGCGGCGTCGAACTGCTTTTCCCGCAGGAAGCGGTTGGCCGAGCCTTGATGGTTCCCCGGCGTGCTGCAGGCCACGAGATCGTAGCCGTTCGCGATGACGACCTCCTCCAGCCCTTGGATGATCGAGCTGAAGAACGGCCCGCCGAAGCCGGTGAGGAACAGCCCGATCGTCTCCGTCTTCCGCCGCTTCAGGTTCCGGGCGACGGCGTTGGGCCGGTAGTCCAGCTCCTCGATCGCGGCCCATACCTTCCGCTTCGTCTCATCGCTGATTCTGGGGTCGTTGTTGATCACGTACGAAGCCGTGGAGACGGCAACGCCCGCTTGTTTGGCGACATCTTTGATCGTGGCCATAGCGTCCTCCCGAGGGTGAATCCGGTTTATATTGCGGATTTGTTGAATCGTTTCAATAAGATATTTCTACTATAAGCCATATTGTTAACGCTTGCAAGATGATTTTTAAACAAAATTTGTGAGAAATATTAAAGAATAATGATTGAAGAGGATAGTCGATTTATTTTTGTTGAAACGATTCTACAGATTCGCACAGAAAAGCATTGTCTCTTTCGTGCGGATACGATAGGCTGGGCAACTTTCTCAAAGCACGTAAAAAAGCCCTCTCTCGCAAGCGAGGGAGGGCTTGGTAAACAGTAGCATCAACCGATCTTGATCATGGTTAGGGCAAGAAGGAGCGGGGGGCGAAGCGAAGCAATTTGCCCACAACAAAGCGCCCGGCTGATGAGAGCCCGGGCGCTTTACTATGGTTTCGTCGCTCAAGCCAGAATCCGAAGAGGCGCGAACCCCAAACTCGGCAGCAGCTTCTTCTCATACAAGGTCATCGCCTTGGCATCTCCGACTCAGTCCGTTACTTTCTCCATGATGCCGGCCGCTACCTCTTCCCAGCGCCGCTTCATCGCCTCCCTCGCGTGCGCATCCCTTAGCTTTTCCTGATGAAAACTAATCGTGGTCTTCTCAGGGTCGGACGAACTCGGGATGAGGCGAATCTGCAGCGTCGAATGCTGCTCCCACCCCTTCGGCTGCCAAGTCATACGGAGCTGGCGAACAGGATTCACCACCCGCAGTTCGCCCGTAGTCCCTTCCTCGGTCGTATAGCGATGCCCCGCTTGCAGTTCTAATTGGGACAGCTCCCCCAACCACAACTTGAGCCCTTCCGGTGAGAGCAAGAATGCCCATGCTCGCTCTGGCGAGATCGGATAAGTCCGTCGAACGCCGATTTGGAATCCTGCCGAAGCCGTCTGTCCTCTCATCACGCATCTACCCTCTCATTCAAGTGTGCTCTTGCTAACCTCTACCCGTCGAAGAAGTCAGGGCGTCAGCGCCCTAACGAACAGCTCGATGCTCGACTCCATAAATTCTAGCATCGTAAGACTGGTGATGAGCGACGCATTTCCGTGCAACGAAGTCATGAAGGCCCCGTAGTTCATCCACAAGAAAGTCATCGCCTGCGCCTCTGTGCTGGTCTCGATCAGCTTGCCTCTCTCCTGCATGGCAGCGAAATAATTCTTCAGCATCTCCTTCAATAGCTGCGGATGCCGCTGCGCCTTCTCCCGCAAATCGATCAACTCATCGTCCTTGAGGACGATCATGAACATCCTGCGGTTGCGGTTCATGATCTCATGATAACTACGGCTGATCAGACGCAGATCCGTCCGTAAGTCCCACACCAACTGCTCCCGGAAGATCGACTCCATCGTTCCCGTGTAGTAGAACCGGTCGACGGCCGCGCCGAGCAAGTTCATCTTGCTCCCGAAATTCCGGAATAGCGTCACCTCGTTTACGCCGGCAGCCGCCGCAATCTCCTTGGTAGTTACGCCCTTGTACCCTTTCTCGGACATCAGCTCGATCGCGGCTAAGAGGATCTTGTCTTTGTTGTTCAACGTGTCCATCGTCTCCATGTCTTCCTGCTGAATGCAAGTACTTACTTGCATCGTATGCCTTCAATATATCCAGGTTCACCGGGATTGTCAAATGAAATGCCTTCATCTATGCCGTAAATGGCTAAGTACTCAAAACAAAGAGCTGCCCGTTAGACAGCTCCACATCACTCTAAACGATATTAAATTCCATGGATTAGATTCCACATCCGTCTACGATGGTAAGGATTTTCAGGATCTATGCAGCAATTCATCAGCCACTGGGCCGCGTTCTCTCTTTGTTCGGGTGTGACCGGCACTCCCAAACAATCGGATAGCCGATCAATCATCTGGCAGCACTTGCCGTGGTCTTTTAAATCTTCAAATCGATGGGACCTAAGAATGCCGCAAACGCGGTTGAAATGCAGAGGGTTCATGAATTTACACCGGAACGTCCTCATTAATTGCGGGTCAAGGTATGGCATAATTCCTCCAATTCCTCCTTTCGTATTGATCGTTTTCTCGCCATTAAAGCTTTCTCCGGCTTTGTGGCGGTTAGTTTAGCATATGTGATCGTTCAGAAAGCGGACAGGGCTGCTTTCTCGTAGAAGTGAAATTGATTATTAGCAGCAGCCTTTGTATTTCTTCAAATAATGACTCAAGGTGAGCAAGGGCCAAATATGGGGATAACTGTGATAATGAATATAGAAATGCCCGGGCAGGCCTGCGCCGATTGGGTACGATGATCGTTTGCTGTCCTGCCTGTTCCACTCTATTAAATTGGCCAGTCCTTTATTGATCTCTTCAGTTGGCTGATCATGGACGACAATGAGGGTATCGAGTGCCAAGGCCGTGTGAACCACCGTAGAGTAGGGAGCAGAAACATACTCTTTGCGTACATCGCTCTTGCAAGACTCGCCCCACCCACCGTCCAATTGCCTGATCTTTAACAGCCAGTCAATCGCTCGATGAACATTCAGATGATCGGCAGACATCCCGACTGCTCTCATCCCGGTGACAGCGGCCCATGTACCATAGATGAAAGAAATTCCCCACCGACCATACCATGATCCATCTTTTTTTTGATTTTTGATAAGCCAATGTACACTGTCTTGAACTCGGGGATGAGTCATAGTCAATTTGAATTGACTGCCCAAAAATTCAAGGGTACGACCTGTTATATCCGCTGCAGACGGATCTACAGCCGTATCGGCAAAGTTCTGTATATTGAATAGGCGAGCTATCGATGGGATGCTGTTCTTTTCAAAGGCTGCCCAGCCCCCATCATCGTTTTGCATTCCTAACAACCAGTTAACTCCTGTTCTCCACGCCTCCCGATAGTCTGATTGATGGTCGGCAAACCGCGTAAGCGCCCGCAAGACGACCTGCGTATCATCCACGTCCGGATTTGCGGTGCTGCTTTCAGAAAATCCCCATCCTCCTGCGGGGCGAACAAGAGCGTTCCCTCCCTTCTCCCTTAGATCTCTTTGTTGAAGAGCAAGTAAATATCGAGCAGCATTCTGAATCGCCGAATCTTCTGTCGTTAGCCCCGCTTCCTGTAAAGAATGGCAGATCAGCGCCGTGTCCCATACCGTAGAAGGAGAGTTCTGAATATGGGCCTCATCGTTTAGTCGGTACCCAAAAGAGGTTAACCCCTGAATGGCATGCTGAATAACAGGAGAATCATGCTCGTAGCCGAGAGACAGAAGAGCGTAAATCATGAAGAAGGTGGCGCTCGCATAACTGCCGAGAGTACCGTCCTGTACTATATTTTGCAGCATATGATGCTCCGCTTTCTTAATAGCCGCCTTAGAGATAGGATTAGTTGGCCGGCGTTTCGAAAATACATGTAACCAACGACCCTTTCTATCCAGTCTCCTGTGTTTACGAGTTACGAATAAGTGAGTGATGTCCGGCGCGGATGGCTTCCTAAGCGAGTATTTCCCGTGGCAAAGAATCAATACGGGGGCAAAATGAATGCGAACATAGGAACTCCATCTGTAAAAACTAAAGGGGATAAACTTAGGCATATGCAATAAGAATAGCGGGATCGGATAAAAGGCAGGCCAGGGGTAGAGATGATTTAAAGCCAGCATGAACTTGGTGGAAATATGAGCATTCTCGACTCCGCCGTTACGAAGGATAAAGGCTTCCGCCAATTGCATATGGCGGTCATGTCGATCTGAATACCCAGAAAGCAGCAGCCCGGCATAAGCCTCGATCGTAGAAGAGAGATGACCTTCATCATCGTCGTACTGCTTCCATGCTCCATTCGCTGCCTGTTTGTTCAGCAAGCGCTGACCCAGCAAGGGAATAAGCTCCTTGTGTTGGCTGTTAAGGGTGCTTAAGAGAATCATCATATAGGCGTCATTCACAGGTCCTGTTTCAAAACAATACCTCCAAGACCCGTCCACCTGTTGTTCCGTCTTCAGGCGGCTGATGTATCGTTCAATTTCTAATTGTACTTTCTCCAGCAACTCCATATTTACACCCCGAAACGGGAGGTTCACACCTCATTTGGCTCATACTATGTACGGTGTGAAACTTTGGTGGAGGTTTTCACCCTAGCAGGCTGAATTTCAATCATTTGCCTAGATGAGCATTTGCTATGGAGGAGAGTCTCTATACAACTACTTTGCAGGGTATCTAACAGCTGCGCCGTGATTGCGCCAAAGCCAAAAAAGCGCCCTGAGAGGCGCTTGAAAGTCGTCGATTGCGGCCATATGAACGCTAACCGCAGCCACCGTCAACCTGCTATAGCTGCTGCGCTTGCTCTTTGCCTATGCCTGCGCCTGCGCTTGCTCCCGCTCTTGCGCCTGCTCCTGTTCCTGCCGTTGCTGCTTGTGCTTCAGCTCGACGAGGAGCGCATGAAGCTGCTCGGTCGCGAGCCCGTGCAGCACGAGGCGGAATCCGGCCTTCAGCGTGGTGAGCGGCACCATCGGATGCTTGTTGTTGATGAGGGCCAGCCGGTCGTTGTTGCCGATGATCTTGGAGGCGAGGATGCCGACGGTCTCGTCCAGCTGCAGCGAGTTGGTCGCGCGCCAGAAGTCGTTGTCCGTCAGGAATAGCTGATAGACGGGCGTGAAGCACTCGATCGCCGTCGTCAGATCCAAGAAGTTCGTCCATCGCTTCGGCATAGGCTCGATCGGCAGCGGCGCCGTCGTGATGGCGTCGAAGTGGAGCCGCTCCTGCTTCGTCACTTCCAGCCCCTTGTCCTTCAGCTCCCGGTTGAGATTGATCACGAAGTTGTAGAGATTAAGGTCGTGAATCAAGAACAGGTCGTCCTTGACCGGCTCCAGATTCGTCGGCTTCAGCGGATTCATCTGGATCTGAACCCCGGGCACGTTGTCGCGGATGAACTGCAGCACCTCGGAGCCGAGATAGAAATGCCGCAGGATCATATAGTTGGCGCTCGGACTGACGAACGTCTTCATTCCCCCGTACAGCACGCGGTGCAGCAGTCTGGATGACGTAAGGGCTTTGGGGACGACGATCTTGTAGATCTGCAGCAGGATGATGAGCAGCCGCGCGAACGGTCTGAGCACGGGCAGCAGGAACTGCCGCGACTTGCTCGAGCAATCCCGGAGGTAGGCCGCTTTGGCCTCCTCGTTGAACGGGATGCTCTGGTCGAGGTAGATCGCGAGGAACGGATTGGGGTCGTTCCGGTTATGCGGCATATTTTTGAAATATTCGGCTTCGCTCATACGTTGCCCAGCTCCTCTAACTGTAGAAGATACAAGCGCGCGGTCGTCTTGGCCGTCTTCACGATCGCGCCGGCGATGTCCGCCGTCAGCATCGGATGCTGAACGACCGTCTCCAGCCGTTCGAAGTGCTTCTCGTCCGAGTCGCCGTGATACAGCAGGAACGACACTTGCTCGTCGCTGAGCGACAGCTGATCGCGGATCATCTCTCCCCAATATCGCGCCATCCTGCAGCCTAGCCCCTCGATGATCCACATCGCGCCGATCAGATCATAGGGATGCTCGCGGCTCGCCCGCTGGAACAGGTAGGCGGACAGCGCTTCGCTGCCGATATTTTTCTCCCCGGATTGGATCTTGGCCAGATCGCCGCCGACGGCGACGTAGTTCCGCTCCAGAATCTGAAAGTCCCGATGCTCGTCGCGCGCATGCGCGATGAAGGTGGAGCGCAGGTCGATATGCGCGATCGGAATGTAGGAAGCCGCGCGGGCGATCCACTGCGAGCCGTCGATCACCTGCTGGCGGACGTTCTCCATCAGCGCCTTGTAGTCGTCTAGCGTGAACTTGCGGCGATACAGCTTGTGGATGATCGGGACCTGCGCGAGCTTCCGTTCGAAGTCGATCCAGACTTGGACGAGCTGCCGCACCAGCTGTTCCTGAACGGCATCCGACGAATCGTATTCCAGCTCCGGCGCTGCCGGCTGGCGCGCTTCGAAGGGCTGATCGCGAACCGCGCTTCGGTCTCCGGCCGCCGATCCGACGACGGTCAGCAGCATGAACGAAGTCTGGAACCTGCCGCTCTCCGGCACCATGCACAGCACTTGCTCGCCTGGCGAGAGCGTCCCCTCGTTCAACAGCTCCTCGAGCATAATATAGATCGAAGCCGCCCCCGTGTTGCCCTTCGTGTACAGATTCGTGAACCACTTCTCCTCCGGGATCGTGAGCCCGCCCAACCGCAGCAGCCGGAAGATCTCGTCGCGGAAAAAGTGGGACGAGTAGTGGCACACCATCCAATCGATCGCGGACGGATCCGCCCGCCCTTCCTCCACGAGCTCGAAGAAGCGCTGTACGCCGACCTTCGGCATCTCGTTGACCAGCCTTATATCCTGCTTCAGGTTTACCGCCCCGTCGTCCGCCGCTTCGTGGACGGACCGGTAATCGAGCCACGAAGCCGGCTGCTCCTGTTCCTTCATGCCCGCGTACATGCAGACCTCGTAGTTGGGCGCGTAGGACCGGTTGTCGATCCATTCGATGCGCAGCGACAGCCCGGTGGGCGCAGGCTTGCTCTGCAGCACGGCCGCGCCGGCTCCGTCCGACAGCATAAAGCGGAGGAAGTCGGTATCGAACGGCACCGGACAGTCCGCGTTCGCCGTCTGCGCTTCGTAGCGGGTATGCTTGAAGGCGCGGCTCGGGAACTCGCTCGCGCAAGAGAGCGCAGTCGCGTGCTCGCCTGACTGTATGTGCAGGTAGGCATTCTTGAGCGCGTGCATGCCGCTGGCGCAGACGCCGTGATGCGTGGCGATCTCCATGACGGGCAATCCGCTCTCGGCATGAACCATGCTGGCGAATCCGGGGACGAGCAGATCTCCTTGCGTCGTAGCCGCAGCCAGGAATCTGATCTTCTCCTCCAGCGATTCGGCATGGCGATCTATAGCGTCCCGAATCGCCAGTGACGCCATCTCCGCATTGGAATACCGGCTCTTCTGCTCCTTGTCGATGGCATAGTGCCGATAGCGGATCCGATTCTGCTCGAGGATACGGCGTTTGGACTTGGAGCCTCTGCCGCCTACCCGTCCGAGATAATCCTCCATCTCGTCGTTGCCGATCGGCGGGCCGGGGAGGAACTTTCCGATGCTCGTAATATAGACGGGGTTCATCGCACACCTCCGGTAATGGGTCGTATCCCCATCATCGGTCATGTCCCCCGTATCGGCTAGTTCTAACTTTATGTAGTACCAGGGCGCAAGCTGGTAAGCAAAAACGTTCATGACGCCGTCTTCCCGGAAGAGGGCGACACGCATTTATCGGAGATCATATAGAAATGGATAGGCGTGAAACTTAGAAATGATGTATGACTAAAAAGCCTCCCTCACGGCAGCAACTTGCTGCAGAGGAAGGCTTCATGGCGTTAATCATTCGCTCGCTAAACCAAGCTGCATCCGGCGGTGGCGGCGGATGCGGCAGACGATGTCGGGTCCGGTTGTGACGCCCCCTTTACGGCGGGTGCCGCCCGTCCCTCCGTCCGGATCTTCACATAGTGCGTGCAATAGCGACGTTCAACTGGGGATCGCCCGATTTGGAGAATCGGAGCGGGCGTTTCGCGCCTTTTCCCCAGGACATATAGGCGGTCCAGGATTCTCTCAGGTTCAGATCCTTCGCCGTCTTCCGGAATTCCTACATGATGAAGCTGAATTGCGCCAAATTCCCGTGCAGGACGCGCTCCAGATAAGGAACCCTGCCGAAGCGCCATTCTTCAACGAGCTTCGGCGTGATTTTCTCCAGCTTCAAGAACAAATCCAGCAGGCTCGCATACCCCTTTTCGTTGATCAGGCGATGCACGGTTTGACGAACTTTGCTCTGCAATTCCTGCCTATTCAAGTTTATCGATCCCTTCATGGGATAAATTACGAGATAAAGCCGATTGCCAATCCTCCGCGAGCGTATCGACCCATAGTTCCTGATGAAGCTTCATGCCGGAAGCCGCCGCCGTCCCGGGCAGCAAGCCGTCCCATAGCGTTGTCAGTCTAGCCATCCGTTCGCGTTCGGCCGCCGTCATCGGGAATCCGCGGGATGCATGCCGGGAGAACCACTCAGCGTCCATTCGCCAGGCCCGAAAGCTGTTCGGGAACCGCTGCTGCAAGCTCCGCGCAATCTCCAAGCCCGCCACGTCCAGGTCGCCAGAGTAATAGAGAGGCGGTGGCGGCGCGGTGGCCGGCTCAAGGAACAGCTTGAGCAGTTGGACCACCGCGACGCTGGGCTGCCCATTGCCGCAAACGAGCATGGGGAGGTCTCGCCCCCCGCCGGGAGAAAACCGGGGCCTCCGGCTGCCATAACGCCTCACGGCTTCATCGACCAGCACCGCGAATACGGAAGGATTCTCCACCGCATAGACGGCCGAGGGACGAATCCGCTCCACCTCGTCGGGCTTCAGCTTCTCCACCTGGCGAAGCGTCAGCACGCGCTCCTCCCATGCGTCGTACCACCCGGGCGAGAAGAACATCACTTGCGAGGACAAGTCGTCGTCCGCGATGCCGCCCATGCGGTAACCTTCGCGAATGAGCAGAGCGCGCGACAGGTTCCGCATGTCCTCTTCTAGTCCGGCTGTCGCTGTCGACTCTGCTGCATATCCCGGCTCGTCGGCTGCCCATTCCTGTCCGGCTGCCGTCTCCATAGCTCCCGCCCCCGTAGATTCGCCTGCCAACCCGTCCGCTGCCCCCCGGGCTTGCTCGTCCAGCTCTCTCGCCGCCAGAGAAGTCAGTTCCTCCTCCCGCTCGTGAAAGACCGCAACCAGCCCCCACCAGAACAGCCTGCCGAGCGGCTGCTTCCAATCGAGCGCATGCGCGTCACCCGTGATCCGGGCGGCCAGTACCGGCAGCCGAAGCGGGAGCGGCGTGCGATCCGTCGTGTGATCGGGGGCGCCTGCCGGCGCGTGCCCCTCCGCGCCGGACGGCGCATCGCAAGCATCCTGGCGCCGGTGCTTAGCAGCTGCTAGGAGCGCCCTCACACAATCGCGCAGACAGTCGGCCGCCGCGGCACGCTGCATCGCGAACGCCAGACGCAGCGTGCGGGAGCCGGGAGACGTTCCCGTGCCCAGTCCGCTCACCCACTCTGCGATGCGGTGGCCGTACCGATGGCCGCTCAATCCGAGTCCAGCCTCCAGCGCCGCCCGCTCTTGTTGAATGAGCGCCTGCCATGCCGCCTCCTCCTCCGCCTGCATTTCTGCTCGGGTGTACAGACTCGCCCCGTCCAGCGCCTCGAACAGCTCCGGCACCGCCATCGCGAACCTGCTGGCGAGCAGCAGCTTCTCAAATCGCGCGATCGAATACTTCAAAGCAGCATCCGTACCTGCGCCGGATGCAGACGGACGCACCGGCGTATAGGTCCCGTAGAAGCCGTCCAGCGCCTCCCGTTCCGTCTCCGTTAAGCCTGTCAGCGCGATGGTGCCGCGCGCCCCCGCCCGCGAAGCTTCGTACTTCGCGCGCAGCAGGGCAAGGAAACGGGCAAAGCCCGGCTGACCGAAATATTCGCGCGCCGCGCGTCGAAGCCCCTCCGCCCGCTCATTCGGACCGCTCACTTCAAGCACTCCCGCCGGCAGCATCGGGGATATATTCCCGCGTCTTGCCGTTCCAACGGTAGCGGAACAGCGTCACGAAGCTGGCGTCTTTGGGCCGGAAGATCTCGCAAATGGAGAGATTCGGCACCGTATCGTAGCAGCCCCACAGTACCTGGGAGGTCATCATATAGTCAAAGTCCATCTGGGTCAGCAACCCGAACAGGTCGCGGATGTTCTCGTCGTCCACCCCGGCGAACGCTTCGTCCAGCGAGATGATCTTCGGCGCTTCCGGTCCTGCATCGGCATAACGCGAGTACGTCGCCGCGAACAGCGGGATATACATGGACATGGCCTTCTCCCCGCCGCTTAGCACGTTGAACCTCGAGTCGGTAAGCTCGCGGTACGACGTCTCGCCGCCCTTCTTGTAGCGCAGCGAAAATTCGAACCACGAGCGGTAATCGAGCATGTCGTAGAGATGCTTGCGCAGCGTCTCCCGTTCCTCAGCCGCTCCCTGCTTGGCCCATTGGATCCGGGAGCGGAAATGGGCGACCAGCCGCTCGACTTCGTCATCGTGCAGCAGATGCGCGTCGCGACGCAGCAGATCGACCAGCTCGTCGCTGTTCATCTCCTGCTCCGTCTTGGCCGCCTTCGGCACCCACTGCAGCTGAAGCTTAAGTCCGCTGGACGTGTCGCGCTCAGACATCAGCCGGTTCATCGTCTTCATCCATAGCTCCGCCCGCTGGATTCGCTGGCGGATCGCCTTGCCGACGCTGCGCAGGATGATCTCCTCGAACAGCTCCCGATCCTTCTCGCTGAGCAGCGCCTGCTGTTCGACCAGCAGATCGTTCATCTCCGCGAGCAGAGCGGCCGGACGCTGCGGCCGGGTCCGATCCCGCATGGACAGCAGCGTGATGCGACCCTGATCGCTGATAGCGGTCTCGATTACGTACTCCGAGAGCAAATGCTTAGCGGCGTTATAGTGATCCTGCAGCATGCTGCCGAGCCGCTCCTTGTTGGAACGGGCAACGGCAGGTTCCAGCAGCGCCGTCAGCTCCTTGCAGATACGCAGCAACGCGTCCCGTCCGTCCTCCAGCGCTTCCGCGACGCGTACCGCTCTCGGCTTGCCGTCCATGAGGGAAGGTTCGGGAGATGTCGGCTGCTGCAGTTCCGGAATCAACAGCTGGCCGAGTTCGGCACGGTACGCACGTTCGCTGTGCGACAGCCGCTCCAGCCGCGCGGTCTCCTGCTCCGCCAGGGCCCCCTGTCGCTCTCGCAAGCCGCCGACCCGTCCGGCCAGCGCCGCTCGCGCCTCCGTCAGCCGCTGCTGATCTTTGGCCGCATCCGTCCGCTGCGCGCGCAAGGCGCTGATGCGGACATGCAGATCGCCGATGCCGAGCTCGTCCATTAATTGGCGAAGCTGATCGGCTTTAACGCGATAGCCATACAGCTTCTCGCGGAGCTCTTCCCGCTGTTCTTCTTCGTATTCCGCCTGGGCCGCGTACTCCGCCGCTTCCTCGGCATAGCGCGCGTGCAAGGTGGCCGCCTGTACGTAAGCGCGCCAATCGGACAGCAGTTGTCCCACCTGCTCGCGGTAGCTCCCCGCCGTTTGCGACGCTTCCCTGAGCGCAGCCATCGTCTTCAGCCGGCTCCAACCCGCGGTCGCCGCGATCAGCTCCCGCTTCAACTGCGCCCATTGCTCCTGCTTCGCGCGCAGCACGTCCGCCATACGCGTCTCCTGCTCCAAATACAGCCCGAAGCGGACGGCAGCGTCGTGCTGGCTTCTCCAAGCTTCGAGCAGCGCAGCGTGACTCTCCTCTCGCAGCGGAAACCGCGCGAGCTCCTCCGCGACGGATGCTTCCGATACGTCCAGATCCGCCGAGGCTTGCCCTAGCGCCTCTAGCTCGCGGTCGCATGCCGCGACGGCCTGACCGAGCCGCTCAATCTCCGCCAGCTTGAACTGCTTGCGCGCTTCCTTGCCGATATATTGGGCTTGACGCTCGAAGGCGTTGACTTTGCCCGTAACCGGTCCGAACTGATAGTAATCGCGTCCGATCGTGACGGTCTGAACGGATGACTCAAGCGCAGACGCGTCGAACGCTTCGCCCCAGGCGAACGAGCGAAGGACCTCTTCTACGATTCGCTCCGGCACGCCGGATTCCGCGCCTGGCAGCGGCTTCAGCATGTCGGCCAGCGTATAGCCGAAGTCCAGCGGTACGGGTTGGACCCATACGTCTTCGTCCCGCTCCGTGACGCTGCCGACCGTCCCGTCCGGACGCACCCAAGCATCCAACAACCCGCTCGCGAGCAGCGCCTGCTCGATGCCTGCCTGCTCCAGCGGACTTAATCCCCCGCGGAACTCGCAAAGTTCATAGAGCGGTGCGCCTTGTCGGGCGCCATACCCGGCTCGCGTAGCGATCCGCTCCGCGCTGCGTGGCGGCTCCGGCTCGCGAGATTGCTGCCACTCCCGTCTCTCCTCCGCCAACCGATCACGCTCGGCGCGAACGGACTTCGCCTGCTGCTCGATCTCCAGCCGCTGCCGCACGAGGCTCTGGATTTGTCGTTCCGCCTCCGCCTTGGCCGGCAGCAGCACCTCTTCCGTACGCTGCCGCTCATAGGACAGATCGGCGCTCGCCTCGAACAGATGCCGTACAGCCTCTTCGCCGAGCGCCAGCACCCGAAGTCCTTCCTTCCATGCCAGCACTTGCTCCTTCCAACGATGCAGCGCATCCGTAGCGACGGCCTCCGCCGCGCGCTTCGTCCGTTCAGCCTCGTCGCGCAAGGCGCGCATCTCGCCCAGTTCCTTGTCATACTCGGTGACCCGACGGCCGGCCTCCTGCTCCTGCTCGGCCAGCCGGAGCGCCTCGCGGATCTCCGCGCGGTGTTCCTCGAGATCACGAAGCCAGCTCGCAGAGAACGCCGTCTCTTCGGGCGGTTCCGGCATCCAATAGCGATGATACACGCCATGGTGCGCGAACTCGATATCGCCCGCTAGTCCATCCAGCTCTTCCAACACCTGACGCTGGTTGTCCAGCATTTCGGCCATCTCGGTCTGCGCCTTGCCGCGCGCATGCTCGGCCGCCTCCCGGCCCCCGATTGCCGCCTTCAGCCGCTTGTCCGTCTGATCGGCATACTGCTGCGTCTCCTTCAGCGCTTCCTCGGCCTGTTCCATCTCCCGCTGCTTCTCCATCGCTTCGCTGCGCGACAGCAGCTCCAGCTCAGAGTCGATCGCCACAGCCTGCTCTCGATTCGCTTGCAAGGCCTGCACCACGCCCGTCTCCTCGGCAAGCGCCTCCTGCAGCTGCTTCAGCAACGCGCCGGATTGGCGGCTCACCTCGTCGCTCGCCGCCTTGGCTTCGAGCAGCCGGCTGCCGCTCTCGTACAGCAAGGACCTATTGTATTGATCGTAGCTGCGGCTCAGCTTCTCCAGCTCGGCCTGATGAAGCGCAAGCTCCTCCAGCCGGTCGGCCAACTGATCCATGTCCTCCATGACCTCCGACAGCGGACGCAGCTCCTCCTCATGCAGCGGCGGCAGAGACTGATTCAAGATCTCGTAAATGGCCGTCGGCCGCACGTTGTTGGACAGCTTCGGGCTGCGCAGTTGGACCAGCAGTTGCAGCAAGTCCGCATAGGCATCTCGGTCGTAGAACCCGAACAACGTCCGGTTGACGAGATCGCGATAGGCGCCCTGTTCCTGAACGACCTGTCCGCCCGCGCCGATGCGCTCCTCCAGCGACTTGCGGTCAAGCGGGAACCGTCCGGCGCCCTCCAGCTCCAGCACGCGGTCGTACAGCCAGAAATCCCGGTTCACGCGGCGCCCATCCTCCAGCGCGAACCCCCAGAAGCCCACTTGCGATGCGCCCTTGCGGGCGCGCAGCCCGATGCCTACCGTCTTGTAGATGTCCTTGGCCGTATGCCGGAATTCCAGCCACAGGTAGCCGGTCCGGTCGCTATGCTCGTCGTTCTCGCCGAGCAGATAATACTCGATTCGACGGTCCTTCGAACCGAATGGATCGAGCCGGTGCGGTCGCTTGTCCCCGTCCAGCACGAGCGGCACGAAGCTCTGCATCGTGACCGATTTGCCCGACCCGTTCGCGCCGCGAAGCACCAGTCGCCCATCCTCGAGCCCAAATTCCTCATCTTCGTAGAACCAGAAGTTGAGGATGCCGGCACGCGACATCTGCCAGCGCCCGCGTTTCGACGCCTGGTCGGCCTCCGGCTCCCCTTCCTTTCGCAGATCCTGCTCGATCACGTCCTTCTCCTCCCTCATCCTGTCTCTGTCTCCTCATCATCCAACGAATAATCCGCGTTCCATCGCGACAGCACGGCAGAGACCACGAATCGCTCGCCGCCGCCAGCCTCCGATGACCGTGTCCAGGCGCCGAGCCCCCAATCTGCCATGTGCACCGTCAGCGCCTCCGCCAGCTCCCCAAGCCCGAGCGTGCGGTGCTCTTTGCTCCAATAATCGCCGTATTGATTTTTTAATAGATATATGATGCTTTCCACGTCCGTCCGCGTCAGCTCGATCGTCCCCTGGTCCGTAACGTACCAGTCGCGCTCCCCGAGTCTTCGACGCAATTGCCCCGCGAACAGCAGGGCCAGATCCGACAGCGCGGCAGCCGTAGGGAACAAGTCGCATTCCCCGCTCAGCTCCGGATGGAAGAAGAAGAGTCCCTCCCGGTAACGGCTGCCCTCCAGTCCGAACATGAATTGCAAGTTATCCATGATCGCCCGGCGCTGGGTAATGACATAGTAGAGATCGTCGGGATGCCAATCCCGGTCGGATACCGCAGGCTCCAGCAATAGACGCCGAAACACCCGGTGCCGCCGCTTGCGCAGCTCGCCCTCCGCCGTATCGGGATACACGATCAACTCCTGATATTCGTCCAACTCCTCGTACTGCCCCATTGCCCGCGGGAAATGCCGCAGCACGTACCGCGCAGTAGGATCGCATTCATAGAGCACGTTCTGCTGGCCCGAGTGCGCCCAATCCGTCTCGTCTCCGTCGATATGCACGAGCACGCCGAGCTTGCGCAGCTGCTTCAGCGCTCGGACCATCGAGAGGCGATGCTGGTAATTCTCCCAGTCTACGGTCATCCCCGCCGAAGCCATCTGCTCGCTTACTTGCTCTACGATATCGGTCAGCACGAATTGGTCCAGCTCCGTCTTCCCTTCCAGGAACCAGAGCGCATAGGTGAAGAACGTATAATCGCGAACTTCCCGGAACGCCTCAAAGCCCATCCACGGCTGCGCGACGAGCGGCGCCTTGTCCAGTTTCGCCATCGTACGCGTCAGATGTAGCGGAAATCCGGTGTACTCGGAGAACCAATCCCTTAATTCGGTATATTGATCTTTGATCCAGTAAAACAATTCGGGGTCGCCGTTCTTGGTGATCCAGGGGCGATTCAGCAGCGCATGCGCGCATACCCTCCGCCGCTCGTTCCACTGCTCCGCGTCCGCACGCTTGCTTGCGCGCATGCGGCGAATCGCGTAGGACGTCGTTCCGCCTTTAGCCACCGGCGAGCACTCCTCTCGTCACTTCGATCCGATAATCCGGCATGACCAGTTCTCCGTCATTGCAGCGCAGGACGCCTGTCTCGCCGGCAGCCGGCGAGCGGACGGCGACGATACAGCCGTCAGCGGTCACGAACGTGCGCGAAGCGGCCGCCGTACAGCGACCAATCCATTGCAAAAGCCGCATCCGCTCTTTGCCATTCATAGGCGCGAGCTCCGAGATGCTGACACTGCCATACGCGAGCATCCTGTCCACGAACGCCTGCTCTTCCGCGAGCATCTCTTGCACTTGCTCGCGGTACGCCTCCCGCTTCGCGCTCTGATTGCGCATCGGCTCGGACGCGCCTCGCACGGCGCGGCGCCGGCTGCGGGAACGAATGAGTCGAATGTTCGGCGGCTCGTCCCACGTAGAGGCGTCCGATCGCTCCGTCTCCCTGCGGTCCTCCCCTTGCAGATGCCGGGAGGGGAACAGCCCGAACACATAGGCCCCCAGTCGGTGGGCTTCCTCCAAGCTATCCAGTTCCGCAAACCGACGAGCCACCGTCTCCAAGTCGAGACGCCGACTCGCGCCGCCGCGCCGTCTCTCCTGCAGCCGCACCGCGCTCCGCACCACTTTGGCAATGGTCTCTTTCGCCGCTTTTTCGAGCAGCGTCAATTCGCTTTGACCTGCCTCATCCCCGACGAACCAGCGCATGAGGTTCCGCCAACCTTGCCGGAGCTCCAGCAGCGTCTCCTCGCCGGATTTTGCCTCCTCCAGCCGCGGCTTGCTCAGTTCATCCTCCGTCACGTGAGTCAGGTACAGTTCGATGTGGGGATTCGTTATCTTGAGGAGCTGGCCTTCGATCCGATAGGCGTTGCGTTGTAGGCTCTTAACGAAATGCTGTAAGTAGTTGACGAGATTCTCCTTCATCGCCAGGAAACCGTCAGTCGCCATCATCTCTTCCGCCTGCATCGAGTTCAGACTGGCAATAAAGTCCGCCGCGTTCTCGTGCATCGTCTTGAACGCCCCGTAGAGCAATTCCCAGTTGCGCAACGATTCGCCTTCGTCCATCCTACCGGTATTTTCGCGAACCTGACGCACGCAAGCGGCAATCGTATCGAAATAGCTCGTCTCCAGGGAACCGCCGTAGCCTTTGACCTTCTCCAGCGACTCCAGCATCCGTTCGATCTCGATGGCGTAAGGCGTAAGCAGGTACTGACTCTTCTTGCGCATATACTCTTCCAGCGACAGTGCGCGGCCCCCGTCATGCCGGGATGCGAGATTGCCCCAGCTCTTCAGCTGTTCGAGGTCCGACAGACATAAATCGAGCGTGTAGCCGTCGAGGATCCCCCACGTCTGCACGCCCTCGTAGATCTCCTCCGGCTTTAGCCAATATTTGAGCCGTTGGTATTCCAAGTACATGTATCGCATGATCGCCCGGTATCGGGCCACATTAATCGCATTCAGGTAGTTCAGCTCCGGTACCGCCCGCAGGGCCGATGGCGATATTCGTTCGTTCAAAGAGACAGACCGCCTTTCTGTTAAGCTTGCAGATATTTTAACATATCGAAAAATGTCATTCTATATGGAAAGAAGTCCAATGCTAGTATCCTTGAGATATATTCTTATTCTAATATGAAGTCTAATAAACGCACCGGAGAGACTCTTTTCACCGGCATAAACTTCATTGCTCCACAAAATTTCTACAAAATAAGCGATCGCTCTTCAGTTTGAGTACCTGAAAGCGATCGCCCATAATTGTTACAACTGTGTATTTGATTGGCTCTGGCCAAAGTATTACCCTATTATAAGGATATATGCCACAATATCGCGCAAGCCTCTCAATCCTTCATCGCCGCTCTCCGCCCGGCCTCCGTAAGCTCAAAGACCGGATCTCTGAGCCAGGCAAGCTGGACGGCCTTGGACAGATAGAGCCGGAACTGGTCCGGATCCTCAGAGAGAATCTCCCGAATGAGGGTGATCACATGCCAGCCCTCTCTCATCAGATCGCGCTCGCGATCTTCGAACCTGCGATATTGCGCATAGTTGCACCGTTTCTCCACGATCTCGTCTCCAACGAATTGCATGGCGATCAACGTCGGGAATGCCGCCGGATACAGATACAGACAGTAGGGCACGCTGCGCCCGCGCTTCGGATAACCCACCTTCAGATCCTCGAAGTCGAAGTTCACCATCGGGCCCCAATACTCCTGAAGGAAAATGCAGACCTCTTCGCCGTAGATCCGTTCCTGCTCCGAGCTGAGACGCTGCGTCATCCACCTCGTCACGTTGGGATGGATGAACCGCTCCGCTCTTGGCGGCCGCTGCACAGTGACGACCGCGTGACGCTCGAATTCATATTGCAGCGCGTCCGCATCGCAGGAGATCAGTTCGCCTGATTGGTCGAGGAAGATCGAGCCCTTGGTTCGGCTATTGCGATAGTGGAAGCGTTGATCCGCATTCCGCAGGAACGTCATGTAGACCATCATCTTGGGCGCTTCCTCCGGATACTCCCGGTCCAGATAGTCGGTCAGCGGGGCAAACGCCCGGTTCAACCACTTCTCCGTTACCTTCTTCGGCGTCTTGACTTGGGGATACATGCGATCTCTCCTCTCATTTAGCCCGGCTCGGAGGCAATTCAGCGAAAAGGTGCGGGAAGCATCCGCGCCAAAACGCAAAAAAAGCACGCGTGCGTGCAGAAGAAATAATCTCTTCTGCAGGCACGGTGCTTCCGTGTCCGGGCTTATTCGTTGATAAGATTGTATCATAGCTTTATCGCGAGCGCCATTCTTACATTAAGCCGGCAAGTTGCCTTGGTCACGCCTGACGAGCGCGTAGCGGAATGATGATTAACGAAGTTGCGGGTGGGCGACCGGATCAACGTCATCCCCTCAAATCAAGGCCCCTTTCAAAGCGTCATTACGATCGATATCGCAATACCAGCCAGGGAGATCCAAATGAAGAGGGTTTTGAACAAACGCTTCATTAGCGAATCCTGTTGCCGCAAGACCTCTGCATGATTGTGTTGGATTTGCAGATCCGTTGCCGGACCCGAGCTTTCATTGGACTGATAACCAATCATATCTATATTCGTGCCGCTCTCCATAAGTCCTGCTATATTGGCGCCAAACGCAAAAACAAGCCGACCCCGATCCCGTACCGGAGCCAGCTTGTTAATTGCGCTTAGACGAATCATCCAATTCGTCAATTACGAGAAAATATGATGTCCGATCTTCTTTACGACCTTTACCTTTTTGGCTTTGCCCGGCTCCAGCTTCGGATTGAAGAAGGACACCGCGCCGGGAACGTTGTTGACGCCGGACAAGGCGGCTTTGGCCGCTTTGATGCTCTCCTTCGACGCCGTCTCCTTCGCGAGCTGTCCGTTTCTGGCCGGCGGGAACTGACCGGACGCGTAGATGACGCCCTTGATCGTATCGGCGTAGCCGCGGCTCACGCGGTTCAGGACGACGTTGGCCACGGCGAGCTTGCCTTCGTAAGGCTCGTTACCGGCCTCGACTTCGACGAGCTTGGCGAGCAGCGCGAGATCGGCCGCGTCGACCTCCTTCTCAGCCGCCACAGCGGCGATCTTGACAGCGGCCCCGGGCTCGAGGAACTCCGGCACGACGACCTTCAGGAGCTGGCCTACCGAGAGCGTGTCGTCGGTCAGCCCGTTCCGGGCCTTGAGCGCTTCGACCGACGTCTCGTTCGCCTCGGCGATGCTCGCGAGCGTATCTCCGCTCGCGACGGCATACTTCTCTTCCGTCTGCAGGACGGCGGCTTTCTCTTGTTCTTGCCAGCCCACGCTCGCATGCATCGCCTCCGCCATCAGACGAAGGGGAAAGTACGCGCTGCCATCTTTGACTTTAACCGTACCCGCGAACTTGTATGTACGGCCGTTGAACGACACTTCCGACGCGCCCGGTCGGAAAGAGAGCGTATCGTCGATGCCATTGCTCACGGTGATCCGGTCCGCGTCCCCGTCATAGGTCAACTGCCAGCCCATACGGTCCGCGATCTCCTTGACCGGCGCGTAGGTCCACTCGTCGATCGACCACAAATCCTGATTCAGTTCGACCTTCTGGCCTTGCATATATATCGTATTGTCCGCATTCGCGAATGCCGCACCCGTGCCCACCGTCAGAAGCAACCCGAGGGTCAAGGCGGTCAATCTCATCAACCACTTGATACTCGTCATCTCCTTTTTGGTTCGAATTTCCTATAAACTGCGCTGTTCGCTATTATACAATCAACATCAGGAAATATCAGAAAAATGAAAGATTTTTCATCGAAGACGACTTCGGCAGGAATGGCCGACGAGGGCGCTGCGGCAGGGCGACCGATCACGGCTCGACAGGCAAAAACCCAGTACCGGCGCGGTACTGGGTCATTTTGGAGCAGGCGATTCGTTCGATGCCGGAGGCTTCCTAAGCCGCCACTTTGATCACGCGATATCGCGCTTGATTTGGCTCCACAACGTGATCATGTCGATCCAGCCCCGATGTTCGGCGATCTTGCCGTCTTCGACGCGATATTGGCGATACAGCGTGACATCGATGGGGTTGCCCGTCGGCGCATGGCCGAAGAACACTCCTTGATGCGTCCCTTTGACCGTCATCCGCACCAGCACCTTCTCCTCCTGGGCGATGATCTCTTCCACGCTATAGCGCTTGTCGGGGAATGCCTCGAGAATCTTGCCGGCGAACTGCTTCAAGCCTTCTTTGGACTGATACGAGTGCTCTTGATAATCCGCCGACAAGAAATCATCGACGCAATCGAAGTCGCTCCGGTTCCAGAAGGCCTCGATGAACGCCGTTACCGTCTCGATATTTTGCTGCACCGTCGTCTTCATGATCGAACAACTCCTCTGGGTTTTGGTTTGGATTTGCAGCTATTTTCGGGCTTGAATCTGAGGCAGCAGCGTTCCCGTATCCACCCACGCGCGCTGCTCCGCGATCCGGCCGTCCGCCAGACGGAACTCGCGGAACTGCGTGATCTTCGCGGATTGGCCCGTAGGCGCGTGGCCTGCGAACATCCCCGTATGCGTACCCGTGATCAAGATACGGGCGATCACCTTATCCCCCTGCGCGAAGATCTCATCCACGGCGAACTGCCGGTCGCTGAATGCCTCTCCGATCTGAGGGGCGAAGAATTGATCGGTATGCTCCAATTCGCCCCGCTGCCGCAGCTCCTCTATAAACGCAATTACCGTCTCTGCATTTTTCTGTTCCGTATTCGTCATCTCGAATCTCTCCTTCGTTCATTTAAGTTACCATTTGGTAACCTATACGCGAAAAAAATAGGCACGCCTTCTTCCGCAATCAGTTGGCAGCCACGCCCCTTGCAGTAAGCATCCGAGTCAAATCTAAGAAATTCTCGACCGCTCCACCGACCCTCTCCTTCAACCCTGCGTCCAGAGGTGCGCCATCCGGACCGAATGCATTCGATCCATACCCGACGGAGATCCACTCCGAACAGTTAACGCCGTGAAGATTACGTACGATCGTCTGCAGATGCGAGAGCGAGCTTACGCCCACCGGACCGCCTGCGGCGCTCACGGACAGGACCGGCTTGCCCGAGACCCGTTCCGGGCTCAGGTAATCCAAGGCATTCTTCAGCACGCCCGAGATCGAGCCGTGGTATTCGGGGGTAGCCAGGATCAGCCCGTCGGCCTCCGCAACCTGCTGGATCATGCGCTGGGCGTTCGGGTGAAAGTCCCAGTTGTCGGGCGAGAAGAGCGGCAGCTGCTGCTCCCGCAGATCGACGAACGATACCGTGATCTGGCGTGCCTTCAGCAGGCTTTCGATATAGCGGAGGAGGATCGTGCTCGCGGCGTCCGCGCGGTTGCTGCCTGCGATCAAGGTCATTTTCATGTTCATCGTCACCTTTCGTTTATGGAAGAATGATATCGGATCGTTCGGATGGGGTGCCGCCGGCTGACAAACCCATCGGTTTGTGTTAACATGTGACTGTATTGTCACCCTTGCTTGAATTCATAATACGTTACTATTAGGTCACATGTCAAGAGGCATGGATTCGCTTTTTGTTGCGCTTGTCGTCGGAGGGAGGTGTTCCATATGGAAAATGAAGTGTTCAAAGCGCTCGCGGACCCGAGCCGCCGCACGCTCCTGGACTTGCTCCACCGATCGGACGGGCGGACGTTGAACGAGCTGTGCGCCCCGCTGGAGATGTCCCGATTCGGCGTCATGAAGCATCTGAATCTGCTGGAGCAAGCCGGTCTCATCACCACGCGCAAGGTCGGCAGAGAGAAGCTGCACTACCTGAACGCAGTGCCCATCCGCCAGATCTACGATCGCTGGGTGAGCAAGTATGCCGAGCCCTGGGCGATCGGACTCACATCTCTGCAAGATGAATTGGAGCGTGAAGCGAATATGGAGAATAAACCCCGCAACGTCAACCGCATCGCGATCAAGGCAAAGCCCGAGCAAGTGTGGCAAGCGCTCACGGACCCGGCCAAAACTTCGAAGTTCTGGTTCAACTGCGCCATCCGGTCCACCTGGGAGGCGAACGCCCCTTTCGAGCTGTGGAAGGGTGATTCGAAGCAGGCCGAGGGAGTCATTCTCGATATGGATCCTCCGAATAAGCTCGTGATGAGCTGGCGGCTCCTCGTGATCCCGAATGCGGCAGATGATGCGCCGTCCCGGATCACATGGGAGATCGAGGCGCATGCCGAGTATGCCGGCGTGACCCTCGTGACCGTCGTGCATGACGAGTTCGAACAGGCGCTCCCGACCGCCAAGGTATTGGAGAACGGCTTGCCGATCGTGCTCTCGGGCTTGAAGAGCTTGCTGGAGACGGGATCGGGGCTTGCCGGGAAGTAGAGGGAGAGAAACCATCCCGTGCAAGTCGAACAAGAAAAGAATTGCAGAGGATCTTAGCGGTAGAAGCTCTTCTCTCCATGCAGCAAAGCCAGCCTCCTGCGGCTGGCTTTGTTGTTGATTGGACTGAATCGCGTTAGCCGGCAGCCTTGATCAGCTTCAACTGCGCCTTATCGGCCAAAACGATCGCTTCCCCGGAAGCTCATATGCCGGGCCGCATCGAAATCGGGATACGGCAAGTACGGGTTCGGCACCTGGCCTTGATCGCCGCGCATGAGGAAAATTTTGTGGCCCGCAGTCTTCGGATTCTCGGTCATGACGCGGGTGCTGGTCGGGATATAGCGAATCGTCAAGCCGCAACGACGATGGGGAGAGCGATTCGCTTTGGAGCCGTGAATAATATTCGGATGGTGAATAGATACGCCGCCCGACTGGAGTACGAGGTCTACGGCTTGGGATTCGTTCACGAACTTCTTCTCGATCTCGGAGCCGAGCACGTTTTCGACGTCGAAACTCCCTTGCATCTCCTGCAGCTGCAGCTTGTGCGAGCCCGGTATGACGCGCAGACATCCGTTCTCTATCGTCGAGTCGTCCACGGCCAGCCATAACGTGATCACCTTCATCGGCTCCAACGGCCAATAGCTTCCGTCCTGGTGCCACAATACCGGTTGGCCTGTAAAGGCGGGTTTGCAAATGTAGTGCGAGGCAAACAGCGCGATATCCGGTCCGATGAACGTCTGCGCGATGTCGAGCAGCCGCTCGTCGCTGACGAGCCGCAGCCAGAAAGGGTCGTCGTGAATCAGATTCGTGTGGAGATTCTCCGGACGCAGATCGGGATTTTTGCGAATCAGCCAATCGACGTGCTCCTTCGCTTCTTGCATGAGGTCGGCATCCAGCACTTCCGGAAACGTAAGGTAGCCGTCTCTCTCGAATTGTTCGGCAATTTGGGACGAAATGGCGGTTGACACGGTCATCCTCTCCTTTGATCCATGGGTTCTGGAATGCGATGAAGAACTTAATGTAAGACTATCGCAACCGCGACGCACCGTCTTTGTACCGGAAAGACCTTGTTTTGTACGGATACGCCATTCTATAATTTACAGAGAACCTGGCGCGGGGGAGTATCCATGAACATCAACCACCTGAATACGATTCCGGACGATCTCGCTTGCGGAGAAGAAGCGGCTTTTCACGTCCATTATTGGGGAAGTATCGCCGATCATCATGCCCATTCGCTCCATAAGCATTCCTTCTTCGAATGCTGCTACGTGACGCACGGAGAAGGTTATTACCACGAGAATGGCGCGCATTATCCTTTGCACGAGGGAGACATCTTCTTGTCCAGACCGGACACCTGGCACCAAATCGAGAGCCCGTCCGGCATCGGACTTGCCTGGGTGGCCTTCTTGATGAAGGAAGAAGGCGCGTCGCCCGACATGCTCCGGAAATACCGGCAGCTGGCGGATACCGACCGGATCTTGGTATCCTCGGCCACCCCTTCGCTGACGGCATCGTTATGGCAGGCGCTGTGGAATGCCGAATCTGCCGAAGTCTACAATCGGCCGTTGCTTGTGCCGATCGCCTACAGTCTGATCCTGTCGTTCTTCCAGACTTTCCTGGAGGATACCGAGCGGAAGCCGGCCCTCTCCAAACCGCAGGAATCCATCTTGCTGCACAAGGCGAGACTGTTCATCCACGACAACCTGTCGCTGCGCATCAAATTCAAGGATTTGGCCGAGTATTCGCACATTTCCGAACGGCATCTCTCCCGGTTGTTCAAGGAGGAACTGGGAATCAGCTTCTCCGATTACTACCGGAAAGTCAAAATCCAGAAGGCTACCGCATTGCTGGAGTCGACGGACTACACCTTGGAGCAAATCTCGGCGGCCACGGGGTTCTACTCCGTTCATCACTTCGCGAAAACGTTCAAGCAAACCACCGGCACGTCTCCGGGCCAATGGCGCAAGACAAGCCTCATTCCGCCCAAGCGGCAAGGATAACCCGGGCTTCTGCGCGGTCCGCACTATTCCCATCCGCTAGACGATCTGCCTTCGCCCGACGATGACCGATGCTGACGTACTTTCCATGTTGGTCAAGCGCCGGGAACATAAAAACCGCAGATCCGGCCGAGCCGAAATCTGCGGTTTTCGCGGGTGTCCTCTGATTGATCGGTTACGGCGTCAGCGCCGCCGTATAGAATCTCACTTCGCTTAGGCCGAATAGGCTCTTGATGCCGAAGGCACCTTCAAAAACGCCGCCATAATTGCCGGGATTCGGGTTCGTCGCGCTATTAGGCGAAATTCTGACATATCGGGCATTCACGCCGCCAAAATCGACGACTCCGCCGTCTACAAGATTCGTCGGCGCAAGCGCTGTCGTTCCATTCGTCGCCTTCGCGAACTGGTAACGGTATCCTGCGCCTCCGAGCGTCGTCCAGCTCATGCCGTCCAGCGAATATTCTACTGCCGCATATCGGATGCCAATGCCATTTTTTAACCACCCGGTGCCGTCATCTTCATTGTAATTCCAGACAACCATCTCGCCAAGGCTGTAATTGCCGCCCAGATCGAACCTTATCCAGTCGTTGTCGTCGTTGTTATCTTCCGTTGTCCTCCACATCGCGGAATAACGATTGTCGTGCGTATCGTTCATCCGACCGAGTAATCCGGACATGCCGGAATGATTGACTGCTTGCTCAGCCGTCATTCCGAATGCGGACTCCTCGCTGCCCGCCGTCGCGGTTACGCCGGAGATAAAGCGTTCCACGATATGAATCGCATAGTCGGCCGACATGACGCCGTCCTCCGCCGTCACCCTGAGAAGTTGCCCTTCGGCCAGCCGCGCCGCGCCGGCTAATTCCGGACCGCCCGGCGATTCCAGCACCAAGTAGGATTGCGGGGAACCGTCTGCCGAACCGATGCCGAACCGCAATTCGTCCACCGTCGTGCCGTACGCGGCGTCGACGACGCTCATGCCGTCCGTGCCGATCCTGTATGCAAACTCGGGCTTCACGGCAATGTCCGTCCGATTGCTGCGAGACTCATCAACCTGAATGGCGTAATAGGCCGTTGCCGTGTTGTCGGCTGATGTAACCTTCAGTACATTTCCTGTTGCCAATACGGCCGTTCCGTCAGCGAGCTTGCTGCCATTTGCCGATGCGTACACTTCATAGGTTTGGATGGACCCGTCCGCGGAATTTATGGCCGCGATTGCGCCATCAGCCGTCGTACCGTCGACAACGCGGATCTCCCCCGCGCTTATAGCGGTTATTACGCGGCCCTGCCCGGACTTAACGGCGATCTCCGTATTCGTTCCGGAATAAATCTGACGCATGTTGATGAACCGGGGATGATACATTTCGCCGTTATTGTAATGCACGTTGCCGCCGTCTTGCGTTGAATTCACATTGTAAGTAATCAGCAGCTCTCCGGGTTTGGAGATATTCGGATGCGCTTTGGCGTTATAGATGTAAGTTTCGGCCGCGCTGGATTTGTCCTCCGGCGTATAATACAGCGTGTCCGCCGGTCCGAATGGCCCGAACGGCGTATCGCCGATACTTTGTTTAATTAAACCGTGATCTCCGCTGAATAGACCGGTCGAATAAACGAGTCGGTATTTGCCGTCGTTCGGTCCGCCGATGATCGGCGTAACGCTTAGCTCCGGCGATACATCAACGCTGCTGTGCGAGATTATTTTAGCTTTGCTAATATCGTTAACCCAGCCGCCGTCGGTATAGAACCTCCATTTGCTTTCCTCTTCGAAATCTTCCGGCAGAACCCGCGCGACGAGCAGACCCCTGACTCCGAAGACGGTTTGGTATCCGTAAATATAAATGTAGCCATCGGGAGCCGGCGCGCCGGCTTCTGCCGTATTCGCCATAAATCCTGCGCCGAATTGATTTTCCAGCGACAGCATGTTCGGACTGCCATCGGGCTTGGTTCCCCATTGGAACTCGGTATGATAGAGCAGCGAGGTGTCGACCTGCGAATGATTGGCTATATCGAGCCGCCCATGGTCGATCGGAATCTTGATCGTGGACACGCCCACGACTTTGAATTGCCACCCCGGCGGCTGCGACGGATCCGGCGCCACATTCATGGCGGAGATATAGATATTGTTGTTCAGATTGATTCCGTCCTGGAACCAGTACCAGCCATCCGAAGATGCGTCAGGCGTCTGGGGCACGAATAGCCCCGTCGAGGTTTGCCCGTTCCCATCCGTTCCCCATAGGTAATTCATAGCAGCCGGATCGGGACTTCCCCCCGTTAACACGCCCAGCGTATTGTTTGTAAAGTCGGCAACGTTCCTGTATTTCGTAACCGGATTTACATTTCCGACAAACGTATCGCTGAACAGGAACAAAGTTTGGGTTTCGTCCGCTTTGCCGGGAGCGTCATAGCCGTTATAGGCAATCGTGTAGATGCCGTCGGACCCCGTCCAGCCGGATGTCTTGGCGACAAGAGCCGTCCAGTCGCGTTCAGGCTCGATGATCGTTCCGGGCGCGCTATAAAATCTCACCTGACTGAGCCCAAATACGGCTTCACTGCCCCAGTTGCCGTCGCCCGCCGCCGTATTCGGCACAATCTTGACGTATCTGGCACTGGCCGCGTTAAATTGGACGGCTCCTCCTCCCGCTAGATCCGTCGGTCCTTGCGCCGCCGATCCGGAAGCCCGGGCGAATTGGTAACTACCCAAATTCGTCCACGCTCTGCCGTCTACGGAATATTGCACCTGCGCATTTTTGATGCCGTATTTTCCGGCTTGCGCGTTATAGTTCCATACGCGCATTTCGCTTAACGGATACGTACCGCCCAGATCGAACTGAATCCAGTTGTTCGCACCGGGATTAGGCGCGGTCAGCCACATTTCCGCGCTTCGATTGCCATGCGTGTCCGATTTCCCCGATGTGCCGGACATGCCGTAATTGTTCACCGTATGGATAGCCGGAGTATCCGTTGAATTTACGCTGCCGGCAGAGACGTCCAGCACGGTTATATTCTGGCCGCTTGCCGTGACGTGGCTGGCATATCGATAAATACGGAGCTGGCTCAATCCGAATCTCGTCGGTCCCGCGGCGCCCCAGTTGCCGTCGCCTGCAGCCGCATTCGGAACGATCTTCACATATCTGGCCGCAACCCCTCCGAAGTCAACCGCCGTCTCTGCCGTTTGGGACGCCGACCCGGCAGCCTGCGCGAATTGCCGCGTAGCGCCTGTGCCGCCAAGTACGGTCCATGAGCTGCCGTCGGCGGAGTAGAGCAGCTGCGCGTTTTTGATCCCGCTGTTCGTCGCGCCCGGCTGATTGTAATTCCATACCAGCATGTTCCCAAGCGGATAGACGGCGCCGAGATCGACTTGAATCCAGTTATCGGTTCCCGGATTGTCCTCCGTCAACCACATGGTCGCGCCGCTCGCATCCTGATCGTGGGAATCGCGAACCCCATAATATCCCGACATTCCGGCGTTATTCGTCGCATGGACGGCATTGCTGCCCGAAGCTTCACTGCCAGCCGTCGTCGCGATCGGCGTCAGCATGAATGCATCTCCAACGGGATTTACCGTAATTTCGTATTCGGCCGCGGTGCCGTCCGCTGCCGTTACTCTCAATATATTGGCGGTCATTAACACAGTCGAACTCGTACTTAGCTTGGTCCCGCCCTTCTCCCTGAATATCTCATAGGTTTGGGCAGAACTGTCCACGGACTGTACGGCTGCTAGGAGCTGACCGACATTCGTGCTATATGCCACCTGAAGGGTTTCCGGCCAGATCCCTGTTACGACGGCCTCCTGTCCCGGTTTGACGCGAATTCCCGTGTTGGCCGATGCAGGGTCGCTCGGCGTCGGATTGCCCGGCGTGGGATTACTCGGCGCGGGCTGGCTCGGCGTCGGGTTAGTTCCGGCCCCGACAGTTGTTCCGCTATCGCCTCCTTCAATCCGATTCCCGCCAACATGGGCCGTTATATGAGGAGCAACGATTGTCGTTCCCGGCTGCCGCTCGATCGTCACGTTGTTCGAATGAATGTTGGCCGTCCCGATCTCGCCCTTGCCCTTCACGGCTACCTCGGCATTGGCGGTCATATTCGTCACTCTGGCCTCGGGCGCCATCTGAATAACCGAACCTGGCTCATGGACGATCAATCTCGAGACGGTTCCCCTTATGATCTGTACGGTAATACCGGGAACCTCCATGTTCACTTCGGCATAATCTCCCTCAAGAATCGCTCCCGAGCGGAGATCGACGCGGGAAACTTCCGTTGCCCCTTGGGCGTATATCCGAACCTTGCCGTCCTTCTTCTCGACGACCAGATCGCCGTTCAGCACGGAATCGATCAAACGGACGCCGTGCTCCCCGCCTCCTCGGACGAAGGTTTGTCCTTGAACCTTCACGTGGTCGAGGGTTACGTCGCCGTCCCCGATCCCCTCCGCCAAGATGAGATTCCCTTTAATCGTCATGTCTTTCAAGACGACATCACGCGTATTGACCACAAGGTTCGTGTCGACCGAACCGGTATAGGTGCCTGCCGCGTTCTTCAAATCTCCCGTAATGCCGTCCAGCATCTTCACCGCTTCCGCACGGGTAACCGGGGCATTGGGAGCGAACGCGTTGCCCGGTCTGCCCGATATGTAGCCGTTCTCGACAAGAGCGGATACGGCGTCTCTGCCCCATGCCGCGATTTGGTCCGCATCCTTGAATGTGCCGGCGACGCTCTTGTCGCGGACTGTCGATTGAAACGCCCGGTACAGGACGGCTGCTGCCTCCAGTCGGCTGATCGGCGAGTCGGGACGGAGTTTCCCCCGGCCGTCTCCGGACAAGACGCCCGCTGCAACCGCTTTAGATAACGCGTCTGCGTACCATGATGCTTCGCGCACGTCCGGGAAGCTCTTCTCGGACTTATCCGTATATTGGAATACCCTGGATAAGACGCTGACGAATTCCGCCCGCGTCATCGAGCGGTTCGGTTCGAACTTCCCGTTCGTTCCCCCGCTGATCACCCCCTTGGATGTCCATCTGTCGATCTCTTTCGCTGCCCAATGCTTTTCCGAGTCCGCAAAACCGGCAGACACGGAAACGGCATTCGTGAACAATAAGGCTGTCGCTAGACAAAGTACGATCCCTTTCTTTCCAACCTTGTACATGTCTTCCCCCCCGTTTAGGCTCTATCAATGAATGATCAACCCTTGACTCCGCCCGAGGCGACGCCGTCCAAAATCTTTTCGGAGAAAATCATGAAGAGGATCAAAATCGGCACCGTGGCGATGACCGAAGCCACCATCGCTTTGTCCATCGACAGCATGAGATTGCTCGTATACTTCATGACGATCAGCGGCACGGTCTTGTGCGAGTCGTTCTGCAGGAAAATAAGCGGCATAAAAAACTGGTTCCAGATCTGTACGGACATGACGATGCAAATGCTGAAAATGACCGGGCTCGCCAGCGGGAACATGATCCGATAGAACGTTTTCCATTCGGACGCCCCGTCCAGAATGGCCGATTCGTAGATCTCGCCCGGCATCTTGGCGAAGAAATCCGTCAACAGCAGCACCGGCATGGATATGCCCGCGGATAAGACCAGAATGACGGATGCGTACGAATTCAGCAGATGCAGGTCTTTCATGAGCAAGAAGAGAGGGAGCACGCCCAGCGATGCGGGGAACATGAGTCCGAGCAGAAAATAAACCTGCAGCGCGTTCTTGAACTTGAATTTGTAACGTCCGAGCGCGTAGGAGACCATGGACGCAAAAATGACGATGAGCACCAGCGTCGCGCCAAGGATTAGCGTACTGTTGAGGAAGTAACGGTGAAACTTCTGCTCCGTGAACATCTTGATATACGTATCGAAACCAAGCGACTTCGGGATGCCGAACGTATTGGTCAGCAATTCGCTTTTGGGCCGCAAGGAATTATAAACCATATACCCGAGCACGAACACGGTAAAGCACGAGTAGATCCACAGCAGGATGGAAGCTGCGGTTGCCGACTTCTTCTTTTCGGAAACGCCGATCATGTCAGACCTCCTCCCTGCGGCGATACGTCAACCAGACCTGGAGCATGGACATGACGAAGATCAAGAGAAACAATACGCATGCGACCGTGGATCCGAGCCCCATTGAATTCTCGCTAATGTTGCCTCCGAGAGGATTCCTGGATTCGCCGAACGCGATCCGATAGAACAGCAGCGCCATCACGTCCACGTCATGGTCGACTCCGCCGGAGACGCCCCCCAGAATATAGTTGAAGTCGAATACGGTCATGGAGACGATGTACGTAATCAAAATCATATTCAGAATCGTTATTTTCATCTGGGGCAGGATGATGCTGAACAACCGCTTCCAGAATCCGGCTCCGTCCAGATACCCTGCCTCCAGAGACTCCTTCGAGATCATCTTCATGGCTCCGAGGAAGAAGATCATGCCGACGCCGAAGCCGGACCAGGACATCATTAGCCAAACGATATTCATGCCATATCCGGGCAAACCCAGCCATGGCCGGACGTATTCGCCCAGACCGATCCATTCCAGCAATTTGTTGAAGACGCCAACGTTGCCGTCCAGCAGCAGCATAAAAATAAAGACGATTACCGGCGTCGAGATGAACTGCGGCGAAAAAACGGCCACCCGGAAAAACTTGTACCCTTTCACCTGGTTATAAATCAGGTAGGCGGCGATGATTTGCACGGGAATGAGAATCAAGACCGTCAGGACGAAGATCTGAAGACTGTTCAGCAAAGCGTTCGAAAATTGCGACATCATCTCCGAGCTGGTGAACAATTCAATGTAGTTGTCCAGACCGACGAACGTCTTCGGGCCGATACCGTTCCAGCGGAAAAAGCTTATGCTTGCGGCTGCCACGATGGGGTAGACGACAAACAGCGAGTAGATGATAAATCCGGGCAATAGAAACAGTAAAAACGGTCTTTTTGCAAGAAAGGACATGCCTGACCCCACTTTCCTCGGGTAACAAGTAAAAAACGGCTTCGTCGTCCTCTCTAGAGGGCGATACGTTTTTATCGGAGACCATTTAGCAATGAATAAGCGTGAAACTTATCCATTCAAAATGGTTAACGAAAGACCGTCATGCCTTCAGCAAACCCTACGGACGGCATGACGGCCTCCTAGACATCTACTTTTTGGCTAGTTCTTGTTGCAGAATTTGCGTCGCTTCCGCGCCGGTTATCTTCTTCAGCATCAGCTTCGGCAATATTTCCGTCAGCAGCAGGTCCTGGGGCTTCGACTTCTCATTCGCGGCGGCCGAGAAGGCGTGATAGATGTTTTTGCCGACTTTGTCGAATGCGGAGAATTCGGCTACGATTTCGCCTTTAGGCTTGATGTCTTTCACGATCGGCACGTGTCCGTTCGCATCCTCGACAATTTGCGCCGCTTCGAGGCTGCTGAGGAATTTCACGTATTCCGCCGCTTCTTTCGGGTGTTTGCTGGTCGCGGCCACCGCATAAGTCGTGAGGTTGTTCATGCCCTCCTGGGCATACCGGACGCCGTCCTTGCCGGGCATCGCGAACCGTCCGATGTTCATCGACGCTTGCTCATAGATCGTGTTGTTCCAGGTTCCGTCGAAGATCATCGCCGTCTTGCCGTTCGTGAAGGCAAGCTGCGCCGCTTTGCCGTCCATCGCGACGAAATCTTTGCCGTAATAACCTTTATCTACGAACATACGGTAGGTGTCGAACAGCTCGGTCATGCGTGCTTCGTCGATCGGTTTCCCTTCGTACAGGTTGATCATGTCTTCGTTAATGAAGGCGGGGGCCATCTCCTGAATCGGCCAGTAACGGTCGAAGTCTCCGTTGCCGCCTACCGCGATCGGCGTTACCCCGTTCGCGACGAGGGTATCCAGCGCTTTGAGGAAATCATCCCAAGTCTTCGGCGCTTCCAAGCTGTATTTCGCAAAGATGTCTTTGTTGTAGTAGATCATGGCATAGTCGAAGAAGGACGGAAGAGAGCTGTACATCTTCCCGTCAACCAACGTGTAGTTGATCGCTTCTTCCGGGAATCTGCTGCTGTCGATTTTGTACTCGTCGAGCGGAATGATCTGCCCGGCTTTCGCCATTTCTTTCATTTTGGTCGATTTGTTGCCTTGAACGTAGAAGGCGTCCGGCAACGTATTGGCCTGCAGGGCGACGTTGAGCGAATCTTCGTTCTGTGCGAACTCGTAGTCGATCTTGATGTTCGGATGCTTGGCCATGAAGGCTTCGTTGATCTTCTTGAACGGCTCCTCCGCGATGGCTTGATTGACCAAGTCCCCCCATACTTTCAAGGTGACCTTCTCGGCGGAAGCCGTGGAGCTTACCGCCGGACTGGAAGCGCTGTCAGAGTTGGCCGGATTAACGCTCTCTTTTTCTTTGGAGCAACCTGCGGCAAATACGACAGTCACGAGTAATGCCAAGAGAACCCCTCTACGTTTGACCATTTCGTTCCATCCCCTCTGTTATGAAAGCGTTCTAATTATTTGTCATTATAGCCCAGCCGAATTGGAGCGGTCTTTGCAGAATGGCGACATGGATTGATAAATAGAAGACATTACTTCCTTCTCCCATATGGATCGTTTAAAGGCTATTCGCTTATACGGGTAGCATCCGCTCCGTGCAAAAAGCCAGCCTCATCGGGCTGGCTCTCTCATTATCCTTTCACCGCGCCGGCCATCATGCCTTCGACCAAATAGCGCTGCAGGAAGACGAAGATGCAGACGATCGGGAGCACGCTTAGAACCGAAGCCGCCATCATGCTGCCCCAGTCCGTCTGGTATAGCCCTTTGAACAGACTCACGCCCGGCGTTAAGGCTCTGTGGGCCGCGATGACGATGGGTACCACCCACGGGATGATAATCACTCCACGGAAGAAGGTTCTGCCCCGTACCTTTTGATTCAGCGCGAAGGAGTCCTGTCGAAAAGAATGGAATAAATACAAAGCCAGCTGTATACGGCTGGCTTTGTTGCTGGTAAGAGCAAGTCAGAAAGTATGGACCTCACGGTTCTCATACCAATCTCAAATAGAAATCGAACGTTCGATCCAGTATCTCGGCAACCATCGAGACAAACCTCGCGTTGTCCCTATTTGTATGCGCGTGATCATTTCCATCAATGAATGGATGGATTCCGACAAGATCAATATGAATGAGCGCCGCCCTATCTATTGCCCTGTGAAGAAAATTTAGCAATCGATTTCTGATAATTTTGAACACATTGGCGAAAATGTCCTCTGTTATAATGACAATAAATCCCACGCAGATAAAGGGTGACAGAATGAGCTACGTCGAGTCCGTACAAAGAGCGATCGATTATATCGAAGACCATTTGACGGAGGAGCTTGATCTCTCCTACATCGCAGGTGAAGCGTATATATCGGTCGCTCAGTTGTACCGGGTGTTTTACGCGCTCACCGGGCATCCAGTCAAAGACTATATACGGAAAAGACGGATGAGCGTAGCCGCCGGCCATCTGCGCAACTCCGGCCGATCGGTGGAGGATCTTGCCTGGGACAGTGGGTTCGAGTCCTATCAATCATTCGCCAAAGTGTTCAAAAAGATCGCAGGAATGACGCCTGCGGCTTACCGCAAAGCCGATATATTCTACAGCTTCGAGCCGATCCGCTTGCATGAGAAAGTCGTCTACCTGGAGGACAAAGAACAAACGGAAGCGTTTCCGGATGTTAAAGTCATTCGCTTTATGCCGGAGAGAGTGTACACGTTTTTGTATACTGCCAGCCAGGAACAAAACATAGAAAACGATGCGTTTCAGGCGGCTTACGACAAAATTGCAGAGTTAATGCAGAACAATCAGAATTCCAAAGTCAGGATTTTCGGTCACAATGTCGATCCCCCCGAATCAGGGACTCACCGATACGGTTACCGGATCCTGCTTATCGGGAGCGGGGAAAGGCTCAGTGCCGGGTTTGACGAGCAACCATTTGTTGGCGGGTTGTACGCGGTTCGGAAAATCGCCGCTTCCCCTCCGGAAACGGTGCAGGATGGATGGAACCGCTTATTGGCCGAATGGCTGCCGAAGAGCACGTTTGAAATCGGCCGACACCAATATATCGAAGAATTCATCGCCTATAACGGCAAATTGACGAGAATGAACCTGTATCTGCCTGTGCAGCGTAAGCTTCATCCGGAATCGATCGAAGTCGTTGAACTGACTGCCAGAAGAGCCGTTTTCTGCCGGGGGATCGGTACCGACGCTCAGCGGAAAGCCGAAGATCAATTGATCCGGTGCCATGAAAAACGGTTGAAGGACCGGAAAATGTCGGCAGGTCGCTACTATATGTCATTCAACTATGGCTTCCATGATTCGAACGACAATTGGTGGGAGAACGGGATTTTGGAAAATGATGCGGAGGCGCTGGATCCGGAATGTCAATTGGAAGAGAAAGTATTCGGCCCTGGACTATATGCTTGCTGCATATCCAAACCATACGGTTTATTGATTGGAGTTCTGGACAAAATGCACCGCTGGATCGCGGCGAACGATCAGTATCGGTTGGATGAGAAGAGGCAATGGTTCGCGGAGTATCACACGGTTGAGGGCACGGACATTGAGAAAGATACCGTAGTGAAAATATATATCCCAATTTTCCATGGAGAGTGAAAGTCATGGCAGAGTCCGCAAAGAAGAACAAAGAAGAAAACTACCAACCGCAACATGTGCCGCAATCTCTTAAAGTCATCATGGGACAGCCGGTGGAAGGAAAAACGGCGGACCCCGCCAGTGAAAGTTTTGCCGAAGCATTTGCCGGATTGGAATCTGCCGTTGATTGCATGACTCTCGTGCAGCTTCCGGCTACCCGCCTGAAATCGACCATATCCTTTTACGTCGACGTCTTGGGCATGGCCCTGGAATATCCAGATCGACCGCTGGAAATCAATACGTTCCTGCAAACCGTACCTCGAATCGGTCCCGGGCTGCATATCCTGGAAACTCCGGATGCGGAATACCCCCGATTGCAAGGAACGGTGAACGGCAAGTCCATGGAATACGTCGCTTTGTACGCCAGAAGCTTAGCTGAACTGTACGGCCGGTTGCTGCAGGCCGGAGCCAGGATCGAACGGGAGCCATCCGATGGTTACATCTCTTTTTGCGATCCGGAAGGGCAATTGATTGCCGTATATGAACGAGCCGATTCCGGAATCAGCAGCCGGTTTCAGACGAACATTAATGGCTTCCGTCATCTGAAGATGTACGTTTCGGATGTAGGACAAACGGTGTCGTTCTTTGTAAAAGCCCTGGGATTTCAACAGATCGTATCGAATGAGCTGTCGGACGCCGTCTATATGGCGGTTCCTGGCAGTGCCGAAAATCAGCCTATGATCCGGTTGGTGCAGTTGCAGCAAGAAAAAATGCAGCCGATGCACTGGATGTTGAACGGCCGTCCGAAACACGCATTGGAGCTGCATTCGAAAAATATCCGGGCTTTGCGGGAGCGAGTGCTGGCATTCGGCGGAACCGTGCCGGAAGACTTGGAATTCACCGGCTGCGGAGGTTACCTCAAGTTTTACACGCCAGACGGTCACTACATCTGGGTCAATCAGGATCGGAGATATTGCGATTATTAAGGAGTGAAGGCTTGGCCAACGCACGGGCGATATTTATACCGGTTCAGCGCAATTCTTACAATCGCAGCAACTGCAGAAAGCCATAACCGACAGGATGAGGTGAGCGCGATGAATAATATATTTTAGAAAACCGATGCCGCCGTCACGGGCTTCAGCGGATGAGGGGAAACGGTATCGCATGCAGCGTCATGGATACAGAAAAAGAGCACCTGTTAAGGCGCTCTTTAATGGATGGCTGCCGAACGAGCCGCAGCATGCTACTTTTTGAGTTGGTTAGGGCTCGTATTCACAACCGTCGCCAGCATTCTTTCGCTTTTCACCATCTCGGATTGGCATTGGGAGCATACGGGCGCGATGGAGAACGTGAAGTTATCCCTCATCCATCCGTTGCAGCTCGCTCCAGGACATGACCAGATGGCGGTGATCTCTTCCGGCAGATCTTCTAACGGTCTTTTTCGCGAATAATACACGTACATCCCTCTTTCCGATCGTGTCATGGATGTAGCGATAAAAAATGCCCCAAACGATAAGTTCGGGGCACGGATTCCGCTCTAGAGCTTGACGACATTCTCGGCTTGCGGGCCGCGATTGCCTTGAACGATATTGAATTCTACGCGTTGACCTTCGTCCAACGATTTGTAGCCTTCGCCGACGATCGCGCTGAAGTGCACGAATACGTCGTTGCCGCCCTCGACCTCGATAAAGCCGAAGCCCTTTTCTGCGTTAAACCATTTTACCGTTCCCGATTCCATTCGTTTACCACCTTTTTTAGAGTGTCCACGCTCAGTATACTTCATCCCGCCTAGAATAGCGAATGTTACCGCTTATTCGCTGCTTAACCGTAGATTGACAGCTCCGGCACATAATCCGTGAACCGGTACAGCTGCGCCGGACGCTGCGAATACCGGTTCGACATCATCGGCTGCCCGCTCCGGTCCCGGACTTCCTCCAGGATGCCTTTGCGGCTCTGCGTGGAAGTGATCTTGCGAATGAAGTTCCTCTCTTCGAAGGCCGGCACGACCGTCCGAATGACCTGGTACAGCTCGCTGATCGTGAAGCGTTCGGGCAGGAACTCCTTCGCGATCGTCGTCGTCAGCATCTTCAATCGAATCCGGTCCAGCGCGTCCTGCAGGATGGTCCGATGATCGAAGGCCAGCTCCATCGCCAGCGCCTCTTCGACCGGCAGCAGTCGCACGTCGGACGCTTCATCGGACGTGCGCCGGTTCGCCACGTACGTCTCCTGGACGAGCGCGAAGAACGCGTGCGAGATCATCCATCCGCGCGGGTCGCGGCCGCGGTCGCTGTAGACGTTGAAGTACTCGAGATGGACGTCGGAGACGCCCGTCTCCTCCAGCAGCTCCCGGCGAGCGCACGCCTGAACCGTTTCCGACTCGCGCGTGAACCCGCCCGGCAACGCCCACTTTCCTTCAAATGGCCACTTCTTGCGTTGAATCAACAGCACTTCGAGCTTGCGAACGGGAAGCGACTTCTTGGCGCTTAACTTCTCTGTGGCTGTAATGGTGAACACCACGATGTCCGACGGCGCGCCGTCGGGCGTGCGGTATTCGCTTGGGGTGTAGCTGCCGGCGTCTTGTTCGCTCATCTGCGCGTTCTCCTATCGTCATTCATATCCTACAGGGTTCCGAGCAACGCGGCGCGGATCTCGCTCAGCGTATGCTCGCGAACCAGCTTTCCGTCTACGAATACGTCTTCCAGCAGGTCGGTCTCGCCGAATCCATCGTATTGCGCTTGGCCGAGGTTGTCGACATACGCCATCGTGCCGTCTTGGGCCGTGACCCGGACCAGCCCCGTCTGCGACTTCTTGAACTGGTTGCTGTCCGTCTTCGGATCCTTGTAGATCTTGCGCTCTTCGCCGTTCACGATGGTGAAGGTCGATTTGAGCGCGAATCCGAACGTATCGCGGGTGTTGTACTGATACGTGAACGAGCCGATGCCGTACACCATGTTCGTCGAAGCGAACCCCTTGGTCGCGAGCTTCTCGCAGATCTCCCGGCAGCGGTCGATCGTGATGGCGTCGCCGTAGATGGCTCCGATGTGGCTGTCCAGCTGCTTGTAGCCGCGCTCGGTGACGGTCCCGCCGAAGATCTCCCACAGCAGCTCGATGACGCCTTTGCGCTCGAATGCGTTCGCCGAATCCGGATCTCCGCAGATGATCTTGACGGGGTCGCCGCTGTCCGGGCGGATGACCACCCGGCCGTCCCGGCTCAGGATATCTTCCTTCAGTCCCCGGATAACCACGTCGAGCACGCTCCATAGATCCCATGTATCCGATACGATCGACACGAAGCCGCTCGGATATACTTCCTTGATCAAGTACCGGTACGAGGCCATCTCGTCCCGCCCGTGCGCGCACATGACGCTGTGCTCGGTGGCCGGGATCGACGTGCCGACCAATTCCTTTTCCATATCGGCGTTGTAGTGATCTTCGAGGTAGAGGATCGCCGGGATCGTATCCGTCCCCGTGAACGAGAGCAGGTGACCGGCTCCGCTGCTCTTCGCCGCTTCGAGCGAGCTCATGCCCCGCATCGAGAAGTCATGTCCCTGGAAGGGAACGCCCGACAAGTCTCCGTTGGTCCGGCGAGCGTACGCTTCGAGGATCTTGCGATACTCGAACGCCAGCGTGGCGCTCGTGGCCGGCATCCAGAGCTGGCACGACATGAGCGTCTCCAAATAGTTCGTCAACCAGAAGAATTCCGGCTTCGTATTCTCGATCGTCAGCATCGGCACCTTGATCGGGACGAGGCTGCCTTCTTTGACGGCCTTGATGCGGATCGGCAGATAGCCCAGGTCGTGCAGCCGTTCGATATGGCCGGCATCCGGATCGGCGACGCCCAGCGCGTAATGGATGACCCGCTTGTACTCGTCCGCCACTTCCGCCCGGGTTCTCCCGAAGAAAAACTCGTCGAGGTAATCGATGAGATATTCCTTGATGAACGCCTGGAAGCCGAAGGCGACGACATGATCGAGATTCGCGATACGACTGGTCCGCGCCGTCCAGGTCGAGTAGACCAGCTCCGTGCCCTTCGGATATTGATTCTTGTGGCTGACCTTGTAGAAGTCGCAGAGCAGCGTAGCGGGATATACATATTTGTGCGTCATGATCACATACCTCCGATTTTGTAAATCCGAATGCGGTCCGTGTTCGATTCATCCAGCATCGTATCCGTCGTGAAGACCCGGTCCAGCAGATCGGACTGAGGGATCTTGCCTTGGAAAATGGACTTCTCGCAGTGGCTCACCAGCAGATAGATCTCCGAAGCGCCGATCTCCCGGAGCCGCTCCGCGCTCAAGAGGAACGTGCCGCCGTAGGAACATAGATCATCCACGATGATCGCCTTGAATCCGGTCTTGTCGACGCTGCCGACGACATCCAGCTTCCGGATCTGCCCCGTCTGGAAATCCCGTACCTTGTAGCCGACCAGCTGCTTGTAGCCCTTCACCTTGCTGTAGCGCTTCTGCGCCCCGGCATCCGGGAAGAACAGATAGTCCTCTGCCGGATCGAAGCCCGTCTCCCGCACCACCGTATCCAGCAGCTCGATCGAGACGTACTTCGCGCTGCTGCGATCGAGGAGCGCCAGAGAGACGTCCGAATGGGGCTCGATGACCGTGACCTGTTCGAAGTTCATGGCGTTAATGAAGTTCGCAACGTACTTCAGCGTGAACACGGACGTCCCCTCTACCCGATCCATTCGGCTGTACGGCATGTAATAGATGACGAGCGAAGCCTTGAGCCGATGATCTTCCAGGAAATTGTTCACGAACATCAGCTTGATCAAGTCGCCGTCGGATTCGTACTTGAAGGCGATGCGGTTGCGCTCGCCCGCCACGTTCAAGATCTGCTCCCCGTCCACCAACGTCTCGCCGTTCGGGAACGTTTTGAACGCCAGCAGCTCATCATTCAGATAGATCATATCGTTCACGCTCCTCGCTTCATCATGTCCAGCGCCGACTTCAAGCACCGGTAGGCCGAGCTAAGCCCCGCGCGATCGTCCAGCAGGATGTTGTAGTAGATCTTGTGCGGGCTTCCGACCGGAACGAACGGCGGATTCTCGTTAATGGCATCAAACGGGATGCGATTGGCGGTTAGATACGCCCGAATCTCGGGATATTGCGCTTCGCCGCACGCGGTGAAGATCACCAGATGAGCGCCCTGTTCCTTGCACGCTCTCAACAGCGCGATGACGTCGTCGAAGGCAAGCCCGGCATGATGGTAATCGTAGACCGTGTTATCGTAATCATAAGCGACGACGAGCCGGCCGTATTTCTTCCACTCCGCAACCAATCGGGCAACGACATTGTCATCCTCCAAGTAGAAGTCCATCGGCTCACCTCGTTCTTATTTATATTGTCATTTTTATATTATCATAATGACATTTATTATTTTCGTCAAGGGACTTTTGGCATTATTTTGGAATGAGGGCCAAAAAGAAGCGCCGCGGGCTCTGCCTAGCTCGGCAGTACGCGTGGCGCTTCTGGTTCACATTCCCATCTTGTCCATTTCGTGAGCCGATAGACCTACAGCCGAAGCTTCTTCCAGCGATCAACGAGCCCCGGGTATCCTCTCTGGGTATCCTGCGCTTCCCCCTCCTGCGCATAGCTTAACGCCTCATCTTAACGAGACTGCGCGATCGCATTCTTTATCGCCGCCTCGCGAATATCGGGCACGCCTATGTTCGCTTGAAGGAACGACTCTCCACGCTGATCGCCGGCTCCTTGCTCAGGGCCTTCAACTGATCCGCAAGCTTCTTCTTCGGTTGGGAGGCTTTTCCCTTGGGGGCGGAATCGGTCTTGGCTTTTAAGACATCCAGCATGGACCTGATCTCCAGCAGTACGGCTACTTGGTGTTTGCAGAACGCCTCCTGATCGTAAGGACAATCGCAAGCCATGGACTGGATATCGCCACGCGAGCCGATTCGCACCTCGACCTCGTAATTCTCGCTTCCTTCCACCTCGGCCTGATAGCATCCTTTATCGACTTCTTCTATATCAACGACATGACCTTCAACGTAGTATTCCTCGCCCCTCTTCAGGATGCCGGGCAAGACGAACTTCTCGAAATCTTTTAACTTCACGCAGATCGTCTCCTTCGCATGCGTATCCGTTAGTCCTTCCTATTCCGCCGATAGATATACCTGAACTTCTACTAGAATACTACTTCTCTGCAGTTTCACAACATAAGGTAGAGGTAAAACCTGACCGAGGGTGTGTATGCCATGAACGATACGCCGCGTCCGTCCCGCTTGCCCGCGAAGCCCAACTTTCTTGTACTGCTCGTAGACGAGGAGCGGTATCCGCCCATCTATGAGAACCCGGAGATTCGAGATTGGCGGAGACAGAACCTGATCGCTCAGGAACTGCTGCGGCCGCACAGCGCGGAATTCCACAGGCACTATATCGGAAGCACGGCGTGCTGCCCCAGCCGGGCTACCTTGTTCACCGGGCAGTATCCGTCGCTCCATGGGGTCAGCCAGACGGTCGGGATCGCCAAACAATCGTTCGACTCCGATATGTATTGGCTGAATCGCAACACGGTGCCGACGATGGGGGATTACTTTCGCGCCGCGGGATATCAGACTTACTATAAGGGAAAATGGCACATCTCCAACGCGGACATCGTCACTCCGGGCACCCACAATAGCGTCCCTAGCTACCATCCGTTGACGGGCGTTCCCGACCCGGAGCTGGAACGGCTCTATGCTCGCGCCAACCCCCTGAACGACTACGGCTTCGCCGACTGGATCGGTCCGGACCCGATCGGGGAGAGCCCTCGCAATTCCGCTTCCTCCGCGGCATTCGGATTAAGCGGCAGAGACGTCGTGTACGGCGCGGAGGTCGTCGAGCTCATCGAGACCCTCGACCGCCGGCAAAGCCAGGGCATGAATACCGAGCCTTGGCTCATCGTCTCCTCCTTCGTGAATCCGCACGATATTGTGTTGTACGGCGATCTGACCGCGCGGCTGCCGAATTTTTTTAAGTTCGAGGTGGAGCCGATGCCGGCGGTCGCCCCGCCGCCGACGCGGCACGAAGCCCTCCACACAAAGCCGCGCTGTCAGGCGAGCTATCGGGATCTCTACCCGGTCGCCTTGCAGCCCATTAGCGACGAGCCGTTCTACCGCCAGCTGTACTATCAGCTGCAGAAGAATGCCGATCAGCAGATGCGGCTGGCGCTGGAGGCCTTGATTCGATCTTCCTTCTATGACGATACGATCGTCATCTTCACGTCCGATCACGGGGACCTCCTCGGCGCGCACGGCAATCTGCACCAGAAGTGGTACTGCGCCTATGAGGAGTTCCTTCATGTCCCGCTGCTCATCCACAACCGGCATCTCTTCCCGCAGCATCGGGAGGTGCATAAGCTGACGAGCCACGTCGATCTTCTGCCCACGATGCTGGGGCTGGCGAATATCGATATGGCCGAGGTCCGGAGCAGCATGCAGAACCGATTCAGCGAAGCCCGCCCGCCGGTCGGCCGCAACCTGGCGCCTCTGATCCGGGAACCCGAACCTGCTATCGCGGAAGAGCCAATCTACTTCATGACCGACGACGACGTTACGCGCGGGCAGCGCCAGGTGAATCTATGGGGCCGACCCTATCCCTCCGTCGTTCAGCCGAACCACATCGAGACCGTCCTGGTCACGCTTCATCGGAACGACAAGGAGGAGCTGTGGAAGTTCTCCCGCTACTTCGACAACAGTCAATTCTGGACGGATCCCGGAGTCCGGGACGTCACGGCGCATCCGGCGGGAGGAGATCATGCCGACAAGTGTGTAACGTATACAAAGACTCAACCGGTACCGGACGAGTATGAGCTGTACAACTTGACCGACGACCCGATGGAGACGCGCAACCTGACTTATCACGCTTGGGCAACGGAGGAGACACGAGGCATTCAGACGTGGATGATGCGGCTGCTGGAGGAGCAGCGCAAGCGGAAGAGGCTGTATCCGAGTCGGGTTGGGATTTGAATGAGTGGTCCCCTTCAGGAAAGACACCCGCGAGATTTTGGCGGGTGTTTTTGATTTTGGTGTTTGGCGTGGTTAACGACTGAGCTTGCAGCACCCTATTGGACCGCATGGAGGCTTGCGGGTGGGCGCGAGAAATCTTCCTTGCAAGCGGAATTGTCCTTAACCTGTATAAAGGTACAAACAGGCCGCCTCAAATATCCATATGTTGGAGTGATCGTCTATTGGAAGGAGTTTTATAAAATGATCGTGTATACGGCTATGGGAGATTCCATTACGCACGGCCTTGGCGCAACTTGTCCTGCGCAAGCCTATCCGCAACGGATTGCCGGCATGCTGCGTTCTCGGCACAGACACGCATGTTCACAGGTTGTGGCCAACTCTGGATGGACGAGTACGGATTTGCTTCACGCCTTGTTGGACCTTGATCCGATTCAGCTTAGAAATTCTACAGCGACGAGCGTTTGGGTCGGCGGCGACAACCTGGTCCTCGCGGGTTTATCGATGCTTAGCGGGGCAGACAAACGCATGATTCCAGACATGCTGTCCCGTTACCAACGAGACCTGACCGTCATGATCAAGACGATCCGAAGGGTCAGCCGGACGACGATCGTCTTATGCACGCAGTACAACCCTTTTCCCAAGAGCGCCATCGCCGCGGAAGCCATCGCCGCGCTCAACGGCGTCACCATGCAAGCGGCTAGACACCATCATGTCATCCTAGCGCCCGCACATCGCTGGTTCGAAGGCAGGCAGCCGCAATTGATTGCCGGTTATCGATCGGGACGACTCGAGGATGCGCAAGGAAGATCGCTCCCCGTTCACCCCAACGATCTCGGCCACCAAGTGATTGCGCAAGGATTAATGCCTTTTATGATGAATCAATGAATCAAAGCCTAGCAATCGTTTCACGACTGTGTTTTCCAGATCCGCCACCGCAACAGCCCAAGAGCCGAAGCTCCGGGCTTATTCGCGTTCAACGCCTAGCCCCCGGGGATGGTGATGGAGAACGCAGATGTACAGAATGTTTGATGAGATTAGACCTAAACAGCCCAAACGGTGCAACTAGATTCCCCGCCCCGCCCAGCCAAGGCTCGCGGGGATTTGTTGTATATGCGGAATTTTGGTTTGATCTGTGCTGATGGACGGACCGTATGCTTATCCATTCATATATTGAGTATGGGAATAATCACTTTTAATAGACAGGTGGTGATTCACATGCAAGCACTCAGAAAAAAATCTATTCCCTCAAACAAAAAACAGAAGAATGTCCGTACAAGCGCGAGAAAGCTTAAAACCGCAAAATCCGTGCGTACAAAAGCATTTTTCCCGTTTGGATTCGAACGTTTTGAGCCATTCGAACGATTCGAGCGATTTGAGCCATTCGAATTTGAGTCACCGTTTTTCTTTAGAAGAGGCTTCCGGGATTTTTTCTAAACAGCTCACATCAAATCAAGATCCCCGCTGTTCTTACAGCTGGGGTCTTTCCTAATTTGGCCTGCTTGCGGGAACGCACCGTATCCACTACAGCGTAGAACCGTACATACCGGGGAATCCCCCGATTTGACGCGATGCGTGGCGATCGAGGAAAACTAATCAACAATGAAGGCCTACAACTTGAACTTGCCGACCGCCGCTTCCAAGCCGGAGCTCCTCTCTCTCAGCAGCTCGGTCGTATCGGCGATTCGCTTGGCCGCCTCCAACTGGCGAGCAGACATTGCGCGAAGCGCCTCCGTGCTGTCTTCCGCTTGCCGGGAGATCCTGGAGATCTGCTCCACGGATGCGGAGACCTCCTCGGAGCCGGCCAGCACCTCCTCCGAAGCCGCGGAGATCTCTTGAATCTGGCCGTTCACCAGAACGAACCGGTCCATCGCGAGGTTGAACAGCCGTTCGGCTTGACCGGACAATTCCTCTCCCCGGTTGATCTCTTGGCCTTCCTCCCGCATCCGCTCCCCGATCCGCACCGACTCTTGCTTGATTTGGAGCAGGAGCTCGGCGATGTGCTTGACTGCAACGGCGGATGCGTCGGCCAGCTTGCGCACTTCGCCGGCGACGATCGCGAAGCCCGCCCCATGCTCTGCGGCCCGTGCCGCCTCAATCGACGCATTGAGCGCCAGCAGCTTGGTCTGATCGGAGATGCCCGTGACGGCTGCCAGCGCCGGTTCGATCTCTTGCATGCAAGCCTCCAGCACCTGCACCGACTCCGTCGTCTGCCTGGCGGCATCGGACATCGAAGCCACCTGCTCGCGCAGCCACCCGATGGCGTTCCTGCCGCGCTCCGCGGACGCCAGCGCTTCGCCGGACACCTCCGTCACGGACGCCGAGGCTTCCGCGATCCGCCCGATGGCGGCAGCCATCTCGCCCACCGACTTGGCGCTCTCCTCCGCTCCGATCCTTTGATGCTTCGCGCCGTCTGCCAGCTCCGCCGCCGACTGCTCCAGGCTCTCGTTCATCGCCACCATCCGTTCGCTCTCCGAACCGAACTGGTTCGTAGATCGAACGAGACTTTGCGTCGTGTCCGCCATATCGCGAACCACGTCCCCGAGCGTGACGCCGAGCCGTTCGGTCATCCGGATCATCGCCGAATAGGCTTGTCCGATCTCGTCCTTCGACCTGACCCGCTTGGCGCCAAGATGCGCCTTCGCATCTGCGAGATCCCCGCGGGCAATGGCCTCCGCACCCTTGACGATCACGCCCAGCGGCCTCAAGGCCCGAGACATAAACCAAACGATCAGGATGAAGATCAGGAGCGTGAGGATCCCCATCAGGACGAACAGAGGCATGCTATTCCGGATGACGTCCCGATAGATCGAATTCGCCACCGATACGTTCGTATCGATGCCGAGCGCTCCGATCACCTTGCCGTCCGCATCGCGCAGCGGCGCATAGGACGAAAGATAATCGCCGTACTCCGGGTTCCGGATGACGCTCGTCTTGGCCGGTTGCCCGTCCAGGATCGCCTCGATCGCCTGCTCGGGCATATCCGTGACTTCCCCGATCGGCGACGCCGAATCCGAACTCCGCGGCTGCCCGTCGATGAGCAGGATCGGCTTCTTGTCGCCATCGATTCGCACCGTATATACATACATCGCGCCGATCCGCTGCCGGTAAAGGTTCAGCTCTTCGCGGAGATTCCAGTAGAGATCCGTCTCCGTGGCATTCTTCAAAAAGTCGGCGTAGGACTTCAAATCGAACTGCCCCGCATAGGCTTCCGCCATATGCATGTTGAAGCTGCCGATCGCTTCTTCGCTAGCTTTCTTGGTGTTGCGGATTTGCATGACGATCAAGACGGAAGACAGGAGAACGAGGAGGGCCAGAATGCTGAGGGACAGCTTGAGGACCAACCGACTGTTGAATCTGAACATGGAAGAAGTGCTCCTTCGGCTGCAATATGCGCATGTGGTTTTCTTTAGTCATACAGAATGTATAAGTTTTACCCCTATCCATTTCTGTATGACCTCCGATAAAAACGTGTCGCCGTCCGGGAAGACGGCGAAGCCGTTTTTACTTGCCAGTAGAACCTCTACAAAATTCGACATAACTGCGCATTTTCCTTCCAGGTCGCCGCCTGAAGGGATGACAAACCATCGAAAATAACCGTTGATGGATAAATAAACCCCGACGTGTCCATCCCGAATGGGCTCTTCATGTAACAAAATGATGCAATTCTTTAGACTTTGATACGATTCGCATTTTTTTGGATTGACATGAAAGCGCATTCCAGAAATGATATTTCTACAGTAGAAAGGGGGGCTTCCTCCGATGGGCATCGTCCGATGGCTCAAAAGCCGGAAATATTTGCAGCGAATCGTCCTGTACTTCAACCTCTCGTTTGTCGGTCTGCTCGTCCTGTTCTCCATCGCCTATTACGTCAGCTCCAAAAACGTCGTCCTGGACACGCAAAAGGACGCCGACGAAAAAGTGTTGTCCCAAATCAAATACAACATCAACTATTTGCATGAAATCGTTCAGAATATCGCGATCATGATGAGCTTCGACAAAAGCATCGTCTATTTGATGAACGCCAGAGAACCGGATTCCTTCACGAAGTTTCAAACGCTCCGCATGCTCGATACGGTCGCCGATTCCACCTCCTTCGTCGATTCGATCGCGGTCTACAACGGCGTCGAAGGGCGCATGTACATCGGAGGCTCCGGCAAGTGGTCCCGCACGCACCTGAAGGAACTGGAGGAGATGACGCTGCGCAGTCTGCGGCAGTCCGACCGCTTGACCGGGGGCAGACTCGTTCCGATGAAGACGGACGAGCGGAACGCGAACGTCGATTTGTTCTCCTTTTTCGTCCTTGAAAGCCATCCGGCGAACGGCGCGGCTCCGAACGCGGTCATCGTCAACATCCGGCCGCAGTGGGTGTTCGATAACATTGCCAACGTGAACAATCTCGGCGGCCGCCAAGACGGCATCGTCGTGCTCGATCAGGACGGCAAAGCGCTGGCTTATCGCAACGAGACCACGAAAAAGCTGGCGGAGGCGGGCGGAGGAACGGCGCTCCACGCCGGACCTGCGTCCGACCTGTTCCAAGTCCGCCGGCTCGGCGGGGAGAAGTATCTGGTCTCCGAGATGAGCGTCGGGGTGAACGATTGGAAAATCATGAGCATACTGCCGTACGACACCGTGATGGGACGCGTGGAGTCTTTTCGCGACCTTTCCTTTTTGCTGATCGGCCTCGCGCTGGCGATCTCGATCGTGCTCTCCGCCGCCGTCGCGAACCGGTTGTACCAGCCGATCCGCAAGCTGACCGATCAATTCAGACGGAACACGCTAGTTCCTCTCCCCGGGGGGCCCAAGACGACGCAGGACGAGATGAGCTACATCTCCGGCGTGTATGAGCGCACGCTGAACAAGCTCCGGCTTGCCCACGAGGAGGAGAACCGAAATCAGCAGATCGTGAACGACTATTACTTGCGGCGATGGATGGCCGACAGCGAATCTTTGACCGAGGAGGAGCTCCGGGAATGCCGTGCGGCATGGCCCCTCTTGTTCCCGGAAGGCGACGAAGCTGAGCCGGGGTGGATCGTTGCCGTGCTGACGCCGGATCCTTCGCTTCCCGCCATGCATTCGCACGTCCGGGACGATCTGTTCCGGTTTGCGGCGTGCAATATTACCGAAGAGACGCTCGCCCGTTCATACCCGGTCCGGGTGCTGGATATGAAAAACGAATTTCTCGTCGCCATCGTCCGAACGACGGCTGAGGGAGCCGATTCGGCCGCCCTGCGGAAGCTGCTCGCCGAAGCGGTCGGGACTTGCCGACGATATTACCGCCGCACCTTCTCGGCCGCGGTCTATCATCCCGTGTCCGATCCGGGCGAGGTCAGCCTCGCCTACCAGGCGGCGGTCCGGCAGCTGATGTACCGCCTGCTGTACGGCCCGGGCTCCATCATCGTACCCGAGGACGTGGAGAGCAACATGGCCCGCCGGGACGTCTCGATTCCGGCGGAATGGGAGAAAAAGCTGGGCGAGGCGATCCGCGCCCGGGACGACAAGGCGATCCTGGCGCTGCTCCGGAAATGGTTCGGCGCGATCTCCGCTTTTCCGTACGACGAGATGACGTTCGCGGTTCAGCAGATCCTGCTGGTCGTCCGGCAGGTGCTTCGCGAGCCGACGTTCGCCGCCCACTCGAATTCCATCGCGATGCAGACGCTCGGGACCCATGTCGCCCGCTCCGATACGCTCGCCGAGATGAAGGAGAAGATCGCGCATTTCCTCGTGCAGGTATGCCTGGCGGACAGGGAAGCGCAGAAGGAAGACAAGAACAAAGTCGTCGTCGACGCGATCAAGGAATTCGTGGAGAAAAACGCGCTGGACATCAACCTGAGCCTGCAGTCCGTCGCCTCGAACTTCAAGATGTCGTCGGCCTACGTCGGCCGTCTGTTCAAACAGTACTTGAACGTCTCCGTCGGCGACTACATCAACGGATATCGGCTCGACAAAGCGCGGGAGATGCTCCTCGCCGGCAGCTTCAGCGTTAAGGAGATCGCCGATTATCTCGGCTTTAACAATGCTAGCTACTTTATTACGCTGTTCAAAAAGAAGTACGGCATGACGCCGAAGGAATTCCGCATGAACGCGACGCTCGGGGAAGAAAACCGGCTGAACGGGACGCAAAATTGAGATGAAATGCAAATCCTGATACGCGGGTTGGCACGTTCGCGCCGTTTTGGGATAGCCGCCGCCCCCTCCCTTTGCCACAATGAAACCGCAATCCACACCAAACGAGGAAAGGCGTGAGAATGATGGGCAAGCGGTTTTGGGCGGCGGTGCTGCTGCTGACGCTGGGGCTGGGATGGTTTCCCGCCCCAAGCGGGTATGCGCAGGAAGAAACGGGAAAGGCGTTTTACGTGGCCACGGATGGAAGCGATTACAACACAGGCGGAATCAACGACCCGTTCCGCACGCTGGAAGCGGCGCGGAATGCCATCCGCGTCCTCAAGGAAGGAGAAGGCTTGCCGGCGGGAGGCGTGACCGTCTATATCCGGGAAGGCACTTACCCGCGAAGCGAGTCGTTCGAGCTGACGGAGGCGGATTCGGGTACCGCCGACTCCCCCATCGTCTACCGCGCCTACCCGGGCGAGACGGTGCAGCTGTCGGGCGGCGCGAACCTGGACCGGACCGGCTTCCAGCCCGTCGACGATCCGGACGTCCTGAAGCGGATCATCGATCCGGCGGCGCGCGGCAAGGTCGTCCAGTTCGATCTGGCGGCCGCGGGCTTGGCCGATTACGGGCAGATCAGCCGGCACGGCTACTGGAAAGCCAGCGACATCAGCCTGCTGGCGCCGATGCAGCTGTACATCGGAGGCCAAGGCATGACGCTCGCCCGCTGGCCGAACGCCGGCACGGTCCAGATGGGCGATATCGTCGATCCCGGGCCGACGGTGAACGATCCGGACCTGCAGACGAGGGGCGGGACGTTCAAGTACGCGTACGACCGTCCCCTGTTTTGGAAGCAGGCGGACGAGATTTGGCTGGACGGCATTTTCGGTTACAGCTGGGAATGGTCCTACAACAAAATCGCTAGCATCGATACCGACAAGAAGACGATCACGCTGCAGTACGGCGAGATGTCCGGCATCCAGAAAAACTGGTACCCCGACTTCCACTTCGCCGAAAACCTGCTGGAGGAAATCGACGCGCCCGGCGAGTATTACATCGACCGCGCGAAAGGCTTGCTGTACCTGTTTCCGAACGCGGACTTCCGCACCGGAAACGGCGAGATTACGGTAACGACGCTGAATAAGCCGATGATCGCGACGAACGGAGCCTCCTATATCCGATTCGAAGAGCTCCAGCTGGCGTACGGCCGGGACACGGCGGCCGTCCTCATCGGGGGCAGCCACGTGACGATCTCGCACTGCGACATCAGCAATTTCGCGGGCGGCGCCGTGTTCGTCAACGTGCCGAGCAAAGCGATGGAACCGGTGGCGGACAACCTGCTGAACGGCCACGACCATCTGATCGACAGCACCCATATCCATCATATCGGGGCGCTGGCCGTCACGCTGAACGGCGGAAACGCGGCGACACTCGAGCCCGGCAACAACCGGGTGGCGAATTCCCATATCCACGACTTCGCCTTCTACAACAAAGCGTACAACCCCGGCGTCGTCCTGCGCGGCGTCGGCAACCAGGCGGTCGGCAACGAAATTCACGACGCCCCCCACCCGGGCATCCTGATTTTCGGCAACGATCATCTGGTCGAGTACAACAACATCTACGACGTGTGCAAGCTATTTTCCGATCTGGGCGCCATTTACATGAACGCGGGCGCGACCCCGCAGGAACGGGGAACGGTCGTCCGGCGCAACTACTTCCACCATATCGGCGAAAACAAGCCGGGCGTGGAAGGCGTCTATCCGGACAATCTGACCATGGGGCTGACGATCGAGCAGAATGTCTTCTACAAGATGGGGAACGCGGCGATCAAAAACAACGCCGGCGCCTACATCAAGGCGACCAACAACTTGTTTATCGACGCGTACGTCCCGTTCGACAACCAGGAGATGTTCCTGGGCGACGCGCCCGGGAACAAGATCGACGAAGCCTATATGCCGCAATGGAAGAAGCTTTTTCAAGACAACGGCGATTTTATCGGCACCCCCTACTTGGCCAAATATCCGGAGCTCGCCCGCTTCTTCCAGGAGAATCGCTATTATCCGGACACCAACGACTTTCAGAACAACGTCGTCTACAACCCGACGCTGCAGCACTCCTCGGAGGTCAATGCGCAAGGCGCGAGAGACGTCCTTAACCTGCTGAATAGCGCGGGGAACTGGGTGACCGATCAGGATCCGGGCTTCGAGAATCTGGCCGCCGGCGATCTGCGCCTGCGGAAGGACGCGGCGGTATTCAGCCGGATCCCGGGCTTCGTCGACATTCCGTTCGAGCAGATCGGCACGCAGGGCAAAGTCGGCGTTACCCACGCGCCCGACGCGGTTCAGCTAACCGGTCTCGCCTTCCCATACGCCAAGATCACGATTGAGCTCGGTCAAACGCTCCCCGTCCGGGCGGCGCCGATCCCTTGGAACGCGGACCTCGGCGCCGTAACGTACGAGAGCAGCGACCCGGCGATCGCCAAGGTCGACGGAAACGGCGGCATTCAGGCGCTGGCGCCGGGCGTGGCGGTCATCCGGGCGCAATCGGCCGCGAACCCCGCGCTGTCGGACGAACTGGAGGTTACGGTGACCGACGAGATCCTCGAGCCGGTCACGGGCATCGAACTGTCTCCGGCCGCGCTGACGCTCGAGCCGGGCGAACGAAGCCCGCTTGCGGCCACCGTCCTGCCGCCGGCCGCCTCCAACAAAAACGTCAAGTGGATGTCCAGCAACCCGAAAGTCGCCATCGTAGACCAGGCGGGCCTCGTGACGGCTTTGAAGCCCGGCTCGGCGACCCTGACGGCCGTCTCCGCGGAGAACGACAAGATCAAAGCCCAATCGACCGTAACGGTCCGGGCATGGCCGAATTACCCGGTCCAAACGTTGAACAAAGCCATTAAAGACCAAAAAGGATGGACGAAATCGGACGCGGTCGATTTCCGCAAAGGGAACGTCCGGATCGCCGGGCAGGGCGTATTCGGCTACGAAGCCCAGAAGTTCGGCAGCGCCCTCCTGAAGTTCAACGCCAAGTTCGGCGCGTACGACGGAGGCTGGTACGGATTCGCGCTGCGCTCCGACCGGACCGGCGACCCGACTTGGGTGAACGGCAACAAAGGGTATCTGATCGTCATCAAAGAGGACCAGATCGAATTCCAGGCGTGGAAGCCGGGGCAAAAGATGGTCCGCATCATCCCCAACGACGCCTTCCAAGGCGGTCGCGAATACGAGATCGAGATCGGCGTCATCCGTTCGGCCGGCGGAGAACGGTTCATCCTGAAATCGGGCTCCCGTGTCATCCTGAACGAATGGGACGCCGACGCGAACAACCCGATCGCCGCGGAAGGGTACTTCAACGTTTACAACTACGGCGGGAAAACGGGCGCGATCGAGCTGATTCCGGCCAAGAACAAGTAATGCTGCCGCCTTCGGAGCCGCCCCATGGGGGCGGGGCGGCTCCGAAGGCGGCGAAATTGAAGTCATTGTCCGATTTGACGATCCATTTTGATACGAAGTGCGATATTTGAGATTTCGGCGGCGCCGGCGGGCGTGCCATGATGGAGAAGCGAACCGGACGCATTCGAACCAACACAATCGAGAGGAGGACGGGACGCATGCGCCATTCCGAAGCCGTCTTGCCCAGCGCCATCGCCGAAGACAAGCCGAAATCCCGCAAGAAGCTTCGCGGCAGCGATAAGGAGCTGAGTCTGCTCGCGCTCCCGGCGGTGATTTATATTTTCGTTTTCAGCTATTTGACGATGTTCGGGGTTATCATCGCGTTCAAGAACTACCGGTACGACAAAGGCATCTGGGGCAGCGAGTGGGTCGGGCTCGCGAACTTCAAGTTTTTCTTCCTGACCGAGAAGGCGTACATCGTCACCCGCAACACCGTGCTCTATAACGTCTGGTTTTGGATCGCGACGACGTTTTGCGCGCTGTTCGTCGCCATTCTGCTGAACGAGATCTCGCGGAAATGGAGCAAGTACTACCAGACCGTCATGTTTCTGCCGACCTTCGTTTCCTGGGTCGTCATCATGTACCTGGCGCAAATTTTCCTGCATCACGACTACGGCTTCGTCAATCGGCTGCTCGAATCGTTCGGCCTGAATCGGGTTCGCTGGTACCTCGAGCCGGCCGACTGGCCGGCCATTCTGACCATCGCCCATATGTGGAAGTCGATCGGCTTTTCGGCGCTCGTCTACTATGCCGGCATCGTCGCGATCGATCCGTCCTACTACGAGGCGGCGCGGATGGACGGGGCGACCCGGTTCCAGATGGTGCGCAAAATTACGATTCCGATGCTGGCTCCGCTCATTACGATCCTGCTCATTATGACGATCGGCAGCATGTTCCGGGGCGACTTCGGCCTTCATTTCTTCGTATCGGGCAATTCGCCGCTGCTGTACAACACGGTCGACATTATCGACACGTTCGTCTATCGCGCGCTCAGCGTCAGCGGGGACACCTCGATGGCGGCCGCCGTAGGGCTGTATCAGTCGCTCGTCGGATTCGCGCTGGTGGTGGCGGCCAACTACGCGGTCCGCAAAATCAACGAGGAAAATTCGCTTTGGTAGGAGATGACGCATCCATGAGCGAGACGGCATTGAAACGCAACCGATTCGGCAACGCGATGATCCATTTGTTTTTTGCGCTGCTGTCGATCGCGATCGTGGCGCCTTTTCTGTTGATCGTATCCGTTTCCCTGACCGACGAGAAAGCGCTGGTCGAGTTCGGCTATTCGTTTTTCCCCTCCCGCTTCAGCATCATCGCGTACGACTTTATTTTGCGGACGCCGGGCGCGCTGCTGCGGGCCTATGGGAACACCATCTTCATCACCGCGGCCGGCACCGTCCTGAGTCTGCTGATCACCAGCATGGTTGCCTATACGATCTCGCGGCGAGATTATCGGCTGAGAGTTCCTTTGACGGTGTACATCTTCTTCACGATGCTTTTCTCCGGCGGGCTGGTGCCGTTCTACATTTTGATGACGCAATACCTGCACCTGAAAAATTCCTTGTGGGCGATCATTTTGCCGGGCATGCTGTCTCCCTTTTACGTGCTCATCATGAAAGGGTTTATGGGCAAAATCCCGCACGAGCTGATCGAATCGGCCAAGGTCGACGGGGCGAGCGAATGGCGCATCTTCTTCCGCATGATCCTGCCGCTGTCGACGCCGGCGCTGGCGACGCTTGGCCTGTTCATCGCCTTCAACTATTGGAACGAGTGGTTCAACGCGCTGCTGTTCATCGACAGCGACCGGCTCGTGCCGCTGCAGCTGCTGCTCGTCCGCATCATGAACACGCTCGATTTTCTCCGCAACAACAGCGAATACATCCAGAGCCTGGGGCTCGACATGAGCCAGCTGCCCAACGAATCGATGCGGATGGCGCTGGTCATTCTGGTGGCGGGCCCGATGATGTTCATCTTTCCGTTTTTCCAAAAGTACTTCGTGCAAGGCATGACGGTAGGCTCGTTGAAAGGATAGTTCTTCAGGGTATTGTTTCGCAGGGATCGATTAGACAAATGGAGGGGTTTGGGTATGAAGAGGGCTCGATACATGGGCATCGTCCTGTTGGGGTTGGCCATGCTCGCGACGGCGTGCGGCAGCGGCAGCGGAGGCACGGCTTCGCCTTCGGCGAGCGGCGGCGCGTCCGCTCCGGCATCCGCGTCGGGGGGCGACGGCGCGCTTCCCGAAGTTACGCTCACGTGGTACTACGGCGTCGCGCAGGTATCGCCGGATCAGCAGCTGATCGAGGATGAGGTCAACAAAATCATCAAGCCGAAAATCAACGCGACCGTCAAGCTGAAGCCGATCGACTTCGGCAGCTACACGACGAAGCTGAACACGGCCAGCGCTGCCGGCGAGAAATTCGATCTCGTCTGGACGGCGAACTGGGCGTTCAACTACGACGAGAACGTGAAAAAGGGCGCCTTCCTGCCGCTCGACGAGCTGATCGACAAATACGCCCCCGAGACGAAGCAGGCGATCCCCCAGTTCACCTGGGACGCGACCAAGCACCAGGGCAAAATCTACGCCGTGCCGAACTATCAGACCGTCATCTCCCGTTACGGCATTAACGTGATTAAGGAGTATGCGGACAAATACGGGCTGGACACGTCCAAGGTGAAGCGGTATGAGGACCTGGAGCCGTTCTTCGAGCAGGTCAAGAAAAACGAACCCGGCATCGTTCCCTTCATGCTCGTCGGTCCGCTCACGAAGTTCCATCCGTTCTTTTACGGCTACGACGACTACGGGGTCAAGATCGGCGACGAATCGTACAAGACGAACTCGATGGAAGAATCGCCGGAATACAAACAGTTCGTCGAGCTGATGCACCGCTGGTTCGAGAAAGGCTACATCAACGAAGACGCGTCCACGGTCAAGCAGATCGACAGCAGCTACAACGGCAAATTCGCCGCGTCCATCGAATACACGATGAAGCCGGGGTACGAGGCCGAGATCAAGGCCAAAAACGGCGGAAGAGACATCGTCGGCATCCCGCTGACGGACGTGACCACGACCCGTACCTCCAACATCGCGACGCTGACGGCCATCAGCCGCACCTCCAAAAATCCGGAGCGCGCGATGATGCTGCTCGAACTGGTCAACACCGACAGCAAGCTGTTCAACTTGCTTAGCTTCGGCCTCGAAGGCAAGCATTACGACAAGCTGAACGACAACACTGTCAAAACGAAGCCGAACGGCGGCTACATTGCTTCCAACTGGGTATTCGGCAACGTGTTCAACGGTTATCTGATCGAAGGCCAGGCGCCGGATACTTGGGAAGTGACGAAAAAGCTGAACGAGTCGGCCGTCGTCCAGCCGACGTTCGGATTCAACTTCGACGACACCTCGGTCAAGGCGGAGAACGCCAACGTCGCCGCCATCCGCGCCGAATACGAGCCGCTGCTCTTCACCGGCACGGTCGACCCAGCCGAGTACTTGCCCCAGTACCTCGACAAGCTCAAAAAAGCCGGCAGCGAGAAAATTCAGGCGGAGCTTCAGCGGCAGTTGGACGCCTGGGTCGCGGAGAAAAAGAAAAACGGATGAGTCCCGGATCAAACACGAAAAGCAACTCGCCCTTCCATGAAGGGCGGGTTGCTTTTTCACGCTTCTATGGCGTCGTCTTCGGTTAATAAATCTTTTTTAACAGCTCCACAACCTCGTCCAGGGTGAGGCCAAAGGATTTGTAGTAAGAAGTGTCGTTCTCCATTTGCTTCAAGATCATGTCGTTGCGGATTTGCAGCATCTCTTCGGAAGAGAATTCGGCTACGAAACACCCTTTGCCCGTTATCGTATGGATCAACCCGCATCGCTCGAGCTCTTCCCAAGCTTTCTTAACGGTGATGACGCTAACGCGAAGCTCCTGCGCCGCTTGCCGAATCGGCGGCAGGCAATAGCCGCTTTCCAGCTCGCCTTTCAAAATTTGCGAGCCGATCTGTTCGAAAAGCTGCTGGTAAATCGGTTTTTCGGAGGTGTTTGAAATCGCTACGTTCATCATATCTCTACTTTGAGGAATCGTTTGACCGCCATGCGATAGGCAATCATGGTAAATGCAATAAAGATTGCAATTCCTGCGGCCAGGATAGATATTTGAAGCGCCGTGTTGTGGACGCCGGCGCCATTGAATGCGTCGGCCACAGCGGAATTCTCGACTCCGATCCATTGCGCGACTCCGGCAAAAAGCATCGCGGCCGCAATGGCCGTGCTCGCCGCCCCGCCATATTTATAGGCCGTCTTGTAATACATGGGGATCAAGATCAGGTTGAAAATCGCAAGCATGACGAAACAGAGTCCCCAAAAAGCCATGTGCGGCGCGAAGAAGTAGTAGACAAAATGCGGGTATAGGTTCAGGTTCAGGATACCAAAAAGCATGGCGATTACGATATGCAGCAATTCCAGGATGACGATGACGGATACCCTTGCTTTCACCATGTCTTTTTTGGTGACGGGCATCATCGTGGTAAAGAGCAAATCGTTCTGCGCTTTAAATCCGCCAAATATGTTCGGTATTGTGATCCAGCAAAAATACAGAAGGACGAGAAAATAGATCCAGCCGGGAATAAGCATTAAGGCGCCTGTTAAAAAAGGCATGACGAAGAACATCGGATGTACGCCCAATTTGATATCCTTGATCAATAGATTATACATGCATATCCTCCCTTTTCGCGAAGTAAATCATGATTTCCTCGAGATTAGGCGTAGTTGCTTTCAGATCGGATGCGGGATCGAAGTCTTCGGAGCGGATCAATCCCATAAAGCCGAACGAATTGATTTTGTAGGAAATCAGCTGCTCCTTTACCTGGTCCAACTGGCTTCGGCTGCCGCTTAGCAGTCGATAAGATTCCAAAAATGCTTCTTTTTCGGAGCTTTGGATAATTTGCCCGTCTTCGATAAAGGTAATGAAATCCGCGCATTTTTCCAAATCGGAGGTAATATGGGTCGAGAAAAGAATGCTGATTTCGCCATCCACGACGAGCTCTTGAAAAATATCCAGCAGATCGTCTCTGGAGACCGGGTCGAGACCGCTTGTCGGTTCGTCGAGAATGAGCAGCTTCGCGCCATGGGATAAGGCAAGCGCCAAACTGTACTTGACTTTCATTCCCGTCGACAATTCGATGATTTTTTTGTTTTCGTCCAATTTGAACCTTTTTAGATACTTGTTATAGGTTTGATCGTCCCAATTCTTATAGAATTTCTTGATCGCTTCGGTCAACGTTTTGATTTTGCTTCGCGTGTAGAAATCGATGTCGCCGAACGCGCATCCGATTTCTTGCTTCAATTCGACCTCGTGTTCGGCCATGTTCTTGCCCAGAATGTGTACCTCGCCGCTTTCCACCTGAATCATATTCATAATCGATTTGATGGTCGTTGTCTTTCCTGCGCCGTTGGTGCCGATAAACCCCATAATATAGCCCTTCTCCAGTTGGAACGAGACGTCTTTGAGCTGAAAATTGTTGTATGTTTTATTTAAATTTCGAATGTCTAATGCCAGCATGCCCTGCCTCCTCTTCGAATGGTGTATTCCTTGCAATACTTCTTGCATGCGCAACAACGGCTTTCATCGAGTTGGACGATCGTCACCCCCGCCTAGCCGAGTTCACCGGTTGGGGGTATAGTGCACGCCCGAGTAGAAGGCCTCCAATGGCAAAAACAATCGACAGCCAGATTCCGATCTGACTCGTTGCGATATACGACGGAAATGCAATATTCAAGGTGACTTTCAGAGCAACAAGCACGATAACTGTTCCAACGATATAGAAGATCCTCATGCCCGATTTGATTTTTCCTTGTTCTTTTTGAGCGATGGCCCACCCTTGAACCACTCCCGCCAAGATGCCTAACACGACTCCCACTAGCAACAACATCCATTCGGTCGTTCCAATGCGGTTTGTCGTCATCGCCCAAACGATCCCGACAACAAGCAGCACGGATCCGATAAAAAAGGTTTTATCCCACTTTTTCACTACTAATCACGTCCTTATGATGGTTTTTCGATTAATTGTGTATATCGTGCATGCACAATATAACACGAGAGGTGCGTGGAGTCAATTGTGCGATCGCCTTTATTTGGCTACACCGCAAAGGATGTATCGTAATACAGAGCAGCAGAAGCCCGACCGTTCCCGGTCGGGCTCCTGTGCTTCCTATGTAGGAGTCTTGCAAAACCCATTATCCCCGATCGATCTATTGTTTCCGAGAGGCATAAAGGAACCGACCGTAACCAATTTCCGCGGCGTTCTTCATCAACTCCAAATTCAGCCATGCTGCTAGCTCATGAAACGGTTTATCGGCGAAGGGCCACCTTGTTCGGTCGTTGGAAAGAAATTCGTCATCCGACAATTCACCCACAGCGGTTTCCCATTTATCGCGCAACTGGAGGATCCGTTTTCTGGTTTCTTCAATGTTGCCGAAACAGCTTACTTCCTCCCGACGTAACGTGCCGCTTCCGAACGAATAGTCGAGAACCATGGTCCACCAAAACGTGATATGCCAAGTTAACCAAGCGATGCTCGGCGGTCCGATATCGTAGGACTCCGATTCCGGCCAATCTGCGCGCCAGACTCCGGACTCCTTCGAAATATGAAGCCCTTTTGCAGCCGGACGCCACAAGTATTCCTCATCCCTAAGCCCATCAAGATGATAGTCGAGAAGCTGCCATGAAATTTGAAACTGGAAATGCAGCGTACTCCGGATGCCGTCCGTTGCTTTTGGGATCGGATGATCATTCACTTGACAACCCTCCCGCAGACGATTTCATCTATTATATAAACAAATTGTATTTTCGTTTATCATTAATGTCAACAAATCATTAAAAAATCAAGAATCCGCCAATCTCCATCATTGACGGGTTGCTAATACTGTTCATGGATCATGAAGTTCACAAATACCGGGCAATGATCTGAACCAGCTTCAGGCGGCCCGCCCCCTGCCACAGGCTCCTATTCCATCAGCATTCCATCGACGATCTGTGATATTCTGTACTTGCGTGTCCAATCAAACTTAAAGGGGTTTTGAATGATGTCGACCGCAACAGGAACCAAAGAGAACCCGTGGAAATTAAAGACTCCCCCTCAAACCTCCGAATATGAAATGTATAAGGACGAAAAGGATGGCAAACCCATTATCGTTTGCACGGTAGGCAAAACGGTGTTGCATTACGACTATCGTTGTATTGATGACTTGCATGCAATGCTCAAGCAGCATGGGGATTGGATGGAACTAGGGAGCGCCGACGAACAGAAGCCGGCGAAAGAAGGCACGGTCGAAGCTTGGGGGCGTTCCCCCGAAAACCCGATCGGCGGCTGGTACAGCTTGAAAAAAGGTTTTCGCGGCAGATTCGGCATGTATATCCCCCCTTTGATGGAGGCGCTAGGGCTTGCGGAAGTCGAACACCATCCAAGGAATAATCGGATGAGAGCACTTTAAAAGAACGTAAAGCAGGCGCAAAAGCTGCCCCCGTACAGGGCAGCTTATTTGATTTGAAATTCATCAATGGAACCGATCGCAGAAGCTTGCGAATTCGTCATACGAAGCGGAGTAGATTTGGAAGGTGCCGTAGCGCGTCTCCATCGTGCCGGTTTGCCGTGCGATCTTCCGATACAACCCGTTCGTATACGGGTTGCCGGAGGCTGTCGGGATTCTCACTTCCTTCACGTCCCCGTTCATATCCGCAATTTGCTCAGCCAGTGTCTGAAGCCCGCGCACGAAGGTCCGGTTGCTCCGATACTTTTCGACGAAAAAGCTGTTGCCCAGTACCGCGATATTTTTGTCGGCGAATTTCTCGCTCTCCACGCCGAGCACGAAACTGCCGATGCCGATAGCCTCGCCCGATTCATCCGTCAGAATGGCTGCCCGGCCGTGTCTCATGCAGTTCTTGACGTCCGCGAGCGCGTCTTTGACCAGATAGCCCTCGATCATGCGCTGGCGATGTTCGACGTAGAATTCCGTGTATCGGCACCATTGCCGCGTGCTCTCGCAAATTTCGAAGTTGACCATGCCGCCCCCTCCTTTCCTTCTCCAATTTAGAAATATATTCTATTATTTTAAGGGTTGATATTCGAAAATAATTAGATTATATTTCTATTAAACCCAACATAAGGCGGTGATCCTATGGGAGCTCCAGCTTGCAACCCGCCATTGGCGGTCCAAAACAACGAAAGAGATACGACTCAAATGTAAGCAGCGTCCGTTACGGGTGGCCGGCAGCAATGCCGGCCATCCGCGCGTCTCGGCCGCGCCTTAGCCGGCATCGAACCGAAGCAAGCGATCCATCGGGATCGCATAGTAATCCAGCGTGCCGCACGGCGGCTCCGTCGTTTTGACCCGCGTCGCGACCTTGCCGAACCTCCGCCGGTTTTCTTCGTTCGACGGCGTGAAGAAGACGACCTCCTTCGTCTCGCGGGGCGATTCGAGCAGATGCCGAACGAAGGCGCGCAACCCGGAGAGCAGCGTCGCTCCCTCTCTCCTTCCCTCTTCCAGATACAGAAGATGAATCTCGACTTTGGACAAGTCCCGGTACCCGTCATCGAGCGTCCCCACCGTGTGGGCCAACACGGCCGCCACGCGGCCATCGCGGTCCCGGCCTATCAAGAAGCCGTTATCCTCCATGGCGTAGCTCAGCGAGGACATCACCGTACTCCAGCTGTACAAAAGGCCAAGTTCGGTTCCGTGCCTGCAGAGGAACTTTGCGCCAAGCTCCCTGTCCGCCTCATTGTCGGCGATCGACCAAGCAATCATAGGGCAGCACTCCTTTGATTTCGTATGCGAAGCGAATGCTCGAGCGACTCGCAGATCGACGGGAACCGCGTCAACAACGGAAGGAAGTCCTCCCGCTCCAAGGCCAGGCATATGCAAGGCGATTGGGTCACGATGCTGGCCGTTCTCGGTACGTTGTGCATCAGCGCGATCTCGCCGAAGTGATCTCCGTCCTCGAGAACGGCAACTTTCTTGCGTTCTTCCGCGCCCACGACGACGTCTACTTTTCCCCGAACGATGATGTAGAACTTGTCTCCTTCTTCTCCCTGTTCGACGACGGGAACGCCGGCTTCGAACCGCTCCGTGACGAATAGGCGGGAGATCTCCTGAAGCGCGATCGGCTCGATCTCGCGGAAGAAGGGAAGTCGGCCGAGACGGCTCCCTTCCACTTGGGCATGGCCGCTCTTCGACAGCGCGAAGCCGTGCTGCTTGTCCCACATACGGCGATAGAGCCCTTGGCTCGCCATCAGCTGCCCGTGGGTACCCGACTCCGCAACCCGCCCCTGCTCCAGCACGAAAATCCGGTCGGATTCGGCCACGAATGCCAATCGGTGCGTCACGGAGACGACGGACTGACTTTACGCAAGCGAGAGAATCGTCTCGTTGACCGCCCGCTCCGTCTCGGGATCCAGCGCCGACGTCGCTTCGTCCAGGAACAGAATTCTCGGCTTGCGGATCAGCGCTCTGGCGAGCGCGATACGCTGCCGTTGACCGCCGGACAGATTGTCTCCCCGGTCGTGAATTTCGGTATCGTACCCCTGCCGAAAACCGGCGATCGCCTCATGAATGCCCGCCGCGCGGGCGGCCTCCTCGATCTCCCGGTCGTCCGCGTCGGGCTTGCCGATCCGGATGTTGTCGCGAACGGTTCCGCGAAGCAGGATCGAATCCTGGAACACGATGCCTACCTGGCTTAGCAAAGAGGCGTAGGCGACGTCGCGAATATTCTCGCCGTCGTACAGCACCGCGCCGCTCGACGGATCCTCGAACCGGAGCAGAAGCTGAAGTACCGTGCTCTTGCCCGATCCGCTCGCGCCGACGATCGTCGTATAGCCGGTCGCCGGAATGGCGAGATCCAGCTGCCTCAGCACCGGCTCGCCGGGAATGTAAGCGAACGACACGCCGCTCAGCGCGATCTCCCGCCGTACCTCGGGAAGTTCGCGGGTTCCGCGTTCCTCCACGTCGGGCCGCCAATCCAGCGCCTCTTGCAGCCGCCGGAAGCCGGCCTGCGAAGACAAGACGGAAGGCAGCAGCCCCGTGACGCCGAACAGCGATTGACCTACCGTGATAAAGATCGAATTGTAAGCGATAAACGTGCCGATCGAGAGCCGGCCGTCGAAAGTGAGGTAGCTGCCGTAAGAGAGAACGACGGCGCCGATGATCGAGATCGCGAGCAGCGGGAGACGATTCAAGTTCGCGTTGACGAAACTCCTGCGCACGCCGATCGACAGCATGGACCGAAGATGGTTCTCCACCCGGGTCAGCATGGTTTGCCTCAGATCAAAGGCGCGTACGACCTTGTAGCTTTTGATATTCTCATCGATGGCGCCTGTAAAAAGCCCCAAATGGTTCAGGTATGCCTCGTTCAAATGGAGCGATCTCTTCTTGAGCAACCGGTAAGGCAGGAACAGCAGCGCCGCGCCTCCGATGACGATCAGCGTCAGGCGCCATTCGGTCGCGAACAGGAACGTCAATCCGACGATCACGCTTAGAACCGATACCAATCCCGAAGATAGCGTCTGGATCGCGGCAAGCTGAATACTCGGAATATCCTCCGTATATCTCGCGAGAAGATCGCCCAGGCGAAAACGCTCGTAGAATCGGTGCGACTGCATCTGCATGTGCTTGAACAATTTGATGCGATAATCGAATACCAGCTTGCTCCCGAGCTTCGACTTGGCGTAATCGCCGGCAATGCCGAAGAGGACGTTCAGAAGTCCGATCAGCAGCAGCGCCCCGACGATGATGGCCAGAACCGATGCATCCTTGGGGATCAAGGCTTTGTCGATCAAGTATTTGTAGCTGAGCGCGGACAGGTAGTGGAAGATGAGCTCGAATAGTCCGCCTAAGGCAATAAGAGAGAATAAGTAAGGAGACGAACGTATGTAAGCGGCAATCGTCTTGAATAACATCCACCCGACTCCTTTATCCGTATCCGAGTCCAACCATCTCCATTCTACCTGCGGAATCTGCCGGCAAACTGAAATGAAAACGCTTCATGTTAGGTTTGGATGTCGAAAAAAAAGCCCGTTGAAAAACGTGTCCGCCCCCTCAACACGTGTTGTAAAAAAAGAAACACTCGGCAACTCTTCAACTGTTCCATAAATGGACCTACGCCACGGAATGCGCAATTGCTCCTATTTCTTGCATTGCATTTCCGTCAACGCTTCCTCAACGGACTTGCACTTCTCTCAACACTTCAACATATGCTATTTCGAAAAAAGGCTAGGCGGTGATCCATCAAATGATCCAATTCCTTTTACAAGAAGAGGTGAACGGCATGTATTATTGCATCGTTTGTTCAAAAATACACCCTCATAGGTATACCTGCGGAAAGGTATTTAAGAAAGGCGTGTATATCGAGCCCGGGACTGGAGCAAGAATTCCTTTTGGGATGTGTGACAGGTGTGATGGAGAAGACGGCGGAGGACAAGATAGCATGATACAAACCATTAATAAAGATGACTCCTCATTGGCAAACGTAAAGAAATGGTTGCCCATCTATGATTATTTTGCGGAGTCTCATCGTCGGGTCCTCTAAAACAGGTATGATAAGCGATGTATAGACAAAGCCTCTGCTGACTCCTGCAGATTCAACAAAGCATTCCGGCTCTGGTTACGAAAAAATCCACAACCGCAATCGGTTGTGGATTTTCAGTATAGAGGCGAACCCTGTCACTGCAAACTCGGCCATTTCGTACGATCCTCGAGCGCCTTATTCCTTCACCGCCCCTAGCGTAATGCCGGACACGAAGTACTTTTGCAGGAACGGATAAACGACGAGCATCGGCACCATGGCGATAAACACTTTGGCGGCGTTGAGCGTTCGGTTGGACAGCTCGGACAGCTTCTTATACTGTTCGGGGGTGAGGGAGGTGCCGACCGGGATGTTGACGACCAACTGCTGGATATAGGTTTGCAGCGGGTATTTATCGGACGTGTTCATGAGCACCAGGCCGTTGAAGAACTCGTTCCAGTGATACACGCTGATGAACAGCGCTACCGCCGCAAGCACGGGGATCGAGCAGGGAATATAGACGCGAAACAAGATGGACCAAGGGCCGGCGCCGTCCACGATGGCCGCTTCGTTCAGGTCCTTCGGAAGATTGCGGAAGAAGTTCATGATCAAGATGACGTTGAAAATCGGGACGCCGCCGCCAAGTACCAGCGCCCAGATGGTGTTGATCAAATGATATTGTTGGATGGTGAGATACCATGGAATCAAGCCTCCGTTAAAGAGCATGCAGAAGACAAGGATCCACATGAACGTATTGCGCAATTTGAATTCTCTTCGGGGTCTAGCCAGCGGATAGGCCATCAGAACGGTGACGAGCATGGAGACGGCCGTCCCCAGTACGGTACGTTGGATGGAAATCCAGAAGGAATTGAAGAACAGTCTGTCGCTAATAATTTCTTTGTAGGGAGTCAAGGAGAAGCCGATCGGATAGAAAGTCACCAAGCCTGCATTTGCGGCCGATTTGTTGGAGATGGATACGCAGAGGGTGTACCATAGCGGGTACAAGCAGCTCAGCAGCAGCAAGGCTTGGAGGACCACGTTGGCCGTATCGAACGTCCTTGAGCCTATCGTTTTATTGCGAACCAAGGCGGATCCCCCCTTTAGAACACCGTATAATCGGCAAATCGATACGCCAGCCGGTAGGAGATGAAAATGAGCACAAAGCTGATGACCGACTTGAACAATCCCGCAGCCGTCGCGAGCGAGAATTGAAGATTCTGCAATCCAAGCCGGTAAACCCATGTATCGAGAATATCGCCCGTCGAGTACACCAGCGGGTTGTACAGATTGTAGACCTGATCGAATCCCGCGTTCAGCACGTTGCCGAGGCTTAACACGCCAAGCAGCACAACGGTCGTCGACAGTGCCGGAAGGGTCACGTTCCGAATGAGCTGCCAACGATTCGCTCCATCGATGGCGGCCGCTTCATACAGATTCAGGTTGACGCCGGTCAGCGCCGCGAGATAGATGATGGCGTTGTAACCGAACTCCTTCCACACGTCGGTGCCGATGATCAGCTGTCGAAAGATTCCCGCGTCCGCCATAAACAGCTTAGGATGCCCCCCGAATGCCTGAACGACCGTATTCGCGACGCCGTAATAGCCGAAAATGCCGATCACGATCGTCGCCATAATGACCCAGGACAAAAAGTGCGGCAAGTACACGATCGTCTGAACCATTTTTTTGAAACGCAAGTGGGTCAGCTCGTTGAGCAAAATGGCAAAGATGAGCGGCACTAATAAATTGAAAACGATCTTGCCGACCGCGATAATAAACGTGTTGAGGATCACCGCCCTGCTGTCGCTCAGTTGGAACATATATTTAAAATTATCCAGCCCGACCCACTCGGAACGGAATAAGCCTTGTCCCGGATTATAATTTTCGAACGCCATAATAATGCCGAACATCGGCACGATGCTGAACAAGATAAGCCAGATCATGCCGGGAAGCAGCATCAAATAATAATGCTTTTGAAGACCCATTTTCCTCATCACGGTTGCCCCCAATCTTCAGAGACTTCTAAACTTGCAAAAGGCATTGAACCCGCCAACGCCTTTTGCAAGTTTCACGCGTTACTTTTTAAGGAGTTCCGCCACTTCCTTGGCGATCTCCTCTCCGCCCTGCGCCTTCCAGTTTTTCACGAAGGTGTCGAACGAATCGATGGACGCTTGACCCAGGATGATTTTCAGGACGGTCTCATCCTCCAGCTTCTTCAAATTCGCCCACTTGGTCTCCATGGTCGGCGTCTGGTTGTAAGTGATGCTATACACTTTCTTATCGATCGGTGTGGTGGTAAACGGACGGTCGCCGATCAGGAGCGAGTACATCCGCTGGAAGTCGCCGAAGTTGGTCATGTTGAAGTTGCTGACATTCAAGTTGTCGTAAGGAGCTTTAACGACGCTTTGCACTTTTTTCGCATCCGAATACATCAACTTGTACAAGCTGTTCGGCTTATTGTAATCTTCGGGCTTGGTCTCGCCTTTCAACACTTTGAGTAGTTCGGTATACTCGTATTCCGTCTCATTGGCCGCCGCCATGACGTTGCGGAGCGGATACCAGCCCACGGCGACGGATAAGTCGAACGTGGATTCGTCGCGGACAAGCGCGTTGTTCATAATGAGAATGGCTTTGACCACGTCCGGCTTCGCGTTTTTGCTGATCAGGGTATAGGTGCTCCCCGTGGTCTTCATATGCGTGTTCCATTTGCCGTCGTCCGAATAAACCGGATATGCCTGCCAGTTGGCGGTCGGATCGTTCTTGAAGGAGTCGCCGTTGCCGTATCCGCCGTTCCACCACGGGCCGAAGAAGATGCCCGCCTGGTTCGCATTGATCGGATCGCCTACGTTGTCGCGGGTGCCGACCTCCGGATCGATGAGTCCCTTCTTGTACCAATCGGCCAGCAAAGCCAACGTCTTCTTCGTATTGTCCGTAAGGGTTCCGTAGGTGGCCGTGCCGTCTCCGTTGTCCAGCCAATAGCCCGGATAAGCGTCCATGGCGCCGAAGACCGGATCGAATCCGCCCATATTGTTGGAAGACACGAGGAACGTCGCGTAAGGGAACGTATTCTTGGACGGGCCGGCGATGCCGACCATATTGGGCCCGCCCAGTTTGTTGTCGACGAAAGCTTTCGCGGTCTTCTCGATATCGCTCACCGTCTTGGGTACCGGCAGATTCAGCTTGTCGAGCCAATCCTTGCGGATCCACATGATGTGAACGCCATCGGTATCGACCGTGATATTGGGGAGCGACACCATTTTGCCTTTATAGCTCGCGTTCTCCATCGCGCGTCCTTGCGTGCTATCCATGATTTCTTTGACCTGGGAAGAGGAGTACTGCTTGAACAGGTCGGTGATGTCGTAGAGCAATCCCGAGCTGGCGGCCTTCGTCATGAAGGAGCGGTCGTCGACGACCATGCCGTCCGGCAGCTTGCCCGATGCGATGGAGAGACTGACTTTTTGCTTATAATCGTTGCCTGTCGCCGCCGTCCAATCCACGATCACGTTGATGTTGTACTTTTCCTTCAGATAGCGCGTGTACTGGTTGTTGTTGACGCTGTCGCCCTGCGGCAGCGTTTTGTCCGTCGGATCCACCACCATGCCGACATGAACGTCGACGGGCTTCGGAAATTTGTAAAACGCTAGATCGTCTCCCGTAACTTGCGGCGAATTCTCGGATGAAGGCGCTTTCGTTTCATTGGATGAGTTGGAGGAAGAACAAGCTGCCATGCTGATCGCAAGCCCGGCTGCCAGCAGGACGCTGGCCGTCTTTCTTTTCAATCGAATCCCTCCCTTTGATCTGCTCACCACCATTGTACCTTGGGGACCGATCCCGGAAGTCGGAAGGATGTATCGTGTTGAGCGGATTGTTCATGGACCCAGGCGGGTATTTGTTCGATCCGCAGCGAACATTAGTCCCCCCTGTGGAATTGGGCGCGGAATTCGGAGGGATGAAGCCGATTCTGTTCATAGAAAAGGTGCGAGAAATACTTCGAGTCGCCGTACCCGACCGCATTGGCCACCCATGCCACCGAACGATCGGTCTCGCATAAGAGCCGCTCGGCGGTACGGATCCGCTCTTGCCTCAAATAATCGTTAAACGTGGATCCGGTCAGCTTTTTGAAGATTTGGCAAAAGTAGCTTCGGCTCATGTTCACATGCTCGGCGACGTCCTCGGCATGCAGCGGTCTCGCCGCTTGCTCGCCAATGTAGAGCACGGCCTTGAGGATGCAGATCGCCGTGGCCGTTAGATCGGTCGATCTGGCGACCTGCGTGTAGATCCGCTTCCGGTATTGACGAATCCGCTCTATCGCCGACCGGATGTCTTCCGCTTCCGGCCTGAACTCCACCTCTAGCGGGATGGCGGTCTCTACCTGCGAGATCACGCGCAGGAACAGCCCCTCCAGACGCCGTACGGGCGTATTCGACGCTTCGGTTTGCCTGCACAAGCGCTCAAAGACGACTTTATTATAGAGCCAGTATGGCGAACGCCAGTCTTGCTCAAGCTTCCGCCACTCATCTTCCTCCGGGGAAGGAGCATTCTTCTCCATCTTCTCCGTCGTTAGAGCGGTTGGGGAGCGCTGCGCGGATGGGGGCTTCGGGATGGGATGTTCAAGTTCGTTCGCCAGCTTTTGCCGGATGCGCTCCAGGATCTGCTCGTTGTCTTCCAGCTCCATTCGCGCTTTGGAAATATAATCGAGAACGCCCATCCGATATGCGGCCTGCACATGTTCGAATTCTTCGTGAAACGTAAGCACGACGAAACGCAAGCTCGGGAACTTTTTACGCGCCGCCTGGATCAGCTCCAATCCCGACATCACGGGCATGGAGAGGTCGACGAACAGGAGATCTACGGCATGTTGGTCCAAGTACTCCAGCGCTTTGGCGCCATTCGCCGCTTCTCCGGCGACGGTCATGTCGTGTGCGGACCAGGGCATGATGGAAATCAAGCCTTTGCGCGCGAGCTTATCGTCATCGACAATCAAGACGCGGATCACATCGGATTCTCCTTTCCATAGGGAAGATGCATCGTAACCGTCGTGCCTTGGCGCGGCGTGCTGTCGATGTGCAGGCGCGCTCTGTCCCCGTAAAAGGATTGCAGCATCGATCGGACATAACGCAAGCCGATCCCCCGGCCCATCTGCCGCGGATCGGGCGTTTCCCGCTGCAGCAACGCCAGCATCTCCCGGCTCAGTCCTTTGCCGTCGTCGCGAATCACGATTCGGGCGATTTGAGCCGTATCATCGGGCGAGATGCTGATATCCAGCTTGCCGTGTTCGTCAAGACCGTGACAGACCGCATTCTCTACGATAGGCTGCAGGATGAATCGGGCGACCGGGCAATCGAGATAGCTGCCTTCTACCAGATCCAGCTTCACTTCAAAGTCGTACCGCATTTGCTGCAGATCCAGATAGGCGCGCATGACCTTGGTTTCCGTCCGGAGGGTCGCCGTCTCCTGGGATTTCCCTAAATTGTAGTGGAGCAAAAAAATCAACGAGGATACGAACTTGTCAATATCCGCCTGTTGATGCATGACCGCTAGCCATCGCACCGAGTTCAGCGCGTTCATCAGAAAATGAGGGTTGATCTGGTAGGCGAGCTTCTCGATTTCCAACTGATGCCGCCGCTTTTCCTTTTGTTCCACGTCGACGATCAATTGCTGAATTTGCTGCTTCATTTTATCGAATTGGTCGAACAGCCTGTCAAACTCGGAAATGCCCGTGCGATAGGGCATGGCGTCCATATGTCCCTGACCGAGCGCCTCCATTTCCGATTCGAACATGCGCAGCGGCCGGTTGATCAGACGCAGCAGCAGCAAAGCGATCGAGAACATCACCATAAGGGCGATGCCGAGGATCAGAACCATATGGTTTTTCCAAGCGTACAGTTCATGATTATAGCTGGCGACGGGAAGAAGGAGGGTCATGCCGTAACCGTAATCGCTCTCCGCCCGGTTCCATAGATAACCGTCCGTGGTGCCCGAGGTGCCGTTCAAGATCAGGTTCCGGCCGGGAGAAAAGATCCCCTGGTTGCTGCTGTATTGTACCTCCCCCTCTCGGTTGGTCAAGACCAGCACATACGGCATATTCACGCTGCGGGACAGGGCGTCGATGTCCGTCGCGATATCGGATTTGGCTTCGACGTAAATGACTTTTCGCGAACCGTCCGAGAAAGCGATTTCACGAGTGACCGAAACGACTTGGTCATCGCTGAACCTGCACAGCGACAGATGAGGCGGCTGATACTGGATGTCCGCGTAGCCGGCCACGTTGAGCAAGGATCCCATCTTAAAATCTTCGCGGAGCGGCAGATTCGAATATGCGGCTTGCTTGTCTGCGGGGCTATAGTACATTGCCAGCTCCATGGCCGGGTTCGAAAACGTGATCAGCCCGATATTGTAGGAGATGTTGAGCTTCAGAAGATAGCGGCTGTAGGAATCGCCGGTCGAGGAATACGATTCCATCAAGTGGCCGACGTTGCCTTCCGGCGTCATTTGCTGCGTAACCTGGAGCAGATTGTTATAGATTTGCGCAAGCTTCATGGATTGCTGGTACAAATCGAAAGACATGGAGGTTTTGATTTTGTTCTGCTGCATCGTGTTGATGGCGTTGTACGAGACCGCCGCCATTAACACGGAGCAGCCCAGAATACCCGCCGTCAGGAAAACCACGATTCTTTTGCGGAGCGAGGAAATGCCGAAAGCGTTGAGCGACAATCTGTGGAGATCGGTCATGAGATGCCTGGCCTTTGCCGTCCAAGAATCCATCAATCGATTGCCGCGCACGCCCACCACCCCACGGTTGAAGTACCTTTGATGACGCAAGCGGTCACTCTCTATTCATCTTACGTTTCACTGCAAACAGTATTCGGCACGAAATTGGAGATCTCCTGCCGGGGGTGGGGGATTGGGGACGTTTATCGTAATGTCGACATTTAAAGGGTCTCCAATCCGCATGGATGAGGGAATGGTACCGACTATTTTCTAACCACTCGCTGAATTGAAACGAAACAAAGACGTCCCTTATTCCAATTTTGGAGTAAGGGACGTCTTGTTTGTCATGCGAGTTTTGGAGTTCTAACCATGTTAATGCTGCCGCGGAGATGCCTTGGACTATGCTGGCAATAACGCCGCCCATACTAGTCAAGATATAGTCGGCCGCCGTTTGTTGCCACTATGATTCGGATGCTCCATACCTACATAATACATCATAAACGTCTTTAGATCCGGATGCTTTCTCTGGAACGGTAGCCCCTGCTTCTATTAATGCTGCCACCACCGCGGCATGAGTTCCTTGCCGGCGAGCAGGACAATGTATGGAACCATGAACAGTGCTATCCAACGGCGTCCCTCCATATTCGTTTCGTTCTGTAAGCGAAGCGCCATGCGAAGTCAGCACACGGACCGTTTCGATATGTCCAAACCACCCCGCGATATGCAGTGCGGTTCCTTCTTCTTTCTTTATCGAACGATCAAAGCCTATTTCCAGCATCAGATTCACGGACTCGGCCTTATTCAGCTCCGCAAATTCCAGAAGCATGATCCTGTCATTAAAAGTTAGAGATGAAAAAGCGGCCGGTTCATCCTTTATGATTTTTAACGCTTCATCTTTGTTCGCAGTGGCGTACGCTCCAATAAGAGAGTCGATCCTATCGATATCCGTTGATGCACCGTGTATGCGCAGGATGTCGACAAGATCGGTCCGTCCATAGCGCACAGCCAACATATAAGGCGTTTTACCGTCAGGTCTGTGTGCATTCACCTCCGCGCCGAATTTAATCAAGAGCTCGATAGCCGAAGGTGACCGCCCCCGAATTACGGCCCAATGGAGGGAAGTACCATGATCCCCCAATGTCTGGTTCGGATCCGTCCCATGTTCCATAAACCACTTCACACCGAAGTAATCATCAAAATCAAGCTTCCGGAATAATGCGGGGGTAGCATTTAGATTTACACCATACTGGTATAACAAATCCAAGCAATCATGACTTGGTAATTCCGCCGCATGATACAAGGACTCCCCATCATTCGGATCGGCTCCTGCTTCAAGCAAAACCTTGGCTACTGCCGCATTCCCAGCTATTCCTACCGTACCGTATAACGCACTGAGCTTGCGTTTAAAAAAATCATCTTTTTGAATATAGAAAGCATTAGCATTTGCTCCATGCTCAAGCAGCAACTTGGCCGTCTGAACGAACCGTTCGTTGTTAGGAGGATTTTTTAAAAAACAGGAGAAGCATTAATAAAGCAATGGCTCCCAGCCTTCCGGACCTCCCGATTTGGCAGCGAGCGTGCGATCCCGCATCAACATATCGCAAACGATTTCGGCTTCCCCTAATGCCGAGGCAGCATAGATGCTTAATTGAGGGATGTCTTTATTGGCGGTCAAAATGGTCCTCGCTTTTTCCCCATTTCCGTTAATGACTGCAATTAGAAACTCATGCAGCCAGTCTTTGTTAGCTTCCATTTCAATCAATCCGATTATTTTTTTAATCTTTTCAGAATAACCTTCCTCTCCGTACTCGGCTACTCTTTCAGCTTCTTTTATAGCCTGGACGACACGCTGCATGTGCGCGATTTTCTCCTCCATCCATTCCCGCTGCATGGTAAGGAGCGCATTTACATTCGTGTCTTGCATCCGCATGATGCTTATAATCTGTTCAAGCGAAAATCCAATAAACTTTAGCGTCACAATTTGCTGTAGCTTAACAAGATCGTCATCGGTATAATGACGTTGGCCTGAATGGGATATTGCACTGGGCTTTAATAATCCGATGCGGTCATAATAACGTAACGTACGGGCTGTAACTCCTGACATCTCCGCAAACTGGCCGGTGCGATAATACATGATTCCATCCTTCACGACTAAATCACCACCGTCCTTGCCGTCAGCTCATTTACCTTCAAGATAACCATAACAGTTGACGTAACGTCAAAGACAAGTATGTTTATCAAATAAAATTTGACGGCTATACCTTGGATGTTACCGAAATAAGTAATATCGTTAACCTTCATACGACAAAGGAGTCGGTGAGGGGTTCATCTCACCGACTCCTTCGTTCAGTCGCTTCAATCGTTAATTTTGGGTGAGGCGCTCCCCCCACTATCCTGTTACCGCTCACGCTCTTTGTCGGTGCAATATTCACTGTCAATGACGTGAGCGTTTGTATGTCAGGCACGTTATGTAGGCGAGAAGCGTTACGCCAATCATCCCAGATTTTTCAGTCAAGTCTAGCAGGGGCACCCGGCCGGGGCGTTGGTCGTCGACGAAATGAATTTGACCAGCGCGGAATCGTGCATTTGTTCTTACTGATTTTTGCTTTGTTCCTTCACGCTTGTGTCTCCTTCACGTTTTCGAAATATCTATGATATACTGTAGTTAGCTAATAGCAGGATGGTGCGGCCAGCACCATCCCACGCAACGAACTTGGGTGGAATCCCTCCAATTGAATTACTTGTCGAAGTAACCCGTCAGGCCGTCAACCTGTGGCGGGTTACTTTCGTTTTTCGATGTAGGTTAAAAGTGCGATCAGAAAACTACCGAACGCAATCAAAACCATTATCGATTGGAAAGTATCCATAGGCACCACTCCTTTCCGGAGGGGCCTTCACCACAAGCTGGTTGCTCATTAATATACCATTTATAGGATGATTTTGTCGGGTTGTAGGGCAACAATCTACAGATGTTTAAGTACTCGAGCGTTTCGTTTAGACCCTTTCTGTCGATGTAAGAAGCGAACGTTTTCTGATATGTAAGGAAGAACCATCCATCAAGATTCGTATTCGTCATCCTCATCGAAGAAGTCGCCGTATTGATCAGGTGCCTCTCCTTTCGAATCCAGTAAAACAGGGAGCCTCGTCCCGCTCAAGTCTCCATCCTCCAAATATTGAACGATAAATCTCCATTCATCACCATAGTCGAATAACAGCAGCATCTTTTGTTTGGGTGTATGGAACACTTTACTAACTTTAGCTTTCTTCACACCCGGGAAATTCATCTTTTCGCCCATATCGGCAAATAGCTCGTATCCTTTCTCAGAGCGAGTCCAGTTTCTCAAGTTGTCATAAAATCCGAACGAATGATCCAGATCAAAATCAAACACTGATAACGCAGTAGCCGCCAGATCGTACAAACTCGCATTCTCTTGAACGGCGATTTTGCGGTACGGTTTTCCGCGAACTGCTCCGTACCAATCCGTCAAAGTGATCTTATAAATTTTTGCCATAAATGTTCAACCCCCTACCGATTTGATTCTTCAGGATATAAGGCTTCCACTCTTAAACTCCTTATCACAATAACATAACAAAACTCGACCGGATAAACATCCGAATCGAGTTATTTTAAGCGCAACCCGATCGAAAGCCGAATCAAGGGAATTTGCTCCTCTTAATAATTAGCGGGGATGCAGCAATATGCGTTCTCGCTTATTTTTATCTCATTCGCGCAATTCCGACGGTGTAGGTTTTTCATTGGTTACGAGAAGGTGTATGAGATCAATTTAAGCTAATAAGGTCCCTTTTTATGTAATGTTGATTAAATTAAGTGGTTTCTCTCTTTATTTCTTTAAAAGGTTGTGTTCCGCTTTTAGTTATCCAATTTTAGGGGTATACTAGTGGGTGAAAGGCATTTTAGTAGACATGGATTCTTCTTATCCTAGGGGTGATAACTTGAAACTTAGAGTTAAAGATGTCTTTATTGCTGGCGCCCTCCCGATTCACACCTACATTTTTCGCAAATCGGAATTTGGTCTCACCTATGAATTTCGTCTTCAGAATGTGATCGATATGGTTGGCTTTCTGACTTCAATTGTAGGTCCATCGAAAACTGGTAAAACCGTATTGTGTGACAAAGTAATCGGCCAAAATCATTACGTTGACTTTATTGGAAATGACTTCAAAGACACGGAGGACTTTTGGGTAACGATCGCTAATAGAGTTGGCATTTCGCTCGAGCGTGATCATACGGAAATACGGAAGATTGAAGGCCAAGGACTCGCTGGGACGAAAGAAGAGATCACAACTTCTATAACCGAGTCTTTTCATTCCAACAAAGATAAAGTTATTCAATATTTTATTAATAATGATTTGGTCTTGTTACTGGATGATTTCCATTACGCTTCGTCGGAAAAGCAGCTTGAAATTGCCTACCAGCTCAAAGATGCGATTCGCAAGGGGTTTCGAACCATCATCATATCCCTTCCCCATCGTTCCGACGATGCCATTCGGAAAAATACTGATCTAGGCGGGAGATTAAACCTGATTAATATCGAACCTTGGAATAAAGATGAGCTGCGCGAAATCGCTGTCGCAGGTTTTGGCAAACTTGATATGGAAATTGATCTTACGATCGCTGATAACATTGCACAAGAGAGTTTATCTTCCCCGCAGCTCATGCAATCCATCTGTTATAACCTTGGCATGTTACTTAATATCGACAATACAGCTACTCCAGTCATGCCTGATCAAGGTCTCCTAGTCAAAGCGTACAGAATGACCTCCTTAAACCTTCTAGCTTATCAAGAGGTCGCTAGGAAGCTGAAGACGGGGCCGAATCCACGGGGTCAAAAACGAAAAACCTATATGACTATAAAAAAAGAAGAAGTCGATATTTATGAATTGCTTCTAAAAGCGATTGCTGAGGATCCACCAACTGTCAGTCTCTCCACCGACTCCATCAAACGAAGAATCGATGTGCTTCTAGGAGATGCTGCCGATAAGCCTGATCGTGTGAAAATCAAAACCGCCATTGATCAGGTGCAGTCGATTATTCAGAGCAGCGAACCGGTGTATCAGGTATTCGAGTATAAGGACGATGAGGTCTACATTCTAGAGCCACTATTTCTGTTTTATTTGCGCTGGGGTATTCTTTAACTGAATCGGAGGGAGGTATTTTCCTGGCTACAATTAGCGAAGACAAAACGAAAACCATAACAGCGATTCAAGTACAGATACAACGATTCCCACAGTGGACACAGATGACGCCAACTCAATACAGTGGTTGGATTAATACCACCAGCCGTGTTTTAGAGCGCTTCTTTTCCGACCAGTCCATAGCACAGAAATTTGTATTGGTTACGAAAGAAGATATGGCCAATGCACTATCCTACCTACAGGACTTGATTACGGATATTAATACTGGGTTGTTTGATCCGGCCGGGCCTCTTAATGCAATCGATGAAGCACACTTTCATCTCATCATTCGCAGAATCCTTGAAAATTTTGATAAGCATATCTATGAAATGTATCAAAAACCCGTACACGGCAATGGGACTTTAAAGCCAGAGGATCTCGCCGAAATTACTCTTGGCAATGAGTACGATGTGCAGCGCATGCTCTATTCATTAATTCGTCCAATTTTCCCTGAGTCCAGAGTTGAAGTAACAAATGACGGAGGATACAAAGGCTATCGTTATGACATATTTATCGACTTCTACGAAACGGTAATCGAAGTCAAATGTTCTCGTCCAAAAATGGCCGAGAGAACACTCACAGAAGAAATTGGATCAGACTCGTATCATTACCTGGCAAAGCACATTTATTTCTTTATCTACGATAAAGAAAAAATCATCTCAAATGTTGACGCGTTCAGCAAAAACTATAGCAAGACTTACGATACCAAACAGATTAAAACGGTTGTAATCCAACCAGTAAGTGTAATATGAGAAACAGCCCATGCCATTGAAAGGTCGAGGCTGTTTCTCCCGAAATCAAGAATTTCATTAAACCTCTCTTTAAGAACCCGAACTATCATAAAGATATCTCCGAAGAAGGAGGACCTGTACTCCAGTTGAGTTCTCATATAAGTACGCATTAAGCGCCCGTACAGTTGAAGTTGGAGAGACGGACACTTCGCTAGATATGTCCGCCGGATGCGGAAAATATACCAGTCCAAATACGAGGCGCTGATGTCCGCGATTCAACGGTTCATGAACAACAAAGTCAGGGTACTGGGACAAAATGTCGAACTGCATCTTTTATTGAAGCTGAACGCCGATTGCGACGAAACCGCTCTGCTGAGAGAAGTATGGTCAGCAGGCATCATGGTCGGGTCGGTAACCGAACACTGGTCAGGCTTGAAGAATACTTATGCGGACACCTTCATCCTCGGATTCGGGACTTTGACGGTCGAAGATTTGGAGGATGGAGTAGAGCGGCTGGCTGAAGCGTGGTTTGGTTCCGAATAGAGGGAGACCATCTTCGGGGTGCCTGCGAGCGGAGCGATGCAAGGATTATGTCGGAATCGAAGGGTCATCATCTTCGTCTGCGTATCGCATGAACGCTTCCAGATCGAATGGCACCTCCTCCGCGTCCCGCTCTTCAGCCTTCGGCCAGTCCCGTTCATCCTCGGATGAGACTGGGCCCTTCCCGCCTCGGGGAGGAGCTGTGCGATGAAGACTTTCCTGATCGGCAAACTGCTCCATCTCTTCCCACGTAATGCCATATGGAAACCCCCATTCCGTATATCCGGCTATGAAGGCATACGTCTCATCGGACCATTGAACAATGTGGCTAAGCTGCCCCTGCTCCTGGAGCCGCTGCCTCTTGTCTTTGCGGGCTTGCTTGGCCTTCACTGCGGCTTGCGCGCTAACCCTGGCATTCCGCACTGCCTCATCGGACAGCGGTACGCCCAGTATCCGAAGCTCCGCAATGGCCGTTTCTGCGTCAACCGCAAAATGCTTGCGGTAACCGCGGATGACATGATTCCCGTTGTATTTCTTAAGCCAGCCTGCCGCCGATTGAAGCCGGCCCTCCTTGTTCATTCGCTTGGACCGCGGCGTGTTGAGCTTCTTTTTTCTCTTCCTCATCTACTCCGTGCCCTTCCCGTTTAGCTGCGACTCTCTGCTACTTGTACAGATCAACTATATATTGATTCATGAGGATGAACAAGGCGGAGATCATCAAGAATCGTATGCGGGCATTTGGGGTATATTCGGTAATGGCAGCTAGCAAAGAGCAGTATACTTTTCTTCCACATATTATGTGATATCAAATAGTGCGCCTAATGACAAAAGAAGGCTATCCGAAAATGATAGGGACGGCCTTCTTTGCGCTGCGCTAAGATCCAAGAATTCAAGCAGTACACAACTTCTCTGTGTACCTCCGGATCATCGTCCAATTGCCCATCCATTATTTCGCTTCCCTATCCTATACCACAGGATGTTCCGGCAGCACAATCTTATAATTCATCCCTTCGGGCACTTGAACCTCGACCTGCATGGTGTTCCGAACGATCTCCCATGCCACGTGAATCCTGCCTTTCGGCGTAGGAACCGAGCCTTTGGCCCATGTTAACCCGCAAGGCTGCGGAGCGATCAGAACTTCCGCAAATCCTGCTGCCGCCGGTTTTACACCTAAGATGCCGGACAGAAATTCATACCCGGGACTGCACGACCAAGCATGACAGTAGCTTCTCGCCAGCCAAGGTTCTTCCGGCCAGGTCGTCAGGTCGGAATCCATCATCTGGTACCACCAATCGAGCAACTCTGCAAACTTTCCGTAGCTTCCTCCTGCTTCGAGAGCTCGGAACACATAATATCTGCCATAAAGCGTCGATTTGGCGAGAGAGCCGCTCCGGTTGAATTGGGCGCAAATGGCTTCGGCCCGTTCCGCGGAAGCACAGCCTGCGATAATGGGCCAGGCGTTCCCCAATTCACTGTAGGTCTCCAAATGAGGACAATCCTTATACAAGCCTTTGGCTTCATCCCAGCAATATGCATGGATGCCGTCTAGGATCTTTCCAGACAAACGGTTATAATGTTCGGCAACGTCGGCTTGTCCCAGCGTATCCATCAGCCTTGCCGCCAGCTTAAGGCAATACGCATACTGGGCGCTGATCAGCCCGGTTTCGCCGCCTTCCGCACCCGGAGGGCTTCCCGGCGGATGATCCCATTCTTTGACCCAATCGACAATTTTCCAATAGGGGAGCTTATACAACAAATACCGCTCATTCAGGAATCCTTCGAACCAATTCAGCGTAGACTTGATGACATTTTTACAGAGCGCTGCCGTTTCGTTATCGCCGGTATGCCACCAATATTCGTAGACCATCACGATCCATAATAACGACCAGGAGGGAATCACTTGCGGCACCCTGGCCGGATAACGGCTCTTCGTTATGCCTTCGTAATCCGCCGACCAGTTGAATAGCAGGACAGCTTGCCGTGCCAGACGCCAATCTCCTGTCATGTAGCCCATAACCAACGCGACGATCTGGGAATCTCCCGCATATTGGTTTTGCTCGTAATAGGGGCAATCCTCGTAGGTTTCATGACAACAAAGCTGCAGTGTCCGGAACGTCATCTCCCAAAGCCGACCGTGCCTTTCGTCGGAGGATGAAAAAGTCGCCGTCAATTCCAGAGGATATCCCACAAACCGATAAAACAAGTCCGGGAGGTCCAGCGTCTCTTCGCCGACAGTAATATCAAGCCGGATATACCGGAACGTTCTCCAATGCAAAGGCTCATAAGCATGGTCTCTGCCGTCGCACAGAAAGCTGTCATATAATCCTTCTACTGTGCCGCCCTCTAATACTTTTTCCACCGTCTTGCGGCCATCCTTATATAAAGCTTCGGAGTATGTGGCGGTCACCGACGACCCGCGCCCCCGCCGGAAGAATACAATCGGATAGCCAGTCGTCAGTTCCCCAGCATCCACAATCAGCGAGATCTGCTTTCCCGGGGGAATCGTTATGCCCTTGCCGTCCCATATCCATCGTTCTGCCTCAACCTGGTTGATGGAATCGGACCGATAAACGCCGGCGAATCTTCTATTTTCCTCGCGCATCAAGGGGATCATTCGGGGAAACAGCCTGTAGGGCAATGGGCTGTCCTTCACGCTTTCTCTCGTTACTCCCACAGCCAACTCTACGGCGGACTGCCAACGCTCTCCGGTGTCGGCTCCGCATTGCCAGCCCTGCGGGTATTGCTCGTAATCGAGATCCTCTCCAAGCCCGGATACAATGCCTGGGGCATCTTCGGAGCGATGATGCGCATAAGCCCGATCCGATAAACTGCTCCACGTACGATCGGTGTGCAATGTCTCCAAAACCCGCGCCTCTTCCTTGTCCATCAGAACGCCGTCAAGGATAAATGCCGGCGTGGCCGTCATGATGCTTAGCGGAACGCCAAGTTCGCCGTAGTCCGGATGGGTTGCCGAAAAGCAAATCACGACGGCGGAAATGATATTTTCTCCCGGTTTCAGGTATGAATCCAGAACAAGCGTGTCATAGAATTGATGGGCGATATCCCCTTTGGCGGGTCCGCAACAAACTCGGATTCCGTTCACGAACAGCGTATATCGGCTGTCCGCCGAAAGGTGTACGGTCAGTTTTGCGCCCGCCGCCGGAACATGAAACGATTTTCTAAAGTAGCAGGTGCGAAACGGCGACCCATGATTAAAGTCGTGTTGCCAGTTTCCGCCCGGTCCCCAGATCCATAGCGCTTCTCCTGTAAATGGACTTCGTTCCGTTCCCGATCGATGCATCCGCAGACCTCCTATCCATTGTGATTTCCACCTCCAGTATGGAACGTGATTTCGTTCCGGCATACTGTAAAACGGGTAACGGATTGCACGAAAAGTCTATACTTTTCGTTCCCGACTGTTATTTCCGCATCGCGTTCTTTACTTCATCCGAAGCGCAAATTCTTTGGGCGTCATCCCGTACCTGTTTTTGAACATCCGGTAAAAATAGGACTCGTTCTCGTATCCAACACGAAGCAACACCTCATTCACGCTTAACCTGGAACTTCTAAGCAGTTCGGCCGCCTTCTCCATGCGCACTCCGTTCAAGTAATCGGCAATCGACATGCCCGTCGCTTGTTTAAACGTCTTCGCCAGCCGTCTCGCATTCATGCCGAGGCTATCGGCAATCTGATCCGCGCACAGGGCATTGTCGTTATAATTCAACAATATAAGTTCGGTAGCGGCTTCCACGATATTCTTATCCGTCGACGATTCCGTTACCGTTTGTTGAAACATTCGTTCCAGGGAAACCAATGTGGACTGGAACACATCATCCAGGGTTTCATAATTCGAAATTGACTTCCAGATTTCCAGGATGCCTGAACCGTGTCCGCTAGGCGCGATTCTGCCGGATGCGAATAGTTCATTGTAAATGGCGGTCATCAAGTGCATGAAAGAAGAAAGCGCATTTTCATAACTCATCCCGGACAGCTCATCCCGAATCTGTTCAAACGCTTGCTTCATTCCCTTGACGCTGCCTTGGCGCAAGTTATCGAGCAGAATCGTTTCCCACTTCGGCGAATGGGATTGGCGGGGATTTGCCTTGTTCTGCATGACTCGCTCCGATGTGATCAAGCTTCCTTTGCCGAACAAAAAGCGATAGGCTGATAGGTTATAGGCATGCCGAACTTCGGCAGGCAAATGATTCACGCCGCGTACCCGCCTGCTGACGGATGTCGTGAGCGAAACAGGGTAATATTCGCAAACCGTTTCCCGGAATCGACCGATTGCGTCCTGGATGATTTCATCGCCCGGCGCATGTTCGCCCGCACGGGTTTCGAACAGCATCACGACGTCGTTTACGTTCAGGCTGACTCCGACCGCCACGCCCAGATCCCGGATCATTTCTTCGAAGATATTGATGGCGGCATACTTGAACAAGTCGATGTCCTTGGAAGAATAGCGGGATTGCAACTGGTCGAAATCGTCGAATTTGACCACAAACGCATAATAATCGGAATCATACTGGAGATGTAGGCCGTACTCCTTGCAGGAATCGGAAAATTGCGGGCGATTGACCTCGCCGGTAAGAATGGTTTTGACGAAGTAATCCCGCAGTACGTGGTTATAATCGAACTTCCGGCTGTCGTATTTTTGCAGTCTGTCAAACGAATCCCGGTATACGCTGCTGAGAAAGGCAATTTCATCCCGCTCCATCGTTTTGCCGTTTACGCCTGCAGCCAGATTCACAAGCCTGCGGATCGGATTGTACACGATGCCGGATACCTTCATGGAAAAGAACAGCGCAAGCACGAGGAAAACCGCGAAAATTACGAGCAAATACAGACTGAAGGCATGCAGATATCGGAATACGAACTCGGAGGGCTGAACTTTAAAGATCGTTAAGCCCAGATTCTTCAGTTTCATGTAACTGACAACATAAGACTCATTGTTTAACACCATCTCCGAGGAGCCGGAGTCGGCGTCGGCATTCCTCATTTCCTTCCGATAGGCGCCGAGAAGCGATTTTCGCAAGCCTTCGTCCTTTACCCCGGTTTCCAGAAACCCGCTAGCATCGCTGTATATATATGCGATTTCTCCCGCTTTTTCATTCAGCATGCTGATCTGCTTGATGTTATCGATCATCCAATCGGAATTGACGTTAATGGCAACCGCGGATGAGATGGCGGCCGGGTCGCCTGAAGTTTCGTACATCATGTAGGTAATGACGGTTTCCTTTACGATTTTATCCCCGAACGTATTCTCGATAGTCCGGAAGATCGGGACCATCCGCGGCAAATCCGGGTAACGGCCGATCAACCGTTTCAAGCCTTCGTCGTTGTAATAGATCTGTTTGCCTACATAGTAATACTGGCTGCGATAGTCGTTATAGAGTCCAATGGAATGGATGAACGTGTTGGAAGTCAGGACGGCCCCTGCGATGCGATTGATCCTACTGTAAATTTCGTCGGTATCCGGATTGCCGGTCGCGTTCAAGATAAAGGTCGTATCGGGATTCACAAATAAATATTGAGCGATATTTTGTACGGATGCGCTCATCAGCTCGATATTGAACTTGGCCTGGTTCAACACCTGCTCGTTATGCTGCGACTGCATCCTGAACAAGGCTTGTTTGCCGTACAAATACATCGCCATCGATAAACTCCCCACCAGCGTGACGGCGACGAGACTAATGGAGATCATGACGCGCATGTAGTACTTTTTGCGGTAAAATCCTCGTCTTGTAAGCGTATCCATAACATTCACCTCTGGATGTTCTTGCCGATGCATCCAGTGTACATGCCGCAAACAAACGAGTAAAGACTTCCAGGCCGAGAGAACATGATTTGCATATCCTTGCAATTTGTACAGCCTTCATATGCAATCCTTTATCGGAATTTGCAGTACTTTCCCGCCTCGTCTTCCTTCAAAATAAGCTTCAGACACAGAACACGATATGGAGGATGTGAGAGATATTGCCCAGAATTTGGTCCAGATGGATCCATTCTTTTAAATCCAATTCCGGACTTACCATGCTTGCTTTGCCCGCCATCGTTTTCATCTTTATTTTTTATTACATTCCTTTATACGGACTTGTATTGCCGTTCAAAGACTACAACTTCACGCTCGGATTTTGGCATAGCCCGTGGAGCGGGTTCACAAATTTCGAGTTCCTGTTTAACTCCAACCTAGTCCAGATCGTGCGGAACACAGCCGTCATGAATGCCTTGTTCATCGTTGTCAACGTCATTGTGGAGGTCACAACCGGGCTGCTTCTGTTTGAACTCGGGAAACGGTCAAGCAAAGTTTATCAAACGATTTTGTTCCTACCGTACTTCATTTCTTGGGTCGTGGTGTCCTACGCGCTATCCGGCTTTCTTGATCCGGATCTCGGCATCGTCAACAAACTCATCACGGCTTTGGGCGGCCAGCCTATCCTGTTTTACAACGAGCCGAAATACTGGGTTTTGATTTTGGTGCTGTGTCATGTGTGGAAGTGTCTGGGTTACGGCACGTTAATGTATTACGCTGCGCTGACAAGCGTCGATCCGGAGTATTATGAAGCGGCGAAGCTAGATGGCGCCAACCGAGTTCGCCAGGCCTGGCATATTTCCTTGCCGATGATTCGGCCGATTATTCTGATTCTGGTCATCGTCTCGATCGGAAATATTTTCTATGCCGATTTTGGACTGTTCTATACCGTGCCTCAGGACAATCCGATGCTATACCCGGTTACGGATGTCATCGATACGTATGTATATCGGGCACTCCGCGTGTTGGGCGACTTCGGCATGTCTGCGGCGGCAGGGTTGTTCCAGTCGGTTTGCGGATTCGTCCTGGTGCTTCTGTCCAACTATGTCATCGGTAAAATCAGCAGCGATGATAAACTGTTCTAGGAGGGACATCCATTGAAAACCGCGAGCACGACGGTTGCCGGCATCGGCAGCGGCAAGCGCAAACAAAATCAGCAGCGTTTCTACCTTTCCGTCCATCTCCTCTTCATCTTGTTGTGCGTTATCGTGACCGTGCCGTTCATCGTCATTGTGTCGGCGTCTTTCACGAACGAAACCTCATTGTTCAGAGATGGGTATGGCGTATGGCCGAAGCAATTTTCCTTGGACGCGTATGCAATAGCCTTCGCCAACAGCAAGCAGCTGATCCAGTCTTACATGGTGACCATCTTGGCTACCGTCGCCGGCACTTTGCTCGGCCTTTGGCTCATGACCACGCTAGGTTACGTGCTAAGCCGCAGCGATTACAGGCACCGTAATAAGTTGAGCTTTTACGTATTCTTTACCGTGTTGTTTCGAGGCGGGCTTGTGCCGACCTATATCCTGGTTGCCAGCTGGCTCGGCATGAAAAATACGATTTACGCGCTCTTCGTTCCTGCCCTCGTCAACTCCTTCTATGTCCTGATTATGAAAGGTTTCCTGAAGAGCATTCCGCACGCTCTCTATGAATGCGCCAAGTTAGACGGCGCCAGCGAGCTTCGCATTTTTCTGCGGATCGTGATCCCGCTTTCGACGCCGGCCATCGCGACAGTCGGTTTGCTGACGTCTTTGCAATACTGGAATGACTGGTTCACCAGCATTCTCTATACGGACGACAGCAAATTGCAGACCTTGCAAGCCTTGCTATACCGCATGCTGAGCAATATGCAGTTTCTCAGCGTCATCCAGCCGGCCGGCCTCGACAGCTCGATGCTCCCGCAAGCCTCATTCCGAATGGCTGTGTGCGTGCTGGCCGTCGGCCCGTTGCTGCTCGTATTCCCGTTTTTTCAGCGGTTTTTCGCTAGAGGGCTGACGGTCGGTTCCATCAAAGGTTAGGTTAATCAGGTCTATGCCCAGAGCGCTCGCAGAAGACCGTTAACATAGCTCCTTTCTTGATCGGCCAATCAACGAAGGAGCGCCGCAACTTGCTCTTGAGAATCATTGGGAGGTTATGCAATGCAATCGAAACACTCAAAAAAAACCAGCCTCATCTTCTCTACTCTTCTGGTTGTGGTTATCGTCGCCGCCCTGGCGGGCTGCAGCCCAAAAAGCGCATCTCCGGGCGATTCCGCTAACGCTCCGGAAACCAAGGAAACCGCCTCGCCAACGGAAACTTCCGCATCTTCCGGCAGTAACGCGGCACCGGCAGACGATACCAAGGAGTTCGTCACCCTTACTTGGTATATGACGGCTCCGTTGGATCCCCGCCCCAACGAAGAGAAAGTCATGAAGGACCTGAACGACAGGCTCAAAGAAAAAATCAACGCCAACGTCGTGTTCAAATTCGTGGACGGAGCCACCTATGCCCAAAAAATGAAAGTCGCCGCCGCGGCAGGCGAACAATTCGACATTTTCCTCGACTTGAACCAACTGGGTTTCAGCCAGATCGTTTCTAGCGGCATGGCGCTAGAAGTCGACGATCTATTGAACAAATACGGTCAGGACATCCTCAAGAAAGTGCCGGATCAAGCTTGGCAAGCCGTGACCGCCAGAGGCAAGAAATTCGGTATCTCGAATCCGAGCGCATGGGTGTCCTCGTACAACATCTCGCTCCGGAAAGACATCGTGGACAAATACAGCATCGATTACCAAAATATCCATACTTATGACCAGCTCGAACCGGTTCTGAAAATGCTGAAGGAGAAGGAGCCGAATCTGATCCCGTTCATGGGTGATTTCGTTTCAGCCTTGCCCAATACGATGGATAAGATCTCTCCCATGATCGGCTACGACAACCTGGACGGACAATGGAAATCGCTGCTGGACAACCCGGAATGGGTCAAAATCCAGAAGCTGCAGCATGACTGGTACCTGAAAGGCTACATTTCCAAGAAACTGGTAACCGACTACGCCGAGTTCAAAACCGGTAAATATGCAGGCTCGATCTATCACATTTATGATGCCTCGTTCGCCAAAGTATCCACCGATTTGGGGACGCCAATGGTCTCCACGCCGCTTGATTTCACGAATTACGTCACCGGTTCGACGATCCGCAGCGCCGTCAACTATATCAGTAAAACGAGCAAACATCCGGAGCGGGCGATGATGCTGCTCAACCTGCTCTTCAAAGACAAAGATCTTTTCAACAGATTCTGTTACGGGCTCGAGGGCGACGACTGGAACTACGTTTCCGGCAAAGGCACAGACAATCCCACGATTAAGACGAAAGATAAGCTCGAGTGGGCGATCTGGCATCCTTTCATCGGCAGCCTCTGGGATCAATGGCCGTCCAACTGGAACAGCCAGGAAGTGCTCGACGGCTTAAAAGCTGCGATCGACAAAGCCAAATACTCGCCTTACGTCGGGTTTACGTTCGATTCGTCTCCGGTCAAGAAAGAAATGGCCCAAATCGACGCGCTGGAACCGGAGCTGAAAACGATTTATATGGCGAAAGATTTAGATGCCAAAATGGCCGAATACAAAGAAAAAGCCAAAAAGGCCGGCCTCGACAACGTAATCGCGGAAATTCAAAAACAAGTTGATGCTTGGAAGACAGCCGACGGTAAATAGGACCCGTTCATTTCCCTAAGGATTTCGCTATCTCGGCAGTTCACCTGCTGCTGCCGGGATAGCGTCACTTTAAACGCACAGAAAAGAGGGATGAAGATGCTGACAAGAAAAGTTCTGCTCTCCTCTGCGTTTGCATGGTTTCTATGCTTAGCGGCGGCTTCCGTCGCGTACGCTTCGAACTACTATATTAGCAGCACCGGATGCAGCGACAGTAATTCGGGCACCTCATCGGCAGCTCCGTGGTGCAGCTTGACGAAGGTCAACGGACTGGCGTTGAGCCCCGGAGACCGGGTGCTGTTAAACAGGGGGTCGACATGGACCGGTCAGCACATGACATTCACGAACAGCGGTACCTCTGCCAGCCCTTTGACGCTGGCTGACTACGGTTCGGCTTCCAATCCGCGTCCGCGAATCATCGGCAACAATTCCGACGCGGAGCGAATGGTCACTTTCGTTAATCCCTCCTACTGGGATGTCCGCAATCTGGAAGTTTCGAACGCCGGAGTCGGCGTTTATGTTTTGTTTAGCACGTTAATGCACGAAGGTTTGAATTTTAACAATATATATGTTCATGATATCAGAGGGGTTTGGGCGGGCCATACGACCGCTTACCCGGGGCCGCTGGATGACAACCATCCCTTCGACCCGAATGCGCAGCGCGATTCCGTGTTTATGTCGTCCGGCATTCTATTTACGGCTGCCCAGGTACCGGTGGCCAACGGCGGCTTCGAGTCGCCCGTCACCAGTACTTATATGTATGGGCCGTTTACGAACGAATGGGCATTCAGCGGCAATTCCGGCGTACAGCATAACGGAAGCGTCTGGGGTGCGCCCAATGCGCCGCAAGGGGTGCAGACGCTGTTCCTGCAAGGCCCCGGCAACATCAGTCAGACCGTCAACTTCCAGACGGACGGCTTCTATTCCATCAAATTTCAAGCCGCGAAGCGAACGACTTCGGGCGGGACCCAATCTTTCGACGTCTATTTCGATCATACGGCGGTCGGCAGCTTCACCCCGTCCTCGGGCAGCTTCAGCCAGTTCATGACGAACGGATTCCATGCGACCGCAGGCCATCATACGATCCAATTCGTGGGAACAACGACCGGCGATAACACGGATTTTATTGATGCGGTCCAAATCTCCATCGCTTTCGATGATACGCAATATGCAGCCCGCAATTTGAACTTTACGAATATCGAGGGCGCGCATAACGTGGACAGCCTCTCCATCGACCCTTGGAACGGTATGGATTCCAGTACGCCGGGCTCGAACGGAAGCACGTTGTTCCAGAACATCGTGATGAAAAATTTATATTTGCACGACGATGACGGACATGCCGCCGCAGCGTATCAAAATGCGACGATGGGATGCAGTGATTCCTTGCGCTTGTCCAGCGTCACAAACGTGAAAGTAATCGACTCGATCTTGAACAATGAGGCGGCCTGCCACATTTATTCCGGAACCGCTGCGGTCATTCTGCAGCGTGTCGAGGACGTCATCTTTGCAAATAACATCATGACTAATGTACCGAATACGAACAGTCCCGACGGCGGGGCGATCGACCAGGAGTTTTCCACCGAGAACGTCACCGTGCGGAACAACTATATCGCAGGCAACGCGGGCCCCGGCTTGGAGATTCTGAATATACACGGGGGAGACCCCGACGATCGCAGCCTCAACACCGTATTCAGCGGCAATCTATTCTCGCAGAACGGGAAGGCAAACGCCTATGGATCGGTGTATTGGCTAAACGGCGGAACGACCCCGGTAACTCCGACAGGTACGTTTAGCAACAACCTGTACTACGAACCCGGACAACCGTTCCTGACCAGCAGCGGCCCGGGCAATCCGTTCGTGCAAACCAACAATGTCCGCCTGGACCAGCCCGGCTATCATGCAGCCAACGATTTTGCCGGAACGCAAGGCGAGAACCAATGGAAATATCAGTATAAGAACGCGGGCGTCTGGACCGATTTGACGTATGATGCGAACAACCGGTGGTGGTATCAAAATTCCACGTATCCGTGGTTGCAGCGGGTTGAAAAATTCGAAATGCACCCCGGCAATTGTTCCGCCTGCGATGTCGCCAGAGTATGGGTGGCGCCGGCCTCCGGAACGGTAAGTATTCGCGGCAGGGTGTTCAAGTGGGATACGGGCGGCGGCGATGGCATTACTGCCCGCATCAACAAGGTGTCCGGCGCGTCGACGACCCAGCTCTGGCCGGCCTCTGGCGCTTACGCGATCGGCGCAACGGACCAAGTAGGCGTTGATACGGATCTTGACAATATAGCGGTATCCGCCGGCGATATGATTCGCTTTGAAATCGGCAGCGGGCCGAATGGAGACGAGAGCTACGATGAAACGAGCTGGGTGCCGATCGTCGCCTACCGTTCCTTTACGAACAGTTCTCTCGCCTATGACTGGGGTTTCAATGCGGACGGCAATACGGAGGGTTGGACGAACGGCAATCAAATCTCCCAGTCCGTATTGGGGGGAATCAACACGCTGACTTCCAATGGTACCGATCCGTATATCTACTCCGACCCGAATCTGAATCTCAACGCCTCCGCTTACAAATACGTCAAGATCAGAATGAAAAACAATACCGGTTCTAACGAGGCCCAAGTATTCTTCATTACCGCAGCGGATACGACCTGGACGGCAGCGAAAAGCGTACTGAAGACGATAACGACGAACGACGGCGATTACTCGGAGTATGTATTCGATTTTTCAGCGAACAGCGCGTGGGCCGGAACGATCAAGCAACTCCGATTTGATCCCATCGCGGCGAGCGGAACGGTCAATGTCGATTACATCCGCGTCTCGAATAGCGCCGCTACCGCGGTACCGCTCGCTGTTGCGGGGTTTGAATTGACGGGCACCGGCACTTACACTTACGGTCCATTTACGTACGACTGAACCTTCGACGGCCACCCCAGTGGCGCTCGTCAAACAAAAGATCATCCGGACTGAATGCTTCCAGTCCGGATGATCTTTTGCCGTGAATTCCAATCGCACAATCATGTCAGCTAAATTCGGTCAATCCTAATTTCGACGGTGATCACTTGCTTCGGCTTTACATCAAGGGTGATTTGCCGGTCGCCGAAGTCGATTTCACCTGCCGGCTGTTCATCCAGATTCAGCAGCTGTGCCGATTGCAATGCACGATCGAAGGCGAGGTTGCCTTGCACAGGCCGATTTAGCACATTAAAGATACGTATGACGTATTGCCCCGGCCGATCTTCGCTTTCCTTCACCGCGCTTACGATTAACCCGGCACCGCTGACGGCCATGAACGAATGGGCGGCGGGCAGCTTGGCTTCCGCCCGGTGCGGAGTTTCATACAGCGGCTTGCCGGCCTTGCGGGTAATGCTGCGCAGCCCCGCAGCAAATAGCTGCCGTTCGCGCCACAGGGTGTGTTCCCGATCGGCAGCGACGGAATAAGGCCTGATCGCATACGAAAATTGCAGTTCTTGCAACAACTGTCCCCCGTCGCCGCCATTGGTCAGTACTTCGTTGCCCGTACTGCGGTATAGGGTCATCGCGATCGTGCGCGGCTCATCATCCCGTACGACGGCTTCGTACAAACCGTTGCTGTAGACGGCCAGACCGCAACTGGAATCATTAACCGCAACAATACCGTTATGAGGCGCTGTACCTCCGTCGTCCGACTGAAGGCGGCTTCGGTAATCCGGATGTTGAATCCTCCTTTCTACCAGATCGAATGGCGTGCTCGTATAGTAACGGTCGGCGGCCAGCCCGGAAGGCAACAGTACACGCAGGCGATGGTCGCGCGCCGTGTTGTGCACGACCGTACGGAAACGGACGATCGGGTCGTCTTTCGTCAGCTCCACGAATGTCGTAATCGGCAGTTCCACGAATGTTTCGCTTCGTCTTGTTTTTTCGAGGTCTGCCCGGTCCGGGACCCGCATGTTCAACTGAATGCGGATGCAAGTTTGCAGCGGCCCCCCATAGACGACAGATATTTGCGCATTCGCCGCGGCCGTTGAATAAACTTCATTCGTTGTCGGACTCACATGGGTCCAACCGTCCCCGACATCTCCCTCGTCTTCAAATAACAATACATTTGAGTACTTATTTCCGCTGTGCAGATCATGGACAGTGATCGTACCGTTCGAATGGATTTGAATGCGAACTCGCCCGTTGTCCCACGTGTGCGCATTCACCTGCATGCTGCCGGCGGGATTCCGATACAAGGGCGCCATCAGCGGCGCATCGTATTGCTTGGGCTTATGTCCTTCCGATACGATTGGGCGAATTCCGTATGTGACGTAGCCGAAGGAAGGTACATTCCCGTGAAAAGCAACACGGTAAACATCGAGAATATCAGCATCCGGAATGTCGCGATATGGACGCGTATGGCTCATGACACCCCGTTTGACTTCCAAAAGTTGATATTCCACTTCTCTGTCATGCTGATCGTAGATACGAAACGGCGCCCCCCCTGAACCCGGGAGAACTGTTGCCTGGGCATATTCAGGGGGAAGGCGAAGCTCGACATCGATCGCTTGATCGACATTCGTTTGCGACGCGTTGAACACGGTCAGCAAATAGTCGCCCTTCACCCCATCCGGCTGCAAATGATTCGAGATGTAGCGGAACTCTTCCTTGATCATCTGTTCGCTGATCAGGCGGCTCTGATCGAAGCGGTAGACCATATCCCGGTGCACCTGATCGATGGAGCAGCCGCATATCGAATCGTGCGGATGGTTCTGGATCAGGTACTCCCACGCCTTGCGATAGAATCCTTTGGCGTACGGCCGCCCTTCCCATGCCGTGAAAACACCCCACGGTTCCGCCCATTTTTCCAACAGCGTTTCACAATTTGCATTCATCTGCTTCAAATGAATTCTGGAAGATAGCACATTTAACGGCACCCAATTGTTGACACCGCTATATCCTGGCGACCTTTGTTCCCCTTTAAATACGTTCAGCGTTCCCCCGTCACCCAGTCGCTCGCGCAAATCGCGCAAATAATGCTCAAAATGCTCGTGCACAAACGTGACGCCCAGGCCCGCTTCGTTCAGCGTCTTCAGAATCGCCGGAAGTTCCGGCTCGATTTCCGAATGATCGACCCCGTCCAGACCGAGCAGAAGATCCGTCGTCGCCCGTTTTTGCTTGTATTCGAGCATGTCTTTCGCCCGCAGAATCAGCTCTTCCCGGTTGTATTCGTAAGCCCGGTCCGCAAACGGCCAGCGCATGAAGAAATAAAAATCGCTGTAAAGACGATCCTCATCCAGTTTCAAACCGATCACGCGGCTTCCGTCGGCACCCTCCCATATCATTTCCGAAGGATCTGCGTCTCCGAGAAAGCCGCGCCCGAGAACGGTATTATCCATGCCGAACCCTCGCAGGATTTGCGGCAACTGGCTGTTATGTCCGAACAGATCCGGAACGTACCCCGACTTCAACGGTTCGACTCCCCAGGAACGGGACTGACGAAAGCCGATCAGAAAATTGCGGATGAGCGACTCCCCGCTAACCAGAAACTCATCAGGCATTACATACCAGGGACCAATCGCGATTCTCCCCGAACGAATCAGACTCAGCAGCCGCTCACGATTCTCCGGCCGGATTTCCAAGTAATCTTCGACAACGATCGTCTGCCCGTCCATCATGAAATAGCGGTACTCCGGGTCGCGCTCCATCTTCTCGATCAATTCGTCGATCAGATAGACGAGCCGGGTTCGATAAGCCTGAAAATCCTGGTACCATTCCCTGTCCCAATGCGTATGGGAGACCACGTACATTTTATCCGTTTGATTTTTATTCACTACCTTCACTCCCTCTCCTAGGTTCCTTTAATACAACTAAGCACACCATTTTTTATGTTGAGATACGATTGCCCATCGCACGATTCCTAAATTTCGCACAAAGCGGTTTGCGAAATCGTTCCCGCTTGCGCGTCGATACGAAAGGTTCTGCATTCATAACCGTTCAGCCGAACCTCCTTGCGGATCCCGAGCGATGGGACGGATACTACGGTCGTTCTCGCAAATCCAGTCGGTTCGAACAGCCTTACGATATATCCGCCTCCCCGCTCTTCCTTCTTGAACGCGCTTAACTGCACCGCATCGTCTTCGAACACCAGGAATGCCCCCGTCTTCTGTCCATTGCCGGAAGGGAAGAACGATAATGCATAAGGTTTTTCATTATGGAAAATCGCTTCGCGATCCACAAGACGACGCCGTTCGTCAAGTTCGCCTGCGTTCAGCCAGAACGTATAGCATCGTTCTCCCTGATCCATTCTCGGCAGGAAGCGGTCCTGCACCAGAATCGGACGGTCAAGGATCGGATGCGCGCAATAACCCGCTCCCCTTAGCAGCGACAAGCGTATCTCTCCCGCCCGGTAATCCGAGCCGTAAATGCCGTCATTGATGCAAGTCAGAGCCTGACCCATCTTGGCTGATTCCACCGCGACCCATTTTTGCGCAACCGTCTCCTCGCCGTTCTCTGCCAGCTCGCTGATGCCGTAAGCCGTTTGACCGCGGTATTTCCCGTCCGCAAAGACTGTCGGAACGGAGAGCTTCAGCATCTTGTCCTTCTCATTCCAATAGACGCGAAGCTGAACTTCGATTTCCGTCCCCCGTTTCGGCAGCTTGTAGGTCAGGCAGATCGCAGACTTTCCATAGCGGAGCACCGATTCGACAACCGTACGCACTTCCCCGTCTTCGATTACGCGAACGGAAGGCAGCGGCGCCTCCTTGATGCCGGAAAACTCGGTTCCTTCTTCCGGATCCATCAATTCAAATCGGCCGACGACCGGACCGAATGCATCAGAATCCATCCGCCAGGGATCCTCATTGTCCTGGATGACCACAGGCGCGAAGGCATTCGGCTTCAGACAGGAAACGCCACGAACGGCATACTCATCCATTAGCCCGGTGTGCGCATTGATAACAACGGTCAACTCGTCCGTTTGGAAGGTGTACCGCCCGCCCCGCTCCTTGAGCTCGGGTACCGGTTTGCGGTCCAGCATCTCGATCCGGCAATCGAACCGGTTCATGCAAGAAGGGGCAAGCTCCGCTTCGAACACGACTCTTTTACGCCAATCCAGATTCAGGTTGCTCATTTCCTTCTCGGGCTGGGAAGGAAGCCTCTTCCCGTCCCGGTAGACGACCGGCAGCGAAAATCGCTCCTCCCAATTCTGATCTTCCAGCATGAACTCGCATTCGAACACGCCTCGGACCGGATAAGGATGCGGATTGTATACCAGCACCGGATATTCCTTGAGCTCCGCCTTCGGCTGGCCGGACGCCAGGGCAAAGAACGCGCGTGCTTTCAGCCTTGCCGCGATTTCCAAGCCGTGGTCGATCAAGCGCAACGAAGCTACTTCCGCGGGCTGCACGGATGAGCCTGGCAATATATCGTGAAACTGCGCGGTCAGCAAATCACACATGGCTTCGTGCAACTCAGTGGAAGGATAAACGAGTAGAGCTTGCAACGCGGCGGCGGACAGCATCTTCTCCGTCATATAGAGTTCGTTTTCCAGCCGGCGATGCTCCTGCTTGATGCGGATCATCGAAGTGTAGCACCCGACGAACCGCGGGTTCAAATCGCCTTCGAAGCGGGGGAGCCGCCCGGCTTCCTTCACATCACGGAAATACGCTTCTGGAGTCGAATGAACGATTTCGAACGAATCGGTCTTCTTCATCCGTTCGCCGATCCGCGTGAGATCGATGCGCGACGGCCCCCCTCCGTGATTGCCCACTCCCCAAAGAATGAGCCCCGTTTGCGCTTCTCCGTTCTCCTCAAGCCAGCGGTCGATCTTCTCGTGCGCTTTGCCGAGCAGCGTATTGTACCCGCCCTGAATATGGTGAGCCATGACTTCGCTGCCGCTCAGGCCACACCAAATAAAATCTTGCGCAGGCAGCTCGCCAAAATCGTCGGGCCGCATGAAAATATAGGAATCGTATCCCGCTTGCTGCAAGATTTGCACCAAACCCTTCGTATGACCGAACGAATCGAAATTGATCGCCGTCGTCGGTTCGACCCCGAACTTTTCCCGAAAGTAAGCTTTGCCGAGCAAAATTTGCCTGACGAATGATTCGCCGGAGAGCATGTTGCAATCCGGCTGCAGATACCAACCTCCCATGATGTTCCACTTTCCCAGCCGAACCAACTCGCGGATTCGTTCGAATAAAGCCGGCTCGTATTCTTCCACCCATTTGTACAAGATGACTTCATTGTGGTTAAACACGTAACCTTCAAATTCTTCGCAAAAGTCGGCCGCCGCGCGAAAAGTCGATACCGCCGCCGCAGCCCCCTCCTCCCACTCCCATTGCCATACAGGATCCAAATGCGCGTTGCTGAGCAAATGCAGCTTTTTCAACGTGATCCCTCCGCCTCCATGAATACCCTTCCATCCTTATTTTGACCGAACCCTCCCCTCCAAGTACATTTCCAATTCTCATCATCTTTTGTCCGATTATGATATAATGGCACAAAACCCTGTGCGGAGGGATAATGCTTGAGTAGAGACGAGATTGCCCGGTGGAAAGTCGAACTTTCGGCCGTATTCCATCGCATTTGCGACGAAATTCGGATCAACGATGCCATCATCGATTGGATCGATATCATTTTCGAACAAGTGGGCAATGCCCGAAGCTGTCCTTCCCACTCCCATACCTGGTTCGAGTTCAACTATGTGCTGTCCGGCCAGATGCAGACCCTCTTTGACCACGATTCGATTACGATCCGCGAAGGGGAATTTTTCCTCATTCCGCCCGGCTTGACCCACGCCCACGTTTACACGCCCGGAAATCCGCACGAAGGCATCTGTTTCCGATGGCGGCTCCGCCGCAGCGAAGGCGAGGAGGGTCCGGATGATTCCTCCTTGTATGAGCGGTTGAGGGGATTGACGGAATGGAAGCCGGGAGGTTACCGCGACCGTTACGGAGTCGGAAATTTGCTTAGCCATTTCCTTCAAGAGGCCGGATCGGGCAAGTCGCCGCTATCCCTTCAATTGCTCTTGGTCCGGCTGCTGGAGACGTTAACCCTCATTCGGGATCCGGACGAATCCGCTTCCTCCGATTCTGCAGGATCAAGGGATTCGCTCGTTAAGAAAGTCGAGGTTTACTTGGAGGATTTTCAGGGAGACCGTCTGAACGTGGCGGACTTGGCCGCGTCCCTGCACATGAGTTACGGCCATTTGGCCCGCTTGTACAAGAAAAGAACCGGCATCACCCTTATCGAAAGGATGAACCGGATCCGGCTGGAGAAGGCTTGCGAGTTGCTGGGGCAACCCGATCTGTTGATCAAGGAAGTTGCTGAGCGATCGGGCTTTCCCGATCTTTCCTACTTCAGCAAGGTATTTAAAAGAAGATACGGAGTAAGCCCGCAAGCATATCGAAAGTATGTGTAACTAAATGTTACTTATAAATTACACATTCACAAAAATTGGCTTGAAATGAATCAACCCGTGAAAATCGCCAGCCGCAGACGGCTGAAGGTTTTACCATGACACGTCATCCCAGACGGAATACGCGTTGTCTCCTCCCATATGCCGCAGATAAAGCTTGGCTTTAACGGCGCCCGCAGGCGCCACAGCCGCAATTTCCATTTGGGTCCACGTCGAGTTGTTGACCCCGGCGGCGCTTCCATCGGTCGAAGGAGTGGCGATCACCTCATTGTTCGCGTCCAGGAATTGCAAGTGCATTTTGACCCGGGTATTGTCCGCGGCATTGGATTTCACCCAAGCTTTCGGATTATAGGAAGTACCCGCCGTTACGGACAGAACCTGAGTCGCTTCCACGTATGACCCGGCAGGACTGGCTGTCATATTGAGCGCGGACGATCCGCCATGCACGATATCCGTTCGCCTCGTAATCCCCGTTCCGTAGGCAATGTTGCTGTAGCCGAGAGTCCAGTAAGTCGGCCGCACGCCGTTGCCCCAGTTTTCAAACCCCGCATTATCCACCGTAGCGCTCGGAATCCATTGGAGCTTGTGCACGCGATCGTTGCACCACTCGGCCACATAGATCGCATCGCCTCGAATGGCAAGCGCGTCAGGGTAGGACAGGTTGTTGTTCCCGGTTCCGAAAGTTCCGAAGCTTGTAATATAGTCATAGTTCAGATCGAATACATCCACTCTGTCGTTCCGATAGTCGGCCACATACAGAAAACCGTTGTCATCAAATTTCACGTCGAGCGGCGCAAACAACATGCCCGGCCCTTCGCCAAATTGTCCAAAGCTGCTGTTGTACGTATAGTCGGGATTATATACATAGATTTTGTTCTTGCTCGACGAGGCGACATAAATTTTGCCGTCGTGTCGGTTGACCGCGATGCCCGACGCCTGTCCAACGGGAATCGTCCCATAGAACGTTTTGTCCGCATTAAAGATCGACACCCTGTTGTTGTTCCATTCCGCCACCAAATATCTTCCGTTCGTATCGATGGCCATGTACATCGGATTATCGAACTGTCCGTTGCCTGACCCGTAGCTGCCGAACGACCAGCCCGTGGACGGACTTGTGCCGTCGTTGTTGAAAATGGTTACCCTGCTGTTGAAGGAATCGACGACGTTGACCCTGCCTGTGGAGTCCAGCGTAATGCCGTTCGGATAGTTCAGCTGCCCTTGCCCCGACCCGAAGCCGCCTATTTTCCTGAGATAGGCTCCCGACGGATCGAACACCTGCACAGTAGAATTAAAAATATCCATCGCGTACAGATTGCCGCTCGCGTCAATATCCAGGCCCGCCGACCTTAGCAACTTCCCGTTGACAACCTGTCTCCTGCTGCCGAACGTCGTCGTGCTGTAGGTCGACAAATCGATCATGTAAACACGATCATTGCCCGTATCCGTTACATACAGCTTGTTCAGGGTCGGATTGACCGCAATGCCTACCGGATTGGTAAAATACTTGCTCCCCGAACCGGACACCGGCGCGGGAGCGCTTGCGCCCGCAAACCATTGCGTGCCCGACCCCATGCCCCATTGGAAATTGCCCGACAGATCGAACGCTTGAATCCGGTGATTCCCGGAATCCACAACATAAATTCTGGAATGGACCGTGTCGACGGCTACGCCGTACGGACCGTTAAATTGCTCGTTCGCCGTACCGCCGGCTCCGAATTTCGTGTTAAAGGAATTGTCCGCGTTTAGAATTTGAATCCGATTGTTGGAGTAATCGGCAATATATTTTTTCCCGCTGCCGTCGATCGTCATGTCCATCGGATTCGCAAACTGCCCGTTGCCTGTCCCATAGCTGCCGATCGCGCCTTGATACACGCGGTTGGAATCGAATTTCAAAATCTGATGGTTGTACGTATCCGCCACGTAAATGTTATTGGAAGGGTCCGCCGTAATCGAGTGAGGGTAATTGAACATATTCGTATTCGAACTGTTGATTTTGCTGTTCCAATTGCTCTCGTTCAAGCTCACCTCATCCCAGGCCACCGTGCCGTAGGTCGTCGCGAATGAACGAATGTACAGCTTGGCTTTGACTGCGTTTGCGGGAGCCGTGGCGCTGACCGACAGCTTGGTCCAGCCAGAGCTTGTAACGCCGGCCGTAACCCCGTCGATGAAGGTGCTGGACAGATTATTGCCGGAGGCGTCCTGGTAGTTCAGATAAAACACGAGCTTCGACTTATCCGGATAATCGGACACCGCATAGACGGACGCCGTATAGGAAACGCCTACCCGAATTTCCGTCGTCCCCGTAACCGCTTCCACGTAAGAGCCGGGAGTGGTAGGGTTCATGCCGAGCGAAAAGCCGTCGCCGGTTCGATCCCAATCCGTACGCTGAAAAATTCCCGCGGACGTCTGGCTGTACCCTGTCGTGAAACCGTACGGCTGCGCGCTGGAAGTCCAAGTCGGAAACCCCCCGTACAGAAGGTACGGCCTGTAGCGCCCGATCCGCCCGACATGGGAAAAGTCCGCGTTATACACTTCGGCGATATTGTCGATCGTCGTGAACAGTACTCTTCCGTTCGTATCCACGGCGACATCCAGCAGATCGTTCGTAAAGCCCGGCGTATCCGGATGCGGAGTGCCGAGCGTGCTTATAAAAGCGCCGTTCGCATCGAATTTTTGAACCCTTTGCGAGTGCGTATCCGCAACGTAAACCGCGTTCGTGGCGGCATCGATCGCGATGCCGCGCGGCTGAAGCAGAAATCCGCCCGCTTGATCGGTTCCTCCGATGATCGAGGAGTGGACCAACCGGGGAGCCGCCTCCGCAACGCCGGAAGCAAAAGCCGAAACCATTATACCGATGAGTAGAAGGAGTGCAGAACGTTTGATTCTCACATCAATATCCTCCCGTTAATGGAATTCAGTTCCTGTATGAAAATCGTGAATCAGAGTGCGCTCCCCAGATGCAGGAGGCTTCCACCGGCCCGGCTTCCGCGTGATTTACCTGCGTTCCGTCCGGCAGCACGATGCGAAGCGGCAACGCATCCGGTCTTTCGACTTGAAGGCGGAAACGGCCGCCGTCCGTATGCCAGCTCACAAGCACCGGGCCGTGTGGCGTCATCGCCGAGCCTTTCGCCCACTTCAAGCCGCACGGCTTGGGCTCGACCGTAATGCTCCGATAGCCGGGAGCGCCCGGCTTGATCCCCAAAATTTCCGCGGGAAACTCATAAAGCGGAATCGCTCCCCACGCATGGCAATCGCTGCGCTGGGTGACCGGGTCTTCCAGCCACGTGGACATGCGCAGCTCCTCCGCCTGATGGCGCCACTCGTCCCACAGCGGGAACGTCCTGTCGTACAGGCCGACGCAAGACAGCGCGCGGAACAAAAAGAAGCTCATCGCATAGGATACCTTTGGAAGTTTCCTGCCGCCTGACAGCATGTCGCTCATCAGCTTGACAGCCGCTTCCCCCGTTACCGTTCCGGAGAGCACGCTCCAGATTTGCGCGTGTTCGCTGACATCGTCCGAATGCGGACCGTCGCGGAACAGCCCCGTCTGCTCTGACCAGCAATGCGCCCGTACGGCACGCTTGATCGCATCTCCCCTCTCCCTGTACTCGACCGCCGTTTCCCGCCGTCCCGTCCATTCGTTAAGATCCGCGGCCGCCGCAAGCGCGGCAGCGTACATCAGGCTATATACGGTAATCGGCCCTGTCAGACCGGCTGTCGGCATCCCGAAGGTGGTCTTCCATTCTTCTACCCAATCGACATAAGACCAATAAGCGTCCGGACAAGCGCCGACGATGCCGTCCGCCGTAATCCGCCGGTCGAACCAATCCAGCACCGCATCGATGGTCGGCCGATAACGTCGGACGAAAGCGTCGTCTCCGAAAAATAGGTAGTGGTCGTGCAGCATCAAAATCCAGTAGAGCGAAAAACCGGGAATGACCTGCTGATAAACCGCCGGGTACCGGCTTTGCAGCATGCCGGATGGCAGCATTGAGCTGTGGAAATCGTGAATGGCCCGGCGAGCCAGACGATCGTCCCCGCTGATGTAATAGGTAAACAAAATTTGCAGCCGGGTGTCCATAATATATTGAAGCTGCTCATAGAAAGGGCAGTCCTCGTACGTTTCGTGCATGCAACGCCGCAGCGTGTTGATGCTGATCTCCCATAACGGCTTCAGCCCATCGTCCGAGCACGCGAAGCTCGTTCGGACCTCCAGCGGGTAGCCGGTTTCGCGATACGCCAAACTGACGATCTCAAGCGGCTCGCCCCCCGTCTCGACCTCCAACCGGACAAACCGAAACGTGCGAAACCAGAACGGCTCGTAACATTCCGGCGAATTGGTCTTGCCGACTCCGGCGACAGCATACCGATCATATTCGCCGAGCAGAACGTTGCCTTCGTGGCGGTCCCGGACGCCTTTGCGGCGCACCTCCAAATCGTCGGTCGGCGGCTCGTAGCATTCCGAGCAAAGCACCTTCACGACGCTCCCTTCGCCTCCTACCAGCTTGATGGTCAAGTATCCCGTCGTCAGTTCGCCCGCATCCAGTTCCGCCATAAACTTCGTATGAGGCTCCAGCCGAATGGGGCGATCCGCTGCCGCCGAGGCCGGTCCGCCTTCGGACCTGACAACGGATTTGAACGAAGAATGGTGCTCGAACAGCGGAGGAATCGGCCGCTCCGACAGCTGCCAAGGGCTCAACTGCCCCGTAAGAGAATCGGACGTGCCGCTTACGACGACCGCCGGCTCCCAGGACGAGTCGTCAAATCCGACTCGTTCCCACCCGTGCGGCATCTTCGCCCCGTCGATCCGCTCCACCCCACCGACAAAAAAAGTGAACGGGCCGTGTTCGAACGTTCCCGACTCGTCCTTCAGGCATTTCCATCGCCCATCGCCGTCGCTGTGAAGCGACGCAATGACGGTCCCGTCCGCTCCATGCAACTCGCCTTCCAGCAGGAAAGCCCCGGCACTGGCGCGCCAGACGGATACCGGCCCGTCGCCGAACGAATAAGGCTGTGAATGGCGGTAATGCACGACTTTGGCGGCCAACGTATTTTTCCCGGGGCGGAGCGATTTCGTGACGTCTACCGTCTCGTAATAGTGGGTTTTCCCGTCGCCTTTGCACGGACCGACGGAGACGGATTCGCCGTTCAGGAACAGCCGGTACCGGCTGTCTGCGGACACGCGAACGACGAGCTCCCCTCCGTCCTCCGGAACGTCAAACGATCTGCGAAAATAGTACGCCTCCCGGCTTGCTGCAAACGCAGCCTGAAGCCGGTTTTCTCCCCATATCCACTTGGCGCGCCAGTTGCGGTTCTCTTCCATCCTGATGAATGTCTCCCTCTCCCGTTAGGGTCTCTATTTGATCGCGCCGGACACCATTCCTTTGACGAACGTCTTGGCGGACAGCATGTAGGCGACGGCGATCGGAACGATCGAAATCGCTAACGCCGCGAACAGCATCGGATAGTTCGAATTGTACTGCCCGTAGAACGAAATGAGCCCGAGCGGTACGGTTCTTAGCTCATTGGACTGAATAAAGACAAGCGGCAAGAAAAAGTCGTTCCATATGCCGACCAGATTCAAAATCGCCACCGTCGTCAGAATCGGAGCGGACAGCGGCATCATAACGCTTCTGAAAATTTTGAAATCGCTCGCTCCGTCCAGCCTCCCCGCTTCTTCAAGCTCAACCGGCAGCGTTCTGAAAAAACCAACCATCAGAAAAATAGAGAACGATTGCGCCGTTGCCGTATAGGTGACAATCAGACCTGCATACGAATTGAGCAGACCCAGGCTGCGCTCCAACAGGAACATCGGCAATACATACAGCTGCAGCGGGAACATGAAACCGAGCATGAAATAGATGTACGCCATGCCGCCCAACTTGTACTTGAACCTCGCAATCGCGTAGGCCGCCATGCTAGAAACGATCAAGATGAAGACCAGCGACAGCGCGGTAATGATGATGCTATTCTTGAAATAAAGCGAAAAATTCGCGTTCACCCAGGCTTTCTCGAAATTCGCGAAAATCCATCGGCTAGGCAGACCGATTGGATTGGCATAAAAATCCGCGTCCGACTTCAAAGCGGAGACGAACGTCAGGACGATCAGAATGAGGCTGATCAGCGAGTAAAACGCGATGGGAAACGCCAGAGCGGCCCGGGAGAGCAGGCTCCCGCTTTTGCCGTTCGACGACGGAATTTTCATCACGGACCGACTCCCTTTCTAGTACTCAAGCTCCCGCTTCTGCAGCAGCTTTAATTGAATCACCGAAACGACCAAAATAATGAAGAACATGACGAGCGCAATCGCAGTCGCCAGCCCCATGTCCGAGCTTTGCAGGCCGAGCGTCTGGGTAAACGCGGTGCGGTAATAGAACGTGCCAAGCACATCCGCGCTGAAGTTCGGCTGGCCGTTCTCGCCGGCGATGGCGTATACGATATCGAAGGTGCCAATGCTTCCGATGAACGTCAGCACGACATTAATCGTAAAAGACGGCGCCAGCAGCGGGAAAATCATTTTCCGAAACTTCTGAAACTCCGTCGCCCCGTCCATCATCGCAGCTTCCAACACCTCTCCGGGAATGGATTGGAGGTTCGCCAGGTACAACATCATATTTACGCCGATCGACTTCCAAATCATAATCAGGACAAGGATAAGCAGAATGAGGTTTTCCATCCCCAGCCATGGCTGCACCCAGTCCTCCAGCCCGACCTTGTCGAGCAGGTTGTTCAGCAAGCCGATATTCGGCTCGAACACGATCAGGCTCATGAACGCAACGGTAACGGTCGAAATCAGCACAGGAAAAAAAATGACGTTGCGATAGATCGCATGCCCGCGCACCTTGCGGTCGAGCGCGTAAGCAAAGTACAGCGCAAGCGGCGTCTGTATGATCAACGTGAGCGCAAAAATGTAAAAATTGTGTCCGAGCGCTCGCCAAAACACGGGATAAATGTTCGGATCGGTGAACAGCCTGACGTAATTGTTCATGCCGATGAAGCGCGCTTTCCCGAGCCCCGACCACTCGGTCAGACTGTAATAAAACGACGACAGCATCGGATAGACGATGATCATCGAATACACGAGCACGGCCGGGAGCAGAAACAGCAGAAACGTCCGAAACGATCTCCGGTTTTGCGCCTTCATTCCACTCTTCATGCAATCCTCCTCGCCGCCGTTCGGCCCGTACCGGATGAAACGGGCCGAACGGCTGCACGGCTTATTATTTTTTCAATTCCGGAAAATCTTTGTCCACTTGGCCCTGAATATCGTCGATCAGTTGGTCGATCGTCTTCTTCCCTGCGAATACGGCTTGCAGCCCGTTCATGAGATAGGTTTGCGGAGTCGGCTCATGCTTGTTGAAATGCACGAAATAGAACGTCATCCACTGATTGGCGGAGTTGAAATCGTTAAAGATCGGATCGTCGGCTTTCAGATCCTTGAGCGGCGAAATCAGTGAAAGCTTCGCATCGAAGATGCGGTAGAAGTCCGGAGAGGATACGAACTTCGCGAACTTGACCGCTGCTTCCTCCGCTTTCGTTTTCGCGTAAATCGTCAGGCCCGATTCATTGTTTGCCGCGCCGACAACCGGATCGCCGGCCTTGAGCGGCGGGAAGTAGAACGCTCCGTATTTCAGATTCGGCGCCGTTTTGATCGAAGAATTGTCCCAGGAGCCGTCGAAAATCATGGCGGCTTTCCCTTGCTGGAAGCTCAGCTTCGCGGCATCGAAGGAGACGCCTTGGAACAGCTTGCCGTAATAGCCTTTGTCCGCAAGCTCCTTGATGATAGATACGGCTTTGACGAATTTTGAATCTTTGAAGCTGGACGCGCCCGTCATCGCATCCTCATACCACTGTGGAGTTACGATGGAAGGGGCAATCGTATATGCTGCAAAAATGTTGTTTACCGTATCTTTCCCGCCATAAGCGACAGGAATGGTGCCGGCTGCTTTCAGCTTCTCGCAAGCCGCCAAAAACTCGTCGTAGGACTTCGGAATGGAAATGCCATTTTTATCAAAAATGTCTTTATTGTAGTAGACGGCCAGAACGTCTTTGCTGAAGCCCGGCGTCGCGTACACCTTTCCGTTGATGATGGATGCCGCCATAAATGACGGGTCGAATGCCGATGTGTCGACTTTGCCGTCCAGCTCCAACGCCGCGTTCATGTCCACATACTGACCCAGCGCGTTAAATCCGTTCGTGCGGAACAAATCCGGCGCGGTGCCGCCTTGAATCGCCGTTCGGAGTACCGTCGTGTACTGGTCAGAGGGGTAGTGCGTAAAGGCGACGGTAATTCCCGGATTTTGTTCGGTGAATGCCTTGCCGACGGCATCCCAGCCTTCCTTGTACGAAGGATTGTCCGTCCACACCTTCAACTCGACAGACTTCTTGCTGCCCGCAGCTTCCGTACTTCCGGACGCGGACGCTCCGGCGCTTGGCGAGGATTCCGCCAGGCTTGCCGCAGGCGATGAAACTCCGTTCCGATTCGAATTGCCGCAGCCCGTCAAGGTTGCGAATAGCGCGAGAATCAATAATCCAATCATGAATTTGCCGTGCCATTTGCCCATTTTCCAGTCCCCTTTACATTTGAATTCAGTTGGATTCACGTGAATCCAACTATATTTATAACGTGAATCGCGAAGGATTCACGTGTTTCCACCACATCATAACACGATTAAATTTGAAACGCAAGAATGCGCTTACACGAATTTTCCGTTATGTCGATTCCCGAACGATTAATTCTGCCGCCAACATTTCTTGTTTCATCAAAGGTTTCTTTGCCCGGATTTTTTTCACTAAATATTCGGCCGCGACTTCTCCCAGCCGCGAAACGGGGAAGCGCAGCGCAGAAACGGGAGGATCGAAATAATTGAAAATTTCTCTGTCGAACAAGGAGAGAACCGCCATATCGGCAGGAATCGAAATGCCGCGGTCCTTCAGCCCTTTGATCACTCCCACAATATTGGAATCGCTGAAGCCAAGAACGGCCGTCGGCCGCTCGGCCAATGCCAGCATTTGGCCCGCCGCGTGATATCCCGACTCGGCGGACATTCCGGATTCGAGCACATATTCCGGGCGGTAGGCCGCTCTTGCCTCGAGAAGCGCTCTTTTGTACCCTTCGACCCAGGCCTTGAACGGATAATCCTCCAACTCCCCCGCGCTAATGCACGCGATGCGCTGATGGCCGATTTTCAGCAAATACTGCGTTGCCTTGTAGGTTGCTCCCTCGTCGTCGAAAGTGACGTAATCTTCCGCCTCGTCCAGCTTGCCCATGGCGACAAACGGGATTCGCGTGTCTTTCAGCATTTGCAGCGTATCGCTTCCTTTGTAGCTCGGCGTAATGATAATGCCGGCGACGCGCAGTTCCTGAAAGCCTTTAATGGCGCTTTTTTCTTTGTCCGGCACGTTTTCGCTATTCGATACGATGACGCTGTAGCCCTTTTTTCTGACCGTCTCTTCGACCGCTTTCGTAAATTCGGAAATTAGCGGCAATGAAATATCGGTCGCGATGATGCCGATAAACCTGTTATCTTTCATCGCCAAGTTCCGAGCGTTCACATTGACGACATAATTGTGCTCGGCGGCGATCCGTTTGATCTTGTCCTTCAGCTCCTGGCTGATTTTCGGTTTATCGTGAAGCGCCTTTATAACCGTCGTATGAGAAACGCCGGCGATTTTGGCGATATCTTTTACCGTGATATTCACTTTCCGTTCTCATTCCTTCGATTTTGGATTCACGTGCATCCTTATCTTAACATTTTACCGCGCTCCAATCAACGGTTCAAGATCGGCCTCATCGCCGCTATTGGACCGACACCGATTTTCCCGGTTGAACCAAAGCCACCGCCTTGTGGCCGATTCACATTTTCTCTTCCGTCAGCAGACCCGAACGTTCCTGCAGCGCAATCCGCTATAGTTATTATTGCACATGCAAATGGGGCCTCCCGCTTAATCTATCGCCGGTTCTTCTTCCGCCTCTCTCCATCATCGCCTATTTTCAGAATACATTCAATTCCAGCTTGTATGATACAGTTGCCCCGGGCTCCAGCATGAGAGGCCCGCCCCGTTCCGATTCCACGGCGCGACCTTCCACTTTGCAATTGGACGGCTCCAGACCAAGAACATGCTCGCCTGCTCCGGGCATCCGCCACTGAACTAGAATCGGCAGCGTATCCGCCGACCAGCGCAGCTTTACCGTAACCGGATGCGTGGTACCGCCCGCCGGAAAGACCGGATTGTGCAGGCTCGCCTCCGCCATTCCGTCCGAGCTTTTGGCTTCTGTTCGTAGATGGTGATAGTAGACGGATTCGGACACTCCGGCCCTAGGCGTTTCCCAAGTTGAACAGCGGCTCAGCGGAGCATGGGTGTCGCGCGCTTCGCTGTCGGCGAAAGGAAGCTTGATGACCGTCTGTTCCCCCAGCAGCGGAAACCCGAAGTTAAAATGGTAGAGCATCATATGCGGGGCTGGGCGAAAGCCGACATTTTCAACCCGGTCTTGAATGAGAATCCGGTTCTCGCCTAGTCGACCGGAGATTTCACGCGTCAATCTGAGCTGGCTTCCAAACACGGAAGTTTCCTCTACCATGCCGGACACGCTCCACTCCAGCTCGTCGCCTATCCACTCTTCGCGGAGGCAAACATGCCTGGCCGGTGTATGGTGAGCTCTTCCATGCAAGCCGTAGCTTCCTGAAGCGTCTTCGGAAGGCGAACCGACGTGGGTAAGACCGCAGGTCATGAGAAGACCTCCGGACGCCGTTCGGAGCCACCCCGCTCCTTCCGGTTCGTAATACATAGGGTGAACGTCGCCGTTCGGAGATTGCCAGGAAACCGGCGCCCCCCATATTTCCGTGTGCGAAATATCCAGCCCTTTGGAAGGAACGGCATCGAAGGCGAGTCCAGCGCCCGTCCGCACCCGGACGATCTCCGTTCCCGCTTCCTTCCCTTCCGTCAGCGTCATCCGTCTGACCCCGCCGATCTGCCCGATATGGCCCACGCGGGCTTCCAGCTCCCGGCGTGTCCAGTTCCGACCGTACAACCGCATGAATATATCCTCCCTTCGCCTTAAGCAGCTTCGTCCTCGATAAATTGTTTGATTACTACATTTCAAAGTTACATTCGAACATAATCATAAAACAGAACAACACCGTTTGCCTACGGAGTGTAAGAATTTTTCTTTGCGCGAAAAATCATCAGACTCGAAAACGCTCTTCCGTCCTCATCCTTCTGAACAGAGCAACTGATCGGCAAAACGAGCCCTATCTCTATGCGGATAGGGCTCGGGTGATTCTCGCTCATCTAGGAACCTCGGTCTTTGCCTGGGGTCCCCCCTTCGACTTTCTTGCGGTATTCTTCCCCCGTGTCGACTACCCTCGTCATCCGTTCCAGCCGGTAATACTCGACCTCGCCGGACTGCTCGCACAAGGCGATTAGGTAGACCACGTTCGCTTGGGAATACGTGCGAAAAGGATGCACCACCACCTCATACTCCTCTTCCTCGTCCGCATATGCGATACGGAGCTTGTGGCTCTGCCGGATGGCTTCGTCCACCTCATGCTTCCGGTCGGCAAGTGCGGAATCCGCATGGAACACCGGCAAGTCGCTGTTCTCCGGTTGATAAGGTACGAATCGTTTCAGCGTCTGGACGACGCGGTCGAGACCTTCGACGTATCCTATGGATTTCGCGGCTTCCTCGTATTTGTAGATGAGGAAGCTCAAGATCCGAATATCCGTCTCAGACAGAAGCACGGACGGCAAAATGTAGGCTTGATTCGCGTATTCATACCCCCGCTCTTTGGCATTGTAACTCATCGGGGCAAGTAGGGAGTTGTGCATATACTCGATGTCCCGACCGGCCTGTCGGACCGAGATCTCGAACCGTTCCGACAGCGACCGGGCATTCGGATAGCGGCGGCTGCGAATTTGTTCGTCAAACCACAAAATGCGATGCATGTTGCTCATGGGGAGTCACCACCAACTCTGGGCTTTGAAATCAAAAGGCGTAATCTTGGGCGTGCGGCGAACCGCCTCTTGAAGGACCTGTTCCACATTCTCGGCATGAATGAGCCTGTCGAAGGTCTCGTTGTGATGGAAGGCGGGAATGAAGTTTGGGTACTGGTACGCGCCATCTCGGCCGTATTGCAGTTCTTTGTAGAAAACGGCATACATGGCGTCCGCCTTGTGGCCGCTTTGTTCCGCCGTCTTCTGGTTTGCCGCCAGGTTCAGAACGGTCCACAGCTTGTCGACGCCTTCCCCCGGAAGAGCCAGCTTGCGAAGAAAAGCCCAGGCAAGTTCGCGATTGCGGCAAGTCGTGGAGATGCCATACCCATACACTTGGAAGATGTTCGATTTAGGATGCTCCTTGCCGCCCGGGAAACCCACGACTCCGAACTTTTCCTTCTGTTCTATGGACATGGGTTTGATCGCCCAGTTGGCATCCAGATACATGGACATTTTCTCATGAATGAAGCAAGCTATCCAGGAATCCTGCCCAACCCCCATCCTCGGCGACACGTCCTCGTCGATCAGGGACAAGTATTGCCGGAACCCTTCGATGGTCGAAGGGTGGTTCAAATATCCTTCCAATTCGACGCCGTCTTCCGATAAGAAAGATCCCCCGTAATTCCAGACAACCGGTTCGACGTAGAGCATATATCCGAAGCTCGTAAAGGCACCGTGTCGGATCACATTCCCACGCTCATCCCGTATCGTCAACTTCCTCGCCGTATCCATGAAGTCCTCCCACGTCCATCCGTCTTGCGGATACGGCAACCCCGCTTCCTCAAAATGCCGCTTGTTGTAGAAGACCCCGAGCGTCTCGGTCATGACCGGCAGCGCCCCGATCCGTCCGTTCGATTCTACGGACTGGGCGATGCACGGAAAGTAGTTGCCCATGTCGACTTTGTCTCGCTGGATAAATTCCCGCAGATCGGACAAAATCCCGGCATCCAAGCATTGCCCCATGTTGGTGCCTTCCCATTCCACAATGTCCGGGCCTTCCCCGCTCGTGAGCCTGCGGATCAACTCCGCCTTGTTCGGCACGAGTTCCAGTACCACGGATACGTCCGGGTTCTCCTTACGGAATTGCTTGACCGCTTCCTGAATGACCGCCATCCGTTGATCGTCATGCGTCGAGATGGTAAGCTTCATTCCTATCGCCTCCTTAAGATATCTTGCCATTCCAGTATAGGAAGGGTCCCCTGACATATCGTGTCCGACTGGATAAATAAGCGAGTGAAAATTCCCTAAGCAGCACGAAAAAGAGCGCCTCTGTAAACATGGGAGTTGAAAACGGGTCTGCCGCCCTTTAATCTCGCCATCAGGAGGTCGCTCTATTTTGAAGTTTAAGTCTCAGGACAAGCAAAATCAACTCATAGAAAACACTGCTCCACACAAAGATACGAAGAGCGCCGCTCAAACGCTCGCCCTTGCCTGATAAGCCAGCAACCTGCCGAAGAGGCCGTCCTGGTCGCCGGAAAGCTGCGTGTATCCGCCGCGTTGCACGATCGTTCCGTTGTCCAATACGACGATCTGGTCCGCGCCCCGGATCGTGGACAAGCGATGGGCGATCACGATCATGGTCATGCTTCCCCTCAGCCGTTCCAGCGCCTCCTGAATGCTGGCTTCATGCTCGCTGTCCAGCGCGCTGGTGGCTTCATCCAGGATGAGGATGGAAGGCTTGCGCAGGATCGCCCTCGCTAGCACGATCCGTTGGCGTTCGCCTCCGGATAGGCGAACCCCCCGGTCTCCCAACACGGTATCGAGTCCTTGCGGAAGCTTCTTGACGAATACATCCGCTGCGGCAAATCGCAAAGCTTCCCACATTCTGTCTTCGCTAGCGTCCGGCGCGGCGATGGACAAATTGTCTCTCACGCTCTCATGGAACAGAAAGGGATCTTGCGAGACGTAGCTGACAGCCCGCCTTAAGGCAAAGGAATCGCTCGCGGCAAGCGGCTTGCCGTCTACGAGCACCTGCCCGCGTTCCGGCTGAACGAGTCCGATCAGCATATCGATCAGGGTGCTTTTGCCCGCGCCCGAACGGCCGACAATGGCCGTCATCCGATTGGCCGGTATTCGCAGATTCACGGCTTGAAGCGCGTAGGAGCCATGGTTGCGGTCATAACGGTAGTATACGTCTCGGAACTCGAAGCCCTGTACGGCGCGCATGGCGCTGCCGCCAGCCGGAAGCTCGGACAGCTCCGGCTCCTGGGCGGCCTCATACTCCTGCTGCAGCTCCCATAGGTTTCGGAAGGCGGGAATCGATTGGGCGATCTGTTCCAGATTGGACTGCAACGCCGAGAACTTCGGCCACAAACGCGAAAAAATAAGGACGATAAAAAGAAGGAGCTCGGCCTGTACATGGATGACTTCGAAGGCGAAATAAACAAAGCAGGCGATGAGCAGGCTCGAGGCGGCTTTGTAATAAAACTGGGATGCCGATTGCAGTCTCGTAAATTGGACGATATTGCGCTCCAGCCGATCGCATAACGCGCCGAACCAGGTCAGATGCTGCTTTTCCATCCGATTGCTCTTAATGTCTTTGATGCCGTTGAAGTGATCGGTCATCCCGGCCACATAACGCTGCATCAGCTCGGTCGTTTCCTGTCCGATCATTCTTGATTTTTTTACCCTGGAACGGGAAAAGACGGCGAGCGCCAGACCGCACAGCAGCACCGCAATCGTGAGCGGCGCCGACAGCCACAGCGCAAAGCCGATCTGGATTAGCGTAAAGAGAAAAGTCGTACTCAACCGTAGGAACATGAAAACACCGAAGCTGACCCGCGGCAGCTCGGTCGTGGCATGATGGATAAAATCCGACTTCCTCTTCTTCAGGAAAAACGCCCAGTTCGACTGCAATAAGCCCTTATAAATGTCCAGCCTCAAGTATCGGATAAAGCCTTGCTCCAGTTCTGAATTCAGGTTGGTCAGATGACGCTGCAAGAGCCCCTGGCCCAACAGCAGGATAAGGAAAACGGCGAGCACAACGGGCAATTGCAAGCCGGACGACAGGCTCTGAAGCGGCTCGGCCGCGGAAGAAAGAAACGGGATGCCTCCCGCAGACGAATCCAATAGCCCAATCAGACTCAGCATGGGAGCCAGCAGGAATATGCCGATCCCTTCCAGCGTGCTGACGACCATGGTCCCGATCAGATTCACATACAGTTTGCGCCCGGCAAACGCGTGAAGCTTCTTGAGATAGACGAGCATGGGCGCTATTCCTAGCCGTTCTCCGCCTCTCACCCCTGCATAACCTTCTCTCCTTCAAGTACGGCAAGCAACACCTGGCCGACCAGCTCATGCACCGAAAATCCGGCAGACGGCCTTTGCAAGCGATACAGATCGACCCGACTCGCGATTCCGGCCACGGTCGAAAAATGCCATTGCTCCCCCGCCAGATGCGAAATCAGAAAATGGCGGTACGTATGCAGCCGGAGGATCGCCAGACGTTCAAGACCCTGATAGCGCGAGAGCTTCACCTCTTCCCCCTCCGTCTTGGTCAGCTCGAATATGCCGGCTAGGGGAACGGAAGTCGCGGCAAATCCGGACGCAACGGGGATGGCATACTTGGACAAATAGAGATGGCGGTATCCGTCCGATTCCATCCCTAGCTGCTCGATGCTTTCCTGCCAGAGCTTCTGCTGCGGGTATGCGGGAATGACGACAGGAGGGCTGCCGTCCGCGCCGAGCGATACCGCGATCACATCGTCGGTCAGGAGCGGATAGCCGCGGTTCAGGAACGCGGCGGCCAGCGTTGATTTCCCCGCCCCGGATTCTCCGACGAACGCGTAGGCTTGTCCGTTAATGACGACGGCGCTGCCGTGAAGAGGGAGCGTCTTGCGCTGCATCAGGATCGCGCCCATACAGGTGCCGAGCAGGTAGATGCGAATGCTCTTTTCCTCCGCTCCGGTTAGGGGAGACACGATGATTTCCTTCCCGCCCTGAATGCTGTAGATGGCGACTTCGGGCACATAGAACAAAAATCGACCGTCTATAAACGCATAGTAATCGTCCTGAGCCCCGTATTCGTTCCAGGCTTCCGACAAGTCCCCGGTCTTGATTGCGACGTCCGCTTCACCGGCCCGTGCGGTTGTCTGCGGCAGCTCCGGCAAACAGAACTCGCTTATGATGCGCAGGCCAAAAGCGGTGTACAGGGTTGGCGCGACCGCATTTGTCATCTTCCTTCCCCCTCAATCCTGTATGTAAATTCCCTCGAGCGGAAGTATTCTCTTCGTAAGAGAAGGGCCCTATACATGCAATAGGTATGAGGACCCTTCGGTGCTGCCATTCGATCTTTCATCTTAGGAATCTTGAGGGGCATGGGGATGGCCGTTGTTCGTGCCTTTTCCGTTTCGGTCCGGGTACAAGCCGTTCGGTCCGCCCATCGTCTGGTTGACGTCAAGGACTTCCAGAATCGGTTGGTTCCACTCTTTTTTCATCTGTTCTCACCTCCTTTCAAGCGGGAGCGTTAGGAACATTGCCGTATGAATCGGTACACGATCAAGCTCTGCATCAATAATCTCGCATGCCGGTCAAAGGCCTGCTCGGGCTTGGGCGGGTGACCGATTGTCGTTAGCGAAGCTTTGATCTGCTCTACGTTCAGAAACCGCGAGGCCCGGGTATCGCGGCATAGCTCGTGCAGCTCTTCCGTGACCGCGCTCCACGACGGGATCACGCGATGGATCCAGTCCGCTCCCTGCACGCCCCGAACGCGTTGATTGAGTCGGACGGATTCGGGCAAATAACGTTCGGTCGCCCTTCGAACGAGCGAGCGATCCATGCCGTTCTGAACATACTGTTCGACGGGCACGGATAAGCAGAATCGAACGACCCTCGGATCGCAGGTAGGATCCCTCTCTCTGACGGCATACTTCAGCGATAATTTGGTCGACGACGTCCCCTGATGGTTTAAGATCGACAATTGATCGAACTGGTACGTTCTGGCCTCGAATTCGTTCATCCAGGAGTCGTTCAATCCGACATCGTGGTGCTTCAGCTTATCGAATACGCCTGTACGCTCCGCCAATTCCGGATGGATCAACAGCGGAATATTCGGAAGCGGCTTCGAAGACGGCGACGGAGACGCAAAAGCCATTTTGCCGATGAAGGGAAGCAATCGCGATCTCCCGACTCGCATGTTTTTGCCATATTGTTCTAACTCGCGATAAAGGCGCACCCAACGCAGCTTTCGCAACAGCCGGGCATAATAGTCCAACGCCGGTCCCCACGAGATGGTGTAATTGCCGCTTCCTCCATGCAATAAAATGCTGACGTCGTCTTTGTTCGCTTGTTCGAGAATGCCTCTGAACCAGTAAGAATTTTCAAAAAATTTATAAGGCGCCTCCATTAATTCGAGCAGATCGTTTATTTCCTCAAAGGAATTCCGATCCGCAAAGTCCATATGGCTGTGCGCAATATTGCCAACATGGTCAACGACGGCCTGGATGTACGGACGCTCGTCGGCAACCATGCTTCTAGGCGTCCAATCCGTAAAGTCCGGGCGAGGGACATAGCTGTATGTATACAACGTTTTGCCTTCCTCGCGCAAAGGACCTGCCGCGAAGCTGACGACTGCCCCCGAATCAAGCCCTCCGCTTAAGCTCGCGCCGACATTCCGGCTTGTCCGGAGCTTCGAGACGACGGCTTCCCGGAACACCTCGCGAAACGCTTCTTCGTATTCGCCGTTTGATCTCAGCTTCAGCTTCGGGACATCGGCCGCCAACGTTCCGTAGCGCTCGACCTTTAGGCTTCCGTCCTCGACGGTAAAGGAATGAGCCGGCGGAATCTGCCCGATGTGGCGGTACACCGTCGAGCGAACGTCGATCGTATCCAGAATGATCGGGATCGCGAGAAACTCGGCCAACCAGGACTCGTTCAGCTCTTTCCTGACGCCGGGCAACGCCAACAGCGGATTCATCACCGTGCAGAAAGCAAACTGCCCCGGCCGATGAACATAATACAGCGTACGGCTTCCCGCCAGATCGCGGGCTCCGAACAAGCGGCGTCTCCGATCGTCCCAGATGACGAAAGCAAAGTCGCCTATGATATAGCTCGGAGCGTCCTCCCCCCATTTGAGGTATGCCTCCACAATTAATTCGCTGTCCGTCATCCGCTTCCGGCGGGAATGCTCGACCTGCAGCCGGTTGAACAGCTCCTCCCGATTGTCAATGATCGCGTCCGCGGCGATGACCAGCCCGTGCCGTTCATCGTAGCAAGGCTGCCGATCATGCACCGATTCGGGCGTGAACCATTGCGCGTGGCAGCCCATAAATACAGACCGGTCATGCCAGGTTCGTACATGATTAGCAGGATATTTTGCTAATGATTTCATCATTTTTTCGCTTACTTCAATAGATACAGGCTCATCATGATCATGGAATACTCCGGCTATTGCACTCATACTTCTCCATTCTTCACCGTTATCCGTCTGCCTTGGGGACAATTATAACAAAATCGGCAAAATTTCAAATGGCCCATGAGAGGTAGTCCGCAATAGCATTAAGTAGTATAGGCGCGGCGTCGATGCGGCAGGAAAGCCTTGTCCTGTTCGGCAGGACGAACGAAGCGCACGAAAGATCGCTTGGTTAGCGGTCTTTCGTGCGTCGCTCTTTAGCCGGCTACTTTTGTTGGCTGAAATCGTAATAGAAATTCGGTCGTTCCCCGAGCAGCACCTTGTAAATATCGTAGTTCGACTGCATGACACCCGCAAGGAACGACTTGTACGGACGGTCCGCGACGTTCAAAACACCTGAATTATAACGTTCCGCCCAACTTCCAATCCCCTGCCAGTATCTTCCGAGGGGGGCCTGATCCACATAATTGAACCAGTGGGCTCCCACAATATAGCCCAAATCGGCTACGCCCTCCACGTAATTCCGGTAGCGCATGCCCCTCTGGAACTGGTTCACGGCTGCATTCGGAAGAAGAGGGTTCAATCCCTGCTCCGCCGTGCCGTAGCCGAATTCGCTTAACAGAATCGGTTTGCCGCCCGACTTCGTGTACACGTCCTTCAGAAAGTCGGATTCGATCTTATACGAGTAATAGTTGATGCTGATGACATCCGAGTATTTCCCTTCCACCTCCGCCATTACGTCCCGAATCTTCTCGTTGTGGAAAGAAGTCGTGATCCAGCGGTCCCCGAGCAGGAGATGATTCGGATCGTATTTACGGTAGATTCGCGAAACCGTTCCGTAGAACGTGTCGAGGTAATATCTGAAAAACATGTCCATATCTTTCCAGGACTGCGACGTCTTGATGGGAAGCTCCGCTTCCCGCAGGTCGTTAAAGGACGTAAAGCTGGTTCCCCAATTGCTGTTGTAGGTATCGATGTTCTGATATTTATCCTTCAGCATTTTGACAAAACGGCCTTTGATGGCTGCGGAACTGGCCTTCAGCTTCGGCACGTCGGAATAAAACTTATGAAAATCGTATTCGTTGCCGATGAAGTACCCAATCAGCATCCGATCGTCTTTGTTCTGCGGGAGTGCATTCGCAAACGCCTGATCGATCTTGGCTTCGGCGTCCGGCGCAAATATGTCGAATATCGAAATCCCGTCAAGCTTCGCCCAGTCCATGTTCAGCGGAAGCATCCGCACGTAAGGGAAGTTGTTCAAGCTGCCGTATTTCTCGGGCGAATAGCCCCCTGCGCTGTTAAAGCCCCATTTCTTAAGCCGTCCGACCGCTTCCGTATAGAATGAGCTTTCCGTCGGAAATTCCCCTGTTTTCCTGTATTTATTCGCCATGTAGAACGAGAAGCTGCCATGATCGGAAGTAATAAACGCAGGTTGGTACTGCCCCTCGTAGGGAGGGATGGATTCAAACTGCTGCTCCCGGCCCTTTACCATCGTATAGGTCTCATGGGCGCTGATCCCGTTCATCCCTAAACTGAAGAAAACGTTGCCTTCCGGCGTCTTCATCACTTTCCGGCCTCCAAGCTGCTGAATCGCGAAGAAGCCGGTGCCTTTAAGCCCGTATTTGGCCGAGCTGCCGGCCAGACCTCCGTAACGATCCAGGTTCGCAGGCGGTTTCAGGCCGTCGTAATAGGAGGCGTCCGATAGGGCATCCGCTTTGAGTTCTTGCTCGTCCGTGACCTTTTCCGGAAAATTCGCGGAAACCATCTGTCCGAACGAGTCGACCAGAATGTCGCTGCTCCCGTTGAGCTTGTACTTGCGGAGGGGACTTGGCTCCTTGCCGTCTTTGACGGCATAGGTCTCCAATACGCTATACCCGGTGAGCTTCAACGGTTCGGAGTACGGCTGAAACGCAAGGGCGTTGTCCTTGCGATAATAAATCCGAGCCCCTTGCGAAGCCGAGGATAGCTCGACCTGGAGCGACCCGGCGCTTCGCGTAGACTTGATAGCTACGGAAGCGGTATTTCTATTGAGCAGTACGCTGGAAAGCTGAGGCGACCAAGACTTGGCGGCCCCGCGCAGTTCGATTTTCAAAAATCTCGTATGCGGCGGCAGCGACGAAGCTTCATTGGCGTACTGCTGCCAATTGCCTGTCGGATAGCCGACCGGATAGAAGCTGACAGGGACCTCCTTATATTCTTTTCCGTCCGCCGAGGCGAACAACCGGTTCTTTTCCAAGTCAATCCCGGTAAAAAAGTAGCTGTATATAAGCAATGACGTAATATCGTAATCGGTTTGGTAGATGACGCTCCCTGACTCCGTCGACGTTCGCGCTAACCGATTCGTATCGTCGGCGAAATAAGCGGGGTGGTCCGTTGCGATGTATACATTCGTACGATCGGAAACCTGCTTAAAGTCTTCGAACGAATCGTACAGTCCGACGGATGGCGCCGGCGGCGTCCCTATCGTCTCATACCGGTAGGTGGAGACATCGCTGACTTCAGTTTTGCCTGCTGCCGGATGGTATACGGCGGATGTCTTCAACTGAAGCTTGCTCAGCACTTTGATCGGCGAAATGTAATGCTTGCGGGTAGGCGATGTTCTGGGATCGCTGCCATCCGTGGTGTAGTATATGGTAGCTCCAGGTTTGGAGGCGCTCAAAATGACCATACTTCCGTAGGGTACGCTCCCCGAAGCCAAACCGGCCCTCACGCCGTTAGCAGGTATCGTGGGTGCAGGCGTCGTAGGTGCAGGCGTCGCGGGCGCAGGCGTCGCGGGCGCTGGCGTTGCTGGTGCTGGCGTCGCGGGCGCAGGTGTCGCGGGTGCTGGCGTCGCGGGTGCTGGCGTCGCGGGTGCTGGCGCCGTGGGCGCAGGCGCCGCGGGTGCTGGCGTCGCGGGTGCTGGCGCCGTGGGTGCTGGCGCCGTGGGTGCTGGCGTCGCGGGCGCTGGCGCCGCGGGTGCTGGCGTCGCGGGTGCAGATAGACTACCGGGGATATCTTTCATCGCCAAATCGATCAGAGCGGCCGACTCCTGGCGGGTCATAGCCGCTTGCGGCCGGTACGACCAAATATCGGAGTTTTGTTTAACGTCCTCGCCGTACCATTCATGGGCAATAATACTGCTAATTCCCTCCGTCGCCCATGGGTCCGGTTTTTCACTGAAGTTTAACAGGGTACCCGGAGACAGACCCATTTTTTTGGCATATCTCCACACCATGACGGATGCCTCTTCACGTTTGACCGGTTTATTCGGCGAAAAAGTCGTGCTGGAGGTGCCGCTTACGATACCCGATTGGAAGACTGCACGTATATAAGCGGCGGCCCAGTGGTCTTGGATGTCCGAAAAGGGAACCGAGCCGCCGTTATCCTTTAACTGAAAAGCAACGGAGACGAGTTTGGCAAACTGAGCACGAGTCAGCGTCTGTTCCGGTCCGAATATCCCTTCTGCAATTCCTTCCGTTACACCAAGCGACTTTAGATTGTCAATGTGAGACAAATATGGACTTGTATCGGGTACATCTTTATAATCCGCCGCTGATGCAGCAGCACCCGTACATGATAATGCGGCAAGAGCAATAGTTACCGTGTACGCAATTGTTAATTTTCTCATACCGACTCCTTTCATCCTCTATCAATGTCTTCATCATAAAATTCGAGTCAACCGAGAGGTATGAGAGGGGAGAAAAAATGATAAAGTACTAAGAAAACTTTTCCAGTCATTCTCGCATGGATGGGGATGGCAAGGGGGAGTATATGATTTCCGATTGAATTTGCATACGAAGCTCGGTTGACGAAGCGGAGCGCTGTTCCGTCCATGCGGAACGGAATCGGGGCAACGCCTCCCCTCGCTCCACGCAAAAAAGCCGACCTCATGCGGTCGGCTTACCAGTTCCAGACTATTCACATGCTGCTAACTTTAGCTGCTCCGCGCGGGCTTCTTCTGATCAGCAAGAAGTAAGCCAGCATCGCTGCGACGCTCGTCAATAAGATAATGACGCCCAGCGGAACGGCAGTGTCTTCGCCCGCGATGCCGACTAGCGGAGAGACGACCGCTCCGAGCAAGAAGGGAATGACGCCAAGCAGCGCGGCGGCGCTGCCTGCCATATGACTCTGGCTCTCCATCGCAAGCGGGAATGCTGCCGTGGAGGTAATGCCGATTGCCGCTACGAAGAAAAATAGCGGAATCACCAATGTGAAAAGCGGTCCATGGACGATGGCTACCACTAAGACAGTGACGCTAGCCAAGCAGGCAAGCCATAGGCCGAACAACAGAAAGGCGCGTTCGGATATGCGATGCGTCATCCGCCCGACCAATTGGGAGCCGATGATCAAGCTGATGCCGTTCGATCCGAACAAAAGAGCGAATACGGTTGGCGAGGCACCATAAATATTTTGGTAAATAAAGGGCGTTCCCGAAACATAGGCGAAGACCCCGGCGATCATAATGCCCTGTGCCAGCATATAGCCGACAAACTGGCGATCCCGCAAGAGCGTTCCGTAATTCCGCAGCTGCTGCACGAAATTGCTGGGCCTGCGCCGATCGGCTGGCAGCGTCTCCTGCAGCCCCCATTTTGTCATCGTTAATAGGTAGATTCCAAGCAGCGCCAGCGCGATAAATACGCCGATCCACGTCGTGAAAGAAAGAATCCCGCTACCGGTAACCGGTGCCACGAGCGGACCCAAATTACCGACAAGCAAGAGCAGCGAGAAAAATTTGGTAAGCTCGTGACCGCTGTACAGGTCGCGTGCGATCGCGCGGGAAATGACAATGCCCGCCGAAGCGGCAAATCCTTGTATGAACCGGAATGCGATCAACAGCCCGATATTCGGCGAGAATGCGCAGGCCAACGAGGCCAAGGCATAAACGGCCATGGAGATCAGCAGCGGATTGCGTCTGCCGTGGACGTCGCTCAGCGAACCCATGACAAGCTGGCCGATGCCGAGTCCGAGCAGACAAGCGGTCAGGCTGAGCTGCACCAGCGAAGCTGTCGTGTCGAATTGCTTCACGATCTCCGGAAACGCCGGCAAGTACATATCGATGGTAAAAGGCCCGAGCGTCGAAAACAAGCCTAGCAGCAAAGCTAGCCTAACACGCGAATGATTCTTGTTGGTCATCATAAAGTATGGCTCCTATTCTCCATTCCATCTCTATAGCTCTATATCTCTATTTCTCTATTAATCGCTTTAGAAAATGCACAAAGTCCGGAAGCCGACTTTGCACGATTCGAAGCGGAGAGTCTGTTGTTCATCCTATCACAACTGTACGGATTTCGACAACAGATGAAGTGTGGGATGGTTGATTTGACGAAGCAGAGAACTGCGGTAGAATCAGATGCCATGTTCGTTGCTATTCCCCTCAAAGTGACCCCAAGCTCTGAAGCATATTCGGAATACTTTGCGGGGGCCCAATTGCGCGCTCCCTGCGCGCGGTAGAACCCCTGTCCTCCTTTGGAACTAAATGACCGCTCCCGGTAGAATACCGAGAAACGGCCCAGCTAAATCACATATTCGATTTCGCTAGCTTTATTAGCTCTGACCATGTGAAATTCTTCTTTTAGAATGTTATCTCTGTCGACTATTTTAAAGCTGCTACAGTTCTTCAACTGCTCTGCATCACCCAGCAATATCTTGTTCTTGTCAGTCAAGTGATGGATGTACCAACGCTTTTTCTCCATCACGATATAGAAAGGACGATCTTCGATATAATTGGGGTTCACTGATTTAAAGTCGAGGTAACCCCATATCGTTCTCATAAAAGGTAAAATAAAAATAGCCATAATAATGTAAATGGCAAACAAAAATGCAATAGTTAACAGCACTGCCTGAATGGTCATTTCTTTTTGAAATAAGATATATGAAAAAAGCGTACCACAGACATAAGCCGGCATAATAATAAAGCCAGCTTGGAAAATTAGCAACGTAATAAACATAATCAGTTTGGTTCTTTTGCTATAGTTGTGTTTCTGAAGAAGACTACGATCATTGATTTCTTTGTTCCAAGCAATCCAGCAATATACCAATAACAAGATGATTGTGCCAACAATTGCTACGGCGCCATTAAAGTCCTCCTTTCTCTTGAAGAAAACCATATTCACTAGAAACATAGCTAGCGCTAGCCCAATAACTTGAACAATAAATCTGAGAATGGAATAACCGAACTTTCTCTCCTTGCTGTACAACTTTTTCTCCAGAGAGGTTGAAGTTAGTAATGTGATAGGACTTAACTTGATTGCAGCGGCTATTAAAGTAAGAATGCTTCCAATGCTTAAAATACTTTTGAGTGTGATCATACGCTATTTGCCCGCCTCTCCACCAACCTAGCTATCTTCCACCCGAACCTCTTCCAGTCTGTTTGCTTTATCCAAGTCTTCGGAGTCCCACCGCAATTTCACTTTTCCTCGGCGACGCTTCTCTCTCCAATCCTTGAGCTCGGCTTCCGTCTCAAGCCGCAACTCCGCCACTTCCTCTGCACGTTCGAACATGTACATCGAGGTTAGCAGGACATGCTTCACTCCGTGGCCCCCCGGCATTATCGGGGCTTCTCGCTGCTGCCATTCTTCCACTTGGAACTTCACATAGAGCTCCGAAGTTGCCCCGCGGCGAGATGGGATCTCAAGGATCTGATCACGAGGGAGGACGGTCCAGCTCACCACTTTGCCGTACAGGGTAATCCCTGCTTGCTCCCGACCAAACGATGATATCGACTGATAGATGGCGACGCACTCCACTCTTGTTAAATCGCCGTGTTGGCTAAAATGACGCAGAGGCACATGATAAAAACCATGCTCCCTTAAATCCTTCAATTGGTCCCTATGGCTCAACGCACCAACGAGCACGGTTTTCCCAGCTAACTTATTAACATAATAATTCTTCGTCCCACGAGGCCGGGTCGCGCGTTCGTAGGCTTTCTCAGGGCTATCCAAGATAAGCTCGTCCAGGAACTTTTCCACCAGTGACGTACTACTCGGTAGAAAAGGCAGCGCACCCACGTTCACAAGCTCAATACTTCTGTAGAACTTATGCTCCTTGTACTCCGCTTCATTGGAGTATGGGAACAATACATACGCACCAAACATCGTGCGCTCATAATCCTTGTGCCCTTCCTGCTCCGATGACTCGTAGACGATCGCATCCCGATAACGGTGCATTGTATTGATGTCATCCACCTGCGGTCCCGGCGTTTTGTAGGATTGTTTATACGGGGTTCCCTCATAGGCTGGATTTATCCGATACTTCGCATCAAACACATATTTATACTCGACAGATGAATCTTGCTTCTTTAAGGTGAGCACGTTGTCGGGTACCTGAGCGACCGTCTCACTGCTGTCACCGGACGGCAGTGCATTGTAATACAACGTGAAAATCTCGCCATTCCTCGGATTACGGTACACCATCTTCGATTTATTCGATGTATCCAAGGCTACGAAGAGCCCCCCACGGTTTAACTTGATCACATTTTGCTTTACCAACTCGTACTTGCGGTTCAACAGTTCATGGATCTTTAAAAAGCACCAGTATTCATACAGCTTGGCAAGATCCTTCATCGAGAGACGGAAGAGATCATTCTGAATCGATAAACCTTTCATCAGCATTAAGTAACACCGATATACTTCCCGGTATCCTGGCGCCATCTGTAACACAAGGGATGTCGTGAATTGCCGCATTTCCCCTACCTGTAGAAAATCAAATTGAAGTAGCCGTTGCAGTTCTGTTTGCATCCGTCTTAGCTTGGTTTCCAATACAGGGTCATTCGTTCGACCTTTGGTCTTTAATAGTTGTCGCAGATGCCTTAGTCGCTGCTGAACCCGCTTCAGCACCCATCGAACAAATCTGTTCTCGGAGGTGTCATAGTCAATATGGCGTCTGGTCTCCATCAAGTGTGACGGCGTGTACTGCTGATGCTGAATCGTGACCAGGCCTTGTCCTTGATCAGGGAGAAGGAGATGAGGCCTCTTGGCTAGGAATACAATGTTCGATCTTCCTGCTTTCTTCACCCTTGCGGCTTCCCTGATGCGATTCTCGGTTCGGAGCTTATGGTGCGGTGCATGCTGAATCAACTCGACCTGGTGGACGAGTTGTTGGAAGATGTGCTGCAGAATCACGAAAAACTCCGTTAGACTCTGCGACTTAGTTTCCCGGAGCCCGGTGTAATTGTAGGTTTTGCGCAAGAAATCGAACGACAGATTATAAATCTGCTCGTTTACATCCTGCATAATGGCCTCGTAATCCTTCTTGTAGTCCATCTTCGAGGGGAAGATCTCCAGTTCAAGGCGGAAGACCGATTCACCGTGCATGCGAAGCTCCAGCTCTGTAAATCCGACCTCATTTTGAAAATTCAAAACGCCAGATAGCAGACGCCTCCCCTTCGGCAACACGGCTTCCCGCAATGCTACGTTCTCATGGTAGAACGTCAGCGGCATCTCCGATTCAAGCTCGACAACGAGCTCATAAGATTGGGTCTCATAGAAGAGTGGCTGACTCTCCTGCTCAGCATCCTGTGGGACAAGCTTGCCCTGATTGGGAGCGTATCGCTCAACCGATTCAATGTTCAAGCCGGGCACTAAGGATAAGGGACGCAATCTTGACTCTATCCAGGAAGCATCCTCCTGGCGATGCAGCTGCAGCGTCTCCACTGTCGGGTGGAATGGTTTCCCTTGAATATAGAGATGGAACCAATTCGTCTGAATTCGAACGAGCTCAACCGCACGGTTAGGAGAGCCAATAGGAAGTGAATCCATCCTCTTCTAACCTCCGCAACATGAACAAGATTTTCCTCGCGCTCTGTGGGTATTTAGCCGTCTCGACTCTATTAGATAAATCTACCCATAACGCTGATGCATCTTCTTCAAGTTCAGCCTTGTTCAGCCTTGTGCCCAAGGCAATCTCCAGAAGTTGAAGCAGGACACGTTTCACCGCTTGATTACTTCCTTGAATTCTCGGCAGAACCTTCTGAAGAAGCTGGAAGTCGAACGCTTCGTCTCTAGACATTAGCCCATGCTGCTCGTTATAGATGAGGTAGAAGCAGACAGCATCCCTAATTCGGAACCCTACATGGCAATGGATCGTTTCCAGAATATTGCTGATCCGAACGAGCTCGCGTGTCGCATCCTCGATGAGGTCTTTATTCGGTTCTGCATAGACCTCAAGCAGTTGCAGATAATCCGAATGCAGAAAAGCATTGGGAGCGGGATACGCCATCCCATCGGCTGAGCGCTCCGTAGGGAACTGATCCAAACGGATATAGTTAAATTCGATTGTATTTGCACGATCAAGTACTTTTTTGCTGAACGGATGGGTCGTCTCGTCCATATTAACTGTACCGATCATGTAGACATTGTCGGGGATATGGAGTTGTCCGTACTTGGCCTGATCTTCCGAGTTCCCTAGCGAAGAGGAGCGGATCAGCACATCCGTAATTATTCGATCGCCACGTCGTTGCTGCGTCTCCAAGATGCTGAGCATATCGCTAAAATAATGCTCAACCCGCGCTAAGTTCATCTCGTCCAAACAAACGAAATAAGGCTTGTCCCTGTTAGCTGACTTGGAGGCTTCCACCAATACTTCCGTTAATGGGCCTGGACGAAACTGTCCGCTCAGATCCTTATAGCCGATGAGGTCGGACGGGTCGCTCCAGTCCGGTCTAACCGGAATTAAGGTGAATTGCAAATTGTCACTCGTTGCGCCGACTGCCTCAGCGAATAGCTGTACAAGCTTCGTCTTGCCTGTTCCGGATACACCCGCTAGGATAACGAACGGCTTGGATCTCAGGGATAAGTAGAAATTCTCAACCAGTCTATCCGGGAAAGAGAAGCCTTTGTTATGGATGTAGGTCTTCACAGCGTCAAGCCTCTCGTTAATACTTAGTTGGGGCAGAGACGTATGAAGACCTGGCACGGTTGAATTCTCCTGTCCGACATGAATTTGCAAGGCGTGCTCCACATATTGCTGGTAGTTCGCAACCAAGTACTCGAGATCCGCCAATAGCTGTGCTTCCGATGGTAAGACCTCACGATCATATCTATAATACGCGACCGTAGAGACCTGATAGTCACGACCGAGTCCCCCGGACGTTAAGAGAATCTCTTCATCTTTGCGTAGCCCATGGAGGGGAAGCACTGCCCTGATTTCCTGGACACGATTCCGGAGGTACTTGTAGGACTCTGGCTTGCCCTGTTTATTCGGTTCGGTTACGCCCTGGGCGAGGGTTAGGTAAACGGAGCTCATATCTTCGGAGAACAAATACACGATGTACTCTCCGCTTTGCGTAGATTCCGTGATGCGCCGGTCCATGATCGCGATCCACGGGATCGTTGCCCAGTTCCCCATACCCGCTGAGGCTTGTACTTTAAGATTAGGGTCTCCATTGATGAATGGATATTCCCGTATTCCAGCGGGGATATGCTGACGAATATAGGAGGCTAAAGCGTTTTTGCGAAACGGCTCGCTCTTCGCCGCCGGATACTTCTCCATAACATTGATTAAGGCTTCACGAATCGTAAAGTTGGACGCTTGACGTCCATAATAAAGATCAATCTCTTGAAGGGCATACTCCTGTAGCTCATCAAGCACCTCTTGTCCCCAAACGTTGTAGAAATGCTCCTTGAACGCCAGTGTCTGTTGCTCTGGATTAAAATCTAAAATGGAACTTAGTGCGGATATCGGTGTGGCTATTGTCTGGGAGATTTGCGAGAAAGATACATCTGCCCAGCGAGATATACCTTGAACCGGTGTATCCACAGATTCACCCCGGGCTTCTCTTTCTTGCAGCAGGCTCAGGAAATTTCGCTTAACATCATTAAGTTGGACTATGCGTTGTCTCTTGTCTTCCATCTGCTGCAGGATAGCAAGGATTAGGACCATCTTATATGCCTTCTGCTTATGGGCAAAAATACCCGACAATTCGGTTGGCAAGCTCATGAAAAAACCACCTAAGGAGGATTATGGGAATACGACATTATTCCCATAAATTCGCCAAGGTGGTTGGGGGTTCCTGCTTATCTTAAGCGGGCTGTTCAGAATATTTCCAGTAATAGGGCTTTGGAGGTGAACCATGGCTAGATATACCCAATATCCGCTCAGTGGACCTAACCCGTTACTTTTTTAAATCAATGGTTACATGGTGCCCATGCTCTTGAAACATATATACAAGATTAGAACCATCGATTAACGTCAGCGGCTTATCCTTTGCAAACTCCCTGGAGTCATTACCATAATAACTCGTCGTTACAAGAATTCCTTTTGAAGCACCTTCCGAAACCATAGTGCCGTATAAATCCCGAACAGCGGATACCGGCACAACATTGGTATACCTTTTTGCCTGTATAACAAATTTTCCACCACGAATAGGATCAGGATCAAAAGCGACGGCATCTACACCGCCATCACGGCTAGCCTGAGTTACTTTGACTTCAGCTCCATCCTTCGAAAATATTTTAGCAAACAGTTCTCTCACTAAGTGCTCAAAATCAGCCCAGTCCATTGCGGCCAAATTCGTCGTGGAGTCGATACCATTTAACACTTCTTTCGACTCAACAAATCGCTTATCATTCCTATCGACATTATAAATTGGACGTACAGGTGCTAATTGAGCCAGAGGTCCAGCTACCATGCCCTTTAAATTTCTGTAGCATTCCTTAGGCTCTACACGACTCAGATTATAGGATAAGAATTCGGCTCTTGACGCCTGACAAGATAAAATACATGATCTGAAATCATTCCCCGTTCTTGGATCTACTCCTTCAACCCACCCATTAAATACAACGGACATAATCTGATCTATGTATACGGACTCAAAAACCTCGTGAATTGTTCTCAGGCAAACTTGATACAATACATCTTCATAAAATAAATCAAACTCTTTTTGCTTCATTTCAACACTGCTTATTTCCTTACGGCTAGCTACAAATTTATGTTCAATAATCCGTGGCATTGACTCCTTGGATGGCAAATTGTAATTAATAATGATTGTGCCACTGATAGGCTCGAACACAATATCGTATTCTTTATGGAACCCATCCGGATAAATGGAACGTTCTAATACGATATGCACATATTTTTCAATAGCCTCACCATGTCCATTTTCGAACTCGAATTTAAGTTGAACTATGCTCTCATTTTGTTCATTTTGGGCCTTTTCAAATTCAGCTTTCTCAAGGTGATATACATCTAGTTCTTCAGAAAATTTAGCATGAGCCTGTTCTTCTTTCGCCAGTCGTGCCCTCTTCCGTGACTTAAAAATCAACTCAGCAAACTTGTTCTCCACCGGCACTTGCATCTCAGTGCGAGTCTTACTAATAGAAGGATATACTTTGCCGAATGGCGTTTTATCCTTTAGAACCTCCCAATCAAGTTTATCGTTGACTTGCAAGGTGGCATTTAAAATGTTTTTGTATGCCCTTATGAGCTCCTGAGCCGCAGATGTATCAAATTCGGCCTGTTCTTTCAGATCATTTATTGCTTCTTTTGCACGTTCCTTCTTTTCTCTTTCATCCCATTTCTTCAATTGGTCTGACGCCTTTAATTGAACCTCGTATCGAGTCATTCCTTTGACTATCTTGGATACTCCTAAATAGTTATTATGAATTTCTAATGAGTATAAATATCTTGAAGCCATTACATCAAGCTCCTTTCTCACCATGCGACATTGTAGCTATAAATTTCGACATATTACATGATTTTCCTTCTTCAGACTTCCCTTGCGCCTGTTTCATCTATTATCTTGCTTATATATTTAATATCGAATTTATGTGTTGCCTGAGCCTCTGCTCCTCTTCACTTGCGGTTGCGCGGTGAATCCACGTCCGCCTTCGGATTCGGGGCAACACCTCACCTTGCTCCACGCAAAAAAGCCGACCTCATGCGGTTGGCTTTCATGTTGATGGAGCGTCCTTATCTAAAAGCGAACCCACAAATATCAGTTTCGATTTACAATACTCGCAAGTAAAGATTGGGCAAAGTAACACCTGGAATGCTCTTAAAGGAAGGATTCATAAGTTTGAGTTATTTGGTCATCAAGCAGCAAATGATATACTAGATCAAATGTTCTCAGTTGCTCATATTATTAAATCCATTAACTGATCAAGAAAAGGCACCCCACTTATGAGGAAGTGCCTTTTACGTATTTTTGTTAGAAAAACTATTTTGCACTCTTGCTGAGTGCTGTTAAGAGGCTAAACAATGTAAGGATAATATCTGCAACTGCGGATAAAGACAAGAAAATTACAAATAGTTTAGTAAAGTAAACGAAATTAAGTTTTGAAAAAGGGAACGTATTACTCCATTGAAGGTTCGGAATATCCGTATCGCGAAAAAAGATAACTAGTACAACAATAATTAAAAATACAAAGACTGCCCACGTGTCTTTTTTCAACGTACCGAAGAGCCGATTAATTATTTTATCTATATTGGAATTGTCCGGCATTTTTTCTTTTATCTTTTCGAGCAATGTATAGATTAGAGTGATAACTGCAATCGATAACGCAAGTAAACCACATAACAAGTTAATTATAATATCATCATTTAAAATACTGATCTTATCAAGCTTAGTGTTAAAAGTACAAATAAACCAGGATAGCCCGGCTGATATAAATAAAATTAATATTAGTTGAACTGCTTTTTTAATTTTGATTTTCATCATGATTCTTACCCCGAGTGGTTCCATCATTCACATTTTTAATGATTTCATCAATCACTGTAATTTCATTGATAACAAGTTGTAAATCTAAATTATCATCAATGACATGCAATTGGACTGTCCTTACAGAATGAGTACTCTTGATCTTAACAACTCTTTTCGAACCCTTACCGGTTACACCTAAGACCCACTTCCCACCGCCAGCAGATATATATTTAATAAAACTTTGGATTTTATCTCGAACAACTCGAAGTTTCCCTTTATCATTTTTGACTTTCAATGTGGTTTCAGTATTATTGTATGTCTTATTGATTTCTTTAAGTAATTCTTCTGCTTCCACAAGACTACCAAATAGATTCGGCGACTTCATAGTTAACTCTAGTTCGTAGATAGATTCATGGGAGTCCAGTTCTTTCCAGAAGTTTTGTTCGTATGTAATTTCATCGATCGTAACTAAATAATCGTAATCTTCGATGAACGAATTAATTAGCTGGCAAAATGAATTCTTCGACGTTGCTCGGTTTGGAAAAATAGATTGCTTCTCCTGAAAAAATAATATCTGGCTGTTTAGGTCCACTACTATGTAGATAAATGGATATGTATTCTCGGGGGTGTCCTCTATATCGGAACTTCCCGGCTCATAAATCGTAATATTTTTTTGTTTTGCAAATTTGCAAAGAAAGAGACCATTGGCAAGTTCCTTGGTAAGATACAGGATGTAGTTTTTGCTCCAATAACTTCCCTCAGCCTTTTTTTGGGTCTTTAGTAATTCAAAAAAATTAACTAGCAATTCTCTTTTATCCGAAATAAAGAGTTGATTCATCGTCATTTGCTGTTCAGTAGGTACGATGAAATAGCGATATGCATAGAAATTGTTGCTCACTAGCAGCACACCCCAAATGAAATTATTGGTAATTATTTCCCGTTTAAGTTTCGACATTGTACGACTATTTTCCTGCAAAAAAAATAGAAACGATAACCCGATTAGATGGGATATCGTTTCGTGCAGTTCTGTGAACTATCTTTTCCCGTTAGTTGAGGTGTACTGTTTCACAAAGTCCTTATTTTCCGTTCCATTGATTTAGAGTAACCGAAACATTCTCTAAATAATTTCCTGCCTATATATTGTTGAAATTTTTTGTGTTTATATCTGTAATATTCGTTCCAATAGCTAATCATTCTATTATAGCTTTTGCAAAACGACTCAACATTTTCAAGACAAAATTTCTTCATCCGTTTCGTATCCTGTCCTTTTAAAATTTCATAATTCATTTCTAATATTTCAACGACATATTCATCACATATTTTTACGATATACGGAATAGTCCAATCTTCATAATCCATCTGAAGCAAAGAATACATATGTTTTTGGCGAACAAACCCGTCACAACTTCTTGAATAAATGCAATGCAAAATCATTTTTTGTCGAGCACTTAAATTTTGTATAACTTCACTTGGAATATCAATGTAGTAGATACGATAAGGAAACCTAATCACGTTGTTATCTATAAAATATTGAATGATGTCCTGGGACTCACCAATGTTGATGTTATTAAAAGTATTATGAGGAATCAGTCCAATAACCTTATTCACATCATCACACAAAAAGTTTGGAAACCCATCTTGAAACATACATTCACATCCTTACTTCGCATAATTCTTAGTTCAACAACATTGCCATTTAGCGGAACAGACTCACGACAGCCTGTTACTAATAAACGTATTAAAATAACCACATAACTTCAAAGTCATGGTAGTTTATCATGTTGTACGGCAATATAGATCTAGTTGGGAGTGGACGGAAAGAGGCTTTTACTTTCAATGAATGTCTAGAGGGTTCGAATAAATAATCAGTTAATGATTTTCAATGTAACGTCCTTGATCACCTGGCAAGGTGCCGTAAATGAAGGGAGCTGCCGTTCAGCAACCCCCAAGCAGTTAAGTAACTGATTTAATAACCCTAAGTTAGTTCATCACCCATATATGTAGGCAAGTTCCATTCCCTACAGATTTCTTCATACGTGTTTGCGATGTTCACCAATTTGTCCCAGTACCTTTGTATTTCTGTAATAAGTAACGGTGGAGTCCATTGGAAATCAAATAGTTGTTCAGGAATCTCAATCAGTTTCCCAGATTCCAATGAAGAAATAATTATCTTAAATGCATTCTTGACCTTTTCCTCTAATTCATTAAGCTGTTCTCGAAAGATAGCTAGTATACCCCAAAGATTACCTGCACCCCATATATCATATCGTTTAATAATCGTAATAAAATGAAGCGTTTTATAAAGGTAATCTAGAATGTCGTTATATTCTTCAAGATCTCTTTCTCTATCCATAGCATTCTCAAAAAAATACTTCAGTTCATTTTGTTGATAGGTAAACTTATTGAAGGCTGAGTAAAACTTTATCCGTTTAGCAAAAAATCGAAACATATAATGACTTATGGGGTCTTGGGTAAGCTCATTCCGAACCGGTATATTTATAATTTTGGAGGGCTCGCAGAAAATGCCTCCTGTAATTTCAAGAGCGAAAGCCGTTCACCTATAAGAATAACGTTTTGCAGAATACTCAACCTCCATTATCAGTTATCCTGACAATAACTTCATCCTTATATTCGCACTAACTGCCTGTTAGCTGAACAACAACATCTAATACATTTTGTGGTCATGAGTCATTCTTTTTGTCTCGAACTCCTTTAGTGATTCAAAGAACTCACAACAAGGATATCCCTTAGCTTCAACCTTCATTTTCCACGTTAAATGAACAACCACGAAGTATGTCTTTTCCCCACCAGCGACTTGGAATAGAACATCGTCACAATCGAAACGTCGTGCGATTGCTGTTATTTCTTTGCCATATAAGGGATGGGACTCACTAACTTCACGAAGTAACTCCGTTTCAAATTGCTCACCCTGTTCAATTGACTCCCAAGGTTCAATCAATGTCACGACCATAACCCCATTTCATGGATGATGTTCAACTTATCTACCCGATAGCTTGAACAGTCTGCAGGACCAAGCCGACAGGCTGTATATTTGCGGATCGTTTCCCGGTAGTTGAACGAAATCCAAAGCATTATTTATTCGTAAATTTTAGCTGCATATAAGATATCAGCAATAACCTTCCACGTTGGTTGTTCTGGAATTGTCTGATTAGTGTTTGAATAGTAACTATCCATATCTTTTATCCAACCTTGCATTGCTTCAAGGTATCTATCTAAAGTTGGGTTCTCCCAATCTTCATTATTCGTAACTAAGTCCTTCCTAAGTGCAGTAAGAAACCGCAGCAAATCATCTTTTGACCTTATTTCATTTAACATCTCATGAAGATACATAATAAACCTCCCAGACAGGATTCGCCTTAACGCCGATGTCAAATATTCAAGCATTTCGATAAAGCATACAAGAATTATCAATTAAGGTGTACTGTCCTTCTGACAATTTTTCATTTAATGATTTATTTATTAAGATAGCCTGAAACTTATATAAGTTATCTTTGAAAGTAAGATTTACAAAGTTATATTTTTCATTTGGCCATACTTTATTAACATCAAACAAACCTTTCATATCTTCTTCAATTGCTAATCCACCCACGCTAAACTTTAACTCTCTATATAGTGAGATTAATAAACAGATAAACTCATCAAGTTCATCATCTCTTATTCCCGGCTGTTTCCACTCTGGAGCATCATCTATAGCTCCGAAAAAACACATTGAAAATGATAGTAACTCCGAGCTAATTTTCTCAACAAACAGTAAAGCTCTCCGTTTTCGGGTTGTGTGCACAGTTAAGTTGATTTCCATTCGATGGATCATCACACTTTGGGGATCATCCGCATCAAAAGGATTTTTACCTGCAAGCGCTCGACTACAACGAAAAATGGTGTGGTAGAGCGATTCGTGGCTTTGTTGATACCGATACGAGGGCTAAGTTTGAGAAGATGTACGCCGAACGATATGGAGGGTAGTACCAAAATCCCTCCAATAACATGACAATGGACTGTCAATCGTCCCGATGGAAAAACCTACTACACAAACTTCTTGACGCTACCCGCCCTAACTGCCCTTTTACTAATTAAGCCAAACTGTTACTGAAAATCCACCAACTAAGTATATTGTGTTCGTTTTTAGTAAGGTTGGTGGAGGCGAGGGGAGTATATGATTCACGATTGAACTTGCTAACGATGCCCACTCGACGATGCAGAGCGCAGCGGTTGAATCAGATGCCGTGCTCGTCCGCTTCGCTCCCTGCGCGCGGTCGAACCCCTGTCCTCCTTAACTGATTCATTATCTAATATGCTAACGATGACGATTCACAGATGACGAGCGCAGTGGTGGAATCAGATGCCGTACTCCTCCGCTGCGCTCCGTCCGTGCGGAACGGATACGGGGCAGCGCCACCCCTTGCTCCACGCAAAAAAGCCGACCTCATGCGGTCGGTTTTCATGTTGGTGGAGGCGAGGGAAGTATATGATTCTCGATTAAACTTGCTGACGAAGCCATTTCGACGAAGCAGAGCGTAGCGGTGGAATCAGATGCCGTGCTCGTCCGCTTTGCTCCCTGCGCGCGGTCGAACCCCAGTCCTCCTTAACTGATTCTTGATTGAACTTGCTTACGAAGCATACTCGACGATGCAGAGCCTAGTGGTGGAATCAGATGCCGTACTCCTCCGCTTTGCTCCGTCCGTGCGGAACGGATTCGGGGCAACGCCCCCTCGCCCACAAAAAAACACTGACCTCATGCGGTCAGTGTTTTTATGGTGGAGGCGAGGGGAGTCGAACCCCTGTCCGAAGATAACGGCACACAGGCTTCTACGGGTGTAGTCACGGATTTGATGTCACCCTAGCAGCGCTCCGTAACCAGCTCCGCTTCGGGTCAGCCTGATTGTCTTCTTCAGCTAGCCCCAGGCGGAGACTAGACAGCGTATCCCACTAAAGTTGAGCCCCTATCCCGCCACATGGGCGATGGAGAGTAGAAGCTTAGCATACAGTTTCTTAGGCTGCTGCTAAAGTTGTACGTTGGTTGCCATTTAATAGGCTTTAGCGTTGATGAAGCGGACGCGTCCCCACTACCCGCAACCCATGCTCGAACTATCCCCGTCGAATCCATAAACGCCCCCGAAAGTGGGAAGCCGGTACCGCGTCGCATCGTCCAAAACGGCGATCGGGTACGGATCCTAGGCACCGTCCGCGAAGACGGTGAGTTCGTGCATCGGTCGTGCTACATTAGTATACCATAAGCGTGCGACGATTACCGCTCTGCATTGCTGGGAAGCTTGGCGATCGCTGCCTACCGAGCCAATACCGGCTCAGCGGGAGATCTTCTGCTTCTCGCGCAGCGCCCGTTGGATGTCGCGTTGGGCATCTTTCTTGGCCGCGGATTCGCGCTTGTCGTAATTCTTTTTACCTTTGCCCAGCCCGATCAGACACTTGGCGAAGCCGTTGCGCGTGTACACCTTCAGCGGCACGATCGTGTAGCCCTCTTGCTTGGACAGGCCGAGCAGCTTCAGGATCTGCGACTTGTGCATGAGCAGCTTGCGCGCGCGCGTCGGGTCCGTCGGATTGTGGCGGTTGCCTTGCTCGAACGGACTGATGTGCATGTTGTGCAGGAAAAGCTCGCCGTTTCGGATCGTTGCGAACGCGTCGCCAAGATTGGCTCGTCCGCCCCGCAGCGACTTGATCTCCGTGCCCGTCAGTACCATTCCCGCTTCGAAGGTCTCTTCGATGAAGTAGTCGTGCGAGGCCTTCTTGTTCTGCGCTAGCGGTTTGTCGAATTGGTCCTTCTTCTTGGCCACCCTACTTCACCTCCAGATGTCCCATCGATAGTCAGACATTCATTATATCACGCGAGCCAAACCCTTCACAACTGAGCTTTCCTTCACGTTCAGCAAACAAGTTAGAGGAGCGCCGACCGCGTCGCAAGACCGCTCCTCCCGCCATCGGAACGGCGCAAGCGGGCGACGAATCATGGCCGTTCCGCTCCACCACGCTTGCACAAGAACAGCTGCTTCGGTATGCCTCTATTCGCCGTTCCACTCCGTCGCGCTTACGCAACCATACCCGCTCTCAATATGCCTCTATCCAGGCCTGTGCTTACTTGCCCCCGAGCGCCTTGTCGATGAGCGCCATCCGGATGTACAGACCGTTCTGCGCCTGGCGGAAATACGCGGCACGCGGGTCGCTGTCGACGGCTTCGGCGATCTCGCCGGCGCGCGGCAGCGGGTGCAGCACGATCGTGTTTTTGCGCATGCGGTCCATCAAATCGGTGTCGACGATGTACTGGCCGGCAGCCTTGTCGTACTCCTCCGGCGACGGGAAGCGTTCCTTCTGAATCCGCGTCTGGTACAATACGTCGATCGAGCCCGCCACGGCGTTCAGGTCCGTCGTTTCTTCGTAGCGGACGCCTTTCTCTTCCATATAGCGCTTGACGTTCGCCGGGATCCGCACGTTCTCCGGGGAGATGTAGTAGATCATGACGTCCTTGAAGTTCGCCAGCATATAGCTCAGCGAGTGCACCGTCCGTCCGTACGCGAGGTCGCCCACCATGGCGATCTTCAGCCCGTCGATGCGGCCGAATTCCTTCTGGATCGTATACGCGTCAAGCAGCGCTTGCGTCGGATGCTCGCCCGCTCCGTCGCCTGCGTTGATGACCGGCACGCCAGATACGGCCGCAGCGCGCTTGGCCGCGCCGATCTCGGTATGCCGCATGACGATGATGTCGCTGTACCCCGTGATGATGCGGATCGTGTCCTCGAGCGTCTCCCCCTTGATCGCCGAGGAGAATTGCGCCGCGTTCTCCGTCCCGATGACCGTGCCGCCGAGGCGCGAGATCGCCGATTCGAACGATAGCCGCGTCCGCGTACTGGCTTCGAAGAACAGCGTCGTCATGATCCGTCCCGCATGCCGCCGGTCCCCGCCCGCCTTCACGACTTCCTCCATCGCCTTGGAAGCCGCGAACAGCTCCTCCAGCTCCGCCCGCGAGAACTGCTTGGCCCCGAGCACGTGATACAATTGGTCTGCCATTCGTCCATTCCTCCCGTTAACGCGCCGAGCGCGTCCCATTCATACCATGTATTATCCTACCCGAATTCGGGGCGGGTTGTCTAATGGCATTTCGGCGAAATTCGGGCCAAACGGCGTCGACTTGGCACGTTAATCTTTAACGGGATTAACGCTGAGCCGGATCGTACGAGGCTGCGTCGCGAATCCCCCATCAAGCAGGCCGTACGACATGAGAAAGGGAGCCGCCGGCACAAGCCAGCTAGCTCCCTCGCACATGCTATTGCTGCTCCTTCGGAGCCTTCGGCTTGCGCCGGCGGCGCGGCTTGCTGCTGCCGCCCTCGACAGACGCCGAAGCGGCCGCGGTCTGCTCGTTGGCCACCGCTACGGCCCCCACCGGCGCCGCCGACTTCTTGCCGCCGGCCGCCGCACCCTTGCCGCCGCCCGGCTTGCTCGCCTTGGCGTTGCCGCCGGCAGCGGCGCTCGGCTTGCCTG
>NZ_JACJVP010000026.1:0-134746 GCF_014212125.1 Cohnella nanjingensis
AATGCCATTGAGTTTACATACGCTCTTTGAACGCTCCTGCGCGGAAACGCGCGATGTAGGTCGTTTACATACGCTCTTTGAACGCTACTATGCGGGAACGCGCGATGTAGGTCGTTTACATACGCTCTTTGAACGCTACTAAGCGGAAACGCGCGATGTAGGTCGTTAACATACGCTCTTTGAACGATCCTGCGCGGAAACGCGCGATGTAGGTCGTTTACATACGCTCTTTGAACGCTCCTGCGTGGAAACGCGCGATGTAGGTAGTTTACATACTCTCTTTGAACGCTACTAAGCGGAAACGCGCGATGTAGGTCGTTTACATACGCTCTTTGAACGATCCTGCACGGGAACGCCTTTCCCCCACGCTTTCGGTCGCACAAAAAAAACGCCCGAACCGCGCAACCGGGTTCGGACGTCTTCATGTTTGGACATGCACGCCATCTAGGCGCGCGGCGGCTCGGAAGCTCAGACGCCTTCGCGCTCCCGCAGGAGGCGCGCCAGCTCGTCGCCCGCCTTCCAGATGTCGCCGGCGCCCATCGTAATGACAAGATCGCCGGGCACGACGCGGATTGCCAGCAGGTCGCGCACTTCCTCCTTGGTCGGCACGTAGGCGACGTTCGGATTGCTGTTCTTCTCGATCAGCTCGACGAGCCGCTGCGAGGTGACGCCCTCGATCCGCTGCTCCCCGGCGGGCGAGTAGATGTCGGTGATAATCACCTCGTCCGCGTCTTCGAACGCCCTGCTGAACGCGTCCAGCAGGAAGTACGTCCGGGTATAGCGCTGCGGCTGGAAAACGGCGATGATCCGTTTGCCGGTCGCTTTGGCCGCCTGGATCGTCGCCTGAATCTCCGTCGGATGATGCGCGTAATCGTCGATGACCAGCATGTCCTTCACTTCGCCGAGCACCTGGAACCGCCGTTTGGCGCCGCGGAATTCCACGATCGCCTCCGCGATCCGCGCGAACGGAATACCCGCTTCCAGGCAGACGACGACCGTCGCCAGCGCGTTGTAGACATTATGGCGGCCCGGCACCGACAGCCGGATGACGCCGAGGGATTGTCCGCCCTTAACGACCGAGAACGACGCCTGGCGGTCGCCCAGCTCGATGTCGGCGGCGGTATAGGCCGCCGGATGCGCGATGCCGAACGTGACGACGTTCGTCCGGTCCCCTACCAGCGGCAGAATCTCGCGGACGTTCTCGTCGTCGGCGCAGACGACCGCGCGCCCGTCCGGACGCACGTGCTGCAGGAACTTCACGTAGGCTGCCTTCAGCTTGCCGAAGTCGCCGTCGTAGTTCTCGAGATGATCGGCCTCGATGTTCGTGACGACCGCGACGGCCGGCTCGTACTGCAGGAACGAACCGTCGCTCTCGTCCGCTTCGGCGACGACGTGCTCGCCTTTGCCGGCCTTGGCGTTCGTGCCGACGTTGACGATCTCGCCTCCGATGATGTAGGTCGGATCCAGTCCGGCCGTCTCCATGACGAGCGCGATCATCGACGACGTCGTCGTCTTGCCGTGCGCGCCGGCGACGGCGATGCCCGTGCGGCTGTTCAGCAGGCGGGCGAGCATCTGCGCGCGATGCAAGGTAGGAATCTGCAGGCTCTCGGCCTCTTGGCGCTCCACGTTGTCCTTGGACAGCGCCGTCGAATAGACGACCAGATTGGCGCCTCTCACGTTCTCGGCCTGGTGGCCGATATAGATCTCCGCGCCTTTGGCCGCCAACTTATCCGTTAACTCTTGACGGACCACATCCGATCCGGTCACGCGATAGCCCATCTCCAGCATGACTCTGGCAATGGCACTCATCCCGTAACCGCCGATGCCGATAAAATGTACGTGCTCAGCCGTTGCCAACGACGCTTCACCAGCCTTTTTCTGAATTCGTATGATGGAGCAGCCAAGAGCGGACATCGGCGATAAGGTACAAAGTGCCGGTGACCACCGTCAGCGTTCGGCCGGAGCCGTTTGACGCCAAATCTTGGAGCGTATCGAGTCCTTGGCGCCAATTCGGCTCCACGATCACGCGCTCCGGCCCGCCCAGTTCAGGCTGCAGCCGCTGCGCGACCGCTGCCAATTCGGCGGCGTTCATTTTTTTATGGAAATCAGGCTCGGTAATGACGAGCGTATTCACCATTGGTAGTATATGCCGCAACGATTGTTCGTGATTCTTGTTGGGCATCATGGCGATCATCACGTTCAGCGTATCGTACTCGTATACGTCGCTAAGCGCTGCCTTGAGCGCCTCCATGCCTTCGGGATTGTGCGCCCCGTCGAGCAGGATGCGCGGCTCCCGCGACACCATCTCGAGCCTGCCCGGCCATGCCGCCGCCCGCAGGCCTTGTCGCAAATCCTCCTCGTCGACGATCAGCGCGTAATACGTGCGCAGCACGTCGATCGTCATGACGGCCGTTGCCGCGTTCGTCTGCTGGTGCGCGCCGTTCAGCGTGATGGCGAGATCGTCCAAGCGGCGGAACAGCCCTTGGAAGTCGAACCGCTGCTCGTCCTCTGCCGCGTCTGCCGTCTCGTACGCGAACTGTTCGCCGATCAGGTACAAGGTCGATTGGCGAGCGGCGGCCGTCTCCTTCATGATCGCCGCGACCTCGGGCTGCGACGCGGCCGAGACGACCGGCACGCCCGGCTTGATGATCCCCGCCTTCTCCTTCGCGATATCCGCGAGGGTAGGGCCGAGCAAGTCCATGTGGTCATGGCCGACGTTCGTAATGACGCTGACGATCGGCGTCACGACGTTGGTCACGTCGAGCCGGCCGCCCAGCCCCGTCTCCCAGACGACGTAGTCGGGGAAGGAAACGGTGCCGTAATACAGGATGGCGAGCGCCGTCGTGAGCTCGAACATCGTAAGCGGGCCCCATTCGGTCTCCGCCATCCGGTCGGCGAACGGCTTGAGCCGGTTCGCCAGCTGGAGCAGGACGTCGCCGGGGATGTCCTCTCCGTTGTATTGGAACCGGTTCGTATACGACGTGATGTACGGGGACGTGAACGTCCCTACGTCGTACCCGCTCTGCCGCAGCACGCTCGTCAGAAAGGCGCAGACCGAGCCTTTGCCGTTCGTGCCGGCGACATGAATGAACTTGAGCCGGCGGTGCGGATTGCCGAGCTGCTCGAGCAGCAGCGTCATCCGCTCCAGACCGGGCCGGATGCCGACGGTCGGCATGAGCCCCGTAATCCAGGAGATCGCCTCCGCGGGCGTGCGGAAGGCGGGTTGCGCGCGATTCGCGCCCGACTGTTCTTCTGCTGTCATGGTCCTACGCCTCCATCAACCGCGCAGCTCGGCGATCCGGGCGAGCACCTTGTCGCGCTTGTCGCGGTAATCCTGGCCTTTGGCGCGTTCTTGTTCGACGACTTGAGCCGGCGCCTTGGCGAGGTAGCCCTCGTTCGCGAGCTTCTTCTCGACGCGTTCCACTTCCTGGTTCAGCGTCGCCAGCTCCTTCTCGAGGCGGGCGATCTCTTGGCCGATATCGATCAGTCCGGCGAGCGGCAGATAGATCTCGAGCCCCGTGACGATCGCCGTCATCGCTTTATCGGGCGGCGTCAGTGCGGCGTCGAGCGTGAGCTGCGACGTGTTGCAGAACCGGCGCAGATACTCCTCGTTGCGGCGTAGGATACTCTCCGAAGCCGCGTTCGTCGGCTTCGCCATCATCTCGATCTTCTTGCCCGGCGTGACGCCCACTTCGGCGCGTACGTTGCGCACCGCGCGGATCGCTTCCATGAGCAGACCCATCTCCGCGACGGCGTCCGCCGCTTCGAACGCGGCGTCGTAGACCGGCCATGCCGCCAGGGTGATCGTCTCCCCCGGCTCGTGCGGCAAATGCTGCCAGATCTCCTCGGACAGGTACGGCATGAACGGATGCAGAAGCCGCATCGTCCGGTCAAGCACGTAAGCGATGACGGACTGCGTGCTGCGCTTGGCTTCCGCGTCGTTGCCGTACAGCGTCAGCTTGGCGAATTCGATGTACCAGTCGCACAGATCGTCCCAGATGAAGTTGTAGAGCAGCCGTCCGGTCTCGCCGAACTCGTACGTCTCCATCAAGCGCGTCACGTCGCGCGTCGTCTCGTGGAACCGGTGCAGAATCCAGCGGTCGGCCGTCGACAGCGATCCGGACAAGTCGATATCCGCGGCAGTGAAGCCTTCCAGGTTCATGAGCGCGAAGCGGGAGGCGTTCCAGATCTTGTTCGCGAAGTTGCGCGCCTGTTCGACCTTCTCCCAACGGAAGCGCAAGTCCTGCCCGGCCGTATTGCCGGTGGACAGCATGTAGCGCATCGCGTCCGCGCCGTATTTCTCGATGACCTCGAACGGATCGACGCCGTTGCCGAGCGACTTGGACATCTTGCGTCCTTCGGCGTCGCGCACGAGCCCGTGGATGAGCACGTCCTTGAACGGCGCTGTGCCCGTGAACTCCAATGCGGTGAAGATCATCCGCGACACCCAGAACGGGATGATGTCGTAGCCGGTGACCAGCACGTCGGTCGGGTAGAATCGCTTCAGGTCTTCCGTCTGTTCGGGCCAGCCCAGCGTCGAGAACGGCCATAGCGCGGAGCTGAACCACGTGTCCAGCACGTCCTCGTCCTGCCGCCAAGGCGAATTCGGCTCGCCCGCGCCCTCGGGCGCCTCCGCGCCGACATAGATCTCGCCCGTCGTCTCGTGGTACCAGGCGGGAATGCGGTGGCCCCACCAGAGCTGGCGGGAGATGCACCAGTCGCGCACGTTCTCCATCCAGAACAAGTACGTCCGCTCAAAGCGGTCCGGCACGAAGTTGACGCCTTTGCCCGTCTTCTGGGCTTCGATCGAAGCTTCGGCCAGCGGCTTCATCGCGACGAACCATTGCGTGGACAAATACGGCTCGACGACGGCGCCGGAGCGCTCGCTGTGGCCGACTTGGTGCACGTGGTCCTCGATGCGCACGCAGACGCCCTGCTCCTGCAGGTCCTTCACGATCGCCTTGCGGCATTCCGTCCGGTCCATGCCTTGGTAAGGGCCCGCGTTCTCGTTCATCTTGCCGCTCTCGTCCATCACGATGATCTGCGGCAAGTCGTGGCGGGCGCCGACTTCGAAGTCGTTCGGATCGTGCGCCGGGGTGATCTTCACCGCGCCGCTGCCGAATTCCTTGTCGACATAAGTGTCGCCGACGATCGGGATCTCCCGGTTCAGGATCGGCAGGCGCAGCGTCTTGCCGATCAGATGGCGGTAGCGCTCGTCCTCCGGATGGACCGCGACGGCCGTATCGCCCAGCATCGTCTCGGGACGGGTCGTCGCTACCGTCAGATCGCCGCTGCCGTCCGAGAGCGGATAGCGCAGATGGTAGAGATGGCCGTTCACTTCCTTATATTCGACCTCGATGTCGGACAACGCCGTGCGCGCGGCCGGATCCCAGTTGATGATGCGTTTGCCGCGGTAGATAAGCCCCTTCTCGTACAGGCGGACGAACACTTCGCGGACGGCCTTGGACAGTCCTTCGTCCAGCGTGAACCGCTCGCGCGAATAGTCCAGGCTCAGCCCCATCTTCGCCCACTGGCTGCGGATCGATCCGGCATACTCTTCCTTCCAAGCCCAGACTTTCGCTAGGAAGGCCTCGCGGCCGAGGTCGTAACGGCTGACGCCTTCTTCGCGCAGCTTGCCCTCTACCTTGGCTTGGGTCGCGATGCCGGCATGGTCGGTGCCCGGCACCCAGAGCGCGTCGAAGCCCTGCATCCGCTTGAAGCGGATCAGGATGTCCTGCAGCGTCAGATCCAGCGCGTGGCCGATATGCAGCTTGCCCGTCACGTTCGGCGGCGGGATGACGATCGTATATTTGGGGGCGTCCGGCCGGCCGCCGGCCTTGAAGTATTCGCCTTGAATCCAGGCGTCGTACCATTTCTGCTCGGCGCTCGTCGGGTCATAGGTGGTGGGCAGCTCGAGGGTGTTGCGTTGCTCGATTTCGCTCATTCTGGATACAACCTCCAAAGGGACATGGGTCTCAAGTCAAAACGGTCGCGGCCCCGTATAGGGGCGCAGCGTCGGAACTGCGGCCTTCCGGCGCGGAAACGGGAAGAACCCGCTCGGGAAGGGCGAACAAACACAAAAACCTCCCGTCGCAAAGGACGAAAGGTTCGCTTCCGTGGTACCACCTTCATTCCGCTCGGCCGCAAGGGGCCGCTCGGCTCTTCAGCGCAGGATAACGGCTGCGGCCGTCCCGTTCTCAGCGTCGGTTCAAACGGGAGACTCCAGGGCGACTTCGGCAGGCGGCTTCCTGCGGAACCTCTCAGCGCTGCCTTGCGGCAGCGGTCCCGCTCTCTGAAGGGCCGAATCTGCGTACTCATCCCTATCCAAGTCTTTATTCCACTATCATACCCGTCCGGCCAAGAGCAGTCAATAAGAGCCGCCGCGCAGGAGAAAGGCCTAAGCGGGCGTCCGGACCGGCGCTTCGCCGCAAACGGCAAAAAGGACCGTCCCCCGGTCGCCATCGGCTCGGGGACGGTCCTCTATGGCTTGACGCATTCTCTCGGTCGGCGCTTTAAGGAATGTAGATGATTTGGCCTTCGGCCACGTGCGGATCGTTCAACCGGTTGTACAGCTGAAGCTCCCGGGACTGCACGTTATACCGGGAGGCGATCGCGTCCAGCGTGTCTTCGCGCTGCACGATGCACAGCTTCACCTTGCGGAACGACTGCGCCGGATCTTTGGCGAGGAACAGCCGCGTCCATTCCAGCTCGTCGCCCGAGGAGTCCGCCTCTTGTTCGGCGCTCGCTTGCAGCGCTTCGTCGGCCGCGAGCTGCTCCGCTTGGCGCCGCGCCCCTTTGTCGCCGAGTTGAGAGAGGAGGCCTACGCCGAAGGAGGAAGCCGCGCCCGCGTTCGCGGCGTCTCCGGACTTGCCGTTCAGCGCGACCTTCAGCTCGGGCTTCTCCTCCCGAGGCGTCTCGGCCGAGAGCGGCGCGTCGGCTTCCAGGACGCCGTATCCCTGCGTCTCGAGCGGCACCTCGACCTCGTACACGGACGGAACGGCGGCGTTCCCCGCCTCCGCGTCTTTGATCGCCTGCACGACTTCGTCGGCGGTGCGTTCGCGATAGCCGGCAGGGTCCGACGAAGGCGACAACGAAGCCTCGTCCGCATCCGGAAGCGCGTCGTACGCGGCTTGGCGCTCCTGTTCCGCCGCCAGCCGCTCGAGCCGCTGCCGCTCCGCTTCCGCATAGGCATAGGCTTCCGCTTCCGCTTCGGCCCTCGCCTCGGCTTCCGCCTGCGCTTCGGCTTCGGCCTGCGCCTGGGCGGCCGCCCGCGCTTGGGCCTCGACCCAGGCGTTCTCTTCCGCTTCGGCGGCGGCGCGCGCTTCGGCCTCGGCTCTCAGCTGCGCGGCCTGCGCCTGAAGCTGCTCCGAGACGCGCTGCTGGTCGTACCAGACCGGAACTTGTTCCGGCGTCTGCTGGGTCGCATCGGCCCCGTAGTAAGACGGAGGATGATAGACCGGCCCCGGCTGCTGCTGATAATACGGCGCGGCGGCGGGCGGCTCCTGCTCCTGTTCCGGCGCGGCGAGCGGCGCTTGATGGACGACCGTGAAGCCGTCCTCCCGCCAGACGGGCGCTTGGGGCGATGCGACCTGCAGGCCGCGCAGCGCGAGCACGCCGGTCACGTTCAGCGTGCGCGTGGATAGCAGATCGATGTCGAAGTTGTCGATCTCGATCGCCAAGTCCTCCATGCGCTCCACCCGATTCAGCGGCAACGAGATCTCGACGGGAATCCAATGCTCGAGTTGCCGCAAGGATTCCGGATCCTCTTGCGACTTGTACGCGCCCGTCAGCAGCAGATGCCCCCGGAGCAGCACCTGATCGTCCTGCGGCAGCGCCTGCATGTGCGGGACGAGCTCGATCTCTTCCAATTCCTCGATCGCCGCCACATCGTCCGGCAGATGCACTCTCTCGTAAATATCGAATCGCAGACCGTTTAACGATTCCGTCACGATTCACGTCCTCCTTTCGGCGTAGACGCCCTCCCCTGTCTAGGAGGGCAGGCTTCACTCCCTATTTATCTATATGCCGCAGGAAGGCGGGCATGCCTATGGAATCGCGAAGACGCAAACAGCCCCTTGCCCGCGGGAACGCGGGGCAAGGGGCTGGCGGACGCCGCATTCTGGCGGCTTTAAAGCTTCTGCAGCGCGGTCCGGTGCGCTTCGACCGTCTCGTCGATATCGGCTTCGGCGTGGGCGGTCGAGAGGAACCAGCCTTCGAACTGCGACGGCGGCAGGTTGACGCCGCTGTCCAGCATGCGGCCGAACACGACGTTGAACCGCTCCGTGTTGGACGAGCGCGCCGTCTCGAAGTTGATGACGCGCTTGTCGGTGAAGAACGGGCAGACCATCGAGCCGACCCGGTTCACCGTCATCGGCACGCCGTATTCGGCCGCGTTCCGCTCGAGTCCCGCTTGGAGCCGGATCGCCAGCTTCTCCAGCTGCCGATAAGCGTCCTCGGTCAGCAGGCTTAGCGTCGCGTAGCCGGCCGCCATCGCGAGCGGATTGCCGGACAGCGTGCCGGCCTGGTAGATCGGACCGACCGGCGCCACGCGGTCCATGATCTCCCGGCGCCCGCCGTAGGCGCCGACGGGGAGGCCGCCGCCGATGACCTTGCCGAGGCAGGTCAGATCGGGCGTCACGCCGTACAGTCCCTGCGCGCAGTGGAGATGGACGCGGAACCCGGTCATGACTTCGTCGAAGATCAGCAGGCTGCCGGCCTTCGACGTGATCTCCCGCAAGCCCGCGAGGAAGTCGGGCAGCGGCGGGACGACGCCCATATTGCCCGCGACCGGTTCGACGATGACCGCGGCGATCTCTTCGCCGAACCGCTCGAAGGCCAGCTTGACGGAGGCCAGATCGTTGTAGGGCACCGCGATCGTAAGCGCGGCGGTGCTCTCCGGCACGCCCGGGCTATCCGGCAAGCCGAGCGTAGCCACGCCGGAGCCGGCCTTGATCAGCAGGCTGTCCGCATGCCCGTGGTAGGAGCCTTCGAACTTCAGAATCTTGCTGCGTCCGGTATAGCCGCGCGCGAGACGGATCGCGCTCATCGTCGCTTCGGTGCCGGAGTTCACCATGCGGACGACTTCGATCGAAGGGACGCGCGCGCAGACGAGCTCGGCCATCTCCGTCTCGATCTCGGTCGGCGCGCCGAAGCTCGTGCCTTTCTCCGCCGTCCGCTTGATCGCTTCCACGACCTCGGGGTGGGCGTGACCCGCGATCAGCGGTCCCCAAGACAGCACGTAATCGATGTAGCTCTGTCCGTCGATGTCCGTGATGCGGCTGCCCTGCCCCCGATCGATGACGACCGGCGTGAGCCCTACCGACTTGAAGGCGCGGACGGGACTGTTGACGCCGCCCGGGATCGATTTCTTAGCCCGTTCGAAGGCCGCTTTGGAGCGGGAATCCGAGCGTTTTCGGCGAAATTCGGTCATTTTCGGCACACTCCCACTATCTGGATTGGAAATCGCTATACTGTCCGTTCAACCAGCGGACGGCATCCTTTGCGTGATAGGTGATGATGAGGTCCGCGCCCGCGCGCTTCATACCCGTCAGCGTCTCGAGCACGATGGCCCGTTCGTCGATCCAGCCCTGCAGCGCGGCCGCTTTCACCATCGAATACTCCGCGCTCACGTTGTACACGACGAGCGGCAGGTCGAATCGCTCTTTCACGACGCGCACGACGTCCAGATACGCGAGGCCCGGCTTGACCATCAGCATGTCCGCGCCTTCCGCCGCGTCGGACGCGGCTTCGCGCAGCGCTTCCCGGACGTTGGCCGGATCCATCTGGTAGGTCTTGCGGTCGCCGAACTGCGGCGCCGACTGGGCGGCCTCGCGGAACGGACCGTAATACGCGGACGAATACTTCACCGCGTAGGACATGATCGGAATCTCCTCGAACCCGGCTTCGTCGAGGCCTTGGCGGATCGCGCCGACGAAGCCGTCCATCATGTTGGAGGGCGCGATGATATCGGCGCCGGCGGCGGCTTGGGAGACGGCGGTGCGGACGAGCAGGGCGAGCGATTCGTCATTGTCGACGACCGCCGATGCGCCCGTGCCGTGAACGACCCCGCAATGGCCGTGGTCGGTGAATTCGCACAGGCACGTATCCGCGACGACGACGAGCTCCGGCGCGAGCGCCTTGATACGCCGCGTCGCCTGCTGAACGATGCCGTCCGTCTCGAACGCGGACGTGCCGATCGGGTCCTTGTGCTCGGGAATGCCGAACAGCAGCACCGCTTGAATGCCGAGCGCCTGAATCTCCCGCACTTCTTCCTCCAGCCGGTCGACCGAGTAATGGTAGACGCCGGGCATCGAAGCGATCTCCGTCTTCACGCCTTCGCCGGGTACGACGAAGAGCGGATAGACGAAGTCGTGCGGATGCAGATAAGTCTCTCTCACCAGGTTGCGCATCGCGGGCGTGCGGCGCAGCCGGCGGTGGCGCGTAATGGGAAATGTCATGGATAACGCTCCTTTCTAGTTCGAGCGAGAAGTCGGGTCCCGGCGGTAAGCCGCCAGCGCTTCGACCAATCCGTCGATGGTCGCCTGATCCGCCTGGATCGCGACCTTTAAGCCGTTCGCGGCCGCCGTCTGGGCGGTCACGGGTCCAATGCAGGCTACGATGGCGCCCGAGAGCAGCTCGGCCGGCGATGTCTCGCCCAACCGGCGCAGCGCTTCGAGCAGATTCGTCACCGTAGACGAGCTGGTGAAGGTCACGACGTGAATCTCGCCGGCGCGCAGCATCTCGAGCAGCCGGCCGTCGTCTTGCGGGACGATGAGCCGGTTCTCGTACACGTCCAGCTCGACCGCATCTACTCCGCGCGCCTCGAGCTCGCGGGGCAGCACCTCCCGCGCGAGATCCCCGCGCGGCAGCAGCGCCCGCTGGCCGGGCCGCAGTTCGGCGACCAGGCTGTCCAACAGCCCTTCCGCCTGGAACTTGGACGGCAGCGCCTCGGCGATCACGCCTCTGGCCAGCAGCGCCTCGGCCGTCTTCGGCCCGACCGCGGCGAACCGGGCGCGGTGGAAGCGGCGGATGTCCGTCCCGGTACGGCAAAGCCATGCGAAGAAGTGCTCCGCGCCGTTCGGGCTCGTCAGCATCACCCAGTCGTAAGTCTCCGCCTCCGCCAGCGCTTCTTCGATCGCCCGGATCGCGCCAGGCTCGGACTGGGGGCGCGTCTCGATGACCGGGAATTCGTACGGCTCCCCGCCCAGCTCGTCGATCCGCTCCGTCAGCTCGCTCGCTTGCGCGCGGGCGCGCGTGACCAGCACCCGCCAGCCGAACAGCGGCTTGTTCTCCATCCACTTCAGCGTCTCGCGCTGGCGGACGACGTCGCCGACGACGATGACCGCCGGCGGCTCGAAGCCCGCCTCCGCGACCTTGGCCTCGATATCGCCCAAGGTGCCGACCAGCGTGGCTTGCTCCGCCCGGGTTCCCCAGCGGACGAGGGCGACCGGGGTGCCCGGCGACCGGCCGTGCTTGATCAACTGTTCGCTGATATAGCCGATCTTGGCGACGCCCATCAGGAACAGGAGCGTGCCCGTCGCGTTCGTCACCTTGTCCCAATGAATCATGCGGTCCAGCTTGTCCGGACTCTCGTGTCCGGTAATGATCGAGAAGGATGAGGCCCAATCGCGGTGCGTCACGGGAATGCCCGCATAGGCGGGCACGGCGATGGCGGAGGTGATGCCGGGCACGATATCGAAGTCGATGCCGTGCTGCCGGAGCAGCTCGGCTTCTTCGCCTACGCGGCCGAAGACGGTCGGATCGCCGCCCTTCAGGCGGCATACCGTCTTGCCCTGCAGCGCCAGATCGACCAGCAGCCGGTTGATCTCCTCCTGCTTCATCGTATGGCGGTCGGGACGCTTGCCGACGTAGATCCGCTCGGTCTCCGCGGGCAGCTGCTGCAACAGCTGCGGGCCGGCCAAACGGTCGTACACGACGACGTCCGCGCGCTTCAGCGCCGCCAAGCCGCGAACCGTAATCAGCTTCGGGTCGCCCGGACCCGCGCCGACCAGGTACACTTTGCCTTTGGTCATGGCGTCATTCCCTCGCTTCCGCCAGGATCGCGTCCGCTCCTTGGGCCAGCAGTGCCTCCGCCGCTTCCGAGCCGACCGCTTCCGGGTCGGTTCCCCGCGCGGTCGCGCGCAGCAAGCGGCCGCCGTCCGGCGAGGCGACCATGCCGGTCAGCGACACCTCGCCGCCTTCTTCGCCGGAGCCGGCTACCGCATAGGCGCCGATCGGCACCTGACAGCCCCCGTTCAGGAGGCCGAGGAAGCGGCGTTCCGCCCGGACGGCGCGTTCGGTCTTGCCGTCGTTCAAGCGTGCGAGCAGCGACATCACCTGCTCGTCGTCCGCGCGGCACTCGACCGCTAGCGCTCCCTGGCCGACGGCCGGCAGACAGTCCTCCGGATCGATATAGGCCGTGATCCGATCCGCCCATCCCATCCGGCGCAAGCCGGCCGCCGCGAGCAGGATCGCGTCGAGCCCTTCCGTCTCCAGCTTGCGCAGCCGCGTATCGATGTTGCCCCGCAGCGACTCGATGCGCAGATCGGGCCGCCGCGCTTGGAGCTGCGCGCCTCTGCGCAGGCTGCTGGTGCCGACCCGGGCGCCCGGCGGCAGATCGGACAGCGTATAGCCGTGCAGGTTGACGAGACAATCGCGCGGATCTTCGCGGAGCGGCACCGATCCGATCGTCAGCCCTTCCGGCAGATCGAACGGCATATCCTTCATGCTGTGCACGGCGCAGTCGATCTCCCCGTCCAGCAGCGCCTGCTCGATCTCTTTGACGAACAAGCCTTTGCCTCCGACTTTGGAGAGGGTGACGTCGAGGATCCGGTCCCCGCGCGTCACGATCGGTTTGACTTCGAATGCAAAGGGCAAACCCGCTTCTTCGCAGATCCGACGCAGGCGATCGACGGTTTGTCCCGTCTGCGTCAGCGCTAGCGCGCTCTGGCGAGTCCCGACGATAATGGTTCGCATGACTGGCTTCCTCCCGGTTCGATAAACGATATAGGTTGCATCCTGGTACGCGTGCCGTTCATGAGAAATGCGCGAATCCCGGCGGGTCCGGCGGTTCGCCGCGCCCGCGACGGCCCTCTTCCTCTTCGGCCAGCGCCCGCAGCCGAGCCAGCAGCACAGCGCCTGCGGCATCCGGTCCGAGCCGCCGCCATTCGGCCAGCGCGGCGTCGCCGACGGCCGTCCGCAGGAGCCGCCTCCGGTCCGCGGCATCGGGCACGGCCGCCCTCACCTCGGCGCGGACGCGCCGCAGCGCCGCCGCGAGCGGCCCGTATTCGGGGCCGTAGCGTTCCGCCAGCTCGCCGGCGAGCCGCGCCGCGAGCGCGGGACCGGCGCCCGACGCGCTCACCGCGAAGACGAGATCGCCCCGGCGGACGACGGCCGGCGCGACGAAGTCGCCCGCTTCCCCGTCGTCCGCCACGCTGACGGGAACGCCGCGCAACCGCGCCTCCTCCGCCAGCCGCCGATTGGCTTCCGGGCGATCGGTCGCCGCGAACGCCAGCGCCGCGCCGTCGAGGTCGTCCGCCGCGCCGAGCCGTCGGTCAGCCGCGATCTTGCCGTCTGCGGCCCATGTCTCCAGCAGCGGCGTGAGCGTGGGGCTGACGACCGTCACGGCGGCGCCCGCCTCGAGCAGCCCCGCCGCCTTCCGTTCGGCCACCGCCCCGCCGCCGAAGACGACGCAGCGTTTGCCTTCGATGCGCAGCATGACCGGATAATATCGCGTCATGGCCTTTCGTCCCCTTTCTCCCAAGCGGGATTCGCTAGATCCATCGGTGGAAGGAAGAGAACGAATTCGCGAAGAAGTCCGCGATCAGCAAGGCGTACCCGATCAGGTTCCAGCGCGCGGCGCGGCCCGCGTCCTCGTTCGAAGTCCACCGGCGCAGCAGGTCCGTCAGATACAGCGCCCCGGCCGCATACGACAGCAGCACTTTCTCGTCCAGCAGCTTGGCGTAATGCCCTTCCAGCAGCAGCGCGGCGGTACCCGTCGAGAGCGCCAGCAGGAGCAGCGGCACGCCGACGAGGCCCGAGCGGAACGCGTATCGGTCCATCGTCTCTAGGCTCGGCATCCGGCTCATGACGCCGCCCCACTTCTTCCGCTTGAGCCGGCCGTGCAGGAACAAGTACATCCCGCCGCAGACGGCCGCCACCGTGAGCAGCGCGAAGGCGACCGTGATCAGGCTGATGTGGAGCACGAGCAGCCGATGGGACACTTCGGACGGCGCCAGCGCGATCTCCTGGCCCGGCCGCTGGAGCAAGTTGAGCCCCAGCACGGCGAAGCCGACGGCGTTGACGAGGAGCACGAGCAGCTCCGCGCGCACGATCCAGTGGATGACGAACGAGAAGGAGACGAGGAGCCACGAGACGAAGAAGGCGTATTCCTGCAGCGTCACCTCGGGCACCGAGAAGTGGCGCAAGAGCAAATCTAGCAAAAAGGCGGTCTGCAAAATCCAGACGAAAACAAGCAGCCCTGTTCCGATCCGTCTCCCGTTCCGTTTGCCGTAAGCGGCATCGGATACGAAAAACAGCAGACTCAGGGCGTAAACGTACAATACGGCATCCGTCAGCCAATCGTTCGTCAACATGGCGGCTTCGCCTCCCGCATCCTCGCGCTATCCGCCCGGAGCGGGCCGGTCAAGCTCAACGGAGCGCACCGGCCAACTGGGACAGGAGCGAGGGAGATTCGCCGGCCGCCGCAGCGCGCTCGGCCGGCTTCGAATCCGCTTCGGCCGCCGCCGCGGCGCGCGACTTCTCCTCCGCCTTGGTTGCCGCCTTGAGACGCGCGACCTCCTCCTCCAGGGCAAACAATTGCACGAACAGGTTCATCGACGCGTCGCCGCGCTTCTCCGCCGCCATCTCCTTCACGCGAAGGATCGGATCGTGGATCATCTGGCTGACCATGCTCTTGGTCAGTTTGCGGATGACTTTGACTTGACGCTCATCCAATTCCGGAAGTTTGCGCAGCAGGCTGTCCAGCGTCTCCTCATGAATCGCGGACGCCTTCTCCTGCAAGCCGCGGATGAGCGGCGTGACGCCCAGCGTCGCATACCAGGAACGGTACGCTTCCTGCTCTTCTCCAATCATCTGCTCGATGACCTCGGCCTCCTGCCGGCGCTTCGCCAGGTTGGTCTCGACGATCCCTTCCAGGTCGTCGATATCGTACAAGTAGACGTTCGAGAGATCGCCGCAGCCCGGCTCGATATCGCGCGGCACGGCGATATCGATGAGGAAGAGCGGCTTCTTCTTGCGGCGCGCCATCGCCTGCTCGACCGTTCCCCGCGTGAGGACGAAGCGCTGGGCGCCGGTGCTGCTGATGACGATATCCGCTTCGTGCAGCCGTTCGAGAGCTTGCTCCATCGTCAAGGCGACGCCGCCCACTTTGCCGGCCAGCTCCTCCGCGCGGGAGAGCGTCCGGTTGACGACGAGCACTTCCTTGGCGCCGTTGGCCGTCAGATGCCGGACCGTCAGCTCGCTCATCTTGCCGGCGCCGACGATCATGACCTTCTTGTTGTCGAAGCGGCCGAAGATCCGCTTGCCGAGCTCGACCGCCGCGTAGCTGACCGATACGGCGCTCTCGCCGATCGACGTCTCCGTGTGGGCGCGTTTGGCAACCGTGACCGCCTGCTGGAACAGCCGGTTGAACAGCGTGCCCGTCGCCTTCCGCTCCCGCGCCAGGAAGAACGCGTCGCGGACCTGCCCGAGGATCTGCGTCTCTCCGATGACCATCGAATCCAGGCCGCAGGCGACGCGGAACAGATGCCGGGTCGCTTGCTCGTCCTCGTACATATACAAATGGCGGTTGAACTCCACGCGCGGGAGCTTGAACCATTGTTCCATAAAAGCGCGAATGTAGTGGCCGCACAAGGAATGGCGGTCGACCACCGCGTATAGCTCCGTCCGGTTGCAGGTCGCAACGATGACGCATTCGAGGATGCCCGTCGTTCGCTTCAAGGCGTCGAGCGCCTGAGGCAGTTCCTGTTCCGAGAGGGCGAAGCGTTCCCGGACCTCGACCGGTGCCGTCCGGTAATTCAATCCGACTGCGATGAGATGCACGGGCGTTCACCTGCCTTTCTGGAATCCGTGCGCAGCGTCAAACGACAGACCTGCATATCAACAAGTATTATAGCATAGTTCGTCCGTTTGGCCGGGATCCGTTTATGAAAACTTTGCGACAAACGCGCCGCCTATTCCCTATTGTTGGCGACATCGGTGCCCGATATTCCCAAGGAGTCCCGCGCAATTAAAAAAGCCATGAGGATCGCCTCATGGCTTGCATGCATGCTCTAAGCAAGAACGGCGCTACGGATCATTACACCAGTTCGGCCTGTTTGATTGTAGGTTCTTCGACTTTCATCTCGCCCATGCCGCGAACGAGCTTCTTCGCGTAGGTGTTCTTCGGCTTGAGCACGTTCACCATGTAGTCGATGGCAAGCTGAGGATCGACCGTCTCGCCGCAGGTATAGCAGTCGATGGCGGCAAAGCCTCTTTCAGGATACGTGTGAATGGAGAGATGGCTCTCCGACAGCATAACGAGAACCGTTGCGCCCTGGGGCTCAAATTGTTTGGCTTGAACCGAGAGAACGGTTGCGCCGCAAGCTTCGGCTGCTTCCACCATGTGCGATTGGAGAAGTTCTGCGCTGTTGAGAAGATCGAAGTCGACCCCCCATGTATCAACCGCTACGTGCCGTCCGAAAGTAGAGTATTCCACTGTCGGTTCCCCCTTCCTAGGAATAAAATGTGAAGCTGATTTCATCCGCTAGGACCTACGTCATTCACTTCTCGAGGGAATCTGCTGACCATCGCATTCCATTCCTGAGTGAATCCTGGTTCCTATTGTGTTGTCAACGAAAATAAAAATAACATCTATCCGGGGGAAATGCAACAGTTTTTTTCGGGCGAAAACACGCACCAAACGACCGCGCTTCGCGTATGCGGCGATCGCGGCCGTTCGGGCAAATCGCCTTATCCGGCGGAGGGGGATGCCGAGGCCTGCTCGGCCTTTTTCCGCTCGTCCGCTTTGCGGGCAACGGTCAGCGCTTGCTGCAACTCTTCCTTTATCGCAGCGACGGCTTCGTCTAGCGTCTTCTCGCCCTTGATTGCCGCGTCAAGCCCTTTGGCCATGCCCTGCGTGTAGTCTCCATAGAAGTTGCCGGGGATCCGTTCGGGGAAGATGGAGAACGCCGGCTGCGGATCCAACTTGTAGAACGGTTCCAAACTGCGTCCATCCTGTTCCGCCATATAAGTCGTGCGGGAGAGGAAGTCGCCGAAGGCGCCGCTCTTGCCTTTGATCTTGGCGTAGCCTTCTCCGTTCACAAATTTGACGAATTCCCAAGCCGCCCTTTGATTCGTAGAAGCGGCGTTCACCGCGAAGATATTGTATAAGTCGATGCTGCCGCTCTGGTTACGGTTGCTCGGATCGACGGGCGCCGTTACGATCTGCCAGTTCACGGGCTTGACGCTCTTCATCTGATCCTTCGCCTGGCGGAGGCTTTGAATTTCGCCGCCGGAGGCCACCGTCATCGCCGACCGTCCCATGAGGAACATGTCCATTTTGTACAAGTCTTCCATCATCAATGCGCCTTGAAGCTTCTTCCGATCTTCCTCCGACGCGAGATGGATCGCTTTGGAGCGGATGGCGTCGACCACCGTTTGGAGCACCTTCTTCCAGGCGTCGCTGTCGATCATGACTTGCGTCCCTTCCGCGTTCAGCAGCCGCAGCTTCTCCGTAGCGGCTATCGTGTAGACCAGTCTATCCAGCGTATCGTACGTCTCCGTGTTCAAGCCGTAGATCCGTTCATCCTCCGGGCCATCGGTTGGGAAACGCTTGGCGAGCGCCATCACTTCTTCCCAGCTCATGGAGTCGCGAGGCGGCTCGACCCCGTATTTTTGGAACAGATCGGCATTATAGAACAACGCCTTGCTGCCGAAGGTCGGGCTCAAGCCGTATAGCTGCCCGTCCCCCTTCTCTCTTAACGCGTTCACCACGGAGGGTTGAATGCCGGCAATATCGAAGTTGTCTTGCTTGATAACCGGGTCTAACGCGTACAGTTTGCCGGCTTTGGCAAAGCTCCCGAGCTGATCCATAAACAGCATCAGCACGTCCGGTTTGTTCTCTTCCACGAATTTCTCGAACGCCGTCGTCGGATCGGCTTCACTGTTATAGATAGACTGCATATTCGCGACTTCGATATCCAGGTTCGGAAACTTGCTGATGAACAGATTGCCGTACTCCTGGAAAAAGTAGTTCTGGTCCCAGAACATGACCTTGATCTTCGCCTGCTCTTTCTCGTCCAGCGGTTTCAGCGCTTCCTTCGACGACTTGCCGCTGCAGCCGGACAGCAGAAGGGCAAGCGCAGTCAACAGCGGCAAGGCCGCGCGCAGCTTTCTCATTTCGACACCCCCGATAAGATTGGCCATTTCATCCTTTCTCAATATAGGGGGTTGTCTATTGCAGGTAAATGCTTTTTATTCCTTTTTCAGGTAAACATAAGCGAAAGTTAAGGAAGTTAAGCAAAAATGAAAAAAGCCTGCCGGTCGTCCCGGCAGGCCTGGTGCATATGCGATTAGGCTTCTAGAGCGAATAACAACCGACTGTGGTGCCTGAGCCGTTCGTCGATCTCCGCGATCTCGCCGGCATCCGTCCGCGCGTTGCGCAGATCCAGCAGCTCGTTGACGGCGTTCCGCACGATGGCGATCTCGTCTTCGACCGAACAAAGCTTGAAGCGGGATTCCATCAGGCCGAGCGCGTCCTTGTGCTCGAATACGGTGCGGATGAGCTCGCCCTTGATCTCGACGATGCGAACGACCTTGCCGCGCAAATAATGATAAACCATCGTAAAGCCCGGGTAAATCCGATTGACGACGGCGTCCCCCTTGAAGGCGGCCACCAGCTTGCGGAGCGTGTCGGTCAGCTTCTGCTGAACGACCGTGCAGGACAAGGCGCATACGTAATTCCCGTTGTTGCGCTCAAAGGTTAAGCGGATCGTCTCCCCGCCGGCGTCGTCTTCTAGGACCACCTCATGATTGCCGTTGTCCAGCACGAATACTTGCTGGCGTAACTGCTGCGTCCCGCAAATCGAGAACAAGATCGGCATTTCGGCTTCCGTCAATGTCAGACTGGCGTTAACATACTCCGTGGCTACCCGTTGAGCCATAAAATCTCCTCAATTCCATTTTGTAACGAAGGTGAGTACTTCTTGCTTCACCTTAATTATACGATAATTCCGAATCCGTTTCCTCCCGACCGAAACCCGATTTTTCAGGAAAAATGCTTAAAAATCGATTCCTCCCGGGATTCGCCCAGAAGATTAGCCGTTATCCTCGGTTTCCTGCGGGTCATTCTGCGGTTCCGAGGGGGAGTTAAGCGGAATATCGGCCGCTTGCGCGATGATGCTCCATAATTCATCTCTACCCATTCCGGTCTCGGATGAAAACAGGACAAGCGGCTGACCCTTGGGCATCCCGAGCGTCTCGCGCACGATCTTGCCGTGCTTGGGCACCTGGTTGCGGGAGAGCTTGTCGGCTTTGGTGCCGACGATGCAGATCGGAATCCGGTAATGGGATAGCCACTCGTACATCGAGATGTCGAGGGCGGTGGGCGGGTGACGCAGGTCCACGAGCTGAATGACGAGACGCAAAGGTTCGCGTTCTCGCAAGTACAGTTCGATCATGCGGCCCCAAGCTTCCCGCTCCGTCTTGGATACCTTGGCGTAGCCATAGCCGGGCACGTCCACGAAGTAGAGCTCTTCATTGATCCGGTAATAGTTGAGCTGCTGCGTCTTGCCGGGCTGGGCGCTTGTCCGGGCCAGGTTGCGGCGCAGCAGCATCCGGTTGATCAGCGAGGACTTGCCCACGTTGGAACGGCCTGCCAGAGCAATCTCCGGCAAGCCGTCCTCGGGGTATTGTTTGGGTCCTACGGCGCTGATGATGAATTCGCTGGACTTAATCTTCATAAAGAACCTATTCTCCTGTCCTTGCGTGCCTCGCTTAATGCGTGCCGAGCGGCGGCGTGTCTTCCGCTTCGCCTTCCCCGGCCGCGCCGATCGCGGCCGCGCCCGCGACGAGCGAGCCTTCTTCGTCCGGTACGGCCGGCAGCGGGTCGGACAAGGCATGCTTCAGCACTTCGTCCATATGCGCGACGGGAACGAACGTTATCTCATGGCGGACGCTGTCGGGAACGTCCCGCAGGTCGCGCTCGTTGTCCTTCGGCAGCAGCACCTTCTTGATGCCCGCGCGGAGAGCGGCGAGCGACTTCTCCTTCAGGCCGCCGATCGGCAGGACGCGTCCGCGGAGCGTAATCTCCCCGGTCATCGCGACCTCGCGGTTCACGCGGCTGCCCGTCAGGGCGGAGACGAGCGCCGTGGCGATCGTGATGCCGGCCGACGGACCGTCCTTCGGAATCGCGCCTTCGGGGATATGAATGTGAATGTCGTTCTTCTCATGGAACTGCGGATCGATCCCGAGCGACTTCGAGCGGCTGCGCGTATAGCTGAGCGCGGCCTGGGCGGACTCCTTCATGACGTCGCCCAGCTTGCCCGTCAGCGTGAGCTTGCCGCTGCCCGGCATGATCGTCACCTCGATGACGAGCGTCTCGCCGCCGACTTCCGTCCAGGCGAGCCCGGTGACGACGCCGATCTGGTCCTCCTGCTCAGCCATGCCGTAGCGGAACTTGGCCGGGCCGAGGAACTCCTTCAGCTTGGCGGCATCTACCTTCACCGGCGCGGCCGAAGCGTCCGCGACGATCAGCTTCGCCGCCTTGCGGCTGATGGCCGCGATCTGCTGCTCCAGGTTCCGGACGCCGGATTCGCGCGTATAGCCGCGGATCAGCTGGAGCATCACGTCCGGCTCGATCTCGAGCTGCTCCTCGGTCAAGCCGTGGTCGCGCTTCTGCTTCGGCAGCAGGTGGCGGAGGGCGATCTGCTGCTTCTCCAGCTCCGTGTAGCCGGGAATGTAGAGCACTTCCATCCGGTCCAGCAGCGGACGCGGAATCTGATGCGCGACGTTCGCCGTCGTGATGAACATGACGTTGGACAAGTCGAACGGCATCTCGATGTAGTGATCGCTGAACGTGCCGTTCTGTTCGGGATCGAGCACCTCCAGCATCGCCGAGGACGGATCGCCACGGAAGTCGCTGGCCATCTTGTCGATCTCGTCGAGCAGGAAGACGGGGTTCTGCGTGCCCGCCGAGCGCATCCCTTGAATGATGCGGCCCGGCATCGCGCCGACGTACGTGCGGCGGTGGCCCCGGATCTCCGCTTCGTCGCGCACCCCGCCGAGCGAGATGCGGACGAACTCGCGTCCGAGCGACGAGGCGATCGAACGGCCGAGCGACGTCTTGCCGACGCCCGGAGGGCCGACGAGGCAGAGGATCGGGCCTTTCAGCTTTTTGACCAGCTGCTGCACGGCCAGATACTCCAGCACCCGCTCCTTCGGCTTCTCGAGGCCGAAGTGCTCGTCTTCGAGGATCTGCTCGGCCTTGGCCAGATCGAGATGGTCCTCGGTCACCTTGCTCCACGGCAGCGCCAGCAGCCACTCCACGTACGTGCGAATGACGGCGCCTTCGGCGGAGGAAGCCGGCATCTTCTCCAGCCGGTCGATCTCCTTCTCGACCTTGGCTGCGATCTTCTCCGGCAGCTTCGCCTCTTCGAGCTGGCTGCGAAGCTCCTCGACTTCGCCGGCCCGGCCTTCCTTCTCGCCGAGCTCCTTCTGGATCGCCTTCATCTGTTCGCGAAGGTAATATTCCTTCTGCGTCTTCTCCATCTGCTTTTTGACGCGCTGGCTGATCTTGCGTTCAAGCTCCAGCACTTCGCGCTCGTTGTTCAGGAGGTCGAGCAGCTTCTCCAGGCGGACGCGCACGTCCACGGTCTCGAGAATCTCCTGCTTATCCTTGATCTTGAGCGACAGATGGCTCGTGATGACGTCCGCCAAGCGGCCCGGCTCGTCGATATCGGACACGGCCGCGAGCGTCTCCGGCGTCACCTTCTTGGACAGGTTGATATAGTGTTCGAACTGGCTCAGCACGGCGCGCATGAGCGCGCCCGTCTCGGAGTCCCCGGAGAGCTCTTCGGGCAGCTCACGGGCGACGACTTCGTAGAAGCCTTCGTTCGGCAAATATTGTTCGATCTCCGCGCGGATGACGCCTTCGACCAGCACCCGGATCGTGCCGTTCGGCAGCTTCAGCATCTGGCGGACTTTGGCGATGGTGCCGACGCGATAGATATCGTCTTGCGTCGGTTCCTCGATATTGATTTCGGATTGCGAACAGAGCAGGATCATATGATCGTCAATCATGCACTGTTCTAGCGCTTTGATCGATTTCTCCCGGCCTACGTCCAGATGTAGAACCATGCTGGGGTAGACGAGCAGCCCTCGCAGGGGCAATAGAGGCAGAGAACGGCTTTTCGTCTTGCTCGAACCCATATGGACGGCACCTCCTCAAGCGCGAACGATAAATTTTGTAGGGCTTACTCGGAATGGTTAGGATTCCCTATTCTATTCCGAATACTTCCGTCATTGTATCAAAACTTCAAGCCCGCCGCAAAAAACCGGGCGGCAGCCTCTCCGGCCGAACGGCGGACATGGCAAACGCCGCCCCGCAGGACGGCGTTGGGTTGGCCGATCTTCAAGCTTCGCCGAGCGCCCCGGCTCCGGGCTGCGGGTGCCCTTCGCCGCGGCGCGTAGAGCGTGCGGCGTCGGCCGACCCGGCATGCAGGATCGACACCGACGGAGCGGCGGCGTACGCGTCCGCGGGGATCGGCCGGTCGCCCGCCTCCAGATCCGACGGGACGGTGAGGGTGGCTTCCCCGAAGACGTGGAAGAAGACGTCCGACATCGTCTCGACGGGGATCACCTTCACGCCCTCGAGTCCCTCGAAGATCGCTTGCCAGTTCTCCTTCGGTATCAATACCTGCTCGGCGCCCGACTGGAACGCCGCCTCCACCTTGGCGATAACGCCGCCTACGGGCTTCACGCGGCCATGGATGCTCACCTCGCCGGTCATGGCCAGCTTGTTGTCGACCGGCTGGTTCTTGATGGCCGAGGCGATGGCGACCGCCATCGCGATACCCGCGGACGGTCCGTCGACCGGCGTGCCGCCCGGGAAGTTGATGTGCAGGTCGAAGTGCTCGGGATGCAGGCCGCAGCGGCGCAGGACGGTCAGGACGTTCTCCACCGACCCTTTGGCCATGCTCTTGCGGCGCAGCGTCCGCTGACCGCCCCCGATCTCCTCCTCCTCCACGACGCCGGTGATCGTGAACAAGCCCTTGCCCGGCTGAGCGGGCATCGCCGTCACCTCGATCTCGAGGAGCGCGCCCATGCTCGGTCCGAACACCGCGAGACCATTGACGAGTCCGACCTGCGGCTCCGTCGGCACCTTGCGGTCCGGGCGAGGCGGCAGCTGGCTGCTGTTCACGACCCATTCGATATCGGCAGCGCCGAGGCGCTCCCGGTTCTCGGACAGGGCAAGCCCCGCGGCCAGCTGAATGACGTTCACGGCCTCGCGGCCGTTGGTCGCGTAATGCTTCACGACCTCGACCGCTTCCGGCTGCGGCGGGAAGCCGATCTTGGCGATCGCGTTCTCCGCGATCTGCCCGATCTCCTCCGGCAGCAGCGGCCGGAAGTAGATCTCCATGCACCGGCTGCGCAGCGCGGGCGGCAGCTCGTTCGGCGAACGCGTGGTGGCGCCGACGAGGCGGAAGTCCGCAGGCAGCCCATTCTGGAAAATATCGTGGATATACAGCGGAATATTCGGATCTTCCGCATGGTAGTAGGCACTCTCCAGGTAAACCTTGCGGTCTTCGAGCACCTTCAGCAGCTTGTTCATCTGAATCGGATGAAGCTCGCCGATCTCGTCGATGAACAGGATGCCTCCGTGCGCCTTCGTGACCGCGCCGGGCTTCGGCTGCGGGATACCGGCCACGCCCATGGCGCCCGCGCCTTGGTAGATCGGATCATGCACCGAACCGATCAGCGGATCCGCGATCCCGCGTTCGTCGAAGCGCGCCGTCGTCGCGTCGATCTCGGTGAACTTCGCCTCCAGGCGGAACGGCGACACCGGGTTTTTCTTCGCCTCTTCCAGCACGACGCGCGCCGCCGCCGTCTTTCCGACGCCAGGAGGGCCGTAGACGAGCACGTGCTGCGGATTGCTGCTGCACAGCGCGGCCTTCAGCGCGCGCAGGCCTTCCTTCTGCCCGACGATGTCGCCCATGCTCGCGGGCCGCGTCTTCTCCGACAGCGGCTTCGTGAGCGAGATCGACCGCAGCTTGCGCAGCTTATCCATCTCTTTGCGCGATTCGCGGTCGACGGCCGTCCGGTTGCTCTTCTGGTTGCGCAGCAAGTTCCAGAAATAAACGCCGATCACGACGGCGAAAAACACTTGAACGAGCATCAGTATAGTGCTCAAGGTCATTGTCCTCATCCTCTCCCTGCCTTGGCGTCATCACACGCGCCAAAAAATCCGGTAAACGGGCTCATACTTGGTAGTATTGCCCGAATGCAGGGGGATATAGTCATGACCGCGCGCGATCGCGCCAACAATCGTCAAGCCGTCGGAGATCCGTGCGCTTCGACGGACGCGTCGACGAGCGCGATGCACGCTCCCGCGCAAGCGTAGCAGGCTTCCGCGCACCGCCGGCAATGCTCCGTCTCGTGCTTGGCGCACTCGGCGCCGCAAGACTCGCAAGCCTCCGCGCAGATCAAGCACAGTTCGCCGTAATACGTACTGCCCTGCGCCATCGCCTGGGCCGCGAAGCCGCAGATGTCCGCGCACTCCCGGTCGAGCCGGATGCACGTCCTCATCATCTCCAGGCCGTCTTCCTTCAAGCACGCCTCATAGCAGGCGTTGCACGCTTGCATGCAGCGGATACATTCGTCGATGCAGGCTTGCATTTCAGTTCTCGTCATTCCCATGCACCTCCAGGTAGGGTAGCAGGCTATCTCTACCCTTACCCGTCCTCGCGGGACGTGAGACATCCCTAGATGCCGCAACACCGCCCCTTTCGACGCGGAAACAAAAAAGCCAAGCAGGCGAATCCCGCTTAGCTCCTTATAGTGATTCGATTCGAATGGCCGATACGCGATTAGGCTTGCGGCATCGGCGTATCCGTCGGATTCGCGTAGCCGACGCTGTAGGTCTCGTCGACGTACTTGCGAATCTCCAAGTCCGATATACCCTGCGACTTCATCTGTGCCGCCTGCAGCGCGATCAGCTGGCAGACGCCGCAGCCGGTGCCGTGATCGTCCCAGACGACCGTCCCGTCCTCGCGCACGGCCGCGATGAAGCAGTCCAGGTTGTCCTTGTGGCCGACGCTCTCGCCGCATCCGCAGTAGCAAGGAATGTACTGCAGCGTATCCTTCAGCTTGGCCGCCGCCGCGTAGGCCAGCTTCACCTGGTCGGAAGCGCCGTCCAGAAAGTTCGGCATCTCCCGCAGAGAGGCCGTCTCGACCTGGAGATCGCCGTTCGGCGTCGTATGGGAATGTCCGCCGCCGGAAGCGTCGGGCGAGGCTTGCGAATCCCCCTGCTTCCCGCATGCCGCCAGCAGACAGAGCAGCGCGAATGCCGCCAGCATCCAGAACAACGTCGTCTTGAATCGGCCTTGGCGGCTCGTTCCGCCATCATGATGCATGTCCGTCATGAACGCCGCTCCCCCCTAGTGCTTCCGGCCGGGGATGACCCCCGTCTCATTGTAGGCGGCGACGATGTTGTCGATCTCCCGCTTCAGCTCGTTCACCAGGTCCGCTTCGGGCACTTTGCGGATCATCTCGCCGTAGCGGAACAGCATGCCCTCTCCGCGCGCGCCGGCGATGCCGATATCGGCTTCGCGGGCTTCGCCGGGACCGTTGACCGCGCAGCCCAGCACGGACACCTTGATCGGAACCTTCAGCTTCGACAGGTACTCCTCGACCTCGTTCGCCACCGCGAACAGATCGATATCCAGCCGGCCGCACGTCGGGCAAGAGACGAGCGTCGGCGCGTCGGTGATGAGGCCGAACGTCTTCAGCAGCTCCCGCGCGACCTTGATCTCTTCGACCGGGTCGGCGCTGAGCGAGATGCGCATCGTATTGCCGATGCCCGCGTTCAGCAGGACGCCGAGCCCCGCGGCGCTCTTGACCGTGCCGGAGAACAGCGTGCCGGCTTCGGTGATGCCCAGGTGGAGCGGGTACTTGATGACTTCGGCCGCCTTCGTATAGGCCGCGATCGCCATCGGAACGTCGGAGGCTTTAAGAGAGACGATAATATCGTGAAAATCGAGCTCCTCCAAGATGCCGATATGGAACAGCGCGCTCTCGACCATCGCTTCGGGCGTCGGATAGCCGTACTTCTCCAGCAAGTGATTCTCGAGCGAACCGGCGTTCACCCCGATGCGGATCGGAATGCCTTTTTCCTTGCATGCCTTGACGACGGCCTCGACCTTCTCCCGGCGACCGATATTCCCCGGATTGATGCGGACCTTGTCGATGCCGTTCTCGATCGCGAGCAGGGCGAGCCGATAGTCGAAGTGAATATCGGCGACGAGCGGAATCGAGATCATCTTCTTGATCTCCTTGATCGCTTCCGCCGCTTCCTTGTTGTTGACGGTTACCCGGACGAGCTGGCAGCCCGCCTCCTCCAAGCGCTTGATCTCCGCGACGGTCGCTTGCACGTCCGCCGTCTTTGTCGTACACATACTCTGCAGGATGACTTCGTTGTTCCCGCCGATGGTGAGATTCCCCACCTTGACCGGCACGGTATCGGTTCGTAGATACATAGTTCCCCATTCTCCCCGTATACGCCAAAGTCCACCCCGTAGGCACGGTTAAAAACCGCAGCTAGGGGTGGAACCCGGCAGACTTCAAGCGGTGAAGTCGCGACTGCCGGTAACCCGGCATCGGCGGCGAATACGTTCTTCGCCGCCTGCCGGCGCAGGACCGCGCGCTTACGCGCTTTCTTCTTTTTTCTTGCCTTTCTTCGTCGTGAGCTCCGGCGCGATCTTGTCTCGAACGACCTTCTCGGAGATGACGCAGCTCGTCACGTCGTCGCGGGACGGCACTTCGTACATCACTTCGAGCATGATGCCCTCGATGATGGCCCGCAGTCCCCGCGCGCCCGTGTTGCGCTTGATCGCCTCGCGGGCGATCTCTTCGAGCGCGCCGGCTTCGAATTCCAGCTTCACGTTGTCCATCTCCAGCAGCTTCTGGTATTGCTTGACGAGCGCGTTCTTCGGTTCGGACAGAATCCGGACGAGCGCGGCTTCGTCGAGCGGCTCCAGGGAGGAGATGACCGGCAGACGGCCGACGAATTCCGGAATCAAGCCGAACTTCAGCAGGTCTTCCGGTTGGACGAGCGACAGATACTCGCCCGGCTTCAGTTCCTTCTGCCCTTCGAGGGCGGCGCTGAAGCCGATGACTTTCTTGCCGATCCGGCGCTTGATGATCTGCTCGAGGCCGTCGAACGCGCCGCCGCACAAGAACAGAATGTTCGTCGTATCGATCTGGATGAACTCTTGGTGCGGATGCTTGCGTCCGCCTTGCGGAGGAACGGAAGCGACCGTGCCTTCGAGAATCTTCAGCAAAGCCTGCTGCACGCCTTCGCCGGACACGTCGCGGGTAATGGACGGGTTCTCGGATTTGCGCGCCACTTTATCGATCTCGTCGATATAGATGATGCCTCTCTCGGCCTTCTCTACATCGTAGTCGGCGGCTTGGATCAGCTTGAGCAGGATGTTCTCGACGTCTTCGCCGACATAGCCGGCTTCCGTCAAGGACGTCGCGTCCGCGATCGCGAACGGCACGTTCAGGATCTTCGCCATCGTCTGCGCGAGCAGCGTCTTGCCCGAGCCGGTCGGACCGACGAGCATGATGTTGCTCTTCTGCAGTTCGACGTCTTCGATCTTGCTCTGCGAGTTGATCCGCTTGTAGTGGTTGTAGACCGCGACGGACAGCGACTTCTTCGCTTGCTCTTGGCCGATGACGTACTGGTCGAGAATATTGCGAATCTCGATCGGCTTCGGAATATCCTTCAGATCGAGCTCTTCCTCGTGGCCGAGCTCCTCCTCTACGATCTCCGTGCACAGTTCGATGCACTCATCGCATATATAGACGCCGGGTCCGGCGACCAGCTTGCGCACCTGATCCTGCGACTTGCCGCAGAAAGAGCACTTGAGCTGGCCCTTCTCGTCGTTGAATTTGAACATGGAAACCCTCCTTAAACGTTGGTCGGCGAGGTGATCACCTTATCGATCAGCCCGTACGCCAGCGCGTCCTCCGCGCTCATGAAGTTGTCGCGGTCGGTGTCGCGTTCGATCTTCTCGTAAGGTTGCCCGGTACGATCCACATAGATACGGTTGAGTTTCTCTTTGGTCTTGAGAATCCAGTCCGCGTGGATCTTGATATCCGATGCCTGCCCTCTAACGCCGCCAAGCGGTTGGTGAATCATGATCTCGCTGTTCGGCAGGGCGAACCGCTTGCCGGGCGCGCCGGCCGTCAGCAGGAGAGACCCCATGCTGGCAGCCATGCCTACGCAGATCGTGCTCACGTCGGGCTTGATGAACTGCATCGTATCGTAAATACCCATGCCGGCCGTGACCGAACCGCCAGGGGAGTTGATATAGAGGTGAATATCCTTCTCCGGGTCTTCCGCCGCGAGGAAAAGCAGTTGAGCCATAATGAGATTGGCGACATCGTCGTCAATCGCGCTGCCTAGAAAGATAATCCGGTCCTTGAGCAGTCGGGAGTAGATGTCGTAAGAACGTTCTCCGCGGTTCGTCTGTTCAACGACGATTGGAACTAAGTTCATTTGTGCCAACCTCTTTTCTAAAGTGGAGTCGAGTTCGGTAATATTCTAACACGTTGCCTTGCGAATGTCATGTTGACGGGCCTTGGCCCGATCATGACGCATATGTAGGGTGAAAAAGAAGGCACGCGGGATACACGTGCCTTGCCGTTATGTGGGGGTGCCAATGGAGTTTGACGTCCGATGCAGAGGCGCCGTTTAGGCGGTCTTGCTCTGCTCGACGATGAATTTGACGGCTTTGCGGACCTTCAAGTCGGCATTGAGGGTGTCCAGGTAGCCGTTCGAAGTGAAGATCGTGCGCAGCTCTTCGGCCGGACGGTTGTACATCTTCGACAGGTTCTCGAGCTCTTCGTCCAGATCCGAATCGGACACTTCGAGCTTCTCGGCTTCGGCGATCGCTTCGAGGACCAGGTTGTTGCGAACGCGCTTCTCGGCGTCGACGCGCATTTGACCCTTCAGCGCAGCTTCGTCCTGACCGCTGAATTGGTAGTACAGATCGAGGGTCATGCCTTGCATGCGCAGGCGGCTCTCGAAATCCTTCATCATGTTCTCGATCTCGGATTCGATCATCGCTTCCGGAATCTCGACTTCGGCCGCTTCGGAGGCTTTGTCGATCACCGCGTTCTCGCGTGCGGCTTCGGCTTCCTTCTCCTTGCGCTCCTTCAGCTTGGCCGACAGATCCTGCTTGTACTCCTCGAACGTATCGAACTCGCTGACGTCCTTCGCGAACTCGTCGTCCAGCTCCGGCAGGTTCTTGCGCTTGATCTCGTGCAGCTTGACTTTGAACACGACGGCTTTGCCGGCGAGGTTCTCGGCTTGGTAGTTCTCCGGGAACGTCACGTCGATGTCCTTCTCCTCGGCGATGTTCAGGCCGACGACTTGCTCCTCGAAGCCCGGAATGAACGAACCGGAGCCCAGCTCGAGCGAGTAGCGCTCGCCCTTGCCGCCTTCGAACGGCACGCCGTCCAGGAAGCCTTCGAAGTCGATGATCGTCGTGTCGCCCTGCTGCGCGGGACCTTCGTCCACGACAACCAGCTCGGCATGGCGCTGCTGCAGACGCTCCAGCTCAGCCTTGATCTCCTCTTCGGATACTTCCGGCTCGGCGGCGGGCGCTTCGATGCCTTTGTAGTCGCCCAGCGTCACTTCGGGCTTCACGGTTACTTTGGCTTTGAACTTGAACGATTGGCCTTGCGCGAATTGCTCGACGTCCACTTCAGGACGGTCGACCGGCGTGATGCCGGCTTGGTCGACGGCTTCGCTGTACGCGCCTGGGAGCAGAATGTCGATGGCGTCTTGATACAGGCTCTCGATGCCGAAGCGCGCTTCGAAGATCCGGCGCGGCACTTTGCCTTTGCGGAATCCGGGAACGTTCACTTTTTGCACGACTTTCTTGAATGCCTTGTCCAATGCTTCGGCGACTTTCGCCTCGTCGATCTCAACCTCTAATACGCCGACGTTCTTCTCTATCTTTTCCCAATTTGCTTTCATGATATGCTTTCCCCTCCGAGGACAACTTGCCGCCCATACGCGGCCGATTTACATAAACCACTCTATTATAAACAACCCGGAAGGCGAATTCAAGGCAAATCCGCCGATTACGGGCGTCCTTCTCCGGCATATTGCCGAAGCCAACGCAGCGCTTGCTCGTACCGGAAGCGCAAATCGCCGGTAATGCCATACTGCTCCCGCACCCATTCGTCGTTCGACTGGGCGTGCAGCTTCTCGAGGAGAAACTGGTGCAAGCCGGCCGCCCAGACGTCGGAAGCGCCGTCATCGTCCTCCATCATCCGCCTGAACACGGGGGTGCCATACGCGGTCTGCGCGCACTCCTTCCACATCTCCTCCGCGAAATAGGCGAGCGTAGGATCGGACACCTCGGCGGTCTGGCGGACGCGGTCCAGCACATCCTGAACGGCCTGCGGATAGTCCTCGAACTGCAGAGGCGTCTGCTCGATCTCCACGAGGAGGTTCTCGCCTTCGCGCCACATGGCGGCCGGCCCGGACGCGCCTAGCTTGCGCAGCTGCTGCAGCACCCGGAATTGCACGAGCGGATGGCGCTCGCGCTCCCCCAGCCAGCGCCGAAGCGCGGCCTCGACGTCCGGGTGCTCGACGTGGGCCAGCTGTCCCAGCGCGACGAGCTGCTGCTCGGGATCGTCCACGTTGAATAACGTGGCGATCAGGCGGGGAATGTATTCCGCGTCCTGTCCCGACCGGTCGACGACGCGCTGCCTGAGCCCGTCTTCGGCATCGCCGTCCTGATCTTCATCGTCAAAGCTGCCCGGAAGACCGGAAGAAGAGGCTTCCGGGAAGGCCGCTTCCAGCCAACCCAGCAGCGCCTGCCACTCGGTATGGTGGCGTTCGGCTTCGCCGCCGCACTGCAGCAGGAAGCCGAGCAGCCCCTTCGCTTCGCCGTAGCGTTCCGTCTCCAGCATGCGCGTCAATTGAATCTGATAATAATCCAAGGTCTTGGGGAACAAGACCAAATTATCCTTGGTGGAGTCGGCCACGAATCGAACCCCTTCCTTCTCCGTTCGGCATACGCTGCCGATTCACCCGCATTATATCACGAACCTTGGGCAAAAAGGAAAAAGACGCCTGTCGATATTGATTTTGCCGACTCCCTGTGCTATCATACATCTTGCTATGTATAGCCTTTGCGGGTGTAGTTCAATGGTAGAACGCCAGCTTCCCAAGCTTGAGGCGAGGGTTCGATTCCCTTCACCCGCTCCATCTATTCGATGCTGCCAAGCCCGATGCTTCGGGCTTTTTTTGTTAGGCTAGGGCATCCTACGGTTTAGGATACGCGCCCGATGACCGGGATCGCCGACAGGATCCGGTCCGCGCGCAGCGTCGCGAACGACTTGCGCTTCCAGTCCAGCACCCGAACCTTGCCGCCCCGCACCGCGTAGATCGAGACCCGCTTCACCGCGAGCGATCCCTTGCTCTCCAGGTAGACGATCTCTGCGCTCCGACCTACATAATGCTCGATCTTCATGCCGCCAGCCCCCTCGTTCGAACCTTTGTTCCCATTATAGCAGGAACATGCGTTCTTATTCAAGCGTCCTGGAGGTGTTGCGGTGACTTACGATGAACCGGAGGTATTCTCTTTGAACGTACGCCAAGCGCTGCCGTCCGATCGCCAAGCCGTCGCCCGGCTGGTTCTGCTCGCCATCCAAGACATTGCTTATCAACTCACGGGAGAGGCTGAAGAGGCCTCGGCGTTGGCGCAGCTCGAACGCTACTATCTGGCCCCAGGCAACCGCTTCAGCGCGGATCGCTACCTCGTGTTGACCGCGGAAGACGGCGCCGTCGCCGGCATGATCCTCTGCTATGACGGGGCGCACGCGGAGGCGCTGTATCGTCCCGTGCTCGACCATGTGCGGCAGCGGCTCGGCGCCGCCCCCGCGATGGACGTCGAAGCCGACGACGACGAATTCTACATCGACGCGCTGGCCGTCTTCCCGGCATACGAGGGGCGCGGTTACGCGAAGGCGTTGATGGCCGAGGCCGAGACCTGGGCGCTGCGCGAAGGCCGCCGCAAGATTGCGCTGAACGTGGACTTGGACAAGGAGAAGGTTTACGCGATCTACCTGAAACGCGGCTACGAGGAGGACAAGCAGATCGAGATTAACGGCCACGCTTTCCGGCACATGGTCAAATCATTGTAAAAAAACGGCCCCGATTGCATTTTTCCTCTTGAGCGCATCCCCGTCCCTGTGGTAAGATAATCAAGCTGTGTCCCGGTAGCTCAGCTGGATAGAGCAACGGCCTTCTAAGCCGTCGGTCAGGGGTTCGAATCCCTTCCGGGACGCCACTTCTTCTCGATTGATCAAGTTTGATACTTATGCAAAAACCTCGGATTCCTTGTCTCATAAGGGATTCGAGGTTTTCTTCATTACATCTTTGATGATACAGCCGCCAAGGATCTCGCCGTCCCTATATTTTACATCTATTCGAGCCGGGCGAGGATATCAACGTGCTGTATCGGCTTCCCGTAACTGATCGATTGCTTTACGTTATCCTTCTACGATCCGCTATTCCGAAAACCATGCAAGACGCGCCGACGATTCGGCAACCTCACGGTATCGGCGTCGCTCTGATTACCGTCGGCGTTATTCTCGCCGCGTTGAAGTAAGATGTCGACGGAAAAGTGTAACCGTACCAATTGCTCACTTTATACGGTCTCCCCTCAGTCAAACCAAAGAGACGTATCCAATACGTCTCCAGAGTGTTTATGCAACCATGTTTCAATGGCCGATTACTTCCCTGCCGAAGATTCGGCTTCTCCGCCCTCGTCTCCGCCGTACATCTTCGTATAGTACGCCACGATCGTCTCGGCCAACGGCTTGCTCGCCTTCTTGACTTGAATCGTCATGGAGCGGAACCAGGCGCCTCCGCCGTCATGCTCCTGATAGGCCGCGCCCAGCCGCACGTACCCGGCCTTGTCGCTCTTCGCCTCGAAGGTAATCATGTGCTTGCCATACGCCTTCGCGCGAATGTACGGCGCTTCGCCGGACGGCTCGACCGAGAATCCTTGCTCGTCCGCCCACTTGGCCAGCTCGGGGAAATAAAGACCGATGGAAGAGATCGCGCAGCCTTGGCAGCCGCCAGCCGTATCGTACGTCGCGAGGTATTCCAGCGCGTCTTCCGCGTTCTCCAGCCGGATGCCGAACGAGCCGTTCGCGCCGACCGCTCCGCTCGCCTTGGTCCACGCCGCCGGTCCCAGCATGAGCAAGGCATACCCGCGGGCGTCGATATCCAGCCAATAGGCGGCGAGCGCCTTCTGCTGCGCGGGCGGAATGTCGAAGCCGACGGCGGGCAGCGGCTGATCGGGTACGGTCTTGTAGGCATTCGCCCCGTCGTCCGCCCCGTAAGTGACCTGCTTCATGCCGAAAAGCGGCAGCTTCGCGGCCTTCGCGCCTCCCTTCGCCGTATATTCGACCGTGCCGCCCGGCACGCGGGTATCGCGCTCGTCCTCCGGCTCGGCGCTAGGCGCCGCGGCCGAAGCGGCGCTCTCGGTCGGCTCGTCGCTCGGCACCGCGCTCGCGGACGCCTCTGGCCCAGGCGCGACGCTCGCCGCGGGCGTCTCGCCGGACGCCGTCACCGATGCCGGCGTCGCCTCCCGCTGCTCCGTCGCGCTCGGACTTCCGCCGTTTCCCGCCGCATCCTTCCCGTTCCCTGCGCATCCGGCCAGGATCGCAAACGCCGCCAGCAGCGCCGCCGCCCAAGCCGTTTTCTTGCCGTTCATGCTGATCATGCCGAAGCTCCTCTTCTCTCTATGATATCGAACAACCGACTCTACAAATCTATCATAGACGAAACAGGAAGCCGCTTCCAGGGTCGTCGGACCGACCTTGGAAGCGGCTCGGAGGTAAGCCGGATTCGGCATTATCGTCAAAGCGGTTTACCTGCGTCTATCGGTTATGCGGCGTTGCCGGACTGTTCTGCGCGGGATGCTGCTCGTCATGCTGCTTGATGACCGCTTCCGCGAATTCCTCGCCTCGCTCGGCGTAATTGTTTCCTTTATTTTTCTTGCGTTTGCCAGCCATTACGGACACACCTCCTCCCTCAACGCCAGATGAATTCGACAGCCTAGCGGCGAGCGCGCTGCCCGATCGGAGACGCTTCGGCACCGAACGAGCGGGACCCCCTCGCCTGCCCGAACCGTCACGGCAAATGGCGCGCCAGTTCCGCCTGGATGTCTTCGCGCTCCAAGATCCGCCGGCCGAACGCATGCCTGTCGTCCGGCGCCCCATGGCTCGGTCCGTTGAACATGCGTGCCGTCACGTCCTGATAGCCCGCATGCATGCTGTTGTCGAACCAGTCCCATTCATGATCGGCTGCATGGCTGATGACCCGGACGAGCTGGAAGCTCCCGTTGCCTTCCCGGCGAAAATACGCCAGCAGCTCGGGGTCGCGCGGAGCGTCCGTGTGCACTTCCACTTCCGCGTAGCGTTGCTCTCCCCGCTCCAGCACCCGGCGAAACATCGCGTGTCGCACGTTCAGCATCGGTGCGTTAATCCTCCTCCAGCAGACCGGCCGATTCGATATGCCGCTTGGTCTCTTCCGTACCCAACTCATAGAGCAAGCTATAGATGCCTCTCATCTGCCGATCGTATTCGCCCAGCATCTCCTTGTCGCTGCCGGACACCCAGTCCGCATAGCGGAACGCGGTCGTTTCGTCCGCGCTCGACAGATCCTCGAACCGATCCTGCAGCTTGTTCAGCTCTTCGTCGTTCGCCCGGATCGCGAACTCGAACGGCGCGACCGTAGGGTCCTCCAGAATCTGTCCGGCCCCTACAGCCACGTAATAGGTCTTGCGGTCGTCGTCCATCAATCGTTCGCCCCTTCCCTGATCGTCTCTCCGCTATTTTCTCCACCCGGACAGACATTTTATGCCTTTTTTCGCATATCCATCAGAGGATAGGTCCCTGCCCTGTCATAAACGGCCATCGCGAAACTTGGGGAGGTAGCTGCTTCCATGTGCGGAATTATCGGTTGGATCGATTGGAGAACGGATTTGACGCAGCAGGCGGACGTGCTCGAGCGGATGACCGAGACGATGGAGCTGCGCGGGCCTGACGCCTCCGGCACCTGGCTGTCGCGCCACTGCGCCTTCGGCCATCGCCGGCTGTCGGTCATGGATCCCGCGAACGGCGCGCAGCCGATGGTGCGGCCGGTCAAGCGCTCGGAGGATCAGGACTGCGTCGTCGTCTACAACGGCGAGCTCTACAACGCGCCGGAGCTGAAGAGGGAATTGGAATCGCTGGGCTATGCGTTCCGCACGTCGTGCGATACGGAAGTGCTGCTGCAAGCGTATGTGGAATGGGGCCCCGCATGCGTGGAGAAATTCAACGGCATTTTTGCGTTCGCGGTATGGAACACCGAGGAGGAACGGCTGTTCATGGCGCGGGATCGATTGGGCGTCAAGCCGCTCTTCTACCGGAGGGAAGAGGGACGGCTGCTGTTCGGTTCGGAGCCGAAGGTCATCCTGGCGCACCCCGACGTGCAGCCCGAGATCGACGGCGAGGGGCTGGCGGAGATCTTCGTGCTCGGTCCCGCGCGTACGCCCGGACACGGCGTCTGGCGGGGCATGGCGGAGCTGAAGCCCGGCCACGCCCTGACCTACGACCGCGACGGCATGAAGATATCCGCCTACTGGAAGCTGGAGAGCCGGCCGCACGAAGAAGGAGAAGGCGAGACGGCGGAGCGGGTGGGCGCGCTGCTCACCGATACGCTGGAGCGGCAGTTGGCCTCCGACGTGCCCGTCTGCACGCTGTTGTCGGGCGGCCTCGACTCCAGCGCGCTGACGGCGCTCGCCGTCGCCTACTACAATCGGACGGCCCAAGGGACGGTTCATACCTACTCCGTCGATTACGCGGACAACGACAAGCACTTCAAAGCGCACGCCTTCCAGCCGAACGCGGACGCGCCTTGGATCGCGCGCATGGTCGACCACCTGTCGACCGAGCATCATCCGATCCAATTCGACACGCCCGACCTCGTCGAGGCGCTCGAGACGGCGGTGCTGGCGAAGGATTACCCCGGGATGGCGGATATCGACGCTTCGCTGTATCTGTTCTGCCGGGAGATCAAGAAGGGGGCGACCGTCGCCATCTCCGGCGAAGCGGCCGACGAGATCTTCGGCGGCTACCCTTGGTTCCACCGGCAAGAAGCGCTGGAAGCCGAGACGTTCCCTTGGTCGCTGTCCGCGGACTTGCGGGAGAGCATCCTCTCGCCGGAGCTGCTGGGCAAAGTGAAGCCGAAGGAGTATCTGGGCGACCGCTACGCTCAGGCCGTCGGGGAAGTCCCGGCGCTGGCGGGCGAGTCCGAAGAGCGGCGCCGCATGCGGCGGATGTCTTACTTGAACATCACCCGCTTCATGCCGACGCTGCTCGACCGCAAGGACCGGATGAGCATGGCCGCCGGCCTCGAAGTCCGCGTGCCGTACTGCGATCATCGCCTCGTCGAGTACGTATGGAATATTCCTTGGGAGCTGAAGATGGCCGGCGACCGGGAGAAGGGCATCCTGCGCCGCTCGTTGGAGGGCGTCCTGCCGCACGACGTGCTGTATCGCAAGAAGAGCCCTTATCCGAAGACGCACAACCCGAACTACCTGTCCGCCGTGCGCGACCGCCTGCTGGAACGGCTGGACGATCCGTCTTCGCCCCTGTTCCCGCTCATCGACGTGCGCCGCGTCCGGGAGATCGCGGTGTCCGCGGACGCGAACACCAACCTGCCTTGGTTCGGGCAGTTGATGTCGGGCCCGCAGCTTTTTGCCTATCTGCTTCAAGTCGACTTCTGGCTTCGGCATTACAAGGTGAAGATCGTCTAACCGGCGGAACCGGCTTCGCCCCCGTCAGCGCGAAGCGTTGAAGAGACGGGGCAGCGCCTTGCCGTTCCCCATGCGAAGCGCCGCTCCTCCTTGCCGGGGAGCGGCGCGCTAGGCGGATCGCTCGCGATCCTCCGCGAGCTTGATCGCCGGGAAGACGATCCGCACCGTCGAGCCGATCCCCGGACGGCTCGCGATCGACACGCCGTATTCCTTGCCGAAGTGCAGCTTGATCCGCTGGTCGACGTTCCGGATGCCGTATCCGGCCTGAACGCCGTCCGCCGGCCCGAAGATCTCCTGAATCCGGTTCGGGTGGAAGCCCACGCCGTCGTCGATGACCAGAATCGCGATGTTGCCTTCCTCCAGCCGGACGGCGATGCGCAAGCCGATGCGGTCCCCGCACCAGGCGTGCTCCAGCGCGTTCTCGACAAACGGCTGGATGGTCAGCTTCAGCATCCGATAGCCGGCGATGGCCGGATCGATCTCGTAGAGGACGTTCATGCGCTCCCCGTATTTCGTTTTCTGAATGTCGATGTAGGCTTTGACTTGCTCCAGCTCGTTGAAGGCCGGGATGATGTTTTTCCCGTCGCTGAGCGACAACCGGTAGAACTTGGCCAGGTCGAGCACCATGCGATGCAGCTTGTCCACCTCGCCGAACTTGGCCAACCGGCTGATGGAAGACAGCGTATTATATAGGAAGTGCGGGTTGATCTGCGCCTGAAGCGAAGCGAGCTCGGCTTCTTTTTTCTGCAGGTCCTTCAAGTACACCTCGCGAATCAGCCGGCCGATGTTCTGACCCATATCGTTCAGCGCGAACGAGATCTGGGTGAACTCGTCGTTGCCTTTGAAATGGATGCGCTTGTGGAACTCGCCGCCTTGGAAGGAATCCAGCACCGATACGATCTTCGATACCCGCTTGGAGAAGAAGCGGGAGATGAAGATGCCGGCCGCCGAGAAGACGAGGAAGCAGGCCGCGCAGATCAGCGCCGTCAGCAGCTGGATCTTGTGCGAATCCTGCTCGGTCAGGTTCACGGGGACGATCGCGGCGAGCGTCCAGCCGAGACCCGGCAGCGTCTGCTGAATCAGGAGCTGATCCCCCGCCGCTCTCGCCTCCCAGACCTCTCCCTTGGCCAGCGGCAGCGCTCCGGAGGAGGTTACGATGCGCCTTCGCTCGTCCGTGATGAAGATGGTCGTCCCTTCGCCAATCTTCTTAAAGTCCACGCTCTCGAACAAATCCGGCAGCCGAACGCTGATGCGGAGGAACCCGATCTCCTTCGCGTCCTTCGGACCGAGATCCACGATCCGCCGCAGGAGCGAGATGCGGCTGTAGCGGCCGTCGTCCTCGATTTGCTTCCACCGCAGCGTCTTGCCGTATTGCTCCTCCGGATAGTTCCGGTACCAGTCCTTGTTCGCGATCCGCTTGATATGATACCAATCGTACTGCTGATCGCGGAGCGAGAGCGGATCCGCATCCCCGTAGTTCTTGTAGATCTCCGGGAACATCTCGTTGTGCAGATAGAACGACATCCACATCTTGCGGTTCGTGGCGCCCAGCGCCGTCCGGAATTTGGGCATCAGATCCTTTTTGGTCGCCTCGTAATTGACCCAGCCGGCCTCGAAATGACGAAGATGACTGGCCAGCGTGTCGTCGAAATACAGCATGTCGGAGATTCGCTGCGTATCCTCCATGCGGTATGCGATATTGTCCATCATCTGGTGCAGAGTGCCTTGCATATTGGTTCGCGTCTTCTCGCGGATCGAATCGACGAAGACCGAATTGGCCGCGTAGCCGACGAGCAGGACCGGGATCATGATCAGCGCCGCGTAGGACAGCATGAGCTTGTAGCCGAATGACCAATAGTTTCGCTTCGCGCGCGGCGGCGGCATCGCTCTCTCCTCCTTGGGCTGCCAGCGTTCAATGCTTCCGTCGGTACGCCATCGGAGTCATGCCGGTCGTCTCCTTGAACTGACGGCTGAAGTAGGGCAAATATCGATAGCCGACCCGGTCGGCCACTTCGTAAATCTTCAGCTTCGTCTCCCGCAGCAGCCGCTGCGCCTTCTCCATCCGCAGGTCGATGACGAATTCGCTGAAGTTGCGCGCGGTCTCTTCCTTGAACAACAGTCCGAGATGGTTCGGAGAGAAGGAGAAGCGTTCCGCCACCTCGCGCAGCGTGATGTTCTCCTGCAGCCGCTCCCGCACGTGCGCCACGACGCTCTCGACGAGCCTGCCGTTCTTCGACTGCTTTTTCGCTTGCAGCGTCTCCGACAGCTCGAACACTTTGCGGCGCAGCCAGGAATGGATGTCGTCGATCGTCTCGAACTGCAGCAGAATATCCAGATTCTTCAATTCGAGCCCGAGCAGCCGGAACAAGTCCTCGCGCATCCCGCGCAGATGCTCGTTCAGCTTCAAGATAACGTACATGGAGAAGTGACGGATCGTGATCTTGGAGCCGAGCTGGGCGGCCAGCCGGAAGACGCTCGACAGCTCGTCGTGGGCGCGGACCAGATCGTAGCGGGCCATCGCCTGCAGCATGGTCGCCAGATGTCCGTCGAGACCCTTCAGGTCTTCGAGATCCGCATGCCGGCTCTCCTCGTAGACGAGCAGCCTGCCTTTGCCTCGAAGCATCTTCTGCTCCAAGGCGGCGACGGCTCCCGAATGGGCGGCATGAATCTCGGACAAGCCGTGCGCGGCGTTCCCGAGGCCGAGCGTGACCGTGAAGGGGAACGTCTCCCGCACCCGGTCCATTAAGGCGCCCATGACATCCAGCGGAACATCCGATCCGAGCAGCAAGGCGGTCCGCTGCTTCGAGAGCCGGCAGACGTCGTGAATGCCGTGCTCCGTCAGGCGAGCCGACAGCATGGCATAGAACCGGTTCAGCAGCGCCTTGCGCTCGAATTCCGAATACGGGTTCAGCTTCCACGTATAGTCGTCGATCTCCAGCACGACGACGCGGATCGGCCAATTCAGCCGGTCCAGGCTGTAAGCCCGCTTCAACGCGGGAGAAGACAGCTCCTCCGCCGGCGACTCCAGGAGCTGGAGCAAGTACTCGTTCTTGGCGATGGGCACGAGCTGCCGGAACGCTTCCTTCTCCTCCTGCCGACGCTTCCCCTGATCCAGTTCGCGCTTGACGCCCATGAGCGCCGCGATCAGCTCTTTGTCGTCCATCGGCTTCAGCACGTAGCCGTTCGCGTTCAGCGTCATCGCTTGCTTGGCGTATTGGAAGTCCTGATGGCCGCTCACGAAGATGACCCGAAGGTCCGACTGAACCGCCTGCGCGCGCTTGGCCAGCTCGAGTCCGGACATGTTCGGCATGCGGATGTCGGTCACGAGAATATCGATCTTCTCGGATTCGATCACCTCGCAGGCCGCAAAGCCGTTGTTCACGGCGCCCGCGACGGTCAGCCCCAGCTCCGGCCACGGAATGAACGTCCGCATGCCCTCCAGATCCAGAATCTCGTCGTCCGCCAGCAGCACCTTGTACATCCCAAGCCCCCCTCCCGATCGACGGCAAAGGAGAGCATACATGGCGTATACTCTCCTTGCTGCCGCTATGAATGCTATTATTGCTCGCCCTTCATGATCTTCTGATTGCGGTGCCATCTCTCCGTCTGGAAGTCCAGCAGCTTCTGATAGCCGACCGCCATGGCGTCTTGATCCGCTTTGTCCAGAATCCGGAGCACTTCGTCGTCGCTCTTCGCGAACAGCGCCTGCGCTCTCGATTCGTCCCAGATATCCTCGACCGCCGTTTGGATGATGCCTTCCGGGCTGTCCTTCGCCGGGCTCAAGCTCGCATATTCCGTCGCGTCCGCTTGAGTTTTCCAAGTGATGTCGAACTGCCATTTCAGCGTCCAGCTGCGCTGTTCGTCCTTCAGCGTCGCTTCGTACTTGCCCTTCGTCAGATCGGTGAAGACGGTGTTGCCGACGAAGATCAGGTTGTTCGTCACGGCTTGCAGTTCGGCCAAGCCCTTCGCGTCTTGCCAGTAGGCGTCCTTAAACTTCGGCGTGACGCCGTCGGCTTCCAGACCTTCCCAATACTTGCCTTCCGGTCCCCAGTTCAGGACGCTCATGCCTTCCGGCCCGGTCATCCAGTCGAGCACGGCGAACGCGGCTTCCGGATTTTTGGCCGACTTGGTGATGACGGCGACGTTCCAGCCGAGCGTCGCGTACGTGCCCGGGTAGATCTTGTTCTTGTCGAGACCGGGCTTCGCGATCGGCCAGATCATGAAGTAGCCGGCGTTCGGATTCTTCGCGACGAGCAGCTCCTGGCTTTTGGCCGCGATGTCCGTGGGGCTCGAAGAGGCATAAACGGCGACTTTGCCATTGTTAACCTTCTCGATGACCTGGTCCCGGGTCTGCGTCATGGCGTCCTGCGTCATGAGCTTCTCGCGGAACAGCTTGGAGGCGTACTGCATCGACTCGCGGTAGACCGGGTCCTTGAAGACGGACGTCATCTTGTCGCCGGACGGTACGGCGCGGTTGCCGATCCAGCGGTTCAACGCGTTCTCGCCGAACGCGGAGTAGAGGACGTCTAGGCCTTGACCGTCGACGGCGAGCTCCGGCTCGAACGGGATGATGTCGTTGCCGTATTTGGCCTTGACCGCCTTGAGGTATTCATACAGATCGTCCGTCGTCTCCAGCTTCGGAGAGCCGAGCTCTTCGTAGATCTTCTTGTTGACGACGTAGCCGGCGTTGCCGTTCGGCTTGTCTTTGTTCGTGTACCAGTTCGGGAATTGGTACAGCTTGCCGTCGTCCGCGCGGAGCAGGTTGGCCGTCTCCGGGGACAGATATTTCTGCAGGTTCGGGTATTTCTTCATATAATCGTCGAACGGCACGAGCATGTCCGCTTGGCGCAGCATCTCGTATTCGGCGGAGCCGCGGTCCATCCAGATGATGTCCGGAAGCTCCTTGGTGGCCATCATCGTGCTGAGCTTCTTCTTCGCGTCGCCGCCGGATTGAATGAAGTTGATGCCCAGCTTCTTGTTCTCTTTTATCCACTTCGACGCTTCGTCTTCGCCCCAAGGCGGCGCGGCATACCAATCGTAATGGCCGTACAGGGAGATCGTCAGCGGCTCTTTGCCGAGTTCATACAAATCGGACGCCGACACGCCGGCCGACGCGCTGGCGCTCGGGGACGCCGCGGGCGACGAGGATCCTTCCGCGTTCTTGTCCTTGCTGCCCGCGCAGCCCGTAAGCGCGGACGCCAGCACGAACACGCCGGCGAATGAGCCGAGTAGTGCTCTCTTCGACTTTCTCATTCTGGTAATGCCCCTCTCTGGATTAAGTATAATCTATGGTTCAAGCAAAATGCGCTAAACCCGGGGGTAAAAATCGCTTATTCCTTCAGCGATCCGACGAGAACGCCCTTGACGAAGTGGCGCTGGACGAACGGGTACACGCAGACGATCGGCAGCGTCGCGACCATCATGACGGCCATCGACAGCGACTTGCTCGTCACCTTCTGCACCTTGCCGAGGGCGGCCTGCGCGCCGGCATCCAGCGTAGAGACGTTCTCGGTGACGATATTGGAGTTCAGGATCTGCCGCAGGATGGTCTGGATCGGCAGCAGATGCGCGTTCTCGATGTAGATGCTGGCATAGAACCACTCGTTCCACTGGTTCACCGCCGTGAACAGCGACAGCGTCGCGATGACAGGACCGGACAGGGGGAGCACGATCCGGAACAGGGTGCCCCAATGGCCGGCGCCGTCGATCTTGGCGGCTTCCTGCAGCCCTTCGGGCAGACCCTTGAAGAAGGTGCGGAAGATGATCATGTTCCACACGTTGATGAGTACCGGAACGATATAGACCAGGAACGAATTCATCAGATGAAGATCGCGGATCAGCAGATAGGTCGGAATGAGGCCTCCGCCGAAGTACAGCGTGATCATGCAGAAGATCATGTAATATTGGCGTCCGATCAGGCCGGGAAGCGTCATCCCGTAGGAGAAGATCGCCGTGGCCAAGATCGAAGCGACCGTCCCCACGACGGTCTTGGCGACCGAGATGGCGAAGGCGTTCAGGAGCCTGTCGTCCTTGAAAATGATATCGTAATTCTCCAGCGTGAACGCGCGGGGCCAGAAGGTTACGCCCCCCAGCGACGTATCTTGGCCGGCGTTGAAGGAGATGACGAGCGCGTTCCAGAACGGGTAGAACGTCGAGAAGGTCAGCAGCGCGAGCAGGAAATAAATGAGGTACAGCATCGTTCGGTCGCCTGCGTTCAATCTGTGCATTCGGTGGGCCTCCTAGTTCAATGTTGCCGTCTTACCACAAGCTGTTGCCGGATCGGCGGGCCGCTTGGTTCGCGATGACGAGCAGGATGACGCTGATGACGGCCTTGAACAATCCGATCGCCGTCGCGAAGGAATAGCGCATGTTCTCGATGCCGATCCGGTACACGTACGTGTCGATGACGTCCGACACGCCCCGCAGCAGCGGGTTCTTCGCCAGGAGAAGGATGTCCTCGAAGCCGGCGCTCAGCAGGTTGCCGATCGCCAGGATGAGGAAGATGACGACGACCGGCATGATCGAAGGCAGCGTGATGAGGAACATCATCTTGAACTTGCTCGCGCCGTCGATCTCCGCCGCCTCGTACAGGTGCGGGTCGATGCCCGCGATCGCCGCGAGGAACACGATCGATCCGAAGCCGACTTCCTTCCACACGTTCGTCGTGATCAGAATCGTCCAGAAGTATTGCGGGATCGAGAGGAAATTGATCGGGCTGTCGATCAATCCGACGCCCTGCAGCGCCATATTGATGCTGCCGTTGTCCACCGAGAGGATCGAGATGACGATTCCCGCGACGATGACCCACGAGAGGAAGTACGGCAAGTAAGTCACGCTCTGCACGAGCCGCTTGAAGAACGCGTGCCGGACCTCGTTCAGCATGAGCGCCAGGATGATCGGAGCGGGGAAGCCGATCGCAAGCTTCAGCAGCGCGATGATGATCGTATTGCGCATGACGTGGGCGAAGTCATGGTTCGAGAAAAAGTCCTGGAAGTGCTTGAACCCGACCCAGGGGCTGTCCGCGAACCCTTTCAGAATGTTATAGTCCTTGAAGGCGGTCAGAATCCCGTACATCGGGATATAGCTGAAGGTGAAGATCAAGAGCAAACCCGGCCATACCATCAGTTGAATGTCCCACTGCCGGAAATACCGGACGAACACGTTGCCGGACCGCTTGGCGGTTGGTTTGCTGGTTTGCGCGGAGAGCTGCGCCACGTTCATTCCTCCTGTATCGCTGTGCTGGTTGACCTTAAGTTTAGCGGGTTGTAAGCGCCATTAAAATTTGCCTGTGCAACGAAAAATGATACTTTCCAACGGTCGTGCAAGTAAAAACGGCTTCGCCGTCCTCAGAAGAGGGCGAGACGTTTTGATCGGAGACCCTTTAGAAACGGATAAACACGAAACTTATAAATTCTAAATGGTTTACAAAAAAACACCCTACGCATCCAAATGGATGGTAGGGTGTTCACATGTTCCTATTCGCTTCAAGCCGTCAGCGGCGGCCGATCACAGCTGCGCGAGCAGCCGCCGCAGCGCCTCGCCGCGGTGGCTGACCGCGTTCTTCTCCGCGGTCGTCAGCTCGGCCATCGTGCGGCCGTAAGCCGGCAGCCAGAACAGCGAATCGTAGCCGAAGCCGCCATCGCCTTGCGGCGCCGCGATCACGTACCCGCCGACGTCGCCTTCGGACGTCTTCGTCTCTCCGCCCGGGACGTACAGGACGAGCGCGCTGACGAAGCGGGCGGCGCTAAGGGCGCCCGGCGCGCCGGCGGCGGCTCCGGCCGGAGCGCTCGCGCCGGCGGCGGCCAGTTCGCGGAGCAGCTTGGCGTTGTTGTCGGCATCCGTCGCCCCTTCGCCGGCATAGCGGGCCGAATACACGCCGGGCGCGCCGCCCAGCGCGTCGACGCAGAGCCCGGAGTCGTCCGCCAGCGCGGGCAGCCCCGTCGCCTCCGCGACGATCCGGGCCTTGATCAGCGCATTGTCGGCGAACGTCGCGCCGTCCTCGACGATGTCCGGAATACCCTCCGGCGCATCGTTCAAGTCCCGCACTTCAACGCCGAGACCCGCGAATGCCGCGCGGAACTCGGCCGTCTTGCCCCGGTTCCGCGTCGCGACGAGCAGCGTATCCCCGGACCGGATCATACTTTGGCCGTCCCGATCCGCGCGCCCGCCTCGCCCAGCGTCTCCCGCTGAAGCGCGATCAGCCGCGCGATGCCCGTTTCGGCGAGCGCCAGCATCTCGTCCAGTTCCGAACGCGTGAACGGCGCCTCTTCCCCCGTGCCTTGCACTTCGACGAAGGCGCCCGCGCCGGTCATCACGACGTTCATGTCGACCTTCGCCTTCGAATCTTCGGCATAGTTCAGATCGAGCAGCGTCTGTCCTTGCAGCGAGCCGACGCTGACCGAAGCCAGATAGTCCGTCAGCGGATACTTCGCGAAGTTCGTATGGGCGGACAGCTTATGTATAGCGAGCGCGAGCGCGATGAACGCCCCGGTGATCGAAGTGGTGCGGGTCCCGCCGTCGGCTTGCAGCACGTCGCAGTCGAGCGTGATCGTCCGTTCTCCTAGCGCTTCCAGGCTCACGACGGAGCGGAGCGCCCGGCCGATCAACCGCTGGATCTCCATCGTGCGGCCCACTTGCTTGCCTTTGATCGACTCCCGCTGATTGCGGGTCTGCGTCGCTCGCGGCAGCATGGCGTACTCGGCCGTCACCCAGCCTTTGCCCTGTCCCTTCAGGAACGGCGGCACCTTCTCGTCCACCGTCGCGGTGCACAGCACCTTCGTGTCTCCCATTTCGATGAGCACGGAGCCCTCTGCGTATTTATTCGGATGAAGCGTGACCGCGAACGGTCTCAGGTCGCTTGGGTTTCTTCCGTCCGTTCTCATGGATGTTCCTCCTCAATGTAGCCCGGCAGCAGCGCATAGCCGAAATCCCTCCCATTTTACCAAAGTCCATGGGCAAAAGCACCCCCGGCTTCCGCTAGCCTGGCCGCTTCCGCCGCTTTCGTATGACGAGCCGCTATCCGGGCAATCTAAAGCGGAATGGAAATAGAAGGGAGGGAAGGGAAAATGCTCAAAGAAGTCCGGGATCAGCTCGGCAACCCCGACGATCTCATCACGGAGACGATGGATAACGGCTATACCAAGATGGAGTTCTGCTTCTTCCCCGGCATGTGCGATATCAATCAAGTGAAGGACGGCATCCTTGTCCCCTTCTCTTACCGGTTCGATCCCGACGAATTCCGCCGCATGCTGCATGCCGATCTCGGGTTCATTCGCGCCGACAAGCCGGAGGAGTGGTCCGGCTTGCTGCTCAAAGGCTTTGTCCTGCTGCAGTACGAAGGCGAGACCTTCGCTTTCGGCGCGATCCGCAAGATGCAGACGAAGCCCGATCCGACCCAAGTCGAGGCGTCTCTGCAAGGTCCTCAATCCGCCTATACGGAAGACCTGGACCTCAACTTGAACTTGATTCGCACGCTGTACAATTCGAAGTCGCTCGGCGTGGAATGGCACGAGAAGAACGACATCGCTTCCCAATCCCGAATCATGCTCCTGTACGACCGGGACAAGGTAGACCCGACGACGCTCAAAGAGGTCCGTTCCCGGCTCGACGAGGTCGACAAAAATCTGATCCTGGCCGCCGGCCAGTTGGTCAAGCTCATGTCCCACAAGCGGCACCGCATGTTCCCGGTCATCCTGGTGACGGAGCGTCCGGACCGTACGGCGATGCATCTGAACAAAGGCAAGATCGTCATCATGCTGGACGGGAGCCGGTTCGTCCTACTGATGCCCGTCCGCTTCTTCGACTTTCTGAGCGCGATGGACGATTATTACGAGCCGTTCTGGATGAGCCGGTTCCTGATCGTCCTGCGCTACATCGCCATGCTGCTGACTTTGACGCTGCCCGCGCTGTACATCTCCGTCGTCTCGTACAATCCGGAAGTATTCCGCGTCCAGCTCGCCTTCACGATCGACGGCAGCCGGGCGGCGGTCCCTTATCCTTCGTTCATCGAGGTGCTCATCATGCTGTTCATGATCGAAGCGCTGATCGAAGCGAGTATCCGCCTCCCCCGGTTCGTCGGTTCGACGGCCGCCACCGTCGGCGGTTTGATTCTCGGACAGGCCGCTCAGCAGGCCGCGCTCGTCAGCAGCATCATGATCATCGTCACCTCGGTCGTGGCCATCTCGAACTTCGTCATCCCCAATTCGACGTTCAGCTACTTCATCCGCGTCCTTAAGTACTTGTTCGTCGCCGTATCGATCTTCTCCGGCTTGATCGGCGTCGTCGTCACCTTGTTCATGCTGATCGTTTACCTGTGCAACATGCGCAGTTTCGGGGAGCCGTACTTCGCCCTGTTCATCAACGAGAAAAAGAAAAAGAACAAGCGAAATCCAGCGCATCAGAAAGCGGGGTGATCCGGGTTTGATCCGGTTCTACTATTATCATGTCGTTTACGTCGGGTTGATGAACATCATGATGCTCGTCCCCGCGCTGCTCATCAGCCATCGGTTCAGCGGCGGCGTATCGGCCATACCGCTGGCGATCGCCGCCGGCACGCTCATCGCCTACTTGACGTCATCCTGCTTCCAGCGCTTCCCCGGTCTCGGTCTGCCCGAGATCTTCGACCGGTTCCTGCCCCGGTGGCTGGCGTGCTTCCTCAACGGCATCGGAATCGTCATATGGGCAACCGGGGGCATCATCGTCCTCTACTCCTATTCGAATACGATCGGACTGTTCTTCAATCCCGAGACGAGTCCGTACATCAACTTGACGATCATGGCGATCGCCTGCATCTGGGCGGCTTCCAGGTGCTCCCGCTCCGTTCAATTCACGAATGAGATGCTGCTGATCTTAAGCACGCCTATGATCTTCTGGATTCTGCTCAAGGCTATGCTCAGCCCCTGGCTGGATTGGGATGCGATCTGGATCGTCGCGAACCAGGTCACCAAGCCCCCGTCCGCGATCTCCTTTTATGCCGCGACCTTCGTCTTCTCGGGCGCCATGAACGCGACCCTGTTCAACCGCCTGACCAAGCCCGGCTACAAGCTCCGCTACCGCTGGATCATCCCGCTGATCGGCACCATGTTCCTTCTCGTCTCCTTCTTCGTGCCGATCGGATTCCACGGTACCCAAGCGGTAGGGAATTACTTGTATATTTGGAGCGTAACGACGGATTGCCTCATCATGAAGTACGGGTTCATCCAACGCGTCCTGTATCTTTTCCTGCTGCTCTACACGCTCCTCTCGCTGCTGTTCGTCATGAACACGTGGCATACGGCGATGGAATTTTTCAAAGCCTGCTTTCGCAGATACCCGCCTGCGACGGACCAGCCGCGCGTGCCCGCCGTCAATTGGTACGTCTGCATCGCGCTGGCCGCGATCACGTTCGCGTACGCCTATTTTACGAACGACTTGCGCAATCGCATATTGAGCGAGATCTGGCTGGTAAGCCGATTCTTCATCGAGGTGATCCTGACGGCCCTGCTGCTGCTGTTCGTCTATATGGATCGGAGGAGCAAGCAGAGGAGACGCGCCCCGCCGAAATCGTCCGGCAATCCCGCGAGCAAGGCGACCGGATCATGAGAAGAACGTGCGTCGGCTGGCTGCTCTTGGCGCTGCTCGTACTGCCGCTTGGCGGCTGCCAATTGAAAGACATCGACAAGCGGTTCTTCGTCGTATCGGCCGGATTCGACCAAACCGACGATCCGGAGAAGCCCTACCGCGTCACGCTCCGTCTCGCGCTCACCTCGTCCAAGGTCGAAGCCGGCACCGCGCATGCCCAGGTGGAGACGGTGGATGCGGCGTCGATCGCCGAAGCCGTGAGGCACTTGAAGTCCAACGTCGACAAAGAGCTGGAATTCGGACACTGCCGGGAATTCGTCTTCGGCAGAGGCATGCTCGAGAAGCAGGGATTCCAGGATGCCATGCAATGGCTTGCCCGCAGGAGAGATATCCAGGGCGTCTCCAACATCATGGTCGGCGATCCCGACGCGGCCTCCATCCTGCATACGAAGCCGATCTCGGAGCGGTATCCGGGCAACGCGCTGTTCCTCACGTTCGGCAATGAAGGCACGGAGGCTTCCGATACCGTCACGGAGTACATGTTCGACCTGTACCGCCGCGAGTACGAGACCGGATTGGACCCGATCCTCCCCGTCGCCCGCAGCTCTCAGCATGCCTATCAGATCAACCGCGTGGCGCTGCTCGACAAAAACAAAATACGTCTCATCCTGAATCCGGAAGAGACGCAAGTGTTCAATATGACCGCCAACGATATCCGCAAAGCGGTGATGGCGATGCCTTCCGAGAAAGGCCGGATCGTCATGGCCGTCACCAGGCTCCGAAGCTGGATCACCATGGTCGGCGGCACCGATCCGAAGGTCGTCCTGCACGTCCGCGCGACGGGCTTCTTGGAGCAGAGTCCGCCGCGCGTGCTGGAGGCGGATTGGCACGGACTGGAGCGGCGAATGGGCAAGCGCTTCTCCGAGTCGACCGAACAGCTGCTCTACAAGATCCGCGACCAAGGCGTCGACCCTTACGGGTTCGGCCTGCACTATCTCGCCATCCACCGTGGCCGGCAGAAAGCCTGGGAGCACTGGAAGTCGATCTATCCGGATATCCGCTTCGAAGTGCGGACCGACGTCAAGATCCAAGGCACGGGCATGGTCCGATAGCCGCCAGGCTGCAGGGTACCTTCGCCAAGCCAATCAAGCTTTACCGGGACAACGCATTGATCTGCGTCGGCCGGGTGACCGGCTGGGCGTAGGAGCGGTTGTCCGAATCGAGCAGCTCGGTATTGCCGTTCAGCGCGAGCTGCACTTTGGGGGCCTTGGTCGCTTCCGTCATCGTCAGGACGAGCGCCTGCATCATATCCGCAGGCACTTCCGGTACGGGCAGCTTCGGCGCCCATCCCTTCTCTTGAAGCTTCACGACGACCGTATCGGACAGCACGGACAGCTGTTCGACGGACGTGCCCGCTACGAGAACCGGGTCCAGCTTCTTCGTATCGCTCGGTCCTTTGATCAGCTCGTTCAACGCGGCGCGCGCCCGGTCGGTCTGGCGTTCGACGAGACGGGTGACCGGAACGAAGTAGCCTTCGCCTTCCGCGGTCTTGGCGGAGAAGTACAGGGTGACGGCCATCGAGCGGCTCGCCTGCACGCCGGCGGCCTGCTCAAGGTTGATGCCCATGTCGCGCGTGAGGACGCTCGCGAGCGGCAGTCCCGACGCAGGCATCGCCGTGAGCGGCTTGCCGTCCAGTTCGAGCCGTACCTTCTCCACGCCCGGCAGCTCCGTCATCGTCCACACGAGCGCCTCGACCGCTTTGCGTTCCTGCGAAGCCGGAATGGCCGGCAGCGGCGACGCGAAGTCGATCGTGACGATGCCGGTTTCCAGATCCTTGTCCACCGACTTGATCTTGGTCCCTTGGGGAAGAATGGGCGTGAAGCCCGGCGGCAGTTGCTGCGCCAGCTTCGGATCGGCGGTCATCCAGGAGAGCGCGGTCTCCTCCGGGGACGCGGCCCCCTCGCTCTCCAGGTTCTCCGATTGCGGCCGGCTGAGCGTCATCGGAGCGACGAACCCGTTGCGGTCCTGAAGATACACCGTCAGCCCGTCGGCGACGCCCGCCGATGCCGGCTGCTGCTCCGTCGCTTGAAGCATCTGCGATTCGACATCGGCAGGCGGCTGATCGATCGGCTCCGTCTTCGCGCCCTGGGTGCCGGTGAAGCTGCATCCCGCGATGACCAGCGCTAGGCCGGCGGAGGCCAGCAGTTTGGCGGAGCGGCTGCGCATGGCATTGGATATCATGAACGATTCCTCCCGTGCGGGGGAGCCCTTGGTTTTTCACATCCCCCGAATTGTAGTACTATGTATACGAGCCCCCGAGATATTTATGTACAGATTGTCCATGCGTCGGCAAGGAGAAGATCGGAATCGATCCTAATCGCCGGGACGGGGAATACACATAACTATGGAACCGGGGTCCGGCGCGAGTTCCATGATGGATGCGAAGAGAGAGGTGCTGACCATGTCCAATCCAGGCATTTACCGACTCAACAGCAAAGTAGTGGCGCAAGCGACCGAAGAATGGCTCACGAAGCGCGGCGTCGCCAAAGAACAGATCGGACAGCTCGTCATGCTGCTTCAGAAAGACTACTTCCCGGAGCTGACCTTGGACGAGTGCGTCGTGAACGTGGAGGCCGTCCTATCCAAGCGGGAAGTGCAGAACGCGATCTTGACCGGCATACAGCTGGATATGCTGGCGGAGGAAGGCAAGCTCCTCCCGCCGCTGCAGGATATGATCAAGCACGACGAAGGCTTGTACGGCTGCGACGAAGTGCTGGCGCTCAGCATCGTTAACGTCTACGGCAGCATCGGCTTCACGAATTTCGGCTACGTCGACAAGTTCAAGCCGGGCGTGCTGAAGAAGCTGAACGAGAAGAACGGCAAGGATTGCCATACGTTCCTTGACGACATCGTCGGCGCGATCGCGGCCGCGGCTTCCAGCCGCATCGCCCATCGCAAGCAAGCGGAGCGCGAAGCGGTCCAGGAGGCATTGGAGCAAGAAGGCAAATAAAAGGATCATTTCTCCGAATAAAAGAGGAACCGCGGAGCGTGCCGTCGAATTATCCTTGCGAAAAGGATCCGAGGACCGTTCGTCTCGGCGGCGGCCTGTCCGTCGTACGGGGCGGGAGAACCGAACGGCGGTACCGAAGGAATCGTTCCGGCTGCGGGCTGCGCGACATTCGCGCGGCTGCGCGGCCGGACACCTTTCGCTTCCAAGTAAAAACGGCTTCACCATCCTTGGAAGAGGACGAGACGTTTTTATCGGAGGTCATACAGAAACGATTAGGCGTGAAACATAAAATTCTGTATGACGGGGAAAAGGGGAAACAGCCATGTTGCAGCCATTCGATTTACCGTTGGAGCAGCTTCGGGCCTACCGGCCCGAGCTGACCAAACGGCCGGACTTCGACGCGTTCTGGTCGGACACGCTGGCCGAATTGGCGCGGGTGCCGCTCCAGTCGGAGCGCGCGCGCATGCCTTATCCGGTGCGCGGTCTGACGGTGTACCGCGTCTTCTACCCAGGCTTCAACCACGCCAGGATCGAGGCTTATCTGGCCCTGCCCGACAGCGATCGCCCGCTGCCGGGCATCGTGCAGTATCACGGCTACAACTGGGGCAGCGACCACAATCTGCACGACACGGTGAACCTGGCCCTCAAAGGCTACGCCGTGCTGCAGATGCTCGTCCGCGGCCAGCAGGGCGAGAGCGTCGACAACGTCGTCTCCCCGAACGGGCACGTCTCCGGCTGGATGACGAAGGGCATTCAGGACCGCGAGACCTACTATTACCGAGGCGTCTATATGGACGCGGTGCGGGCGATCGAGGTGCTGCAGGGGATGCCCGAGGTGGACGCCTCGCGCATCGCGGTCGTCGGCGGCAGCCAAGGCGGCGCGATCACGCTCGCCGCGGCCGCGCTGTCGGACGCGCCGAAGCTGGCGCTCGCGGAATATCCGTACCTCTCTAACTTCGACCGCGCGATCGATATCGCGCCCGACGGACCGTACGGCGAACTGAACGAATACTTCCGCCGCTATTCCTCCTATCCGGAGATCGAGGCGAAGGCGCGGGAGACGCTCGCTTACTTCGACGTCATGAACCTGGCTCCCCGCGTTCAATGCCGCACTTGGGTCTGCGTCGGGCTCGTCGATACGATCACGCCGCCGTCCACGGTATTCGCCGCTTACAACCATCTGGCGTGCGAGAAAGAGATCGCCGTCTACCGCTACTACGGACACGAGGGCATCCCCGGCAGCATCGCGCCGCGGCTGCAGCTCTTGATGGACGTGCTGCAAGACGGAGATGAGGTCTGATTCGCAATCGCCAAAAAAAGCCTTAGCAGACTTGCCGCATCCGTGACGGCGGTCTGGCTAAGGCTTTTTTGGCGAAGCCGGAAGCGATGCGGACATGGCGGCTTTCCGTGCCGCCGCCCGCTCCCTACGTCAACGCGAAGCGGACGAACGGCCCCTCCGACTCCGCCGCGCCGGGATGCCGATCCTCGATTCGCGCCATGACGCCGCCGAGCTCCAGGCGCACCAGGTGCGCAATCGTCTCGGCCATGGCGAACCGCAGGTTGTGCGCGTTGCCCTGCAGCCGCGCGCCGAACAGCCGCTCGCACATCGCGAACGCGCTCACGGGCTCGCCCGCTTCGGCGGCAAGCTCGGCCATCCGCCGCAGCCGGCGGTCGTGATGGCCGATCAGCGCCTCGACCCGCTCGCCGAACGCGCCGAAGGGATCGCGATGGCCCGGATACGCGCGGCCGACCGCGAGCTGGCGCATCGCCGCCAGGCTGTCTAGATACGCGCCCAGCGGATCGGGGTCCGCATCCGGCATCCACCCGATATTGGGGGTGATGTCCGGCAGCACCTGGTCTCCGCACAGCAGCTGCCGCGAGGCCGCGTCGTAGAACGAGAGGTGCCCCGGCGCGTGCCCCTCCCCGCCGATCAGCGCCCACTCGGCTCCGCCGAACGCCAGCTTCTCGCCCGGGCCGACGGTCCGCACCTCCTGGGGTTGCGGATACACTTGCGTCTTCACGCTATCCAAGTGCGCTTGCATCGCCGGCACGAGCGCGTCCGGCAAGCCATGCGCCCGGAAAGCCGCGATCAGCTCCGCCGAGAACGTCTCTCCCTCGCCCCACAGCCGGCGGGCATAGCCGTGCGCCGTAGCCGACAGATAGACGGGCGCGCCCGTCCGCTGCTGCAGCCAGCCGGCCAGGCCGTAGTGGTCCGGGTGATGGTGCGTGAGCACGATCCGCGCCACCTCCTCCCATCGGATGCCGAGCGCCGCGAGCGCCGTTTGCCAGCAAGCTTCCGTCTCCGCCGACCGCAGTCCCGGATCGACGACCGTGAAGCCGCCGTCTCCCGGCAGCAAGTAGCTGTTGACCCATCGCAGCGCGAAGGGCAGCGGCACCTTGATTTGAATCCAACCGTTCTCGAGCCGCGTCCATGCTTCGGCTCCGTTCATCTCGTCCGCCTCCCTGTCCAAATGAGCCGGCATGATGTCGTCTCGTCATAAGCCGCTCCTTCGTAATCTCCGTGCACGTCATCGATAGACAGCACCGCTTCGCCGAAGCTTCTCTCGAACCGGCGCTCGCTAATGGGGGATCCCCCTCTCTTGCGCTAGCGCTTCACTTCCAATCTCCCCGATCCATGATCGCAGACAAGAACGCTAGATGCTATCGTGCATCCCATGTCGTCCAAGTGATCGTCCAATGCCATTTCGTTGCAAACGAACAACTTATTTCGTCAATAAATCGTCCAAAGGCCATTTCGTTGCAAACGTACAACTTGTTAGGCCATTTTTGGCGTTTTACCCGGAATTCTTCCGAATATGTTGTGCTTTTACAACTAAAACGCGCCAAAGCCCTCCATACAGCTGAAACCGTTGCACAAATGCAACTAAACCTCTTCCGATCCTACGCCTCAGCCCGATTGGATGTCTAAGGTTCCCCGTCCGAACGCGGCGGCGTCCGGAGACGCCGCTCTCCTCGGTCGGAAGACCGCTCCGCCGCATTTGGGCCGGGCCGGCGGCAGCGCTTCCGCCGACCGCCCGCTCGCGCGGCAAGGCTGTTCGGAAACCGTTTTATCCCGCTTCAGCGCGCGTTTTCATCCATTCGCGCTTTCGATTTCTTCCGTTCGCCGTCCTCTTCAGTATAGTGTTTTTGGGCAATGGTGGCCAATCACCTATAGATAGATGTCCTCATATGATGGAGTATTCTCGCCTGCCCCCGGGAAAGGTCGCCTACGAGAGCCCATTAGAAGCCTTCGCCAAAGTCTAGAAGCACGGTGGAAGGAGTACGACCATGCCTACCCCAAAAATCGACGTTCAAGTCATCAGCTCCGGCGTGATGGCCGACGACGTCCTGATGCTGGGGGAATCCGTGATGAAGCAAGCCAAAATCCCGGCCCAACAGCATCTTGTTCTTCAATTCGGATCGTTCAAGCAATCCGTAACCGTCGTCTCCGTTCCGCGCTACGACGGATTGCGCATCAGCCATTCGCTGGCCAGGCGGATGGGCATCCAGACCGGCACGCCGCTGCGCATGCAGTATCGCCAAGCGACGCGCACCCTCTCCCTGGGACCGGTGATCGGCGTTCTGGTCAGCCGCGAGTATCCGCAGCAGCCCGACAAACCGTTCGGCTCCATCACGATGTTCTGCCGGGAACTCGTCACCGCCTGCCGCAACCAAGGCGCGTTCGTCTATTTCTTCACCCCGGACGGCATCGGGGGGCAAGGCGGCAACGTGGAGGGCTGGGTATATCAATCGGGCTGGCACAAGACGACGCTGCCCGCGCCGGACGTCGTCAACAATCGCCTGACTTCCCGCAAACTGGAGAACCGTCCGAGCGTTCAGAAGTTCCTCGGCGAGATCAAGCAGCGGCACGGCGCGCAAGTGTTCAACGAGAAATTCCTCGACAAGTCCGAGGTGTTCAGCGCGCTGAAGACGGACGCTTCCCTGCAGCGATACTTGCCCGATTCGCATTCTCTGCTTAACTATACGATGCTCAAGAGCATGTGTTCGCGGTACCCGGTCGTCTTCCTGAAGCCGGTGCGCGGCAGCTTGGGCAAAGGGATCATTCGGCTGTCCAGGGCCGGGCAGGAAGGCTGGCAGGCGTCGTTCACGACGACGGGCGGCGCAAAGCGGCAGACGTACCCGAACTTGCTGAAGCTGTTCTCCGCGATCAGCGGCAAAATGAAGACAGTACGGTACTTGATTCAGCAAGGATTGACGCTCATCGACGCAGGCGGGCGGCCGATCGACTTCCGCGCCCTTACGCAGAAGAACGCGACCGGCAAATGGACTGTCACCTCCATCGTCGGCCGGACCGCAGGCAACCAGCATTACGTCTCCAACCTGGCGCGAGGGGGAACGCTCGCCACCGTGCGGGACTCGGTCGCCAAGTCGAACTTGCCGCTCGCGAGCCGCAAGGACGCCTCCGCCCGGCTGCACAGGGCTGCGCTCGACATCTCCCGCGGGATCGAGACGCACATCCCCGCCCACTTCGGCGAGCTCGGCATCGATCTCGCGCTCGATACGTCCGGCAGAATCTGGCTTCTGGAAGTGAATTCGAAGCCGTCCAAGAACGATAATACACCATTAAACGAGGGGAAAATCCGTCCTTCGGTACGGATGATGATTCAATATGCCCGCTATCTCTCCGGATTTTGACGACGCGCCTCGCCGCGTCGTCGTCGCAAGGCGCGAAGCCCGAAGGCCGGACGCGGCGGACCGCGGTCCGCGCGCCATCGCGCTCGGGATCCTCGTAAGCGAGCGGACGCGGACCGTAAGTCCGCAGCCGTTCGCCGAGGCGTTCTTCGTGCGCCGTCTGCTCGAAGCCGCTGCACGCCACGGACTGGACGCGTTCGCGTTCGATCCGTCGACCTGGGACGGCGCGCAGCGCACCGTTCAAGGCTGGCGGCGGTCGCCGGAAGGCGGCTGGCTCCGCGCGGAAGCGCGAGCGCCGGAAGTCCTCTACGACCGGGCCTGGCCGGATGGCGCCGCGGCGCGGTACCGATACCGGGAAGGCCTGTATCGGATGAGATCGGACGGCCGGTTCACGCTGCTCAACGGGAGGCTCCCCGGCAAAGCCGAGGTGCAGCGGGCGCTGTCCCGCTGCGAAGACGTCCGGGCGATCCTGCCGCCCAGCGCGCGCTATCGCGGTCCCGCTTCGCTCTCCGGCTGGCTGCAGTCGCAAGGTGAATCCGCGTTCCTGAAGCCCTCGCACGGCTCGCAAGGGCGCAGGGTCATGGCCGTCACCCGGCAGCGCGAAGCGGACGCGATCGCCATGACCGGCCGCGACGCCGCCAACCGGCCGTTCCGCTACGATCGGATGGAGCAGGGAGAGGCGCTGCGTCGCATCGACCGGTGGATCGGCAGGCGCGCCTATCTGATGCAGCCCTTGCTCGATCTGCGAAGCGTGAAAGGCGAACCTTACGACCTGCGCGTGCTCATGCAGAAGGACGGCAGCGGGCGCTGGACCCGCACGGGGACCGCGGTGCGCTGCGGCTTGATCGGGTCGGTGACGGCGAACCTGCACGGCGGCGGCCGCGCGAAAAATGCGGACGACTACTTGTCCGCCCTGTTCGGGGAAGCGGCCTCCGCGGAGCTGCTGCAGGACGTCGAGCGCGTCTCCTTTGCCGTCGTCGCCCGACTGGAACATCTGTACGGCCGCTTCGCCGAACTCGGACTGGATTACGGAATCGACCGGGACCGCCGAATCTGGTTCCTGGAAGCGAACACCAAGCCCGGCCGCGCCGCCATGACGTGCGCCGGACCGGCGGCCGTTCAGCTAGCCGCGGATAGACCGCTCGCCTACGCGCGATACATCCTGCTTCGATCATCTGGGAGGGTATTCCATGAGTTTGACCCTATGTAACGTCCATTTCACGCAGCAGCCCGAGCGGATCGTATGGGTATCCAGCCCGCTCGCCAAGCTGCTGAATCTCAACGGGCGCAAGACGATCAACGTCAAGCTCGGCCGCGACGTCGTTCCCGCAATCATTCGCACCGTCAAGCGCAAAGGCCATCATCTCTTCCTCTCCGCCGGCCTTCGCCGCTCCGTCCGCATCCCGAAGTCGGGGAACGTCTACATCGCGAACGCCGACAACGAAGAGATCCAGCTCGGCCCGCTCATCGGCGTGCTGACGGACGGATCGCGGACGCCCGGCGCCCCCTTCGGTCCTCGCACGGGTTTCGTCCGCCAACTGCTGGCGATGGGGCAGAAAAAAGCGTATATGTTCGCCTTCACGCCCCGGGACATCAACTGGCAGCAGGAGACGGTTCACGGATGGTTCCTGGACGGGGGCGGCGGCTGGATCCGCAAGGTCGTGGCGCTGCCCGACGTCGTCTACAACCGCCTGCCGAGCCGCCGCGCGGAGACCAGCTCCGCCATTACGTCGCTGCGCGAGAAATTCGTCAAGCGCCAGATTCCGTTTTTCAACTGGAGCTTCTTCAACAAGTCCGACGTCTACACGCTGCTGGATAAGGATCCGGAAGCGCTGCGCCATCTGCCCGAATCGGTCAACAATCCATCCTCGGAGAATATCAAGGAACTGCTCGAGAAGCATCAATTCCTTTACTATAAGCCGACGGGCGGCAGCCTCGGCATGGGCATCTACCGCCTGACCTACCATCCTCGCCGGGGCTACTTCGTCCGTTACCGCAGGGGCTCGAGCAACGTGCTGCTTCGTTTCTCCAACTTCCCGAGCCTGATGAAGATGCTGCGGGCCCGCCACGGCGTCGGCTTGTCGGGCTATGTCGTCCAGCAAGGGATCCGGCTGATCGAGATCGACAACTGCCCGATTGACTTCCGCTTCCACATGCACAAGGACGGCAGCAACGACTGGGTCGTCGCCGGCATCGGCGCCAAAAAAGCCGGTCGGGGCAGCGTGACGACGCATATCAAAAACGGCGGTCAGCTGATGACGCCCGAACAGGCGCTTAGCCGAACGTTCGGCGACCGGGCGGGAGAAGTGCTTCGGGAGGCGAAAGACGTCGCCGTCCGGCTGTCCGAATCGATCGAGCGCAATTACAGCCATACCCTCGGCGAGCTCGGCCTCGACATCGGCATCGACCGCGACGGCGAGGTATGGATGTTCGAAGCGAACGCGAAGCCCGGCCGCTCCATCTTCAAGCATCCGGCGCTGAAGGAACAAGGGAGGGCGTCGCTCGGCTATATTCTGGACCACTGCCTGTACTTGAGCAAATTCCGAAAGAAGGATGAATCGTGATGAGGCGGGGAGCGAAAGCCGACGTTTCTTCCTTCGCGGAGACGGCAAGCCAAGGGAAGCCGGTGCTGGCAATCCTCACGATCGACGACGAGATCCAGCTGTTCCGGGGCAACCGGCATAACTTCGCCGATCTGCTGCAGACCGGAGAAGCGCAAGGATTCCTGACGTACGTGGTCACGGTCAAGAACCTGAAGCTCGCGAGCGAGCGGGTCGTCGGATACGCATACGACGCCGCCAAAGATCAGTGGGATCAAGCTTGGTATCCCCGGCCGAACTTCGTCTACAACCGCATTCCGCAGCGCGAAGACGAGCGGCTGCCGTGGGTGAAAAAGAAACTGACGGCGGTCGCGAGACACCCCGATATGATCCTGTTCAACCGGCGCTTCTTCAATAAATGGACGCTGTTCAAGTGGCTGAACGAGACGAAGGAAACGCGGTCCTACGTGCCGGAGACCCGACGGCTCACCGAGCCGCTGGTGCTCTCCGCCCTGCTGAAGCGGCATCCGCAGCTCTACTTGAAGCCGGTCATGGGAAAAGCCGGCGTCGGCATCATGAAAGTCAAGGTGCTCCCGGAGAAACAGCTCCCCTACCGGCTGCAGATTCAGGAGGAGAAGGGAAGCCGCACGTACCACTGCGGGACGCTCTCCCGGCTGTGGACGCGGATCCGCAACCAATCGAAGGCGTCCGGCGAGCCGTACATCGCCCAGCAGGGCATCGCGCTGGCCTCGGTGAACGACCGGCCGTTCGATCTGCGGGCGTTGATCCAGAAAAATCAAAACGGCGCCTGGGAGCTGACCGGCATCGGCGCGCGGCTGGCGGGCAACTCCAGCATCACGACGCATGTGCCGCGCGGCGGCAGCATCGAGGATCCGGAGAAGCTGCTCGTGTCCGTCTTCGGTCAGGAGAAGGCGCAGCGCGTCTTCGGGAAGGTGAAGAACACCGCCGTGCTGCTCGCTCGTCAGATCGAGCGCTCCTCCAAAAACAAACTCTGCGAGATGTCGATGGACCTCGGCGTCGACGCGACCGGCCACGTATGGTTCTTCGAAGCCAACTCGAAGCCGATGAAGTTCGACGAGCCGCACATCCGGCAGAAGTCGCTCGAGCGCATCTTCCAATACAGCCAGTATCTCTACCGCCAGTCGCAGCATAAAGGAGGCCTCTACCGATGATCGTCCGGCTATTGACATCGGAGGAGTGGGACCGGTCGCGCTTCGCGATGCTGCGCTTCGTCCTGCGCCACGGCGAGCGCCGCATCACCCAAGCCGGCTGGCGGCGGATGGTGACGGCGAGCGCGGCGACGCTCGCCGAACCGGGCACGGCCGTCGCGGTCGCCTTCACCGCCTGCGGGCAGCCGGCGGGCGTCGCCTTCGCCCAAGGCTACGGCGAAGGCGCCTGCGTGGTCGCCGTGCATCCGGCGCTGCGCGGCCGCGGCATCGGCCGCCGCTTGCTGCAGCATCTCGCGGAGCCATGGGGACGGCTGTCATGCAGCGTCGCCTCCGACAACCCGGCCAGCCTCGCCATGTGCTACGCGGCGGGCTTCGCCGCCTCGGGCACGCATGCCGGTCCGACGGGCAAGCCGACGCTGCGGCTGGTCTGGCGGCCGGGCGCGCCGGAAGCCGAGCCCGCGGCCGCACCCGCCCGGCATCGTCGCGGCGCGGTCGCCGAACCTAAAGCCGCCGTCTCGCTGACGGCGGCCGAACGGAGGTGAGTCCGTGGCGCCGCTGCCTGTATTGGGCATCCTAACGCTCTATCTGAACGACCGCAAAGTGCTGGAAGAGCGGTCCGTCTACGAGAAGATGATCGTAGCCGGCCAGAAGCTCGGGATGAACGTCTACGTATTCACGCCCGACGACGTCGACGACGCGAACGAACGCATCAACGCGATGATCTTCAAGCCGGAGACGAAGAGCTGGCACCGCAAATGGATGAAGTTCCCCAACCTCGTCTACGACCGGTGCCGCATTCAGCGGAGCCGACGGTTCGAGCAGCTGCTCGCCTTTCGCCGCAAATACGGCCACCTGACCTTCCTCAACCGGCCTTTGCGCAACAAGTGGACCGTGTACCGGACGCTCGGCAAAGTGCCGGCTTTCCGCGACCATCTCCCGTCGACCCGGCTCTTGCAGTCGAACGATGACGTGATCTCGCTGCTTCGGAAGCATTCGCTCGTGTACGTCAAACCGATCAACGGCACCGGCGGGCGCGGCATCCTGCGCATCGAGAGGCTGAACGGCGGGTCATTCAGCCTGCAGGGACGCGACCATACGCGCCGCATCGTCGCGCCGAGGCGCGTCAGCCGGCAACAGCTGCCTGCCGCCCTCAGGGCCTGGAATACCAACGGAGACCGTTATATCGCGCAGCAAGGTCTCCATATCAAGCTTCCGAGCGGCCGCGTGCACGACTACCGCATGCTCGTGCAGAAGAACGGATCCGGGGAATGGGAAGTGACGGGCTGCGCGGGCCGCGTCGGACCGCCGCGCAGCATCACCTCCAACCTGCATGGCGGCGGCGAAGCCGTCTCCATGAACGCGTTGCTCCGCCAATGGGTCGACAACGAGGACCGGCTGCACCAGATTCGGAACACGGCGGAGTCTCTCGGCATCGGCGTCGCGCGGCACCTGGAATCGACCTACGGCGCGCTGTGCGAGCTGGCCCTTGATCTGGCCATCGACCGCCGGGGACGCGTCTGGCTGCTCGAGGTCAATCCGAAGCCTGCGCGCGAGGTTTTCATCCAGGCGGGCGAAAAGGAAGCCTACCGTACGGCCATCCGGCGCCCCATAGAATATGCCTTGTGGCTTTACGGACAGCGGCGCGGCCGGAGCAAACCGCCCGCCGGCGCCCAGCGGACGAACGGCCCCTCCGCCCGGCCCGACTCCCGGCCCGACTCCCGAACAGGCGCCCACCGGTCGAACGTATCGTCCCAGACCGGCTTCGATCTCCGGGACGCGGAGCCCTCGTGAGGCCGGACCGGAGGCATTCCCGGTAAAATCGAATCCCCCTGCGCGTTCCTTCCTGCGGCAACGGACCCGCTGGATTCGCTTCAGGGGGATTTTTGCGGATTCTTCGAGCGTTTGCCGCGTCCGAGAGGACCCGTCACGAACCGCAACGCCATGCGCACGGCTTTGCGCGAGGTGAAAACAGCTAACCGCTGCTGCCGCCGGCGCTGCCCTTCCAACAAGCAAACAACCTTACTCCGGTCGAACGCCGGAATAAGGTTGCTGAGCCGTCTCTCTCGAAATAGACGCGGATCTCAATCGGTTTCGACGAGCGCGAGCAGCTCCGGGAAGCTGCGGATGACGGCATCCGAGCCTTCCAGCTCTCCTTCGCGCCGGAAGCCGGCATAGTCGCATCCGACGACGAACAGCCCGTTGCGCTTGCCCGCCTCGACGTCGGACGAGCGGTCGCCGACCATCCAAGCGGACTGAATGCCGTGGCGGTCGAGCAGGATCCGCACGAGGTCTGCCTTCGATGCCGTCTCGTATTCGCCCGCGCTGTAGAAGCCTTCGAACAAGTCGCCGATGCCGCGAAGCTGCGGCACTTCCTTGACGTAGGTCTCCAGCCCGTTGCTCGCGACGAACAGCCGGACGCCGAGCCCTTTGAGGCGCCGTAGCGTCTCCGGCACGCCCTCGTAGAGATCGCCGCGCCCTTCCCGCAGCTCCTCCATCTCGTATTGCAGGAGCAGGTCGTTCGCGCGGGCATGCGCGGCCGGCGAACCGTCCGGCATGACGCGCTGCCAGATATGCTCGAGCAGCATCCCTAGCGAGCCCAGCAGGAGCTCGACGGGAGGCTGCGGCGACTCGTACAATCCTTCTTCCTTGAGTTTGTTGAAAACGCGGGTATGGACCGTCTCGAGGAGCGTCTCTGTGCGGAACAGCGTACCGTCGAGATCGAACAGCATCGCTTCCGGCAATCCTTGTCGTGTCATGGGGATCTCCTTGGTTTTTCTCCCCATCATACCGGACGGACCTCATGGAGGCAACCGTCGTCAGCGCTGCCAACGGCGATTTTTTTGCCCGCTCGGGGATTGGAGCCTCGCACGCGCGGCAACCGTAAACGCAGCGTCATCGGCGCGTTAACGACGCATTACCGCCCGCCGTTCGACTCGGTCCTCTCGCGGCGTCGCATGCCAGATGACGGCAAAAAGGCCGGCCCGATGATGGGCCGACCTTTTTGCTCAAGCGATATCGCCGTTATGGTTCTCGTCTTCCGGGCAAGTTTATTTCTTCGTTATCCATATGGCTTTGGTCTTGGCGTCGCTCGCGAACCCGTATCCGAAATAGTCGGATACGGCGCGCAGGGGCAATCCTTGGAGCGTTCGGATCTCTCCGTTGAAGCCTTTGGACACTCTGCGCTTCACCAGATTGAACACTTTGGCGCGGGTGCCGTTCGACACGGTGGCCGTACGACCTTTGATCGTCACCTTGAGTCCCAGCTGTTCCGAGAAGAAGCCGACGTCCGTGTAGAGCTGGTTCCCGGACTCGAAGTGGATGCCCCGCGCGGAGAACGTCTCCTTGCGCGGCTTGGTCGCGGTCTCTTGAATGCCGGTGAGGTAATGCGGATTCTTGATCGTCTTGCGGTAGGCCGCCAGCAACTGCGCGTTGTCCGTGATCGAATAGTCGTTGATCTTGCGCGTCTCCGGCGCGTTCAGCACGTTGTTCACGTCGAAGTAATAGATCGACTTGACCCGCGGATATAGGCTCGGCAGGTTGTCGTACAGCCGCTTGATCTTGTTCTGGGCGAAATCCACGTGATACGACTTGTCCGTGATCGTGTAGTGCGTGGCCCCATACTCCGAGATCTGAATCGGCTTGCTTCCGCTGTAGGTGTTGTACACGTAATCCAGCAGCTTCAACGGATCTTCGTTATCGCCTCGGTCGTAGCGGTTGTCGTTGTGGTAGACGACATTGTAGATATTGACCCCCACCCAGTCGACGTAACCGTCGCCGGGATAGAAGGAAGCCATCGTGGACTCGGGGAACGAGAACACCGTCCACACCATCGCGACGTTCGGCGCCTCTTGAGCGAATACGCGGTGGACGAGCCGCCACTTGGCGACGTACTGCTCGGACTTGCCGGAGTATTCGGTCCACGTCCCGTTCATCTCGCTGGCGAATCGGAGAAAGATCGGGACGCCGGCTTCGTTCGCCTGTCTGGCGAATTTGCGCAGATACTCGTTGTCCTTGATGACGTCGAGACCGGCATTCGGTTCGAACGCGATATGCGGCACCGCGCCCGCCGCTTTGACGTCCTCCACCCAATCGGTCGGGAACGGCCGGCCGTAGCCGACGTATTTAAAGAAGCTCATATGTTTCTTCTGGGTCAATTCGTTAAACTTCGTCATCGACGCTTCGATGAACTCGTCTTGAAGCACGTACGCGCCTAGATAAGCGCCCTTGGCCGGTTCGAACTTGGCCGGTTGATATTGATCTCTCACGGCATAGACGGTCCAATCCGAGCCCGAGGCCAGGGATGGGGGCGTCCATATGCCGCCCAGCAGACAGCAGACGAGCAGCGCAGAGAGGATCTGGATCGCACGTTTGGGCCGGTGCGACGGGAGCTTAAATCGGTGAAGCATGACCAGGGACCCTCCTCTGTGACAATAGCCCCCATTATATCGACAAATTTCCCTCTGCATCCAGGTATTATTTTACAAATAAGAGCGATATACGTAAGGATTCGCAACATTGTCAAATCTATACGTCTTAAGGACTAGAAAAGCGTCCCTCTCCAAACAACAAGAGAGCCGAATGAACCGGCTCTCTTGTCCCGAGGCGTCCGCTGCGCTATTCGTAGACCCGCGCGTCCCGAACGGCGAGACGCGAAGCCAGGTAAGCGGGAATTAGCCGCTGGCGATCGCCGCGACGAACAGGGCTCCCGCCAGCCAGTAAGCCAGCGCCGAGGGCGGATAGACGTAGTCGAGCGGCTTCTGGAAAGTCCATCGTAGAGCTGCACAAATTCACGCGAAAAAAGCCGGTCCATTCGGCCGGCCGGCTCCCCGCGCGATTGAATGCGATCCCCCCTAATACATCTTCTTCTGCTCCCGGTCCGCCTTCAGAATTTCGACCGCTTCGCGGAACCGCAGCGAATGTATAATCTCCCGCTGCCGCAGGAACTTCAGGCTGTCCTGGATATCGACGTCGTCGGTCATGTCGATCAGCCACTGGTACGTGGCCCGCGCCTTCTCCTCGGCGGCGATATCTTCATACAAGTCGGCGATCGGATCTCCCTTCGCCGCGATATAGGTCGCCGTCCAGGGCACGCCGCCGGCATTCTCGTAGTACAGCGCATTATCGTGATTTACATAGTGCGGCGCGAGACCCGCGGCTTCCATCATCTCCGGCGTGGCGTCCTTCGTCAGCTTGTAGACCATGGTGGCGATCATCTCGAGGTGGGCAAATTCCTCCGTGCCAATATCGTTCAGCAGCCCGATGACCTTGCCCGGAATCGTATAGCGCTGATTGAGGTACCGCAGCGCCGCCGAGAGCTCCCCGTCCGCGCCGCCGTACTGCTCGATGAGATACCGCGCCATGCGGGGATCGCATTTGCCGACTTTGACGGGATATTGGAGCTTCTTCTCATACACCCACATTTCGATCCCCCTCCCTTAGACCTGCCAAGGCCATGGCTCGTCGTTCCATTGCCAAGGGTACCTCGTGAAGCTTAGACCGAATTGCAGCATCGGACCGTACCTCATCTCGAACGGGTACACGAGCTGTCTCCGCCGTTGGGCCAGCTGATTGAACTGCTGCACCGCCTGAATATCGCCCGGATGCGTATCGAGGTACAGGGTCAGCTCGACCAAGGCGAAGTCGACCTTCTGAATCTCGTAGAGCTCGGCGCGGTAGGCTTCGCTGCCCCTTACGGGCATTTGCTCCCGTTCATTCGCCTCCTGCTCGTCGTTCCGCGGGTCGCGGTCTTGCCTTTCAGCCAATGCGTTCAGCCTCCTTTAGCCTTCCGGCGCGACATGTAGGGGCTATACAACGCGGGCCACAGCGTTCCCTTGCGGATGGCCTCGTCAAGCGTGAATTGCGGCAGATTCATCGGCTGGTAGTGAATATATTGATTGGGCGGAACGACATAAGTCTTGATCAGAATCGGCGGACATGGATCCAGCGGGCTTACGTAGGGCCGCCATTCCCTCAACTGGTTGTCGAGCAATCGAAGTGCCTCCTTCGAGATCGCCGTAAGGATCATTCGCTCTTAGCCTATGACATCCGCCCATTTTTCTGACGTTGTCCGACAAAATAAATAAGCCCCTCGGGGAGAGGGGCGATCCTGCGCGATGAAGCGCGGCGTATCGGCGACGCGCGAAAATGCCATTAGAGCTTGATTCGGATCGGGATGAGTCCCACTTTGCGGCAGGCTATAAAGACGATGACGACGGCCGGTCCGAGAAAAACGCCGATCAATCCGACCAGCTCGTAGCCGACGTACAAGCTGATCAGCGCCGGCAGCGCGCCGATCCCGACCGCATCGCCCAGAATCTTCGGTTCGATGATGCGGCGCACGACCGTGATGACGAGGAAGAGCAAGATCAGCCCGATGCCGGTGAATGAATCTCCGGTGGCGAGCATGTAGGCCGCCCAGGGGACGAGCACCGAACCCGTGCCCAGAATCGGCAGGATGTCGACGATGACGATGAGCAGCGCGATCGCGAGCGGATAGCCCGTACCGATAATCAAGAGGCCGAAGAACGTAATCACGTAAGTCATCAAGCTGAGCAGCAGCTGCGCGCGGAGGAAGCCGAAGATCGATTTGCGCAGATTCTCCATGACCTCTTCGACCTGGCTGCGCGACTCGTCCGCGAAGAGCGCGAGAACGGAGCTCTTCATCGTCGGCAGGCTGATGCCGAACAGGTAGACCGCCACGAGGAACACGATCAGCACGATAAAGAAATTCGGGATGCCCGCCGCGAAGCCGACGATGTAACGCGACACGCCGCCCGCCACGTTCTGCAGCGCGCTCGTCAAGCTGCTCATCCAGCTCTCGAGCTTGATCGGCAGCTGGTCGCTCTCCCGGCCGCCGTCATAGGAGGACTGCGCATGCTCGATCAGATGCTGCAGATATTGGTTCGCGTTGCTCAGATAATCCGGCACGTTGCCCCAGAAGGAAGTCAGCTCGCCTACGACCTTCAAGCCGATCAGTCCCATGAGACCGAGGAGGACGATCGTGAACAGCGTGCTGGACAGAATCGCCGAAGCGACCCGGTTCATCTGGAGCCGATCCATGAAGACGCGATTGAGCGGCTCGAGGAAAATCACGACGACGAGCGCGAGCAGGAACGGCGCGCCGACCGTAAACAGCAGATAGAGGAAAGCCAAACCTAAAACGATGAGTATCACCGTTCGTAGCGGCATCGCTTCATCCCTTTCAATCGCGGTTGGAATCCGGTGAATCCAGTCTCCGCTCCTCGCGCGCCTCGCCGTCCCGCCTATCCGCGGATTCGAACGCCGGGGCGGAATCTCGCGCCGGGACGGCGGTCTTGAACCGATAGATATGTACGCGCTGCACCCGCAGCCGCTCGACTTCGGCAATCTCGAACACGAAGCCGTATTGCACGATCTTCCGGCCTTTGGCGACGTTGCCTTCCAGCCCCTTGAACAGCCAGCCCCCGATCGAGTCGACCTCGTCGTCTTCGATCTCGAGGCCGAGCAGATCGTTTACGTCCTCGATCAGCATCCGGCCTTCCAGCGAGGTCACGTCGCCCTTGATAATGACGCTCGGCGGCTCGTCGTCGAATTCGTCGTGGATCTCGCCGACGATCTCTTCGAGGATCGTCTCCGCCGTCAGCATGCCGGCCGTGCCGCCGTACTCGTCGATCACGATGGCGAGCTGCGACTTGCGCTTCTGCATCAGCTTCAGCACCTTGCTGATCTCCATCGACTCGGGCACGCTCAGGATCGGACGGACGAACTCCCGGAGATCGTGCTCTTCGTCCGGATCGGCCGTCAGAATGTCGGTGATGTGCGCGAACCCGATAATCTGGTCCTTGTCCTCCACCGCGACGGGATAACGGGTGTGCTTGGTCTTGTACGCCACCTTCAGATTCTCGCTCAGCGGCAGGTTGGTGAACATGCAGTCCATATCCGTCCGGGGCAGCATGACTTCGCGGGCTACGCGGTCGGAGAACTCGAACACGTTGTCGAACAGCGTCATCTCTTCCTTGTCGATGATGCCGCTCTTCGCGCTCTCGCTCATCAGGATCCGGATCTCTTCCTCGGTATGCGCCGCGTCATGCTCGCTGGCCGGCTTCACGCCGACGAGGCGCAGGAGCAGGTTGGCGGCGTTGTTCAACAGCCAGATCACGGGCAGGAACAGCCGGTAGAACAGCAGCAGGGGCAAGGAGAGCCACAGCGATACGCCTTCCGACTTCTGAATCGCCAGCGACTTTGGTGCAAGCTCCCCTAGTACAATATGCAGGAAAGTGATGACGCTGAACGCGATAATATAGGATACCGTGTGGATCGTCGTCAAATTCGTGACGCCGAACTGCTGCAGCAGCGGGATCACGATCAGGTCGGCGATCGCCGGTTCGCCCGTCCAGCCGAGCCCTAGCGAGGCGAGCGTAATGCCGAGCTGCGTCGCGGACAAGTACACGTCCAGCTTGCGGTTCACCTTCAGCGCGTAGCGCGCGCGTACGTTCCCTTCGTTCGTCAGCTGCGTGAGGCGGGATTGGCGGACTTTGACGAGCGCGAATTCCGCGGCGACGAAGAAGCCGTTCAGCAAGACGAGGAAAAGGACGAGAACCGCATGCCACGCGATAGATCCCCATAGAAACTCCGAATGTTCAGGCAATGTCTGACTCGCTTCCTTTCATCCTAGGCGCAACAGGCTTTCGCCTTTTTCTGTTCGACTACCCCCGCCAAGCGGTCTCAAAGCACGGCGCGGCGGCTCGTGAAGTCGACGTCCCGATAGTACATATCGGTGACGAGGAGATTCGGGCCGCAGCAGCCCGCCGCGTCGCAGTGGCAGTTGAGGCGCTGCTGCATCTCGTGCGCCTGCCAGCGGTCGAAGACGTCGTCCAGCTTCTCCGTCTTGACGTTGCCGAACGGCGGCACCGCCGCGAAGTCGGTCACGTAGACGTCCCCGCTGAACAGGTTGACGTTCACGCGGTTGCGTCCGTCCGGGTCGTTGCGGACGGTCACGTTGGGTTCCGTCCTCAGGCGCTGCAGCAGCTGGCGTTCGAGCGGGTCGCCGCCGCAGGCGTAGAAGGGCAGCGTCCCGAACAGCATCCAGATGCGGGGATCCCTCGCATCCAGCAATCCGTCGACCGCGATCCGCATCTGCTCCTTGGAGAGGACCGGCAGGTTCGCCGCGAACGAGCTCGGATACATCGGATGCACTTCGTGGCGGCGGCAGCCCATTTCTGCAATCAGCTTATGAATATCGCCCATCTTTTCATGCGTGCGGAAGTTGATCATGGATTCGGCGGAGACGAACAGCCCCCCCTCGGCCAGCCTCCTGGCATTGTCCATCATCCGCTCGTACATCCGGGTAGCGGCGCCAAGTCCCACCTCGCGCCCCGTTCGGGCGAAGCCGACCCCGTGAAAGTCCGCCGCCTCCGTATAATTGAAGGAGATATGCATGACGTCCAGGTAAGGCGCGATCAGCTCGTAACGCGCATAGTCCAGCGTCACGTTCGAATTCAACTGGGTGCGGATCCCGCGCGAGCGCGCGTAGCGCAGCAGCGGCAGCAGCACTTGCTTGACCGTCTCTTCCCGGAAGGTCGGCTCGCCCCCCGTCAAGCTGATCGTCTCCAGCCGCTCCACCTCGTCCAACCGCCGGAGGATGAGATCCAACGGCAGGTGCGCCCCCTCCGTCATGGCGAGGCTGTCCCCGACGGCGCAGTGCTCGCAGCGCATATTGCACAGATGGGTCGTGGTGAATTCGACGCTCGTGAGCGCATGCCGGCCGTAAGCGCGCAGAGAACGAATCGGGTCCCACGGATCGTACTCCGGCGATAATGGGGTGAAGCCGGCCGGCGGCGCGAACGGCGCCGGCGAGGTTGTCGCGGTGAAGCCCTGCATATGCCATACTCCCTGTCCTGACTGAATTGTTACTTTTATTGTACTGTTTCATACCCTTCAAAAGCAAACAAAAGCCCCCGGGCGGCAAGGCTTCCGGAGGCGGCCGTATGGGAAAGCGGAACGAATCACAGGAGCGCGGGCTCCATCTCGACGCTGGCGATCATGAGCGACAAATGCTTCGATAGGTCGATATCGTAAGGCGCCTTGAGATCGGCTCCCGATTCGTCCGTCAAGACCCGAACGATCGGACGATGCACGCTGACCGCGTTGATGTCGACGACGACGCCGGTTTGTCCCGTGCTCAGCTTGACCGTCATGCCTACGGGATAGATCGCGACCTTGTCCCGGAACAGGCTCAGCATATCCGTGTCGTAGAGGCTGTCGCTGCCCGCGTACAGCGTCTCGACGGCGCGGTGCGGCAGCATCGCGTGCCGGTAGACCCGGTGGCTCGTCATCGCGTCGTAGGAATCGACGATGGCGATCCACTTGGCGAATTCATGGATCTCGTCGCCCTTGATCCCTCGCGGGTAACCCGAGCCGTCTAGCCGTTCATGGTGCTGATAGGCGCAATGGGCGGACAGCAAGGGAATGTTGGGCTCGTCCTTGAGCAGATGGAATCCTTGCTCGGTATGCCGCTTCATCTGATTGAACTCTTCCTCGGACAGGCTTCCCGGCTTGAGCAGCACCTGCATCGGAATCCGGGTCTTGCCTACGTCGTGAAGCATCGCTCCCAGTCCCAGCGTCAACAGCGAGTCCGAATCGTAGCCGTGCGCGATGCCGAGCAGCGTCGTATAGACGCATACGTTGAGCGAGTGCATGTAGAGGTAATGATCGACCGTCTGCACGCCCATCAGCATGATCATCGCGTCGCGATTGCGATAGAGCTCCTCCATGATCTGGTGCATCGCCTGCCGCACGGATTTGCCGACGTACGGATAGGTTCCCGTATGTCTGCGTCCCGGGAAGTCGATCAGGTCCCGGAAGACGCCGCGCACCGTCTGAAGCGCCTGCCGATGGGTGTCCTCGCTGATCAATTCCGGAATCTCGATGCCTTCCGTGCGGGGATCCTGGATGTACAGATGATGGATGCCGCACTGTCCCAGCCGCCTGAGCAGGCCCTGGGTCAGCTCGACGCCTTCCGCCAACAGCACGATGCCTTCTTCCGAGAAGATTCGTTTGCCGAGCTTCATTCCCGGCCGGCAAGATGTGATCGGCATCATGCGCATACTTCAAGGTCCCCCCATTCCGTCCTAACGTCGGCAGTCTACTTTTTTCATCGGCTGCCTCTATTGTTAATGTAAGAGATTTGTCAGAAGACGGCAAGTTTTTCCGCAAAAAACCGACATTATTCGTCATTCCGGCTCGAAATATGCTTCTTTTCCGGCAGATGAAATCGCAAAAACCGCAAGGAGAACGACTCCTTGCGGTTCAGTCCGAACGATATGCCGTTTGCTCGCGCGAACGAAACGCGCTCGTCTCGCCCGAAGGGATCAGCGCATGACGAACAGCCAGAACAGGGCGGCGAGCGCGAACCGGTACCATGCGAAGTACCGCAGCTTGATCCGCTGCAGCCATCTCAGGAATACGACGACGACCAGCAGGGCGACGAGGAAGGAGACGACGAACCCGGTCGCGAAGAAGCCGATGTCTTCCGGGCGGAAGTTCCCGATATTGCCGAGCAGCTCGTAGCCGGTAGCGGCGGTCATGATCGGTATCGCGATAAAGAAAGAGAAATCCGCGGAAGCGCGGTAGCTGAGCCCCGTCAGCAAGCCCGCGGCCATGGTCGATCCCGAACGGGAGAATCCCGGCCAGAGCGCGGAAACGCACTGGATCAGTCCAATGAGGAGAGCTTGCTTGTAGGTGATGTCGTCCATCGTCTCCGACGTCCGCCGGATGCGCCCGCCGTCGTACAGCAGCTCGGAGACCCACATGTAGATCCCCCCGACGACCAGCGCCCAGAGGACGGGCGTCGGGGTGAAGCCGAGCGTCTTGATGAAGTCGCGGAACAGAAACGCGGCGGCGAGGGGCGGGACGATGCCCAGCAGCACGTGGAGGAGATTGAGGCGGCGCTTCGGGAAGCTGTCCACCCGCAGACCCTGCGCCTTCTCCGTGCCCCGGAATCCGAGCACTTGGATGACTTTCCGGCGGTAGACGATGGCGATCGCGAGGATCGCCGCGAATTGAATGACGATCTCGAACGTCTTGAGCGTCTCGGGCGCTTCCTCGTAGCCGAGCAGCTTGTTCGTCAGGATCATGTGTCCCGTGGAAGAGACGGGCAGGAATTCGGTCAGGCCCTCGATGATGCCGAGGATGATGCTATCGAACCCATGCAGCATCGCTAGCTCTCACTCCCGTTAACCAGGATCGGGTGAAGCCGATACAGGGTGCCAGCGCGGGCGCCGGCAATCCGCGACGGCGGCGGGGTCGTTGAGCTCCTCCGCCAGCAGGTCGCGGATGAACTCGGGCAGATAGAAGCGCTCGGTCCGTCCCTCCTTCAATCCGACATGGCCGATCCCGAAGGTGAACATGTCCAGCGTCCCGACGGCGTACGTCCGGTCGTCGTCCAGCGTCTCGCCGTTCACCCGGGCTTCGACGATCCGCTCGTAAGCGGGCTTCGATTCGTCGTAGGCGATCTCCAGTCCGTCGAAGCAGAGCCGCCCCAGCACCCGCCCGCGGAATCCGTAGCCTTGGAAGGACAACGACGTGAATTCGGGGAGCAGACTCTCCTCGATCGCCCGCCGGAGCTGTCCGCCCGTCAGGATGATCCGGCACGCGTTGATCGGCGAAGGACAGATGGCATGGATCCGCGCCTGCGTCACAGGCCCCGCCTCCAGCCCCTCGAGCAGCTGCCCGGCGTTCGTGAGGCCGATCTCCGCGCCGGTCTTGCGGCGCAGCGCGATCGCGAGCAGCGTCGCGAGCGGATTCTCCCGCTCCGGCTCCGCGGAGAGCGGCTCCGCCAGCTCCGCCAAGACGCCGGACATCGCTTCGCGCGCTTGCTCCCGGTAGCCGGCTACGATGGACAGCGCTTCGGGATCGGCGGCCCTGCCCTCCATGGCGACGCAGCGGCCCTCGATCTTCAGCTTGCCGTTCGAGGCGTCGCGCGCGATCTCCACGACGCCGACATGGCGTCCGAACTTGCCGGCCGCGCAGATCGTCGTCTCGCCGATGCGCAGGGGCGTCTCGAGGAGATGATGGGTATGCGCGCCGAGGATCAGATCGAGCCCGGGCACCGCGACGGCGAGCCGTTCGTCCTGGCGGAGTCCCAGGTGCGAGAGGACGACCAGCACGTCCGCCTCCCGCCGCATCGTCGCCGCCCAGGCGGCGGCGGTCTCGATCGGATCGGCCGCATGCCAGCCGAGCAGTTCGTAATATTCGTGGTACGGGGCGGTCAGGCCGAGCAGGGCGACCGTCATCCCCGCCCGCCGAATCGTCAGCGAGGGCTTCAGCCATGACGGATAGCCGCCCGTCGCGGCATCCGTCATATTCGCGCAGACGATCCGGAACGGCGCCTCATGGTAGAGCCGGTCCAACTGGGCTCTCGTGCAAGTGAGTCCTTCGTTGTTGCCGAGCGTAACGGCGTCGTAGCGCAGCTGCTCGAGGAGCGCCCGGTTGACGGCGGCGTGGGAGCCCTCCGTCTCCGGCCGGACGCGGTCCAGGTGGTCGCCGCAATCGAGGAGCAGCAGCCCGTCCTCCGGCACTTCGCGGCGAATCTCCTTTACGAAGCCCGCGATCCGAGCGGCTTCCTCGAAATGGCTGTGAATGTCGTTCGTATGCAGCAGTGTCAGCTTGTCGGCTTTCTCGTTCATCTACGCCCTCCTGCCAACCCTCCCGGATACGCTAATCGCGAATTTTGAGGCCTTCCCTCAACTGACCGGGTGATATCTCGTTCACGAAGCCGTACCCGGCTTCGTCTCCAAACTCGGCGTCGCGCGCGATTCGCAGTTCCGTGACGCTCTTGACGTTCAAGCAGGCGCTGGAGCCGTCCGGCACGTACAGGCGCATCGGCCGGCCCCGCTCGAGGGGACGGCCGTTCACGGCGTACTGGAGCAGCGCCTGCCCGAGCTGGTCCCAGGGGATGACGGCCTGGAAGCCGTCCGCCGCCCGCACGATCAGATGCGTCGGCGCGGCGCGGTCGTCCGCCGCCTCCGACGCGGCCCCGTACCATTCCAATAGCGCGAAGCCCTCGCCTTCCGCGCCGGGCACGCGCGCGTCTACGGAGAACGATCGCCCGGCCTTGGACGCCATCGCCTCGGGCGTCGTCTCGTCGATTCGGCCTCCCGGCCACTTCACGATTACGGACATCGGCGACGCCTCCTTCCTATTCTATGCTAACGTATCACGACTCTTGTCCGTGCCGCAACCGAAGGCGTCAACCGCCAATTTGCGACATTCGCCGCTCCGTCGGCGTGTGGGATTGGGCCTCGCCGGCCAGCAGCGCGGCCATCTCGTGGTTCTCCGGCTTGATCGCCATCGCTCGCAGGAACAGCGCGTTCAGCGCGTCGGGAGAGCCGAGCGCCGGGCGCACGCTGAGTTCGTCCACCCAATAGAGGCAAGGCTTCAGGTCGCCTTCCGCGGTCAGGCGGAGCCGGTTGCAGTTGCTGCAGAAATGATTGCTGACCGGGTGGATCAAGCCGAACGTCCCGGCGCCGCCCCGAATCCGGAAGTTCTCCGAAGGTCCGCTGCCTTGCGGCGCTTCGGCTGCCGGCTCGACCGCGAGTCCTTCGCGCGCGGCTTCCTCCAGCACGCGGCTCAGCGGCAGGTAGTGATCCCGCCATCCCGCGTCGTCGTGGCCGATCGGCATATATTCGATAAAGCGGACGTGAAGCGGCTGCTCCATGGACAGACGCAGGAAGCGGACGATCTCGTCCTCGTTCACGCCCTTGAGCAGCACGCAGTTCAGCTTGATCGGCGTTAGTCCCGCTTCGGCCGCCGCCTGCACGCCTTCGAGCACTTTGCCCAGGTCGCCGCGGCGGGCGATGAATTTGAACCGGGTCGCGTCCAGCGTGTCGAGACTGACGTTGACGCGATCGAGTCCCGCCGCCTTCAGCTTGGCCGCTTGCGGGGCCAGCAGAATGCCGTTGGTCGTGAGCGAGATCTCGTCGATGCCCGGAATAGCCTTCAGCTCGGCGATGAGCTCGTCGAGTCCCGGCCGGACGAGCGGTTCGCCGCCGGTGACGCGAAGCTTGGAGATGCCGAATCCCGCCGCGGCCCGAGCGACCTCGGCGATCTGCGAATACGTCAGCAGCCGGTCCTGGTCCATGAACTTCATGCCTTCCTCGGGCATGCAGTACAGGCAGCGCAGGTTGCACCGATCCGTGACGGAAATGCGAAGATACGTATGTTTTCGGCCAAACCGGTCGATTAACGCCGACATCGCGAGCCCTCCTCTTCTACCCTCTTCCCCGTTGCTGCGCCAGGTGAGTTCGTTGCCTCTAGCATAACATTTTCAGGGGCGATATGGTATGCTTGGAGCAGGCATCGTATCACGCAGGAAGGAAGAAATCAGGACATGAACATCACAACGAAATGGCGCATTCACTTGTTCGCGGGCCTCGCCGAGCGTCTGGGCACCCGGTTGTTGGAGGTCGCCTTTCCGGAGGCGCGGCTCGAGGCGGGAGAGATCAAGCGCAGGCTGGCAGAGCGTTATCCGGAGCAAGCGGACCTGATCGCCGTCTCGTTCGTCGCCCGCAACCAAGCGTTCGCCGCGGACGACGCCTTTGTCGGCCGGGAGGACGAGCTGGCGCTGCTCCCGCCCGTATCGGGCGGCATGCCGGAGGAGGCGGAGAACGAGGCGGCCGCGCGGCGCGAAGCGGACCGCTACGCGATCCTGGAGGATACGCTCGATACGGCAGCGGTCCTGTCCGCGGTGAGCCATCCCGATCACGGCGCCGCGCTCCTCTTCGTCGGCACGACCCGGGAGTGGACGGGGGGCAAGCGGACCGTCACGCTGGAGTACGAGGCCTATTTGCCGATGGCGCGCGCGGCGCTGAAGACGATCGGAGAGGAGATCGGCGAGCGGTGGCCGGGCACGCTGTGCGCGATTCACCATCGGATCGGCACCGTCGGCATCGGCGAAGCCAGCGTGCTGATCGCCGTCTCCGCGCCGCACCGCGCGGGCGGCTACGAGGCGAGCCGATACGCCATCGAGCGTCTCAAGATGACGGTTCCGATCTGGAAAAAGGAAGTGTACGAGGACGGTACCGCGTGGCAGGGACATCAACTAGGGCCCTGGGATCCGCTGGCGACGCCGGACGCGGAGGGAGGCCGCCGCTGATGGCCGCGATCCCGTCCGAAGAACGCTACGCGAGGCAGATCCGCTTTGCCCCGATCGGCGCGGAAGGCCAGGGCCGGCTCGGCCGCGCGCATGCCGCGATCGTCGGCGTCGGCGCGCTCGGCTGCGTCGTCGCCAACCATCTGGCGAGAGCCGGCGTCGGCCGTTTGACGCTCATCGACCGCGACGTCGTGGACGCGAGCAATCTGCAGCGGCAGATGCTCTACGACGAGCAGGACGCGGCGGCGGGCATGCCCAAGGCGGTCGCCGCCGCCCGCAGGCTGGCCGCCGTGAACGGCAGCATCGAGATCCGGCCGCACGCGGTCGATCTGACGGCCTCGAACGCCGGGACGCTGCTGGCGGGCGCGGACCTTATCGTCGACGGCACCGACAACTTCGGCGTCCGCTATCTGCTGAACGAATGGAGCGTGAAGACCGGCACGCCGTGGATCTACGGCGCCGCCGTGGGGGCGTCCGGCATGACGATGACCGTACGGCCGGGCACGACGCCGTGCTTGCGCTGCCTGTTCCCCGAGACGCCGGCCGGCGGGTCGCTCGACACCTGCGAGACGGCGGGCGTCGTCGCGCCGATCGTCGATACGATCGCTTCGATCGAAGCGATGGAAGCCTTGAAGCTGCTTGCCGGCCAACCGGACGCGCTTCACGGGAAGCTGCTGCAGATCGACCTGTGGCAGACGAGCTGGCTGCCGCTCGACATCGCGCACGCCAAGCGCGCGGACTGCCCGGTATGCGCGGGCCGCCGCTTCGGCCTGCTGGATGCGGGCGCGATGCGCGAGCCGATGACCGCCGCCCTGTGCGGGCGGTATACGGTCCAAGTCACGCCCGCCGAACCGGCGGAGCTGGATCTCGCGCGTCTGGCGGGCCGCTGGCAGACGATCGGCGCCGTGGAGACGAACGCCTACATGCTGCGGCTGCGGCGCGCGGACGGGCTCGTCTTCGCGCTCTTCCCGGACGGACGCGCGCTCGTCACGGGTACGGACGACCCCGCGCGGGCTCGCCGATGCTATACCGAACTGCTGGGGGAATAGCACGAACTACGCGAGATTGCACGAAACGGGACGGATTCGATTCCTTGAATCCGTCCCGTCTTTTATGGCTAGATGCGACGTTGCCCGCGATTGATCCTCGTGCGGATATCCCGCTTCATTTCAACGGACGCTAGGTTCCTGAACGAGTTAGCCGTCGCCGCGCCACCTCCAATCGCTACAGCACGCCATAACGTCCCATCCGCCCCTGCAACGATACATTCTATCGCTACGGCATACGAACTTGCCCCGTCCCCCTCTGCAACGATACAATCTATCGCTACGGCACACGAACCTGCCCCGTTCCCTCCTGCATCGATACATTCTATCGCTACGGCACACGGACCTGCCCCGTACCCCCCTGTAACGAAACTCACCCGGCTCGTAGGCACGGCGACCCTTGCGCGTGCTCCTTCGCGCCTAGTACTTTTAGGTAACGGAATGGTTCTTTCTAACGAAAAAGTATTGCGCGGAAGCGTTTTACTTGGTAGCATATGGTTGAATGCGGTCGGATTGGATATGACTAGCATTCTCGCTACCAGACCATCCTCGCGAGGTGCGCCATGAGAGTCCACGTAACCGATCTTCAGGCGGGAGATCAGCTGTCGGAAGATATTTTCAACCTATTCGGACTGCATGTCTTGTCCAGCGGAACGATATTGAACGAACGCGAGCTGTCGCGTCTATATCAGCATCAGATCGACTACGTGGAGATCGAACGCCGGCAGCCCGCCAGCGCAGTCTTCAGCGCGGCCGCCCGCAGTCTGAATCCGAAGCTTCAACCGCGATATGAAGACGCCGTCGCCGGCTGCGAATTGCTGTTCCGCCGCGCCTTCGAGGAAGGCACGATCCGGGAATCGGACGTCAACGAGAGCTTCAAGCCGCTCATGAATCATTTCCGCGAGGAGCGCGACGTCGTCTCCCTCATGCTCCTTCTGAACAGCCAGGATGACTATACCTATCAGCATTCCGTGCAAGTGGGCATGCTCAGCTACTATATCGCCAAATGGATCGGCTGGAACGAGGAGGATCGGCTCCGCGCGAGCACCGCCGGATTCCTGCACGATATCGGGAAGTGCCGCATCTCCGAGGAGATCCTCAACAAGCCGGACAAGCTGACCGACGAAGAGTTCGCCATCATGAAGCGGCATCCGGAATACGGCTACGAGATCTTGACCCAAGCCTATCCCGATTCGGACATCGCCACCGCCGCGCTGCAGCACCACGAGAGAAAGGACGGACGCGGCTATCCGAACCGGCTGTCCGGGGACGAGATCCATCCGATCGCCAAGATCGTGGCCATCGCCGACGTCTACAGCGCCATGACTTCGTCCCGCGTGTACCAGGAGAAGCGGGATCTCCTCTACGTGCTGAGGGAGCTGCATCGACTGAGCTTCAACGAACTCGACGCCGAGATGACGCATTCCTTTATCCGGCATATGGTCCCGAACTTCATCGGCAAGCAGGTCGAACTCACCAACGGAGAGATCGGTACGATCATCCTGACGAACGAGAGCGATTGGTTCCGTCCGCTCATCCGCATCGAGGATCGCTTCATCGATCTCACGGTGCATCGCGAATATGAGGTCAAGCATATTCATATGTAAACGATAGGAAGGGCGCCTTCCCGCAGATGCGGGGGCGCCCTTTTTGCTGTTCCGTCTAGCTTAACAACCGCTTCGCGTACAGGAACGTCTCCTGCCAATAGGCGGAGTTGATGTTCGTGATCTGTACGCCATCCTCCGGCTTCGGGCTCGAATGGATCATCTTGCCGCCGCCCATATAGATGCCGACGTGTCCGACGGTCGTATCCGTCTTGAACCGTCCCGGCACGTAGAAGAACAGCAGATCGCCCTTCTCCAGGTCGCTCCGCGCGACGGATCGGCCTTCATTCGCTTGCTCCCGCGCCGTTCGCGGCAGATGGATGCCGACCTTGGCGAACAGGAATTGCGTGAACGAAGAGCAGTCGAACGTCCCCGTGTCCGCATAATTGCCAGCCCCAAAGTCATATTTGACGCCCATGTATTTGCGGGCCTCCTGAAGGATCGAATCGGCTTGCGCGGCGCCTGCCGATGCGATATGGAGGCGGTTGCCGTTCTCCGCCGGAGACGCGGCGTCCCGGAACGGCAGCCCGCGTCCGGTCGCGCCGGATTCGGCCGGCAGCGACTTCGGGAGGAAGGAGATGGTGTCTCCGTGCGAGTTGATCGCGACCTCCGACCCGAACAGCGCTCTCATCCCCGAGACGGGGATATACAACCGGTTGCTGTCTTGGACGGCCGGCGCTTGCATCCGGATCGTCTTGCCCGACTTGGTTACGGCGCTGTCGCCCTTCCGGAACTTCCAGACCGGGTCGTGGTCCCCGATCCCGTAGCTGCCGTCGCTCAGCCAGGCGCCGTGGAGGTCCGCGGCCCGCGCCACGTCGCTTAATGAGACGTAATTCGAATGGTGGATGGTCTTTACCGGAACGACGCTCGTCGCGGTCCGTTCGTTCGCTCTCGTCTCCGCGAGAGAACGTACTTTGTCGGGTCCGGAATACTTCCGGAGATCCTTGGGACTGGGGTTAAAGGCGCAGCCGGCGAGTGATGCTGCGACCAGCGCGGCAACCAGCAAGCCGGCGCCGCGCTTCGTGAATTGCATGCGTTTATGCATGGGGGTCCTATCGCCTCCGGGTGCCGATTGTTGAGATCACACCCGTTAGCATGGTTTCCCTGTGCGCGCTTTATGCTCCCGCGCGGTTCGCTCGACTTAAAAAAGCGAGGCGCATCGGTTCTGGATTCTGGCTTCTGGATTCTGGCTCCTGCCATTTGGCTCCTGGATTCTGATCTCAGAGCTTCAAGGAGCATGTCCCCGACATCTCCGGCAACGGCAAAGGGCCCCCGGCGCGAGCCGGGGACCCTCTTCATGCCTATATCGCTTAACCGATACTGCCTTCCATCTCGAACTTGATCAGACGGTTCATCTCGACCGCGTACTCCATCGGCAGTTCCTTGGTGAACGGCTCGATGAAGCCCATGACGATCATCTGTGTCGCTTCGGCTTCGGACAGGCCGCGGCTCATCAGGTAGAAGAGCTGGTCTTCGGATACCTTGGAGACGGTCGCCTCATGCTCCAGCGTGATGTTGTCGTTCAAGATCTCGTTATAAGGGATCGTATCGCTCGTCGACTGGTTGTCGAGGATGAGCGTGTCGCACTTGATGTTCGCCTTCGCGCCTTCGGCGTTGCGGCCGAAGGAAGCGAGCCCGCGGTACGTAACCTTGCCGCCGTGCTTGGAGATCGACTTCGACACGATCGTCGACGTCGTGTCCGGCGCGAGGTGGATCATCTTGGCGCCCGCGTCCTGGTGCTGGCCTTTGCCGGCTACGGCGATGGAGAGCACCATGCCCTTCGCGCCGCGGCCCTTCAGGATGACGGCCGGGTACTTCATCGTCAGCTTGGAACCGATGTTGCCGTCGACCCACTCCATCGTCGCGTTCTCTTCGGCGACGGCGCGCTTCGTGACGAGGTTGTAGATGTTCGGCGCCCAGTTCTGGATCGTCGTGTAGCGGACGCGCGCGTCCTTCTTCACGATGATCTCGACGACGGCGCTGTGCAGCGAGTTCGTGCTGTAGACCGGCGCCGTGCAGCCTTCGACGTAATGCACGAAGCTGCCTTCGTCCGCGATGATGAGCGTGCGTTCGAATTGTCCCATGTTCTCGGAGTTGATTCGGAAGTAGGCTTGCAGCGGGATCTCGCACTTCACGCCTTTCGGCACGTAGATGAAGCTCCCGCCGGACCATACCGCGCTGTTCAGCGCCGCGAACTTATTGTCGGCCGCCGGCACGACGGTGCCGAAGTATTCCTTGAAGATCTCCGGATGCTCCCGCAAGGCGGTGTCCGTATCGGTGAAGATGACGCCTTGCTTCTCCAGATCTTCCTGCATGCTGTGGTAAACGACTTCGGACTCGTACTGCGCGGAGACGCCGGCCAGGAACTTTTGCTCCGCTTCCGGGATGCCAAGCTTGTCGAAGGTCGCCTTGATCTCTTCCGGCACTTCCTCCCACGTCTTGCCTTGCTTCTCGGAAGGCTTGACGTAGTACTGGATGTCGTTGAAGTCCAATTCGTCCATGTTGCCGCCCCATCGCGGCATATCCATCTTGTTGAACTGCTCGAGCGACTTCAGGCGGAAGTTCAGCATCCATTCGGGCTCGCCCTTCATCTCCGAGATCGTGCGGACGATCTCGGGCGTCAGGCCTTTACCGGACTGAAATACCGCCTTATGCTCGTCGCGGAAGCCATATTTATATTCTTCCATTTCAGGCATTTGCTTCGCCATGACGATTCGCCTCCTTCGTATTATTGATCCACGTTCTCTTCGTGCTTGCCTTGGCCCTGCTCGACGCCCTTGCGTAGCGCGTTCCAAGCGAGGGTCGCGCACTTGATGCGCGCCGGGAACTTGTTCACGCCGGACAACGCCTCGATATCTTCATACTCGTCGAACGAAGCGCCCTCGCCCTTCATGAGAGACGAGAACTTCTCCGCGAGCTGCATGGCTTCGGCGGTCGTCTTGCCCTTGACCGCGTCCGTCATCATCGAAGCCGAGGACATGCTGATCGAACAGCCTTCGCCCGTGAACCGCGCGCTCTTCACGATGCCGTCCTCGATCTGCATCTGCAGGGAGATCCGGTCGCCGCAAGTCGGGTTGTTCAGGTTGACCGTCACCGACTCGACGTCGAGCGTACCGCGGTTGCGGGGGTTTTTATAATGATCCATGATGACGCGGCGATAGAGGTCATCTAACGGGTTCATAGCCGAAGAACTCCTTTGTCTTGACCAGCGCGTCGGCCAGACGGTCGACATCCTGCTCGGTATTGTACAGATAGAAGCTCGCTCTCGCCGTGGCGCTCACGTTCAGCCAGCGCATAAGCGGCTGGCAGCAGTGATGCCCGGCGCGGACGGCGATGCCTTCCGTATCCAGCACCGTCGCGACGTCGTGGGGGTGTACGTCGCCCAGATTGAACGTCACGAGCCCGACTCGGTCCTCGCGGGGACCGTAGATCGTAACGCCGTCGATCGCGGAGAGACGCTCGAGCGCGTACTGCGTGAGCTTCTTCTCGTGGCGGTCGATCTCATCCAGGCCGATCTGCTCCAGGAAGTCGATCGCCGCGGCGAGACCGACCGCCCCGGCGATGATCGGGGTACCGCCCTCGAACTTCCAAGGGATCTCCTTCCACGTGGATTCGTACAAATCCACGAAGTCGATCATCTCGCCGCCGAACTCGATCGGTTCCATCCGTTCGAGCAGCCGCGACTTGCCGTACAGCGCGCCGATGCCGGTCGGACCGCACATCTTGTGTCCGGAGAACGCATAGAAATCAATGTCGAGCGCGCGTACGTCCACCTTCATATGCGGGGAGCTCTGCGCGCCGTCGACGACGATAATCGCGCCGTTCCTGTGCGCGATCTCCGCGATCCGGCCGATCGGGTTGATCGTGCCGAGGACGTTCGAAGCGAACGCGATGGAGACGATCTTCGTCCGCTCCGTGACCGTCGCTTCAACGTCTTCCAGCGTGATCGTGCCGTTCGGCTGGAGCGGGATATACTTCAAGGTCGCGCCGGTCGCCTTGGCGGCCTGCTGCCAGGGGATCAGGTTCGCGTGATGCTCCATCGGCGTGATGACGATCTCGTCGCCTTCTTGGAGCGTCTGCCGCGCATAGCCGCTGGCGACCAGGTTCAAAGCCGTCGTCGTGCCGCGGGTGAAGATGATCTCGCGGGAAGAAGAAGCGTTCAGGAACCGCGCCACTTTCTCCCGCGCGCCTTCGTATGCGTCCGTGGCGCGGGAGCCGAGCGTATGCACGCCGCGGTGCACGTTGGCGTTGTCCCATTCGTAGTAACGTTTCACGGCTTCGATGACGCTGCGCGGCTTCTGGGAAGTCGCCGCGTTGTCCAGGTAGACGAGCGGGTGACCGTTAATTTCCTGATTCAGAATCGGGAATTCGCTTTTCAGCGCGAGACTGTCCATTTACCCCAGCTTCCTTTCGAGAATGCGTTGCAGCTGCTCGCGAATGCCCGCCAGCGGAATCTCGGAGACGACCGGATCCAGGAATCCGTAGATGATGAGACGCTCCGCTTCCGTCTTGGCGATGCCGCGCGACATCAGGTAGTGCACCTGCTCCGCATTGACCTGGCCTACGCTCGCGGCGTGGCCGGCTTTGACGTCGTCTTCGTCGATCAACAGGATCGGATTGGCGTCGCCGCGGGCTTTGGGGCTCAACATGAGCACTTTCTCCGTCTGCTGGCCGTTCGCCTTGGTCGCGCCGTGTTCGATCTTCGTGATGCCGTTGATGATGGCCGTCGCTTCTTCCGTCATGACTGCGCGCGTGATCATATCGCTCTCCGAAGCGCGGCCAAAGTGGACCGCTTGGGTCGTCAGGCTCACGCGCTGCTTGCCGGTGCCGACGGCAATGATCTTGGCGTCGGAGTTGGAGCCGTTGCCCTTCAGGATCGACTTCGTATCCGTCAGCGTGTTGCCTTCGTGCAGGTCGCCGATGATCCATTCGATCCGCGCATCGTTATCCAGCACCGCGCGGCGGTAAGAGACGTCGATCGCGGCCTTCTCCATATGATGCACAGCCGCATAGCGCACATGCGCGCCGGACTTGACGAACACTTCGACCGCGCCGTTGTGCAGCAGGGTCGTCTCCGTGTCGCCGATCGCGGAATTGACGTTCTCCACGAACGCGAAGCGGCTGTTCGCCTCGGCGATCACGAGAATATGCGGCACGAACGTCGCTTCGGCATCGTCCGCGAAGAGGAGCGCTTGGATCGGCTCTTCGATCTCGACGCCGCGCGGCACGTAAAGGAATACCCCGCCGTTCCACAAAGCCGCATGCAAGGCGGCCAGTTTATGCTCATCCCGCTGATAAGCGGTCATCAAATGCTGGCGAAGCAAATCTTCATGCGTGCGGGCCGCTTCTTCCAGGCTCGTCAAGACGACGCCCTTCGCCTTCAGCTCCTCGGGGAGCTCCGTATAGACGACGGAAGAATTGTGCTGCACGATCAAAGCGCCTTTCGCTTCTGCCGGCAGCAGCGAAGTGATCGCTTGGGGCAGTTGCGCGGTCGACGCGACCGCTTGACCCGGACGGTTCGCGCCGTAGACGTCGAGCGCCCATCGGTGAATCGGCGTCTTCTCCGGCTTAGGCAGATCCAGCGTGGAAGCCAATTGACCGGCTTCCTCCCGCCATGCTACGAGCCAAGCCGGCTCGTTCTTGCTGCGGGCCAGCTTGGCTGCCGCTTCACGTCCAAAAGAGGTGGTCGGCGTACTCATCGTTGATTACCTCCCTTGTCCTCTTACGCTTGGCCAACCGTCTCGTCGACGATGCCCAGCTCTTCTTTGACCCAATCGTAGCCTTCCGCCTCGAGACGCTCAGCCAACTCCGGACCGCCGGATTTGACGATGCGTCCTTGCATCATGACATGCACGAAGTCGGGTTTGATGTAGTTCAGCAAACGCTGATAGTGGGTGATGATCAGGAAGCCGCGGTCATCCGCGCGCATGGCGTTGACGCCGGCCGCGACGATCTTCAGCGCGTCGATGTCGAGACCCGAGTCGATCTCGTCGAGGATGACGAGCTTCGGCTCGAGCAGCAGCATCTGCAGAATCTCGTTGCGTTTCTTCTCGCCGCCGGAGAAGCCTTCGTTCAGGTAGCGGTGCATGAACTCGGGGTTCATGTCGAGCTCCTTCATCTTCGCTTCCATTTGACGGACGAACTTGATGAGGGAGATCTCGTTGCCTTCGCCGCGGCGGGCGTTGATCGCGCTGCGCAGGAAGTCGGCGTTGGTGACGCCCGTAATCTCGCTCGGGTACTGCATCGCGAGGAACAGGCCGGCGCGCGCGCGCTCGTCGACGGCCATCTCGAGCACGTCTTCGCCGTTCAGGTACACTTCGCCTTCCGTCACTTCATATTTAGGATGACCCATGATCGAGGATGCGAGCGTGCTCTTGCCGGTCCCGTTCGGGCCCATGATCGCGTGCACTTCGCCGCCTTGCATGGTCAGGTTGAAGCCTTTCAATATTTCCTTGCCCTCAATCTCCGATTTGAGGCCGCGAATCTCGAACAGATTGGACATATTGTTTTCCCTCCACATTTCTTAAGGACGCAAAGTGAGGTTGACCCCTTCTTACGTATCGCCGGGAACCCAATCGCTGATATCCTTATTTATAATTATTTTAAAGTGATTCTCATTGATTCTCAACCTCCATTTTATGAAAATGCCATGAAAAATGCAAACCGGGCCCTTTTCCGTATCGGAAGCGGAAGCCCGGTCTCATCAAGAAATATGCGACTATCCTGCGACCGCGCGGCGCACGGCCTCCGCTTGCGCTTCGAATGCTTCGTCCGTCAACGCCGGGTGCAGGCTCCCCTCTCCGAGCGCCTCCTCCAGCTGCAGCCAAGACTTGCAGCCGCCGTAGCTGTCCCGCAGCGGAATCTCCGCCGGCGTCCCCAGCGTATAGACGCGCAGCAACAGGACGTGAAGCGGCTTCGTTTTTTTCCACTTGAGCCGCTCTTCCGCATAATCCTCCGTCCAAATGTGAAGCGCGTCCAGCCGCTTCAGCGTCTCGCTGTCCGTCACCTCGATATCGTCAATCGCTTCGGCATAGGACGTAATCCGGATCGTCTCCGGATTCTCAGCCGCTTCGGCGAGCGTCGCGGTCACGGTATCGGCCGCTTCCGGCTTCACTAGGTGCGGCTTCTGATGCTCATAGGAAGGGAACAGATAGAATCTGGGACTCTCCAGTCTGAACTCCTTCGTCTCCTCCGCGATGCCGCCTTTGCGGAGCACGATGATCTGCCGCCCCGCTTCCAGCGCCTTCACGGCTACCGCCCACTCTCTAAGCGCCATAGGATGGTACATGCGTTATCGTCTCCTCCGCAACCTTGTCGCTTCATTATAACACAAAGGCTACTGCGGCTGCGGGATATCGATGCGCGTCTCCAGTTCGGGAAGGTAGGTGAGGGCGACGGTCTTCCGGGTGACAAATGTGAGCTTCTCATCTGAGGAAATCGCCGGGTAGACAGCTGTACGTTCTTGAAGATCGACAGTCATATCGTAAGGCTCTAGCGCTTGAAGCGCTATGCCTTCTTCTCCAATCAGATTCCAAGCGCTCTGCTGCAAAGGATTCGAGCCTACCGTCCTGTAATTTACGACCGTTCGCTCTTTCTGGTATTCGATGCCGGTGATCAACGTGTAGCCCGCATCCCCTTGAGGGAGTTTCAGCGGTCGCTCCTGCGTCGGCTTCTCGTTCAACGGCGTTTTAAATAGATAGAGTTGGGCTTTCGCTGAATCGCTTTCCATGTCGACTTGATTGACCTTAACCGTGATGTACTTTGTGCCCGCTGGAAGCGGCGCCGTCCGGAGTACTTTTCCTTCATCAAAATAGATCGGCAGCCATTTCCCTTTATCGTCGACTAGTTCAATATGGTCTGCGAAAGGCGCATTATCCTCAACCTTAGGAGACAATGAATACCTCAAATTAGTCGTCAACTCGTTTGCAGCGATACCTGTAATATGCAGGATTCCATTGGAACTTATTTCTTTAATGTTCAAATCTGTATACGAATTACGCAACATTTCGACGGGCATATTCAATTGCCAATTTCCTTTTTTATTGCCAACACGCGACACTTGCAAGCTCAACTCGAAAGAAGGCGGGCGATAGTCGAACAAGGCGGCATGAATAGTGCCTTCATATACTTGCCCTTCCTCGTTTCCCTTCACCTCTTCGATGGGATAAGTCAAGGTAGCTGGTTGGTCTGAGGAAGGACGTACGCCATTCACGAGAATTCCCGCATCGATCGTGGGGAGATTTTTTGCGGACTTCGAGACGGGATACGAACCCTCACGAACCTCCGATTCTTCCCCCGATTGCCCCATTCGGATCAAGTAATGAATAGCTAAATACAACCCATCGTAATCGACCTTCGTCACCTGGAACTCGATCCCCTGATTCTTCACGCTCGGCAGCTGCGCCGTTGCCGTCGCGCTTGGAGCTGGCGAAGCGGCGCCGACGCTCGGAAGCAGACTCCTCAAGTTTACAGGCGCTCCGCCTGAAGAGACCAGTCCCAGCCACGCAATGCCGAGGATGCCTAGCGACACGGCTGCGGTCATCGTCGTTTGGCGCACGCGCGCTTGTCGACGCAGCATTGTGCGTGTAGGCAAGGTTTGAAGCGTCTCCTCGATCCGGTTAGCCACGATGAACGGAATCTCGATCGCTTCTTCTCTTTTCCACGAGCGCAGCGCGTCTTCGATCTCAATGGAGCTCATATCCCATCCCCCTCTCTTCCGTATCTTCCAGCCAGACGGCCAACTGCTTGCGAGCGCGGTGCAGTCGCGACTTGAGCGTACCTTCCGGGATATCCATCCACTCGGCCAGACGGTTCAGCGGCACGTCCGCGAGATAGTGCAGCCGCACAAGCGTGCGCAGAGGCTCGTCCAGCCGTCCGACGGCCGCTCGGAGGTCCAAGTCGGGCATCGTCATCTCCGCGCTCTCCTCCGCCCACACTTCCGACAGGCTGACGCTACGGCGGCGCCCGATCCGCTGACACTCCCGGATGAGGATCCGCATCATCCACGTCTTGAAAAAATCAGGCTCGCGCAGCTTCGTGACGCCCCGGTAAGCCTGCAGGATGGCTTCCTGCAACGCATCCGCGCAATCCTCGTCGCTCCGCAGCAGCGTCCGCGCCATGCGGTACATCTCCCCGCTAAACTCCCGTACGAGACGGGAGAATGCCTCGCGGTCCCCGTCCCGCGCCAATCGAACGTCCGTATCCCAAGCCAGATCCGGCAATTGCAGCCACTCCTCTCCCCCGACTGTTTCTATTTCTACTCGTTAGAGGGCCGATCCCTTCAATCGGTTCGTTAAAATATCAAAATAGGTCACCCATTATCCATTGGGGTGAAAATCCGAGGAGAGAAAAGCAAAAGAGGTTGGCCGAAAGTGGAGTTAGCCGGTTCCGGCGGTTAACGAACCCGGAAATGGACCGTACAAGGGGTAGATAACCGCTTTCGGCGGCTAACGCACCTGGAAACGGACCGTACACGGGGTAGATAGCCGCTCTAACCGACTATCTCCGGGGAAAACGGGCTTTACGCGAGGGAGATAACCGCTTTCGGCGGCTATCGCACCCCGAAATGGACCGCTCCTGATCAAGATAACCGCTTTCTACGGTTATCTCCTTCCGCCGACACCCCTGCAGCTCGTCCAATACTAAAAAGGCCTGCAAGCGACCGAGTCGCTTGCAGGCCTTCAACATTAACCTTTAAATCTCGTCCGCGGGCTCGCGCTTGTCGACGCGGCGGGCGACGCGGTCCGCATAGGCCGCGTTCACGACAGCGCGGCGGACGGACTCGACCACGTCCGCGTTGAAGACGCTGGGCACGATGTACTCCGGGTTCAACTGCTGTTCCGTCACGACCGCGGCGATCGCGCGGGCCGCGGCCAGCTTCATCCCTTCCGTGATGCGCGAGGCGCGGCAATCGAGCGCCCCCCGGAAGATGCCGGGGAAGCAGAGCACGTTGTTGATTTGGTTCGGATAATCGGAGCGTCCGGTGCCGACGACGGCCGCGATCCCTTCGAGCAGCTCCGGACGAATCTCGGGCTCCGGGTTGGCCATGGCGAAGACGATCGGATCGGCGGCCATGCCGCGCACGAATTCCGGCTTGAGCACGCCGGGTCCCGATACGCCGATGAAGGCGTCCGCGCCGCGAAGCGCGTCGGCCAATCCGCCTTCGATTCCTTCCGGGTTCGTATGCTCGGCGCACCATTGCCATGCGATGTTGTCGTACGTTTTCGCTCCGGAGAGGATGCCCTCCCGGTCGACGGCGATCACGACGGGGACGCCCGCGGAATGCAGCATCTTGACGATAGCCATGCCCGCCGCCCCGATGCCGCAGACGACGACGCGCATATCGCCGAGCTTCTTGCCGACGCACTTCGCCGCGTTCATGAGCGCGGCGATCAGGACGACCGCCGTGCCGTGCTGGTCGTCGTGGAAGACCGGAATGTCCAGCAGCTCCTGCAGCCGGCGCTCGATCTCGAAGCACCGGGGCGACGAGATGTCCTCCAGGTTGATGCCGCCGAAGCCCGGCGCGAGCGCACGCACGATCTCGACGATGGCGTCCGGATCCTGGGTATCCAGACAGATCGGGAAGGCATCGACGCCGGCCAGCTCCTTGAACAGCATCGCCTTGCCTTCCATGACTGGCATGGCAGCCGCGGGACCGATATTGCCAAGGCCGAGTACAGCGGTGCCGTCGCTGACGACGGCTACGGTGTTGCGCTTAATCGTAAGAGAGAATGCGGAGGCCGGATCTTCATGGATCGCCATGCACACCTTGGCTACGCCAGGGGTGTAGACGCGGGACAGGTCGTCCCGGGTACGGATCTTGATCTTGGGCGTCACTTCCAGTTTGCCGCCGAGATGCAGGAGCAGCGTTTGGTCCGAGACGTTCACGACGCGCACGCCCGGCACCTGCCGGATCGCGTCTACGATCGCCTCCATCGAAGCCTCCGCCCGTATCGTTAAGTCGCGGATGCTCCGCTGCCCGGCGCGAATCACGTCAATCGCCACAATATCGCCGCCCGCCGCGCCTACAGCCGTCGCTATCGAGCCGAACAGCGCGCGGTCAGCTTCCATTTCAAGACGTACGATCAGATTGGATCCGTCCATCGCAATTCCTCCTGTATTCGCCAGATGCCATTACCTTATCATGTCCGCAGGGGCCGCCGCCAGTTACCCCTGTTCGGCGTTAACGCGTTCCATTATAATAGAGTACGAGAAAGATGAATCCGAGCAGCGCCTTGATCCGTCCACGGAGAGGCACAGCCGCCAGGGGACCCCCCGCCGGTTGTGCTTTTTTTGCGGGTCCGATTGCTTTATACTGTGCTAAGGTGTGTCCGCCCGCGAAGGCGGACAAGCAGGCGAACTTATCCGGAGGTGTATGTAGAAAATGAGCAAGTACCACCCGCTTAGCGAAGCGGAAGCGATCGAGATCGCAAGCTCGATTCAAGAAGTGTTCCCCACGGGCGAACCGCTAGTCTCCCGCGAGATCGGGGACGGCAACCTGAACCTGGTGTTCCATATCATGCAGCCGGCGACCGGCCGCAGCGTGATCGTCAAGCAGGCGCTGCCCTACGCCAAAGTCGTTGGCGAATCCTGGCCGCTCAGCCTGGATCGCGCCCGGATCGAAGCCGAAGCGCTCCTGAAGCAAGGCGAGCTGGCCCCGGGGCTCGTTCCCGCCGTCTACAAGACGGATGCGGAGCTGGCCCTCACCGTCATGGAAGACCTGAGCGATCACGTCATCATGCGCCGCGGTCTCATCGAAGGCGGCACGTATCCCGCGTTCGCGGAGCATCTGTCCGACTTTCTCGCGAACACGCTCTTCTTCACTTCCGATCTGGGCATGAACCAGCAGGACAAGAAGAAGACGCTCGCGGGCTTCATTAACCCGGATCTGTGCAAGATCACGGAAGACCTGATCTTCGACGATCCGTATCGCGACGCGGACACGAACAGCATCGAAGACCACATCCGCGACGCGGCCGAAGCGATCTGGAGAGACGAAACGCTTCATCTCGAAGTCGCGCTGCTCCGGGAGAAGTTCCTGACGCACGCCCAAGCGCTGCTCCACGGCGACCTGCATACCGGCAGCATCTTCGTCACGCCGGAATCGACCAAAGTGATCGATCCCGAATTCGCCTACTTCGGCCCGATGGGCTTCGATATCGGCGCGCCGATCGCCAATCTGCTCCTTCACTTCGCGTCCCAAGAGCATTGGAGCGCGGACGAGGCCGCCCGCCGCGACCGCCGGGCCTACCTGCTGGAGACGATCCGCGAGCTGTGGACCGGATTCGACCGGAAGTTCCGGAAGCTGTGGGACGAGAAAGGCGTCGATCGTGTCGCCCGCGCCAAGGGCTATCAAGACGACTATATGCGCCGCTTGCTGCAGGATACCGTAGGCTTTGCCGGCGCCAAAGCGCTGCGCCGCGTCTACGGCCTCGCCCATGTGGCCGATATCGACACGATCACGGACGCGGCCGCGCGCGAAAGGGCGCAGCGTCTGGCCTTGGCGATCGCGCGGAACCTCATTCTGCGCCATCGCCAGGCGGAATCCATCGAAGACGTCATTCGCATCGCCGAAGCGGCCGCGAACGGGCAATAATCTACGACAACTGCAAAGGAGACCTGCATCATGAGCGAGCAAACCCCCTCCGCGGACGCGGCATCCAAGGTGCTGCAGCCGGTGCGCTGGACTGACGGCGCCTTGTCGCTGCTGGATCAACGGCTCCTGCCGGAAGAAACGGTCTATCTGATCTTAAAGACGCCTCAGGACGTCTGGGATGCGATCCGCGAACTGAAGGTCAGGGGCGCGCCGGCAATCGGCATCGCCGCCGCGTTCGGCGTCGTGCTGGGCGTGCAAGATTTCTCCGGCGACGTCCGGGAGCTGGCTGCCGAAGCCGTGCGCCATGCCGAACACCTGGCGACTTCCCGCCCGACGGCGGTCAACCTGTTCTGGGCGCTCGACCGCATGAAGGCGCGCGCGAATGCGTCGGCGCAAGCCGGCGCAGCTACCCCCGACGCGATCGAAGCGCTGCTGGCGGAGGCCCAGCAGATCCAGGCCGAGGACGAGGAGACGAACCGCAAGATCGGCGAGTTTGCGCTGACGCTCTTCCGGGACGGCATGGGCGTATTGACGCACTGCAACGCCGGCGGCCTCGCCACCTCCAAGTACGGAACGGCGTTGGCACCCTTCTATCTGGCGCTGGAGCAAGGCATCGCGCTCAAAGTGTTCGCCGACGAGACGCGTCCGGTGCTTCAAGGCGCCCGCCTGACCGCCTTCGAACTGCAGCAGGCCGGCGTCGACGTCACTCTGATCACCGACAACATGGCAGCCCACGTCATGTCCAAGGGATGGGTGCAAGCCGTCATCGTCGGGACCGACCGCGTCGCCGCGAACGGCGACGTCGCCAACAAGATCGGCACCTACGGCGTGGCCGTCATGGCCAAAGCGCACAACATTCCGTTCTACGTGGCTTGTCCGCTGTCCACGATCGACCTGTCGACGCCTACCGGCGCCGACATTCCGATCGAAGAGCGCCATCCGGACGAAGTGACCCAAGGCTTCGGCAAGCGGACCGCCCCGGCCGGCGTGAAGGTCTACAACCCCGCCTTCGACGTGACGCCGAACGAGCTGGTCACGGCCATCGTCACCGAGCGCGGCATCGTCCGCGCGCCGTACGCCGAAGGACTGCGTCAATTGTTCGAAGGCTAATCGTCCGGCACCTGCGAATGCGGTTACTCCTTGGGGGTAACCGCATTCGTCTTTGCCAGGATCGCCACCGCGTCGCGCCCGATCGTCCCCGGCACGATACCGAGCGCGCGCGCCTCGTCGGTGACGGACTCCATCGGCGCCGCCAGCAGCTGCTCGAGCGTCTTCACGCCGACCGCCCGGGCGGCGATAATCCGGCGATCCTTCAGCCTGTCGTTCAACAGGCCGACATCCAGGGCGCCGCACATGATGTATCCGTCCCCGGCGGTTACGGCCAGCAGCGTCGTCTTCGGCAACAGCACTTCGACGCCAAGGGCCGTATGTCCATCGATCTCGAGAGGTACAAGTCGTATCACAGCTATCACCTCCGGAGCTCATATCAATCCGGCTTCGTCGTTCCCGGAAGAAGGCGGGTGCGCTAATGACCGGAGACGCATCGGAGAGCGGTCGGCTGCAATGCCGACGGATCGCCCCTTCCGAAGCGCCGGGCCGAACCCCGCGTCCTCCTAGGTCTTGCGTTACATGATATGCGCCTTGGCGACTAATCCGCGCTGGATGAACACCCATTTGGGACTATGTGGGACAACCGATTCGTGATATATTACTCCTAGACAGTCAACGGCAGCTTGGCTTCGAGAGGATGAAGACATCCTATGTCCAACACAGTAAAGACCTCCGCAGACGGTTCCTATCTGTTTCAAGTCGAAATTCTCGTGAACGCGTCCACCAACGGCGCTGCCTTGGAGCAGCTGCTTCACGCGCTCAACGAAGGATCCTTTGCCGATTATCGCATTCAATCGGGCATCCGCCTCGGCGAGACGATCGAGGAGACCCTCGAACAGGCGTCCGGGAAGAGCCAGGTGCTGACGGAGACGCTGGACGCCCGCATCCGGCAATACATTCAGACGAGCAGACTGATCCGCGTTCAAGTGAACAAAGGAAAAGGCGTTAAGCTCAGCATGCCTTGCCGGGTCGTCAACTTCGATCCGGACAACGAACTGCTCACCCTCTACCATGTCGACGAGAAGCGGGTCTACTCCATTCAATTGAACGAGATCGACGACTTCATCGCGGACTGAAACGGATAAGAACCTACGACGAAGAACGCCTCAAGCTCATAATGAGCTTGAGGCGTTCTTCGTGCAGCGTGCAGATACGGCATGCATTCGGAAAGGGAGCGCTAGACGGGGTGCGTCGAAATCGTTTGGAGCGTCTCGACTCTGCCGAGGGCGAGCAGATTCTCCACCGCCTCGGAAGGCACCGGCGGGCTGCCGTAGTAGCCCTGCATCTCGTCGCAGCGGTGATGCTGGAGGAAGCGGACCTGCTCCTCGTTCTCCACGCCTTCCGCGATGACCTGCAGCTGCAGATTGTGCGCCATCGCGATGATGGCGGCGACGATCGCGCGGTCGTTCGGGTCCTGCTGGATGTCCCGAACGAAGGAACGATCGATCTTGAGGCTGCCGATCGGCAGCCGCTTCAAGTAATGGAATGAGCTGTACCCGGTCCCGAAGTCGTCGACGCTGATGCCGACGCCGAGCGCGGTCAAGGCCTTCAGGTAGGATAGCGCCCGCTCCACGTCCATCGTCATGCTCTCCGTGATCTCCAGCTTCAGATAGCGCGGCTCCAGCCCCGTCTCTTCGAGAATGGCGGCAACCTTGCCGACCAAGTCCATCTGCGCGAATTGGCGGAAGGACAGGTTGACCGACACCGGGATCGGCGGCAAGCCCGCATCCTGCCAAGCCCGGTTCTGGCGGCAGGCTTCTCTTAGCACCCAATCGCCGAGCGCCACGATCATGCCGCTGTCTTCGGCGGCCGGGATGAACGCGATCGGCGGCACGAGCCCCCGCTCGGGGTGGCGCCAGCGGATCAGCGCCTCCAGCCCGACGATCCGCCCGTCGACGAGGTCGTACTGCGGCTGATAGTAGAGCATGAACTGCTTCAGATGCAGCGCTTCGATCAGTTCGTGCTGGAGCGTAAGCTTATGTAGGGCCGTATTCTCGAACTCCGATTTGTAGAGCGTATAACCGTTGCGTCCGTTCTCCTTCACCCGATGCAGCGCGGTATCCGCCTTCTTGATCAGCATGCCGGCATCGTCGCCCGCCTCGACGTTGAGCGAGAGACCGACGCTGACCGTCACGTGGAGCGGAATGCCCCCCAGCTCGAACGGCTCGTCGAACTGCCGCAGCACGGCTCCGATCCGGGCGGCGGCTTCCTCGGCGTCGTTCACGACGAACATGCCGACGAATTCGTCGCCCTCCATCCGCGCGAGATCTTCCTGAATGTCGAAACAGCGGGTCAGCCGCTCGGCGATCTGCAGCAGCAGGATGTCTCCCGTGTCCCGACCGTACGAGGCGTTCACCAGTTTGAAGCGGTCGACGTCGAGATAGAAGACCGCGATCGACGGGCTGCCTGGATTCGGTTCCGACAGCCGCTCCTGCAGGCGATTCATGAAGAATCGGCGGTTGGGCAAGCCGGTCATGTCGTCGTAATACGCCATATAGCGAATCCGCTCCAGCGAGCGTCTGCGCTCGCTAATGTCCTGCGTGAAGACGACGATGCCTTCGATCCGTCCTTCGCGGACGAGCGGCGCCGTCTCGATATTGAGATCGATGGGATGCCCCGCCGCGTGCATGACCTGCACGTCGGCCGTGCAGCGCTCGCCCTGCAGCGTCTTGCGGAAGATCTGCATGCCCTGCCCACGCGAATTCTCGGCGAGCAGTTCCAGCAACGAACGGCCGATAAGCTGCTCCTTCGGACGGCCGATCGTCGTCATCGGATCGCGGTTCATGCGTTCGAAGCTGCCTTCTCGGTCGATCACGGCGAAGAACAGCGGGCTTTCTTCAAGCAAGGCGAGCAGTTCCGCATCGTGCGACCGCTTGGCGGCTTTGGATTTGCGTCGTTCCCGAGCCAGGAACCAACCCAATGAAGCGGTGCTTAAGGCCCATATGCCGCTGGCGGCGATCCAAGCGGGCCAGAGGCCGTCGATATGCCATCCGTTCACGAGGCGACTTCCTTTCTCCCGGTTGGGGAAACATGTCATTTCATGTCCATCCCATTATAGATCAAGTCGCGAAAACGTGACATTGAATTTTCAAAATTTTTCCGGAACGGCCAAGCGGACGTCAGTCCTTCGGCTTCCGGGCGGCCAGCAGCAGGCAGAGCCAGCCGGCCAGAAAAGCGACGCCGCCAAGCGGCGTAATCGCGCCGAGCGGCTTGATCCCGCTGAGGGACAAAGCGTAAAGGCTCCCGGAGAACAGCACCGTGCCGATGACGAGCAGCCGCGCAGCCCACTGCGTCAGCTTCGCGGAGGGAAGCCGGTCGGCCAGCAGCGCGATGAGCAGAATGCCGAGACCATGGTACATCTGGTATCGAACGCCCGTCTCGAACACCGCCAGATCGTCGGCCGACAGCGTCTCCTTCAGGGAATGGGCGCCGAAAGCCCCGAACGCCACGGCGAGACCCGCGACGGCTGCACCGATCTTCACATACTTCAGCAACATCGATATTCCTCCCTCGATCTTCTCTGTATCATCATAACCGACGCCGAACGGACTTGCCACGTGTGATCGGACCTTCCGTATGACGAAGCGATGACGAAGCTTCGGCAATCTTCTCATGTTTGTTAAATATTTAAAGTTTCCCTGATTAAAATAGGGTGTCCCGCGTCATCACCCTGATGACCAGGACACCCTATTTGATTCTTTTGTACCGTGGCCTGGGGCTATTGTGAATGTGCGTAGTCTACATACGCACATCCCCACATTCTGCTCGTCAACCGCCAATGTGCGTAGTCTACATACGCACATCGCGCCATTCGGCGCGCCGACCGCAAATGCTGGGCTCTCTGGCGTTCCCGACTACGACAGCCGCTCCAGCTTCAATGCCCCTGTGGCCGGATCCGCAAGCGTCAGACGTCCGTCGAAGGAGGCGCCGTGTTCGTCCTTGAACTTCAGCTTGCCCGTCTGCCCCTTCTCGATCAGGCTGCTCACCATCGCGTCGGTCAGCGACTTGCCGAAGCTATCCTTCCAGATCACGAACTTGCAGCCCGTCTTGTAATGGCTGCAGCCGTACCCTTTGCGGCCCATGAAGATCTGGCCGCCGCAGCCCGGCCGCGGACAGCGCGCCACGACCGACGGCCCCGCGGCCGCAGCCTGCGTTGGCGGAGCGGGCTTCCGGTCCGGGGCGCTCGCGAGCGAGGCGCGCGATCGCTGGCCAACGGCCGCGTCCGGGCGCGAAGAGGTCGCCATCGCGGAGGCCGCAGCAGCGCCTCCGCCGCCCGATCCGACACGCCCGGTGGCAGCAGCGCGCGGCTTGCGGGTCGCCTTGCCCTTGACCGAGCCGCCGCCCGCGCCTTCGTCCGCGTCGGAAGAACCTCGGCTCCCGGCGCGGCCGCCGCCCTTGGCCGGCTTCTCCGGCCGCGCGAAAGCCGCCTTCGCCGCCGGGCGCTGAACACGCACCTTGTCGACGATGAGCCGGGTGAACTTCTGTACGTTCGCCATAAACGTCTCCGCGGAGGCTTGGCCGCGGGCGATCTCGTTCAGGCGGCGCTCCCACTGTCCCGTCATCTCCGGCGAAGCCAGCAGCTCGACGCCCGCGCCGCGGATGAGCTGGATCGCCGAGCGGCCCTTCGGCGTGATGACGATCTTCTTGCCCTGCATCTCGACGTAGCCGACCTGCTTCAGCCGCTCGATCGTCGCCGCCCGCGTCGCCGGCGTGCCGAGCCCCGAGTCCTTCATCGCGTCGCGCAGCTCCTCGTCCTCGATCTGCTTGCCCGCGCTCTCCATCGCCTTCAGCAGCGTGCCCTCGGTGAACGCCTTCGGGGGCTGCGTCTCCTTCGCCTTGGCTTCCGCCTCGACGCAGGCCGCCTCCTTGGCGGCGTCCAGCTCGAAGGGCGCGTTCGTCTCCTCTTCCTCCTCGCGCTCCTGCTCCGCGCCGTCCTCCGACGCGCCGCCCTTGCCCTTCTTCGGTGGCGCGCCCGATCCCGGCTGCTGATCGCCGTATACGACTTTCCAGCCCGGGGACAGCAGCTGCTTGACGGTCGTCTTGAACGTCTCGCGCTCGACCTCGGTGAGCACCGTATGCACCCGGTATTCCGCCGGCGGGTAGAAGTGCGAGACGAAACGCCGCACGATCATCTCGTACAGCTTGCGCTCGTCCGGGGAGAGCCCCTGCGCTTTTTTCGCCGTCGGCATGATCGCGTGATGATCCTCGACCTTGGCCGGATTGCACACGCCGCGGTTGCCCGTATGGACGAGCCGTTTGTTGCCGCCCGCGGCGATGGCCTCGAACTCCGTGCCGCGAAGGGCGTCGAGCGCGCGGTGCATCTCGGGAATGTTCTCGTTGTTCACGTAGTTGGAGTTCGTCCGCGGGTAGGTGATCGCCTTGTGCTTCTCGTACAGCGCCTGCGCCACGTCGAGCGTCTTCTTGGCAGAGAAGCCGAGCTTCCCGTTCGCTTCCCGCTGCAGCAGCGTCAAGTCGTACAGCCGCCACGGGTACTCCTTCGTCTCCTTCACCTCGTAGCTGGCGATCCGCCCCGTCTTGCCCCGGACTTTCTCTGCCAGCCGCTCGGCCTGGGCGGGATCCATGATCCGCTCGCCCTGCCACAAGCCGCGGTATGTCGTCTCGCCTTGCGCGAACACCGCCGATACCTCGTAATATTTGAGCGAATCGAACGACTCGATCTGAATCTGCCGATCGTAGATCAGCGCCAGGACGGGCGTCTGCACCCGCCCGACGGACAGCAGCTCGTTGTGCTTCGTCGTGAAGGCGCGCGAGCCGTTCATCCCGATCAGCCAGTCCGCTTCGCTGCGCGCCTGCGCGGCGCGGGTCAGATTGTCGTACTCGGCGCCGTCCTTCAGCTCCTCGAACCCTCGGCGGATCGTCTCCGCGGTCAGGTCCGAGATCCACAGCCGCTTCACCGGCTGCGCGAGACCCAGGTGCCGCTGGATGAGCGAGAAGATATGCTGACCTTCCCGCCCGGCGTCGCACGCGTTGACGAGCCGGTCGCACCGGCCGGCCAGCTCGCGGATCACCTGCAGCTGGTCCTTCGTCCGCGGGTTCGGCAGCAGCTTGAACCGCTCGGGGATGATCGGCAAGTCGTCGAAGCGCCATTTCTTGTATTTCTCGTCGTAGAGGTCCGGCTCCGCCAGTCCGATCAGATGACCGATCGCCCACGTGACGATATACCGCTCGCCCTCCAGGTAGGACCGCTTGTTCGTCGCCTTCGGCTCCAGCACGGCCGCGATATTCCGCCCCATGTCGGGCTTTTCGGCGATTACCAACGTTTTCAACGGACATGTTCCTCTCTATAGCCCGGCATGGCCTAGTTTCCCTATTATAGCATATCGGCCAAAACGGCCGCGGATCGCGCAGAAGGAACGTCCGCCATCGGGGATTAGAAGATTTTTCCCCCTGGCTGGAGGATATTGCCCCTCTGTGCGAGAACAGTTGGATTATGATGAAGAGACCATTACTTGCGAACTACTGCGCGCGGAGATAGAAACGAGGGGACGCCGATGTACAAGGTCATCATCGTCGACGACGAAGCGGTCGTCCGCGACGGTCTGAAGAACACCATCCGTTGGGAAGAGCATGGCTTCTCGTTGATCGGAGACTGCGCGAACGGACGCGAAGCCTGGGAAGCGATCGAGCGGCTGAAGCCCGACCTCGTCATCTCGGATATCAGCATGCCTTATATGGACGGGCTTGAGCTGGCGGGTCTCGTCTCGACGCAGTACCCCTATATCAAATTGATCATCCTGACCGGCTACGACCAGTTCGAATACGCCCAGCAGGCGATTCGGCTGAAAGTGTCGGACTTCATATTGAAACCGATTACAGCCCGCGAGATCCGGGAGCTGCTGGACAAGGTCCGCCTGGAGATGGACGCGGACACGCGGCGCCGCGAAGACCTCTCCCGCCTGCAGCACCAGCTGCATCAGAGCCTGCCGCTGCTGAAGGAGCGGTTCCTCGAACGGCTCGTCGCGCTTGAGCTGGGCAAGCCCGAGATCGACGAGCGCTTCGCGTACTTCGGACTGCCGCGGCTCGTGCCGCATTACCTGATCATGGTCGCGGACATCGACGACTTCGGCGTCCGGGAGGCGCACTTCGGCGACGCGCACGATGCGGAGTTTCTGCGGTTCGCCGCGTTCAATATCTTCGAGGAGACCGTCCAGCAGCGGAACGACGTCCTGCTGTTCCGCACGCGCGAGGAACGGATGGTCGCCCTGCTCTTCGGCTGGCCGGAGGAGAGCGATCTCTACGAGCAGGCGTTCGGCATCGCGGAGGAAGTGCGCCATCACGTGGAGAAATTCCTCAAGTTCACGTTAACGATCGGCGTAGGACGCCCGTGCGCGGCGGCCGAACAGCTGCCCGTCTCTTACCGGAGCGCCCTCTCCGCGCTCGACTACCGGTTCCTGCTCGGCAAGAACCGCGTCCTGAGCATCGCCGACATGGAAGCGGCGTCTATAGCGCCGCAGCCGCAGCCGGACATCGAGCGGCTGCTGGCCGCCGCCGTGAAGACCGGCACCGCCTCGGAAGCTTATACGCTGATCGAGCGGCTCGTCGCCGACCTCAAGGCGTCTTGGATGCCGGTCGGCCCCTGCTTCCTGCACGTGCAGAAGGTGGTGCTCACGCTGATGAACGCGATGCAGGAGATGGGCATCGCGAACGGCGCCGACTACGGCAACGGAATTCAGCTGTGGCTGACGGACATCTACCGGTTCAAAACGATAGACGAGATCGAGACGTGGCTGAAGCACGTCGTCGGGACGATGATGGAGGCCGCGTTGGAGAACCGCAACCACTTCACCCTCCAGCAGATCGCGCGGGCCAAGGACTTCATCGAAGCCAACTATATGAACGAGAAGCTCTCGCTGCAGGAGCTGTGCCGCCACGTCCTGATGAGCACGAGCTACTTCAGCCTCGTCTTCAAGCAGCATACGGGCGAGACGTTCATCGAGCACCTGACGCGCATCCGGATCGAGAAGGCGAAGGAGCTGCTGCTCGGCACCCCGCTCAAGTTCTACGAGATCGCCGAGAAGGTCGGCTACGGCGATCCGAACTATTTCAGCATCCTGTTCAAGAAGCACACCGGCGTCACGCCGCGCGACTTCCGGGACCGGCAGGCGAAGGAGACGGATCGCTGACATGTTCCCGGCACGCAGGCCTTTCCGTCCGATTTTCCCGCTGAAGAGCATCCAATCGAGCATCTCCGTCGCCTTCTCGTGCCTCATCCTCGTTACGATCGCGGTCACGAGCCTCATCAGCTACCGGCTCTCGGTCGACGCGGTAGAGAAGAACTCGCAGAACTACATCGAAGAAGTCATTAAGCAGGTCAATACCAACATTCAGTCCTACATCGACAATATGGAGAACATCTCGCTGCTCGCCATGACGAACAAGGACGTCAAATACTACATCTCGAACAACAGCTTCATCAGCGAAGAGGAACGGCGACCCTACGAGAAACGGATCTCGGATCTGTTCCAGTCGATCCTCTATACGCGCAAGGACATCGCCTCGATCATGGTCTTCGGCTACAACGGGCGCTTCGTGTCGGACCGGCGGATCACGAGCCTCAATCCGAACGCCAAGATCGAGGAGCAGCCCTGGTACCGGAACGCGAAGAACGAGGGCGGCAAGTCCGTCATCTCCGCCCCGCACGTGCAGAACATCATCCAGAACGAATACCGCTGGGTCGTCTCGCTCAGCCGCGAGCTGAAGAACACGGACGGCATCACCGCTGACGGCATCTTCCTCGTCGACTTGAACCTGAGCGTCATCAACGACCTGGCCCGGCAGATCAATCTCGGCAAGAAAGGGTACGTCTTCATCGTCGACGACAGCGGCAACATCGTCTACCATCCCCAGCAGCAGCTGATCTACAGCAACTTGCGGACGGAGCATATCGCGGAGGTGACGGCCGCGGGGAGCGGGGATTCGTTCACCGTCGACGACGACGAAGGCAGGCGGTTCTACTCGGTTCAGGACACGAACTTCGGGTGGAAAATCGTCGGCGTCGCCTATGCCGGCGACTTGATCGGGTACAAGAGCACGCTGCGCAACTCGATCCTGATCACCGTGTGCGGGGTCGCCGTCTCTCTGCTGCTGTCGGTCTTCCTCTCCCATCGCCTGTCGCGGCCGATCCGCCACCTGCAGAAGACGATGCGGCTGGTGGAGAAGGGCAACTTCGACGTCAAGACCGAGGTCGGCCAGATGAACGAGATCGGCCAGCTCGGGCGGACGTTCAACATGATGGTCGGCCAGATCAAGAATCTCATGCAAGAGATCATCGATACGCAGGAGAACAAGCGCAAGGGCGAGCTCCAGCTCCTCCAAGCCCAGATCAATCCGCATTTTCTGTACAACACGTTAGACTCGATCGTCTGGATGGCCGAGCAGAAGCAGCACGAGGAGGTCGTACTGATGACGTCCGCCCTCGCCAAGCTGTTCCGCGCCGGCATCACGAAGGATCAGGAGATCGTGCCTATCCGCGTGGAGATCGAGCACATCACGAACTACCTGCTCATCCAGAAGATGCGATACACCGACAAGCTGAACTACAAGCTCGAATTCGCGGACGCGATTCTCCCCTATCGTACGCTGAAGATCCTGCTGCAGCCGTTCGTGGAAAATGCCATCTATCACGGCATCCGCAACAAGCCCGACGTCGGCACCGTTACGATCCGGGGCAAGGAGACGGAGGACGCCATCGTCTTCGAGGTGGAGGACGACGGCGTGGGCATGACGGAAGAGCGGCTGGCCCGCATCTGGGAGACGCCGGACGCGCACGATCTCCGGCGGGGCGGCATCGGCATCAGCAACGTCGACGAGCGGATCCGGCTGTTCTTCGGCCCCGGCTACGGCGTGCGCATCCTAAGCGAGATCGCGGAGGGCACCTGCGTCACCATCACCATCCCCAAAGTCCAAACGTAGAGGAGTGCCGGAACGGCCATGCGCATCCAACGATTCACCCTCGTGCTCGCCCTTCTGCTGCTCGCCGCGGCCGTATACGCCGTCTTCTACTTCAAGCTCTATCAGGCCTCCGCCGGGCAAGAGAAGACCGTCACGCTCCTGCTGAAGTCCAAGAACGTGCGGTCGGACTTCTGGCAGACGGTCAGCGCGGGCGCGGAAGCGGCTGCGAAGGAAGCCGGCGCCGTGCTGGAGATTCACGGCCCGCTGCAGGAGACCGATGCCGACTCGCAGGCCGAGCTGCTGGATGAAGCGATCGACCGGAAGCCCCAAGCGATCGTCGTGGCCCCGATCGACGACGAGCGAATCGTCCGGGAGCTGCAGCGTGCGCAAGCGGCCGGCATCAAGCTCGTCGTGATCGACACGCCTTCGAAGCTGAAGCCGGCCCCCGTATCGGTGGCGAACAACCACCTGGAAGCGGGGCGGCAGGCGGGAATGGCCGTCGTGCGGGCGACGCGGGACAAGCCTTATCTGGCGATCGTGAGCGACTTCAAGGATTCCGGCGTGTCGGCGGAGCGAGAGAAAGGCATTCTGGAGGCGATCTCCCCGTATCCCGCGAGTTATGTAGGCACGTACTACGGCGAAGACTCCGAAGACAAAGCCTACGAGATCGTCAAGCAGGCACTTGCGAGGAAGCCCGGGCTGAACGCCGTCGTCGCGCTGAACGAAGCGGCCGCGCTCGGCGCCGCCAAGGCGCTGAAGGAGAAGGAAGTCACCGACCGGGTCACCCTGATCGGCTTCGACAGCTCGATCTATCAGATCAAGTTGCTGGAGGACGGCAGCTTGAAGGCGATCGTCGTGCAGAAGCCGTTCAACATGGGCTATCTGGGGGTCAAAGCCGCGCTGCAGCTGATCGACGGCAAGAAGACGGCCAAGACGACCTACATCGATTCGCTCATCGTGACCCGGGACAACATGTATTCGCCGGAAAATCAGAAGCTGCTCTTCCCGTTCAACGAGAAATAAAAAGGAGGCCGAGTGGCGATGAAGACAAAGGTTCCGGGTGCCGGACGGGCAGGCGGGCAGCAGAATATCCGCGATTCGGCAACGCCTTCGATTCGGCAGTCTGTTCGCGAAGCGGCCACGAGAGCGGCGACGTCGAACGCGCGGACCGTTCGCGGGGCGTCTGCCAGGGCGGCGACGCCGATCGCGAGGACCGTTCGCGGAGCGGCCGCGAGAGCGGCGACGTCGAACGCGTGGACCGTTCGCGGGGCGGCGGCTCAAGCGCGGATCGGGGCTGTACGCGGAGCGACGGTTGCGGCATCGATCATGCTGTTGGCGGCCGCGCTCGGCGCATGCGCCAAGGCGGATCGGCAGCCGGCGGCGACCATCGACCGCAAACAGTCGCTCATCCGCTTCGTCGCCTCCGAGTACAGCACGGAGACGCGGCCGATCTTGGAGAAGCTCGTCCACGAATTCGAGCTGAAAAACCCGGACATCGCCGTTGAGCTGCAGGTGGCCAACTGGAACGTGCTGGACGGCATCTACACGGCGATGATCAGCCGGAATCAGCCGCCCGACCTGCTGAATACGAACGTATACGCGCATTTCGCCAAAGCCGGCATCTTAAACGACCTGAACGATATCATTTCTCCGGAGCTGAAGCGCAAGTTCTATCCGAATCTTCTGGAGATGGACCAGTTGGAAGGACATCAATATGCGGTTCCTTATGTAGCGTCGACGCGAAATCTCTATTACAACAAAGAGCTGTTCGAAGAGGCGGGAATCGGGGCGCCGCCGACCACCTGGGCCGCGCTGCGGGAGGACGCGCGCAAGATCGTGGAATCCGGCAAGTCCCACGGCTTCGGCGTGGACCTGACGGACGACGAGGTGCAGGCCTACCTCTCGTACTTCTTTTTCGGAGCCGGCGGCGGATGGTTCAAGGACGGCCGATGGACGATCAACTCGCCGCAGAACGTGGAAGGCTTGACGTTCCTCAAAAACCTGTTCGACGACGGGTTGACAGACCCCGAACCGACCGTGACGACGCGGGACGAGAAGCAGCGGATCATGGGCGACGGCAGTCTCAGCATGATGATCTCCGGCAACTACTTCTCATCGGTCGTGCCGCGCGAGTTCCCCGGTCTCAAATGGGGCGTCGGTCCGATCCCGGTCAAGGAAGGCCACGCGCCCGTCTCGTTCAGCGTGCAGGACGTGCTCGTCTCCTTCAAGACGGACCATACGGATCCCGTCGCGATCGCGAAGTTTCTGGACTTCCTCTACGACGATGCCAACTACGAGGAGAACGTCATCCGCGAAGGGTTCATCCCGGTCACGTCGCACGTGGGCGACAAGCTGTCCCAGGCCGATCCGCTCTTGAAGAGCTACCTCGACTCGCTCGGCAAAGCGAAGTTTTATCCGATCCAACAGCCCGCTTGGCAGGCCGTGATGGACAAGGCGCGCAAGATGGGCGACGCCGTGCTCTACGACCACCTGTCGCCGCAGGCCGCGCTCGATCAGCTGCAGCAATTCGCGGTGACCCGCACGAACGAGCTCGCCTCGAAGCATCCCGCCCCCTAACGAAGGGCGGAATTTTTTTATGAAAAGGCTTCTGTTAAACGTTATTGTTGATATTTAGCCATTTTAAATCTCATGGAGGGACGCCTGTCATTAAGGGAATCTACCCTATCTAAAACGTCAATGCGCCGCATTCCCGATTAAAGAACTGGATTTTCCTTTTCAAAGGCGTTGCATCGTTCTCGTTTGAAGTGGACGAAACATACCAGAGTATCCATTCACGTAAGTTTGCGGTATAAACATGGGGTTCAACTGCAACGATGTGACTTTAACTTGTTAAGATAGCATGATACGGTTTCTTAATCATGCAATCATACAGTTGCTTATGCTTGACAAGCAACCGCAGAGTTGCTTATAATCGATATATGAAATGGGACAAAGACGTTATTTTCAAAGCACTTGGCGACTCGACTCGGCGGCTTATATTAGACGAACTATCGGAACGCAACGAGCAGACGTTGTATGAACTTACGGTGCGTCTCATTACGAAGCACGACCTTTCCATTACGCGACAGGCGATAGCTAAACATCTTTCTGCATTGGAAGATGCAGGGCTCGTAAAATCGGAAAAAAGGGGAAAATATCGAGTGGTTATATTTAACAACGAACCACTTAAAAATTTACTGAAAGGATGGGTAGAGTAAATTTAATTAAAACTTCTGACGAATGTATGGGTTTTTCTGATCAGAGCCAGATTGTTAGCAGAGCACCAACGTCGCCAATATCAAAGGAGGCAAAAACATTATGAAAATCATTGTTACCAGTATCTTCGTTCAAGATCAAGATATGGCATTGGAGTTCTATACAGAAACGCTGAGCTTTGTAAAAAAGCATGACGTTCCCATCGGAGAATTTAGATGGATAACGCTTGTTTCTCCCGATGAGCAAGACGGTACCGAGCTTTTACTCGAACCGAATGACCATCCTGCCGCCAAAGAGTATCAAAAGAAGATATTTGCCGATGGCATCCCGGCAACAATGTTTGGCGTTGCAGATCTTAATCAAGAGTATCAACGATTATTGGAAAAAGGCGTGAAGTTTACTATGGAGCCGACAAAAATGGGCGAACTCACAATAGCTGTCTTCGACGATACATGCGGCAACCTTATTCAGATTGCGCAGAAGTAACTTCATGACGAAGTACCTTAGTGATAAACGCCTTTATTGGCAAGTTTTAAGTTCGTTGAAGTGTTTTGATCTAAAATTAAACAACTTTATGTTAACCCTGTCCTATTTTTAGGATGGGGTTATACATTTAGAAGGTCTAAAATGAAATGAGATTAGTTTAAAAAACGGAAATTCAAGCCACCCCATCGAGGTGGCTCATTCTTTGGAGAAAATCAACAATATTCATTAACAGAGCCTTTGATAAAGCACCTGCCTTAAGCATTTTCATCATTGATTGTGACCGGAAACGGTCATCCATGTTTTTTGTACTGGAAGCGGGCCGTCTGCCGCGGTTGCGCGCGACCGCGCGGGAGTTTAACATGGTGCAGCGGCGCGACGAGCACGTCCTGCTCCTGTAACGATAAAAAGTATCGTTACAGCGGCTCTAGGAGCCCGCTCGGCCCCTGTAACGATAAAAAGTATCGTTACAGCGGCGCATGGAGCCCGTTCGGTCCCTGTAACGATAAAAAGTATCGTTACAGCGGCGCATGGAGCCCGTTCGGTCCCTGTAACGATAAAAATGGACCTCTGTCAAGAAAGTAGACACACCATAAGAGAGTTTAGCCGATTCTTTTGTAATACATGGCCTCGAAGCGATCAGGCGATACGTATCCTAACGAGCCGTGAATTCTCTTGCGATTGTAAAAGAACTCAATGTACTCGAACATCTCTTGTTGCGCCTGTACTTTGGTCTTAAAACGCGTACAGTAAATAAACTCTTTCTTCAGTACGCTATGGAAAGATTCAATGCACGCGTTATCATAACAGTTGCCTCTTCGGCTCATGCTAGCTCTCATTTTGTACTTCTTCAGTCTGCTTCGATATTCTTCCGAGGTGTACTGCGAACCCCGATCCGAGTGGTGTAACAGCCCTTTGGCGGGCTTCTTAGCCTCGTAAGCCTGATCAAGCGCAGCTAGCACCAAGTCTGTCGTCATCCGGTCTGCCAGCTTCCAGCCCACGATTTTGCGTGTGTACAGATCTAAGACGCTTGCCAGGTACAACCGCCCTTCACGACATGGGATATAGGTGATATCCGTCACCCATACCTTGTTTGGCGCTTTCGTTTTAAATTGCTGGTTTAGCACGTTTGGTGCGATGGGATTCGTATGATTGGAATCGGTCGTCGTGACCTTGAATTTCTTCGACACGCATGACCGCAATGCGCTCTCCTGCATAAGCTTGCCGACCAATCGCTCGGAAACCGTCCAACCTTCTTGCCTAAGCAGCTTTGTAATCTTGGGGCTCCCATACCGCCGCTTGGAGTCGAGAAATAGCCAGGTAATCCGCGCCACCAATGCCCTTCGGCGCGTTTGGTAGGCGTTCTCGTTCGTTTGTTCCTTACACCACTTGTAGTAGCCGCTCCGTGATACGTCAAGAACTGCGCACATCTTCTCCATTCGAAATTTGGAGCGATGACCTTCGATGAACTGGAACCTTAGTTCCTTTCTTTGCTGAAGATGTGCATGGCTTTTTTTAGGATTGCAATCTCCTCTTTGAGATCTTCAATCGTGCGTTCTTGTTCCTGTAATTGTTTATCTTTTTGACGAAGTGTTTCGCGGTCCGCCAAAGGCTCGTTCTCGAACTTGCGATACTTTCTCATCCACTGCTGCAGTGTACCGACAGGAACGTTTAATTCTTCCCCAATTTGAGGCAAAGTCTTTGTCTGTTCCTGGATGTACATAACCGTCTGTTCTTTGAACTCTTCACTGTAATGCTGTCTTTTCTCACTCATGCCGGACACCTCATCCTCTTGTTATCTTTATTATCTGCCCACTCTTATGAGGTGTCCACTTTTCATTCTACCTTCAAAAGTATCGTTACAGCGGCGCATGGAGCACGCTCGGTCCCTGTAACGATAAAAAGTATCGTTACAGCGGCGCATGGAGCACGCTCGGTCCCTGTAACGATAAAAAGTATCGTTACAGCGGCGCATGGAGCCCGTTCGGCCCCTGTAACGATAAAAAGTATCGTTACGCCACCCCAACCACCGCTTCCCGCGGCTGTAACGATAAAAAGTATCGTTGCGCCACCCCAACCACCGCACTCCGCAGCTGTAACGATAATATGTATCGTTACAGCCCCTCAACCACCGCAGCCGGTAGCTGTAACGATAAAATGTATCGTTACAGCTCCTCAACCACCGCATTCCGCAGCTGAAACGATAAAAAGTATAGTTACTGCCTTATCCGACGATTGAGCCGGGTACGCCGCGCCGCCGCCGAAGCGTCATGCCTCTCGTAGCAGCGACAAACTGAAGCAACTAGCCCCTCATGCCCGCCAGCGACAAACCTACTCCAATCGGCTACCTAACCACGAAAAGAAAATACTAAAGATTCTGTGGAAGATATTCGATAGAGACAAATGCCCCTCCCCTCTATGATGGTTACAGGCGCTCCATAGCGCGATCCAACATAATCGGGGAGGGTTTTGCTTCATGGTTGTTAACAAAAAAATGGCAGCAGCCGGTCTTGCCGCAATGATGGCCGTCCTGCCGCTGGCAGGTTGCGGTTCCTCTAAAGATTCCGGCGGCAGCGAGAGCTCGCCGTCCGCATCCGCGTCCGCAACGCCATCCGCTTCGCCTTCCGCTAGCCCTAGCGAATCCGCCAGCGCCAGCCCGAGTGCCGGCGACGCGGGACCGAAGCTGACGGGCGACTTTGAGATCCAGTACTTCGTCGGCGGCTACGGCGACAAGTGGTGGAAAAAAGTCATCGCCGACTTCAAAGCGGCGAACCCGGATCTGAACGTCATCGAAGACGGCGGCCCGAAAATCAACGATCAGAACAAACCCCGCTGGATCGGCGGCAATCCGCCCGACTTCGTGTACATCGACGGCGCCGGCCTCAATGACCGCCAAATGGTCGAAGACGGCCAGCTCGAAGACCTGACCGAATGGTTCAAGACCGCCAAAAACGTCGACGGCACGCTCATCAGCGACATCCTGGCGCAGCCTCCCCAGCAATACGACGGCAAGATCTACAACATCCCGCTCGTCCTCAACTCCTGGGGCGTATTCTGGGACAAAGCGTTGTTCAAGGACAAGGGCTGGACCGAGCCGACCGACTTCCAATCGTTCCTCGACACCGGCGACAAGATCAAAGCGGCAGGCATCACGCCGTTCATCCACACCGGCAAATATCCGTACTACATCCAAGGCGCGATCCTGTATCCGGCGATCGTATCCGCGAACAACGACGACTACAGCATTCTGAAGGACATGGCGGATTCCAAGGTAGACGCCTTCAAGAGCCCTGCCGTCATGGCCGGCTTGCAGCAGATCGTCGAGCTGCGCGACAAAGGCTTCATCGACAAAGCTTCGATCCAAATCAACCATACCGACTCGCAAATGTCGTTCCTGCAGCACAAAGACGCCTTCATCCCGAACGGTCTGTGGCTGCCGAACGAGATGAGCAAGGATATCCCGTCCGGCTTCGACTTCGGCTTCATTCCATCGGTTACGCAAAAAGCCGGCGGCAAAGTGGTCGCCAACACGTCCACCGCAACCGTCGCCATCGCTTCGAAGGCGAAGAACAAAGAAGCGGCCAAAGCGTTCCTGTCCTTCATCTTCTCCGAAGCCCAAGCATCGCAATGGGCCGAGCTGAGCGGCGCGCCTTCGAATATCAAGGGCGACATCTCCAGCTCCAGCGCGCCTAACTTCGTCAAGGATGCCGCCAAGTTCCTGACGGATCCGAACACCGTCGTCATCCCGACGATCACGTTTAACGCCGACGTCGAGAAGGTCATGTGGGACGCGACGGACGCCCTCACCATCGGCAAGATCACGCCGGACGAATGGGTGAAGCGCGTCACGGACGCAGCCGCCAAAGTGAAGAAGTAACACGGCTACACGACTACAGAAAAAAGCGAAAGGAGACCTTGGCATACGCCTTGGCCTCCTTTCGCGAATGACTTGAAAGGACGGGGTCAAACGTGAAGACATCCGGAACGGCTAAATGGCAGCGCAACGTCTTCATTGCCAGCTTCACCATTCCTACCCTTCTGTTCTTCTGCATCTTCACCATCTATCCGGTAATCAAAGCCTTGTACTATTCGATGTTCGACTGGTCCGGCATGTCCGACCATATGGACTTCATCGGACTTCAGAACTTCAAGGATATGTTCCGCGATCCGATTGTCTGGCAAGCGCTCGGCAACGACTATTTCCTCGTCGCGGGGAAGGTCGTCGGCATCATGCTCCTCGCCACCTTCTTCGCCGTCGCGCTCACGCGTTTCAACTTCAAGCTGGCGGGCTTCTTCCGCTCGATCTTCTTCATCCCGAACGTGATCTCTGTGGTCGTCATCGGCGTCCTCTGGAATTTCATATACAATCCGCAGATCGGCTTCCTGAACGCGTTCCTGTCGCTGTTCACCAAAGAACCCGTCACGATCACCTGGCTCGGCTTCACCTCCCATACGATCTGGATGCTGCTGCCCCCCTCGATCTGGGCCGGTATCGGCTTCTATATGATCCTCCTTATCGCCGCCATCCAGAACGTGCCGGAATCGCTCTACGAAGCTTCCGACCTCGAAGGGTCGAACCAGTGGCAGCAGTTCCGCAGCATCACGATGCCGCTCGTCTGGGAGCAGATGAAGGTGTCGATCCTGAACATCATGATGACGACGCTGAACGGCTCGTTCGTCATCGTCTGGATCATGACGGAAGGCGGTCCGGACAATTCTACGCAAGTCATGGGCTCTTATCTCTATCAGATGGCGTTCCGGCAGTATCACTTCGGGTTCGGCGCCGCGATCGGCGTGCTGATCCTCGCGACCTCGCTCGTCACGACCGTCATTTTGCAGCGCGTCCTTCGTCAAGAGACGATTGAGATGAGCTAGGGGGAGGACCTACAGATGAATATCGGAATACGCAATCCCGTCGCCAAAACTTGTTTCTATGCGGTCCTGCTGATCTGGAGCTTCTTCGTCCTCTATCCGCTGCTCTGGACGCTGCTCGACGCCCTGAAGAACAACGAGCAATTTCTGCGCAACGCGCCGTGGGCGCTGCCGAAGCTGCCGCTGCTCTGGTCCAACTTCTCCTATGTCTGGAATAAATATAACTTCGATTCGTACTTCATCAACTCGCTCGTCATCACGACCGGCTCCACGCTGCTCGGACTGCTGCTCTCGGCCTCGACGTCCTACGTCATCGGCCGCTATCCGTTCCGGGGAAGCAACGCGCTGTATTTGTTCTATATCGCGTCGATGATGGTTCCGTTCGTACTCGCGCTGATTCCGCTGTTCTTCCTGCTCAATTCTTTGCACTTGATCAATACGTCCATCGGCCTAATATTGGTCTATGCATCCAGCGTATTGGCGTTCGGCATCTTCGTCCTGGTCGGCTTCTTCCGGTCGCTGCCGAAGGAGCTCGAGGAGTCGGCCGTCATGGACGGCGCTTCGTACTACGGCACCTTCTTCCGCATCATGCTGCCGCTGTCCCAGCCGGGGCTCATCACGGTGGCGATCATCAACGTCCTGAACATCTGGAACGAATACGTCGTCGGTACGATCCTCATCAACGACCCGAAGCACTATACGCTGCCGGTGGAGATCGGCGTCATGCAGCAGGAGATGCAGTACCGGACGGAGTGGGGTCCGCTGTTCGCCGCCCTCCTCTTCACGATCGTGCCGGTCCTCGTCGTCTATATCGTCTTCCAACGCAAGATCGCGAGCGGCATTACGGCCGGCGCCGTCAAATAACGAATGAAACAGGTGTTGCTTCGTGTCCCCTGAAATGCGCAAGCTGCTCCTCATGAACGCGGTCACCTCGGTCGTGACCATCTATATCGGCATCTTCGTCAATCTGTACATCTGGCAAGCCCACGGCCGAATCGCCGAGGTGTCCCTCTACAACATGACGATGTTCATCGCGTGGGGGTTCGCCTTCGCGGCGGCGGCCAAGCTGCTGACCCGCTTCTCCATCCGCTTGCCGCTCGGCGTCTCCGCATTGTGCGGCGGCGCCGCCTTTGCTTACCTGATGACCGTACATCTCGACAACCGGACCCTCTGGATCATCCTCCTGGGCATCCCCGTCGGCGCGATGTTCGGTCTCTCTTCCGCCGCGCAGAACCTCGGCGTCGCGAGCCAAGGCAAGAGCAGCGAGTTCGCGCCGTACTTCGCGGCGGTGGGCGTCCTGATGCAGATGCTGTCCATGGCGGTACCGTTCGTCTCCGCCAAGGCGATCGATCTGTATGGCTACGGCGGCTCGTTCGGGCTCATGCTCCTCTTTCTCGTCCTGATGCTGATCTTCGCCTTGCGCATGCCCCGCATCGCCCTGCCGAAGCCGGCGAACGACGCCGAGCCGGCCGGCTTCGGCAAGTTCGGCTTCCGCGACGCCTTCGGACAGCCGGGCGCCGGCTGGATCTTCGGCTCCCTGCTCGCGGCGGGCGTATTCCTTCAGTTCCAGAACCTGTTCACGCTGCTGTTCACGTTCTCCGTGACGCAGAACAAGATGCTCATCGCGCTGCTGAACGTGCTCTACACGCTGTCTTCCTTGCTCGGCTTGCTGCTGTACCGCAAGATTCGGATGAACGAGAACCGTTGGCTGTGGATCGGCACGACGCTGCTCGCGGTCGGCTTCCTGGCCGCGCTGCTCCACGTGCCGGCGGCGCTGATCGTCTCCAACTTCCTGACGACGTTCGGCATGTTCTACTTTCAGACCGTATGGAACGCGCAGCAATTCCGGTTCATCCAACGCTACGGCGGCAACCGGCAGACCTCCTTCCTCGTCTGGCGGGAGTGCATCCTCGTCGCGACGCGCTGCGTCCTGCTCGCCCTGACGATGTCGCTCTCCGAGCTCCGAGGCGCGCTGTTCGCGACGATCGTCGCAATCACGATCGCCTGCATGCTGGCCATTCCGCTGCTGCAGAATCGCGCCCTCCGCGCGAGCGCCGCAAGATCGGCCTGCTTCGTCGTCTCGGAAACGGGCGAGGTCGCAAGGAAATGATTCGGCATGAACCGGATCCCTGCGGAAACGCAAAAAGCCCGTCCCGGGACGATCCATTGGCCCGGGACGGGCGTTTGTTATCGGGATCGGAGATTCGTCCGGGCGACGGGCGCTAGAGCATCGGCGCTGCCCTGGCGCTCACTCCCAGCGGAACCGGGAGAGCCCGTCGGCTGCCGAATAATCTGAAAACTAAAACAAGCTGCCGGACATTTCGCACACATCGTTTGGCCAATCCAGAATATATTGAATAACACGCACCAAGTAAAAACGGCTTTGCCGTCCTCCTAGACGGCGATACGTTTTTATCGGAGACAGATCAGCAAAGGATAGGTGAAACTTATACTTTCTGATCCGTGAACCCAAAGGTGACGAAGGTGGTGTCTGTCCATGACCGAACCGTCATTCATTCTATCCCGCGAGGACTGGTCGCTGCATCGCAAGGGCTATCAGGATCAGTCCCGCCATCAGCAGAAGGTCCGCGAAGCCATCAAGCAGAACTTGCCGGATCTGCTCTCCGAGGAGAATATCGTGCTGTCCGACGGGAGACAGATCATTAAGATTCCGATCCGCAGCCTCGACGAATATCACTTCGTGTACAACCACAACAAGAAGAAGCACGTCGGTCAAGGCGACGGGGACAGCCAGGTCGGCGACGTCCTCGGCACCGATCCGGCCGACAAAGGCGGCAAAGGCGAAGGCGCGGGCAGCGAACCCGGCGAAGACGTCGTGGAAGCGGAGATCTCGATCGCCGAGCTGGAGAGCTTGCTGTTCGAAGAGCTGGAGCTGCCCTATCTGAAGCGCAAGGACAAGGAGATCATCGAGTCGACGGAGATCCGGTTCACCGATGTCCGCCGCAAGGGCATCATGTCCAACATCGACAAGAAACGGACCATCCTCGAGAATTTGCGGCGCAATTCGCGGGAAGGCCACGCGGAGATTCACGGCATCTCGCCGGACGACCTTCGGTTCAAGACGTGGGAAGAGATCGTCAAGCCGCAGAACAACGCCGTCATCCTCGCGATGATGGATACGTCCGGTTCCCCGGGTGCGGCATAAGCAACGATTCGCGGTTGGAGGTGATGCGGCCGTGACGGAGCCGCTTTTTATTGTGTCCAAGGAAGATTGGTCGCTGCATCGCAAAGGGTATCAAGACCAGACCCGGCACCAGCAGAAGGTGCGGGAGGCCCTCCGGCAAAATCTGCCCGATCTCGTCACCGACGAGAGCATCCTCGCGGCCAACGGCCAACAGATCGTCAAGATCCCGATTCGGAGCCTGGACGAATATCACTTCGTCTACAATCACAACAAATCCAAGCATGTGGGGCAAGGCGACGGCGACTCCCGGGTGGGAGACGTCCTCGGCACCGATCCTCAGGAAGCCCGGGGACCCGGCAAGGGCGAGGGCGCGGGCGATCAGCCCGGCATCGACTACTACGAGACGGAGGTCCCGATCGCGGAGGTCGAACAGTTGCTCTTCGAGGAATTGGAGCTTCCCCGTCTGGAGCAAAAAGACAAGAAGCAGATGAGCGAGACGGAGATCCTCTTCAACGACGTCCGCAAAAAAGGGATCGTCTCCAATATCGACAAGAAGCGAACGATCCTGGAGAACCTGCGGCGGAACGCCCGGGACGGTCATCCCGCGGTCGGGGCGATCTCGCCGGACGATATCCGCTACCGCACGTGGAACGAAGTCGAGCGCCCGCACTCGAACGCGGTCATCCTCGCCCTCATGGACACTTCCGGAAGCATGGGCAATTACGAGAAGTTCGCGGCGAGAAGTTTCTTTTTCTGGGCGGCCCGCTTCCTGCGGACCAAATACGAGAAGGTCGAGATCGTCTTCATCGCCCACCACACCGAGGCCAGAGAAGTGACCGAGGAGGAATTCTTCACCCGGGGCGAGAGCGGCGGCACCATCTGCTCTTCGGCCTACCTCAAGGCGCTGGAGATCATCGACTCGCGGTATCCCGCTTCGGACTACAATATCTACCCGATTCATTTCTCCGACGGGGACAATCTGACCTCGGACAACGAGCGATGCATCCGGCTCATCAACGAGCTGATGCGGCGGTCCAACATGTTCGGCTACGGCGAAGTGAACCAGTACAACCGTTCGAGCACGCTGATGTCCGCCTACAAGCATATCGACGATCCGAAGTTCATGTATTACGTGATCAAGGACAAAACCGACGTATTTCTGGCGCTCAAGCATCTGTTCCGCAAGCAGCCTCATTGAAGCAGCGGAATGAATGCCTGAGACGCAACATTCAACCGCCGAAGAAGGAGCCGGTCATGGGCTCCTTCTTTTCATTGAAACGGACATCTTCGGCTGATGTTTGGGGAAAGAGTGCATAAGTCCCAACCCGGATATGAACATAACTGTTGGTTCCTGCGACCTCTTACATGTTTTTGGTTAATTGGAACTAGGAGGAAAATTCGCTGAAAAAAAGTACATCTTATTCTCCATTTAATCAGGTGGAAATACTCATATCTCTCTCTAAATCTCCTGTGATACATTAGGGGCGTCATCAACCACTGCGGCGATCTGTCGCACAGGAGGGGAAACGATATGAAGTTGGGGTTTAACAAGAAGGTATGGCTGATCTTTTGTCTCACAGCTTGCTTCATGCTTCCGGCGATGGCTTACGCGGATGAGGGCGCACCCCCAGCTAACCTGATCGAGGTTTATCGGACCGATGGGCAGTTGCTTGACTTCGACGCGGAGAAGGCACTCGTCTACGAGCCGCAAAGTCAGAAGGTACGGATCGAACAATTGGACGGGAGCGCATCAATAGAGATCGCAACGGATATTGCAACGAAGCCGGATCAGGCAACGCTTACTACGGAAGGGGCTATTTTTCACCTGCCAGGAGTGAAGGGGGAATCGATCGAGTATCGCAACGGTACGCTTCAGAGGCTGCAAGCTTATTATTGGACGGTAAACGGTCCATATGTGGCCTATTATGACAGCTCCGGAACGGACGGCTCTATGGATGGGCCGGGGACGAACGGACTCCGTCTGCGCCATGGCAATACGGTGGAGACGATCGTTAACCCGATTAATCATTATTGGCCGCTTGGAGAGGCAAAGATTTTGGATGACGGAACCGTTCTATATTCCTTCGTGGATCAATTGTTCCGTTACCAAGCGGGCACGAGTACGGCCTTGACGAAAAAACCCACAACTACAAACGAAAGGGAGTCGGATGACAATAAAATTGCGTCGGATGGCCAATCCATTCTATATCTTAACTTTAATCCCGAACCTGTTCTTCAACTCCTCACCGATTCGGAGCCCATCACGTTATTCGGCCCTTATTCAGACCTCTTCGGTAAATATGCGGATATTCTTCGCCAGGAGAATCTGGCTATCGCTGGGGGTTGGGCTGCATTTCCGCGGTTGGACGAAGATCGGCAAGTCACGCTCTGGCTTCGCTCTCCGGAAGGAGAAGAAAAGCAGATCGGTTCAGGCAACGCCGGGTATAAACTGCAAGCGCTGTCCCCTGCCGGGGACGTGGTCTACAGTCTAACGGAGGAAGGTTCGACCCGTTACTTCCTTAACCGCGCGGGTGCGGAGGGAAGAACGCGAGTCGAAGCGGAAGTGCCGTCGGGCGAGGCGAGATGGCTGAACGATGCCTGGTGGTTCTCGACGGATACCGGCGTATACAAGCTGTCCGAGGGAGAACCTTCGATCGAGTCGCTGACAGCCGATCCTGGCGAACTGAGCCTGCTGGTCGGCGAGGAAAGACAGCTTGCTATAATCGCTAATATCACCGGCGGTCAGGCGATGGAGGTTACGAAAGACAGCGAGTATGTCTCATCGGATCCAACGGTTTCAACGGTCGTTCAAGGCGGACTCGTTAAAGGTGTTGCAGCCGGCACCTCTCAGATTACCGCGTCCTACCGAGGGAAAGAAGTGAAGGTAGCGGTCAAGGTAGAGAATGCTGCTCCGACCGTGCAGCGATTGTTCTTCACCCCGAGCGAGCTTCGTACCGAAGTCGGCGTGACGAAGACGTTCCAGTTGTTTGCGAAATACAGCGACGGAACGGAGAGGGATGTGACTGCCGAAGCTGAACTGATCTCATCCGACTCTTCCGTTGCAGCCCTGACTACGGCGGGGAACGAAGTGAAGGGTATTGCGACAGGCTCGGCGTTCATCCACGCTACCTTCGGGGGAGCAGCAGCAACGCTGACCGTAAACGTAGCGGCTCCCAGCGGTTACGTGAAGGAGCTGTTCACGCTCGGCAAGAAGTGGAAGCTGTCGGTAGGGCAGTCGCGAAACCTTGTGGTCTATGCGGACTACAGCGACGGCCGCTGGGAGGATGTCTCGATTCGTTCTGCCTATAGCTCTTCTAATCCTGCCGTTGCAAGCGTGGATGCCGAAGGAAAGGTGCAAGCGTTGTCTCCGGGCGTCGCCAATGTGAAGATTACATTCAATGGCGCGCAGAAGCTCTTTAAGATTAAGGTTTCGAAATAAATGTAAAATAGACAAGCTGGTCCCGTCTTGGGGATCAGCTTGTTTGCTTTTAACAACAAGTGTATGATTTCCACTCCTTTCGGCCCAACTTTTAACGCTCCGAATAAATACCAATATCGTTAGGAACCAGTCTGCCGTTATCGGACACTGCCGTCCATCCGGCTCATCAACGAGCTGATGCGGCGGTCCAACATGTTCGGCGCCCTAACAAAAGAAGCCGCATCCGATGAAGATGCGGCTCTAGACTGCCGAGAAAATCTCGGCCGCTTTTGTTTGGCCTGCGCTTTAAGCGGCATTGCTTATTGAACTTGATATTCAAACGCGTACATCCCGCTTCCGATATGAACTTCTCGTTGCCCCTCAGACGCCGCGATTCCGATCACGCCTTCCGAGTCTTCGCGCAGCGGACCGCCGTTCAACCTCGTCTCCCCGTCCGCCGGGAGCATGACCGCCGCCGACGTGTTGACCGGCACGTTCACCGTCAAGGCGATTCGGTCCCCGTCTCTGGACCAAGCGGACGCCAACAGGCCGTAGCCGGTCTGAAGGCGGACGGCCGCCGACGTTAATCCGCAATCCGGATGGAGCTCGATCCTGCTCTTCTTGTACCCCGGCGCCTCGGCCCGCAAGCCTGCCAGATGTCGGTACATCCAGTCGCCGATGCAGCCGAACGCGTAATGGTTGAAGGACATATGCCCTACCGTGCCGTCCGGCGCGATAGCGGACCAGGACTCCCAGACGGTCGTCGCTCCCCGCTCCACCGCATACAGCCAGGACGGACATGCGGTCTGGTAGAGCAGACGGTAAGCCATATCCGTCCGGCCCTCGCGGCACAGCACATCCATCAAGAACGGCACCGAGAGGAAGCCCGTATCCAGGCGATCGCCATTGGCTTCGATGAGGTGCGCCAATTGCCGTACGAGCAAACCGCGCCTCGCATTGGAGACCATATTCATCTGGAGCGCAAGCACGTATATTCCTTGATAGTGCGAGGATAGCCTGCCGTCGTCCGCCACGTATTCCGCTTCGAACGCTTGCCGGATCTGGGCGTTCAATTCCCGGTAATGCCCCGCTTCCTCCGGTTTGCCCAGTACGTCGGAGATGTCGGCGAGCAGTTGGCTGGAGTATGCGTAGCAGCACGTAGCGACGAGTTCCTTGGTGAGAAGGGCGCTGTCCATCGGACCTTGGCCCTCCTCCCTATTCATCACGATGCTCGGGATGAGCCAGTCGCCGAAATGAAAGCCCGTGTTCCACAGATAGCGCTGACGCGCCAACCGTTCGGCATCCCCGCCCGTATCGAACCCTTCCGGCAGTTCATTCTCGGCCGTACGCCGGACATAGGCATGCCATCGGGTCATCGCCTCATAGTTGTCCGCCAGGACGCGCACATCGCCGTAGCTCCGGTACAGCGCCCAAGGCACGATCACGATCCCGTCGCCCCAGCCGGCGCTGGACAGCTGCCCCATGGCACTGCTCTCACGCACGTAGTTGCCGCCGGTCGGGACGAAGTTGGGGATTTGTCCGTCCGGGAATTGCTCCTTGCGAACATTGACCAGCCAGCGGCTCAAGAAGGCGGAGACGTCCATGTTGAAAGCCGCCGTGGGCGCAAACACTTGAATATCCCCGGTCCAGCCGGCACGCTCGCGCTGCGGGCAATCGGTCGGAATGGACAGCATATTCGTCATCTGGCTCCATTGAATGTTGTGCTGGAGCTGATTGAGCCGTTCATCCGAGCATTCGAATTCGCCGGTGACGTCCATATCGCTGTACAGGACGACGGCTTGGATATCCTCCGGACGAAGGGGTGCGGGATAGCCGGTGATGCGAACATAGCGGAAACCGTGGAACGTGAAGACCGGTTCGTAGACCTCAGGTCCGTCTCCCCGCGCGATATAAACGTCGGTCTGATGCTTGTTGCGACCGAGAATGTTCATGAAGAAGCGGCCGTCCCGATCCAGCACCTCGCTGTGCTCCATCCGAATGATCGTGCCTGCCGGCGCATCTACGGCAAGGCGGACGCGGCCCGCCATGATCTGCCCGAAATCGACAATCTGCGCCCGGTCGTCCTCGTGGACGATCGCGACAGGCGACAGCTCCTTCATCGCTCGGACCGGCGGACCGTATTGGGCGCTCAGATTGTCCAGCGGCTCGTCGGCCAGCGCGACCGGCACCCATCCTTCATCGTTGAAGCCCGCGCGGCTCCAACCGTCCTGTTCGAGGCGGGCGTCGTATCGCTCCCCGATGAACAAGTCCGCATACTGCCAGGGCCCCGTGCTGGAGACGAAGCGCTCATCGGAGCCGATGATCCGTCTCGTTCCGTCTTCATAGTCAATCTCCAGCTGAATCAGCAGGCCCATCTTGCTGCCGAATTGGCAGCTGTGGCCTGTCAGTTGAATCCGGCCCAGATACCAGCCGTCCGCGAGGACGGCGCCGAGCGCGTTGTCCCCGGCCTGGAGGAGATCCGTCACATCGTACGTCTGATATTGCAGATGGACATCATAGGCGGTAAAATCCGGCGCGAGCTCGACATCCCCAACGCGGCAGCCGTTCAGCTGCAGCCGGTAGAGGCCATGGCTGGTCGCATACAGGCGGGCCTTCGCCACCTGGCCTTGCGACCGGAAGGCGCGCCTCAGCATTTGAGACGGCCGCAGGTCCTCAGCCTTCTCCTCCAGCGTGGCATCCGTGAATGCATCCGAGAACATCTCGCCGATCGTGATGAACGGCTCGCTGACCGCATCCCTCTGAACGGGCTCGATCCAGCGCGCTTGCCAATCCTCCGGCTGCAGCAGCCCCATCTCCCAGAAGGCCGCGTCGCTCCAGTCCGACTCGCGGCCTGCCGTGTCCCATATCTTCACCCGCCACGTATAGCGCTGACGCGACTGCAGCGCAGGTCCGCCATACGCGATCCATAGTGACGTGTCGGCAGCCGTCTTCCCGCTGTTCCATATTTCTGCCCCGGCCTCATCTCTGACGATCACGTGGTAGGCTGCTTGCATGACGCCGCGGCCTTCCGTCTCGATGCGCCAGCTGAAGCGAGGGATCCGTACATCCATCCCGAGCGGATTCACCTGGCTTTCGGTTCTCAATCCGGCAACGTGCAATCGTCCGGTATTATTGGCCATGGATGACACTCCCTTCTGTCCCTGCATTCGCAGGTTCCGTACGGTGCGTTCGATAGAAGAGCATCGCGATCGTGAAGACGACCGCGCATGCAGCCGGAATCAACGTGGAGGTGACCCGAATCCCTTCGAGGCTGTCGGCGGTTGGAGCGCCGCCCGTCTGATAGCCGTAAGCGGCGAGCACGACGCCGGAGAGGCCGCCGGCTACTGAAGAACCGAGCTTCTGCAGGAAGTTGTACAACGAGTAATACATCCCTTCGATATGCAGGCCGTTGCGGCGAACGGAGTAATCGATCGCATCCGGCAGCGAGGCCCACGCGGCCAGCATGCTCAGTCCGGCCAGAATGCTGGCCAGCGTATTCAAGATAAAGACGAGCGGCACGCTGCCGGTGGGGGCCATGTAGATCGCGGCCAGATCCGCAATCAACAGGACGCCGGTCCAGATATACAGGCTCCGTTTGCCGAACTTCATGATGAAGGCGGGGGCAAAAAACTGCAAACCGAGTCCCGCAAGGCCACCCACGAGCGAAACCATGCTGAACAAGTTGACGTTGCCGACGTTGTAGATGAAATAGTAGATGGATGCCGCACCCCGTACGCCAAAGCACACTTGCAGCATGAAGAAGGAGACGGAAAGCGCTAAATACGGTTTGTTGGTGAAGATCGTACGTATGGCCACCTTGAATGGAATCGCCGCTTGGCGCTCGGAATCCGCGATCTGTTCCGACGTGCCCTTGAAGCACACCAGAATCAGCACGATCGCCACGAGGCCGACGGTTGCCCCCATAAAGAGGTAGCCGGCTTGCTCGTTCGGAAAAAGCGCGACGATCGGGAGCGTGACGCTGCTGACGAGCGTGATGGCCATACCCGAGAAGATGAGCAGAATCGTCGACAGCTGCGCCCGTTCCTTCATGCTGTCGGTCATGACGGTGTTCAAGGCGGCATGAGGAATGCTGATCACGCTGTATAGAATGCTAATGAGCAGATAGAAGCTGAATGCATAGTAGATTTTCCCGCTGCCGGACAGATCCGGCGTGTAGAACAGAAGCGCGGTCACGATGCCGTACGGGATCGCCCCGAACAGCAGATAAGGCCTGAGCTTTCCCCATCGGGACCGGGTCTTGTCGACCGCGAATCCGAACGGCAGATCGAACCCGGCATCGATCAGACGAACGACCAGCAGGATCGTTCCGGCGGTGACCGCCGAGATCTGGAGGACATCCGTAAAAAAGTACAAAATATAGAGCGTGATAAACAAATACACGAAATCCTTGCCGAAAGCGCCGGCTCCGAACGCTAATTTTTCTTTGAGGGGCATCCCCGCCGTTCTTCCGTCCTTCATCCTGCCATCCCCTTTATCCCAAATGAGATTGCTGCGCATGCTGGCCATGGCGCGCATCTTGGCGGCCGCCCCTTTTTGTAAAGCCTTACAAAACAAAAAGGTTGCAACTCCCTGTAAGCGGTGCCATTATCAATCTTATAGAAAGACGGCATGAGGTCACAATGTCACAATAGGAGCAGTTTTGTGGCAAAATATAACCTTCGAATGCAGGACCCCATGCGGGAGATCGGTCGGGGAGGACAGACGCATGACGCAAGAGGAACTGGAAGCTTATTTGACTGCTTACGACCCGATTGAATCCATCGCGATCGCGCAGGGGATCGACAGTCTGGAAAAGATCTTAGTCCTGACCGATCGAGCGATTCCTTCTCTCAGCGGCGGAGACCATGTGCTATCGGCGGATGTGATGATGAAGAGCACCGAGAAAGTGTCGTTCCTGAAGCATCCGCGCTTCGTCGAGATCTACTCGCACAAGCACAATTTTCTGGAGATGAGCTACGCCTTTTCCGGCAGCTGCACGCAGATCATCAACGGCAACGCGGTAGAGATGGGAGAAGGCGACATCACGCTCTTGGATACGGATGTGGTGCATACGATCCGGAAGGCGGAAGCCGATACGATCATCGTCAACGTGCTGTTCCGGAAGGATTATTTTAACCACAGCATTCTGGCCCGACTTGCTGAAAATGACTTGCTCTCGGAATTCGTCATCGATGCGATCTACAAGCCTACGATGCGCGGGAGGTATCTCCACTTCGCCTCCCAGCAGAACGAAGTCGTCCGCCGCTATCTTTGCGCCGCCATGCGGGAATATTTGGATCCTCAGCTGGGATCGGGCGAGGCGATGAATTGCTACCTTATTCTGCTATTCACCGAACTGTTGCGGACGACCCCGCATCTGCCGGCCGATACGGCGGGCGCCGGCCGCGCGCCCGGCGTCGAGATTCTGCAATACATCGAGGAGCGCTACGAGACGACCACCTTGGCGCAGACCGCAAGACATTTTCATTTTCATCCCAACTATTTAAGCCGGCTGCTCAAACAAAATTTCGGCAAAACCTATCGTCAAATGGTGCAAGACCTGCGTCTGCGCAAAGCCAAGCTGCTGCTGGAAAATACGGACTTTCAGGTCCGCCGCATCGCAGAGGAAGTCGGATATACAAACTTCAACCACTTCTACCGAAAGTTCAAGGAGACCTACCGCGCAACCCCCGCCGAATATCGGAAACGGTTCTGTTTGCATGACAGCCCCCGCGCGTGAATTCCCGGGCAAGCGGACATATTCTGCGGTTGACGATTACCGCATCCGCTTCCAGGCGATGCTTCATGCATCGGAGGCGAACCCGATGCGCAACCTTCCAACCTATCGCCCCGTCAAAGAACCAGATTCCCTAAACGCAACAATTTTCCAGGGGAAAAGAAAGCAAGGAGCTGAGCAGGCATGGTTAACGTGCTCGTCGTGGACGACGAAGCCGGCATCTCCGGCGCGATCGCCTATGCGCTTCAAAGAGAAGGCTACGCCGTCGAGACCGCGGCGGACGGCATCGAGGCGCTCGAACGCGCGTACGTCTTCAAGCCGGATGTCATGGTGCTGGACGTCATGATGCCTCGCATGAACGGCTATGACGTCTGCCGCAAGCTGGAAGGTCCGGACAGGCCCGCCATCCTGCTGCTGACCGTCAAAAGCGACATCGTGGACAAGGTGCTGGGCCTCGAGCTCGGCGCGGACGATTATATGACGAAGCCCTTCGATATGCGCGAGTTGATCGCCCGCGTCAAGGCGCTGTCGCGCAGGCGCGGCTCCGACGCCGCGCATTCGGCGGCGGCGGCCGCGCCGGAGGCACTGCAGTTGGGCGGTCTGCGAATCGAAGAATACAGCCGCACCGTCCGTCTGGACGGGAAGCCGCTCGAGCTCACGCCGAAGGAATTCGACCTCCTCGTCCTGCTCGCGCGGAATCCGGAGCGCGTCTATTCGCGGGAATCGCTCCTCGAGCAAGTGTGGGAGATGGACTTCGCGGGCGGCACCCGCACGGTCGACATTCACGTCCAGCGGCTGCGCAAAAAGCTGGGCGAACGGCAGGCCCTCATTCAGACCGTCTACGGCGTCGGCTACAAATCCGTAAAGGCGCCCCCGTCATGAAGACGAAAAGGTTCCGCATCGGACTCAAAGGTAAGGTCTCGCTCCTCCTCGCCCTGCTGCTGGCGCTCGTATTGGTGATGCTGAGCATGCTCGTCCTCGCCGGCATCCGCGAGGATCAGCGGACGCGCCTGGAGCAATCGTTCTCCCATCAAGCAGATGCGGCTAATTTGAGGGTGCGCCAGCAATACCTGACCGGCGAGCGGACGGACCCGGATACGTTCATGAACCAGAACGGGCAGCGGCTGGCCATCGATCTGGCCGAACAGAGCGGGATGGCGGTCACCGTATACCGGGCCGACGGCTTGTTCGCCGGCACTTCTCTGCCGATCCAACCCAAGGCGGACGTCTCCGACGCCTTAATCTATACGGCCCGCGGGCAATCCGCGTACATCACGGAAGGCGACCAGCTGCTCTATCTGGCGCCTCTGTACAATGCCGACCAATTGTTGGGCACCGTTCAATTCCACGCCTCCTTGGCCGAACAGCACGCGTTCTACGAGCGCATCCGGCAATTGTTCCTGGCGACGGGCGCCGCCGTTCTGGCCGGAGGCTTCCTCATCGGTTACCTGTACGTCCGGCGTCAGGTAAACGCCATCGCCCGGCTGAACGAGGCCGCCCAGCGGATCGGACGGGGGGACTATCTGTCGGCCTCTCCGGTCGTTCGCGGCGACGAGCTCGGCGAGCTGTCCGTCGGCATCTATGAGATGAGCGAGCGGATCGCCTCCTCCGTCCGGCAGCTGACGGAGGAGCAGACGAAGCTGCTGGACGCGATCGGGAAGCTGCAGGAGCTGGAGCAGCAGCAAAAGCAGTTTATCGGCAACATCAGCCACGAATTGAAGACTCCTCTTACCTCCATCCTGGCCTACGCCGATCTGCTCGAGATGTACCGGGACGATCCGGCGCTGCTCGAGCAAGCCGGATCGCGCATCCGGAGCGACGCGGAGCGGCTGTACGCGCTGGTGGAGAAGGCGCTCCAGCTGTCGGCCATGGACGTATACGAGCTCGAGACCTACGCCGAATCGGTCCGGCTCCTCCCGCTGATCGAAGAGGCCGTGAACCGTCTGCAGGCGAAGGCCGCGGCGGCAAACGTCCGCATCGCGGCCCGGCTGACCGAAGGCGCGGCCTGGGCCGATCCGGACAACCTCATGCACATCACGCTTAATCTGCTCGATAACGCGATCAAATACAACAAGCCGGGAGGCGTCGTCACGATCTCCAACCGGACGGAGACGAGCGACGAAGGCCTTCCCGCCGCCGTCATCGAAGTCGCGGACACGGGCATCGGGATTCCGCCCGAGGCGCAGAGCCGGATCTTCGATCCGTTCTATACGGTCAGCGCCGATCGTTCCCGGACGGCCGGCGGGACCGGGCTTGGGCTGGCGCTCGTGCGCAGCCTCGCGGAGAAGCAAGGCGGGTCGGTGCGGCTCGCCGAATCCGGCGCGAACGGTTCCCGCTTCGTCCTCGTCTTGCCGGCCGAGCGGCCTCTGCATGAGTAAGGTTTACAACTTCGATACAAGTCGGCAATCTTTCCGAGATAATCGGACCTTATATTGGAGTCAAGAAGGACAACGGATGAGGGACGGCGCCGCGAACCGCCCAGCGCTGCCGGCCGTCGCCCTGATCTTGATCCTTCGGGAGGGAATGTACATGAAAGCTTGGAAAGCATCGAGAACGTACGGATTCGGCGCCGCGATCGCCCTCTTGTCGACCCTGGTGGCTTGTCAGCCAAGCCAAGACCGCCTCACGACGCCCTCGCCTGCCGATAGCCTGAACGGCGGAGAGGCGGCGACCGGCACCCCCGCCGGCGATCCGGCCGGTGAGGGCCGCAAGCTGACGATCGTCAAAGGCTCCGGCCCCAAGGCCGGCCAAGATGTCGCCATCGCGCGCATTCACCGGCTGGAAGGAGCCAGCGTCGACGCCTGGCTGTCGGACGATGCGGTGAGGATCACGACGACCAAGCTGATCAAGCCCGCGACGGGCACGGAGGAGGCGAAGTTCGCATACGAGACGTCGAAGTTCGATCTTACGCGCGATCTGCGGCAAGAGGTGCGTCCGGTGAAGATGCCGTCCGAGACCGAAGACGCCGAATTCGTGCGGGACAATCTCTCGCCCGACGGCCGGTACAGCTTCCGGCAGACCTGGCGGAACAAGTATGAGGCGTCGAACGCCATCGTGAATCTCGGTACGGGAGCCAGCGTCGAAGTGCGGGGCGACAATTACCTGGAAAAGGGCGGTTGGTTCGATAACGGCACCTACGTCTTGGCCGCCGGGTCCATGGAAGGCCGCGGAGATCTCCGCTTGATCTCGACCGACGGCGCCGTCGCGACGCTCCAGCTCGACGATCCCGATGTCGAGGTGTTCGATCAATTCGACGCCGGGCAAGGACGCATCTACTATATCGACAAGCACAACAATCTGAAGACGTTCGCGCCGAACGAGCGCAAGCCGAAGGTGCTCGTCCGCAATGTCGTCACGTTCAAACTGTCGCCGGGCGGCGGCCTGATCGCCGCGACGAGCGTCAACGCGGCCGGGTCGGCAGGCTCGGATCTCCATCTGTTCGGTTCCGAAGGGGATGCCAAAGGATCCTTGCTGGGCAAAGGGGATCTGGTGCCTGATCTCTCATGGTCCCCCGACGGCTCCAAGCTCGCTTTCTCGGTCTACGCCGAGGATCAGAACGGCATGAACGGGGTGTATCTGCTGCATGCCGCCACCGGCAAAGTTTCCCTCGTCGCCCCGTACGCATTTCCCCAATATCCGCTGACCTGGAACCCTTCCGGAACGCGGTTAGCCGTCACGACGGCCGACAAGCAAGGGATCTCCGTCACCCAAATTATCGATTTCAAATAAAGGAGTTGTTCAAGTTGAAAAAAATGAAAAAATCGATTGTCGCCCTGGCTGTACTCGGCATGACCGTCACGGGAGCAGCCGGCGTGTACGCCGCTGCCAATACGCATAAAGGCGCTGCTCCCAAGCTCGCCTCGAAGCCGCCTGTCGTTCAGACGGGAACCTCCCGTCCGGCCGTCCAATCGCTTGTGTCCGTGAAGTACAGCGACGCCCAGATCAAGGAGATCCGGAAGGCATTTGCGCAATTCGAATCGTTCGAGACGGCCTACGCGCCGAAGTCGATGAAAAAGGGAGACGCCTATCAAAAAGCCGTCGCCACGGGCGATGGGGTGAATCTTGTCTTCAACCGCATGACGGTGAACGTCTCTCCACGGGACTACTCGTTCGAATACGACGGCAAGACGGTGAAGCTGTCCAACGGCACGTCCGCCAAGTGGTACACGCCGGACAAGACGCCGATGCTGACTTTCAAGTTGAACGATCGCTTCGTGACGATCAGCTCGCCGAACGGAAAGGTAAGCAAAGCCGATATGGAGAAGATCGCGGTATCCGTCGATAAGGTCTCCCATTCGGCCGTCCAATCGCTCGCGACCATGAAGTATAGCGACGCTCAGATCAAGGAGATCAAGAAGGCGTTCGCGGGCTTCGAATCGTTCGAGACGGCCTACGCGCCGAAGTCGATGAAAAAAGGGGACGCCTATCAAAAAGTCGTCGCAACGGGGGATGGCGTGAACCTTGTGTTCGACCATACGACTGTGAACGTCTCTCCGCGGGATTACGCGTACGAGTACGAAGGCAAGACGGTGAAGCTGTCCAACGGGACGTCCGCCAAGTGGTACACGCCGGATCAGACGCCGATGCTGACCTTCAAGCTGGACGATCGCTTCGTGACGATCAGCTCGCCGGACGGCAAGGTGAGCAAAGCCGACATGGAGAAGATCGCGGTCTCCGTCGCGAAGTTGAGCTAACCCGAATTCCCCGCCATGACGGCCTAATCGGCCGCATCGGCGGGGTGTTTTTAATTTATAGCCAAAGCTTTCTTTATAACGCTTGATCGATCGCTTTAAAATAGCCGGACCCCGACCAGGCTTGCTGCGACGTCCACATGCGGGGTTCGTCGGCCCAGAACGGGTCGCTCTCGGGAAGCCCGAGCGGAAGAAACACGGTCGAGCATAGATAGAGGCTTCCCGTCGAGATATACGTCTCCCCCAATTCGGGCTGATGTCCGCAGAAGCCGATCCGTAGCCAGCCGTCGTCGTCGAACGTACCCTCGGCTTCGATCATGCGCCGCATGACGCTCGTGAGCGCGCATCTGACCTGGGAGGGAGCGATCTCCGGCTGCAGTTGCTTCCTTAACGCGATCTGGGATAGCAATTGAAAGACGCCGAACCGGTACGCGAGCGATCTGCCGATGACGGGGAACGTCCCTTCCGGCGAGATGGACCGCTCCAGGACGCTGGCGTGACGAATGGCTCTAGCCACGATACGATCCCGCAATGCGTCCCAATCCGGGTAGATCCCCGCTACGTGCTCGACGACATCGATCAACATGGGCTGAATGACGAAGCTGTTATAGTAATCCGCATGGTATTCCGGACCGTCGCCGTAGATGCCGTCCCCCAAGTACCACTGCTCATGCTGCTTTAGGGCGTAATCGATTCTCATCGGGTCCCAGTCCTGGTCCATGCGGAATAGCGCCGTCTCGATCATCGCGGAAAATAACAGCCAATTGCTGAAGAAAGGCTTGCGCGTGCGCGTCGCCTTTAGCGCGTTTACGAGGTGTTGCTTGACGGTTGGCTCCAGCTTCTCCCCTAGCTCGATAGGCGCGCGCAGAATCGCATGGGCGAGAAACGCGGCGTCGACGATCGGCTGGGCGCCTTCGCCGAAGTTCATGTAATCCGGCGAGTCCGGATCCGTCGCCGCATCGATCGCTTGACGCGCCAGATCGGCATACCGGTCGCGAAGCGCCCGTTCCTCCGGGTCTACGGGAACGGATTCCAGCCAAGGCGCTAGGCCGGTCAGCGTTCGGGCGAAGGCTTCCAAATGACTATAATCCAATCTCTCTTCCGTCTTTCTTTCGACCGGCATCGCGCGTTTCAACTGACGCTGTACAAGCTTCTCCAGCACGGGTCCCGCAATCGCGCGCATGACGCTTACCCAATACATTCGATCGGTTGCTTGGCTTGCTTGCATTTCTCTACCTCCAAGTAAAAACGGCTTTGTCGTCTTCTCAGAAGAGGGCGATACGTTTTTATCGGAGGTCATGCAAAGATGGATAGGCGGAAAACATATCCCATTCTGTATGACCAAAAATAAAACCGCCCACTGGAATGGCGGCTGCGTTTTATGTTTTTTTTGCAAATGACAGCCCTCTCGCTTGAAGAGCTTCATTTAATATTCTCACGGCTCTAGGTCCTACGCCATGCAGCTTCAAAAGGTCATCTACGGTCACCTTTGCAAGTTGATCAAGTCTATCATATCCTGCATGGGCGAGAGCACGCGTAGCGGGATTGCCAATCTTGGGCAGATCGCTTTCCTGCGTCGTATTATGGATCTGATCCATCCTAATTCTCCCTTCGATCGCGACTTATTTTTCTTATTCGACGCCGACTCCCCTATTCCTTGCTGGAAGAGCCGCGTAGAAACGAAAGACGGGCTCGCGCGGCGCGGCCCGTCTCGATTCACTATAAAGGAAGATCGTATCAATGAGCCCGGATCGCATATTTCTCGCGAGCCTTGTCGGTAGCCTGCACCATATGGCGGAGCGAAGCAATCGTCTCCTCGTATTTGCGCGTCTTGAGGCCGCAATCCGGATTGATCCAGAACTGGGCGGGATCCAACACCCGCAACGCCCGGTCGATCATGCTGCCCATCTCGTCGACATCCGGCACCCGCGGGCTGTGAATGTCGTATACGCCCAGACCGATTCCTTTGTCATACGTATGCGCCTCGAAGATCGAGATCAACTCCCCGTGGCTGCGCGAAGTCTCGATCGAGATGACGTCCGCGTCCAGCGCTCCGATCGCATCGATGATCTCGTGGAATTCGCTGTAGCACATATGCGTATGAATTTGGGTCTCGTTCCGGACCGTGGCCGTGGAGATCCGGAACGCCCGAACGGCCCAATCCAGGTAAGGCTGCCATTGCTCCCGCTTGAGCGGGAGCCCTTCGCGAATCGCGGGCTCGTCGACTTGAATCATGCCGATGCCCGCCGCTTCGAGCGCTTCTACTTCCCCTCTCAGCGCCAGCGCGATCTGATAGGCGACCTCTTCGCGAGTCTTGTCGTCGCGGACGAACGACCAGTTCAGGATGGTGATCGGTCCCGTCAGCATGCCCTTCATCGGCTTTTCCGTCAGCGATTGCGCGTATACCGTCTCCGCGACCGTCATCGGCGCCGACCACTCCACGTCGCCATAGATGATCGGAGGCTTCACGCAGCGGGAGCCGTACGATTGCACCCAACCGTTCGCCGTGAAGGCAAAGCCTTCGAGCTTCTCGCCGAAAAACTCCACCATATCGTTGCGCTCGAATTCGCCGTGCACGAACACGTCGAGTCCCAGCTCCGTCTGAATGTCGACCCAGGCGCTGATCTGCTCCCGGATGAACGCCTCGTAACGCTCGCCGCTCCATTCTCCCTTGCGCCACTTCTGTCTGGCGCCGCGCACTTCCGGCGTCTGCGGGAAGCTCCCGATCGTGGTCGTCGGCAGCAGCGGCAGGTTCCATCTCCGGCGCTGGGCTTCCTGGCGGACCTGGAAGACGTCCGATCTGGCCGCGGGCTGAGAAGCCAGCTTCGCCATTTGCGCTTGAACGAGCGAACGATGGCGGGACGGCGACCGGGCGAGCGCCTGCCGGTTGCCTACCGCCGCAGCCAGTTCGGCGGCGACGGCCTCGACGCCCGAACGGACGGCCTTGGCGAGCAGCGCGAGCTCCTCGAGTTTCTCGTCGGCGAACGCCAGCGCGCCGCGCAGCACCGGGTCCAGCGCCTCCTCCTGGGCGGCGCTGACCGGAACGTGAAGCAAGCTGCTGGACGGCTGGACGATGATCCGGTCGGCAGACACGTGTTCGCGCAGCGCGGTCAGCGCTACCAGTTTATCCTGAAGGTCGGCCCGCCAGATGGCGCGGCCGTCGATCAGGCCGGCACCTAGCACCTTGTCCTCCGGGAAGCCGATCTCGCGGATCGCCGACAGGTTGCGGCCGCCGTCATGCACGAAGTCGAGGCCGATGCCGTGCACCGGCAAGGCCGTCAACGCTTGATAGGCATCCACCGACTCGAAGTACGTCTGCAGCAGCAGCTTGACGCCCGGCGCTTCCCGGGTCAGCGCCTCGTAGATGCGGGCGACGCGGGCCAGATCCTTGTCATCCAACGTCGTGGCGAGGATCGGTTCGTCCACCTGCACCCACTGCACGCCTTCCGCCGCCAGCTCTCGCAGGATCTGGCCGTACAGCGGAAGCAGCCGGTCGATCCATCCGTCCAGCTCTTCCGGCGCGTAGCCCTTGGACAGCTTCAGGAACGTATAGAGACCGACGAGGACCGGCCTGCCTTCGATGCCCAGCTCCGACTTCGCCTCGCGGTAAGCGTCCAGCAGGCGGTTGCCCGTCAGCGCGGGGCGAGCGTTTGCCAGTTCCGGCACGATGTAGTGATAGTTCGTATTGAACCACTTCGTCATCTCGCTGGCTGCCGCCTCGCGGCTGCCCCGCGCCACGGCGTAATAAGTCGCGAGGTCGACTTCGCCGCCCGCGTAGCCGAACCGTTCGGGGATGAGACCGAACATGGCCGCGTGATCGAGGATATGATCGTAATACGTGAAGTCCCCCACCGGGATGACGTCGATCCCCCGCTCCTGCTGGGCCTTCAGATTGCGAATGCGGATCGCCTTCAGCTCCGCGTGGAAGGCCTGCTCCTCCAGCTTGCCGGACCAAAAGCCTTCCAGCGCCTTCTTCCATTCTCGATTCCGCCCGATACGGGGATAACCCAGGTTGCCGCTTAACATATAGTCAGACTCCTCTACTCTCTGATCATGTAGCCCATCGCTGCGCGGATACGGGCTTGCCGATGCGCCGCGATGCTCGATATCAGAAAGATAGCATGGTTTGCCAGTCATAGCGTAACTCCGATTACCTATAGCTGGTTATAGTCAAAAACTATATCAAACCGTCGCGTCGGCCACCGCCTCCTGAAGCGCTTGGATGTAGGCGGAGGCGAGCTTCGAGAGCGCGGCGTTCTGATGGCAGATCCACCCGACGTGGATCGTCTCGTCGCTGGCCAGGGGGACGGGAATGATCTCGTTGCCGTTCAAGTCCGCGCTCAGCACGCCCGTCGAGATCGTATACCCGTTCAGGCCGATCAGCAGGTTGAAAAGGGTCGCCCTGTCGTTGACCCGGATGCTTTTGCGGTGCGAGAGCGTGCTGAGGATCTCTTCGGAGAAGTGGAACGAATTGTACTCTCCCTGTTCGAAATACAGATAAGGATAATCCTGCAGCTGGTCCAGCGTGACGACGGCGTGCTGCGCTAGCGGGTTGTTTACGCTAATGAAAATGTGCGCCTTGGCGGTAAAGAGGCTCGTGAAAATCAAGTTGGCGTCCTTCAGCAGCCGGTTGATCACTTTGGCGTTGAATTCGTTGACGTACAAGATGCCGATCTCGCTGCGCTGGCTCTTGACGTCCTGGATGATCTCGTGGGTCTTCGTCTCCCGCAGCGCCAGCTCGTATTCCTCCTGGCCGTGCTCGCGAACCAGCTTCACGAAGGCGTTCACGGCGAAGGCGTAATGCTGGGTCGACACCGAGAAGTGCTGCGGCGCCGGCTTGGCGTTCAGATAGCGGTTCTCGAGCAGCTCGGCCTGCTCGATCACCTGGCGGGCGTAACCGAGAAATTCGGCGCCCTCCTTGGAGAGCGAGATGCCTTTGTTCGTGCGCTCGAAAATCGTAATGCGCAGATCCTCCTCCAGCTCCTTGATCGCATTGGAGAGGCTGGGCTGGGAGATAAACAACCGCTTGGCGGCTTCGTTCATCGAACCGCGATTGGCGATCTCGATGACGTACTTCAACTGCTGCAGCGTCATGATTGCTTCTTCCCTTCTTGGATCAGGTTTGCCGTCCGCCATAGGGGCATGACGGCACATCCGTTATCCATGCGAGTCCTTCAGCTGGTGACGATCCGGCCTTGTATCATGGTCCATTGGACTTCGAAGCGGTCGTTCAACAAGACGAGATCCGCATCGCATCCCTCGGAGATGCGACCCTTTGCGTCCAGACCGAGGATACGCGCGGGCGTAGCCGAAGCCATCCTTGCGGCATCCGCTAGCGGAATTCCCGAATCCGCCGTCAGGCGCAGCGCCTCGTTCATCGTTACCGTGCTGGAAGCCAATGTTCCATCCGTCAATCGCGCGACACCTTCCGATACCGTGACGCGATGTCCGCCGAAGAGATAGTCGCCGTCCCCCAGCCCCATCGCCTGCAGGGCGTCCGTGACGAGCACCATGCCGTCCGCTCCCTTCAGGCGATGCATCATGCGGACGATGGCCGGATGCAGATGAACGCCGTCCACGATCGCTTGGAGACTCACGTGTTCCTCTTCGAAGGCGGCAACGACGAGACCCGGATCCCGATGATGGATGGGCCGCATGCCGTTAAAGCAATGGGTCACGTGACTCGCGCCGGCTCCGAACGCCCGCTTGGCCTCCTCGTAGGTGGCGTCCGAATGCGCGACGGCGATGACGACTCCCCGTTCCTTCAGGAAAGAGATCAGCTCCAGGCCGCCGGGCAGTTCGGGGGCGATCGTCACCATCTTGATCAGCCCGTCCGCTTCTTCGAATAGGTCCTTCATCTCCTCGAGATCCGGATGCCGCAGATACATCTCGTTCTGCATGCCTTTGCGCTTGGGATTCAGATAAGGCCCCTCCAGATGAAGTCCCGCGATCCGGGCGCCGGCTTCACGACCGACGACGCGTCGGACGCTGCGGATCATGGCGATCAGATCTTCGATCGAGGAGCTGACGGATGTCGCCAGGAACGAGGTGCATCCCGTCGCGGCGCAAGCGCGCGAGACCGCCTGAATGCTCGCTTCGCTGCCGTCCATCATATCGAATCCGTTCGCTCCGTGTATATGCACGTCGATCATGCCCGGAATCAAGAGCCGGCCCTTGCCGTCGATCGGCTCCCCGTCGCCCACCGGAAGAGAGGTCCGGCCGCTTGCGATCTTTTCGATCCTCCCGTCACGGATGAATAGCGCGGCAGGTTGAATCGAATGATCGGCGAGAACCGCCTTTACGTTATGGATGATTGTAGTCGTCACTTCCCCGATCCCCCGCTTTGAAGTCATATATTTCGATAAGCTCCAGCGTTTGCATTCCATCGTTTGCCGGATCAACGGCATATATGCGTAATAGCCTACACTCAGCTTAGTCTATCACGATATTCCCACCGTTTTATACCATGTTTTCCCTGATGGCGCCTTGTCATAAAAAACACGCATGACCTTACCAGGTCACAGGCTATAATGAAAATTGCGACAGGCTATAAAAGGATCGCACAGCGGCGAATCCGGCCTTTACTAGGTGCAACGATAAAATCGACATGGCCAATCGGATTCTTATTTGGTGGTTAGCGGACATTCTGCATTCTTAGCACCTATGGTTCCGTCATCATAGATTTGTCGGACCTCCAGACCTCCGGACCTCCAGACCTCCAACG
>NZ_JACJVP010000026.1:134801-171091 GCF_014212125.1 Cohnella nanjingensis
GGAGCCAAATAAGTTGTATGATTACAATTTATTGGGGAGCAGGTATCACGAGAAAGCACCACGAGAAAGCACCACGAGAAAGAACCACCATCAAGCACCACCATTGAGCACCACGGCGCACCACCAACAAGCACCACCAGCGGGCACCACGGCGCACCACCAACAAGCACCACCAGCGAGCACCACCATCAAGCACCACCAGCGAGCACCACCAGCGAGCACCACCGGCAAGCACCCCCGGTAAGCACCACCGGACAGGTCCCAGCCCATGAAGTCCGGGCGATCTTTGCCCAACCGAAGACGAATATTCCGTACGATTATTAGGCGTGTAAGCCCTGAAAGCGATAATGGCCAAGACCCATTTTCATAAAAATAAAAGAGTACCCGAAGGTACCCTTATGCGCTGCTAGCCGATTAGATGGTCTGTTTGCTCGCGATCGCGATCTCCGCTCCTGCCGCCGCGTCCGCACCGGTCCACCTCGATCCCGCCGGATGCGGGCAGCCCTTGTCGCCGAGCTTCGCCCGGATCTCGACGATGCAGCCGCAGTGCATGCAGGTGCTGCCGTATTGCAGCGACGGGCATCGGCGGCAGCTCGCCAAGCGATCCGCATACTTCGTATCGCTCACGACGTCGAATTCCTTGTCCGCCAGGGCGGCCAGCATGCGGTCGATCTGCCTGCGGCTGACATGGACGTCCGCCGAGCAGCCCTTGCACCCCTCTCGGCGGCTGTCAGTCACGAAGCTCCAGCACGGCGACGGACATCGGCGGCAGCGTGACGGACAGACCGTCGCGGCTGACGTCCGAATAGCCGTCGTAGGCTTGCGGCTGCAGCGTATCCGGCCGTTCGAACGTGTTGTGCGCGTTCATGTCGGCGTGGGTTAGAATTCGCCCGCTGACGGCCGGCGTCCCCGCCAACCCTCTGAGCCGCAAAGAGACCGTCGCCTCCGATCCGGGATGGACGTTGCACAGGCTGATATGAATGAGGCCGTTCTCCCGCTTCGAAGCCGATACGCTGACTTGGGGCATCGACTGATCGCCGGACCGGTAAGTCTCCGTCTCGGTATGGAGGGAGAGGGCGGCCGCGTCCTGATGCACCTTGAACATCTCGAATACGTGGTACGTCGGCGTGAGCAGCATCTTGGACCCTTCCGTCAGCACCATCGCTTGCAGCACGTTGACGGTCTGGGCGATGTTGGCCATATGGACGCGGTCGCAATGGCGGTGGAACACGTGGAAGTGCAGAGCGGCCACCAGCGCGTCGCGCAACGAATTCTGCTGATACAGGAAACCCGGATTCGTGCCCAGCTCTACCTGGAACCAAGTCCCCCACTCGTCGACGATCAAGCCGACCCGCTTGTCCGGATCGTAGCGGTCCATGACCGCCGAGTGCCGCGTGATCAGCTCGTCCATATCCAGCGCCTTGCGCATCGTCTCGAACCATTCGTCCTCGTCGAACCCGATCGCCGGCCGCTTGCTGTCCCATCCGCCGGGAAGCGTATAATAATGGAGGCTCAGGCCGTCCATATGGCGGCCGGCTTCCTTCATGAGCACCTCGGTCCACTTGTAGTCGTCCACGTTCGGACCGCCTGCGATCTTGTAGATGCGGTTCTCCCCGTAATTGCGGACATACGTCTGGTAGCGACGGTATTCATCCGCGTAATATTCCGGACGCATATTGCCGCCGCAGCCCCAGTTCTCGTTGCCGACGCCGAAGTACTTCAGCCGCCAAGGCTTGTCCCGGCCGTTCTCCCTACGCCAGTTCGCCATTGGCGACTCCCCGTCGAACGTCATGTACTCGACCCATTCCTGCATTTCCTGGACGGCGCCGCTGCCGACGTTGCCGCAGATGTAGGGCTCGGTGCCGAGCAGCTCGCACAAGGTGAAAAATTCGTGCGTCCCGAAATGGTTGTTCTCCACCACGCCGCCCCAATGGGTATTGACCATGCGCTTGCGGGATTCCCGCGGGCCGACGCCGTCCTTCCAGTGGTATTCGTCGGCGAAGCAGCCGCCCGGCCACCGGAGCACCGGAATGCTCAATTGGCGCAGCGCCTCCAGCACGTCGTTGCGAATTCCTTGCGTATTCGGGATCGGCGAGTCCTCGCCTACCCAGATGCCTTCATAGATGCACCTGCCGAGATGCTCGGCAAAATGACCGTAGAGATGCCGGCTGATCGTCCCGACCGGCAGATCGGCGTTGAGGGTTACGGTATGCTTCATAGGGTTTCCACTCCTGGTCTCATTGGAATCCCCGACCGCGGTTCGCCGTCGGGGTCTCGCACGCTGCCCGCCGCTTCGAATCCGCTCGGCGGCGGGGTCTTGCGACTTACCCGTCGCTTCGAATGCGTTCGGCGGCGGGGACTTCCTTTTCGTAATAGAGTCGAAGCACGATGTCTTGGTTGTAGTTGCCGAAGCCTTTGCCGAACAAGGTCACCCCGCCCACATTGCGGGAGTCCTTCTCGCAGGCGATGCGGAAGGTCCACTGCTTGTCGCGGACATTGACGTCGCTCAGCGTCACGTTCGAGATCGGCTTGCCGTCGAGGCGCGTCCCGTGCGGGGTAATCGTCAGATGCTTCAGCATGCCGTACTGGTTCACGTTGTCCGGCCACCACGACGGGTTGTACTTGCCCCGCTTGTCGCCGTAGTCTCCGGGACTGGTCCAGGTGCCCAGCTTGACGCCGTTCAGATAGAACGTGATGTCCGACGGCCAGTTCTGATTCGTTAGCGGCGCCTCCGAGGAGATCTCCATGGAGACCAGAAGCTCGGACGGGTTCTCGGTCGCGAGCAGGAAGTTCGGAATCTTGTACTCCACGAACCCTTCGCTGAACCACAGGATCTCGGCCTGGAACCGCTCCGTGTCGAGGAAGTATCGCGGATCGTCGAACTCCCCGATAATCTTCTCTCCGGTGGCTAGGCCGCAGGTCGGCACCACCGCGAAGTCCGTGTAATGCCCGACCGGGATGAAGCTCTGATGGTATTCGCGGATGCGCTCCATCTTGTTCGGAAAGAGGACCTCCGCCTGCTCGATCGCGAGCGAGCAGATCTTCTGCATGCCGCCCCGGCCGGGCTGCATCTCCGTACGGACGATGCCGCCCGCTTCGAGTTTCTTCACGTGCATGGTCATGATCGCGCTGCTTAAGCCCACCGCTTCCGCCAATTCGCGGATGTTCATGGGTTTCTCGGCGAGCAGTTGAATGACATGCAGGCGCACGCCGCTCGCCATGGCTTCAAAGAACGGCAGCGATCGTTCGGTTACGTCTAGATTCATCGAATTCCTCCGCTACGGGGCGAGAATGGGTTAATGATTATATTAATAATATATACGACCGTTAACCTAGCTACAATCGTCTCTCTCGCCTTTTCACAGAGAAAAAGAAGCTTCGATCGATCAGGCTGCCCGGTACCCGTTAAGCTCGTTTCTCAAGCCGGATCACGTTCCAGGACGCCTTCGGCAGGCGTGCCGTCAGCATGCCCGCATCAAGCGACGCATCGCCCCGGGCGTGCGGCTTCACTTGCTCCTCCGACGCCGTGTTGACGGCTTTGAGATCGTCATGCGCCAGCACCAGATGTTCGGCTACGGCGTAGCCTTCGAAGCTGCGCACATCGCAGTCGAGCGTCAACGCCTCGCTCAGATGGCGATTTACGGCGAAGATCGTGAGCGTCTCCGCTTCCTCGCCGTAGACGACCGCGCTGTCCAGATACGGCACGTCGGTGAAGTCTTTGGAATCGTACTTCGGCGAGTCGACGACCGGCTGCAGGGATACCCCTCGGCCGTAGACGGAGGCGTGCAGATACGGATAGTAGATCGTCTGCTTCCAGGAGCGGCCGCCGTTCTCCGTCATGATCGGCGCGATGACGTTGACCAGCTGCGCCAAGCAAGCCATCTTCACGCGGTCTGCATGCCGGAGGAGACTGATGAGCATGCTGCCGACGAGCAGCGCGTCCTCGAAGTTGTAGACGTCCTCCAGCTGCGGCGGCGCGATCGTCCACGGCTCGATCCGGCGGTCCGCTTCGTTGGAGTGGAACCAGACGTTCCACTCGTCGAAGCTGAGGTGGATCCGCTTCTTGCTGCGCTTTTTCGCCTGGATGTAATCGCAAGTCGAAGCGACCGTTCGGATGAAATGGTCCATGTCCAAGGACAGCGCCAAGTAGTTCGCGGTATCCTGGTCCCGGTTGCCGTAATATTGATGCAGCGAGATATAGTCGACGGCCTCGTACGTATGCTCCAGCGTCGTCGCTTCCCACTGCGGGAAGGTCGGCATGGTCGAGTTGGAGCTGCCGCAGGCGACCAGCTCGATCGCCGGATCGACAAGCCGCATCGCCTTCGCCGTCTCCAGCGCCAGCCGGCCGTACTCCTCCGCCGTCTTGTGCCCGATCTGCCAAGGGCCGTCCATCTCGTTGCCCAGACACCACGTCTTGAACCGGTGAGGCTCGCTGTACCCGTGCTTGATGCGCAGGTCGCTCCAGTACGAGCCGCCCGGATGATTGCTGTATTCGACCAGATCCCGGGCGGCCTCGATGCCCCTCGTGCCCAGGTTGACGGCCATCATCACCTCGGCGCCCGCTCCCTTCGCCCACCCGGCGAACTCGTTCAAGCCGACCTCGTTGGTCTCGGTCGTCCGCCAGGCCAGCTCGAGGCGCCTCGGGCGGTCCTTCACGGGTCCTACGCCGTCCTCCCAGTTGTAGCCGGAGACGAAGTTGCCGCCCGGATAGCGGATGATCGGCACGTTAAGCGCCCGGATCAGATCCTTGACGTCCTCGCGGAACCCCTTACCGTCCGCAGCCGGATGGTCCGGCTCATAGATGCCGCCGTATACGGCGCGTCCGAGATGCTCGATGAACGAACCGTAGATGCGATTGTCGATCTCCGAGATGCGGAAGGCTTTGTCGATGATCATTTTGGCTTTGTTTGCTGTTGTCATGGCGATCTCTCCTTTAATCCCGTTACTCTGTCTCGTTCTCGTTCTCGTTCGGCTTGGAAGCGCGCTTGCGCCGGACGACGACCGGTTCGGCATCCGCCAGGCCGCGTGGTTCCGGGCTCCCTTCATCCTTTGACGGAGCCGATCATGACGCCCTTCTCGAAGTACTTTTGAATAAACGGATAGACCAGCAGAATCGGCAGCGTCGATACGATGATGACGCCGTACTTAACCTGATCGGCGAACTGCTGCGCGTAGCCGCCGGCATTCCCGCCCGATCCCGCTCCCTGCGAGAAGACCTGGTTCGACAGCAGGATGTCCCGAAGCACGATCTGCAGCGGCTGCAGCTCGTTCGAGCGAATGTAGACCAGCCCCGTAAAAAAGTCGTTCCAGTGCGCCACCAGATAATACAGCGCGATGACGGAGACGACCGCCTTGGAGAGGGGCATCGCGACGAGCGTGAAGAACTTGAAGTGCGTGCAGCCGTCCATCGAGGCGGACTCGAACAGCTCCTTCGGCAGCGAAGCTTCGAAAAAGGTGCGCGCGATGATCAGGTTGAAGACGTTCACCGAGAACGGCAGGATGAACACCCACATCGTATTCGTCAGATGAAGGGACTTCATCAGAATGTAGGTGGGAATCAGCCCGCCGCTGAAGAACATGGTGAACACGAACAAGAACATCAGCATCCGTCTCGCCCGGAATTCGGGCCGGGACAAGGCATAGGCCGCCGGCAGCGTGAACAGGAGATTCACGAACGTGCCGAGGACCGTGTAGATGATGGTGTTCCCATACCCCGTCCAGATGCGCGGGTCCTTGAAGATCTCTTCATAGCCGAAGGTGCTGAAGCCCCGGGGGAACAGCGTGACCTGGCCCGTAGCGACCAGCGTCTGGTCGCTGACCGAAGCGATCACGACAAAGTACAAGGGATAGGCCACGATTAGAAATACGGCTAGGCTGAGCGCCACGACGGCCGCGTTAAAGAGAAGCTCGCCGCGGCTGCGCCCGTTGGCTGGCATGGCTGTCATCTCGATCTCCTCCCCGGTTCGCCGTTCCTACCATAGACTGATCTCGGAATTGCGCTTGGCAATCCCGTTCATCACGTACAGGAACACGAAATTGATCAGCGTATTGAACAATCCGATGGCGGCCGAATAGCTGAATTGGTTGGACACGATCCCGATCTTGTAGACATAGGTAGAGATGACTTCGGAGACGGGAAGATTCAGCGAATTCTGCATCAGAAACACCTTCTCGAAGCCGGTGCCGAGCACGCTCCCCATGCTCAGGATAAACAGGATGATGATCGTGGGGACGAGTACCGGGATGTCGACATTCCGGATCGTCTGCCACTTGTTCGCCCCGTCCATCTTGGCTGCATCGTACAGGCTCGGGTCCACGGTGGAGAGCGCGGCCAGATAGATGATGCTGTTCCAGCCCCCGTGCTGCCATATATCGGAGAGCACATAGACGGGGATGAACGCGTGCGTCGACGCCAGCAGGTTGAAGTCCGGATAGCCCATCGCGGCGACGAGATGGCCGACGATGCCCGTATTGGGCGACAGCAGCACGTTGAGCAAGCCGACCATGACCACGATGGAGATAAAGTGGGGCATGTAGACGATCGTCTGCAGCAGCTTCTTCGTCCGTACCCAGCGGACCTGGTTCAAGAGCAGCGCCAGCAAGATCGGGGCCGGGAATCCCAGCACGATGGTGGCCAGGCTGATGAAGAACGTATTCTTCATCAAGTCCGCGAATTGGAAGCTATGAATGAACTGCGAGAAGTAATGCAGACCCCGCCATTCGCCGCCAACCAATCCCTTCGCGAAGTCGTAATCCCGGAACGCGAGCTGAATGCCGTACATCGGCACGTAATTAAAGAGGATAATGACGATAAGGGCCGGCAAGATCATCAGCCAGAGCTGGTAGTCGCGTCTCAGATTGACGATCGCGGCGCGACGGTTCTTGGGCGTGAGAGAAGACATCATCGGCCTCCGTTGGATCGGGAAATGCCGCCCCGGCTTCGAGGACGGCATTTCCCGGAATGGGAAAATCAGTTTTTGCCCTTATAGTCGTCGTAGTATTTCTGCATGATGCTCAGGTTCTGATCCAGTCCGATTTTTTGGATGTTCTTCACGTAAGCGTCCCATTCTTTGTCGACGCCGCCTTTGGTGACCCACTGCGAAAACTTCGCCATCGCGAGATTCATCATGTTCGTGTTGATCAGGCTCATCGCGTTGTTGTCGTCCTTGCTGTACTTGATGAACATGCTCGGGAGCACGTTCTTCTCCTTGTCGATCGCCGCGAACGCCTGATCCAGCGGCTCCGTCTGCTTGCCGACGGATTGCATATCCGATCCGAGCGTGAGGTTCAGCGAGTCGGCGATATACATCGGCCCGTTGTCCGCCCAGGTCGACGTCCACTTCCAAGTGCCGGGGTCCATGCTGGCGTCTGCCGGCGGCAATACCGCGTAGCCGTCGCCCCCGTTGTCCTTGATGTTGGTGCCGAGCGAGCCGAAGAGCACCTGCATGCTGACCTTGGGGTCGTACAACTCGTTGACGAACTTCATGGCCGCGTCCTTGTGTTTGGATTTCGCCGACAAGGTCACCATGTTCACGCCGTAGTTGAGCGTATTGTAGTCGTAATCCCAAGAGACCGGGACGCTCGAATCGGCGGCAGCCTTCAGCGGCGACATCGACGTATATTGCGGGGCCAGCGTATTGCCGAAGCGGTCCGTCACTTCCCAGCCCCAGGTGAAGCCGACTTTGCCCGTGTCTCCGCTGCCGCGCGCCACCGATTGGAACTTGGAGTAATCCTGCGTGAATACCTCCGGATTGATGAGGCCCGCCGCCCAGCACTTGTTCAGGAATTCCACCATCTTCTTGTAACGGTCGTCGACCAGGAAGTTCTTGACCTGACCGTTCTCGGCGAAGTAGCCTTGACCGCTGCCGTCCGTCAACGTGATGCCGAGGCTGCCGAGCAGCACCGTCGGTTGGAAGAAGCCGAATCCGGTCGTGCCGACCGGGGAGAAGTCCATCGGAATCTCGTCGTCCGTCTTGCCGTCGCCGTTCGCGTCCTTCTCCTTGAAGGCCATGAGAACGTTGAAGAGCTCATCCCAGGTGGTCGGCATCTGCAGCCCCAAGTTATCCAGCCACTTCTGGTTGATGAACTGCCGCGTCGCGGTCGCCGGCCAGAAGCGCTGATACTTCGGCAAGCCGTAGATCTTGCCGTCCGTCTGGGTGGCGATGATCTTGGTCTCCGGCTTCTCGTCGAACATCTTCTGCACGTTGGGCGCATAGGTCGCGACGAGCTCCGTCAAATCCTCGAACATGCCGGGGAACTGGGCGAAGTCGGCGTCCGTGATGGCATTCGGCCCGACGATCAGATCCGGGATGTCGCCGCCCGCGAGCAGGGCGCCCTTCTTCTGGCCCCAGTCGGACGTCACTTCCTGCCATTCGATCTGGACGCCGGCGCGCTCCTCGGCCTGGGTCAGCCAATCCATCTTGGACAGCGCTTGCGTCAGCGGATGCTTCAGCATGATGCCTTTGAGCTTCACCTTGGCGCCATTGCCGCCGCCCGTTCCGGTATCGGTCTTGCTCCCGCTGCCGACGGCGCTGTCTGCGGTTGGATTGCCGCCGTTACCGGACCCGCTGCATCCAGCCAGAATCCCGACCCCCAGGGAAATCGTCAGTATTGCGGATAGGACCTTCCTCATCTCGGATTCCTCCCTTTTTATATCGAAACAGCACCAACCGCCATCACAATCAAGCGCGGGCCCGGCTGCCATCTCTCCCGGTTCGCCTTGCATTTAATTAACATTTTAATTATTAATATAAAACCTTATAATATGTATTCACGTTACAAACCAAATATAAGCGTTTTCAATTCGTTTGTAAAGGGAGAATTTAGCTTTATATTCAAGCAAGCCTTCTATTGTTAGTGTATTTATTAACATTAAGCAGATTGGGTGGCGTTTCCCCGGGCGTTCTTTTCCCGTGCTGACGGAGCTTGTCCGTCAGCACGCTAGAATGCGAGGGTAGAATAAATGCTGCACACGTTGGAAGCATCGGGTACACTGAATTCGAACGAACGATATGAAATCAAGGCGATGCGCCGCATACGCTACGGAGAGGAATGATATATTGATCGGTCTCATTTTAGTCGCCCTTGTCGCCCTGGAGCACGTGTACATCCTGATCCTGGAAATGTTTCTATGGACGACGCCCAGAGCGAGGAGATCCTTCGGAACGACGGCTGAAGTCGCGGAAACGTCCAAGACGCTGGCAGCCAATCAAGGGTTGTACAACGGCTTTCTCGCCGCCGGATTGGTCTGGGGTCTGGTGCATCCGAACGCCTCCTTCGGCGAGCAGATCCAACTCTTTTTCTTGGCCTGCGTGATCGTGGCGGCCGTGTACGGCGGATTCACCGCCAAAAGATCGATTCTGCTCGTGCAAGGATTGCCTGCCGCGCTGGCGCTGCTCGCCGTCCTGTTTGTTTAACGTCCGACAGGCGCGCCGCGTTAAACAACCGCACGCTAGACCAAGGTTCACACAAAACCAGGTTCTCTCATGAGAAGAGAACCCGGTTTTTTTGTCTTTCGAATTCATTTTCGAACCCAATCCGAGAAGCTGAAGATGCGCCCGGAGCGCTTATTTATGTAACCATTTCCGGCGGCGCATCTCCCCCTAACGCAGTCGGGATTGCATCTCGTCGCTTATCCGTAGGATTGAATCGAACCGATCCGGGCGCTGGCGAATCCCGCCGCTCCATCCGCCCGCATCGCTTCGAAGGCCTGAACGGCCGCATTCGCCACTTCGATGTCTTGGGCGCTGGTTCCTCCGCTGACGCCGATGCCGCCGACGATCCGGCCTTCCCTCACGAGCGGAATGCCCCCGCCCAGAATGACCAGCCGTCCATGGTTGGTCGTGTTGATGCCGAACGAAGGGCCGTTCGGAAGCGCCGATTGCGCCAGATTGGCCGTAGGCATCTGCATCGCCACGCTCGTCCAAGCCTTATTCTGCGAGATGTCGATGCCGGCGATCCGAGCGCCGTCCATCCGATGGAAGGCGATGAGGTTCGCGCCCGCGTCCACGATCGCGATATCGCTCGACAAGCCCATCTGACGGGCCTTCTGCTCTGCGACGGCGATCAAGCGCTTCGCCGTTTCCAAGTCGAGTTGCACCAAGGTGTCTCCTCCTTTATTCCTTGCCTACGCTATCGTATGGCCGCCTACCCAGAACGGTGCCTGCCCGATGCGCCCAGCCGCATGGCGGCGGGTGCCCGAAGTTCGCGCGGACGAGCACCAACAAGCATGGCAAGCATATATCTAATCATTGCGTATTCATTCGCGATATGGAGTGATGAGATGCAATACGGGAACAACAAGTGGGGCAAGTATCGGGCATTGAGGAGAGATGCGGCGTTGGCCCGGCATCTCCCGCTGACGCGAATGGCAACCAATGAAAATATACGGCGCATGCTGACGAAGAACGACTCCGTCTATCTGAAACCGAGCCACGGAACCGGAGGTTTCGGCATCTTGAAGCTCAGTCGGCGAGCGGGCGGCGGTTACGATCTCCAGTACGGCACCAAGCGCCGATCGTTCGCTACTTTGGATCGCGCGTATCGGGCCTTCCTTCAGGCGAAGCAGAACAAGCGCTATCTGGTGCAGACCGGGATCTCCATGCTGCGCCACTTGGGCAGGCCGTTCGATCTGCGCATCATGGTGCAGCGCGATCGGGCATCCCGATGGGAGGTAACCGGGATCGTAGGACGGGTTGCCAAGCCGCGAATGGTTGTAACCAACTACCATAGCGGAGGCAAACCAATGCCGGTTCCCGATCTGCTGGGTCCGCTGATGTCCAAAGCCGATCAAGCTTCGTACGTGGACCGGTTGAAGCGGCTAAGCATCCGGACAAGCGCGCATATGAGCCGCTACTTCCCGGCCTATCGGGCGTTCGGAATCGATGTCGCCGTGGATCGGAAGCGGAAGCCCTGGATTCTGGAGGTCAATTCGAGGCCCGATAAATATATCTTTCGCGCCCTGCCCGACAAGACGATGTTTCACAGAATCATGCGGTACGCCAAGCCCCCCGGGAAGAAACAGCGATAGCCTGACGAACCGAAAAGAGGCGAAACGGATTGAATCCGTTCGCCTCTTCGAATTGATCCGGATTGGAGATGGCCGGCGAGCAGCGTGGCGATCCCAGAACGGCTAGTAGCGGAGCCTTCCCGCATTACGTGGCGTTTTAATTCTTCTCGATCGCGGCCTGATAGATTTCGATATACTTCGTCAGATTCAAGCCGTCAAATCCTTTTACGTAAGCATCCCAATCCTTCTCGATGTCTTTATTGCCTAGGATGAACTGGGCCATATTGGACTGGACGTAATCCTTGATCGACGTCGTCAGTTGCGCCGCGGCATCCGTGTCTTCCGGACGGATATAGGCGCCAGCCGGATAGAATTCCTTCGGAGCGAACGGCTCGTACGTTTTGGTTGCCTGCGCCAGACGCGTCTCGTATCCTTTCGAGCTCAGCGGATCTTGCGCGGAAGCGAACGAATCGCGGAATTCCTTCGACATGTCCTTCGGACCCAGCAGCGACCAGCTGTCGTTTCGGATGGCATTCTCGTCCTGGTGCGGCAAGTTTTCAAAGCTGTATTTGGCCGGTTCTCCCCAGATGTTCTTCTCGCCAACCTGAGCCTTGTTCCAACCAACCCCTTCATGCGTCCCATATTCGCTGAGAAGCGCGCCTTCTTCGGAGAATGCATAATCCGCGATTTGGATGGCGGCGATCTGCTGCGCTTCGCTCGCCTTCTTCGTGATGGTGAATGCGAATTCGCCCAAGCCTTGCGAGGTGCCGGCTAGCTGTACCCCATTGGGTCCTTTGAGCGGCGGCACGATCACCCAATGTTTGTGGCGGGTGACGTTGTCGTCCCATACGTTGACGAGATAACTAAGCAGCGCGGTCGTGATCGAACCTACGATTTCGGCGCCTTCGCGGTTGCCCAGCTGACCGACCGCCTGATCGTTTTGAGTGAATGACGCCTTGTCGACCAGGCCCTCTTTATACAACTTATGAATGAACGCGAGGCCTTCTCTCCATTCCGGTTTGTTGGCGGCGAAGATCACCTTGCCTCCGTTGACGGTCAGATACTTGTCGTTATCGTTGTAGATAAACGAATTCATGAGATAGGCGTCAATATTGCCATTCCATACCGACTTGTTCGGCGCGCCGGTCAGCGGGATTTCGTCCGCTTTGCCGTTGCCGTTCGGATCCTGCGTCTTGAAGGCCTTCAGCACGGCATACAATTCATCCGTCGTGGTCGGGACCGGCAGACCGACGCGATCCAGCCATTCCTGGTTCATCCAGTACTTTTGGGAATATTGGCAATGATAACATTCGTTGAACCGAGGAATGCCGTAGATGTTGCCATCCGGAGCCGTCATGGCCGTCTTGAGATACGGCTTCTTCTCCATGAGCGCTTTGAGATTCGGAGCATATTGGTCGATCAGATGGTTCAGCGGAATCAATACGCCTTGTTTGGAATATGTCAAGATATCCGTCGTCGTGAATTTGCCTTCCAAAAACACTTCCGGATAGTCGCCGCTGGCGAGCAGCAGCTGCCTGCGATCCACCAAAGCGTCGGCAGGCGCCAGATCCCACTTGATCTTTACATTGAATTTCTGCTCCACTAACTTCGTGTAATCATTGTCTTCCAGAGGCGCTTTGCCTTGCGGAGCGAAGAACGAGATGTCAACCGGTCTTGCAGGTTTAGAACTGGCGGACGGATCCGCGGACGATTCGCTTGCCGAAGGGCTTGCGCCTTTATTCCCCTTGCCTCCTCCGGCACAAGCCGCAAGAACGGTGCTGCCGACCAACAAAATCATTAGCGATACCCACAGTGTCCTTTTCAAGCTGACTCCTCCCTTTCATGGCCCTGCATTTGCTATCAAGAGATCAGCCCTTCAAGGAGCCAATCATGACGCCTTTGACGAAATGCTTCTGAACGAACGGGTACAGGACCAAGACGGGGATGCAGGTCACGACAATCAAGGCGTATTTGAGCACCTGCTCGAAGCCTTGGTCGCGCATGCGTTGAGACGTGTTCGCCAGCATCCCCGGATCCACAGCATTCAGAATCAATAAGTTCCGGAGCACATACTGGAGGGGAAACAAATGCTCCGACCTTAAATAAATCAAGGCGTCGAAGTAGGCGTTCCAATGACCTACCGCATACATCAAAGTCATCACCGCCAGAATCGGCTTGGAAAGCGGAAGCACGACGCTCCACAAATAACGGGAATCCCGGCAACCATCGATCTGGGAAGCTTCCTGCAGTTCGATCGGGATGGAAGTCTGAAAGAACGTGCGGGCGACGATGACCTGGAAGATGGAGAAGGCTCCCGGCAGCCATAGCGCCCAGCGGGTATCCAGCAAATGGAGATCCTTGACCAGCAAATAAGTCGGAATAAGCCCGCCGCTAAAAAAGAGGGTGATCATCATGAGAATCATGAGGTATTTGCGGCCGGGCATGCCTCTCTGCGACAGCGGAAAAGCCATCAGCACCGTGAAGGCGACATTGATCAACGTTCCGACGACGGTATAAACGATGCTGTTGTAAAAGCCAAGCATCAACTGCGAACTGCCCAAGATCGATTGGTACGCCCGAAGGGAAAACTCAGCCGGGAAAAGCCATACTTGGCCTGAAACGACCGCTTTGGGCGAACTGAGGGACGAGCTCAGGATATACAGCAAGGGGTAAAGCACCGACATCGCGATGATCGCGAGCAAGACATAGAGGAAGATGAGAAGCACGCGGTCGCCCAACGGCTCCTTGATCTTTTGATAATGGGACATGGACGGCCGCCTTTCTACCACAAGCTGTTTTCCGATACCTTGCGGGCTACGAAATTCACAACCAAGAGCAAGACTAGATTAATGACGGAATTAAACAATCCGACAGCCGACGAGAAGCTGAAATTGGCCCCAAGCAATCCAACCTTGTACACATAAGTGGAAATGACTTCGGATGCGCTCTGGTTAAGCGGATTTTGCATGAGATAGATTTTTTCGAAACCGACGCCCATCACATTCCCCAAACTCAGGATCAGCATGATCACCGTGATCGGGATCAGGGATGGCAGATCGATGTGGATGATCTTCTTGAACCTGGAAGCCCCGTCGATGCGCGCCGCTTCATATAAGGAAGGATCCACGCCGGCCAGGGCCGCGATATAGATGATCGACGCATAACCCATCTCCTGCCAGACGCCCGACCATACGTAAATGGATTTGAACAGTCCGGGCTCGCCCATGAAATTGGTGTTGGACCATCCGAAAAACGCGAAAATACGTTCCACGATGCCGACGTGCGGCGAGAGCATCAGGATAATGATCGATACCATCACGACGGTAGAAATAAAGTGCGGCGCATAAGTGACCATCTGTACGGCGCGCTTGAAAAAGCCCGTCCTGATCTCGTTCAGCGCTAAAGCGAGAAGGATCGGAATCGGAAAACCCGCGATTAGCGCATAAAAGCTTATGGCAAGCGTGTTCTTGATTAAGAGAGGGAAATTCGGCGAGGCGAACAGGTTCTCAAAGTGCTTGAACCCCACCCAAGGACTGCCCAGTATCCCATCGACCGCATTAAAATCCTTGAATGCGATCAAGACCCCGAACATCGGAATGTACTTAAAAACGAGGAGATAAAGCACGGGAAGAAGGACGAGAAGATACAACTCCCAGCTGCGCCTCGCTTTGATCCATGTTTGCGCCATCGGCATTGCTCCCTGTCGGATGGATTCCCAAGCGCCGTCTCCCCCTCCGGGTTGTCGGGTTCGGTAGTTCGATTCTAGCCGGCGCTCGTCTCCTTCATCAATTTGTAAGATTCGGCGACTACGCCTTTTTCGCAGCTGCGCCGATGAGGCCGATCGCGTACACGGATACGGGATACTTCACCTTTTTCTATACTTGGCGTTTTTCCCGCGCATAGAAAATCCCCGGTAAGCGCGCCGAGTACGCTGACGCTACCGAGGATTCGGATTCGGCCGACACCGGATCGTGTGCATTTCAAGGAGCGCGCGCATTCAGGGATGGGCTTGTTTCCGATAGTCGCTTGGCGATATCCCCGTCGAATTTTTGAAGGCGCGGTTAAAAGAATTGTAGTTGTTGTACCCGACCTCGGCGCTGATTTCCTGCAGGGATTTGTCCGATTTTTGGAGCATGCGCTTGGCATGATCCATTCGAAGTCCGATGAGGAAGTCGACGAAGTTCCCGCCGAACTCCTCCTTGAACAATTTACTTATATTCTTGGCATGGATCACGAACCTGTCGCTCAAGTGATCCAAGGATAGCTCCGGGTTGGCGTAACTCTTCTCGATATAGGTCCGGATATCGCCGATCACCGCTCGGTTTCGCTGCGAATCCCGCACCTTCTGCAACTCTCCGGACAATGCGCAGAAGATGCTGCCGCAGGCGCTTTGCAGTTCATGAACGGTTTCCCATTCACTTTCCAATCGAAGCCATTCCGCCTCCGCGTCCTTCCAGGCGTCCCGGTATTCTTTGGACAACTCCAGGAAAACGCGGCTTAATTGCTGATGCAGGAACTGCAGCAGACTTTCGATTTCCTTCCGCGAGGAAACCGAATCATGGATTTGTTTGAACAGCTCGTCCAAATGTTTGAGCCAGCCGCTTTCCGGCAGCCGGACGGCCTGCGATAAAGCGTGGATCGTGCCGAAAAATTCGTGAATGCGCGGCTGCGTCCCTTCGATCACTTCCGGGCGGATGAGCCTTGCCGTTCCGAGAACGGCTTTATAGGAAAGCAAATTTCCGGCGATATCGCCGGATCGCCTGATCTCCTCCAGGCTGACGGCCATGCCATGGACGCCCAGCGTGACGGTAAAGCTCAAGTTGCCGCGTACCCATTCTACGATTTGCTCCCCTATGGCATCCCGCAGCTTGGCCCCATCCTCGGCCTCGCGGATCCACACGACCGCCGACAGCCGGCGGTCCGCCGTCCATTCCGCCCAGACGGAAGCCCCGTGGAGCTGCACCATTTCCTGCACGGCGCTGGACAGGAGGAATTTGAGGATGGACTGATCTTGCGCGTGGTAAGACGCGACAAACCGATTGTAGCGATCGATCTCCAGGATCAGCACAAAGGCTTGCGGGCCTGCCGGATTCACGTTGTAACGGATCAGATCCGCCTGCCATTCCGCCTCGCGGATCGGGACGACGCCCTCCAGCGCCTCTTGGAACCGGTGTTTTTTTTGTAAGATAAGGGTTTCTTGATGCTGCTGCCTGTTTTTCTTCGTCTCCTCCATAAAGTGCTCCAACGCCCCGCGGATAAAGCCGAACTCGTTGGCGGCCGGCTTGCCGTCATCCTGTTGGATCCAGGAGCTGGTCCGGATTAGCGCGACCAGCTGACTGATCGGCCGATAGTTGCGTCGCGTGACATGCACGACCCATATCGCGCCGAGCAGCACCGCCGCCAAGGCCATGATGAACCAGATATTGTAGAGATCCAGAGCCATCCGGGTCAGCCCCCGGTTTGCGGGTCCGCTGTCGATCTCCCAGCCCGTGTACGGGGAAACGTAGTGGGAAAAAACGCTTCGGCTGCTTGCGTCTTCGGCATTGCCGCTAACCAGGCTTGCGCCGTCGCCGTCCGACATGCGGACGTAAGTGAGGTCCGGATTGTACATGGGAGCGATCGCGCGCCGGAGCTTGGACAAACTGACGTTGACGACGATATACCCGGTCTTCGCGCTTGCAAAATGGGGGTAACCCCGTACGATCGTAATGACTTCCGTTGGACGCTCCGACGGATAGGGCTTGTAGGTTCTTTTTCCGGTCCATACGCCCAAATCTCGATGCTGCTCGATAAAGGGCAAGAGGAAGGGCTCATCCTGAAAATCGGTCGTCTGTCCCGCCCCGTCTCCCAAAACGAAGCGATCGTCCACTCTTAGAAAATAAGCCGAGTCGATGATCGGAAAATTGAACTTCCAATCCTCCATGAGGTCCATAGCCTGGATGTTCCCATAAACGTCGTTGCTGTTCACCCTGAAAAAATGCTGCAGCACGGGCGTCGACAGAATGTCCCGCAAAATCCGGTAGTCAAGCGTCTTCAAAGCATTATCCGTGTACCGGATGACTTGCTGAGCCAGGAATTCGTTGGCCTTGATCGCTTCGCGTCGGTTCTGTTCATTGAGCGCTTGCAAAAAGACCGCAAACAAGATCGTGATCACGATAAAAAACGCAGGAAGGTACGATAAAAGGAGTCGCCGAAACCAATTGCTGTTCATTCGCATCTCCCCTCCCTCGTTCGATCAAGAAAGCCGACGGACCTCATCTTTGCGGATTCGGAATACGTGGGCAATCGGAGCTTTGCCGGCGAGCTCCGATGCCGGGAGCCGAACCGATATCCCCTCGCCCTCTCGTCTGAATTCCAGCTCCCCCGCGACGCCCACGAGCTCGACGGCAGTCACGCGTTCGAGATAAGGAAGATAGAGACGCTCCGAGAGGGGGGCGTCTTCATCCGGATACAAATAGGTGCAATATAACGCGTCCCCCTTGCCTGTAAAAGCGCAAGAACCGGTGTAGTACGGAGCGCGCATGCGCGTGCCGTACACGGCTTCTCCGTATCTCTTCAGCCACGCGCCGAGATCCTTCATGCTTTTGACGGCGCCCTTCGGCAATCTGCCGTCCGGCTGAGGGCCGACGTTGAGCGCCAGATTGCCGCCCTTGGCCACCACCTCCATCAGAATATGGACCAATTGGCGGGCGGATTTGTAGGCGTCCTCGTACCCGAACGAGAAGGAGGTGCCGATTGTGATACAGCTTTCCCAGGGCACGTTCATGGGCTTCTCAGGGATCGTTTGCTCCGGCGTCACGTAATTCTCATAAGAACCGCCTACCGTGCGATCGACGGAGAGCAGCCAGGGCTGAACCCGGCGCGCGCGCGCTACCACTTCGCCGAGCCGGATGTCTTGTCTGACCCTTCCTCCGTCTCGCACCCAGCCGGCATCCAGCCAGAGCATATCCACTCTCCCGTAGCGGGTCATCAATTCCATGATTTGCTCGTGCGTCAATTGGACGAATTTCTCCCATAGCCAGGGATATTCTTGCGGATCGTACGAAGGACCGCGCCACGTATGCCGCCCTCTTTTCATGCCCGGTGCCCAATAGTAGGGCGTATGCCAGTCCGCTTTAGAGAAATAGGCGGCAATCGCCAGCCCTTCCCTGCGAAACGCATCAAACACGTGTCGGCAAATATCGGCATAACGATGCGCATGGAAAGGGGTAGCTCCGTCCGTGATCCGGTAATCCGTCGTATGCGTATCCCACATACAGAAGCCGTCGTGATGTTTGGTGGTAAAGATCAAATACTTGAACCCGCCTTCTGCGGCCGTCTTCGCCCATTGTTCGGGCTGGAAACGGATCGGATTGAACGTCTTGTTCAAGCCGATGTACGCCCGCTTCATCTCCTCGTAATCGTCGGTCCAGTCGATATCGTTGCGCGCCCAGTCGCCGTCCTCGTCGCTCAGCGTCCATGACTCTGCCAAGCCGAGCTGGGAATAAGGCCCCCAATGCATCATGAGCGCCAGCTTCTGGTCTTGGAACCACTCCAATCGTTGCAGGATGACGGGGTCCTCCGGTTTGACCCACTTGGATTCGCTGCTGAAATGATGGACGCCCTGCTCGATTTCCTTTTCGATCTCGCTCATCTCCCTTCCTCCCCGCGCGTTTACTTCTACAATAAATAACGCCTGCGGGAGCGGCAATTCTCATTATTCTACGATTTCACTATTTTCTATAAAGCCTGTAAGACCGGCATCGCCGCCGTATATCCACGGAATATAACATAACGCAAATAGCGCTACCGAACGCCAAGAGGCCGTCCGCGTCTTTATGACGCGAACGGCCTCTTCCTTGCTCCTACCTTTAGGTTCCGACCTCCCGGCATCCTCCTCTACGTTACTTCCAGGCGTTAATCAGCGAATCGGCGTCCGTATTCAGAATCGTTTTGGCCTTATCCTTGACCGAGCCGCTTAAATCTTTGTTGTTCAAGTGTTTGACGAAGTCCTGCATCGCCTTCAGCGCCTGGTCTTTCTTCCCGCGTTCCAGATGACGCGCAGCCTGATCCAGATCGCCGTTCAGTTGAGGAATCAACGCGCCGCTCAGCTCGCCCGAACGCTTGAACCGGTCGATCAAATGCTGCATCGAGCCCACGCTGGTGACAACGTTAAATGCGACCGTCTGATAGCGTTTGTTGCCCGCCGCATCCTCGATCGCGATCGAGGCCGACTTGGCGCCCAGCTTGCCGGCCATATCGAGATCGACGCTCGGCTTGCCGGGAGGAATCGGGAAGACGGCGCCGTCGATCGTGATCGAAGCCGAGCTGATCGCCGCCGCTTTGTCCAGCGCCGTGAACCGGAGCGTCATGAAGTCTTCCAGCGATCCGCCCTCCTCCACGGCCTTGCCGTCGGCCGCGAGCGTGAAGGCGGGGAGATCGTCCATCTTCACGACGATTCCTGCGGATACGTTGCCTGAAGCGTCTATCGCATGGATGGCGATGCCCAGGTTCGGCGCATCGGCAAGACCGGACAGCGAGGCGGTTTGAATCCCCCTACCGACGGCGACGGCGTCTCCGATCGGCTGCCCGTTGCTGACCGGCGTCAGCTCTACCTTCTGGGCGTCGATATCATAAGGACCGTCCCAGTACAGCCGGATCGCGCCTTGGTCGCGAATCGCCTGGACGTTCTCGACGTCTCCCGGCGGAATGCTGTCCGGAACCGTAACCGGCGGCTTATCGGGCGCCGACAGCACGGACGGATCCCCGAACGTGAATTTATCCAGATTGAACAAGTAGCCGGTGCCTTTGAACAGCAGGAACACGATATGCGGGCCGGTGACGGGAGTCGTGACGTCCGCCGAGGTCACGGCGAATTTCTGCCATCCGCCGGTTCCGGCTACGGTATCCGTCGCGATGACCGGTCCGTTCAAGCTGTCGATGCGGACTTCGATCGTGCCGCCGGCGGTATCGCTTGCCGCTTGGACGTGCATCTTCGTCGGGCTCGTGCTCCCAAAATCAATATAATTGTACATGGCATAAGGGTTGTTGGCCGCGTTGATCCCCGCCAGATACGTCTGCCCGCCGCCGTTCTCCGTTCCGAAGCCGGCGCCGCCCGTGTAGTTTTCGGCTTCCAGCTTGGCGTAGGCGTCCCGCGCTTTGCCCTTCACCGTCGTAAAGGTGAACCAGCCCAAATTGCACGGGTAGTCGCTCCCGCCTGCTCCGCGGAAAACGAGGTAGACGTCATGAACGCCGTTCGCCAGGCTGTCGTCGATATTGGCCATGAGGTCGACCCAGTTGTTCCAGTCGCCCAAGGCCGGAACGCCAATCGTCCCCGCGACCGGTCCGTCGACGCCGTCCAGCCGCACCTCGATCGTGCCGCCTTGACCGCCGCTCGACACGTGCGCCGTGATTCCGGCAGCGCCGGATCCCAGGTCGATGCCTTTATAGAAAGCATAGGCGCCGTTGCCGATGCCGTCCAGGATTCCCGCGTCCGCATTGACGCTCAGGCCCGAGCTGCCTTCAGCATGGATGGCCTTGAGCCTGGCGTAGGCATCGGTCTTGGTCGGATCGGACGTGGTGAATTTGAACCAGTTCAAGTTGTACAGATAAGTATCGTTCGTCTTGGCGAAGACGAGATAGACGTCATGCACGCCCGTAATGACGCTCGGATTCCCCTGATCGTCCTTCAGGACGGCAACGGCATCGGAATAGGTATTCCAGCTGCCCGTTCCTTCCACGGCGAGGGTGCCGACCTTCGGGCCGTTCGCCGCGTCGAGATGAACCTCGATGTTCCCTCCGCCCGTCGCGCTCGACGCTCTGGCGATCAATCCGACCGCTCCGGCGCTGCCGAAATCCACGTTCTTGTAGGCCGCGAAGCCGCCCGCCTGGATGCCGGCCAGCTGCAGCGTGCCCTCCGAGCTGCCTTCGAGACCGAATCCGCTGCCGACGCTGTACGATTCCGCCTCCACTTTGGCGTACGGATTCCTCGCTTGGACGGGAAGCGTAGCGGAACCGGGCTGCAAGACGGTCAAGGCTTCGACGGCCGCGGCGGACGACCAGGATTCATAGGTGCCGGAGAGCAGCTGCCCCGCCCAGTTGCCGTCCACGATCCCGTCGGCGTTCCGGTTGCTCCAAGCCGTATTCGTATTGGCCGCCAGCCATTCTTTGAATTGGGTTGCGAACGGCTTGTATACGTCCTCGGAGCTGCGATCGAGCGCCTGCTGCAGGTAGGCCAGGTTGCGGACCAGGATCGTCTTGCCGCCCTTCAGGTCTCCGTTCGGCCCCTCGTAACGGAGCAAGCCGTTCCCGTCGACCAGATGATTCTGGGTGAAGGCGGCCGCCTTCACGGCATCGTCCAGATAGACGCGGTTCCCGGTGATGCGGTACAGGCCGACCGCCGAGCCGATGAACGTCCCCTGGTTGTAATGGGTCGCGTCCGGCACCGCGCCGTTCTTCATCTCGATGCGGTCGAACACTTTGCCGTTGCCGTCCGTCAGCATCGTCTTGCCCCAACGGTAGATGCGGGTGGCCGCCTCCAGATAATGATCGTCCTTGGTCGCGTTGTACAGATAGACGGCCGCTTCGGCAGCCGGGAAGTTGATGCAGGCGTTCTTGGTGGAATGATCGGTGTTCATCCACCAGATCCCGCCGTTCGCAAAGCTGTCTTCCCATTGCGTATCGTAGACGAAGTCGAAATAATATTTCGCCTTCTCCAAGTAACGCGGCTCTTGGGTGATCTCATAGGCGCGCGCGCTGCCCATGGCCCACCACATAATATCGTCGTTGAAATGATTGTCGGTCCAATCCGCCCCGTACTTGGCCACGGTCCCGTCGAAGATCTCGTCGATCTGATTGCGCAGCGTCGCCTTCAAGCCTGCGTCGGAGGTATGAAGGTACGCATCCATCACCAGCTCCCATAGCTCCGCTTCGACCCAGAAGCCTTGGTAGTTCGTGCCGCGATTCGAATTCGACCAGAAGAACTTGGCATTCGGGTCCCAGAACGCCTGATTGAACGCCTTCATCGCCGTATCTGCATCGGACGGGCTAAAGCCGATCTGAGATGCGGCCGGCGTCGCCGTCGCGCCCTCTGCCGCGTTCGCCGCGGGAGTCCCGAAACCCGACCACGAAGCCGCCGCGAAGACCATTGCCGCTGCCCATCCGAATCCAATCGATCTTTTCCTTCTTTTCGGCGCCATTACTTAACCTCCCATGGAATCGATTCGTACTGCCGACCTCGTCCTAGCCCAACCCCCATCGTTGTCGAATGCATCACCTCCTTCATCGCGAAGAAAAAAGAGGAGCCGAAAGATGTGCTCTTAGTCGGCTCCTGCTGCCCTCCTTCGTTACTTCGAAGCCTGAATGACTTTATTGATCTTGTCGGCCATGCCTTGGAGTTCCTTTTCGCCGCCTTTGCCGGCAAGCACGTTGTTCCATACGGTGTCGATGAACGGGTTCGCTTTGCCCGCCCAGGCAGGCAGGAAACGGACGGGCTCCGTATCGGGCGACTTCAGAATATGGTCGATGCCGTCGGCCAGATCCTGGTGACCGGACTTTTTCAGGGCGTCGTAATAGGAAGAAGCGGAAGCCTGGAAAGCGGACGGAGCGACCGGCGTCTGCGGCAGCACGTCCTGGTACATCGTCGAGTCGAGATACTTCAGCACCTTCCAGACGGCGTCCGGGTTCTTGATGCTGACCGGGCTGGCCCAGCCGACGGCGTCGTAGATCTCGGACTGCTTGTCGACGACCGGCATCGGGACGTAGCCCCACTTCAGGTTCGGCGCGTTGCGGATCAGATCGTCGGCGACCCATTGGCCTTGATAGGTCATGCCGACCTTGCCGTCTTTGAACGGCCCCATAATATTGGACAGATCGAAGTTCGGGGGGTTCATCGCGCCGTCGGCGATGGCCTTCTGGTACTTGGCGACGAGCTCCACGAACTGCGGGCTGATCTCCACCTTCATCGGGTTCAGGAGGTTGTCGGCGAACGGAGCGCCTCCCGCGGATACCGAATACAGCGAGACCGTGAACGGATCGGGGTGGCCGTAGTAGCCGTACTGCTGAACGCCGTTCTGCTTGGACGCCAGCTTCCCCATCGCGTTGAAGAAATCGTCGTACGTCCAACCCGGCTTCGGCTCGGGAAGACCGGCATCCTGGAACAGCTGCTTGTTATAGAAAATGCCGTACGTGTTCAGAAGGCCTGGCAGACCGAAGTTCTTGCCGTCGACCTTCCAGCTGTCGGTGACGCCGGGATAGAAGCCGTTCATGAACTCTTGATCCGCGCTCGCGTGCGACGTCCAGTCGAAGAGCAGATTCTGCGCCTGATCCTGCAGCATCATATCGTTGCCCAATTCGAAAATATCCGGCGCCTGCTTGGCTGCGATCATCCCGTTGAGCTTCACGCCGTAATCGCTGAGCGGAGCGGGCATCAGCTTGACGGTAATGCCCGGGTTATCCTGCTCGAATTTTTTCATGCTGTCCATGATTTTATTGTTCATATCCTGCGATTCCCACGTCATCAGCGTCACTTCGACATTGGCTTTGCCGGGATCGGCCTTGGTCCCGGTATCGGTCGCCCCGCCGTCCGACGCTTTCTGCGATGGCGATGCCCCTGCCGTCCCCGATTGCTGCGAATCTCCGTTCCCCGAGCTGCCGCAGCCGGCGAGCATGCCGGCGACCATCAGAAATGCCGTGAGCCCCGTTCCCCATTTAACCGCTTTCATCTTATGACCTCCTGAAATTTTTTTTATTTCAAGCCGGCGGAATTGACCGACCCGAGACCTTGCATAAAGTACTTTTGGCCAAGGAAGAAGATGAGGAGCATCGGCAGCATATAGATCAGATCCGCGGCCATGAAATAGTTCCACTGCGTCGTCCAGTTGGAGGCGAACGAAGCGAGCGCGACGGACAACGTCCATTTATTCTGATCGACCAGGTAGATCAGCGGTTCGAGATATTGGTTCCAAGAGCCGTTGAAGGCGAAAATGACGATCGTAATAACGACGGGCAGCGACATCGGCACCAGAATGCGCCATAGAATCTGCCGGTCGCCCGCCCCGTCCATCTTGGCGGCCTCGTCGAACGATTTGGGAATGGTGCTCAGGAATTGAATGAACAGGAAAGTAAAGGTCGGGTTGCCCAGGTACGAGGGAACGATGAGCGGCAGCCACGTATTGTACCAGCCGATCGTGGAGAACAGATGGAAGACGGGAACCATCCCGACGAAGCCCGGCAGCATCAAGCTGCCGATGAAGCAGCTGAACCATAGCCGCCGGCCGGGGAAGCGAAGACGCGAGAGACCGTAGCCTACCACGACCGAGCTGAGCACCTGACCGATCGTACTGACAATCGAGATGAACAGCGAGTTGCGGAACGTCCGCCAGAAGTGAATCTGATCCGTGCCCTTGATGAAGTTGTCGAAGTGAAACTCCTTGGGGAACCACTGCGGCGTCGTCGTGAAGATGTCGTTGTTGCCTTTCAACGCGATCGTAATGACCCACAGCAGCGGATACAGCATGGCGACCGTACCGATCAGGAGGACCGCCATTCGAATGACATCCGCGGTCTTGACTTTGCGCCTTCTGCCTTCGGCGAACCGGGCGGCCGGAGCGGAATAGATCGTCTTCAATGGAGGCTGCCTCCCTATCGATTATCGTTCTCGTAATGCACGAACTGATTGGAATACTTGTAGGTAATCAGCGTGAAGACCATAATGATCAGGAACAGAATCCATACCTCCGCGATGCCGTAGCCGAACATCTTCTGCCCGAAGACGTCGGAGTAGATCTTGAAGTTCAGCAGCAAGGTCGCGTAGTTGGGGCCGCCGCCGGTCATGACCTGCACCTGGGCGAACGATTGGAACGATCCGATAATGCCCAGAATGAGCTGCAGGAACAGAATCGGCGTAATCAGCGGAAGCGTGACGTTGCGGAAGACGAGCCAGCCCCGGGCGCCGTCCATCTCCGCCGCCTCGTACAGGTCTTGGGGAACGGATTGCAGCCCGCTCAGGAAGATGATCATCCCGCCGCCGATCTGCCACAAACCCGCGATAATGACGGAGACCAGCGCCAGCCTCTCGTTGCTTAGCCAATCCAACGGCCCCGCTCCGAACAGATTCAGGATGCGATTGGCGAGGCCGTACTGGGGATGATAGATGAATTTCCATAGCGTGAGGGTCGCGATCATCGGCAGCACGGTCGGCAAGTAGAAGGCCGTCCGGAAAAACTTGATCGCCGGCAGCTTGCGGTTCAGCAGCATGGCCAGCAGCAGGCCGAAGATCAGGGAAGCAGGCACGTTGATGAGCACGTAGTAGAAGGTGATGCGGATGGCTTTCCAGAAGGCGGGGTCGATCGTGAATAGATAGTTGAAGTTGTCGAAGCCGACGTACTTGGGCTTGCTGTAGCCGTTCCAATCGGTCAGGGCGTAGTAGACGGACATGATGAGCGGATAGGCGACGAATACCCCGAAGCCGATGATGGAAGGAGAGATATGAAGATACCCTTTGACCCAGCCCCAATAATCCTTTTTCCGCGAAGAAGCGCTTATCATGATTCGGATCTCCTCCTTACGTTCATCCGTCACGCCTGATGCAGATCGGCCTGCGTTCCCGCGGTCTGGCCGCTCGCCCAGCGGGCGAGGAACTCCCCGAAGAGGCTGTTCGCCCATGCGAACCATGCCCGCGTGAATGTCCCGGGGTCGTCCGGGTGAAAGCTCTCGTGCATGAATCCGGTGCCCGCCGTCGTCGCCGCGAGCGTGCGGATCAGTTCCTCCTGCTCCCCGGGATCCGTCGAGGTGAGGCCCTGCATGATCAAGCTGATCGGCCAGATGTGGCCGGGCGGCGTATGGGGACTGCCGATCCCGCGGGCGTGAGCGCCGGCGAAATAATAGGGATTGCCGGGACTCAGCACGAACGCCCGCGTGTTGCGGTATACCGGATCTTCCGCCGTGCGATACCCGAGATAGGGGATGGACAGCAGGCTCGGGACGTTCGCGTCGTCCATCAGATTGAAGTTCCCGTATCCGTCCGTCTCGTAGGCGTACATCGTTCCGAACGCGGGATGCCGGACCTTGCCGTAAGTCTCGATGCCGAAAGCGATCTCCGCTTCCAATTTGCAAGCGCTTTCAGATAAAGCGGAATCGTTGTACATTTCTTGGGCCAGCTTTGACAGATCGCGGAGAATGACGACCGCGAACATATTCGCGGGGATCAGATAGCCGTACGTACAGGCGTCGTCGCTGGGCCTGAAGCCCGACCAGACCATGCCGGTGTAGTTGGTGCGCGTTCCCTTGCCGTCGAAAGGCAGCGTATCCGACGGCGGGCATCGAAATCGTTGGAAGGTATAGCCGGAGTCCCGATCGTGGCGCTGTTCGATGATCATGGTGGCGACAATCTGCTTGAACATGAGGTGAACATCCTCGTTGAATACCGAGCGGTCGCCGGTCGTTCGCCAGTAATGCGCGCACAGCTGAACCGGGTAGCACAGCGAATCCAGTTCGAATTTGCGCTCCCATACCCACGGTCCCTTTGGCGGAAGATCGCCCCCATGCCCCTGACCGTTCGGCGTCTTGTTGAATGCGTTTGCATAAGGGTCCATGGCGAGCAGCCTCGCTTGACGGTGTATCACGCCGCGTATGAGCCGGCCAAGCTCGGCGTCCTCTCCCGCCATCTCCATGTAGGGGCGAATTTGCGCCGATGAATCTCGCAGCCACATTGCCGGAATATCTCCCGTAATGACGAATGAAGTGCCGTCATCCAGCAGTTCGACGGTGGTCTGCAGCGTGTTGGGATAGCAATTCCGGAAAACGTCGGCCAAATGAGCATCCGCTTGCTGAAGCGAAGAGGCAATGGATTCAATCTTGCGGTAGACGGTTTCGTACATGGTCTCGCCCCTCATCCGTTGATTCAACCCGATTTCGAGGTGAGTATATCACGATAAAAGTTATAAAGTCAATATATCCTTTTCGCCTTGAACTGGTATATTTACGACATTGAGATACAATGGTATTATCCTGTTCTATTGTTGATACACAGCGATCAACTAGGCGGAAATTGCGTACCGATTCCGGACTTATGTCGCGTATATCATTTCCCCTTCCGTCCCTGCGGAAGGATTAACCCGATACGGCCCAGGACGTTTAGCACGGTTAATATATCATGATATTAAAAATGGATGATTGCTTGATGGAGGGCCATTCGACCAGTAGACGTTGCTGGACGTAATTGGGCTGTTCACATGGGGCGGGAACTGCTTCAGTTAAAACACGACTTAAAAGGGAAAGCCTAACCGTACGGTCTGCGGTTAGGCTTTTGGCTTGGGGAAGCTCATGAATTTATCGGTGGCGGGGGGATTAAAGTTTGCCGCAAGTCGAAGCTACGACTCATGACGATGCGCGGCGGACGGGACGAGACGGCACAGCCGCTCGGAGAACGCCCCTCCCCACACCGAGACGATCACCAGCACGAGGGACGCGGCTGCGGATAGCAGCATCGGCGTGAGCTCCCCGGCGAAGGGGATGAGCGCGGCCAAAGCCATCACCCCGGCCAGGGACGGCAGGGGGACGACCTTGGCTACGATCCGCATAAACAGCAGATTGCCGAGCAGGTAGAGTCCCGGGCCTCCGAGCATCACCGCGGCCGTCTTGGCGTCGATGTGGCCGGACGGGTGTGCCAGCAGCAATTCATCCGATACGGCGGACAATATGATGCCTGCGACCAGCAGGAGATGGGTGTAGGTATAGGCGGAGCGAGCCACTCTGCCGGGATCGGCGGCATGCGCGATGTAGTGGTGTCCGATCTTGGACGTCATCTCGAAGTAGATCCACCACATCGCCACCGTCCCGGCGAACGAGACGGCAAAAGCCCCGAGTGTCGTCGGGTTCCAGTCCAGCTTGGCAAAGGTCGCCCCGGTCACGAGGATCGACTCGCCGCACATCGGTTCCAGCCGATACGCCTCAACCGATTCGCCCGGGGGCGATTCCGAAATGCTGCTTGAACAGCTTGATAAAGTAGCTTTTGTTGTCGAAGCCGAGCGAGAACGCAGCCTCCTCCACGGATTTGCCGGAGTCGCTGATGAGGGCCATCGCTTTCTCCATTTTCATGCGGTTCACGAACTCGATAAAGTTTTCTCCGGTCTCTTTCTTGAACAGCCGGCTGAAATAACTCGGATTCAGGTGCAGATATTCCGCCGCCTCCTCGAGCGTGATTTTCCGGCTCAGATGCAGCCGGATATAGTTCTGGGCGTCCACGATCTCGGTCTTCTTGCTCTTGTTGGCGATTCGGCCGACCTGGGAGACGGCGTCCGTCAAGAACTTGGCCAGCCAACCCCGCAGCTCGCCGATGTGCATCACGCGGCCGATCTCCTGCTGCACCTTCTCCTTGTCGTACGCGATGCCCGGCCGCAGCTTCAGCAGGAGATCGAGCGCCAGCTTCCAGACGAGCTGCTTGACGCGGGAGGGCTGGAACCGCCGCTCCGCGACGAAGCCGACGAACGCGTCCACCGCCGGGTAGACGTCGTCGTTCGCTTCGAGCAGCAGCCGGTTGAACCGTTCCGCGTAGTCGAAATGATAGACGAACGGGTCTTCCCGATTCAGCTCCTGCTGCAGCTCCGCCTTCTTGGTCACCGTCGGCCCGTCGGCGTAGAACAACCGTTCTCCCGCCTCCAGCAGCTCCGCAAGCTGCCGCTTGAGGCCCGCTCCGCCGCAGACCTCCTCTCCGATCACGGCCGAGTACGGCAGCTTCAGCACGCCGGCGAACGCCCGCTGCAGTCTCCTCGCCACGGCGGCCGCATACTCGTAAGGGTTGCGCGCCAAGTCCTTCCGATACGCGTACAGAAGGAAAAAAGTACTGCCCGCATGCCCTACGAACAGCATGTCCGGCTCCTCCCGCAGCAGCTCTTCGGCCGCGTTCTCCGCGATGAACTTGACGGCCTCTTCCTGCCGGTAGCGGACGATCGCCTCCTGGTACCGGTGCGAGCGGAACAGCAGCGGAATATAGTGGCCGAGCTTCGTATTGAGCCCGTACTCGCGGAGCGGCTCCATCAAGGTCGGATCGTCGGCGAAAGGCGCGGCCAGCACCTCTCGCAACCACATCTCCTTCGCGGCGGACTTGCTCTTGTTCGCTTGAACGTGAAGGCGGTCGACTTCGATCCGAAGCCGCATATCCTCTTCGATCTTGTCTTTGACTCTGCGGATGATCTCCGCGATGCCTTCCGGCGTCAGCGTCTCCTTGAGGATATAGTCCTGAACGCCGAGCTGCACGGCCTGCTGGGCATATTGGAATTCGTCGTGGCAGGACAGGATGACGAATCGGCTCTTGGCCCCCTCGGACTGCACCCGCCGAATGAAGCTCAGCCCGTCCAGTTCCGGCATCCCGATATCGGTCACGATCAGGTCGGGATACACCCCTTGGCACGCTTCGACGGCATCCAGCGCGTCCGTATATTCCCCCGCGAGCTCGAAGCCGAGACGCTCCCACGGCACGAGCCGCTTCAGAAATTCCAGCACCGCCACATCGTCATCCACCAGTATGGCTTTGTACATCGCGGCCTTCCTCCCTGCCCCTCAGCGGAATTTTCAGGACGATCTTCAAGCCCGCTCCGGGCGAGCTCGCCATCTCCATCTCGAACAGGCTCCCATAGATAATCTGCAGCCGCTCCTTGACGTTCTTCAAGCCGATGCCGGACATCGGAGCGCCGCTACGGAAGCGTTCCATGGCGTCTTCGGCCATGCCGACGCCGTTGTCGTGGATTTGGATATAGAGCATTTGCTGCTGCTTCCAAGCGGTAATGCCGATTTCTCCCCGCTTTTGGCGCAGGCCATGGATGTAGGCGTTCTCTACGAGCGGCTGCAGCGTGAACCTCGGAATGGATACCAGCAGCGCGTCCGAAGCCAGATTGACGGTTAACGCCGCGTTCTCGTGATGCCTGAAGTTCATCAGCTGCATGTAATGCTCGACGGTGGCGACCTCTTCGTGCAGCGGGATAAACTCGTTGTTGCGGTTAATCGTCATGCGCAGCAGCGTGGACAGCGAACCGATTACGCCGCCGATCTCCTCCTCGCCCTTCAGAATGACCTGCAGACGAATGGAATTGAGCGTGTTGAACAGAAAATGGGGGTTGATCTGCGCCTGCAGCAGCTCGAGCTCGGCCATCCGCTTGCGGGTCTGCTCTTCCTCGACCTGAACGATCATGTCCTCGATGCGATCGAGCATGCGGTCGAAGGCCAGCCCCAGGAATCCGACTTCATGCCGGCCTCTGACGCCGGAGCGCTCGTCCAGGAATCCTTTCTCGACCTTGGATGCCGTCCTCGCGAGACGCATGACCGGTTTGGTCCATTGATTGAGAAAATAAAGCAGCAACAGGGCGAACAGCAGGAAAAACGCGATCTGCAGCACGAACGTTCGGTTGAACATGCTGCCGATCTTGCTGGTAACGCCTTCATACGGCGTCAGACTGAGCAAGCTCCATCCGGCGAACGGCAGCGCATGGCCGACCGTTAAATATTCCGTTCCGTTCCATTCGGAACGGTCGTATTGTCCCTGCGGCGGAGCCGGAACCGGAGCGGCCTTGCCGATCTGCGACGGATCCGTATGGGAGACGATCGTGCCGTTTTTGTCCAGCAGCATCAGCGCCGGGTCGCCTTCATACCGTGCGAAGATCTGCCGGAACTGAATCTCCGGCTTGCTCAGGATGATGTAGGCGCTTACGCCATTGTTGTACAACTGGAACTTGCGGATGATCGTGACGACGTTCGGATATTTGTCCGCGTCGGATCGGACGTAGTTCGGCTGCGTGCCGAGCCATCGCGTCGTATTGCTCGGTTCGGCCGCCATATCCTTCAGCCATTTCTCCTCGTACATGAAGTTCAAGCTGTTGTCGTAGGTAGAGTAGTTGGTAAAGATCAGGCCGTTCGGCAGCAGGATCGTCACGTACGTCTGTCCGCCGAAAAAGGTGATGCGGTCCAGCTTCTCCGAGAGATTCCGAAACGAGAAAAAATCGACCTTGCCGGTCCCGTCCTGCTTGTACTTGTTCCAGGCGACGCGCATGTCCGTGATCGTCTCGCTGTCGTATTGGATCGAATTGAAAGCGTTCACCATATCCTGCATGATGTTGGACGTATACAACTCGGCGACTTCCAGCGCCTGCTCCGCTTTCTCGACCGCTTTGGTCTTCAGTTCGTTCTTGGCGTACAGCCCGAGCAGGATGAGGGTGATGACCGACGGCACGACGAGACAGAGCAGCGACATCAGGATCAGCTTCTGCCTCCAGCTTATCAACGGCAATCGCACAGCTCTGCCTCCCGTCCGTGTATTAGATTAGATTCGTCGATGTCCCGGGCGACGGGGTTCGGGACAATTCGCGCTTATAGACGGAAAAGGGGATGCCGCGCGGGCATCCTCCCCCTCATTATAAATTTCGTCTTACTTGTTTGCATCAATAATTTTCTGTAAATTCGTCTTGATGTTCGCGATCGTCGTATCGATATCGGTCTTGCCCAGCATGTATTGATCCGCCTCGGCGATATAAGCCTTCTCCAGGTCGCCCGCGTAAGACACGGTGATCGGCGGCGTCGGCAGCTTCGTCACGTTCAGGACGTTGATCAACGAAGCTTTGTCGATCATGTCCGGCGTCTTCGTGGCGGCCACGATCTGATCGACTTCCTTGGTGATGTCGGCTTTCTTCCAGGCCGAGAACTGATGGGTCAGCGCCATGCCTTCGGTCGACAGATAACGCAGGAAGCGGTAGGATTCTTCCTTGTGCTTGGAATGGGAGGAGATGACGAGCGGGTCGGCGCCTCCGAACGAGTAGATCTCGTCACCTGCGGCGTTGGTCGGCCAAGGCGCGAACGCGGACACGAACGTCGCCGGGATCTTGTCCGTACCGCCCGCTTCGGCTACCATCCAAGGGCCGGTCGGGAGCATCGCGGCTTTCTGTTGGAAGAATTGATTGCGGTATGGGATCTTCTGCGTAATGACGTCTTGGTAAGGCGTTGCCGACTTGTCGGTCTTCTCCATCTCGTAACGCAGCTCCAGCGATTGCTTCATGAGCGGATTGTCGGCGTTCAGCGTCAGTCCGTCGTCCTTCATGATGCCCTGATCTTGAGATGCGCTGTAGAGCTTCAGCAGGAAGTAATCCTTCCATTCGTGAAAATGCGCGCCGTACGTCTTGTTCGGGCCTTCGCCCTTGGTCAGCTTCTTGGCGTAATCCCGGAACTCGTCCCAAGTCCAGCTCTTCGGCACCTCGAGATTCGCCGCGTCCAACTGCGCCTTGTTCAGAAGGATCAGCCATGGACCGAACTTCCCGGGCAAGGAGTAGCGCTTGCCGTCCAGCTTCTGCTGCTCGGCTTTGTACTCGTCCTCGTACTTGACGCCTTCCTTCGACAGGTAATCGTCCATCGGCTCGAGCATGCCGCTCGCGGCGCGCTGCGCAAAGGCAGGGGGAGAGTTCAGCGTGAAGACGTCAAAGGCGTCTTCCGAAGCGTACATCAGGTCGATCTTCTTGATCGTCTCGTTCGAGTCGTTCTCGACGAGCGGAACGTACTCGACCTTGATGTCGGGATTCGCTTGCTGGAAGGCGTCGATCGCCGGCTGATAAACGGACGATTTCTCCCAGCCCAGGAACTTGATCGTGACGGGCTCCTTGGCGGACGAAGCGCTGGCGCTCGGTTTTGCGCCGTCGCTCGGGTTGGGCGACGACGTGTCGTTCCCCGATTTGCTTCCGCAGCCGGCCAACAGACTTGTCGTTAGCAGCGCGGCCGAAGCGACCGACAACCATTTCTTTTTCATGTTTCAACCTCCCGGGTTTATGTGCATCTTTTTCTAAGCAATCTAAACTTACCATTTTCGTCCCGATCGTCAGAGTTTCTATTTTGACTAATTCGGAATTATTTTTACCCTTTTACGCCGCCCATCGCGATCCCTTCGATCACCTGTTTTTGTCCGACGATGAAGATGAGGAGGAGCGGCAGGATGGCCGACACGGTCCCGGCCATGATGAGCGAATAGTATACCCCGCTCTCCGACGCGAACTTCTGGATCCCGATCTGGATCGTCGCGAGGCGGTCGCTGCGAAGGAAGATGAGCGGGTTCGCGTAATCGTTCCAGGTCCAGATGAACCGCAGAATCGCGTAGGTGGCCAAGGCAGGCTTCACCAGCGGGATCGTGATCTGAAGGAAGATGCGGGCGTGTCCGGCGCCGTCCAGCTTAGCCGCTTCGAGATAATCCTTGTGGATGCCCAGGAAAAACTGCCGGAGCATAAACGTACCCAACGCGCTGAACGATCCGATCAAGATAAGTCCCAGATGGCTGTCGAACAGCCGCAGCCAACGGAAAATCATGAATTGCGGCACGATAATGGAATAGCTAGGCACCATAAACGTCATCAGCACCAAGAGGAACATCGCGTTCTTGCCTTTAAAATCCACGTGCGAAAACCCGTAAGCCGCCATGCTGGAGATCCATACGGAGACGAGCGTCGTAATGACGCTTACCTTGACCGTATTCCAATAGTAGATCCCGAAAGGATGCTCGCCGAACCATACTTCGCTGTAGTTCTCGTAGACGTTCCAGTGCTTCGGAATCCATTCGATCGGATATTTAAACACGTCGATCTCCGGTTTGAAGGAGGCCGAGATCATCCATAGGAACGGCAAGACAAACGCAACGCCCGCGAGCAGCATCAAGATCGTGGTAACCGTTCTGATTCCTTTTTTCCGCTTGTCCATAAGTCACCCCGATCAGTAGTTAACCCATTTCTTTTGTCCGTACATTTGGAAGAGCGTGATCAGCAAGACGAACCCGAATAGGATCAACGCCATGGAGGAGGCATAGCCGGTTTTGAGATTTTCGAATGCCGTCGTATACAGATAATAGGTCACGACGGACGTCGAGTAGGCCGGCCGGCCTTCGGTCAATACTTTGATGATGTCGAAGGCTTTGAAGGAGCTGATAAAGCCTGTCACGAGCAGAAAGAACGTCGTGGGCGACACCATCGGAAAAGTGATTCTGGCGAATCGGGTCCAAGCGCCCGCTCCGTCGATGTCCGCCGATTCGTACAGATCTTTCGGAATCGACTGCAGCGCCGCCATATAGACGATCAGGCAGAACCCGATCCCGACCCAGACCATAATGACCATGACGGACGGCAAGGCGTAGTGAATATCCGCCAGCCACGTCGGCGGATTGCTCACGCCAAGCGAGCGAAGGAATTGATTGATCGGGCCGTAGGAAGGTTGGAAGAGCAGCTGGAAGCAGATGGATACGGCGACGATGCTCGAGATATACGGCAGGAAGAAGATGATCTTAAAGAAATTTTTCAGATAAACCAGCTTATCGATGATGACCGCTAGGGCAAGGGAGATGATCAGCTGTACGGGAACGACGAGAAGCAAATAGAGGTTGTTCTTCAAGGATACGAGAAATACATGATCGTCAAAAAGCCGCGAAAAATTTCTGAATCCCGTAAATTTGAGTTTATCGACGCCCGCGATGAAGCTCCAGTCCGAAAAGCTGAGAATAAACGTAATGATCGTCGGGATGATCGTGAGTATTAAGAGGCCGAGAAACATCGGTCCGATGAAAAGATAGCCGGACAGCGTCTCCCTTCTCTTCGTAGCCGATCGAACGCGGGCCGTTCGCTTGCTCTCGGCCGTCTTTGTTATCGTGTTGTCCATCGCTTGCACCCCATCCCAAGATATTGTTCCCTGTTTAAATCGTACCGAAGATCGGCGGAGGGAATAAGCCAGGATAATGACCGATTTGAAAATATTTTTACCTTTACGAGTAACATGAAACTTATCCATGCTGTATGAGGAACCGCCCCCTTGCAAGGACCTTTCCCGTCGAAAGTTTGCGACCTAACACTCACCTTTATGAAAGTACCTGTACTAAAAGTGCATACTTATCTATTTGCAGTACGCGCTTTATACTCGAAAAATAAAGGAGACTGAAGGAGGATAAAACTTTGAAAACCCTTGTGATCGTCACGCACCCCAGCATGGAGACATCCGTCATCAACAAGCGATGGGTAGAAGAACTCAAAAAATATCCGGAAAAATATACGGTGCACGAATTGCATAAGGCTTACCCCGATGGAAACATAGACGTAGAAAAAGAACAAAAACGGGTGGAATCGCATGGCAACCTCGTTTTGCAATTCCCTATCTATTGGTTTAATTGTCCGCCGCTCCTCAAAAAATGGCTTGACGATGTTTTGGCTTATGGGTGGGCTTATGGTTCAAACGGAGGGGATAAATTTAAGAATCGGAAAGTTGCTTTAGGCGTATCTGCGGGAATCCAAAAAGGAGATTATAGCGAAAACGGGAGATACCGGTATACGCTTGAACAATTACTATCTCCTTTCGAAACGACCTTCCTGTACTGCAATGCGGATTATCGTTCGTCCTTTGCGTTCTATGGTACGGAAAATGAGCCCGGCGGAAATGAGCCCGGTACGGATGATGGGCCGCCTGCAAGCGAATTGGAAAAGAGCGCGCAAGCGTACTTGCATTTTGTTGACAATCTGTAATGGGCAGCTTTATGAAAGCTAATATAAAAAGAAGTATCTCCTCGTATGAAGTTACCCCTGTCAAGTAGACAGTAATAAAAGAAGCCCCTTAAGCAACCTTAGTTCGGTATTCCACCGGACTAAGGTTGCTTAATTTCTTCTGGAATCGTTGGTGGTTATAGAAGTGAATGTAGCGGTGAACTTCGTCCACGAGCTGCTTCTGGCTGGTGAAACGGTGGAGCCGAAGAGATTCACTTTTGAGATGACCGAAAAAGCTCCATACAGGCATTATCGTGACAATTGCCTTTGCGCGACATGCTGGCTTGAATGCCATGACGTTTGAGCAGCTGGTTATACGGCTTGGATGTATACTGGAAACCACGGTCGCTATGCAGGAGAATCCCGCGTGTCTTTCGCTTGCGCATAGCCTTTTTCACGGTATCAAGCACAAGGCGAATGTCGTTGCGTGTGCTGATCTTGTAGGCAATTACTTCGTTATTATAGAGATCGTAAATCGTCGAGAGATACAAGAACGATTGACCGAAGGGAAGATAGGCAATATCCGTAACCCACTTCTCAAGCGGACGTGTCGCCTGGAACTCTCGGTTAAGGACATTGTCGGAGATAACATAGGCCTCTTTCGTGCCGAAATACGGTTTCTTACGTCGAATCACCGAGCGTATACCCAGTTCTTTCATGAGCCTGTAAACCCGCTTGTGATTGATCTTAAGGCCGTGAAATTTCTCAAGCCATGTACGCGTACGTAAGTAGCCATAGATCCTCCGCGTTCGCTTTCGGCATTC
>NZ_JACJVP010000027.1 GCF_014212125.1 Cohnella nanjingensis
TGGTGGTTAGCGGACATTCTGACATTCTAAGCACCATTGTTCCGTCATCATAGATTTGTCAGACCTCCGGACCTCCAGTCCTTCGGACCTCCAGACCTCCAGACCTCCAGACCTCCAGACCTCCAACGCCGACCGAACAGTTGTAAATGTACAACTTTTTCCGCAGTATGACCTTCATATCGATCAATAAGTTGTAAACGTACAACTAAATCGGCCATTTTTTGATTATTTTTCGATTTTCTACTGAATAAGTTGTACTTTTGCAAGTAAATGCCTCTTCTCCGCCAATGGGAGCCAAATAAGTTGTACGAATACAATTTATTGGGAGCAGCCACCACCATCAAGCACCACCGGACAGCACAACCGGACAGGTCCCAGCCGATGAATTCCGGGTGACCTTTGCCCCACCGAAGACGATTATTCCGTACGGTTATTAAGTATTTTAAGCCCGATTGCGGTAATGGCCAAAACCCATTTTCATAAAAAAGAAGGCTTGCTACTCGACCTTGTTGAACAAGCCTTCGGAGATCATCATGAATGCGTCGCGTTCCAGTTCCTCTCTTGCATATCGGTCTTGATGGCTCAGATAGTATTGGCACATATGCTGCAGCGTGCCGATGATGCCGGCCGCGGCCAGATTCGCGTCAAAGTCGCGAAGGTAACGCTCCTCGCACTTCCCTTCCTCGAGAATGCCGGCCAGAAACGCCAAATGCCGTTGCTTCAGCGTATTCAATTCGTCCAGGACGTCCTGTTCGATCCCGTTCGACAGCTCGTTAAACGCGATATGCGAGAAATGACGGGCGTCCAGGAACAGATGCAGGTGATGGCGAACGGTCAGCAAGATCTTCTCCTTCAGTGGGATGGGGGCCGTGAGATCCGCTTGAATCCGAACCATGACCTTCTCGAAGCCTTCCTTGACGATCGCTTTGAACAGTTGGGACTTCCCCGGAAAATTGTAGTAGAGCGTGCCCTTGGCGACTTGCGCGCGAAGCGCGATCTCATCCATGCTTGCGCGGTGATAACCGTTTTCGGAAAAAACTTCCACGGCGGCTAACATGATTTTTCCTTTGCTCAATCGAACCACTCCTTTATCGTGGGAAGCTCTTCCATGCGTCAAACTGACTGGTCAGTACAACCCTAGCGTAGCACAACAAGGAAAATCGTTCAAGCAGACGGACAACGCGGCTGCCGAAGATACCCGATCGCCCTGGTGCCGCCCGTCCGGCAAGCCGGACGGACGTCCCCTTGGAAACGCGATTAGCGCTTCGCGAGCAAATAAATCGCCGGATGGAGCCCCTTCAAGCTCAGCGTCGCTGCCTTCGTTACGCGCAGCTGCGTTCGCGCGGCTGCTTCTTGCAAGGCGTCGTCCGCATCCGTCAGCACGATCGCCTGCCCGCCTGGCGTCAGCACTCGCCTCATCTCCGACATCATCCCGCCGTACAGTTCCGCCAGCGGCATGTCTGCCGCGATCTGCCGACCGAAGGGCAGGTTGGCCGTCATCTTGTCGGCCGAACCGGCATCCACGGGCAACTGCCGGGCGTCCCATCGGCGGATGCGAACGTCATCCCGGATGCCGACGTTCGAGATCGCTGCCGCTACGGCCTCCTCGGAGCGGTCTCCGCCCGCCAGATGGGCGAACGGATAGGCCAGCCGTTCGGAGAGCAGGGTGCCGGAGCCGCAGCAGGGATCGATCAGGCGGTCCGAAGGCTTGGGCTGCGACAGCCATACGAGCGCATGCGCGACGGTAGGCCGCAAGGCCGCGCGCGTGAACGTACGCTGCAGTCCGCGATAGCGATAAGCCGCATCGGTCAGCCGCAGGGCGAAAGCCGCTTGGTCGCGAACGATATCCAGCCGGTATTCCACCGCATGCGACTCGGCATCCCGACGCAGGTGCCGTCCATAGCGGCGCGAGATTCCCCGCGCGGCCGCATCCGCCGCATCGAATCGGGAGTACGTATGCTTCCCGACGCGGCTGGCATGTACCTGATAGCCGATCGTTTCCCCCCGCTCCCCCCGCCCTATCGGCAGATCGATCTTGGAGATGTCCCGCGCCAGAAGGTCCAAGTCCGCCTTGTGCGGACCGACGGGGAATCGGTGAAGCAAGCGATAGAGATTGTCTGCCGTACGCAGCATCGGGAACATCTCCGGGGACTGCGCGTCCGCGAAATAGACTTTCCCCCGTTCGGAACCTTGTAGCTTCGCGTCCGCCATCTTGCATCGGATCTCCTGCATGAGGATGTCCTCCAAACCCGGCAATACGGTTGCAAAATAAAGCGCCATGTTCAGGCCACTCCTTCGTAAGGGATGAAGGCGGCCCGGGAACGACGGCTTCGCCGTCCTCGAAAGAGGGCGAAACGTCGGTATCTACGGTCGGTCGGCATGGATGCAAGCTTGCATGCGCCTCCCTCCTGACGAATACAAAAAAGACGCGAGTGAACAAACGTTCACTCGCGTCTCCCGGGCACACCGAAGAGGGCGCCCCTAACGGGCATCCTCGGAAAAGAGCGTGATTGAAACTTCCGTTCTTCCTGGCATAGCGCTCTAAGAGAGAACAACAAACCAAGCCCCGGTCCTCTCGTTCCGGGCTTCTCTCCAGCGCTCGCGTTATTCAGTTGAAGATCAACCGATAACGACTGCCAAGAATACGGTCATCATCATCACGCGCGATTCCCTCCATCTCTACGAATGTTTCAAGTATAGCTGAATCAAGCGGAATTGGGAACCGAACTGTCAATACGATCGCGTACCGTCATATATCGCCAGCAAGACGCGGATCGCGGCCGACGCGCTGATCGTATCGGACGGTCACTTTGGTGTGGGTACAGATGCGGGATTCGTTCCCGGCTTTGGTTCGGATTCGGTTGCAGATGCCTGTCCCGGTTCGGGCGCGGTCTCGTCCGCCGCGAGCAAGGCTGCGACATACCTGCCGTAGCCTTCCAGCTCCATCTGATCGAGCGGCACGAACCTTAACGAAGCCGAGTTCACGACATAATGGAGCTTGACCGGTTCCGGCCCGTCGTATCTCAAGTAGCCCAGGCGGCTGCCGGACAGCCGGCTGCGAATGGCGGTCCGGGGCCGTCCGGAGCCGAGTTCGGCCGTCCTGCGGATCAGCCCCTCCTCCAGCGGCTTGGCGAAGCTGGGCCAGCCGGTTCCCGAATCGAATTTGTCTGCGGAGCTGAAGAGCGGATCCCCGTTGACCGCATCGACGTATACGCCCGGCCGGAAATGATCCCAATAGGCGTTGTCGTACGCAGGCTCCGTCTCGCCGAGTTGGGTGACCGCGTATTGCGTCTCCGTCAATTGCCGCCGCAGCCGACGCTCGTCCTCCTTCGAATGCCAGCTCCGCTGCGCGAAATCCGCTCTGCCGGAGCCTTCGAGATAGCGCTGGTAGTCGAACGGGTTGGACTTATAGTAATGCTGATGGACGTCTTCGGCCGGGTAGAATGGCCCCGCCGGTATGATCTCCGTCGCGATCGTGCCTTTGAAGCGGCCGCTGGCCTGCAGCGCTCGCTTCGAAGCTTCGGCGGCGCGGCGCTGGTCCTCGTCATGGAAGAAGATCGCCGTCCGGTACGAGGCGCCGCGATCCTGGAACTGCCCGCTGGCATCGGTCGGATCAATCTGCATCCAGAAGATCTCAAGCAGACGCCCGTATGGAAAAACGGCGGGGTCGAAGGCGATCTGGACCGCTTCGGCGTGTCCGGTCGTCTCTGCGCCGACTTCCTCGTAGGTCGGATCCTCCTTATGCCCGCCCGTATAGCCCGACGTTACCGAGACGATGCCGGGCAGTTCGTCGAACGGATTCACCATGCACCAGAAGCAGCCTCCCGCGAACGTGGCCAGTTGGATGTTCGGATCGATCTTCTTCATGACGGCAGCCTCCTCGCAACGTTCGGTCCTTGCAACGTTCGGTCCTTGCAACGTTCGGACCTCGAAACCTATGATTCGATCCTCTGTCTACGCTAACGTACCCTGAATAGGCGTGAAGGTCAACCAAAGTCTTCGGTTGTCCTCCACGCCTTTTTCATTTCCAAATACTGTATCGTATGTGGTTATTTTCGAATATGCGTCTACATATCTTTATAGTAAGGACAAATGTCCTTCGGCAGCAAGGATAAGGGCGGTCGGCGATCCTTCCGGAAGGGAGGCGAGACGGGTGTCGATTAGAGACGCGCTGACATTAATGATCGGCTTCGGGACGTTTATCATTGCGCTGTTGGCCCTTGTCGTCAGTATCGTAAACGCCTTGAGCAAAAAGAAATAAGACCGCCCCTGCCCAGGAATCGGTCTCGCGAGGAAATCCCAAGCTGACGCCGCCGCCGTTCTCGGCTGTTGGGTAAAGGGCCGGCTGCAACCGACCCTTTACCATAACTATTGGCCTCTCTCCATTTATATGCGTTCATTTCGCCGACGTCTCCGCGTACCTCCCGCCGAAACATCCGACCGAACCGCCGCGGCAAAAGTCTAGCTCTCGTACCGCAAGCGCTGCGCCACCTGTCCGTTACCGCACCGCAAGCGCCGCACAGCGTCGCTCTTGCCCCGCTCAGGAGCAGCCGAATTCTGCTTAGCAGCTAATCATCCATAAGACGCCGAATCGATCTTCCAGTTCCCCGTACATGCCGCCCCAGAACGCAGGCTCGAGCGGAGCCATCACCCTGCCGCCTGCCGCCAGGTTATCGAACGCTCGCCGGCCTTCGGCTCCGGATTTGAACTCCAGGTTCAGGCTGATGCCATTGCCGCGCGTCAGCGGCCCCGTCGCATCGGCCATGAAGAGGGTTACCCCTCCGGCAGTCAGACACATATGCATGACTTTATCTTTGTTGTCTTCATGAGGCGCCGGAGCTTGTCCATAAGTCATGACCGATTGGATCTCCCCGCCAAGCGCTTCGATATAGAACGCCGCTTGCGCTCTGGCATCCTCCGAAAATAAAAAAGGTTTAAGCGTGGCCATTCTCCATCATCCTTCCATCCGGTTATCGGGCTTGTACGAAACTATTAAAGTATTTCTGAAGGAGAAGGGTTTCTTACGAATTGCTGCGTTTGCGTTCGCCGTGGCCTCTCCTGCCGAAAAAAAAGCCGCGTATGTGAAAAAGTGATCTATGCGAATAGACTGCAATGCGAATCGACTGTCTATGTGAATAGACTGCCACTGCGAACAGGCTGCCACTGCGAATAGACTGCCACTGCGAATAGTCTGCCACTGCGAATAGTCTGCCACTGCGAATAGTCTGCCACTGCGAATAGTCTGCCACTGCGAATAGTCTGCCACTGCGAAAAGGCCGTCAGCATACGCTGACGACCTTGCTGTTCCTACGCCGCTGTTCGATCGCCTACCCCCTGCGAATCGATGGGAACTCGCCGATGCGAAGCTTCGCACTGCCATATGGGACGAGCGTAAGCTCCCGCTCTTCCTGCCCTTCCGTTATCGGATTCAACGGCGGCGCATCGGCATTGTTCCCTTCCATCCGCCAGTTGCGCACCAGCATCCCCCGCGTCCTCAGCTTCACCGGAGTCTGCTCCGCCAGGAACGGCTGCGCGGGGACCTCGACGGTCTCGGCTTCGAACCCCGCACCTTCGACGAGCCCGTATCGCCAGGACGTCGTCGGATATACCTCCCAGTCGCTGAATCGTTCGCGTTTCTGATGGAGCAGCCAATTCTCGCCGATCGGCAGCGCATAGACGAGCGGTCCGCGCTCGACGCTGACCGCGTACATGTTCCGAGTCGTCGTGACGGTCGCCATCGGCAACCGCAGCTCGATGCGGTCGCCGTCTTGCCATTCCCGCTCGACGCGGACGAAGCCCTTCGCCGGCTGTAGCGCCGCCAGCTCGGTTCCGTTCAGGATGAGCTTGGGCAAGGCGCACCAGGACGGAATCCGCAGATGCAGCGCGAACCGCTCGGGCTGCGCCAGCGCAAGGCCGATCGTCACGGACTCCCGGAACGGATAATCGCCGCCCACCGTCAGCGTCGCTTCGCTGCCCGAGCCGACCGAAGCCTTGACCGTGCACGGCGCGTACGTAGCCGCCGCCAGTCCGCCGCTGCGATCGGACATCCAAGCATGGGAGACGAGCTTCGGCCAGCCTTGGTGCATATTCGCGGTGCAGCATCCGAAGTGCGGCTCCAGGCCGAAGAGGTTCGCATCGTCCCCGTTGCTCCAGTCCCGCTTGGCGACGTTGCATACGACTTGGTTCACCTGCTGGTCGTACTGATGGGCCGTCCAATCGGCCGAGACGGCCGCGGGAAGGGCGTTGAACGCAACTTTCTCCAGGATATCCCCGTAATGCCCGTCCCCGAAGATTCGGATCAATTGCTCCATCGTGAACATATATTCGACGACGGCGCACAGCTCGACGCCCTGGGAAGGATGCGTGCCGGACAGCCACTCGTCCCCGGAGAACATGCCGTGCGCTTGGCCGTGATAGGTCATCAAGCTCTCGATGCCCTTCCGGACGGCGGCCTCTTCCCGTTCGCCACCCTCCAGCTCGAAGCGCAAGGCTGGCGTCTTGACGCCCATCGCGACGTTCACGACGTGGGTGCGATGATCCCAATGCTCGACCTTCCGCCAGAAAGGGAAATTCTCGAGAATGCTCGTCCAGTCCGTCGTCTGCCGCGACACAATGCCGGAGAGCTCGAGCAGAAACGGCTCGCCGGTCCGGCGGTACGTCCAATGCAGGGCCAGCATCAGTTCCGCGCCGCGGGGCACCGCCCATTCCCGCAGCGGACATGCGTCGATATGTCTGGCGACATACCGGAAGAACTTCGCGAGGAACGGCACGACCCGCTCGTCTCCCTTCGCTTCCTCGTATTGGATCATGACCTTCAGCATGATCATGTAGTGCCACCAATCCTGCTCCGTCACCTCCGCGTTCGCCGTCTCGATCCGGTCCGGCCCGAAGGAGCCGTCTTCGCGCTGACTCGCGAGCGACCACTCGATCCAGCGTTTCGCCTTGGCGATCAGGCGCTCGTCCTCCAACAGATAGGCGAGCGGCACCAAGCCGTCCAGGTAGTACGGGCCTCGCTCCCAGCTCTCGCCGGCGCCGCCGATCCAGCCGTTGTCCGGTCCAACGTCCTTCCAATGCTCCTCCAGGTGGCCGGTGAGGCCGTCCGCCTGCAATTGGAGTTGTTCCTTGAGCCAGCCGCGCGGCTTGATGCGGCCGAGCGGCAGCGCTTCGAATGCCGTGGGATACAGCGTCATCGCGTGAACATCCTTTCCTTGTCGGGTTCCATTTGCAACGCGAATATACCATACGGCGGCTTCCGGATTGAATATCGGATTACGACTCTTCACTATCCGATCTGAACTTTTAGTAGACGGGAGAATAGCTTTATACCGCGCATGCCATCTCTCATTTTGCCTTAACCGACACTTCCATTTACAATGAAAGAAACTTCGCGCCCGATAGGAGAAGACCGGCATGACGGACATTCGCTTCATCTCGCCCCCCATTCCCCATTACATCTTGAGCGGAGAAGACACCTACCCGGCGGGCGGCATGCACGCCTCGCGGAAGGATATCGGCGTCTTCGATCTGCTGATCGTCGACAAAGGCTGCTTGTACATGGCCGAAGAAGACGCTGCATTCGAGGCGACGCCCGGCACTTACCTGCTGCTGAGACCCGACCGGTCCCATCGCTCGTACAGATCGTGTACCGAGGAGACGCATTTTTACTGGGTGCATCTGCAGACGCTCGGCCGCTGGCACGAGATGTCCGGCACGCAGATCAGCGTCAATCCGATCGACGACAATCCGTATGTCCAGATCAATCAGTTCGCCTACCAGCTGCCCCGCTTCGGCCCGCTGCGCCAGCCTGCCACGGTCTACGCACTGCTCGCGTCCCTGAATCAGTTGAGCCGCCAGCCTTATGCCGTGGACCGCTTAAAGCAGCAGACGCTATTCCAGGAACTGCTGATTCAATTGCTGCAGGAGACCGTCCAACCGGCGGCCCGGCATCCGCAGTTCGCGATCGCCGAACAGGCGGCCGCCTTCCTGCGCACGCACTATCGGCGGCCGCTCTCGTACGCCGAACTGTCGGAAGCGGTGCATTTCCACCCGAACTATATCGCCCGCTGCATGAAGGCCGTCTTCGGCTGCACGCCCCTCGAATACTTGACCCGGTACCGGATCGAGCAGGCCAAAGGGCAGCTGGTCCGCACGGACGAACCCGTCGGCCGGATCGCCGAAGACGTCGGCTTCGGCTCCTTTCCGTTTTTCGTGCGTTGCTTCGCCAAGCATACCGGCTGCCGGCCGCGCGAATACCGGATGCGCTATCGGGAAGAAGCCGCGCCTAAGTGAGGGAGGCGCCGCAGATCTATTTCACGCCTTCGGCAGCGTTGAAGTGCCTCCTTCCTTTTCGTTGCGCGAGGGTCGATTTGGAGTCGTGATATCGTTCGCGCCTCGGTGCGGTAGTATCGCAAATGACGTTAGTGCGAAGGTGTTGGTGCGATCCGATTGGCGCAATGGCGGGATAGCGTTGGCACACGATGGAGTTGGCACATGATGAGTTGGCACGATAGAGTCGGCACCTTGGTGGAGTTGGCACCCGTGATTTCGTCGGCACACGATGGAGTTGGCGCGACAGAGTCGGCACCTTGGTGCTACAGAGAAGTAGATAGATGCCCGCGATGTCGACTTCAAGTAGATAAAGTTGTATTTGTACATCTTTTTTTCGCTAAAATAAGGTCTGGAGCCCAATAAATTGCATTTGTACAACTTATTCGGCGACTTTTGACGGATGAAGCTGTTTTGGCCGAAATAAGTTGTACGTTTACAACTAATCATCCTTTTTACTCGCTTTTCCCACTAATAAGTTGTACGTTCGCAACTTATTCGCTTCCTCCACCCGTCTTGCATCCCATACCGTGCCGTGCGCAGATTCCCTCTCCTTCACCTGCCTCGCCGGGCACGCTGTCTCTGTCCCCTCTTCCAAGTATGCATTCTAGCCGACACATCCCAAAGAAGCCCTTCGCTTCGTCCTGATAGACGATCGAAGGGCGATGCTCCATTTGAGGGGGATGAGGGGGATGAGGGGGAACGAGCCCATGCGACGCTAGCCCCGCTGCGCCGCATGCCGACGGCTCGAATCCCGCACGACGAGCCGCGGCAGCAGCTTGATCTCGCCCGGAGGCCGCGGCACGCCGCGGATGCGGTCCATCAGCACTTGCGCCGCCTGCCGGCCGATCTCCTCCTGCATCAGCGCGACGGAGGTAAGCTTCGGATGCACCCGGGAGGCGATGTCCAGGTTATCCATCCCGACGATCGCGATATCGTCCGGGATGCGGAGCCCCGCTTCCTCGCAAGCCTTCATGACGCCGATCGCCATCAGGTCGTTGGCCGCCACGATGCCTTCCGGCCGGTCCGCCCCTCGCAGCATCGCCTGCGCGGCCAGATAGCCGCCATGCTCCGTATAGTCGGATTCGGCGACGAGCCGCTCGGCGAAGGGCAGCCCCGCAGCCGTCAAAGCGTCGCGATAGCCGCAGAAGCGCTGGTGCCCGGTCTGCTCGGCCAAGCTGCCGCCGATGTAGCCGATCCGCGAGATGCCCTGCCGGATCAAGTGCTCGGTCCCCAGGACGATACCTTCGTAGGTGTCGACGTAGACGTAGTCGAAGCGGTCGCGGCCGGCCGGGGAGACGTACTTGTTCGTCAGCACGACCGGCGCCTGCAGCGCGTTGATGGCGCAGATGTTGTCCTCGCCGAAGTCGAAGGACACCATGATCATCCCGTCGGCGACCTTCTCCTTCACGTTCTGAATCGCCTTCAGCTCTTCCTTCAAGCTGTGCTTCGTGTAGAACAGAATCATCAGATAGCCGTATTCCTCCAGCACCTGGTTGATCCCGTTGATCATGTCGAAGTAGAACGGATTGCAGATATCGGGAACGGCGAACAGAATCTTGTTCGTCTGCTTCATCTTGAGCGCTTTGCCCGCGCTGTTGGGCGCGTAGTTCATCTCTTCGGCCGCGGCGAGGATCTTGCTCTTCGTCTTGGGCCCGCAATAGCCTCTGCCGGACAACGCTCGCGAGACCGTCGACGGAGAGACCCCGACCCGCTCGGCGATATGGTATATCGTGTGTTTATCCATCCGATCCTCCATCATGGGGCTGACGGCAGGCGAACCTGTCGCATCATATGGCTCCACACTATCACCTCGCGAGCCGTTTTTCAAATTATTCCAATCCGATTTCAAAGCCATAACGTTCCTTCAACGTCTCTCCCAGATGCGCCTGGATGCGCAGATACGCTTCGGCGGCCGCCCCGTTTCCCCAGTCGTAGATCGTGAAGGTGCCCATGCCGAGTCCTTCCGCGTTCGCTTCCCCGCCATGGCCGTAATTCTCCATCGTGAACCCGTAGTCCCGCTCGCCGAAAAACGGGTGCGCCCGCTCCCACTGCCTGCGGGTGCGCTCGTTCTCGGGACAGTACATCATGACGAACGATGCCCGAAGCGCCGCGAGCCCCCTTTCGATATAAGCACGGTGATCCAACACCATGCCGTATTGCAGGATCAGTTCGGCGAACAGGCTCTGACGCGCGTCGTTCCACTCGCCGTCGGCGTTCATGACGCCGAAGCCGCCGAGCGCGTCGACGTGAATATAGGGAGGCTGCCACGACGCCTGCGTCATCAGCATCTCGTCCAGACAGCGCCTTCCCGTCTCCAGATACCGCCGTTCTCCCGTCGCTTCGTAGCTGGCGAGAAGCGCCTCCGCCGTCCAGTACATGGAGAAGTTGCACTGCTTGAACATCCCGTTGCGGGCGACGCGCCGTCCGACGAGATCGTTCCGGCCGTAGGCGGAACAGGACCAGTACGTCTCGAAGTCCTCCCAGCGGCCGGCCGGGACGATCTCCGTCAACACCGCCTCCATCGCCTTTTCCGCAGCCGACCGGAAGCGCTCTTCCCCACTATGCGCGTACATCCGCCAGAAGAACGTGACCGACAACGACGTCTCGGGCGAATCCGCCAGCACGGGGAGCGGCTTCAACGTCTTCGCGTCGAGCCAGGCGGGGAAAAATCCGCGCTCGTCCTGCAGCGTCAACAAGGCTTCGGCATAGCGTCTCGCGTAATCGGACAGCCGGACGTCCGGCTCCAGCTCTTCGAACCAGCGGAGCATGAGCAGCGCCGTCCAACTCATGTCGAGCACGTGGTAGGGCGCGTCCGCGATGGAACCCCAGGGGTCCACGGGGTTCCGGTTCGAATTGCCCCAGTAGGCCGTCTCCCAGCCCTTCGAGCGGTTCGCGGTTCGTCTGTCCTCGCCGGTCGTCCGCTCCATCTCGGTCGCGATGACGGCCGGGAAGAAGCCTTCCCGCTGCGGCGCCGCGAGCGCGAGCTCCTTCGACAGCAGCGCCCTGCGCACCAGATCGGCGTCGCCGGCGGCCCGTCCGTAGCGGTACAGGCCTTGGGCCGAACGCAGGGAGCTGAACCAGGCCTGGTTCCAGACGGAGCGCGCCTCCCGCTCGCTCGGCATGCCGGGATAGCTCGGACTTTGGCTCACGTCCACGATGAAGGCGGGTGCGCCCACTTCCCGTCCGTCCAGCTCGAAAGACTGCCAGACGGCTTCCTCCCAGTGGCGAAACGCCCAATCGTACGTACGACGGACGTAGCGAGGCATCGGCGCGACGCGCGGAGCGCCGGCGCGGAACGCCTCCGCTCCCCATCGTTCCCATAGGAAGTCGACGACGGAGCGCCAAGGATTCCGGACCGTCTCTTCGTCCTCGAACAAAAGGAGATAGAACCCGATCTTCACCTCGCCGGGGGGATAAGCGGCCCCCGGCGTCCGCTCGAAGAGCACGTGCTCCGCGACGCGGGAGCGGCTCATGCCGAGCGTCAGGCGGTTCGCCGGCTCGTCCAGATCCAGATACCAGCGCTCGGGCGAACCTGCCGCCAGCAGATCGAGATCCGGCACGAGCGCGATCGTCCGCCGTCCGTCATGGACGATCAAGGCGGGTGAACGGAAAACGTGCTGATCGATGACGTGCCGGTCCGTCGGCGTCAGATGGGGCGCCCAGTGGAAGATCGGCGGAAAGGCGGGCGTCAGGCCGAGCCGCCAATCGTTCTGGCGAACCTCCTCCTCCAGCGTAAACGTAATCGCGCACCGGACGGCGTTGCCGCCGATGCGGCTGAACGCCGTTTGCGGCGAAAACCGTCCAAGCCGATCGATCTTGAATTGTTGAACGAATGATTCCGGGAAACCGTTCACCGGCGTTCCCTCCTTTCCTTGCGCTTCAGCGAATCTGGATTTGTACTTTCCATAGCTCCGGATCTTTGGGCGCGGCCAGGAACGCCGGCGTCTCCTCCAGCGAGATCACCTTGGAGACGAGCGGCTCGAGCGCGATCCGTCCCTCCTTCACCCAGTCGAAAGCGGTCAGGAACGTATGGTTGATCGCCATCGAACCGAGGATCGTCCAATCCTGACGGTACAGCGCGAACGGATCGAGCGGGATCCGCGCCCCGCTGGGCGTGACTCCGAACTGCAGATACGTCCCCGTCGGACCGAGATAGGCCAGCGCCTCCTCGATCACCGCGGGGATGCCCGTCGCGTCGATGACGACGTCGTACTTGCGCCCTGCGATCGCATCCTTGCCCCGGACGTTCACCGCTTCGGTCGCGCCGAGCGAGCAGGCCATCTGCAGCTTGCGGTCCGAGACGTCCACCACGGTCAAGCCGGCCGCGCCGGAACGGGACAGCGCCTGAACCAGCTGCAGGCCCATGGCGCCCGCGCCGAACAGGAGTACGGATTGCCCCGCGCGCAGCCGCAGCCGATTCATCGCATGGACGACGCAAGCCATCGGCTCGATGAAGGCGCCGGTCGCGAGGGACATCCCGTCGGGCAGGACGACCACGTTGCCTGCGGGCACCGCCACATATTCGGCCATGCTGCCGTTCACGGTATTGCCCAGCGCTCCCCAATGCTCGCACTGGTTGCCCCGATGCGACAGACAATAGCGGCAGCGGCCGCAGAACAGGGACGGATCGGCCGTCACCCGGTCGCCGACGCGAAGTCCTTTGACGCCGGCCCCGATCTCATGAATCGTGCCCGAGAACTCGTGTCCGGGAATGAGCGGATAAGCCGAGAGGAATTCGCCTTCGAAAATATGAAAATCGGTGCCGCAGATGCCGACCCGCTCGACAGCGATGACGACTTCGCCCGGGCGGGGGGACGGATATGGCACCTCCTTGACGACCGCGCGATGCGGCGATTCGATAACCAGCGCTCTCATGATGCAGCTCCTTTCTTTCCTAGGAATGGTGAAGCTGCGCGAGCGGCCCGCGGGAGACAGCCTGCGGATGCCGCTCGCGTTTTCTTCATTTGATAAGGCGTCCGCTGCGACATGACGAAGTGCGTCTCCGAGCCGTTATGAACCACGGATGGATGAAGGCATTGTTCGGTCCCGGGACCGCCATTAGGATTCCGTATGCGAATGCCTTGCGTTTCATGTGCGATCGACCCTTCACGGACAGAATGGATCTTGCAATCCTAAGCGAACTCGATCATGACGAGGCTTCTAGCGGGAATGCGGAACGCGGTCTCGCCTGCCTCGGCGATGTCTAGCCTCTCTGCGGACGCTCCCTGCCGGTAGATTCGTCCCTTCGGCTTCATGCCTGCTCGCGGAAAGGCGTCCGCGGCCGGCGGCGGTATGCGGACCTGCTGCATCTCCCCGCTGACGTTCGCGAAGAACCAGGCGACGCGCTCGTCCCGGTACTGCCAAGCCGAGTGGACGACCGCGTCCACCTCGATCTCTCCGGCGTCGTCGTATTCGGGCGTATCCTTGCCGTGATTGTAATGCCGCCAATCGAGCGCGATTCGCTCCCGCGCGAACGGCTGCGGCCGAAGCATGCGCCCGTAGGCCCAATACTTGGAGGCGTCTCCGGTGCGCAATTGCGCGTACAGCGCCAAGTAGCTCGCGCGTTCCGGCGAGAACGCGTATCCGCGCGGATCGAACGGGTAGTAGTGCTCCTCCGGCGCGTTCTCCCTGCCGTCCAGCCCTTCCATCGGGCTGTATTCGTAGTTCAGCTCGTATAGACCGCCCCATAGGTAAGTGCGCGCGACCGAATAATAATAGAGTCGCCCGATCTCCTCGACCAACTTGCCCCAGCCGTCCAACCGAAGCGCGCCGTACTCGTGGTAGACGTACGCGAACATCGGAATCAGCTCGGCATCGCCCGACTTCAGCAGCTCGCGGATCGGCCACCCTTCGAGCGGCGCCGCCGGCTGGCCGCCGGCCCGCGCCTGATAATAGTCGATCAGATCCAGCATCGTCTCGTTCATCATCTCGGTGCCCATCGGCACGAAGCGTCCCGACGCTTCGATCATGGCCGCTTTGGTATCGGCATAGTTCCGGCGGTAAGCTTCCTCGATCTGCCGGCCGGCGCCGACGGAATGGCCGTGCGTCTCGTCCATGCAGATCTTCAGAATGTTGTTGGCGGAGATGTCGTAGTAGATCGCGTCCACGTCGTCCGTCCGCGCGAGCGTCGCGTCCCGCTTCACGTGAAAGTCGTGCGCGTAAGGGTGGGCGGGACACAGGAACGGGAACTTGTACCCGTCGATGCTCTTCTTGTTCTCCGGGAACTTCTGCGCGGCCTCGCGTCCGCGTTCGCCGTCCGCCCCTTCGAAATGGTACAGATAATCGAACTCGAAAGGAGCGAACTTGTCGCCGCTCTCGCGGATCAGGGCGAGATTGGCGGGGTCGAACCGGGTGGGGAACCAATCGTCGAAGCCGCCGGGCACGCCCTTGTAGAATGTCTGCGGCGCGTTCGTCCAGTCCGGGCCGAGGATGTGGAACATCGGCGTTCCGACGTGCGCGCGGTAAGCGCGCAGCCACGGCGTCCGGTCCGAGCCGGCGTTGATGCCGAACGTGGCGGCGCCCATGTCCTCGTGGAGCCAGGCGCTGCCGTCCGCGGCGGCTCGATCGGCCAGCAGGCCGCGCGCGCACCACTTCTGCCGGACGGCCCAACGCTTGTAGCGGTCGGCCGCTTCATGCCAGCCGTCGCCGTTCAACAGCGCGAGCTGCACCGGATAATCCGGCGCCACGCCCCGCCCGGGTCCGATGTCTTCGCAGCCGTGAATAAAAGACGCTTCCAGCAGGTCATGGCCGTTCTTGTAGAAATTGAGCCACTTCGGATGGCCCTCGCCGTCCGGCGCCGCGAAGTAGAGCCCGCCCCGCCCCTCGCCGCAGTAGGCGAAGAACTGCATCGTCGCGCCGGAGAAGCTCTCGGGATAGGGCATGAAGCGGAATCCCGTCCCGTCCGCGGCGAACCGCTTGAGCGGATCGCGAACCAGGAAGCCGGTCGCGAACGGATGCGCGACATAGTCCCGGCCTTCCTCCGAGATCGGACCCAGATCCGGGATGATCGGATATTCCAGGCTGAGCAGCCGTTCGTCCGATCCGTTGTCGGCGGCGCACCGGAAGACCGCTTCATCACCGTCCTCCGACAGCGCGACGGTCGCCCGCACGGTGACGCCGGATGCGGTCCGCCACGTCAAGGCGACCTCCCGGCGCCCGTCTTCGCGCCTATCGTTCACCCAGGCGAAGGAATCGAACGCGCTGCTGAAGCCCGCGTCCGTCTCCAGCCGGAACGGCTCGGCGCCGCCGGAAGCCGCGATGTAGTCGATGCCCTTCGCGAGATCGCGCAGCCCCCGCACCGTCCCGTCCGATTCGCTCAGCTCCAGGCGGATGCGCGCATTTTCCAGTCGAATCACGATTCGTCGCCTCCTTTATTTCAAACCGGAGATCTTGATGCCCGAGATGATGTACTTCTGGAAGATCAGGAACAGGATAATGGTCGGCAGCGCCGACAGCGCGGAGCCGGCCATCAGCATGCCCATCTCGGTCGCGCGTTCGGAGCGGAACGAATAGAGGTACTGCATGATCTGGAACAGATCGGGATTGGTGATCGTCATGGTCGGCCAGACGAAGGAGTTCCAATAGGCCAGATAGGAGCCGATCCCGACGATGACGAAGACGGGGAACGACATCGGCACGAAGACGCCGGTGAAGATCTTGAGCCGCCCCGCCCCGTCGATGAGCGCGGCTTCCTCCAGCGCCAGCGGGATGTTCAGGTAGAATTGCCGGATGAAGAACATATGGCCGGCGGAAGCGACGCCCGGCAGCACGAGCACGCCCAGCGTGTCGAGCATGCCCATCTTGTTGACGACGATGAAGGACGTCAGCAGGATCGCCATGCCGGGGATGAACATCGTCGTGATGACGTACACCCACAGCAGGCGCTTGAAGCGAAATTCCAGGCGGGCGAACACGTAAGCCGCGGCCGCATTGACCGCGAGACTGAGCCCCGCGAAGAGCAGAGCGCCGCCGAAGGTGACCGACATCGCCGTCAGGAAGGCCGGGTCGCCCAGGATGTCCGTATAGTTCTGCACGAGCCACTTTTTAGGAAAAAACCGAAACGGCGTCGCGAGCACTTCCGCGCGCTCTTTGAATCCGGCCAGAATGACCCACAGCAGCGGAAACAGCGCGAGGACGGTGACGAGCGCGGCGATGGCCGCCAGCGCCGTTTTTTGAATTCCGTTCAACTTGCTCATACTTCGTATCCCCTTTCCGTCCGGTTACCCGTCGATCGCTTTCTCCGAATTCAGCACCCGGAAGATGATGGCCGATATGCTTCCCAGCACCACGAACAGCAAGAGCGAAGCCGCGATCGAATTGCCGACCATCACGTCGTTGCGGAAGTGGTTCAGGATGTACAGGTTCGGCGTCGTCGTGACGCTGAGCGGTCCGCCGCCCGTCATGACGAGGGACAGTTCGAATTGGGAGATCTGGGCCGTGAATCCGGTGACGAGCAGGTAGAGGATGACGTTGCGCATGAGCGGGACGGTAATGTACCGCATCTTGGTCCACGCGCCCGCCCCTTCCAGATCCGCCGCTTCGTAGTAGCTCTCCGGAATGTCGTGCAAGCCCGCCAGCATGATCAGCGTCGTCAAGCCGAAGCCCAGCCAGACGGCGGGCGCGGCGATACTGGGCAGCGCCGTCGCGACGTCCGCCAGCCACGCGCGGGGCTCCGCGCCGAACAAGCCGATGATATAGTTCGCCAGTCCGCCGGTATAGTCGAAGATGAACACGAAGATGACGGAGGCCACGATCCCGGAGATGATCGTCGGGATATAGACGGCCGTCTTCACGAAGCCGGACAGGCGCGGACCGAGACGTTTGACGACGTTCGCGAACAGGAATGCCAGCACCAGCAGCGCCGGCATGACCATCAGCGCGAACTTGAGGCCCACCCATACCGACTCGAGGAACAGATCGTCCGTCAGGACCATATAGAAGTTCCGAAATCCGACGAAGGCGGAATCCTGATAGAAGCTCCAGTCATAGAAGCTGACCCGGAGCGCGTAGAAGAACGGGACGACGACGAAGATCGTCAGCAGAAGGAAGATGGGCGCGAGCAGGAGATAGGCCGTCCCGTTGTCCTGTCGGAAGTTTTTCTTGCGCATGTTCATTCACCGCCCTAAATTCGGGATGAGGAGGACGGTCCGGGAGCGGTCTCCCGCGCCCGGACGTCCTGGATTGCGATCTGAATTGCGCTAGGCTTTCGGATTCGTGCCTGCGAGTTTGTTTTTCGCGATGAAGTCGTCGATGTCTTTCTCGGCCTTGGCGATCGCCTTGTCTACACTCGTTCCCTTCATCGCCGATTCGATCGCCGTCGAGAGCGCGAAGCTGACGTCCCACGGATAGATCGGCTCCGCTTGGGCGTACGGGATGACCTTCTCCGCGATCAAGGCGCGCCATGCGTCCTTCGAAGCGTCCACGTCGGACTTCATGGCATCGTCAACCGATTTGCGGGCAGAGAACTTGGAGAATTGAGCCGTCTTGAAGAAGTCGATCATGATGTTCGGGTCGCCGGCGAGCAGGTAGGAAATGAACGAAGCCGCTTCCTTCGGATGCTGCGCTTTGCCGTCGACGGCGAGCGTCCAGCCGCCGAGCGTCGCCGTCGTCTTCGTCTGATCGCCGTCGATCGAGGCCATCGGCGCCACGCCGACTTTGTCCAGCATGTTCTTGTACGTGTTGCGGAGCTGGCCGATCGCCCAGGAGCCGCAGATCTGCATGGCGACTTTGCCTTCGCCGAACGCCTTGATATCGGCGTAAGGCGCTAGCGCCTGCTTCGGCATGGCGCCGGATTGATAGGCGGTCTGATAGAAGTTAAAGACCGACTTGTAGGCGTCGTTGTTAATGTCCGCCTTCGACCAGTCGTCCGTCAGCGCGAGATGGCCGGCCGCATTGTACTGCATGCCCCAGCTGGACCAGCCCAGATCCGGCGCCGTCTGCGCGGTCGCGAGTCCGAACACGCCTTTATTCGTCAGCTTCTTGGCGTCGTCCAGCAGCTCCGCCCACGTGGTCGGCGGCTTCTCCGGGTCGAGACCCGCGTCCTGGAACAGGTCCTTGCGGTAATAGAGGACGGCGGACGGCTCGACCAGCTTCGGATAGGCATAGTACTTGCCGCCGACCGTGACGAAGTCGCGGATGTTGTCGTACAGGTCGTCGAACGCCGCCGGATCCATCAGATCGTTCAACGCCATGATCTGTCCCGTCTTGGCCGCGTTCGCGACGTTGCCGTAGTTGATCGTGCGGATCTCTGGCGCTTTGCCGGCCGCTTGCGCGGCCTTCATCTTCTGATCCCACGCGTCGCCCGGGACGATCGTCAGCTTGATCTCCACTTGATCTTGGGACTTGTTGAATTCGGCGACCCACTTCTTGAACCAGGCATCGGTCGTCTCTTCGAACTTCTGCGCCCAGAATTCGACTTTGACCTTCTCCGCCGGGGCGCTGTCGCTCGGACTTGCGCTCGCGCTTGCGCTGGCGCTGGCGCTGGGCGAAGCGCTGCCGCTGGCGGAGGAACTCGGGTCCGCGTTCTTGCCGTTCGAGCCGCCGCATCCCGTGACGGCCAGCGCCAGGATGAGGAGCGAGGAGCTTGCGATCGTCCAGGAGCCGCTCTTGCCGTTTTTTGCTTGCATGGTGAATCCTCCCTTTTTTATGAATGGTGCTATTTAAACGCGAGGCGTTTAAACCGACATGGATCGTTCGCGAGCGTCGTCCGAAAATCGCGAGTAGGGCAATAAACCGCTAAGCCTATTTGCCACGAATATCTGTATCCGCTTTCATTTTTGCAGCGAGGCCCGGAACCAGAACACGTTGTAGGGATCCCAGAGCGACAGCGTAAAGTAGATCGTCCTGCCGCCGTCCGCCGTGTAGCGTTCGTTCATGAACGGCGCGTACAGGCCCGGCTGCTCCGACGACGTCACCAGATCGATCGGCTCCCCCCACGGCCCCCAGGGAGCCAATCCTTCCCGGATGACGACGCCCCGCCCTTCCTTCAGATACGTCATGAGCCATCGTTCCAGGTAGGGATTCCAGACGACCGACAGCTCGCCGACGGTATCGTCCACGACCGTCCGCGCCGCCTTCGGATCGGAGCTCCAGATCGGTGCGCCCCGGTCGTCCAGACCGGCGAAGTACCGGTAGGCGGAGAGCCGCTCGATCTCCGGCTCGGCGACCTTCATCAGCTGGACGCCGCCGAAGCGGCCGGCCGGAATGCACCAGAAGTAGATCTCGGAACCGCCGCCGTCCGCCTTCGCCCGGAAGGGACTGACTTGGATGAAGTTGCCGTCGCCCGGCCATTGCAACGCGTTCAGCAGCGTCCAACTCTGGCCGTCGTCCGTAGACTTGGCTACGCTCGCGTAATTCGCATCCCAACGTCCCGGATCTCCCCAATGGTTGACCGACATATAGTACAAGTACAGAGCCCCGTTCGCGGCGATGCCGTGCGTCGGAATCTTGGTCATCTCGTCGTAGTCCGTCTTCAGCGAGGGCAGCAGCTCCTTGGCCGTGCCGATCTCGTCCGTGATCATGCCGTCCAGCCGGATGCCGTCCGACGGATCGGCGTCGGTCGTATACCCGATCGTATTGGAGCGCCAATAGCTCCCTCCGCCCCCGATCTGATCGGCGGCGCGTTCGCCGAACGTATCGCCGAAGACGAAATATGTCCGGTCGCCCGCGTTCATCATCGATCCGAGATCGGTGCCGTAGACGGCGTAGCGGTCGGTCTTGTTCGGCGATTCCGCCCCTGTGATGGGCCCGATCTCCTTCACGTCCTTCACGCCCTGCAGGACGAACTTCTTGCCCTTGGCGTTCAGCATTGGATCCGGCCGGGCATCGCCCGCGCAGCCGGCGAGGAGCAGGAGCAGGGCGGCTGCCGCCGCTCCGGCTTGGAACCTCATCTTCTCTACCCCCTTCGGGTCGGTTGGCCGGACGATCAGGGATTGTCGTGCCCGAAGATCCGGTTCAGACTGGCCGGATTGAACGGCTTGATATCGGGCACCGGCAGGCGCGCCTCCGCCTTCGGCAGCGGCGGGAACGGACGATGCGGCTCCTCCTGGTACCAATAAGCCGTCGACGAGACATCGTCGCTCCGGTGGTTGTTGTGCCCGTGCTCGATCGTCACCTTGATGCTCCGCTCGAACATGATCGGATCGAGGATATGGTAGCGGTACGTCGAGATCTTGCCGCTCCAGTTCGGCCCGCCCCCGAGGATGATGCCATGGTACGGCGTACATACTTCCTGCTGCGGGCACCAGGCGGTATTGAAGTAATCCTCCATCCCCGTTCCGTGCAGCGTCGGCGGCCACGGCTCGCCGTCGATGAAGATCATGTCGTCTCCTTCACCGTACCAGTTCCACTCCCGGGTATCGCGCAGATTGTGAACGTTGAAGTTGCAGCCCACGTAGTGCCCCCGGCCGACCGCGTCCAGGATGACGTAGTTGCCGTCGCCGGTCGTGTTCTTGCCGCCGAATTCGAAGTGCGCGTTGTCCGCGCCTGCCTCGGGGATGCCGTCGGTCGGATTTTCCCGGTGCCACTGGGCGTGGAATCGCAGCTCCTCCGCCGCCAGCGACTCGTACTGCTCGTAGTCGACATAGAAGTAGAACTTGATCGGCTGCGCCGCTTCGCTCTCGACGACGATGCGGGCGCCGCTCGCGAACGGCATCCGGAAGAAGCTGTTGAACGCCTTGCCGTCTTCGGGGCTCATCATCAGCGCCGCCGACGCGTAGTTGCGGGTCAAGCCGTGGCCCATGCCGAAGAAGTCGCCGATCGGCGCTTCCACGCTCGGCTCCGTCTCTTCGTCCCAATACATGCGGAGGACGATCTTGCGGGGCAGGAACGCTTCCTCGACGAGCGCGTCCGTCGCCATCGTCATCCAGATGTGGGTGATCGCGCCCGCGCCCCGGATGCTGCAGATCTCCGTCCTGTCGCCCGGCCCGATCGAAAAGTAGTCTTTGTTGCCGCCCGTGCGGTCGTAGCTGGATTCCCGCTTTCTTCGGCCGCTCCGGGCCAGACTAAGGGAAGCTAGGGAGGTGTGCATGGTCATAGATAGCGCTCCTTTTCACGTTCATTCTGCAATCGATTGCACAGCAGTTAGCGGAAACCGGTCACGCCTGACCGGTCTGGATGCGTTTGAGTTTCTTCATCACTTCGCTGGCGCCGCGTCCGAAATAGTCGTGCAGCTCCGTATACGCCTCGTACAGCCGATCGTAGATGCGCACGTTCGCCGGAATCGGCTTGAACGATTCCTCCCGGACCCGCGCCATCCGCCGGGACGCCTCCGCGATCGAGTCGTAGCCTCCGGCCGCCGTGCCCGCCGCCACCGCGCCGAACATCGCGGCGCCGAGCGCGGCCGTCTGCGTGGAAGCCGCGATCTTGATCTCCCTGCCGGTCACGTCCGCGTAGATCTGCATCAGAAGCCGATTGCGCTGCGGCAGACCGCCGCAGGCGTACAGCTCGTCGATCGCCACGCCGCCGTCCGCGAACGTCTCGATGATCTTGCGCGTGCCGAAAGCCGTCGCTTCGAGCAGCGCCCGATAGAGGTCCTCCGGCTTCGTCTGCAGCGTCAACCCGACAACCGCGCCGCCGAGCTCCGCGTCCATGAGCACCGATCGGCTGCCGTTCCACCAGTCGAGCGCGATTAGACCGCTCTCGCCCGGGCTGCGCTTCGAGGCTTCGCGCTCGAGCCAGCCGTGAACGCCGATCCCTTCCGCATCGGCGAGGCGCTTCACGTAATCGGGCACGGCTTCGTTCACGTACCAGGCGAACAGGTCGCCCACCGCCGGCTGTCCCGCTTCATACCCGTAATAGCCGGGGACGATCCCGTCCTCCGCGACGCCGCAGATGCCTTCGGCGAGCGCTTCCGTCTCGCTGAGGAGCAGATGGCACGTCGAGGTGCCCATCGCGAGCACCAGCTTGCCCGGCGACACGACGCCGACGGCCGGGACCATCGCATGCGCGTCGATGTTGCCGACGGCCACCGCCGTTCCGGGCCGGAGCCCCATCATTCCGGCCATCCGTTCGGTCAATCCGCCGGCGCGCGAGCCGAGCGGGAGGACCGGTCCTCTCAGCTTCGTGTCCGCCAAGTCGGCGAGGCGCGGATCGAGCGACCGGAAGAACGCCTCGGACGGATAGCCGTCGCGCTTGTGCCACGCGGCTTTGTAGCCCGCCGTGCAGCTGTTCCGCGCGAGCGCTCCGGTCAACTGAAGGACAACCCAATCGGCCGCTTCCATGAGCGTATCCGCGCGGTCGTAAATCTCCGGCGCCTCGTTCAGAATCTGCCAGGCTTTGGCGATCATCCATTCCGAGGACAGCTTCCCGCCGTACCGGGAGAGGAATGCCTCTCCCCGGGCCGCGGCCGCTTCGTTGATACGGCTCGCTTCCTCCTGCGCCGCATGATGCTTCCAGAGCTTCACCCAACTGTGGGGATGGTCCTTCCATTCGTTCAATAGACACAGCGGCGTGCCGTCGGCATCCAGCGGCATCATCGTGCACGCCGTGAAGTCGATCCCGATCCCGACGACGCGGTCCGGGCTCGCCCCCGATGCCCGCAGCACTTCGGGCACCGAGCGCCGCAGCACCTCCATATAATCGTCCGGATGCTGGAGCGCCCAGTCGAACCCGAGCTTCGCGCCCGAGCCGGGCAGCGCGTCGTCGATTACGCCGTGCGGGTAAGGCGTCACGTGCGTGGCGATCTCTTCCCCCGTCGCGATGTCGACGAGCAGCGCTCTGCCCGATTCCGTGCCGTAGTCGACGCCGATCGCGTATCTTTTATCCATCCGTTCCGGCCTCCGTTTCATCCTGCAATCGATTGCACATTAAGTAAACGCCGCTTATGTCCCCACCCTCTCCCTCATCTGCTTTGCGGTTGCGATAATCGATATCTGGATTAGTTCAGGCGGTTCACTTCATGCCGGAATATCTCGCAAGCCGGCTCCAGCTTCTCTTCCTTGGCTTGAATCCGGCGCAGCAGCAGCTCCCCCGCTCTCGTCCCCATCTCATACGGATGCTGATCGATATAGTAGAGACCCGGTTCCTTCAGCAGCGATCCCGCTTCGACCTCCCCGAAAGACGCGACCGCCATGTCGTCGGGAATCCGCAGACCGTTCCGGACGATCTCGAGCAGAACGCCCAAACTCATGCGGTTGTTCAAGGAAACGATGGCCGTCGGACGCGGATCCGAGGCGAGGAACCGTCGTACGGCGCGAATGCCGTCTTCAGTGGAGAATTCCCCGTTGTACACGAGCGGCTCCGACGCGATGCCGCGCGCCCGCAGCGCTTGGCGAACGCCTTCGTCGCGCTCCCGTCCAGTACTCGCGCGCGCCGGACCGTTCACGACGCCGATCCGGACGTGACCGTCTTCGAGGAGCCTGCTCGTCAGCCGAAACGCGCCTTCCGCGTTGTCCTCCGCGACGAGGTCCAGGCGCTCGCCCGCTTCCGCCGATTCCAGCTTCCGGTCGACGAGGACGATCGGCACGCCCGCATCGGCCAGCCGTCCGACAATGTCGTCGTTGCCCCCCGCGGTCGCGAGGACGATCGCGTCGACCCGCTTCTCCTGGAACAGCTGTAGCAGCCGTTCCTCCTTGCCGGGATTCTCGTCGGAGCTGCCGAACATCAACTGAAAGCCTTCTTGCCCGACCACGTCCTCGATCCCCCGCGAGATGCCCATGAAGTATGGGTTCGAGATGTCGGGCACGATGACGCCGATCATGAACGTCTTATCTTGTTTCAGGCTTCTCGCGATCGCGCTCGGCTGGTAGTTCAGCCGGTCGACCGCTTCCATCACCCGCTCCTTGACTTCTTCGCTGACGTAACCGCTCTCGTTCAGCACGCGGGACACCGTAGCCGTCGAGACTTCCGCCGCTGCCGCCACCTGCTTGATCGTTGCTTTAGACACTTGCCATTTCACCTCGTACGATTTCAACCACTGTGTAAACGTTTACGTAATCGATTACACATACAGATTACAAGACCTTTCGGGCGCCTGTCAACCCTTTTTTTGGTGAAAATCCCTAAGCGCCTGTCCCTTTCTCTTCGCACCAAGTAAAAACGGCTCCGCCGTCTTCAGGGAAGATGGCGATACGTTTTTATCGTCGGTCATACAGAAACGAAAAAGCGTGAAACTTATACATTCTGTCTGACCAAAAAAGCCAGCCGGCAAGTTCCGACTGACCTCGTTCTAATCATATGCAGCTTCCGGCCGCAGCCGACATGTTCCTGCCTCCGTTCAGCAGTTCTCCATATCCGCGTTCGACTCGGGCAATCCGGCCAATTGGATCAGCAGCTCGATGAGCTGCGCGCGCTTGTCCGCCGGCAGAGAACCCGCGACGGCCTCGGACGCTTCCCGCATGGCGACCGCCGTCTTCATGATGATCGGCTTCGCTTCCTCGACGATACGGATCAACGTGGCTCGGCGATCGTCGGGATCGGGCACGCGGACGATGACGTTCTCCTGCTCGAGCGCATCGACGAATTGGGTGACCGTGCGCGCTTTGATGCCGAGCGACGCGGCCAGATCGCTCATCCGAATCTCGCCGGCTTGCAGGACGACCCGCAAGAACCTCATCCGGGGTCCCGTTAGGAAGGGGGGAATCTCGCTGTCGCTCAAGCGTGCCGCCAATTGGCGGTGAATCTGATGGGTGGACTTGAACAGCGTCTCCAGCAGATACCCGGGAGGCGGAAAATCCTCGGGAAGTGGAACGTTGGGCTGACTCATCGATATCCTCCTTGGCATGCCTAAAAGCTGGGAATGCACATCCATCTATCGCATGCTGCTGAGTATATACAATATACGCTTACTCTATAGTTCTTATTGTACGCGAATGCGATCGTTCTGAAAAGGACGAACGAAAGCTGATCATAACATATTGGGGAGGACCCGGCACAAGTATAACAACATTCAGGCTTGCGCCTGACGCACATAACCTCCCCCGCTTGCAGAAGCGTGAGTATCCTGTGCGAAGTTTGATGAAGAAAACACCTTCACGCCTGATGATCTTCCCGGTTATGCAGCAAGGGTATTCGATTTTGCTACGATGCATCCCGATTTATTTCGATTAATGGCATGGTACGGTTTGGAACAGAAGGCCGTTAACTTAACCGAGCGTGCCTCCGTCCAACAAAAGAAAATCAATGAGGTATTAAATGCGCAAAGCGCCGGGCTGGTAGGAACGACATTCACCCCAGGTTTTCTTTTGACTGCTATCATGGCCTTAGCTACTGCATGGACGGCTACGAATCCTTTTGGCCCGTCATACGACCCTGATGCCTTGAAAATGCCAAGCGAGACAAAGAAGACAATCGCCAAGGCCGTTAGCCTGATTACGAAAGGCGAAGAAGGCATTACAAATTGAGATTCATTTTCCGAACGATGCTTGCCAATTCGTTGAATAAAAGACTGCTGATCGTTTAGATCGGCAGCCTTCACTTGTTTTTTGTTGAGTTATTGGGAAGAGACCGCGACTGCATCAACTTGTACATTAAAACCAATATCACTTCGTATTATTGTTCTTGCCGGATATGGAGGTTGGAAGTAACCCTTCGCACATTTTCAAGTGTTTGCCTAACTTGTTCTTCAACGGAACACTCAAGCGTATTAGGTCCTTGTCCAGCAACATATACAGTGTCCTTTACTTTAACTGCCTGAGAGTAAGCTAAACCTAACGGATTTTCCATGCCGAAGTATTCTTCAATTCCATTCACCCCTAAAGAAGTCCGACATTTTAAACAATAGCTTTCTTGAAGTAATAATGATTACTCCCGATTGGAGCATCTTCAAATACTGCAACTTCGTTATAACCGTTCTTTAGATAAAATTCGGGAGCTTGAAAGCTGAATGTATTTAGCTTAATAAAGGTACAGTTTTTTTCCTTAGCGATATTCTCAATAAAATTTAACAGTCGGGTACCGTAACCCATTCCTCTAAGCGATTCTTCGATCCAAAGAATATCAACCTCAATCCAATTCCAACAGAGAACGGCTAGCATTCCACCAATAACGCTTCCATCGCCATCCTTGATGGTCAGATTGATTTCTTCATAGCGGGAGCTTAAATTCTCAGGGGCATGCTCCGCATTATATTCAATCAGCCTTCTCCTAATGTAATCACTTTCTTCTTTGTTTCCAAAAGAAATACCCGGTTCCATGATAGCCCCCACTTTCGATTGGATTACATCAACTATTCGCCGGCTCTAATCATTTCCCCTTGTTTGAGCCTGGGTGAGGAAGCCGAACATCCGTATTCATTTTGCAATTGCGATTTTCGCCATCTGATCGATGACTTATCATCTGTTTCGCTGCTCAAGACCAATAGCGAATCTCCGGAAAACAAGTCAATCTCCCATTCGTATTTTGCAAACAAAAAAGCACCAAGCCCAAAATAGGGGTTAATCCCTATTGGCCCAGTGCTCCCCAAACTCGATCTCCGCCAGCTTCCTTTAGCCTTCGGCCGCCTGTTCGACGTAAGCCGCCAGCATGCGCACCCCGAAACCGGTCGCGCCGACCGCCTGCTCCCCGCGCGCGGAGGATGCCTCCTTCGGCCCGTTGATATCGAGATGCGCCCACTTCAGCGAAGGATGAACGAATTTGCGCAGGAACAGCGAAGACGTGATGACGCCCGCCTCTCCCTTGCTGCTGATGTTGCTCGTGTCGGCGTAGTCGCTGTCCAGATACGACTCGTACTCGTCCACCAGCGGCAGCTGCCAGATGCGCTCGTCGTACGGTTCCCCCGCCTGCCCGAGCGCCCGGATCAGCCCGTCGTCGCCCAGCGCGCCGGCGACCTTGGAGCCCAGGGCGCCGACGACCGAATAGGTCAGCGTAGCCAAGTCGATCGCTTCGGCCGCGCCGAGCCGATGCGCGTGAATCAGCGCGTCCGCCAGCACGAGGCGGCCTTCCGAATCGGTGTTGCCCACTTGGACGGTCACCCCGTTCGCGTAGCGGATCACTTCGCCCGGCAGCAGCGCGCGGTCGGACGGACAATTCTCCGCCGCCGGCACCAGCGCGGCCACGCGGACCGGCGCGCCGCTGCGGACGAGCGCGTCCACGGCGCCGAGCACGGCCGCCGCGCCCGCCATGTCCATGCGCATGTCGCTGATGTCGTTGTCCCGCTTCAGACTGATGCCGCCCGTATCGAAGGTGATGCCTTTGCCGATGAGCGCGACGAGCGGCTGCGACTCGTCTTCGCCGTAGCGAACCTCGATGAATACGGGCGGGTGCGCGCTGCCGCGGCCGACGGCGGCCAGCCCCGCGAAGCCGAGACGCTCCAGCGCCTCATCTTCGTGGACGGTCACCTCGGCCGCGGTGCCCGCGAACCGCGCGATCGTCCGTTCCGCCAGCGTGCGCGGGCGCAGGCCGTTCGGCGGCTCGTTCGTCAGATCGCGCGCCCAGATCGTGCTCTCCGCCCGGATGCGGGCGAGGCGCATCGCCTCTCTGGAGGCCGGGCCGTCCTCGGCCGCGAGCGTGAGGTTCAGCTCCGGACGAGGCTGCGCATTCGACTTGTACTTGTCGAACGTATACGTCCCTAGCAGCGTCCCCTCCACCCAGGCGGCGAGCGTCTCCGGTTCGGCGCCGAACGGCGCGCCGGGCGCCCGCATCAGCGCGAATGACACGGCTGCGTCCGTACGCTGCGCGGCGCAAAGCGCGCGCCCCGCATTGCCGGCAGCCTCCCGGAGGCGCGCAGGCTTATATTCTGCAGCCGAGCCCAATCCGGCGATGAGGACGTCCGGACGTCCGTCCGCGCCGTAGAACCACGTGACTGCGTGCCTCGCGCCCGTCTGCGGCGGCAGCTTGGCAGCGCCGAATCCGCGCAGCGCCTGCAGCTCCGCCGCGTTCGCCAACCGATCCGCGAACGCGGGCAGGACTACCGTCCCTGCCGAAGCGTCATCCCCGAGCTCGAATCTCATCGTACGATTCCCCCATCCGCTTCCACGATCCACGTCTCGAACGTCTTGCCGCCTTCCTGCATCCGGATGACGCGGGCGCCCCGCTGCAGCTTGCCATAGCAGTTGTAGCCGGTCACGCGCCCGTAGCAGAGACGGATGCCGTGCAGGGTGCCGCAGTAGTCGTTGTCGTGGTCATGGCCGACGAAGGTGCCCATGACGCCGCCCGACTGCACCATCGCTCCGAACAAGCCGGTATTTACCTTCGGGCATTCGACGTTCTCTTCCTTGGTGCCGACGACGTCCGTGCCGTCGTTCCAGACTTCGTCGTACTCCGGTACCGGGATATGGTAGAAGGCCAGCGCGGGCAGCGGCCCGCCCGCCTCTTCCGCCAATCGGCGGGACTGCTGCGTATACCAGTGGATCTGATCCGGATGAATCCAGGCGTAGCCGCCGATCGGCTCGGGCGCGTTGATCCCCGAATCGAAGAAATACAGCGCCGCCGCATCCGCGCCGTCCGCGTCCGCCGCCTTCACCGTCAGTACGTAGTTGCCGACGCCGTTGATCTCCGCCGGCCCGGCGGCGGACAGGCAGTTCCGGTCCTCGCGCTGGATCGCCAGCAGTTCCTCGCGGGTCACCCCGGCTTCCGCGTCGTGGTTGCCGAAGACGGCGGCCCAGGGTACCTGCGCGGCCGAGATCGGCGCGATCGCCCGGCGGAACGACGCCTGCGGATCGGGCACGCCGTGGCTCCAGATCATATCGCCCGTCAGCACGACAAGGTCCGGCTTCACGTCCGCGAGGATGCGCGCCGCGAGCGCGGCCGTCTGCCCGTCCTTCGCCAGATCCTCTTCCTTGTCGTCCCCGAAGTGCATATCCGTGAACTGCACGATCGTGAACGAGCCGTCTTCGCGGAACTTCAGATCGCTTGTTGTCTCTCCATTCATATCCGATTCCTCCTCTAGACGATGTCGGCCGTTACTTCCATTCTCCGAGCAGCGGCCGGTAAGCCTGCAGATAGTCGGCGACGAGCTGCTTCGCAAGCGAATAGGAACCGACCAGCGGATGCGCGGTCAGCGCCTCGACCGCGAGCTCCACAGACCGTTCGCGCACCGCCGCTGCGGTCAGCCGCTCGAAGCGCTTGACGCTCCGCATCAGCAGATACTCCGCTTCGGGGACCTCGCCGATCGGCACCGGCACGGCGCCATTCTCCCCGATGCTGCAGGAGACCTCCACCACGTCGTCGTCCGCGAAGCCGAGGATGCTGCCGGCGTTCGGGACCGACAGGACGACGGTGCGCTCCGAACCCGTCCGGAGCGCGTCGACGAAGTCGAGCATGACGCCCGCGTAGCCGAGCGACTCGGGCAGCTTCAGCGCCTCGGCCGGCACCTCGGGTTTGGCCTGCGCGTTGGTCTCGATCGCCATGTAGGACGCTTCCCGCTTCTGCGTGTAATACAGATAAGTCTGAAGCGCCAGCTCCGGCTGCTTCGGAATGTCGATCTCCTTGAGCGCCTCGAGCATCGCCCGGTTGTTCTGCGCGATCATCTGGCCGCGCGTCTGGCCGGCGTTCCGAATGTTGGCGATCGCCCGCTCCCGGTGGTAGTAATAGTAGAGGTATTCATTCGGCAGATAAGGGAGCGATCGCAGCAGATCGGCATCGAACATCGCGAATTCGCCGACGCGGGACGTGAAGTCCGGATCGTTCTTCAACGCTTCGAGTCGATCTTCGCCCCGGTAGACCGCCTTCCGGATCCAGGACAAGTGATTGAGGCCGAAGAACTCGACGTACAGTTCTTCCGGATCGACGCCAAGCGCTTCCGCCATCCGCAGCTTCGTATGGCTCGGCGTATCGCAGATCCCGATCACCCGGTCGTAGCCTTCGCTGCGCAGCGCCTGGGTGACGAGCCCCGAAGGATTGGAGAAGTTGAATATCCAGGCGTTCGGCGCGACCTCCCGGGCCAGCCGGCAGTAATCCAGCAGTACGGGAATCGTGCGCAGCGCCATCGAGAAGCCCGCCGGTCCCGTCGTCTCTTGGCCGAGGAGACCGTACTGCATGGCGATCCGCTCGTCCTCGGCGCGGGACGCCTCCTTGCCTGCGCGGATCGTCGTCACGATATAATCCGCTCCCGTCAGGGCCGAGCGGGGATCCGTAGACAGCTCGATATCCAGCGGCACGCCGCTGCGGGCGACAACGACCCGGCAGAGCTGCCCGATCGTCTCGAGCTGCGCCGGGTCGACGTCCAGCAGCACCAGCTTCGTGATGCCGCTCTCCGCCGCCTTGAGCGTCAAGCTCTGCGTGAAGAGAACGGCCCTTACGCCGCCGCCTCCGATCAATGTCAGCTTCATTGCGCGACCTCCCAGTTGTCCGTCGTATGCGCGATCTTCTCGCGGATGAACCGTTCCACCGCCGCGCGGTCCCCGACGCCCGTGCTCCCCCCGAACCGGCTGACCGATAGGGCGCCGCACGCGTTGGCGAGCAGCAGGCACTGCTCCGTCCGATACCCGTTCAGGAAGCCGTAGACGTACCCCGCGTTGAAGGAGTCTCCCGCCCCGGTCGTATCGACGACGTCGACCTCGAAGGCCGAACGATAGGACATGCGGCCGCCCACCGACGCCATGGCGCCCGCCTCGCCAAGCTTAAGCACGACGTGGCGTCCGTGGCGCGACAGCTCCTGCAAGCTGCGCTCGGTCGTGGCGCAGCCGGTATAGCGCCTGGCCTCGACCTCGTTCATGAAGAAGATGTCCACTTCCCGCATCAGCTCGAAGATGCCTTTGTACCATTCGCCGGTATCGTCCCAGCCGACGTCGAGCGAAGTCGTCAGCCCCAGCCGCTTCAGCTTGCGCGCCATGTCGACGTATTCCTCATGGTTGCGGCTGCCGCGGTAGCCCGTGAGATGGACGTGGCGTCCCAGGACGACGCTGTCCATGTCCAGTTGAAGCAGGCTGAGCTCCGCGTTGGTCCCGGTATACGTGATGAAGGAACGGTCCTTCTCCGGATTGATGGCGATCGAGATGCCGGTGTTGTACTTGCTGCTGGACCGAATATATCTGGTATCGATACCAGATTGAAGGAAACGCTCGCGGATGAATTGGCCGAACCCATCCTCTCCGAGAACGCCGTTGAATGCAAGCTTCATGCCTAGCTTCGCCAGCGCCAAGCTGAACAGCGCCGCGCCCCCTCCGACATGGAGGGTCATATCGTTCACGAGCACCTCTTGTCCGGGCTCGGGCATCTCGTTGCACCCGGCCACCACAAGATCAATATTGGCGTCGCCGATCACGACGACATCGTATGGTTTCACAGTTGGTCACATCCCCGTTGGCTTGCGGATTCCTCCACTCTCTTTGTTGCGGTCATTGCTGGATGCTCCGGCAGCTCTCGCGCACGGCGATCCGGTGCGCCAGCACGACGTCGCCGGCTTGTTCCGATTCGCCCGCGATCTGCTGCAGCAGCACGTTCATCGTGACTTGGCCCATCTCCTGGATGGGCTGCTCCATCGAAGTCAGCGCCGGACGGACGAGTTCCGTCAGCTGGCTGCCGTCGAAGCCCATGACGGAGATGTCTTCGGGCACCCGCAGCCCCTGGTCGCGGATGCAGTTGATGGCGCCTACCGCCATGTCGTCGCTGACCGCGAAGACCGCCGTCGGCGGATTGTCGATGCGCAGCAGTTCCTTCATCTGATCGTAGCCGCTTTGCACTTTGTAGTCGCCGAAGCGAATATGCTCGTAGACGAGCTTCTTGCCTTGGTCCGTCATCGCGTTGCGGTAACCGCTGTAGCGGTTCTGGCCCGACGTGATGTCGCGCATGTCGCCTCCGATGAATCCGATCGCGTCGTGCCCCAGCTCGATCAGGTACCGGGTCGCTTCGTAAGCGGCCTTGTAGTCGTCGACGATCACCGAGACGAACGACTGATCCATCGGCTTCACGCTGGAGAAGATGACGGGAATCCGGATCTTATGAATGAATTGGCGGATGGGCTCGTTGATCTTCTCGTGCATGATGATGATGCCTTCGACCCGCATCTCCTGGAAGACGTTCAAATATTTGAGCTCTTTGTCGATATCCTCGCTGATATTGCAGACCAGCAGGTTGTACTCGTTCTCGCTGGCCACGCGCTCGATGCTGCTCAGGATCGTCGAATAGAAGCTGGATGTCAAATCCGGCACGATGACGCCGATGAGGTTCGTTTTTTTGCGCACCAAACTACGGGCGATTTGACTCGGCGTATAGCCCAGTTCTTCGATGACCCGGTTGACCTTGGCCCGGAGATCGTCCTTGACGTATTTCTCTCCGTTCAACACCCGGGACACGGTCGTTACGGATACGCCTGCGCGTTTCGCCACGTCTTTGATTTTTACCTGCAACTTGCTCACCTCGTCATCTGACTCGATTGCCAAAAAGATGGATTCGACGGCAAAGCCCCATTCTCCTGTCTGATTACGCGTCTTGCCCGATAAATAATGGCTGGGAGAACGCGGCGTACCCGCCTTCGAGATAGACGGCGATGCGAACGTAGCCTTCGTCGCCCCGGCAGGCGTACTTCGCCTGGCTGATGCGGCCGGTCGTCTCCTGCAGCGCTTCCCCGTCCTTGCCGAAAAACGTGACGTACTTGTACATCTTGTCGAGCAGATCGTTCGAACGCAGATCGGCGACGATCGTATCCCCTTCGGTGCGGATCGCGTCGAACCCGTAGCCCGTGGATACGTAGAAGTTGCCGTCCTTGATCGCGGCGAGGACCGCTTCGTTCGTGTTGTCCTGCGCCTGCACGACGTTCCACGCCCGCTTCTCCTGCCCGTAGACGTGAGAGTCGTCGTTGCCGAAGCCCCATACGCGGCGTCCGGCGGACAGCAGCGCATCCCATTTGTCGAACGCGATGTCGTACTCCGGATTGCCGTCTCCGTTGTAGACCTCCACCCCGAGGTAGCGGTCCATCTTGATCATGTCTTCCAGCTTCCAGTAGTTGGAGAAGTACCGGTTCGGGTGCACGAGCACCGCGAAACCGCCGTTGTCGTTCGTCCGGTCGACGAACCGCTGATAGTTCTCGATCGTGAAGTCGTTGCTGTAGTTGTCCATAATCGCATGCGGCGGCTGGACGAGGAGCATATGCGTCTCCCGGCTGCTGACCTCGATCGCTTCGAAGACGGTCGGGATGTCCCGCTTGCCCTCGTGCTTCGTAATCTTGTCATGGTCGGAGATGCCGAGGAAGTCGTAGCCGCCGTACATCTTGTAGACGGTCTCCAGCGGGAACCAGCCGTCGCTGTTCGTGGTGTGGTTGTGGAAGCTCCCTCTCAGCCATGTCCCTTTTTGCGCGTAAGGATTCAAGATGTTCATCAACGATTCCGCCCTTTCCCGGCTACGCTATTCTTTCATGGAACCGATCATGATCCCTTTGGCGAAGTACTTCTGCACGAAAGGATAGATGATGATGATCGGCGCGACGACGACGATGATGGTCGCCATCTTCAAGGAGTTGCCCGTGATCTGGATCTTCTCCAGCATCTCGTATTTCGCGCCGGCCGCTTGGCTCAGCGTGTCTCTCATCGCTTCCGCGCTCATGAGCATCTCTTGCAGCAGCGTGGAGAGCGGACGAAGGCTTGCTTCCCGGATATAGAAGGCGCCGGTGAACCAGTCGTTCCAATGGCCAACGGCGTTGAACAAGCCGATCACGGCGATGACCGGGCGGCTCAGCGGCATGATGATGCGCATGAATATCGTGAAGTCGTTGTACCCGTCGATCCGGGCAGACTCCTCCAGACTGGGATGAATCTGCTGGAAGAAGGTTCGGATGATGATCAGGTTCCACGCGCTGTACAAGCTCGGAATGATGTATACCCAGATGGTGTTCGTCAGATGAATCGACTTCAGCAGCATGTAATAGGGAATGATGCCCCCGCTGAACAGCATGGTGAAGAAGATGAGCATCATGAAGAACTTCCCGCCGGGCAGCGACTTGCTCTTCAGCGCGTAGGCGGCCATCGCCGTCAGGAATACGCTGGCGATCGTGCCGACGAACGTACGGAACACGGAGATCGCGAAGGCGGTTCCGATGTTCGACGCTTGAAATACCTTCTCGAAGTTCTCCAGGGACCAGATGCGCGGCCAGAAGAAAATGCCGCCTCTCTCCGCGTCTTTGCCGGGATTGAACGACAAGGCCAGAATGTTCAGGAAAGGGAGAATGATCGAGAGACATAAGGCGATGATGAGCAGATAGTTGACGATCTTGAACGCCCGCTCGCCGGCGCTCAGCTTATAGAATTCGTTTCCCACGGTCCTCCTCCTCCTTTTGGGCGGAGCGGCGGTTCATCCGTGTCAGGGATCAACCGCCGGTCTGCTTCATCTGTCTGACGCTAGCCGATCTTCGCGTTATTGATCGAAGATCACTTTCGTTTTCGGATCGTTGTTCTTGTCGGCGACGAGCTTCAGATAATCGTCCAATCCCGCGGCTTTCATTTGCTTCAGGGCGTTGTCGAGAATCTTCTGCGCCGCTTCGGAGGTTTTGCTGTAGTAGGCTTGAACCAGGCTGTCTTTGTAATTGTCGAACGCCGCCTTCAGGTCCGTCCCCCGGTCGAACTCGCCCAGGAAGGAGTTCGGCGTATAGCCGTCGACGATACGCGCCGCCTTGCGTTTGTCGTCCCAATGCCAGTAGTTGGCGATCTTCAGCGCGCCTTGGTCTTCGTCCTTCTTCAGCTTGTCGCCGTATTCCATCTCGCCGAAGTCGGCCATATAGTCGATATCGGTGCCGCCGAGCAGCTCGCCCCAATAGTTGCCTACGCCGCCGAAGCCGAGCTTCTTCGCTTCGTTCGGATCCTTGGCCTTCAGATCGAGCACTTCTTGCTTGACGAGCGGATTGCCGTCTTTGTCCAGCGTATAGTCGCGGCCTTCCAGACCGTATCTCCAGAGCAGCTTGCCTTCGCGGCTCGCCAGGAAGTCGGCGAATTTGACGACTTCTTCCGGCTTCTTCGTCGAAGACGGAATCGCCCAGGCGGAGTAACCCGACTTGAAGGCGACTTGCATCTGATAAGGACCGTCAACGGCATTCAGCGGACCCAGCGGAACGTAATGCATGTCTTGGTTGAATTCCAGATAGTTGTGCATGTCGGCGATGATGCCCCAAGATCCGTTCAGGGCGCCTTCGGTCGAACGGCTCTCGTCCATCGTGAAGAATTCCGGCTGCAGCAGCTTTTCCTTCAGCAGCTTTTGGACGTACTCGACTTTCTTCATCGCATAAGGCGTCTCGGCTTCATGCAGCACCTTGCCGTCCTTGTCTTGCTTGATGAATTGGCCGACATCGCCCCACTCCAGATCGGCGAATAGGCGTCCGATCTCTTGGCCGCCCCAGTAGTTGGGACCGATCGGGCTGATCTCTTTGCCGTTCGTGTCTTTGAAGTGGCCGTCCTTGATCTTCTTCGCGAGCTCGTACAGCTGATCCGTCGTCTTGATCGTGCTCGGGTCGAGGTTCAGCGAGTCCGCGATGTCTTTGCGAATGTACGGTCCGCCGACGTACTTGCGCGTGTCGTAGCCGCCCTGGCGGTTGACGTTCATGTGTACGAAGTAGGTGGAGCCGTTGAACTCCGGCCGGAACATGACGCCATACTGCGTATCCAGGGGCAGGAAGCCTTCTTGCTCGTATTTGCTGTAGATCTTCGTGTCCTTGAGCAGCGGCGTCAGGTCGGTGAACATGCCTTCGCGCGCCGCCTTCAGCACGACCGGCATCTCCGGACGACCGCTGTTGTTCAGGTAGAAGGCGATGAAGTCGGGCAAGTCATTGGCCGCGAGGCCGGCGATCAGTCCGTCGATGGAATGGTCCGCCTTCATGATCTGGATCTCGAAGTCGACGCCCGTCAGCTCTTTGATCTTCGCTTTGATCTCCGGGTTCATATCTTCGGTGTAATCGTCGGTGCCCATGAAGACCAGACCCTTGATCTTGCGGTCCGCCACCCAAGTGGCGGGCTTGCCTGCGGAGGACCCGGCCGAAGCCGTGGCGCTCGCGTTCGAGTCTTTGTCGCCGTTGGTGCAGCCGGCGATCAGCATGGAAGCCATCACAGGTATCGCCATAAACTTTGCCCATCTCTTGCTCATGCTTTATTCCCCTTTTTCGAAGATAGTGTATGAAATACGTCGAATGACGTTTTCCACCGGAAATGGCGTTTGCGATCTTCATCATTCTGGTATCGTTACCACAATGAGGTATCGGAAACTTTGCGCGAGATGCGGTTCGCCAGAACGACGAGCACGAGTCCGATCAAGCCCTGCATCATGCCGACGGCGGTCGCGTAGCCGTACTGCCCGCTCTGCAAACCTACGCGGATGATGTACGTATCCAGAATGTCGGACAGCTGCATGTTGCCCGGCGTTCGCAGCAGGTACAGCTGGTCGAAGCCGGCGGAGAGAATGTTGCCGAGCGACAGGATGAAGAGGATGACGATGGTCGGCATGATCGACGGGAGCGTGATGCTCCAGACTTCCCTGAGCTTGCCGGCCCCGTCGATCTTGGCCGCTTCGTACATATCCGGGTTGACGCCCGAGATGGCGGCCATATAGATAATCGAGTCCCAGCCGATCGACTTCCACAGGTGACTGCCGAACATGATCTGGTAAAAGTACTTCGGATCCATCATGTAGTACGTGCTGCCGTCGCCGCCCATGCCCGAGATCAGTTGGTTGAGCAGTCCGGTATCCGGCGCGAGCACGCGCTGGATCAAGCCGACTACGACGACCCAGGACAGGAAGTGCGGCAAGTACATGACGCTCTGCGAGACGTTCTTGAACCACTTGGCGCGGACCTCGTTGAACATGAGCGCCAGGATGATCGGGAAAGGCAAGTACAGGAACAGCTTCATGGCGCTGATGATCAGGGTGTTCTTGATCAGTTGGCCGCTCTGATACGAGCTGAAGAATGTCTTGAAGTAATCGAATCCTACCCACGGACTTCCTAGAATGCCTTTGTTGAACTTGTACTCCTTGAAGGCGAGCAGCAATCCGCCCATCGGAATGTACGAGAAGACGATGAAGAAAGCGATGCAGGGCAACAACATGTAGTACAAGTACCGATGCTGCACGACGCTTTTCCATAAAGCGCTTCCACGACCGTCTGACCGGGTTGTCTTCTTTTGCTGCATGAGTCTGGATCACCTGCTTTGTCGGATTCGGCCCTGGCGTCGGTTCTCTTCGCCGCCGTTTCTGGTAGCGATTCCAGATGCAGCGAAAAAAAGAGAGGATGTTGCCGGGACCTTTATTGTAAACGCTTAACTGTCTCGAGTGTAACACTTCCGGCTCGTGTTGACTACAGTCTTTTTTTATTTTTTTTGGAGCCGGATCAGACGCTCCGGCCGTCTTGTCGTAATGGCATCAACTCCCATCCCGCCGTATTTCTTCATCGCCGTCTCGTCGTTCACGGTATAGACCCAGACCAGAAGGCCACGGGCATGGGCGGCTTCGACCATCTCCCTGCGGCAGGTCCGGGCGTTCATATTCAAGCCCGCGTAGCCGCCTGCCGCCGCCGCGTCGCACGCCGAATCGGCGAACGACGCATAACGCAGCATTTGAACCGGCGAGAGGAAGTCCGGCGTATTCAGCATCGCCCGGACGTCCGGATAATGCGCCGCGATGCCGTCCGTGCAGCCGGTGACGTAGACGCGCCCGGCCGCGTTCAAGCGGCGGACGAGATCCATTGCGGGCGCGACGGCGTCCGCAGACTTGACGTCCAGGTTCAGGCGCGTGCCTTCGCGCTCCGACAGCCGGATCGCCTGCTCGAGCGAAGCGAGCTCGTACTCGCGGTAGATCGGGTCCAGCCGACAACGGACCTCGGGCCGGTTCAACGCTTCGTACGCCTGCGTGCGAAGAAGCGGCGAATCGTCATGCAGCAGGACCGGCGTGCCGTCGCCGGCGACGCGGACGTCGACCTCGACGATGTCGGCGCCGATGCGCATCCCTTCGAGGAACGATTCGACCGTGTTGTCCGGATGGACGCCGCAGCCCGTATGGGCCGCAACGAGCGTGTGACGCATGGCTAGCCGCTCCTCTCTTCGTCCAGCTCGCCTTGCTTCAGGAGATCGTAGACGAACTCGGCGAACAGGCTGTTGGACCAGGCGAACCATGGCCTCGTGAACTGGGCCGGATCGTCCGCATGGAACCCTTCGTGCATGCAGCCCGCGTCCGCGTCGGTGGACGTCAGCAGCTCGAGCAGCCGGAGCCGCTCGGCCGGATCGTCCGAGGTGAGCCCCTGCATGGAGAGGGCGATGTGCCAGATGTACCGGTCCGGCGTATGCGGGCTGCCGATGCCGCTCGCGGCCTTGCCTTCGTAATAGTACGGATTGTCGGCGCTCAGGATGAAGCGCCGCGTATTGCGGTAAACGGGATCGTCGGCCGGTCTGTATCCGATGTACGGGATCGACAGCAGACTCGGCACGTTGGCGTCGTCCATCAGATGATGGTTGCCGTAGCCGTCCGTCTCGTAGGCGTAGATCTTGCCGTATTCGGGATGCACGTACGTGCCGTACGTCTCGATGCCGTATTCGATCTCTTCCTTGAGCGTCTCCGCGGCTTTCCGCAGCTCCTCGTCCGCGTAGACTTCGGCCGCGATCTCCGCGACGTAGCCGAGCGCGACGGCCGCGAACATGTTGGCGGGCACGAGATAGCCGTGGGTGCAGGCGTCGTCGCTCGGCCGGAAGCCCGACCAGGTCATGCCGGTGTAGTTCACCGGCATCCCTCTCCCTTCGTTGCGCAGCGTATCGGTCGGCGGACCGTCCAGCCGCTGGAACCGGTACGGCGAGCGCTCGCCGTGACGCTGCTCGGTCCGCCACAGGCGAATGATCTGCCGGACGGCGGACCGGTACGTCTCGTCGAACGGCGAAGCGCGACCGGTCGCCCGCCAGTACAAATAGCTAAGCTGAATCGGATAGCACAGCGAATCGATCTCGTACTTGCGCTCCCACACCCACGGGCTCAGCTCGGTCAGATCCCAATCGTACCGCTGATCGTTCGCGCGCTCGTTGAAGGCGTTCGCGTACGGGTCGATCCCGATGTAGAAGAACTGGCGGCGAAGCAGCCCCTCGATGATCTCCCGCAGCGCCTCGTCCTCCGCCGCGAGCGGCAGATAGTGGCGGACTTGGGCGCTGGAGTCGCGCAGCCACATCGCGGGGATGTCGCCGGTGAAGACGAACGAAGTGCCGTCCGGCAGCCGTCGCGTCGTCGAAGCGAGCGTGCTCGCGAAGCAGCGCTTGAACAGGTCCAGGAGCTTCGGCCTCCCCGCCAGTCTCGCGTCCGCTTCCGCGTAAAGCCGTTCGAGCGCCGGCGTATGGATCGCCTCTCCCGTCATCATGTTCGGTTCTCCTCTCTCGCTCTCCGTCCTCATGCCCGAAGCTCGAGGAGGAACGTCTTGATCTCATACGGCGCCAAGTCGAACGCGACGTCTCCGGTCCGAGGCTCGCCGATCGGGCGCTCCATGAGGTCGCATTCCTGCCAAGAAGCGATCGCCAGGTCGCTCGTCAGCGCGACGCGGTCGCGGATGCCGGCGAAGTCGTGCAGACGGACCACCAGGCGTTCGCCGTCCTCCGCCTTCTTCGCCGCGTCGATCATCACGTTCGCGACGGAGACGCGGAGCAGCGAACCGGTCTCGCGGGCGGCGGCGCCGGCGGTGGCGGCCGGCGGGTTGTTCAGCGCCCAAGCTTCTCGGACCGTCCCGCCTTCATACCAGTCGCCGGCATGCGGCAGCAGCGCATACGTGAAGCTGTGCGCGCCCTTGTCCGCTTCGGGATCCGGATCGTTCGCCGACTTGATCAGGGACAGCCGCATCGTATAGTCTCTGATATCGTAGCCGTACTTGCAGTCGTTCAGCAGACTGACGCCGTAGCCCCGCTCCGACAAGTCCGCCCATTGGTGGCCGACCGACTCGAAGCGCGCCCAGTCCCAGCTCGTGTTCCAATGCGTCGGCCGCTTGACGTTCCCGAACTGGATGTCGTACGTCGCTTCGGTCGAGCGCACCGCGACCGGGAACGCGACCTTGAGCAGCTGTTGGCGCTCCTGCCAATCCGCTTCGGTCTTGAAGTCGATGCGCCTGGAGTCGGCGTAGACGATCATCTCCTGCGAGATCGTGGAATTCATATAGCGCCACACGAAGCGCACGGAAGCCGAGAGCGGGCCGGCATAGACGAGCTCGACCGATTGCAGATCGGTGACGTCGCGTTTCTTCTGTTGGTAATAAATGTCGATGTCCCACGCGTTGAACATGAGCGGCTTGTCTTCGAACACTTGGAGCGCGTTACCTTGCTCTCCCTGCGCCAGCACTTGCTTGCCCGCGGCTTCGTCCCACAGGTCGACGAGGCGTCCCGTCGCGTCCCAGGCGATTCGGTAATGGGGCGTGCGGATGCCGTTCTCCGTGAAGACGAACGGCGACGCGGGAGCCGCCTGCGCCCCGTTCGGCGCGAACCGGATCGTCGCGTGGCCCATCGGCGGCGCCTCGGCCGCGACGGTCCAGCGTCCGTTCGCGTACTGCGCCGGCAGCGTCTCGCCGGCCGCGTTCGTCCATGCGCCCTCGGCCGGGAAAGCCGCGCCGTCCAGTTCGATCAAGTCCGTACGCGCCCATGGCGAGCCGTTCCACACCGTAACCGCGTCGGCAGACGGACGGACGACCGCTTGCTCGGCCGACGTCCGGGCGCTTTGAACCGCGCGCTCCGCTTCCGCGTACTCCTCGCGGCTGTCCGCGTACACCTCTTGGATCGACGAGCCCGGAATGATGTCGTGGAATTGGTTGCGCAGGATGATCTTCCAGCCTTCGTTCAGCTCGCCTTGCGCGTAAGCGGACCAGTCGCCGGCGAGCGCGCTCGCGTAGGCGCCCAGCCATTCGGTCTCCCGGTAAGCCAGCTCCAGCTTGCGGTTCGTCCGCTTGTTGTACGCCTGGCTCGTGTACGTGCCGCGGTGGAATTCCAGGTACAGCTCGCCATCCCACGTATGGACGTATTGGTCCGTGCCGGCGACGCGCTCCCGCAGCCGCTCGAAGTACGCGTCCGCGGTTCCCGTCTTGACATGCGGCAGGCCCGGCATCTCGTCGAGGCGCCGGCGCATCTCCAGCATCTCGCGGTTCACGCCGCCGCCCCCGTCGCCGTAGCCGTAGGAGAGGAGCAGCTCTTCGTTCACGTTCTTGTCCCGGTAGTTGTCCCAGATGCCCTTGACCATCTGCGCCTCGATGACGCCGTTGTACGTATAGTAAGGGCTGTCGTGCTCGTCCGGCGTCGTGATGAAGTGGGTCAGCACCTCGGAGCCGTCGATCCCCCGCCAGCGGAACGTGTCGTGCGGCATCCGGTTGAATTGGCTCCAGCTGATCTTGGTCGTCATGAAGGTGTCGATGCCGGACTTCTTCAGAATCTGCGGCAGCGCCCAGCTGTAGCCGAACACGTCCGGCAGCCAGAGATAGCGGCATTCCGAGCCGAACTCTTCGCGGAGGAAACGGGTACCGAACAGCAGCTGGCGCACCAGGGACTCCCCGGACGTCAGATTGCAGTCGGCCTCGAGCCACATGCCGCCGGCCGCTTCCCAGCGCCCTTCCCGCACGCGCTCGCGGATCTTCTCGTAGATCTCCGGGTAGTCCGTCTTGATATAGTCGTAGAGCTGCGGCTGCGTCTGGAGGAAGACGTAGTCCGGGAACATCTCCATAAGCCGCAGCACCGTCGAGAAGGACCGCGCGCATTTCTCGCGCGTATGCTTCAGCCGCCACAGCCAGGCGACGTCGATGTGCGTATGGCCGATGCAAGTGACCGTCACCCGCGCGTGCTTCTCGATCTCGCCGAGGCTCGCGCGCAGCGAATCGCGCGCCGCCGCCACGGAATCGTAGAACGTCGCGGAACCCGGATACGACCAGTCGATCGCCAGGAGCGACCGGTCCAGCGCGTTCACCAGCTGCACGCGGTCCGGATGGTTGGCGTCCAGCGCGCCGACCGTCTCGAAAGCGGCCTTGGCCGTGTAGTAATAGTCGTCGGCCGCTTCGTCCAGCCAGCAGAGCTCGGACGTCAGGATCGTATGCTTACGCGGCTTCGGAGACCCGCCGCCTTCCAGGCCCGACCAGAGACGAATGTCGATGCGGATTTCGCTGCCGATCGTCTCCGCGGGCAGGAACACTTCCTTGTGATTGGAGTCTACGCCTTGATACGGCGCTCCGTTCAGGAAGAACAGCGACTCGAAGCCGGAGTTGTTGCCGCCGCCAGTCTCGCCGAAGTCGAAGCGGCCCAGCACCTTCCGTCCGGCCCATTCCGCCGGAATGGACGCCTCGTAGGACAGCCAGGCGTACCGGTCGCGCCCCGTCCATGTGTCGCCTAGCCGGATCTCGCCCCACTCGCCTTCCGCAGGAGGCCGCGCCCCGATCTCGCCGGCTTCGTCTTCCCGCCACTTCCAGCTGGCGATCGTCCGGGCGTCCCGATAGCGGACGGCTTCCAGTTCCTCTAGGCGTTCCTTGATCTTCGATTCCGTGAGCAGCATGATATGCAGGTCTCCTTGCCTTGTATTTGATTCGGCTATGCGGCGAGGCTCGCGGTCTCCAGACCGACGACGCCTTCCATGCCGATCAGCTTCGCGATCGCTTCCTCGTATTTCTGCGCCTTCTTCAGCTTGACTTGCAACCGGATCGTCAGGTAGCGGTCGCCGGTCGCGGCCGATTCCTCATCGACTTCGACCGAGAGCTTATTGATCAATAGCCCGCATTGGTTCAGGTGCGCCAGCATGTAGCCCACGCCGGACGACGACTGCTCCATCTTGATCAGCAGCTCGCGCACCGTCTTCGACCGGGAGAACAGCTTCTCGATCTTGTTCAGGACGAACAAGCTCATCACCACCAGTATCGTCGAGATGACCGCGCCGTAATAGAAACCGGCGCCGGCGGACAGCCCGATCGCCGCGGAGACCCATAAGGAGGCCGCCGTCGTCAGGCCGGAGACGGTCGGCCCCGTCCGCATGATCGTGCCCGCGCCCAGGAAGCCGATGCCGCTGATGACCTGCGCGGCGAGCCGCGCCGGATCGAGGCGGACGTTCGGATCGGTCGCGAAGGCGGCGAAGCCGTACATCGACAACAGGACGATGACCGCCGATCCCAGGCAGACGAGGATGTGCGTCCGGAAGCCGGCGGAATGCCCGCCGAGTTCCCGCTCGAAGCCGATCAGGCCGCCGAGCGCCAGCGCCAAGAGCAGCCGCAGCGTCATCTCGGTCAGGCCGATGTGCCAGACGGCCATATCCGACCCTCCTCTCGCGCGATCGCCGTCCCGCTACACGGAACGGGCGATCTCGGTTTCCATCCGCATCAGATTGTCGAAGCTGAGCGCCAGACTGTCCAACGGAGGTCCCGGACAGTAATCCTGTTCGACGGCGTACCATTCCACGCCGTTCCGTTCGCCCCAACGGAGAATCGGCACGAAGTCGATGCTGCCGGTGCCGATCGCCGCGAACGTCCGCGCCTCGTCCGCCGTCATGTCCTTCAAGTGGAGGATGGGCATTCGGTTCGCGTATGCCTGAATGTAGGTCAGCGGATCGAGTCCGGCCTTCTTCACCCAGTACGTATCGATCTCCGCGTACACGGGACGGCCCGGGTCCAGCTCCAGCACGTAATCCAGCGCGTAGCCGCCTTCCATGCGCGTATGAAATTCGAAGTCATGATTGTGGTAGCCGACCCGAAATCCTTGGCCCGCGACCTTGCCGGCCGCTTCGCGCAGGTCGCTTCGCACGCTGGCGTAGCCCGCCGGATTCATGAGCGCGTCGGGCAGCGAGTGGCAGATAAAGTCCCGGGTGCCGAACAATCTGGCTTCCTCTAGGACGGCGGGCAGATCGTGCTTCATCCGCTCCAGGCCGACATGCATGCCGGCGGTCCGCAGGCCGAGCTCGTTCATGACCGCGGCGATCTCCTTCGGATCGTTGCCGTGCAGGCCGTCGATCTGGACGGCGGTCCAGCCCATGCGCGCAAGCTCCCGGAGCGTGCCGGGAAAGTCGCGCCTCAGCTCGTTGCGCAGCGTGTACAGCTGCGCGGCCAGCTTGTGTCTCATTCGGGCAGCTCCTCTCTCTCCAGGTTCAGCCACGCGAGCTCGGGTCCGGTGAGCGCGAGCCGCTCGGCTTCCAAGGAATCCTTCAGCTCCGCCTCGCTGCGCGGTCCGATGATCGCGGCGGTCGGGTAAGGACGCTGGAGCACGTACGCGAGCGCGATCTGCGTCGCGGAGACGCCTTTGTCCGCGGCGAGTCGACGCGCCCGCTCGTAGCGGCGCCAGTTGTCGTTGCTGTAGTACACCCGCGCCATCTCCGCGTTCGAGCGGTCTTCGGGGGAGAACAAGCCGGAGAAGAAGCCGCCCGCCTGCGCCGACCAGGCCAGGAGCGGAATCTGCGTCCGTTCGTGCCATTCGCGGGTCGCCTCGTCCGCCGCGACGCACCCGGGCCATCTCGGCTCGTTGGCCGTCGCCAGCGCCAGGTTCGTGCTGCTGAACGAGAAGCCGGACAAGCCGTGCGCCTCGGCGTAATCGTTCGCTTCCTGAATGCGCTCGCGCGTCCAGTTGGAGGCGCCGAACGCGCGGATGCGGCCGTCCGCCAAATGGCGGTTCAGCTCCTCGACGATAGGGCCGACCGGCGCTTCCGGATCGTCGCGATGAAGCGCATACAGATCGATGTAAGTCGTGCCCAGCCGTTCCAGGCTCTCGTTCAAGTCTTTGCGGATCGCCTCCGGGTTGACCCTCGCCCCCGGACTCCCGTCGTCGTGATGGGCCCCCTTGGTCAGGATGACCAGCCGCTCGCGATTCCCTCTCTCCCGCATCCAGGCGCCGAGGATCTTCTCGGCCTGGGTATACTGATGCGCGGTATCGATCGTCGTACCCCCGGCGTCCGCGAACGCGTCGAGCATTTCCGTTCCGTTCAGCTTCCGCAAGTCGCCCGTCCCCATAATGAGGCGCGACAGCCGAATACCGTTCACCGTCATGAATGCCATCGTTTCACTCCTCCTGCAAGCCGCGTCCTTCCGCAGCGCTCCGTCGGGCTATTCCGCCCTGGAACGCCCGGATCGCCGCTCTAGCCGCCTTCTGTCTTCTATCCTTTTATGATTCTGGTAACGATACCAGAAAAACGTCTTGAGAAGACGAGGACCGATATCCAATTGTCTGGCGGCCCTCGTCCGAGAGAATGCTGATCGTTATAGTTTGGCGGTTCAAAGCTCCCCTGCCGTCTGAAGCGAATCCGATTGGATCTCGCCGCCGCGGGTGGGGTAAGCGCTTAATTTCATATTAAAAGATCCCGCCGGAATGCACAACCCTTTTTTCTCGCAAAGCGCAAGAAAAAACATTGAACGGGCTGCGAAGCCATCCCGTTCGGCCAGGACAGATCTGCGGCGGAACCGCCGAACGGATCTTCGGAGGCGGCGCGGGACGGATCTTCGGAGGCGGCGCGGGACGGAGGTCGCCGCGGGATTCCTCGAATTCCCCGAGCGTCGGCGATACGTTCGGTCGCGCGGCGCCGTCGCACGAATCCCCCTCCGCGAGACCTGCTCACAGCGAGCCCCTCCGGCCGCCGCATACCCGCGGCGGAGGCTGCCGCCGAGCTCGCGTCAAGCCGGCCCCGTCGACTGCCGCACCACGAGCTCGGGCCGCACGACGAGGCGGCTCTTCGCGGCTTCCCGCTCCTCGAGATCCTGCATGAGCAGGTTCACGGCCTGCTTGCCCATATGCTCGATCGGCTGCGCGATCGTCGTCAGCTGCGGATCGGTCACGGTCGCCAGAATCGTATTGTCGAAGCCGACGATCGAGACGTCCTCGGGCACGCGAAGTCCCAGCTCCTTCGCCGCCTGGATGGCGCCGATCGCGAGCAGATCGTTGCAGCAGAACAGCGCGGTCGGCCGGTCGGCAGCGCCGAGCAAGCCCAACGCCGCCGCTTTGCCGTGCGCGATCTGGAAGTCGCAGATAACCGCGTCCGATTCGCGGAAGGCGATGCCCCGCTCGTCTAGCGCCCGGCGGAAGCCGCGTACCCGGTTGCGGCTGCTCGCGACCTTCAAGTCTTCGGCGAGCACGCCGAACCGCGTATGGCCGAGGTCGAGCAGATGCTCCGCGGCCATCCGGCCGCCCAGATCGTCGTCGACGACGACGGTGTGCACGGGGAGGTCCGGCATCTCCCGGGAGATGAGCGCGACCGGGATCTTGCGGTTCAACAAGCGCTGAACGAGCTCCGAGTTGTCCACGCCGGTCCCGATGACGATCCCGTCGACGCTTTTCTTCAGCAGCAGGCCGATATACTTCTCCACCCGCTCGTCCCGGTTGTCCGTGCTGCAGATGACGACGCTATAGCCCGTCCGATGCCCCTGATCCTCGATGGCGCGGGCGATCTCCGCGAAGTACGGGTTCGAGATATCCGGCACCAGCAGCCCCAGCGTGAACGTCTGCTTGCCCGCCAGCGCCGTCGCGATCATGCTCGGCTGATAGTTAAGTCGCTCCATCACCTGCAGCACTTCCCGGCGCTTCTCCGCGCTGATCCGGCCCTTGCCGTTGATCACCTTGGAGACGGTCGCGATGGACACGTTCGCCTCCTTGGCGATGTCGTAGATCGTTGCCTTCATGACAGTCATCCCTCTTTTTCCGTCAACCTATTGATCTCATTATAGGGAAAAGAGGGGTTGGGCGCCACGCTTCATTCCGCGGTCTTCGCCGGCTTCGGCATCAGCCAGGCGTGGCTCGGGTCGTTGTAGAACCGCCAGGTCCGGGTCGGGCCGGCCATGACGTTCAAGTAGTAGACGTCGTACCCGGGCGGCGCCGATACGGGATGATAGCCCTTCGGCACGAGCACGGCCTCCCCGTCCCCCACGCTCAGCGTCTCGTCCAGCGCGCGGTCGTCCGTATAAACGCGCTGGACGGCGAAGCCCTGCTCCGGCTGCACGCGGTAGTAGTACGTCTCCTCCAGCAGCGACTCGTCCGGCAAAGCGTCGCGGTCGTGCTTGTGGGGCGGATAGCTGGACCAGTGGCCGTTCGGGGTGAACACTTCGACGACCAGCAGGCCGTGCGCCGGCTCCGACTCGGGCAGGATGTTGTGCACCAGCCGCGCCATGTTCCCCTCTCCCCGATGCTCAACGCCGACGTCGTCCGGCCGGATCAAGCGGGCCGGCCGTTCGCCGCCGCCCGGCGCCCAGCATACGGCGAGCTGGAGATCCGACGCGGCCGTCACATCGAAGCCGTCGCCGGACGGGACGTATACCGAGTAGGGCGGCGTGCGTTCGAAGACGCTCATCCGTCCCCCGATCCCGGACCAGGAGATGCGATCGGTCGCGACGCGGGCGAGTCCGCCGAGGAGCACGAGGCACGCTTCCCGTTCGTCCGTTCGACGCGTCAGTCTCTGTCCTTGCTTCAGTTCGTAGACTTCGAATCCGACATACGACCAACCGGCCGATTCCGGCGTAATCCGTAGAACGTTGCCTTCGGCATCCGGCGCCGCCTGCGGCTTCACGATGAGTTCGCTCATGCGAGGGTCGCCTCCTTGTCCAGCGCTTCCTTCGTCAGCCGTTCCGTATCGCCCAGCTCGCGCAGCTTCACGCCGCGGCCGAGCCGCACCGACCACTTCGCCGCCAACGCCGCCAGTTCGGCCTGCAGCCCGTCGTTGCCGTCGACCGGGACGTCGGCGCCGTCCAGCAGGCTCTCGGCGAACTGACGAGTCTCCTTGACGTAGGCTTCGTTGTACCGTTCTAAGAAGAAGTGCAGCGGCTTGTCGCGCGTAACGCCTTCGGCCGTGCTGATCTCCGCGGTGTTCGGGTGATCGTTCTCGACGGTCGCCGAACCTGCGGATCCGAACACTTCGACGCGCTGGTCGTAGCCATAGACGGCCCGCCGGCTGTTGTCGATGACGCCGAGCGCTCCGCCGGCGAACTTCAGCGTGATGACGGCGGTATCCAGATCGCCGTAGCGGGCGAACGCCGGGTCGACGAGCACCGAGCCGCGCGCGTATACTTCTTCGATGTCGCCGCCGATCAGATAGCGCGCCATGTCGAAGTCGTGAATCGTCATGTCGATGAAGATCCCGCCCGACTTGGCGATGTAGTCCTCCGGCGGCGGGCTTGGATCGCGCGAGGTGATCTTGACCAGATGCGGTTCGCCGATCCGGCCCGCCCGTACCAGCTCCCGGACCCGCTCGAAGTTGTGGTCGAAGCGCCGGTTGAAGCCGATCTGCAGCTTCACGCCGGCTTCCCGCACCGCGTCCAGCGCTTCCTTCGTCCGCGCCGGGTCGAGCGAGATCGGCTTCTCGCAGAAGATATGCTTGCCCGCCTTCGCGGCCGCGACGATGAGCGGCACGTGCGAATCCGTGTGCGAGCAGATGAAGACCGCCTGAATGTCCGGGTCTTCGAGCAGGTCCTCGCTGCGTCTGGTCGCGACCGGCACGCCGCGTTCGGCCGCCCATTGGGCGAGCGCCTCGTCCGCGTACAGGTCGGACACCGCCGCGAGCTTGACCCGCGGCATGCGTAGCAGGTTGTCGGCGTGAATCTTGCCGATGCGCCCCATGCCGATAATGCCGATGTTCAATGGATCCATCTGAACGTCCTCCTCTCGCTTACCAGCGGGCCGTGACCATCTTCTTGCGGGTGTAGAACTCCACGCCGTCGTTGCCGTTCGCGTGCAGGTCGCCGTAGAACGACTGCTTCCAGCCGGAGAACGGGAAGAACGCCATCGGCGCGGGTACGCCCAGGTTCACGCCGAGCATGCCGGCGTCGATCTCCTCGCGGAACTTGCGGACGTTGCTGCCGTCCTGCGTGAAGAGGCAGGCGCCGTTCGCGAATTCCGAGCGGTTCGCGAGCGCGATCGCTTCGTCCAGCGTATCGACGCGGGCGATCGACAGCACCGGCGCGAAGATCTCGTCCTTCCAGATCTTCATCTCGCTCGTCACCCGGTCGAAGATCGTCGGGCCGACGAAGTAGCCTTCTCCGTCCGCCGCCTCGTCCTTGCGGCCGTCGCGCAGCAGCCGGGCGCCCTCTTGCTCGCCGGATTCGATGTAGCCGATCGCGCGCGTCTTGTGCGGATCGCGGATGACCGGGCCGAGGAAGACGCCTTCGTCCGCGCCGTTGCCGATCGTGAGCGCGTCCGCCGCCGCGACGAGCTTGGCGACGAGCGGCTCGGCGACGTCGCCGACCGCGACGACGACCGCGCACGCCATGCAGCGTTCGCCCGCCGAACCGAAGGCGGCGTTCACGATCTGCGTGACGGCGGCGTCGAGATCCGCGTCCGGCATGACGATGCTGTGATTCTTGGCGCCGGCGAGCGCCTGAACCCGCTTGCCGTGCGCGGTGCCGGTCTTGTAGACGTATTCGGCGACCGGCTGGGACCCGACGAACGAGATCGCCTTGACGTCCGGATGCGCGAGCAGGCCGTTCACGACGTCATGCGCGCCGTGGACGACGTTCAGCACGCCGTCCGGCAGGCCGGCGCCATGCATCAGCTCCGCGAGCCGGTTCGCGAGCAGCGGCGTGCGCTCGGACGGCTTCAGCACGAACGTGTTGCCGCAGGCGATGGCGAGCGGGAACATCCAGCAGGGCACCATCATCGGGAAGTTGAACGGCGTGATGCCGCCGACGACGCCGACCGGATAGCGGAACATGCCGGACTCGACGTTCGTCGCGATGTCGGGGAGCTGCTTGCCCATCAGCAGCGTCGGCGCGCCCGCCGCGAACTCCACGCATTCGATGCCGCGCAGCACTTCGCCGTAGGCTTCCGTGTAGTTCTTGCCGTTCTCGCGGGTAATGATCTGCGCGAGTTCTTCCCAGTTGTCTACGAGCAGCTGCTGATACTTGAACAGGATGCGCGCGCGGCGCGGCACCGGCGTCCGGCTCCAGCCCTCGAAGGCGATCTTGGCGGCGCGGACGGCATCGTCCAGTTCCTCCCGGGAAGAGAGCGGGACGGACGCGATCGTCTCGCCCGTCGCCGGGTTGTACACGGCGTCCGTCCGGCCGGACGCGGAGGCGACCCACTCGCCGCCGATGAAGTTGCGTAGCGCCTCGGGCGCTTGATTGGTTGACATCTTATGAACCCCTTTCTCTAATCGCTCGTGCGGGAAGCCGCCATGTAGTCGTCGATCTGCGCGCTCGTCGGCATCGCGTCCGAGCAGCTGTGGCTGGAGATGACGATGGACGCGGCCGCGCTGCCGTACTCCATGCTGCGGCTGACGCTCCAGCCCTGCATCAGGCCGTAGAGGAACCCGGCCGCGTACGAATCGCCCGCGCCGAACGTCTTGACGACCTTCGCCGGGAAGATCGCGCCGCGGTGCGCGCTGCCGTCCTTGGCGTAGGCGATCGAGCCGTCCTTGCCGTGCTTGATGACGACGAGCTCGGCATGGCAGCCGAACCAAGCGGCCGCCGTCGTCTCGTCGCTGCGCGCGTCGTTGCCGTCGAACCGCTCCAGCATGTCGAACTCCTCGCGGGTGCCGATGAGGATGTCGCTTTTCTCCGCCGCCGCGTGGTAGTAGATGGCCGTCTCCTCCGGATTCGCCCAGGAATAGGGACGGTAATCGATGTCGAAGACGACCTTGGTGCCGTGCTTCCGCGCGTAGCGGAGGGCAAGCAGCACCGCTTCGCGGGACGGGCTCTTGGCGAGCGCCGTGCCCGAAACCAGGAGCACCTTGCTGGCGGCGATCCGCGCTTCGTCCACTTCGGCGGGCGCGAGCTTCAGGTCCGCGACGTTGTCGCGGTACATGAGGATGCTGCAGTCTTCCGGACTCTTGATCTCCGTGAACGCAAGCCCCGTGACGGCGCCGGTGTCGTCGGTCGTCACGCCGGACGCGTCGATGCCGTTGTCCCGCAGATAGCGGAGGATGAAGCGGCCCATCTGGTCGTCCGCGACTTTGCCGATGAAGCCGGTCTTCATGCCGAGCCGGGACATGCCGATGCAGATGTTGGCCGGCGATCCGCCGACGTACTTGGTGAACGTCACCGTATCCTCCATCGGCCGGTTGATCTCGTTGGCGTTCAAGTCGATGCAGAGCCGCCCGATGGCGGTGAAGTCGAACGGACGGTCTTCTGGAAATGATATAGTCATGATGGAAGCCATCCCTTCTCTATGAGATCGTGACGGAATCAAGGTAATCTAGCGCCTTGCGGGCATAAAGGTACGGATCGTGCGCGGCGGGATCCTGCTCGCCCTCGAGCATCGCCCAGCCGTCGTAGCCGCGGCCGTTCAGCTCGGCGACGATCGGCTTGAAGTCGAGGCAGCCGTCGCCCGGCACCGTGAAGACGCCCCTGCGGATGCAGGTGACGAAGTCCCAGCCCCCGGTTCTGGCTTCCGCGAGGATCTCGTCCCGAACGTCCTTCAGATGGACGTAGGCGATCCGGTCGTAGTGGCGCTTCAGGAGCGCGAGCGGATCGGATCCGCCGTAGTAGGCGTGGCCGGTGTCGTAGAGCAGGTGCACCAGATCCGGGGAAGTGGAGGCCATCAGCCGGTCGATCTCTTCGGGCCGCTCGACGACGGTGCCGCCGTGATGGTGGTACGCGAGCTTCATGCCCAGCGACCGGGCGATCTCCCCCGCCTGCTGCAGGCCGTCCGCGAACCATTTCCACTCCTCGTCCGTGAGGCGCGCGACCTCCGTCTCGTTCGCGGAGCGCCGGGGATCCCAGTGGAGCGAACCGCCGATCTCCGCCGTGCTGATGACCTTCGCCCCCATCTCGTTCAGGAACAGGGCGTGCTCGCGATAGGCCTTCAGCTCTTCCTCCCGGCGGGACGGGTCGGAGAAGAACACCGACTTCCATTGGGAGACGAGCTGGATGCCCCGGCTGCCCAGTTCCCGCTTCAGCGTCGGCACGTCCTTCGGGTATTTGCGCCCCATCTCCGTCCCGGTCAAGCCGAGCCGCCGAATGTCGTCGACGATCCGCTCGAACGTCGTGTCGCTGCCGTGCTCGGCTACGTCCTCCCCGACCCAGTTGATCGGGTGAATGCCCAGCCGATAAGTCCGCTTGCCGCTCATCGCCATCTCTCCTTCGAATTAATAGGGACGCGCTGCCGCGATATGGCGCCGCATCTCGTCATGCGCTTCGAGTACCTTTCCGCTCGTGGAAGCCGCGGGCACGCCTACGTTCCACCACGACTCGTAGCCGTCCGTGTTCGTGCCCGGCAGCACCTTGATCTCGACGAGCGCCGGCCCCGGCGCGGCTGCGGCCTGCGTCAGCGCCGCCGCCAGCTCGCTCTCGGTGCGGGCCGTGAAGGCCGCGACGCCGAGACTGCGGGCGTGCCCCGCGAAGTCGATCGGCAGATAGTCGCCGGTGAGCCGGTTCGTATCGCCCGCCCGGTAGCGGAATTCGTTGCCGAAGCCGTCGCTGCCGTGGCCGCGCTGCAGGTTGTGGATGCATTGGAAGCCGTGGTTGTCGAGCAGCAGGACGGTCAGCTTGACCCCCTCCTGCACCGCGGTCACGAGCTCGGAATGCAGCATCAGGTAGCTGCCGTCGCCGACCAGCGCGTAGACGTTCCGGTTCGGCTCCGCGAGGGCGACGCCGAAGGCGCCGCTCACCTCGTAGCCCATGCAGGAGAAGCCGTATTCCATGTGGTACGTCTTCGGCTCGGTCGTGCGCCAGACGCGGTGCAGGTCGCCGGGCAGGCTGCCCGCGGCGCAGACGATGACGTCGGACGGCCGGACGAAGCCGTTGATGATGCCGAGCGCCTGCGTCTGGGCGAGGCCGTCTTCGCGATCGACCGCATAGAGACGATCGACCTCCGCGTCCCACTCCGCCTTCCGCGCGCCGATCTCGTCGGCCGCGTAGCCGGCCTTGTAACCGCGGGCGGTCAGCTCGGCTTGAAGCGCCGCCAGACCCGCCTTCGCATCCGCCGCGACGGACGCGGCTTCCAGCTTGAAGGCGTCGAACGGGCTGACGTTGAGATTCACGAACGCGACGTCCGGGTTGCGGAACGCCAGCTTGGAGGCGGTCGTAAAGTCCGAGTAGCGGGTGCCGACGCCGATGATGAGGTCGGCCTCGGCCGCGACCCGGTTCGCCGCGAGCGTGCCGGTCGTCCCGACGCCGCCGAGGGCGAGCGGATGGTCCCAAGGGACCGCGCTCTTGCCGGCCTGCGTCTCGGCGACAGGCACGCCGAACGCCTCCGCGAACGCGAGCAGCGTCTCCGTCGCGCCGGCGTAGTGCACGCCGCCGCCGGCGACGAGGAGCGGCTTGCGCTTCGTCAAGATGAGGTCTGCGGCGCGTCGGATCGCGTCTGGCGATGCCGGGCGGCGGTCCAGGTAGTGGACGCGCTTGTCGAAGAAGCGGACCGGATAGTCATAGGCTTCGGCCTGCACGTCCTGCGGCAGCGCGAGCGTAACGGCGCCCGTCTCGGCCGGGTCGGTCAGCACCCGCATCGCGTGCAGCAGCGACGTCATCAGTTGCTCCGGACGCACGATGCGGTCCCAGAACCGGCTGACGGATTTGAACGAATCGGTCGCCGAGATCGTGTAGTCGCCCGGCACCTCCAACTGCTGCAGCACGGGATCGGGCTGACGGGAAGCGAAGTTGTCGCCCGGCAGGAGCAGCACCGGGATGCGGTTGACCGTCGCGGTCGCCGCGCCGGTCACCATGTTCAACGCGCCCGGCCCGATGGACGAGGTGCAGGCGTAGATCTGCCGGCGATTGCGCTGCTTGGCGAACGCCGTGGCGGCGTGAACCATGCCTTGCTCGTTCTTGCCCTGGATATAGGTCAGGCTGCCGGGCTCGCGCTCCAGCGCTTCGCCGATGCCGGTCACGTTGCCGTGGCCGAAGATGCCCATGACGCCGCGGACGAACTTGATCTCTTCCCCGTCTACGGAGAGGTATTGTTGATCCAGGAACCGCAGCAGCGCTTGCGCCATGGTCAAACGAACGGTCGTCTCCATAATTTACCCCCGACAAATTAGATTAAGCGCTTTACCTTGCATATGAAATGAAAGGGCAGACATTCTCTAGCCTATGAGCAAAAACCGAAATCATGACGGAATGGATGCGTATTCAATGGAAAATAAATAGGGAAAGCGCTTAACTCATTTTACAAGACAATGAACGGTTAAGCAATCCTTTTTTTAATCATCGCTGCATCCTCCGTCGTTGTGAAAAGGCAGGTCCACATCCTGTCATCCATACGTCTCTTGAGCGCTGGCAGTGCGGTAACGGCCCCGCGAAGAGCTTCGATCGGGCCGAGATAACCGCCAAAAGCGGTTAACTCCCCTGCGAAGAGCTTCGATCGGGCCGAGATGACCGCCAAAAGCGGTTATCGACCCCGTGAAGAGCTTCGATCGGGCCGAGATAACCGCCAAAAGCGGTTATCGGACCCACGAATAGCCTCGATCGGGCCGAGATAACCGCCAAAAGCGGTTATCGGACCCACGAAGAGCATCGATCTGAGCGAGATAACCGCCAAAAGCGGTTAACGGCCCGCGAATCGAAGAGGCTCAATGCACAAAGACAAGTACCCCATACGTCTCTTTGGCGCCGGCTACGAGAAAATATGCAAAGTAACGTGTCCCATCCCTCTCTTGAACGATACTTCCGCCGCTCCGGCTCCGCGCTCGGCTCCGGGCGTTAAATCCGCCACTCGGGATCCTCCGAAGAAGAACCGAATACTTTGGGACCTTGCGGCGCCGTTGCAGGTCCGTCCGGCTCCAGCGTCACGCCGATCGCTTGAATGCGCGGCGTATCCTCGCCCAGCGGCAGCGTAAGGATGCCGATGCCCGACGATGCCACCTTCATCGATCCGGCGCTCGTTCGCGCCCCGTCGTTCCATAGCCACACTTGATAGGCTTCGCTGCCCTCCGTCTCGGGCGCGCCGAACAGATAGACGATCAGTTGCTTGCTGCGCTCGGAAGTGTCGACGACGCAGGCAAGGCCGTACGCGCGGGGATAATCCGTCAACCGGCCGGCCGATCGGTCGGCGGCCAAATGAAAGACCGATTCGATGCGGTCCGGGGAGATCTGCGCCTGGGACTGCTCGGAACGAAGCGAATGCAAGATATCTCTGCCCCACCAGCCGGCCGAGACCGCGAGCAGCAGGAGGGCAGCAGCCGCCAACCGGCGGCCGAATCGGCGACGGACGGGCGACGCGGAGTACGGCTGGACGGCCGGTGGTGCGACTGGGGCGGTCGGTGGTGCGACGGGGGCGGCCGGCGCATCCAGCGAAGCCATCACTTGAAACTTCAGGTCCTCCGGCGGGTCCATCAACTCCATGTCGCGATATAGTCCGTTCCACGTATCGCTCCAAGCGGCGGCATCCGCGCGGCACGATGCGCATTCGGAGAGATGGTGCTCGAATCGTTTGCGCGCCAGGTCGGTTCCCTCTCCCAGCATATAATCGACGAGCCCTTCGCACGGCGGCGTCTCCTTGCGTTGATCCATGACTAGCCCTCCTCCCTCATGCCCTGCAAATGACGCCGCAGCATGCGGAGCGCTTGATGCAGGCGGTTCTTGACGGTACCGATCGGTTCTTCGCCCATCGCGGCGATCTCCTGGAGCGTATAGCCCCGCCAGTACAGGAGATCGATCACTCGCTGCTGCGCGACGCTGAGGCGGCTCGCGGCCGCGCGCATCTCCGAGTATTCCAGCCGCCGGATCGCGCCGGCCTCGGGATCGTTCGCCTCGGCGTCGCCCGAAGTCCGAACCAGTTCGTCCATCGGGACGTTGGTGCGGTGTCGGCGCTCGCGCCTTAGCACATCGATGGAGACGTTGCGGGTGATCGTGATGATCCAGCTCGCGAACTGGCCTTTGTCCGCGTCATATTCGGCATGCGTCGTCCACAATCGCGTAAATACGAGCTGAACGATCTCCCGGGACAGGCCTTCGTCTCCCGTCGCCTTGTTCGCGAACGAATAGACCAGCCGGACATAACGATCGTAGAGCTGCTCTAAGGCGTCTCTGCGCCGCTCCCGGATCAACCGCATCAGTTCGGCCTCGCTCGGATGGGCCATCGATGCGCACGCTCCTTCCAACCGATGGATGATAGCTATTGGGATCCTCTTAGCGGAAAAAGCAACGAACAGGAGGAATTCCTGTCCGTTGCCGCAAGTCAGGACGGCTCCACCTCGATGGCGCCGGTCATGAAGGGATGGGGACCGCATGCGTATGTATAGGTCCCCGCTTTGTCGAAGGTCACCTTCACCGTCTTGTCGGTATCGATGAGCCCCGTATCGAACGATTGATCGTCCGCGACCGCCGAATGCGCCACCTCGTCGCGGTTGACGAACGCGACTTGATCGCCCGCGTGAATCTTGATCTTGACGGGGGAGAACGCATAGTTCGCGATCTCGACGGTAACGGTCTTGCGGTCGTTGTCCTCCGTCTGCGATGCCGATGCGGAAGACGAAGTCGACGGACGGGGCGAGGCGGTCGGCTTCGCCGAAGGCGTGCCGACGCCGGATGGCGATGGCGTCTTCGCCGGACTCGCCGACGGATGCGCCGTATGCGGGGATCCGCTGGGCATCGGCGACGCGGTCGGCTTGGGCAACGCGGAAGCCGTAGGCGAGGCGGACGGGGCGGCGGATGGCGACGGCGAAGCCAATTGCGAAGCTTCGGACGAGGCGGATGGCGACGGGGCTGGCGTCGGGCTAGTCTCTCCCGCTGCGGGCGGTCCGGCATCCGATGCTCTCGGCGAAGCCGAAGACGAAGACGACGGGGTGGCGGGCGCGGATGCCGATGGCGATGCGGCTCGATCCGGCCCGGAAGCGCAAGCCGACGTCGCCAGCGCCAGCGCGGCGACGAGGGCTAAACCCGCGGCCCGGACGCGGAAGGAGCGCCGTCGGTCCGGGCGTTCCCCTGTCGCCGGCGTCATGACGAAGCTCTCCCCGCCGTCGTCCCGTCGAATTTCGCGGGATCGATCACGAACCATACGCCGCCGATGCCTTGCCCGTAAGTATCGCCGCGTTCGGCATCCTTCGCGAAGTAATAGAGCGGATAACCCTTGAAGGTCGACTGCTTCGCGCCGTCCTCTCTAACGATCTCCCCGAAGTCGGACGGCTTCAATCCGCTCGGCACGGTCGCCGCATCCGCATGGAACGCCGGCCAGTTCGCCAAGCAAGCGCCGCTGCAGACGCTGGAGCCGCTCGGATCCTTGTCGAAGTAGTACAGCGTGCGCCCTTGGGTATCCGTCAAGTAGTTGCCCAGCTTGGCGTCGGTGCCGATGGACGTCGTGTAGAACGGCTTTTTGATCAAATACCAGACGCCGCCGACGCCTTCGCCGAACGTATCGCCCGGTTTGTCTTTGACGAAATAGTAAAGCGGCCAGCCTCGATAGGTCACTTGCTTCGTTCCGTCCGCCCGAACGTGGACGCCGAAGTCCTTCGCAGCCAGTCCGTCCGCTACGATCAGCTTGTCGGCGGAGAATACCGGCCAGTTCGCCAGGCAGCCGTCCAGACACGCCTCAAGGCTGACGGTATCCTTCGTGAAGAGATACAGGGCGCGCCCTTCGCCGTCGGTCAGGAAAGTCGTCCCGTCGGCGGCCCTGCTCGCGTCGATGCGGCTTGCGGTCAGCCCTGCCGTCCGGTCCGGAGCGAGCGCGCCGGCCTTCTCCAGCTTGCGGGCCAACGTATCCTCGCCGCCCTTAGGCTTCGCTTGCAGCGCTTCCACCAGCGCGACGCCGAGATCGCGGTTGGTCAGCTCGCCGACCCCGGCGATCCGGCGAAGTCCCTGCCCGGACGCGAACGCGAGCGTATCCGCATAGGCGAAGTCCGAAGCCGACGCGTAACCGAGCGCTTCCAGCATGACTTTGTACAGCTGCTGGGCGGTGATCGGAGCGTTCGGATCGAATCGCCCCCCGGTCGTCCCCTGCCAGCCTAGCTCGGGATGAGCCTTCAGATAGGCCAGGATCGGCTTGCCCGAGACGCCGACCGCGGATGCATCGGCGAACGAGTCCGTGCCCGACTCGCCGAGCGCCTCCGCTTCCTTGCCGAGCAACCGGAGGTACAGGATCGCCGATTGCAGACGCGTGGCGCGTTTGTCCAGATAGGCATCGGTCACGCCGCCTCCGTCTCCCTTCAACACGCCCAGATTCGCGGCGAGTTCGGCAGACGTGGACGCTTGGATCGGCGCCACTTCCCGTGCGGCGGCGTCCTGCGTACCTCCCTCCGCATACGCCGCGAACGGCGCAATCGCCATCGCGGCGGCCGCGATCAAGCCGATGAACGCGCGAGCTCTTTTCCTCATAACGGAAGCTCCCTTCGTGGTATGAATCGAATGCCACTGAAGGTAACGGAGCCGCGGGCGATCGGGTTTGATTCTTTCTTCAAAAAAATAAAAACCGTTCCTGCGTAGAAGCGGAACGGTGGAGCTGGCTGGGATTCCGGCGCGGCGCTACGCCTCTTGCGGCAGCTCCGAGGGGACGAACAACCGGGCGACGTCTCCACCCAGCGCATCGCGCCTCTTCAAGTCCCGCAAGAACGCCGCGAAATCGATTCGCGGCTTCCACCCCAGCACCCGCTCGGCCTCGGACAAGTCGTGCTGCTCTACTTCTTCCGGCAGCGGAATCTCGTATTTGTCGAGCAGCGCGGCGGCGCCGGGCACCTGCTGTTCGCACCACGCGGGCCCCCGTCGGCGGAAGTCGCTCCGGACCTGCTCGGGCATGCCGTGATCGGTATGGACGATCGTCCGGAACAATGCGAAGGCTTGCCGATCCGCGGCTTCCAAAGCCGCCAATGTCGCGGATGCGACGTCCCGGCGGTCAACGCCGTTGCGGAGCAGTCTCGCGCCGAACTCCAGATAAGGCCTGGGGATGAATTCGTGGTAGCGGAGCATCGCGATCGAAGCGCCCGTCATTTCTTGATACGCCCGGCATAGATCTTCGCCGATCACTTTGCTCACGCCGTACACCGATCCGAAGCCGTAGGCCATGGACGATGCGTAGACGATGGATCGAACGCCCGCTCTTCGGCAAGCTTCCAGCACGTTGTACGTTCCGTCGACGTTCACGGCGAAGATCGTATCGTCGCTGACCGGCGGCTGATGGGCGCAATGCCAGGCCGCCAGATGAATGACGCCCTCCATGCCCTGTACCGCTTCCCGAACGTCCGAGCCCGTGCGCGTGTCGCAGCGCACGAATTCCGCGCGCTTCAAGCCGTCCGCGGCAGGCGGCATCACGTCGGCCATCCGGACTTGATGTCCCGCTTGAAGCAAAGCGCGGGATACGGCCTGTCCGCCGTTGCCCGAGGCTCCGGTTACAAGCACTCTCATCCCAATCCCTCCTGCCATCAAGGTTGATTCGCGCTTGCTGCATCTGAGAAGTATATTAGCCCACAATCGGAAAATTCGATAGTACGCACATCAAGGATAGTAGGTCGATTCTTCGGACGAAGGGGCGAATCCGCCGCAAGCCGCGCGCAAACGAACGATCCCCTGCGCCCGAATGCGCAGGGGATCGAAATGGACAAGGTCTCGCCCGGACGGCCGATCAGCCCTTCACGCCGCCGACCATCATGCCCTTGACGAAATATTTCTGCAAAAACGGATAGACCATGATGATCGGCAGGGAAGCGACGATCGTCATCGTGGCCCGAATGGACAGCGGCGTGACCGTATTCTGCTGGGCTCCGCTGGCGCCGCTAATCATCCCGTCTAAACTCGAGGTTCCCGAAGTGGTGTTGGAGTTCTGCAAGATTTTCTGAAGCTCGTATTGCAGCGTGCTTAGATTGATATGCGAGGAATTGTACAAGAACACGTCGAACCAGGAATTCCATTGGAACACGCCCGAGAACAAGGCGACCGTCGCCAGCACGGGAAGCGTCAGCGGAAGCACGATGTTGAAGAAGGAACGGAAATCTCCCGCGCCGTCGATCCGGCCGGATTCCAGAATGCTTTCCGGCAAGTTCTCGATGAAGGAGCGAATGATAATGAGGTTGAAGACGCCGATCAGTCCCGGCCAGATGTAGACCCAGAAGCTGCCGAGCAAGTGCAGGTCCCGAATGAGCAAATAGTTGGGAATGAGCCCGCCGTTGAAATACATCGTCAACACGAAGGCGATCGTGATGAATTTGCGCAGCACATAGTCTTGTCGGCTGAGCGTATATGCCACCATGGCCGAGCAGAACACCGTTGTCACCGTGCCGATCACGGTTCGCAGGACCGAGATGAGCGTGGCATGGAAGATCGTGGATTCCCTAAAAATATAGCGGTAGTTATCCAACGTCCAGACCCGCGGAAACAGGTAGATGCCTCCTTTGATCGAGTCCTGTGCGTTGTTGAGCGATACGGCCAAAATATTGATAAACGGATAAAGCGTGACGATGATCAGCAGAATCATAAAGGTGTAGTTGCAATAGTCGAAAATCCGATCGCCGGTCGAAGTTTTGATCCGGCTACTCGTCTTTCTCATCGCTCCGCTTGTCGCCGCATTGTTTTCCAATGAACGTCCCTCCCCTCAGAATAATCTCGATTCGCCGGCGCGTTTGGCGATATGGTTCGCCGCGAACAACAGCGCGAAGCTGACCACCGTCTTGAACATGCCCGCCGCGATCGAAAGGGAGAAGTTGCTCTGGGCAATGCCGTACCTCAACACGAAGATGTCGATATTCTCGGAATAGTCGACGTTCATGCCGTTGCCCAGCAAATATTGCGGCTCGAATCCCGATTCCAGCAAATACCCGATGTTCATGATCAGCAAGACGACGATTACGGACTTAATGCCCGGCAGCGTAATGTACCTCATCCGCTTGAACCGGCTCGCGCCGTCGATCTCGGCGGCTTCGTATTGCGAGGGATCGATCGTCGTCATCGCCGCCAGATACACGATGGTGTTCCAGCCGATATCCTTCCAGACCGAGCTCGCCCCGAAGATTCCCCAGAAGTACTCGGGAATGCCCAAGAACAGAATTTCGTTGCCCTTATCGATAAATCCTAGCCAGATGAGCATCTGATTGAGGATGCCGTCCGGCGACAGGGTCGTTTGGATGATGCTGGCCGCGACGACCCAGGAGATAAAGTGAGGCAAATAACTGATTGTTTGGACGATTCGTTTGAATGCGACTAGCCGAATCTCGTTCAGCAATAGCGCAAGCGCGATCGCCGTCACGAAGCCGAGCACCAGATTGATGGAGCTCATCGCGAGCGTATTTCGAAGAACCCGTAGGAACCGCTCGTCGCCGAACAGAAACTTGAAATGCTCGAATCCGATCCAGGTCTGATCCCGGAATCCCAGGGCAGGCTTATAATCCTGGAAGGCGATCGTCCAGCCCCATATCGGAACGTACTTGAAGATAAACAGCCAGATCAAAAAAGGAACGGACATCAATACCAATGCCCGCTGACTTGCCAGCTTGACGAAAAACAGCCGCACTCCCTTCGGTTTTTTGTTCAACGACCGATCGGACGCCGTCAGTATCGCTTTCGTCTCCATCCTTCTCTCTCCTTCCAATGCCGACGCGTTGAACGATCGTTCAGGGAAGACCGGCCGTCAGACCGGCCTTCCTCGAACGGTTAGGATTGACCTTTAGCCGCATCGACCTTATTCTTGACTTGCTCGGTCGTCCACTTCTCGTATCCCGCCGTATCCAGCTTGCCGAATTCCTTCAGGAAGTCGTTCCAGATCGCATCGAATTTGTCCGGCGAGGCGAGCGCGAGCTTGGGGTAATACTTCTTCGTCAGTTCGTCCTTCTTCGTCTCCCACATCGCTTCCGGAGAATTGGCCTCCTTCGCGAAACCCCATGCGGGATACCAAGGCCGATCGATCGGCTTCGCGAATAGCTGCGTGTAGGTTTGAATGCCATATTTGTCTAGAATTTTTTTATCCGCTTCCGTCAGGCTCATCTGGAACACCTCGGGCTGATACCCGACGCCTTTGGCATTGCCGTCGGAGAGGGTCGAGTTGGCGCTGTAGGTCGGCCAGTTCCAGCTATAATACTTGAAGCCGAACTTCTCGTTGAACGCTTCGTCGATTTTGTCGATCTGCTCCTTCGTGCGATAGTAGCGGCCTTGTTCGTTTACTTCATACGTTTCGCCCTTGATTCCCCAGGAGACCAGGATCTGATTCTCTTCCTTCAGCATGTTGTCGAAGTACTGGATAATCCTTGCCGGGTCCTTGGCGCTGACCGTAATCCCGATCCCGCGGTTGGTGACTAAGCCTCCCAGTCCGTCGACATAAGCGTCAGGCGTATTCTCGTCGAACGTAATCGGCAGCGGGAAGTAGTTGTAGGCATCCTGCGAAGGATCCTTGCGGGCGGCGTCCTTCAGAACGTTGAGCGCGTTCTGCACCTGCCACCTCTGGTCGAAGAATCCGAGTACCTTGTGCGAGGTCAGCTTCGCGATATACTGGTCGTAATTGTCGACGAAGGAAGCTTTATCGAGCAGCCCTTTGGCGTTCAGGCCGTTCAACGCTTGCAGCCATCTCTTCGCGGCGTCGGAAGCCGCGTAAGTCTTCGCTTCCAGCGTGTTCACGTCCACCGTGACGTTGCCGTCGTTCGGATAGCCCATGAGGTGCATCGGCGGGTTGGATGTCGCGAAGAAGCGCCAGTCGTGCGTCAGCGTGACCATGCCGGTCAGGCTCTCGTCCTTATGCTTGTTCGTGAAGTCTTCGATCAGTTTCAGGTACTGATCCAGCGTTCTGACCTTCGGATAGCCCGCCTCCTCCAGCACGCGGCGCTGAATGTAGAACGCGGCGCCCGGCTCCGGGTCCGGAACGAAGTCCCCGACTTGGGAGGATATCGGCAGGATGTATAGCTTCCCGTCCTTGGCCCTCATCTGGTCCAGATTCTTCCCGTACACCCGCTTGATGTTCGGGCCGTACTTGTCGATCAATTCGTCGAGCGGAATAAACGCGCCCGCGTTCAGCACTTCTTTTATTGCCGCGTCAGGGATCAGCACGTCCGGGTACTCGTTTGAGGCGATCATCGTGCCGATCTTCGTATTGAGGTCGCCCACCAGAAACTCGAGCTTGAAGTTCACGCCCGTCTGGTCTTCCAGCATCTTGCCGATCGTCGTCTCGTTCGTATTGCCGTCCTTGGAGCCGGCCACTCCGTTGAAGATCGTGAAAGTTACCTTGTCTTTCTTGGGTTCGGAGCTGGCGTCGCTAGACCCCGGACTGCCGGTCCCCGCCGCGGTGTCGTCGTTGTTCTTCTTGTTGCCGGAACAGGCCGTCGCAACGGAGAACAACAGGACGGCGGTGAGACCCAGCAACGCAATCTTCCTTTTTTTCACCGAATGTTTACCCCTCTCATACGTTTTCTCTTCTTTCTCCTTCAGTATAAAAGCGGTTACAACCTTCGATTACCCCTGCAACTATAGATTCTGCTTTTAAAATTATACATTCGCGTTTTCTCTCGGAATTTCGAATACGATGTCAGTTCCTTCCCCAGGACGGCTGTCGACGGCAAACCGGAATCGATCCCCATAGAGGAGCTTAGCCCGATAGATCACGTTCTGAATACCGATTCTCTCGCCCATCGTCCCCTCCATGCCGAGGTAGCCATAGATCTTATCCACCTGCTCTTCGCTCATCCCGACTCCGTTGTCGCGAACGGAAAACCGCAAGATTTCCTTCGTCACGGCTATCCGGATCTCCATTCGCCCGCCCTGCTTCATAGGCTCGATACCGTGCATGCTCGCGTTCTCTACGAAGGGGAGGAACAGCATTTTGGGAATCTCGCAACCATACGCTTCCGGGTCGACGTCGATCCGATAGTTCAGGCGGTCCTCGAATCGATACTTCTGAATATCCAGGAAGCAGACGATGAACTCCAATTCTTCGTTCACCGTGATCCGGTCCTTGTTCCAGGTCAGCGAGCTGCGGAAGATTTTGGCCATGCTGTGGATGATGCCGGCGGTCTGCCGCTCGTCTTTGAGCAGGCTGCGCATTCGGATCGTCTCCAGCGCATTAAACAGGAAATGCGGATTGATCTGGCTTTGCAGCGCGTTGAGCTGGGCCTGGCGCCGTTCGAGCTCCAGCGACTTCTTCTGAAGCTCCGCCCCGTAGACGTCGTCGATTAACGATTTAATCTGCAGGGTCATCCGGTTGAACTCGAGCGTCAGATGCCCGATCTCGTCCCTGGAATCAGCGGCTCGAATCGTCTCGAAGCTTTGGCTCCGTACTTTTTTCATATGCTTCAGGATTTGCACGATTCGCACGTTGAAGGAACGGGTAATGACGAGAATGATGACCGTCGGGATGACCATCATGACGCAGGCGGACCCGAGAATAAAGTCGCGGGATTTCCGCACCTCCCGGATGACCTCGTCCGCCGCGACGGTCCCTACGATTCCCCAACCTCTCAAATAGCTGGTGACGCCGTAATCGGTCGCGAATTCGATCGAATGCTCCGTGTTTAGCGATGCGTACGCGACTTTGGGACTGGCCCGCCAGTCGATCGCGGGGTCGGTCGTGAACTCGATCTCTCCGGACGGATTCAGCAGATACATACTCCCCTGCATGTTCAGATTGCGGAACAATTCGTCCAGGTCTACCGTTTTGAAGTCGATCTTGACCGCCTTCTCCCGCGGGAACCGCTCCGAGTAGTAGTCCATGCGGCGAATAAGCGAGAAACAGTCGAAGCGCCCGTCGGCCGTCTCCGTCCGGACAAACGCGGGTTGCGAAGGGGCGTTTCGAAGCGCTTTGTACCATGGCATCCCGCGAACATCGTCGGACAGATCGCCGACATTCCCGGAATGCAGCAATGTCGGATTGTCTGCGTAGATCGTCACCTGCTGCAGCGACAGAGCGAGCGGGGTGTAGTTGTTCAGCATGCGGCGCAAATAAGAGTCGTACGCCTCCACGTAATCCGCCGAGTTCTCGAAATCCTTGTCCAGAATCTCGTTTGTTCCGAAGTCCGTGTAAAAAAACGAGGACAATCCTACCGCAGCGTCGACCTGCGCGCGAAAGTCGTTCTTGATCTGCTCGATGGCCTGATCGATATCCTGGATTCGTTGATCTCTCACGTTGTCCGTGATCACGCGATAGAAGATGGCATTGGTCAGGACGATCGGCGCGAACACGCACAGGAAATAAACAAGCAGCATCTTGTTGCGCAGCCGGATGTTGTTTAGCAGCCGATTCATGGAGTTCCTCTTTTCCGTTAGCCTTCCGAATCGACGTTCAGGCGATTGCGGTATTCCGTCGGGGTCATCTTCTCCAGCTTCTCGAATCTCGTTACGAAGTAGTCGGCATTGTTGAACCCGACCCGATCGGCCACTTCATAAACGCGCAAGCTGCTCTGCCGAAGCAGCCTCTTCGCCTCCGCGATGCGCAGTTGGAGAACATAGTCGTTAAAGTACACGCCGCAGTGCTTCTTGAATAGCTGCCCTAGATAAGCGGAGTTCATGTAGAAATGGGCGGCCGCGCTTTTGAGGGTCAACGGCCGGTGAAAGTTCTGGTCCACGTAGCATATGATCTGCCGGATACCGCATCTGCCGTGGGTCCGATAAAGTTTGTTCAACAAAGCGGCGGCCTCGAAAGTGTAAGCCTCGAACAAGCGCCTGAGCTCTCCTAGCGTCACGTTATAATCGGGCCAGCCGATGACGGCTTCCATCCCCGCGAGTTCCTTCTCGTCTCCCTCCGCTCTTCGGACGGCATGCGCGATTCCGAGCGCGCATTGAACGATAGCCGCCTTGATCGCTTCCGGCGAGAAGCGGTCGTCTTGGAACGAAGCGAACATGCGGTCCAACGCAATGAGGATCGCCTTCTCGTCGTTCTCTTCGATCGCCTCCATCCATTCGCGATACGTCTCGTCCTCCAACTGCCGATGATGGAGGGTCGTTCCTTCGATCTCTTCATGAAGAAGAATAGGCGTCTGAGGTCTCCAATATTTGTAGACCATCGCTACCCGTGCCCCGATATAAGACCGGTTCAGTTCGCGCAACGAACCGACGGCCGGTCCTACGTACACGCGGAAGTTCAAATCCAACCGTTCGTTAAGCCGGCCGAGCATGGCCGCGAAAAAGGATCGGTCAGCGCCGCCGTACTCGGTCAGATAGAGATCGGGAACAAGCAATCCGATTGCTTTTCGATGCTCGTACAGAACGGGCTCGCGGGTGGCGGACGCCGCTCCGATAACCGCGGCCCGGATGGCGGAGCGACGAGTTTCCGGAGGCGGCAGCGTTCGGTCGTTCCAGGGCAACGCGTCGTTCCATTCGACCAGGGCATATTGGAAGCGCAAGGCACCCGCTTCCCTCCAAGACGATTCCCACGCCTGCAGCTCCGACGAAACGTACTCGCCCCGGATCGCGGCCTCCAGCCGCTTGTCCTCCGTTCGCGAGCTCCCCGCATCGCGCCATCGCTTCTTCGCCTCCAGCTTGCCCCGAATCTTCGCCAGCGCCTCCGTCGCATCATCCGGATCGACCGGCTTCAGCACGTAATCGGACGCTCCGTGTCGCAGGGCCTGCTGGGCGTACTGGAAGTCGTTATAGCCGCTGACGATCATAAACTCCGTATCGAGCTTCTGATCCGCGGCAGTCCGAATAAGTTCGATCCCGTCCAACTCTGGCATCCTAATATCGGTCACGACAAGATCCGGCCTGCGATCCCGAATCAACGCGAGCGCGTCTTCCCCGTTTTCGGCTTCGCCGATCACTTGGAATCCGCTCTTCTCCCAGTCGATCAATTGGATCAAGCCTTTGCGAACGTAGTATTCGTCGTCGACGACGATCGTAGAATACATAACGGCAGCCTCCTTCACGGTTGGAACGAACTTCTATAGAATTTAGGGGTAAATGCTAGAATTTGTACACGGCCTGCTATGCTATGATGTGGCCAAACGACGATTGGAGGTTGGCTCATGGCATGCAAGACGAAAGGCTCCTACGAGACGGGCGAATATCGGAACTTGTTCCTGGAAGCGGGATATAAGGAAGAGGAGATCGACGCCAAGCTCGACCAAGCGTGGAGCGAGCTGTTCGGCGGCGATCCGGACGTCCGCATCTATTATCGGGTCGGCGACGACATGGGCTACATCCTGGATACCGGCAACTCGGACGTTCGCACCGAAGGCATGTCCTACGGGATGATGATGGCCGTTCAAATGAATAAGAAGGACATCTTCGACCGGCTCTGGAACTTCTCCAAGACGTACATGCAGCATACGGAAGGCCGATACAAAGATTATTTCGCCTGGCATTGCAGGCCGGACGGTACCCGCATCTCCCAAGGGCCGGCTCCCGACGGGGAGGAATTCTTCGCGATGGCGTTGTTCTTCGCTTCGAATCGGTGGGGGGACGGTCAGGCGCCGTACGATTATGCCGGACAGGCGAGAACGATCCTTCGCGCCTGCGTGCATCAAGGCCGGGACGGCGAAGGCGATCCGATGTGGGACCCGGCGACCCGGCTCATCAAGTTCATCCCGGAGTCTCCCTTAAGCGATCCGTCCTACCATCTGCCCCACTTCTACGAACTGTTCGCGCTATGGGCCGACGAACGGGACCGTCCGTTCTGGCGGGAAGCCGCCGCGGCGAGCAGAGCCTACTTGCGCAAGGCCTGTCATCCGGTTACCGGATTGTCTCCGGAATACGCCCATTTCGACGGAACGCCGTCGGGACCGCAGCCACATGGCGACTTCCGCCACTTCTTCAGCGACGCCTACAGGGTCGCGGCCAACATCGGCCTCGATTGGGAGTGGTTCCGAAAGGATCCGTGGCAAGTCGAGCAATCGAATCGCCTTCAGCGATTCTTCCGCGATATCGAGGTGTCCGACTACCGCCGGTATCGTCTGGACGGAAGCCCCTTCGAGGAGCCGGCCCTGCATCCGATCGGCCTGCTGGCGACCAACGCGGCGGCCTCCCTCGCCGCGGACGGTCGGGATGCCGCTCCATTCGTGCGCAAGTTCTGGAATACGCCGCTGCGGACCGGCACTCGTCGCTATTACGACAATTGCCTTTATTTCTTCAGCCTGCTTGCTCTTAGCGGCCGCTACCGCATCTATTAGGAGGGCAAGACGATCGGCCTTACAGCTTCGTCCAGGTCTCTTCGACCCTGTCCGCGATGTCCGCTTCCGATTAACCGAGCTCGCGGAATACGTTCCGGTAAGCGCCGGTGGCGAATGCGCCTTATCCCTGTTCCAGCTTGCATCCCCCTTCGCATCGCGCCCTATGCCCTAAGCCATTCCGATGTAACCGTTTGCACGAAATCGGATCGCGTTTGCTTCCCTGTTGATGGAGCCGACTTCGCGCGCGAACGCGGTTGTCGGATCGGCCAAGACGCTTCTACGATCATCCTACCACGGTCAGCCGTCCGCGCCCATCGCCAAAACGGTCGGATATTTACCCAAATCGCGCAACAAGACAACAGCCGGAAGGGGGATCCGGCCCCTCCCGGCTGCTATTCGTCCGTGAACCCTTTGTATTTTCCGGTGCTCGTCAGATGAACGCGAACGTCGATGCGCCGGATCGAATCGAGCCGGATGAAGAAGGGATTCCGCGCCGACAGCGTACGATAGAGACGTGGCTCTTTGCGGTATACCGCCTCCCTCAGGTTAAACGGATCGCACTTCAGTCCGAGCGCCTTGGCATAGGTCTCTTTGATCTCGTCCCGGATGACAATGCTCGCCTGACGCTCCAATTCGGCGATCGAAGCGTCCTTGATCATCTCGCTGACATAGCCTTGAACCTTCACCGACAGGTCGAACCGGACATCGCCATCGGAGGGGATCGGCCGAATGGTCAAACGGGGCTTGATCAGCATCAGCACCGCGACCGGCGCTCCGCTCTCCGGCAGGCGCACGGGCGTACGCTCGAGCTTGCGCTCCGCCCATCGGAAGCCGACGAGATCGGAGACGGACATCCATTCGTTCATCTTGTGGTCATCGAAGAAGTAAGCGCCCGAGATAGTGAACATCGACTTGTTGCGCTTGTCCTCGGACCAGCTGCCCCGGGCGATGTCGAGGGAAGGCAGCATCGCCGTATGCGCAGGCTCGTTCAGGTTCGCGATGGCCCGATTGCCGGTCACGGGCAGGATGAAGGATCTCGGCGCGTTCAGTTGGGCGGCCGTGAACATGATCGTATCCAGCGGCGACAGATTGAACATGGATTTCTGCACGAGGATGTCCATCAACTTCGCTTTGGTCCCGTACATGAGGATGTTGTATCGGATCTCGCGGTAACGGTTCAGCGCGTTGTAGGTTTCGATGACGCCTTTGCGCAGGACGTTCTCGCTCAGCACGACCGCCTTCAAATGTCCCCAGTACAGACGAAGCTGTGACGTCACGCCGACGTCCGCGATGGCGCCTGAGACCGTATCGCCGGTCCCGGTACCGACCCAGATCGGCACCTCCTTGCCCAGTTGGACGTTCTCCGTGCGGGCGACGTTCGTGAAATTCAGGATCTGGACGTAAGCGACGTATTGGCCATTGACGAAGTCCATGCCCAGCGCCGTGGCGTAGGCCAAATTCTGAATGTCCTTCGCGCCCGCGCAGCCCGGCAGGAGCAAGGCGGCGGCAAGCGTGAGTCCGAGCGCGCATCGGCGGCCGCGATTCATGGCTTCCCCTCTCCTTCATGATCGTCGTCAAGGCCGTTCAGGCTGGCAGGCCGCTTGCGGATAAAGGACCAAGGCACGCGCAGGAACGCGACGAGCACATCCCGTACGCGCAGCGGCGACAAGGGCGCCAGATAGGCGACGCCGAAAGACTTCAGTTGCGACATGAAGCCGACCAGGATCACCATCCCGAGAATGACCCCGTACATCCCGAGGAAGGTCGACATGATGAAGAAGAACAGCCGCAAGATGCTGACGACGGTGCTGAGCGATTGATTGACCAGCGTCACGCCCGACACGGCCGTGACCGCCCCTACGACGACGACTGAAGGAGACACGAGCCCGGCGCGGATGGCCGCGTCTCCGATGATCAGCCCGCCGATCGAAGTGAGCGTCTGTCCGATCGAGCTGGGCAGCCGTACCCCGGCCTCTCTGAAGATCTCCAGCAAGATGAGCAGAATAAACATCTCGAACTGCGAGGAGAAGGGCAAGCCCAACCGGGACATCGAGACGGTCGCCATGATCCGGAACGGAATCTGATCTTGATGGAAGCTGGCCAGGGCGACCCAAATGGCGGGCAGAAAGATGGACAAGAATAAACTGAAGCCTCGGATGGCACGCGCGAACGAAACGTATGAGTAGTTGAAGTGAACGTCCTCCGGCGACTTCAGGATCAGAGACAAGCCGGCGGGCCCGACCAGGACCATCGGATTCCCGTCCAGAACGATGACGAACCGCCCCGCCAGGAGGGAGGTGATCGTATAATCCGGCCTGCCGGTGAAATCGATCAACGGGAATATTTTAAATTTGGATCCAACAAGCCATTCCTCTAGCTGATTGATGCTGTACACCCCGTCCGTATCGATCTCCCGCAGCTTCCGCCGCACGTGATCGAGCTGATCCGGGTTCGCGATGTCGTAGAAATAAAGAAGGGCGGCCCGCGTGCGGGTGCGTCTCCCGAGCGTAAAATTCTCTACCCGCAACGACTGGCTGCGGATGCGCTTGCGAATCAGCGCGACATTGGTGACGACGTCCTCGATGAAGCAGTCCTTCGGCCCCTTGATCGATATCTCCGTGCTGGACTCCGCGGGCGTACGCCGGGGACTGTTGGCCAGACTGATCGTGTACAGCGCCTCTTCCTCGACGAACAACAGCAGGAGATCGCCTTGGAAGACGGCTTCGTCCACCTCCTCCGGCGTCGCGTCAATGTCGAGCGGCGTCAGGTGCAGCATCGCCCCGAGCCGTTCCGAGGGATGCTCGCGCGCATCCGGCCGCTCGTAATACAACTCCAGCTCCGGCAACACCGCCTCATGGATCTGCCTGGTGTCGCACAGCCCGAACTCGTAGACCAGCATCACGGCCGCAGAGCCGGGCGGCTCGCCGAATTCGCAGATCTTCACGACGACATCGGCCGAGCCATCGAAGTGCCGCTTCAGCTTTTCCTTCGTCCATCTCGGGTTCTCGGCGCTCTGCCGCGTAGCGTTTGACCGCATTAACGTCCCTCCTCACTCGGCTCGGGCTTGGCAAACAAGGCGATGACCATCCAGATGACGGACAAGGCGAACAAGGCGTAAAACGAAATCGGGATATAGTACCGGTACATCTCCAGATAGACCGTGTACTCGTTGTTCGGCAGCAGCACCAGGACGATGTAGCTGGCCATGATCCCCAGGATGAACCGCTTCCGCGCGCGAGCGCCCTTGAACGGCAAGATCTCCGTCAGCGTATAGACGGCCAGGCTGATGCGGACGCAGGTGCCGGACAGCCACTGGAAGATCGAGAAGAAATCCAGATGCTCCACATACTGCCCGATCTCCACCAGCCGCCATTGCTCGTACGGAGAACTCATCTGCTTGGCCGCTTCGTTCGGCCCGAACTCCGTAATGGCGCCGACGATCGGCCCGAGCGCGATCCCGATCGTGAACGCGCAGTAGAGGAGAACCTGCCAATAACGAACCTTCGTCAGCAACCGATGTTGAAGAAAGAGAAGGATGATCAACTCGATGTAGCCGCCGCCAATGTAGACGAAGCCCTCCATCACGGGCGACCATCCGTGCTCCAGGACGGGGAGCAGCAGATTGTGGTCCTTCATGTCCGAATTGGATACGCCGACGAAGATCCCCAGCGCAATGACGATCGGCAGCAGCAAGCCGGAAGCGATAGCGATCACCCGGAGGCCCCACACGGCCAAGATACAGGAGACAATCACCAAGGGGAGAGCAAGCGTCAACTTCGAGCTGGCGGGCAAATAGTTGGTAATGTGCCAATTTACCGTGTGAATGACGATCATCGCGCCAATCAGATATAATTGCAGGCACACGGGCAAGACCATCAGCCACGACACCAGCGGGTGCGTTTGACTGGCGAGCCAAGGCTGCCATTTCCGCTGCCCGGACCGGTGGTTCATCCAGACGAGCAAGGGACTCCAGAGCAGAAATAAAGCGCCGGCGGCGAGGACGGTGATCCACGAATCTCTCCCGGACGATTGCAGCAGCATCGGGTTAATGATGACGTGGCTGGCCAAGCCGTTCATGAGCGCCAGGATGGTAAAGGTCTGCAAAAAGCTGATCTTGGATGCCGATCCTTCCAACTCAACACCTCCGCGCGTGAATTCGCGCTTATGCGGCAGCGATCTATTGGAGTATGGCATTTCCATCCATTTATTATGCAATGATCGCCAAATCCCATTCGCTTGACGCTCGGTCGGGCAATCCCCGCTTGGCATTGCCGTCACCCCCATTCTCTTGTTTTGACGGGAGGACGGGACAAACCAAATACGGCCCGCGAGCAGCTCGCGGACCGTATGCGATACGATCGTTTCGATTCGTGACAACCTTCTTCGGCTAGGAACGCCAGGAGGGAAATCTCTCTTTGACGTAATCGGTCATCCACTGATTCACTTCCCACAGGTCGGCGACGGGCGCGTTCGTAAACGGCAGCGTGGGCATGTAGCCCGGCGGGCCGAATTCGGCCGTGAACGTCGCGTACGCCCGGCCTTCCGACGCCTGGCGCGACACGATCTTCTCCCACCACCCGGCGAAAAGCGCCAACTCCGTCCGGTACTCGGGCGCGCCCGGATGCGGCACCTGCGGGCCTTCCGGGTAGCCGACTCGGCCATGGATATGGATCGTTCGGGATAGCGCGGCCGCCAGGTTCTCGGCCTGATCTTCAAGATGCGACTCGCAGACGTTCACCCAATGGCTGAAGTCCGCGGTGATCCGCAGGTCCGGGAACTTGTTCAGCAGCCTGGCCGTCGTCCACGGCGTGAACATGGCGCGCATGCGATGCGTCTCGTGTCCGACCGGAATGCCGATCCGCGCCTCCGCTTCCAGCGCGGCAGCGAAGAATCGGTCCTGCTCCGCCTCCGACATGCTGTCGCGCGCGCTATGCGAGACGACGAGCAGCGGCCCGAACGACGCCGCCCGCTCCAACTTCTCCGCGAAGGCGGCGGCATGATCGCCCTGGGTGACGATCTGGGCGATGTACGCCAAGCCGTGCTTCTCCAGCAGCCGGCGAAACGACTCCGCTTCGGCTGCCGGCGGCGCCGGGGCTTCCACGCCCGCGTATCCCGCTTCGGCCGCCCGCTTCAACTGCTCCGCGTACGTGCCTTCCATTCCCCATAACGCCTTGAATGTCCGCAGTTCCATTCCTCTGATTCTCCTTTCATCTCTCGGCGAACGAGCCCCATTCCTTTATCGTATCGCAGAATCGCCGGGCGCGCTTCGCTTCGCTTCCGATTCATGCCGCATTTCTTCCTGTCTCGGGCCGGATGACGCCTTTCTCTTTCCCTTTTCCCATATGCTTACTTCTTCGCGTTCAAGTAGAACTCGATACCGTCCAGGATCCGTTCCAGCCCGAAGTCGAAGTCGTTGCCGACCGTATTTTCCTCCGTGTTCTCTTCGGTATAGGCACCGGACATGACGAGCGGGTGCAGGTTCGGGTATCGTTCCTCCGTCACCAAGTGTCTCAGCGCTTCGGTATAGTCCATGCCGCTGAACGCGCCGGGACTTGCGCCCGCGCGAATGGCTCGTTCGATGTCCCGCTGAATGATGCCGACCGAGCGGGCGTAGCTGCTTGCCAAGAGAACGAGCGACATCTTTTCGTAGTCGTTTAAAGGCAATTCGCGCATGGTGCCGAGCGCATAATCCACGACCTGCAGGTTGTTCGGCGTGATCGGCACGCCGGAGATGGGAAGATCCCCATACCAGGCATGCTTCACCATGGCGCCTACGGAGATCCTGACATATTCCCGCAAGCCGTCGCGCCAATGACGCCCTTCCGTCACCGGCGCGAACGGCATGTCGCAAACGGCATCCTGCATAAGCAGCAGCAGGTCGTCCTTGCTCGGGATATAACGGTAGAGCGACATGGTCGTAAATCCCAAAGACGCCGCTACCCGGTTCATAGAGACCGCAGCGATGCCTTCTTGATCGGCAATGGCGATAGCGGCATCTACGATCTGTTCGATGCTCATCTCGCGCTTCGGGCCGCGCTGCGGCTGCTTGACCAATCCCCAGCTGAGCGCCACGCCGCGAGGCAATCTTTCCTCCCAATCGCGATCCACTTCGAGCGACCTCCTTCATCGATATCTAGCGCGGAAAAAAAATGAAAGTTCTGGGTTGCATTCTAACTGTATACGTTATATACTGTGTATGCAATATACTGTTTATACATTAAGCAGAAAGAGGGATTCAGATGATTACTCCCGCAATTGAAGTATCCGGCCTGCGAAAGTCCTTCGGCGCGCAGACGGTCCTCGACGGCATCGATCTAACTGTACCCAAGGGCAGCATCTTCGCGCTGCTCGGTCCTAACGGCGCCGGCAAGACGACACTAATTCATATCCTGTCCACGCTGGTCGCCCCCGACGCCGGTTCGGCTCGCGTCGGCGGCCACGACGTCGTCGCCGACAAGGCCGGCGTCAAACGATCCGTCAGCCTCACCGGCCAATTCGCCGCCGTCGACGAGATCTTGACCGCCGAAGAGAACCTGCGGATGATGGGCAGACTCTCCGGACTGACTCCGCCGGAGGCGAGGGCGCGCGCGGATCAGCTGCTTGCACACTTCGACCTCGCGGCAGCCGCGCGCAAACGCGTGAAGACGTTCTCCGGCGGTATGCGGCGCCGGCTCGATCTCGCCGTCAGCTTGGTGGTCGACCGGCCCATCCTGTTCCTGGACGAACCGACTACCGGCCTCGACACGCGCAGCAGACGGGCGCTGTGGGACATCATCCTGGAGCTTGCCGGCCGGGGCATCACGATCTTCCTGACGACGCAGTACCTGGAAGAGGCCGATCAATTGGCCGATACGATCGCCGTCATCGCGCACGGCCGCGTCGTCGCATGCGGAACGGCCGAAGCGCTGAAATCGCGTATCGGCGGCGACGTGCTGGAGCTGATCGGCGCGAATGACGAGATCATCCGCGAGATTCCGACGGACGGCAGCATCCGCGCAGTGCAGCAATCGCTCGAGGAATTGGCCCGCACCGCGCCCGCAGGGGCTCGCGTCGGGATCCGCAAACCGAGCATGGACGACGTGTTCTTAGCGTTAACCTCGAATCCGCGGGAGGGAACCTTCTCATGACGAACGCATCCGCGCCTGCCAAGGCCGCATCCTTCGGCGTCACCAGTTCCGTATTCATCGGACGCAGCCTCCGTCACAGCTTGCGCAACACGGAAGCGCTGATCATGGCTATCGTCCTGCCCATTATGCTGATGCTGTTGTTCACCTACGTCTTCGGAGGCGCGATCGATCCAAGCGGGGATTACGTCGACTATGTCGTCCCTGGCATCATCCTGCTATGCGCCGGCTTCGGATCGTCAAGCACGGCCGTAGACGTCGCTGGAGACATGACGAACGGCATCATCGAACGGTTCCGGACGATGCCGATCCGCAGCATGAACGTCATCTTGGGCCATGTCACGGCGAGCCTCTGCCGCAACCTGCTCGCGACCGGCGTCGTGATCGGCATGGCGCTGCTCGTCGGCTTCCGTCCCTCCGCCGGCTTCCTCGCCTGGCTCGGGGCGCTCGGCGTCATCGCGCTCTTCATCCTCGCCTTCACCTGGCTCTACGCCGCGATCGGTCTCGTCGCCGGCAGTCCGTCGGCCGCCAGCGCTTACGGATTCGCCCTGCTGTTCCTCCCCTATCTCTCCAGCGCCTTCGTCCCGACGAGCACGATGCCGTCCTGGCTGCGCGGGGTTGCCGAACATCAGCCCATCACGCCGGTGATCGAGACGATCCGCGGCCTGCTCACCGGCACCCCCATCCAAGACCAGGCCTGGTGGGCGATCGGTTGGTGCTTGCTCATCCTAATTGCTTCGTACGTATGGGGCTCTTGGACATTCAATCGGAAGGCCGGCCGGCGCTAAGGATCGCAAATAGGGGCTGTCCGCTTCATGAGCGGCAGCCCCTGCCTGGCATTCCGATGGCTAATCCAACTGTTTCATTCAGTTAACGGAAGCGTACAGTAGAACCGATTCCCTTGGCCGGGATCCACGCGAACCCCGATGCTTCCCCCGTGCTCCTCCACGATGTATTTGCATATCGCTAGACCCAGACCTGTTCCGCCTAAGTAGCTGGAACGAGATTTGTCGCCGCGATAGAATCTGTCGAAGAGATGAGGCAAGTCATGATCGGCAATCTCCGCGCCATCGTCGCCGATCTCGATCTCCAACCGATTTTCCGAGATTGTCGCCAAGATCGCGATATGCGCATCCTTGCCGGCGTATTTGGCGGCATTGCCGACCAGGTTATCGAACACCTGCGTCAAGCGGACGCGATCCGCGCGCACCAGACCGCAAGGAAAGGGTCGGTCTACCGTCAGGAGAACGGTATGATCGCGATATTCGCGTTCGAGCGGCTGAACGATGGCTTCTAACAGGCTGCGGCAATCTTGCGTGTCATAGTGCATCTTCAATTGACCCGTCTCCAACTGGGAAAATTGAAACAGATCCTCGATCAGCTCGTCCAGCTTCTCCGTCTTGTCCCGGATGACGGCCAAATATCGTTCATGCTTCGCCTTGTCATGCACGATGCCGTCCTGCAGTCCTTCCACATATCCTTTAATAGAGGTTAGAGGAGTACGCAGATCATGGGAGATGCTCGCGATCAGATCCTTGCGGGCTTGTTCATAGGCGGCCTGCTGCGTCATCGTCTCCTGCAGCTTGGCTCTCATGATCTCGAATGCGGCGCTGAACCGCCCCATCTCGTCCTGCTTCCCGGAGGCGATCCGGAAGTCCAGATGGCCGTTGACGATATGGTCGGCGGCGGCGGTAAGATCCTTCAGAGGCAACAGGATCCGTTTGGTGATGATTCGGGTCAAGGCGACCGCGCAGCAGATGAAGGCGATCGAGACGGTGAAGATGATGTACAGGACTCCGCTGAACCGTTCACCGTCAAGTCCGGTACGGGAAGATTCCACATTTACGCCTGCGACGGGGAGCAACAGCATCGGAAGGACGATCACGCCGAGCAGGGAGACGATCAGTTGGAATCGAATGCCCTTTATCATCGCCTGCTCCCATCGAATTTGTAGCCGATACCCCATACGGTTTTGATGTATGTCGGATTCGCGGGATCGATCTCGATCTTTTCGCGAATTTTTTTCACGTGTACCGTAACGGTGTTCATATCGCCGAATTCATCCATTCCCCATACGCTTCCGAATATTTGTTCGCGGGTCATGACCCGATTGGGATGCGACGCGAGGAAGCGGAGCACTTCGAATTCCCGTGCCGAGAAATGAATCAGTCGATTCCGGACATGCACTTCATACGCTCTCAGGTTCAGCTCCAAACCCGGGTACTCAATCCGTTCCGCCTGTTCCCCGGCAACCGACAGCCGGCTTTGCCTTCTTAACTGGGCCTTCACCCTGGCGATAACTTCGCCGGGACTGAAAGGCTTCACGACATAATCGTCAGCTCCGAATCCGAGGCCAAGGATCTTGTCGGTATCCCGTTTCTTCGCGCTCAACATGAGGATAGGCACATCCGATTCGGATCGCAGGACGCGGCATACCTCGAACCCGTCCATCCGCGGAAGCATGATGTCCAGAATGACCAGCTGCGGCTTCGACGATCGGAATGTACGAAGCGCCTCTTCCCCATCCTTGCACAAGATGGCTTCATAACGCTCCGCCTCCAGGTAGTCCTTCAACAATTCGGCGATCTCCGGCTCGTCTTCGACGACGAGGATCCGCTCGCGCGGCATGGCAGCACCTGCTTTGCATGGAGGAATCGATCTAGTTGTATCATAGAAGATAATCCGAATCCGGTAAAGTCTAGCCTGGCCGGCCCATCAACATGGAGAGTACCAGCAAGACGCCGGCAACGATGACGAGCAGATAAACGATGCGTTTCTTCAATACGAAACCCTCCCTCTTTTCGGAGCGCTTATTGGATATCCATCTTACGAAAAGCCATCATCCCGATCCACCCGAACGCGCAGGCGGTCACCGCAGGCATGGCTATCGATAGCGCAAGCTCGCCTGAGGTCAAGCGGAAGGCCGAGACTTCGAGAAACAGCTTAAATACCGAGTGCTCATATAAATACTTGTAGATCGGAATATAACGTCCGATGAGCTGGGAGCAGGTATCGAAGAAGAGAAAAACCAGCATCGCGATTCCGATCGTAACGCCGTGCTCCTTCGTCATAAACGCAAACGCGGTCACAATCGCGGCAAAAGCGATCGCAAAGAGGATCGTCAAGCCGAGCGTCCGGAAAAAGTAGACCGCCGTCTCCGTCTCTTGCAAATGACCGAAGCCGTTCAATAGACTTCCCACCGCCATGCAGACCAACGGACACAACAGCGACAGGAAGACGATCCCGATCGTAAACGCCGTCAGCTTGGCCGCATAGATCCGCTCTCTGCTGTATCCGGACGAACCCGTAATCTTCATGACGCCGGAACCGTACTCGCGGGAGATGAAGAAGCCGGCCAGAATCGCTAGGGCGATCTTCATGAACAACGTATTTCCCTTCACGCCGTTCATGAATGATTGGATGCCGTTCACTGCGGAGTTCTGACCGTTCGAAGCGCTGTAATAGGCGGCTAGAGGCAGCGCAATCGCCACCAGCAAGAGGGTCAGACTGAGCACCCGAAAAGAAGGCTCCTTGCGCAGCTTGTACAATTCGGACTGCAGCAAGTTAAGCATAGGCGGCACCGCCAATCAGCCTGGAGAAATACCGTTCCAGCTGCTCGCCCACGGGCGTGAACTGTTCAATCTCCAGACCGGCGGAGAAGAGCAGGGAAGAGACGCTGCCGGCCCGTTTGAACCCCCCGTACAATCGAATGGAGCCGTCCGGTTCCAACTCGTATTCGGCGGAGAGCAACCCTTTCCGAATGACGGATAACGCAAGTTCGGGATTGTCCACCTTGATATGCAGGTATTGCCTGCACTTCGTCTGCAGCTCGCTCGCCGACAATTGCTCCAGCATCCTTCCCTGATGGATGAAGCCGTAATCGGTAGCCATCTGATCGAGCTCGCTTAGAATATGGCTGGAGATCAGGATGGTTAAGCCGGTCTCGCGATTCAGTCCGCGCAGAAGCTCTCTTAGTTCGACTACGCCTAACGGATCCAGCCCATTTGTCGGTTCGTCGAGAATGAGCATGTCGGGCTCGCTCATCAGCGCGATCGCTAGACCGAGCCGTTGCTTCATGCCCATCGAGAATTCGGCCGACTTTTTGCTGCCGGTATCCGCGAGCCCTACCAACGAGAGCGTTTCCCGTATCCGCGACCGGTTGCGGATCCCTTGCTGCAGCCGATAGATCTCCAAATTCTCCGTCGCCGACAGATGAGGGAACAACGCAGGCGTCTCGATGGTCGTGCCGATCCGCCTTCTTGCCGTTACGAGCTTGGCGCCTTCGCTCGCGCCGAACAGTTCGACGCTGCCCGACGTAGGGTGCGCAAGCCCTGCCGCAATACGCATCAGGGTCGATTTGCCGGCGCCGTTCTGGCCGATAAAGCCATAGATGCTGCCCTTTCGTACCGTGAGGTCGATCCGGTCCAAGGCAAGATGCCGGTTGTAACGCTTGGTTAATTGCCTTGCTCTTAACACAGTTTCGCTCAATTGAAGCTCTCCTTCCTATGATATCAATCGCGTCCAGCTCATGATAAAGGATAGGAATAAACATTCGGCTTTCAAAATCGGTAGAAACGATTAACAAACGATTAACGTTTGATAAACGAAGGTAAGGCGATCGCGTGCCGCTCGCGGACATCGGCGGATGAACGCAAGCAAAAACAGGCTGCCCAAGCAGCCTGCCCGTTATATTCGATATCGAACAAATTGCCCCAAACGCGCTCAAATTCACTATCCGCTATTCATTCTTGCTCTCCGCGACCGGCATCATCATGCCGTTCGGCATGCCCATCATCCGGACGCCGTCCGACGCATCCCCTTCGACGGACAGATAGACTTCCGTGCCGAACGCCGGCTCCGCGTACGGCAGATGCGTGCTGCCGCGCGCCAGGATCTGCCGGTAGTTGCCGCTGTCCCCTTCGTACCCGTCATGATCCCAAGGAACCCACGAACGGGCGTTGCAATAATGGCAGACGTAGGAACGGCGGAAGCGGTCGGCGGTCCGGTTCGGGTAGGAGCGATGGAAGAGATGGGAGTCGAAGAACAGGACGTCCCCCGGCTCCAGAACGACCGGCACCGCGGGCGGATAACTCGCCACGATCCGGGACAGCGTATTCACTTCGTCGTCCAGATGGCTGACGTTGCGTACGGCGTTCAAGTCCCGGAAGGCGTCCACCGCGTGCACGTTGCCGCCGCCGATCTCCTCTGGCGGGTAGATCGGCTCGTGATTCGAGCCCGGCACGACCCAGAGACAGCCGTTGTCCTCGTCGGCCCGCTCGAGCGCGATCCACGCGCCGATCAAGGTGTCGGGATGCGTCTTGATGTAGCAGGCGTCCTGGTGCCACCCCTGTCCTCCTTTGCCCGGCGGATTCAGGAACAGCATCGATTGAAGCGCATACACGTCGGGACCGATTAAGGCTTCCGTCACGTCCAGAATCCGGGGATGAAGCATGCCGCGCTCGGCTTCCGGCTCCACGCGGGATAGCATATGCACCCGCGTCGCCTGGGCGAACTCTTCCTTCAGCGGGTCCTTGCTGTCCGGGTCGGCGGATTCCTCCGGCTTCAGCTTGTCGAGCCGAACGCGCTCGGCCAAGCCGTAGAGCGTCTCCACTTCAACCGGCGACAGCAAGCCCCGGACGATGACGAAGCCTTCCCGCTGATATTGCCTGTATTCGTCCACGCCGACCTGATACCGGTCTTGACGGTCTCTGGATTTGGGGGTATAGGATTTGCCCATGGATTTGATCTCCTCCCAATGACGATGATAGCTCTATTGTGCAGCACGGGGAGCGTCTTCGCCATGGAGGGAACCGGCGTTTCGATGTATTTATTTGATCTGGCCGTTGACCACGATATGACAATTGAGCGGGTAAGGCGTCTCCGGATCGACGATCTGCGCCGTATGCCGAAAGAGCGGGTCCTCGCATTGCTTGATATAATCGGAAGCCGAGAGCCCGCGGATGCGCTTGTACATCTTGGAGAAGTGATGCTCGTCGCGGAATCCGACTTCGTAAGCGATCTGCTTCACGGTCATCTGTCCGCCCATCATGAGCCGTTCCGCCCGCATGAGCCTGCGCTCGAGCAAGGCGCGCTTAGGAGAAGTGCCCACGGCAGAGACGAACACGCGGGTAAAATGCTCGTGCGACCATCCGGACTGCCTCGCGATCGCTTCGATGGTTAGCGGTTCCGCCAACCGATTCTCCATATAGGCGATCGCGTTCGCGATCGGCAGCGGGAGCGAAGCCGCGGGCGAAGCGGGCGACGATTCGGCCCAGGCGCACAGCTCCTCCAAAGCCGCCGCGAGCAGCACCGCCATCCGCCGCTTCCAATGGGGGGACTGCCGGTTCGCGACCCGCAGCATCTGGGCGACGATCCCCGGGAGCAGGCTGTTCGCGACAGGCAGCACGTCGCAGCCCGACCGGAGAGACGCAAAGCGCGGATCCTGCAGTCGCAGCGGCCCGTAGTCGAAGTGCGCGAACAGGTGCCGCACGTTCTTCTGCGGGTCGAAGCGGTAGCGGTGCGGCACATCCGGACGCGTGAAGACGACGCACGGCTTGTCCAGCCGAATGGACTTCCCCTCGATCTCGTAGAGCGTTCCGGTCCCTTCCGGGAAGTAGACCAATTCATAGTCCGGGATCGTTCTCGTGCCCAGCACGAATCCGGCTTGAATGGCGATGTCGCCGACGCTGTGGACGTCCGGCCAAGCATTCTCTTCGATGGTCACTTGCGATCCGCACCTCCGGCATCTGCGATTTGAACCCTATTATACGCGGTTGAGCGCCATGAACAAGGCGCGAGATATTCTATCGCTTTCTAGTAAAAAAACGAAGAGCCTCGCCGTCTCGCGAGGCTCTTCTTTGGGGTAGGCGATTCGTAGACGCGCAGTCGGCTTCCGGCCGCTAGACCGAGCGGGCCGCGACAACCGTCCGCTACAGCTTCAAAGCCCCCTGCGTCATGCCTTGAATGTAATATTTCATGCCGAAGGAGAAGATGAGCAGCAGCGGCACCGAAGAGATCGCATAGGCCGCGAATTGCGTCCCCATGTCGGTAATGCCGAATTGCTTGGTGAAGATGGTCAGGCCGACCGCGATGACCTGCAGGCGGCTGTCCTGAATCGTCAGCAGCGGCCACACATAGTCGTTGTACACCCCGACGGACTGCATGATGAACAAGGTCGCCATGATCGGCAGCGACAGCGGGACGACGACTTGGAAAAAGACGCGCGTCTCCGTCGCCCCGTCCATCCGCGCCGCCTCGAACAGCTCGCTCGGGAGGCCCGACATGAACGTGCGGCAGAGGAAGGTGCCGAAGATCTGGCCCCCGGCCGCGCTGGATACGATGATGACCCAAGGCGTATTCGTCAATCCGAGGTTCTCGTAGAGCACGTAGGAAGGGATGAGCGTCAGAATGCCCGGGACCATCATCATGACGAGCATGAGCATGAAGAGCAGCTCCTTGCCGGGAAACGTCTTCTTGGCGAAGATATAGCCCGACACCGCCGACAGCAGCATGACGCAGACGCTGCCGGCTACCGCGTAGATCACCGTATTGACGATGTAGCGCCAGATGCTCGCGAACGCCTCTTGATAGTTCGCCCACTTCGCCGGCGCGGGCAAGCCCCAGAAGTTGCCGAGAATCTGCGCGTTGCTCTTCAGGGAGCTGAAGAGCATGAACAGGATCGGCACGAGCGTCAGAAAGACGAGCAGCGCCAGCAGCAGGACGATCGCGAGCTGGCGGAGATGAAGCAAATTACGAATCCACATGGACGCGTCCCCCTTAATCTTCCGCCGATTTGATGAATTTCATATTGACGATCGTGATGACCAGGATGATGGCGAACATGCTGACGCCCAGCGCGGACGCGTATCCGAGATCGCTGAACTTGGTCGCGGCGTAGTACATCTGCAGCGCCGGTACGTAGGTGGAGTCCATCGGCCCCCCGCCGGTTACGATCATGATCGCGTTGAAGTCTTGGATGATGCCGATGAGGCCCAGAATGATGAGGAATTTGAACTGTCCGGCGAGCAGCGGCAGATGGATCGAGCGGATGATCCGCGGGAGGCTGGCGCCGTCGATCTTGGCGGATTCGATCAGCTCGCCCGAGATGGACAGCAGTCCCGCATAGAAGACGAGCAGCTGCAGGATGCCGACAAAGGGGAAGCCCATGAAGATGATCGCCCACAGCGCGGTCTTCGGGTCGCCCAGCCAGCCGTGCGTCCACGAGCCGAGTCCGATCAGCTCCAGGAAGTTGTTGAACAGTCCCAAGTTCGGATCGTAGAAGTTTTGCCATATAAGCAAACCCGCCACGCCCGGAATGACCATCGACGCCGTGAACGCGGTACGGAAGCCGTACTGCATGCGCTTGCTGCGCAGATGGTAGATCAGTTCCGCGACGATGAGCGGAGGGATCAGCGACTTCGCTAGTCCGGTCACGATAAGGATGACGAGATTGCCGAGCCCCTTCGTGACGTAGGGATCATGAATCATGCGTCTGAAGTTGTCGAGGCCGATGAAGGTCGTCCGGCCGCCCGGCTGCCATTTGTAGAGCGAATGGAACAGGCCGGAGAACGCGGGGAAGTACAAGAACAAGAAGATGAGCAGAAAACTCGGGGCGAGCCCCAGATACACCCACTTCGACCGCCAAATCTCTCTGAACACGCCCAGTTTGTCGTTCTTCTTCATCATCCGCAAGAGCACGTAGATCAGCGCGAGCGCCGCAACCGATGCGATCGCCCAGACGAGCATGCGGATCCGGGCGTCGCTCTTCGCCTTGGCGACGACGCTGCCGGTGTCGAATTGCAGGACCCGCCCGTCGTCCGTCCCGGCGTAGAGCGTCTTGCCCCCGGCGTCGAACGCGACGGCGCGGCCCGTATCGCCGGCCTTGGTCTCCCAGAGCTTCTTGCCATTGGGACTGAAGATATAAAAGTAGCCGGACAAGTCCGAGACCGCGACCGTCTCCCCGTCCTTGGAGAAGGCGACCGCCGAGACCATGTCCCGCGTCTTGAGCTTGCGCAGCGCCTTGCCTTTCGCGTCGAACAGTTCCACTTCGCCCAGCTTCGTCCCGACGGCCGTCATCCCCGCGTCGGAGATGTCGATCGCTTGGATCTGTCCGCCGGCGCCGAACCGGAGGAGCGTCTTGCCCGTCTTGTCCAGCAGATGGACGAACTGGTCGCCCGAGGCGACGATGATCCATTCGCCGTTCCCCGCGACCTTCGTGAATCTCATCGAGGTGCCGATCGGCACGGCGTTCGTCTGCTCGCCGTTCTTGCCGTCCACGAACAGCAGATCGTTGTTCCGCTGCACGACGAGGGCGATGACGCCGCCGTCCCGGGATGCGGACATGCTCTTGACCTGCCGCTTCAGGTCGGCGTCCCACAGCTTGGATCCGCTCGCATCGTACGCATAGAGATGCCGGTCGTCCGAAGCCGCGAGCAGCGTGCCGTCCGCGAGCAGGTCGACGGCGTTGACGACGTTGTTCGCCGCCGCCTGAAAGATCGGCCGGCCGTCGCTGCCGTAGACGTACGTCTTCGCGCCATGGCTGCCGATCGCGACGCGGCTTCCGTCCTCCGCCACGGAGATCGAGGTGATGTCTCCCGCTCCTTCGAGAGACCATTGCGCTTGCGCGGACGCGATCTGCGGGGACATGCCCAGCAGAAGCGCGAACGCGAATAGGATCCATGCGGTTCTTCTCATGAGGTTCCTCCTTACCTGATCCTGCCTGGCCCTCTTCGCCCTGCGTTTAAGCCTTGCCGCCGATCGGCGGCAAGGCTTAAGGAGCGTCGCAAGCCGTTGCCGGCGTGCGCGAAGGCAGTTCTGCCCGAACGATTCGGTTCGGCCTTGTCTATCCGCCGCCGAATCGTTCCGATCCCGGCGTTTTCGCCCCTCCCCGAGGAAGGGCGGATGCGTTCCGCCTTACTTGCGCTCCGGCGGCCGGCGTTCCGGCGTATCCAGATCGGACAGCTCCTTCTTGCCTTGCTTGAGCATCGGCACGAAGTACTTGTCGACGTTCGCCTGAAGTTCCTTCAGATATTGCTCCGTCGTCAGCTTGCCGTCGAAGAAGCGTTGGACGCTGCCGACCCAATCCTGCACGGACGGCTGATAATCCATGAGGCCGCGCGCCAAGCTGTTCCCCGGGCTCTGATAGCCCTCGGTGTTGCCGATCGGCGAGAAGTCCGCGAACGCCTTGGTCATCTCCGGCGGCAGCGTGATGTCCTTGAGCGCCGGGGCGCCGGACAGCGAGGCGTCGGAGCTTGCTTGAATCGCCTTCACGTAGACGGCGTAGCCTTCCGGACTCGTCAGGTACATCATGAAGTCCGCGTTCAGCGCGTTCTGTTCGGCGTTCTTGTTCACGAAGCCGTAGAAGCCGATCGGGATCTGGATCGTACGGGCCGGCGCCATGACTTCCGGTCCTTCCATCGAAGGCATATTGTAGAAGCCGTATTCGAACGGCTTCACGCCGCCCTTCGCGCCCGTCTTGCTCTCGTCGGCGAAGTCTTTCGGCAGTTGCCAGTAGGAAGCCGGGGTGCTCATCATCGTCGCCGCTTTGCCCGTCAGGAACAAGTTGTAGGCTTGATCGTCCTTCACGCCGAAGAAGCCGCTCGGGACATATTGGAACAGCCGTTTCAGATTGTCCGCATACGCCGCCCATTTGGGATTGCCCTCGATCTTATAAGGGCCGGCCTTATCTTTAATCGCCTTCAATTGGCGCAGCTCGTTCTTCGTCACTTTGCTGTTCGCATCGTTGAACGGATCGTTCAGGTCGTACTTCCAGGTTCCGTCGACCTCGGGCAGATACGTGTAGTCCTGCTCCTGCGAACGCGCGATGTTGATATAGTCGCGCAAATATTGGTCGGCATAGATCCGCACGAGCCATCCCGCCTGCCCGCTCCACATCGAGTTGGAGTTTCCGGCGAGCGCCAGCGGCGTGTAACCGGCTTCCTTGATCTTCTTAAAGTCGTTCATCATCTCGTCGAACGTCTTCGGCGTCTGGGCGATGCCGACCTTCTGGAAGATCTCTTTGTTGTAGACCCACACGATCTGCACGGATTCGAAGTTCAGGTTGTACAGGTAATCTTCCGGTCCGACGCCGTCCAGGTTGATCCCCATTGCCGATAAATCGAACGAATCCTTCCAAGGCTTGTTCGTATATGGATTCTGCTTGTCGAAGTAAGGGTAATAGTCCATAAACTTGCGGTCGTTCATCAATCCGGCGACTTCGTTGTTGACCACCATGTCGACGTCCGGCGTTCCCGCCGCGAACTGCGCGGTCAGCCATTCTTTGTAGCCTTCCAGCGGTTTGTTGTCGACCGTGACCTTGACCCCGGGGTTCTTGGCCATATAGCCTTGGGCCACCGCGTTCCAGACCGAGGACGAGGCGTTCGGCAGCGAGATGTTGATCGTGCCCTTCAAGGCCTGCGCGCTCTCGGAAGGACTCGCGGACGCGGACGCAGACGCGCTCGGCTCCGAGGTCGGCGCACCCGACCCGGAACTCGAGGGACTGGGTTCCGACGTATCGTTGCTCTTGCTGCAAGCCGCCAGCACGGATGAAGCCATCAGCATACTAAGAAGCACGGCCGATCCTTTCCTGTTTAACATGCAGATCTCCCCTTCGATTCGTGAATTTGGGATAAAAGCGCTTACTTATTTTCCAAGTAAAAACGGCTTCGCCGTCCTCGGAAGAGGGCAAGACGTTTTTATCGGAGACCCTTTAGAAAGGGATAAGCGTAAAACTTATCCATTCTAAATGGTTAAAAAAAAGACGACCTAAAGTCGCGCATAAAGCATACCTGAGATATCATCGTATACTTTATATGTAAAAGTATACATTTAAAAAGCGTCCTGCGCAATAGCTTTTTCCTCCGGGGAACAGAAAAGCTGCCGCGATGCTCGCGACAGCCTTCCCTCCCGCAAAGGGGCTTCTCTATTACTTAAGACGGATCAGCCTGCCGGCGAGGCGCCGGGCCCGTGCTGCCCCGTTGGATCAGCGTCGGCACGATCTCGTCCTTGAGCAGCTGGCCGCCGCCCTCCTTCATCTCGAACAGCAGAATCTCGGCCGCGCGCTCGCCCAGCTTATGCGTATTCTGGTTGACGGTGGACAGCGTCGGATAACTATACGCGCTGACTTTGACATCGTCATACCCCATGATGCTGATCTCTTCAGGCACCTTCATTCCCCGCTTGCGCGCCTCGTCGATCGCGCCGAACGCCTTGTAGTCGCTGGTGGCGAAGATCGCCGTCGGCGGCTCGTCCAGCGCCATCAGCCGCCTGAACCCCTCTTCGCCCATCTCCGCCCGCTCGTCGAACCCGCTCACGCACGCGATCAGATCGGGATCGAAGGGGATCTGGTGCTGCGACAGCGCGAGGCGATAACCCTGCAGCCGCAGAGAGAACTCCTGGTTCACCTCGAGGATCGAATTGCCGGTGATGATGATGCCGATCCGGCGATGTCCCAGCGAGAGCAGATGCTGCGTAGCCAGGTAGCCGCCGGTCAGATTATCGACGATGACGTACGGAATGCCCAGATGCGGATAATAGAAATGCACGGTCACCATTCGCCGGTTCTCTTGCTGCCACACGGTCAACCGCGAGGGATCGAAAGAGTCGTTCGCCGTCGACGTGAGGAGAATAATCCCCGCATGCGGATCGTTCGGCAGCACGTTGTCGGGGCCGATATCCCACAAGTGAAAGTCGATCCCGTTCTCTTCGCACACCGTATTGATGCCGTCGAACATATTGCTGAAGAACGGATGATTAAAGCCCTCTATCGTATGATTCAGATGGGCCAAGTAGATCGAGCGGATCGGCTTCGCCTCGGCGAACGCCGGATTCTCTTGAATGAAGCTCCCTTTGCCGCGGATGCGATAGACATAACCCTCCTGCACGAGATCCGAGAGCGCGCGGCGCGACGTGATCTCGCTCGTGCCGTAGGCTTTGGCCAGATCGATCTGGGACGGAAGGGGATCGTGCGGCTTCAGCTCGCCCGCTTCGATCTTCCGCTTAATATCGTTGATTACATATTGGTACATGGGCGTCTTGTCCATTTTCTCTCCGTCCATCCCCATCCACTCCTCCCGGGTTGGGTTAAGTATACTTTATGATCGTTTTTTACGCAACCCAAAGAGGCGGCCGGGTGCCGATGATGGCCCCCTGCCGCCTAGCGCTTTGGGACGATGTCCGTTCAGATCGCCGAAGGCTCCTCGTTCGTCCGACTTGCCGGGCTGCCCGCAGCAGCCGCCAATGTCCCGGCAACGACAACTCCGCCCTCCCGGGACGACGTCTCGACGGATGCCAATCCGCGATGCGTCCACGAGAGCCCTTCCGGAATCGTCGCCCGGAAGCGAACGGTCCCCCCTTCCTCCCTCTTCCATTCGGCGCGGATATCTCCCTGCGGGGTCGGAATGACGCCCGACGCCCACGCGATGCCTTCGACCGCCGTCGGCGCCAGCGCGACCGCGCCGATGCCGGCTTCCGCCATGTTCACGCCCAGCACCTCGCTGCTTAGCAAATACGTGGGCGAAGCTCCCCAGCCATGCGAGAGGCTGACCGGGATGGAATCCTGCAGAAACGTCGGCGTATGCCCCATATAGGGACTCGGCGTCGTCGGGAACGGCAGAGAGGGATCGAACGTCTCCCACCAGGTCGTCGCCCCGCGATCCAGCATCGCGCCCCAATAGTCGCGGATCAGACGAACCGCTTCCTCCGCATAGCCGCAGTTGAACAACGTCTCTAGCACGATATGATAGAAGAAGGCGCCGCGAATCGGCGGCAGCTTGCCCGTCAGATAGTGCCGCCGCACGAAGTCGGCCGCTTCCTCCGCCTCCATGATCCCCGACCAGGCCGCGGCGAAGTTCGTCTGCGCGGTGACGCTGGACGACAGCCCCGCTTCGGTCAAGCAGTCCGCGTAGAGGCCGGTGCCGGGCACGCGGAACCGCGCACGGATCGTCTGCCGCAGCGCGTCCGCGCGACGGCGAAAGCCTTCGGCGCGATCGGCGTCTCCCAGCTCCTCCGCCATGAAAGCAGCCGTATGCAAGAACTTGTAGTAGAAGCAGGAGACGGCCGTCGCGCGGTCTCTCCGATCGATATCGTCCGACCAGTCAATGAAGCACCACCAGCCATCCCGATCCGCCCCGGCGAATAGCCCCTGCTCATCCTCCTGGTCCGCGAACCAGTCCGCCAGCTTGATCGCGTAAGGCCAGATCTCTTCGATGAAGGCCCGATCCCGGGTATAGGCGTAATAAGCCCGGACGCCGAAGAGCCAGTGCGCGCAAAAGTCCGGCAGCAGGAACGGATTGCGCTGCGGGCCGGTGCCGGGAATCGAGCCGTCCGCGTTCTGGATTCTCGCCCCTTGCAGCAGCGACTTGCGTACGAGCGCCGGGTCGTTGAAGGTCTGGTAGACGACCTTCGCCATGACCACCGCGTCGGCTACCCATAGCGCCGCTTCGCGGTACGGACAGTCCTCGAAATGATGCTGGCTGTTGACGATCGTCGTATAGCGTCCCGTCTCCCAGATCCGGTTCAGCCGCTCGTCGCTGCATTGGAACGACGCTTCCCCCGTGAACGGGTAATGAACGAACCGAACCTGCAGGCGCGAGATGCGGAGAGGCAAAGGCGTCGCCAGGGCCGCCACCTTCATGTATCGAAACGCGCGCCGGCCGAAAGGAGCGAGCGTATTGCTTCCCTTGCGCAGAAGGAAGGTATCCATGAGCGCCATCTCCAGCGATTCTCCGTAATACAACTGAAGAACGCCGCCTTCCTCCGCGTATACCTCCAGTTCGGGGTACCCCACGATCTCGGCTCCGAAGTCATAGGTAATCTGAGGAAGGGACCCGGGAACGGAGGCGTCCATCGCGACCGACGCTTCGACGCCGCCTCCCGGCAGAGCGGCATCGGGCGACGATAGCGCGCCCAGATAAGGCTCGGCGGAGACGACCGCCACCGGCCGCTTCAGCGTCTGCCGCAGGAAGGGAATCTCGCGCGCCAGCAGACGAGGCCACGGAGAGTCCGGTTGTTCGGCCTCTGCGACGACTTCCGCGAAAGGCCAGGCGCTGTCGTCGTAATCCGCTTGCTCCCAACCGTCTTCCCGGGCGACGTCTACGATCTCTTTGAAGCCGCCCCACAGATGAAGCCGGCTCGAGGACTTCCACCGGGGCGAACGCCTGCATCTCCAATCGGCTCCGCTGGCGATGGTCCGGATCGGCGCAGCATCTCCGGCGTCCGTGCCGTAGAGATCCAATTGACAGATGAGACCGCCGGGACCTTGGAGCTGCCGCGTAACGATGTCTTCCTTCCCGAAGTTATGGGCCAGGACGGCCAGCACGTTCGTTCCGCTTCGCAGGCGGTCCGACACCTCGTACGTGTCGTACGTCATCCAGGACAGGTCCGCCGGCGCCGGCCCCCTCCCGATCTCCGCGCCGTTCAGATAGACTTTATAGGCTTGGTTGGCCGAGATGCGGAGCTTCGCTCCCGCTCGTTCCCCGTCCGCCGCCTCGAACGTTTGCCGCGCTTCCGCATAGACGTTGTTGGCGTCCGCGGCTCCGGAAGCCCATATCCATTTCGCTGTCCAATTGACTGTGCCCATTTTGCGATCCCCCAAATTATGCTAGAAAGTGGTCGGCTCAAGCCTCTCCCTGGATGGTGTAGACGTAGTTCAGTCGCCCTTCCGGCGCAACGTCGCCATATCGATAGAAGTCCATTGCATCTCCTTCGTTCTGCATATGGTCGACCCACTTGAATTCGAGCCGCTGCGGCTGCTCCGACCGAACCAGGCCGAGAAGCGTCCGCGGCAGCGCGAGATGCAGCTCGTTGCCGCTCGCCGCATAGCGGACTTCGCCCAGCGGCTCCCAGTTCCAGCCGCCCGCGCTGCGTTCCAGCAGCGTCGCGGAGTCTCCCGTCACCTGCCGATTGACGATATAGTGATACCCTTCCCATCCCTCGTCGGCCCTTCCGGGCACCCGAAGCAGCAGCATCATCCAATGCCGGTCCGTGCGCGGCGTCAATGCCGCTCGGGTCCTCGCGTAGAAGCAGACTTCGTCCTCCGTATGCGCGGCCTTGAACAGGGCGAGATCGTTGCGTCCGGTGTCGTCGCGATAGCGGAGCTCGCCGTAGCCCGGATGGTTCCGGGGCGCGGTATCCCCCGCGAAATCCCGGTATTCCGACGCGACGTCGTCCCAAGCGCGGAAATCCGGCGCCATCGGGATCGGCGCCGCGAGCCGCGAGCCGCCGAACGTGTCGTCGGGCATGCCTTTGAAGCGCCGGATATAACCGATCAAATGCATGTAGTAGTTGTCGTTGTACCCGCCCTTCATCGGCTCGATATCGCGACTGAAGTTAAGCGTCGCTTGATCGACGAACAGTACAGGCCGCTCGTCCGGACCGGACAGCCGCATCGCGACCCATTCGTTCCAGCCGGTGACGAAGACGATCCGCGGGTCTTCGGCCAGCGCGAATGCCCACTGCTCCGCGACGTTCGCGCCGCGATGGATCGCCTCCGCCGACGCCGCGGCGCCGCTGTCCGCGCCCTCGTGATAGCCCCTCCCCCAGTTGTCCCCGTATCCGTAGAAGGGTGTATCGCTCATCGCGACGCTGGGATGTTGGGCGACGGATACGCTCACGATCTCCTTCTCGCCCCGATCGTTGAAGAATACCCGCTGCGGACGCTCGAACTCGATCCAGGGGAACCCGTTCGTCTTCGCCGGTTCGTTCGGCCACTGATTCAGCCGGAAGGTGAAGAATTCGTGATGCTCGGCGTCGCACGCTTCCGGATCGCCGATGATGAGCGGCTTGCCTTCCCAGCGGAACCACAGCGACGGATAGCGTGCCGGCTGGTAGATGTCGCGATAGAGCGCGGCAATCGTCTCGCCGGAATCCGTATTCGTGTAGAAGGCGAATTGCGGAATCTTGAACCCCTGCTCGGCAAGCTCCGCCATGATACGGAACAGTTCGTCGTATACCCGCTTATAGGTGGTCGCGTTGGTCGTATCGAAGACCAGAAAGTCGACCCCGGCCGAGGCGATCAGCTGCACATGCTTGCGCAGCACCCAGGCGTCGTCGTTCAGATAGTAGCCATAGAGCGGCTCCCCCCAGAAATGAAAGGCCCCTTCGGGTCCCCAGGCGGCATGCGCACGATCGCGCATCGCTTCCGGCCATCCGGCGACGATGTCCGAATTGTCGTAAGGTCCCATCGTCCCGTGCTGGCCGAGCCACAAGAAGTAAAAGAGGCCGACGAAGCGATTCGGACGCGAAGGCCCGACTTCGATCCGGGTCGGCAATCGCCTCCCGAGACCGTCGATGCCGCCCCACCGGTCGACGCGATATCCCATGCCGTCCGTCATGACAAGTCCACCGCCTTCTCCCACCGCCAAATAAAGTATTCTTACTAAACACATAATATACTTAATAATGGTTTATATCAACAGAATATACATTGCCTTTTTCAAAAAAACTGCGCTCCATGCGGAGCGCAGTAAGGTACGACGTACAGATCATCGATGGCGGTCCTTCGGCAAGGAAGGATTAATCCGCGGCAGAGGCGTACGCCCCGATCCGGTCCAGCTGGAATTCCGGATTCCAAGCCATGTCGCTGCCTGCCGCGCGGAACGCGATCTCGATCTGCTGCACCGAAGTTCGGCCCGCCCAGCCCGCGATAGGCGCCTCGATCCGGTTCCATTGGTCCGGCGCGACGGACGCGTTAAAAGTATAGACGTCTCCGTCGCCGCTGCGCAGCGTGACCCGCGTCTCGTAGGATGCATTCGGCACGCCGCCGTAAGCGTCGATATCGTATGCGAACACGGAGGCTCCGCTGAGATCGAGCGGCCGGCCAGGCGCCGCCTGCACGGTCCGCCACGCCGAAGCGGCCACGGACGCCGAACGGGCCGATAGGGCGGATTGGCCTTCGCTCGGCGTGCCCGGACCGTTCGGGAAGGAGGTCACCGTGGTGACGCTCGCGACGTTCTCGCCCGCCGTCCATCCCTGCACGCCATCTTCGAAGGTATAGAGAAGGCCGTCGGCAGGTCCGCCTCCCGGCGGGCTATCCTGCAGGACGAAGGTGAATTCGGCGTCCTGAACCTTCAACGTGACGGAGGGCGCTTCGCCTTCCTTCGGGTCGTACTCGGAAACCTGGAGGGTGAACGTCTTGCGCTGATCGGTGCCCAGTCCTTCGAGCGTCAGAGACTTCGGCTCCAGCTTCAGCCCCTTGCTTGCTTCGACTTGCATCTTCTTGAGCGGATCCGGACTGCGGTTGGTGACGGCGACCGCGATCTGCGCCCCGGCTTCCAGCTTCGGCGAAGCCAGCTTGGCCTCTACCTCCACGTTCGGATGCTTCGCATCGGCTTTCACCGTCTTGGCAAACCCGGCCTCGTCGATCTGGATCTCGCCCTTCCATGGCGCGCCGCCCTCGGATCGGACCCAGATCTTGACGCGATCGACGGCGCCTGCGCCCTTCCATCCCCGAAGCGGCAGCGCCAGCGGCGCCCATCCCGCCGCCGGGTTTAGCTTCGCCGTCCCCTCGACGCTGTCGGCGCCGCTGTAGGCGATGAACTTGGCATCATAGACATTGTTCGCGTCCGCGCCCGGCAGCCGGATCGCCGCCGTGAAGTACGGCGTCTTCGCCGCGTCAACCGGCGAAGCGAACGTCCGCTGTACGCCCGCCCAGTTCATCGCGTAGGCGCTGTTCACCTTCGCCGTCAGATAGCCGGCGCCCGCGTAGGCGTCACCCGTATCGACGCGGATCTCGCTCACTTCGTCCGAAGCCTGGTAGCCGTCGGTGCCTGACTCGAACCCGGCGATCTCGCCGAACTTGTCGTCTTTGCCCCCGGCATGGATCCGTTCGATGAAGTCGAGTCCGTTCAACTGCGGCCAAGAGCGATCGGCGAGCTTCGACGGATCGAAGTTCGGGATGGCGTCCGACCAATCCCGGATGCCGATGATCGCCTTGGCGAAAGCAGTCGCCTCCAGCGAACGGTCCGTATCGATCGCCTGGAACACGTCGTAGCTGACTTTGTGCCGATAAGGCGTGACTACCGTGCCCGGCGCGTGCGTCCATAGGCCGAGATTGAGGCCGCCTTCCTGACCGTGGTCGACATGGCGATGCAGGATGAAGGCGTCGATGCCGTCCAGGAATTTGACCTTGTAGTACGCGTAAGCGTAGGCGGCGGCTTGCACCTGTTGATCCGCCTCGGAGTTCGACAGGCTGTGGAAGCCCTGCTCGGACAGGATAATGCGGCGCATCGCCCCGTCGTACAGATAGTCGGGCTGCTTCATATAGTCCACGAGCACGTCCAGGTTCTTGAACGTGATCCGCTCCGTGTCGAAGGACGCCGTCGCCGTCTTGTCGTTCCAGAAGCGAGGCTCGAACAGGTTCTCCGGATACGGGTGGAACGCGATATTCCAGCCGAAGTCGCCCTCCGCGCGCGTAAGCTGGGTCAGCCGGTCGACGATCGCTTTGTTGTCGTACTTCCACAGCGAGTCGTCGCCCAGATTCTCGTTCCAGAAATGATCGAGCGAGACATAGGTCCTGGCATTGGCATATGCCGACTTCACGATCGTGTCGATCAGGCGCAGCGTCTGCGCGTATTCCCGCACGTAGTCGCCGATCTTCTTGGGACCCATATTGTTCCAGACCTTGTTCTGCCCGATCTCGTTGCCAACGATATAGTTAACGGCTCTGCCGTGCGCCTGGTTCTGCTCGGAATAGCGCTCCGCGAGGAACTTGGTCACGGCCTTCACGTAGGCGACGCCTTTCTCGTTCGCCGTATTCAGCGCGTAGACCGTGCCGCCCGGCTGCGCGTCCGGATGAAGCAAGTATTCGTTCGCGGACTCCGGATCCTTGGAATCGTACATGATCAGGATCAGCGAGACGAGGATCCCGTTGTCGGACAGGCTCTTGATCTGCCGGTCCAGCTGCTCGATCCGGTCTTTGCGGAAGTAGTACGGCTTGCCTTCCACTTCGTAAGCGATCGTATTCTCCGGATGATTGCCGGCTTTGTACGTGAGCTCGTTGTAAGCCACGTTCAGCGCCGCATGGCTGATGCCGAGCTCCTGCGCGTCCCCCGTCATCTGCACCTGCAGCCCCTTGATGCTCCGGGCCGACGGGTAAGGCTCCCAGTTCGCCGCCGTCTCCTCGGGATTGGCGACATATTGGGGCGCGGCCAGGAGGGTATACGCGCCGTCCGCGGCTTTGGAGGCGACGGCGAACTTGGAGTAGAGCCGGCTGCGCTCGCCTTCGCTCAGCCCCGTCTCGAACGCGAACGCGCTCGCGAGCTCCACCTCCGCGATCGGCGTCTTGGCCGCGAGGAACGCCTTCGGATCTTCATAGGTGGCCAGTTCGAATAGGTACAATTGTTCGCCCGGATGAGCCCCCACGTAAGACGGATCGACGGAGCCCGCGACGGCGATCCGATCGGCGCCTTCTATCCGCGCTTTGGCTTGAGCGGGATAGGGGGCCTCCAGCACCGGCAGGCTCTTGAACCGGATCTGGTCGATCGCGAGCGTGCCCGTAGACGCGGGCAGGAGGAACCGGAACGCCGTCAACCGGCCGCTCCACGCCGGGTTGTCGGAGAAGTTGAACTCCCGGGTGAAGGCGCCTTCGGTCGGGATGGCGAAGGTCTTGGACCGCTCTACGCTCCAGTCGCCGCCATCCATCTTCCACTGCACCGTCAACTCGCCGGCGCCCGTGCCGTTCGTCATCGCGACCGCCATGCCGTTGCGCTGGCCGGCGTCGAGCCGCAGCGCCGGCGACTCAAGCACGCCCGCTTCGCCGTTCATGCGGTAGACCAACGCGCCGCCGGTCGCCGACACGTCCCCGCTCGGCGAGGTGAAGCCCTCCGTGTCTCCCTCTCCCGTAAAGCTGAGATCCAGTACATTCGTAGCCGCGATACAGTCGATCTGGAAGCGGCCGTCCCAGTAATCGTAGCCGGGGGCTCCGGGCTCGATGCCCGCCAGATCGAAGTTCTGCATGAACGAGATCTCCATCTTGGCGACCGTCCCCTTCCCCGGCCAATCGCCAAGCTTGATGAAGATGCGGTCCCAGCGGTCCGGCCGGATGGTGGCCACGCTCTCGAGCCGGTCGTCGCCGCTGTACAGATTCACCTTCAACACGTAGTCGGCCGAAGCCTGCCATCCCCAGCTGTTCGCCGCCAGAGCCAGGTAGCGGTAACCGGACAAGTCGAGCGGCTCCTCGAACGATCGATAGATGGTACGCCAATCGTACACCTTGACCTTCTCGGGCACTTGCTCCAGCGCGCCGGCGCCTTCGTACGGCGAATTGGGGCCGTTCAGAATGCTGGTCGCGAAGTTGATCTGCTTCGTGTTGGTCCCCGCCTTCCAGGTGGCGACGTCGGCGGCCGTATTGAAGTCGTTGATGATCCGTGCGGGATACATCTCCTCTCCCTTCGCGACGTTCGCGGTTGCGTGCAAGCCGGGATCGTACGGCCCGGCCGATACGACGGCGGCCAGCAGGAGCTGGAGCACCAGCATCATGGACAGTGCGGCCGACCCTTTGGACAAACGCATCATAACCCTCCTCCAGCATTCGAAATGGTTAAAATCACCAATAATATAACAACAAAGTATTCTTTGAACAATATACTTTGATTAATGTATACGTAATTAGTTTTAAAGACCTATATATTCGTCGGAACATGCTCAAAAAACCTCCTTTCCCCCGGTTCAAGGAGCAGCGGAGACGAAGGCAGAACCTTGTCACACAAACAAAATGCCCCCTCGCGGGGACATTTGCGTATGCTTATGGTTTGGGATACGGGCTTCGGAAAAATAGTTCTTCGCCTGCGATCGCAGCAAGAGCTATATCTTTTTCACAAACAGAACCCGATCCTGACGGGCTCCGTCATAATCCGCAAAGACGGGAACGCCGTCGACTTCCTTATCCCCCTTCTCCGCCTCGAACCCCATCTTCGTATGATAGGCGATCGAAACTTGGTTTGAAGGAGACGTTACGCATCGGACCTCATTTCGGCCAAGCCGCTTCACGGTTTCGAAAAAGACTTCGTAGAGTCGTTTTCCGATATGATGCTTTCTGTAAGCCGGATGGACGCCCGCAAAGTGAATATACGCTTCATCGGAATAAGTCTGGGATAAAAAGCCGATCAGAAATCCTACAATTCGTCCCTCCTTTTCCGCAATGAAACTTGTCGCGTTGAAGTGATCGAAAAACAGTTTCGGCAGCATGTCGGACATCGGCCGTCCGCCCCACCAATCATTAATCAGCGGTGAAATCAAAGCGTAGTCCGACCCTTTCGCGGAACGAATGTTCATCCTTATCTCCCTCCTGCCCATAAAAAAGGCGGATTCCGCGTCCCTGCGCAAACCCGCCCCAAGCGATCCGCGGAACATCCGCGGCCTCCTATTCAAGATAAAGCGTATCACAACGCAGGACGCATGCCAAGAAAGCCGCGGGCCGCAATGGCCCACTACGCGGGACCGCGTGGTGAAACGGCGAAACGACCGGTGCCCCGCCGGCTGCGAGGGCTTGGCCAAGTTGTGCGCCGAGCAGCCGGCCGAGACCCTCGGACCGGATTACCCGGGGGCGTTCCTCATCCGCTCCTGCTCCACCAAATGATGGCGCAGCCGATGCAGATAGTCCGGCGCATCCAACGGATCGGAGACGATCAGTTCGACGATGCACAGCCGGTTCGGCCGCTCCCTCTCGCAGGCCGCGATCGCGTCGTCCAGCTCCCGATTCGTTCGCGCCTGCGCCGTGAAGGCTTGGCCGCCGAAGGCCTCCGCCAGCTTCGTATACCGCCAGTCGGGAATTTGATTGTAGGCCTGGTTCGCGGTCTTGACGTTCAAATATTTCTCGATCGTGTACCCGCCGTTGTTCAAGACGAAGACGATGGGACGGCAGCCGAAGTACAGCATCGTGCTGATCTCTTGAACGGTCAACTGCAAGGAGCCGTCTCCCGTGAACAAGAGTACGCGTCTGTCCGGGGCCGCGATCGCGGCGCCTAATGCCGCCGGGGTGGCATACCCGATACTCTGCCAGCCCTGCTGGCAGATATAATCGGCACCGGCCGGAAGTCGTACCTGCGACATCCCGTAGGCCAGCGTTCCGGTCTCGACCACCACGATATCCTTTTCCTTCAGCATTCGCTGAAGCCGAGGGTAATAAGATGCGGCGCGGATCGGCTGCTCCGGCTCTCCGACCATCCGGTCGTAAGGGAAGGCGACCTGCGGCATCGCGCCGCTGCGCTGCCGACTCACCCCTCGAAGCCCGGCGAACAGCTCCATCGCCGGTACTTGATCATATGTCGTATCTCCGACCCTGACCGCCCTCGGCTGGATGTCGATTAGCCGTCCGGCATCGAGCTTGGCCGTGTCGTTCGCGGAATTGACATCCGTCCAGACCAAGCCAGCCGAGAGGATGCAGCCGGCTCCCTCGACGATCTTCCGCACCTGTTCGCTGCCGAAGGCGCCGCCATAGACGCCGATGTAGTTCGCATGCTGCTCGTCGAACGCCCCCTTGCCCAGCAGCAGCGATGCCGCAGGCACATTCAGGCTCACGGCCAAATCGCGTACGGCTTCGCGCCATCCGAACCGGAGCGTCAGCATATCCGCAAGCAGCACGGCTCGATCCGCCGTATTCAACATGCGCTGGATATGATCGATCGCGGCCTGCAGCGCAGCTGGATTCGTCGCCGCCGGCGCAGCCGCCGGGGCGGCGCCAAGCACGATCGGCCGGGTGACCAAGTCGATCGCGACGACCAGATACACCGGCTTGCGCGTTTGCTTGGCCGCGCGGATGGCGGCCGGGATCTCAATCGCCGCGTTCTCCGGGGTCAAGACGGCCGTATAGGCGGACAAGTGCGCGTATACGTTCCGGAATACGTCGTAGTTGCCGTCCAACAGCGTATGGTGCATCCATTTATGCGCCTGCTGGTCGGCGGATTTGGGCGCGCCCACGATATGAATGATCGGGACGCGTTCGCTGTACGCGCCGGCAATGGTGTTGCAAGCGCTCATCTCTCCCACGCCGAACGTGGTGATTAGAGCGGACATGCCGCGGATGCGCGCATAGCCGTCCGCCGCGTATCCCGCCCCCAGCTCGTTGCGTCCGTTGACGAACCGAATGCCTTCGTACCGTTCCAACGTGTCGAGCAGGCTGAAGTTGTAATCGCCCGGGATGCCGAAGATCTCGAAGATGCCCTCCGCCTTCAAGCTATCGTAGAGGTACTGTCCCAGCGTAGGGGATGTTGTCGGCCGGGAACCTGGAACCGCCGCAACCATATTCGTTGACACCCATTCAACCTCCCGTCTCTGGACATGACTGCCTTTAATTTGCCCGGTATGGCGCCTGCTATTCCCTTCAACCGACTTCGCTCCGGCCCCCACGCCCGAACCCCCAGCCCTGTAAAAGATCGCAAGGCCGATGCCATGATAGGCATCTCCGGCAACGGCAAAGCCCCCCGGTCTTCCGAGGGGCTCGTTCAGGCATGGGTCCGGCGGTACTCCGAAGGGGTCATCTTGTCGTGCTCTTTGAACTTCCGCATGAAGTAGGTGACGTTCTCGTATCCGGATAGATTCGCGATATTGCTGATCTTGTAGTCTTCCGGCCCGGTCAGAAGCCGAGCCGCCGCCGCCATCCGGATGCCGCTCGAATATTCGTTGAACGTCCGGCCGGTCTCTTGCTTGTACAGTCGCGACAAATAGGCCGGATTGAGATAGTCGGCCTCCGTCGCGGCGTAGAGCGAGACCTCCTTCCCATAGTGGGTTTGCAGATAGCCGACGATGTCCATCACCGCCTTTTTGGTGCCGGTCTTGCGGGATTCGGCGATCCGGTCGACCGCTTCCGCGACCAAGGCGGTGAACCATGTCTTGAGTTCGTCCATCGTCCCCATGCGTTCCAGACGGCCTCTTGCAGACCGCTCCGGTCGAACGGCAGGTCCGCGTCGTCGGATGCCAAACCGCAAGCTCGACCAGCGTCTCCCGAATGCTCCGCATCGCCTTTATATTTTGTCCGCCGTCAGCTCGCGGAAGTTCGTCGCCCACAGGACGGAGGGCGGCAAGGACTTCGGATCTCCGGACATGCAGACCTCCAGACCTCCGGACCTCCGGACCTCCAGACCTCCAGACCTCCA
>NZ_JACJVP010000028.1 GCF_014212125.1 Cohnella nanjingensis
CGGCGAAGGCCGCCGGAGCAGCAAAGAGACGTACTGAGTACGTTACATGAGCGGTGAAGGCCGCCGGAGCAGTAAAGAGACGTTCTAGGTACGTCACATGAGCGGCGAAGGCCGCCGGAGCAGTAAAGAGACGTTCTAGGTACGTCACATGAGCGGCGAAGATCGCCGGAGCAACAAAGAGACGTACTGAGTACGTCACATGAGCGGCGAAGGCCGCCGGAGCAGTAAAGAGACGTTCTAGGTACGTCACATGAGCGGCGAAGACCGCCGGAGCAACAAAGAGACGTACTGAGTACGTCACATGAGCGGCGAAGGCCGCCGGAGCAGCAAAGAGACGTACTGAGTACGTTACATGAGCGGTGAAGGCCGCCGGAGCAGTAAAGAGACGTTCTAGGTACGTCACATGAGCGGCAATGGCCGCAGAAACGGCAAAGTGACGTACTGATTACGTCACATGAGCGGCGACAGCGATTCTGCGCGCTCCGATGACCAAATCGAACAAGGAAAAGGCAACAAAGAAAGCAGGCGGACGCGTTATAATGAAAGCGATAACGTCGAGAAGCGGGAACCTAGACGTCCCCGCACGCTCGCACCTTAATAGCGGAAAGAGGAATGCAAACCATGGCACATAAGAGCAGAATCGGCCTCATCGGCTGCGGCAACATCAGCGCGATTTACTTGAAGAACCTGACGGCTTCGGAGGACGTGGAAGTCGTCGCTTGCGCGGACATCGACGTGGAGCGGGCGCGCGCCCGGGCGCAGGAATTCGGCGTGCCGAAGGCGTATGGCGTCGATGAGCTGTTGGCCGACCCGGATGTGGACATCGTCGTCAACCTGACGATCCCGGCTTCGCACGCGAGCGTGTGCCGTCAAGCGCTGGAAGCGGGCAAGCACGTGTATGTAGAGAAACCCCTCGCGGTGCATCTGGAGGACGGCCGCAGCGTCTTGGCGCTGGCCGAATCGAAAGGGCTGCGCGTGGCTTGCGCGCCGGAGACGTTCCTCGGCGGCGGCATCCAGACGTGCCGCAAGCTGATCGACGAAGGCGCGATCGGACGCCCGATCGCCGCGAACGGCTTCATGCTGGGCAGCGGTCCGGAGTCTTGGCATCCGGACCCCGCGTTCTTCTATCAAGTAGGCGGCGGTCCGCTGTTCGATATGGGGCCTTACTACCTGACGGCGTTCATCTTCCTGCTGGGCGGCATTCGCCGCGTCACGTCTTCGGCAGCCATCCCGACGCCTGAGCGGACCATCACCAGCCAGCCGAAGTACGGCACGAAGGTGACCGTTGAGACGCCGACGCATATCGCGGGCGTGCTCGACTTCAAGTCCGGCGCCGTCGCCACGCTGGTGACCAGCTTCGATATCGCGGCCGGCAGCGCGCTGCCGAATATCGAGATCTACGGCACGGAAGGCAGCCTGCGGGTGCCGGATCCGAACACGTTCGGCGGTCCGGTGCTGCTCCGCAAGCCGGGCGGAGACTGGGAGGAAGTCCCGCTTGCTTTCGGCTATGACGACAACATGCGCGGCATCGGCGTCATCGACATGGCGCGCGCGATCCGGGAGAACCGTCCGCATCGCGCTTCCGGCCAACTGGCTTTCCATGTCCTGGAGGCCATGCACGGCTTGCTTGAGGCATCCGCGGGAGACAAGCACGTCTTCCTGTCGGACTTCCCGGAACGTCCGGCCATGATGCCCGAAGGGGGCTTCGGCGCTTAAGCCGGATTTGCCGAACCGAGCCCAATTGTGGAATACTAGGGTAACGGTTGTTCGCGAGACAAAGGAGAATGCGGATGGCAAGCCGGTTAATCGTACGCGGAGGACGCGTCGTTCAGCCGCACGATACGAAGATGGCCGATCTCCTCATCGAAGACGGCCGCCTGTCGGCGATCGAGCCGGGCGGCGCGGCGCGATGGGCGGGATCCGGCGATCGGGTCCTGGACGCGGAAGGCGCCGATGTCCTTCCGGGATTGGTGGATATTCATTGCGACACGATCGAGAAGGAGGCGGAACCGCGTCCGAATACGATCTTCCCGCTCGAGATGGCGTTCCTGCAGTTCGAACGCAAGCTGGCGGGACACGGCATCACGTCGATGTTCCATTCGTTGTCGCTAGGCGTAGGCCTAAGCCTGCGAGGAGAGCAGATCGTGGCGGATCTGGTGGAGACGATCCATGCGTGCGCCCGGGAGCGGGCCATGATCCGGCACGGCGTTCATCTGCGCTACGAGGTCTCCCATCTGACGGGGTTCCCGCTGGCCGAGCGCTTCATCGAGCGGGGGATGATCGATTATCTGTCGCTTATGGATCATGCGCCGGGGCAAGGGCAGTACAAACGGCCCGGCGCGTTCGAACGATACGTCATGAAAAATCAAGGCGTGGACGCGGAGGAGTGCGCGCGGATCGTCGAGGATCTGCAGGAGCGCCGCAAGCGCGTGGATTGGTCGAAGCTGCATGCCTTGACGGCCGCGGCGAAGCGCCGCGGCATCGCCGTGGCTTCGCATGACGACGACACGCCCGAGCAGGTGGAGCGCTCCCGCGCGTTCGGCGCCGGCGTGGTCGAATTCCCGCTCAATCTGGAGACGGCGGCATATGCAACGAGTCGCGGATTGCAGGTATGCGTAGGCGCCCCGAACATCGTCCGAGGCGGATCGCATGACAAGAACTTGACGGCGCTCGAAGCGATACGGGCGGGGGCGGCGGACATCGTCTGCTCCGACTATCATCCCGCTTCGCTGCTGCATGCCGTCTACGTGCTGGCGCGAGCGGGCATCGGTCTAGCCGATGCGGTTCGCATGGCGACGCTCGCGCCCGCCAAAGCGCTCGGCCGGGACGGGGAAATCGGCTCCTTGGAGCCGGGCAAACGGGCAGACGTTCTGATCGTTCGCCAAGTGCGCGATTGTCCGGTCGTGACCCATACGATCGTGAACGGCACGGTCGTCCTGGAGACGAGAGACTATCCGATCGGCGGTTAAGCTTCCGTAGCGCCCGCCTCTTGCGGAAGCTGACCATGCAAGGTGGTGACGAGCTGCTGTTGAATATCCGGCTGGCTATGAGACCAGATAATCTCGAACAGCACGCCGAGGCCGGGTAGCGTCACTTCCGCATTTCCGATCGAATCCTCGATGACTTCGCGGATTTCTTGCTCGCTCTTGCCTTGTACGCGCATGATGATCGCATCGCGCAAACTGACCGTCTTCACACAAGTATCCCCCTTCGCGAATATGGACGTTATGCAGTCCGGTCTAGATTTCCCTGGCGCGCTTCCGGTTATCCCGGAGGCGCGTTGTGTTATAATGGGAATATTGAAGCGGGACATGGGTTCGAGGAAGGGAGCAACCGTCGCACATGGCCAAAAAACAATTTGCCGTCATTGGTCTCGGCCGATTCGGCTCGAGCGTCGCTAAATACCTGGCGGAAATGGGATACGAAGTGCTCGCGATCGACGACGACGAGGAGCGCGTCCAAGACGTCGCCAACATCGTCACGCACGCGGTCTCGGCGGATTCGACCGACGAAGAAGCGATGCGCGCGCTCGGCGTCCGCAACTTCGACGTCGTCGTTGTCGCGATCGGTCAAGACATCCAAGCGAGCATCTTGACGACCTTGATCTTGAAAGATCTCGGCGTACCGAAGATCATCGTGAAGGCGCAGAACGAACTGCACGGCAAGGTGCTGAGCAAGATCGGCGCGGACAAAGTCGTATTCCCCGAGCGGGATATGGGACTTCGCGTCGCGCACCATCTCATCTCGCCGAATATTCTGGAGCACATTGAGCTGTCGCCCGACTACAGCATCGTCGAGCTCAAGGTACCGTCCTCGATGGTCGGGAAGAACCTGAAGCAGCTCGATATTCGCGTCAAGTACGGCTGCAACGTCCTCGCGGTCAAACGCGGCAGCGATATGAACGTCGCGCCCCGCGCGGATGAAGGGATCGACGCGGAGGACATCCTCGTCATCGTCGGCCGCAACGAACAATTAACCAAGCTGGAGCAAGCCTATGCGGAACCTTGAGCCGGCGTTGACGTCGGCGCAGAACCCTAGAGTCAAAGCATGGGTCAAGCTGTCGGAGCGCAAGTATCGCAACCAAGAAGGCCGGTTTAAGCTCGAAGGCGTTCATCTGGTCAAGGAAGCGCTCGAAGCGGGATGGCCGCTCGAAGCCGTCGCGTTCGACGAAGGGCTCGGCGTGCCGGACGAACTGGCGCCGTACGCGGAGCGCGAGGGCGGGAGCGGGAACGGAGAGACCGACTGGATTCCCGTGTCGCCCGACATCATCGCCAAGTGCAGCGAGACCGAGACGCCGCAACCGGTGTTCGCGATCGCGCTCAAGCGTCCGGCCGATGACGCCGCGCTCTTCGGCGGCGATGGCGGACCCGTCGTCGTCCTCGACGGCGTTCAGGATCCCGGCAACGTCGGCACGATCGTCCGCAGCGCCGCGGCGAGCGGCGCTGCGGCCATCGTCCTGGGCAAGGGCACGGCCGATCTGTTCAACGCCAAGACGCTGCGCGCCACGATGGGGACGCTGTTCCGGGTGCCTATCGTAGAGGCGGATCTCGCCGAACTGCTGCCCGAAGCCAAGCGGAGAGGGGCCAAGCTGTTCGGGACGAGTCTTCAGGCGCACCTGTCCATTTACGAGTGCGATCTGACCGGGGATGGCATCTGGCTGCTGTTCGGCAATGAAGGCGGCGGCTTGTCCCCCGAAGTCGAAGCGCTCGTCGAGCGGCCCGTTATCATCCCGATGAGCGGCCAAGCCGAATCGCTCAACGTCGCCATGGCCGCTACGGTGCTGCTGTTCGAGGCGCAGCGCCAGCGGCTGGGCAAGCTCGAAGCGGAGATCATGTAGCGGCATCGCAAAGTACGTCCTGACGGTCAAGTCATTCTTGACCGATCAGGATTTTTTTTGCGGCTTCTGCTTGCATACCCGCGCTTACCGCGGATCCCGCCCGCCGCGACGGTAGTCGCGGGGAGAGACGCCGTAGCGCCGCTTGAACGTCTTGGAGAAATGGAATTCGTCGTAGAAATGCAGCGCCGCCGCGATCTCCTTGACGGAGAGGTTCGTCGCTTCCAACGACGCTTTGGCGGATGCTAACTTCAATCCCAGCATGTACTCGGCCGGCGACGTGCCGGTCGTCTCGCGGAAGCGGGAGAAGAAGGCGGTCCGGGACAAACCGCTGTCCCGCACAGCCTCGTCGACCCGGAACGGCGTCCCGATGTTCTTGTGCATGCGGTACAGGACCGCGTCCAGTTCGGGATGGCGCTTCGCGCGGCCGATAGACGGTTCGCGGGCGAACAAGAGCAGAAGCTCGTTCAAGAGGTTATGCGCCGAATCGCGGTAGCCGATCGGCTGCACGATCATGCCGTCGATCAGCTGCTCGCACTTTCGGACGGCTTCGGGCATTCTCGCGGTCGTCGCGACTCGTCCGATCGGCAGTCCCCAATGACGGACGCGCTCCAAACCGTCGAATTCGAAGAAATAAAATTTCCAGTCGCCGTCCCGGCAACGGTACGAGCAAGGTACTTCCGCTTGAACGAAGACGAACGTGCCGGCTTGCAGTTCGAATCTCCCGCTATCCACCGTTCTATCCACCGTCAGACTGCCTTGGCCCTCGTACGTGACGAACAAGCCGAGCGCCGCGAAGCCGTTCGACTGCGCGACTTGATACGCGTCGTTCGCTTGCACCTTCCAGACCGAGCGGAAGCGGCATGCGGGCGGTTCGGCGGATTCGTCCAGACGATACGGGATATCCATATAAGACATCTCATCGCTCCTTGATCTCTTCATATACATGAATATGGAAGAAGAAAGGCTTCATCAAGTATATATGCGTACGATTATACATGTATCCGCACCTTCGTTCCATGGTTCGGCGATTCGCTTCCGTTTACACTTGAGTTATCTCGGATCAAGGAGCGATGCGCCATGTTTGTCAAAGTCGGCAATCGGACATTGGAATTGAACGGACCTCATCTGACGGAGCTTCGAAGCGCGAACGATCTGTTGCACGATATGGACGCGCTTCGCGATCGATTAGAAGAAGACGGCTACTTGCTGCTCCGCGGCTTCCACGATCGGGAACAAGTGCTGAGGGCGAGAACGCGCATTCTGGAGAAAATGAACCGAATGGGCAAACTCGAACGGGATACGCTGCTGGAGGACGGGGTGATGGCGGACGGCAGCAAGACGATTTTCATGGGCGGGACGAACGAGGACCTGCCGGAGCTGCTGGCCGTGCTGAACGGGGACCACGTGATGGGGTTCTTCGACCGGCTGTTGAACGACACCTCGCTTACGTACCATTACAAGTGGCTGCGGGCGGTCGGCAAGGGCGACTTCACGGGAGCGCACTACGATATCGTCTATATGGGGAGAGGCACGCACAATCTGTACACCGTCTGGTCGCCGCTCGGGGATATCGATTACGCGATGGGCGGGCTGGCGATCTGTCTGGATTCCCACACCTTCGAGGAATTGAAAAACTCATACGGCACGAAGGATTCGGACCGCGACGCCATCGGCTTCGGCCATTATACGGACGACCCTCTCGTCGTGACGGAGAGGTTCGGCGGCAAATGGGCGACGACCGAGTTCCGGGCCGGGGACGTGCTGATTTTCGGCATGTTCCTGATGCACTGTTCGCTCGAGAACACGACGAACCAGTACCGGTTAAGCGTCGACACGAGATACCAGTCGGCGAGCGAGAAGGTCGACGAGCGCTGGAGCGGCAAGAAGCCGAGAGGGCATTACCGGTAGGACGCTTCGCTGCTCCTCGCTTGGCGGTACCCCTGCTCCTCGCTTGGCGGTACCCCTGCTGCGAGAGAGGGGCGAGCCGGACGGGACTATGGCGCGCGCGCCCTTGGAGCGAGCATCGGATCACCTCTTCAGGGAATCCGACGTTCGTTCTCGGGGCATTTTTGCGTTGCGCGAACGCAGCGCGGGCAGGGAATGAATGGACGCTTTGACTATCGATAGAAACGCATGTATAATAATCTGCCCGGCTTCGATCTTGCGGTGATGGAGATGGGCATCCTTCACTATCTTTTTGATCTTGACGCCTTTTTCCAATTGGTTTACAGTTTGTTAGGCGAAGGAGGCAAACTGGTTATACGCGAATTTCACCCCGTGATTTGGAAGCTCTTAAAGCCAGAAGACGGCCGTCTGGTGGCCAGCGGCGATTACTTTGACCGAGAGGTGCAAAATGACGTGATGAAAGTGCGGCGATGGACGCTGGGCGAAGTCGTAACGGCCATCGCGGACGCAGGATTAGCGCTCAAAGCCGCTTTATGAGGAATCGGGCGACGTTCAGCGTTGGGTGTTCAAGGACATGCCCCAAGGAACCGAGGACCGCGTGCCGGGCATTTACGCCGTCATCGCCGCCAAGGAGACGCCATCCGCCTGAGTTCGTGAAGCGCGGGTGCAGGCTGCTGTTTGAATCTTTCCTTCCGCTTGATCTCCGCAATCCAGAAGAAATCCTTTATCCCCGACTATGCTATTCTATTAAAGCTGTCACGCGAACACCGGTTCGCTATCCGCGAATCGCCATTCTATCCAAAGGAGTGTTATACCCTGGGTACGACAACGACTGCCGCCAAGGGCCCAAGCCTGCTCGGCAACCGCTTCCTCCAGACGATTCTCTTCTCGAACATCCTGCTCCAGATCGGCATCTGGGTGCGCAACTTCGCCATCCTGCTCTATGTCGCGGACAGGACGAACAACGATCCTTACGCCATCTCGCTGATCAGCGTCGCCGAATTCGCGCCGATCTTCGTCTTCTCGTTCATCGGGGGCACGTTCGCCGACCGCTGGCGGCCGAAGCGGACGATGATCTGGTGCGATTCGCTATCCGCCGTCTCCGTATTCATCGTCCTGCTGACGATCCATTTCGGCTCTTGGCAGTCGGTGTACCTCGTTACGTTCATCTCGGCGATCCTCTCGCAATTCTCGCAGCCCTCGGGCATGCGGCTGTTCAAGCAGCACGTGCGCGAAGACCAGCTGCAGCAGGGGATGGCGCTCTTTCAATCGCTGATGGCCATCTTCATGGTGCTGGGGCCGATGCTGGGTACGTTTGCGTATAGCAAGTTCGGACTGGAGGATTCGATCGCCGTCATGGGCGTGGCCTTCCTGCTCTCCGCCCTCGTCCTCGTCCGTCTGCCCAAGGACATAGAGGAGACGCGATCGGCCGAGAAGGGGCAATTCCGCAAAGAGTTCGCCGAGGGCTTCCGCTATGTCTGGCGGAGCAAGGTCCTCCGGATGCTGGGCGTCGCGTTTGTCCTGGCCGGACTCGCTGTAGGCGTCGCCCAGGCGCTTAATCTGTTCATCGTGACGGAGCGTCTCGGCCAATCGAAGGACTTCCTGCAGTATCTGTTGATGGTGAGCGGCGGCGCCATGCTCATCGGCGGCGGCATCGTCGCCGTGTTCGCGAAGCGGGTCCCGCCGCAGCTGCTGTTGGCCATCGGCATGCTGACCGGCGCAGTCTGTACGGTCATCGTCGGCTACTCTAAGAGCGTACCGCTGACGCTGGTGATCCAGTTCATCAACGGACTCGTTTTCCCTTGCATCCATATCGGGATCAGCACGATGATCCTGAAGTGGTCGGACGCCTCCATCGTCGGACGGGTCAACGGGGTGCTGAATCCGCTGTTCGTCGGCATGATGGTCATCTCGATGTCGCTGGCCGGCTCGCTCAAGGACGCGTTCCCGCTCGTCTCGATCTACGCCGGAGCAGGCCTTCTATTCCTCATCGGGGCCCTCGCCATGATCCCGATCATGGGGCAGCGGGCGCCGGAACGGACGCCGGGCGGAGAATCGGCTGCCGCCGATGCCGGACACGCCTGATTCTCAGAATAGCGACTTGCACGCCGCCCCTCCGTTCCGCGGAGGGGCGGCGTATTTTTTTATCCCGATAGTGAATCTACCGGTCCTGTGATAGGATGGAGACAGATTAGACGCATATCGATCCGTGCCGAGGGTGGTCATCATGGTTCTCAAACGTTGGGTGCGCTCCAAGACCGCTATGGTTCAATTCTGCTTCGGATTCGCCGCCGCCGTCGTCCTCCTCGCGGCGGTCGCATCCACCCTCGTCCTGGGCCAAGTCCAACGCCGGCTGCTAGACGGCGAGTCGACAAATAGCCGCAAGACCGTCGCTCAGGTCCGGTACCATCTCTCGGAGATGGACCGGTTAATGAAGAATCTCAGCGTTTTGCTCTACGCCGACCATGACGTCCGGGCCCTGATGTACTTGTCGGGGGAGGAGACTTACGAGCATCTAAGCGTCCTTAACAAGCTGAACGCGACCTATATGAAGAGCCATCCGTACCTGCAATCCATCTTCATCTACAATCCGATCAAGCAAAAGTTCTATTCCACTTCGGGCAGGCTGTCCGATCGCGATGCGTCCTGGGAGAGGCTGCTGCAGTCCGGCGAACGCTTGCCGGCGCTCAAGCCGTTCATTCGCGACTTGAACGCGACCGGCGACGCTCTCTCCCCGAATCCCGTACGCGTCGTCACCTACGCGATGTACGGCAAGCTCGATCCGCAGGGCCGAATGGACGGCGCGGTCATCGTGAACTTGCGGATGGACGGCTTGCTTGAATATGCGAACGCCATCAACAGCACCGTCGGGGGCGGGCCCGATCTGTTGTTTGTCTATGATTCGCGTAACCGCTTCAATGCGTTGAATGCAGCGGATAGCGAGTCCGGGGAGCGCATCGGGAGCCAGGTGAAGGCGGGCTATGAAGCGCTGTTAGCCAACGCGTCAGATCAGGCTCGCGCGCCTCGAACTTCCTATACCGTCCGGGCGGGGGGGACGCAATATCTGGTCACGACGGCGGCGATCCGGGGGACGGGCTGGGTCGTGCTTCACGCCGCGGTCTACGATCCCGCGATCCGGCAGATGAAGACGATGAAGACGGCCGCGATCGCGATCGGCGCGTCCTTGGCGGCTGCGCTCCTGCTCGTCTCCCGCCTCCTCGCCCGAAGGCTGGCTTGGCCGACGGGTCTTGCGCCGGATCGCGTTCCGGCTGCGGAGCGCTCCGATCAGCCGGCCTCTCCCGCATCGGCAGACGTCTCCGCACGGCTCGACGCCTGGAGGCAGTCGAAGGACCAGATCCAAGAGATCCTGCGGGAGCAGCAGTCGAGCCGCAGTCTCATGAAGCGCTATTTCCTGACGCGGCTCTTGGAGAACGGCTACCCCGTCGCGGACGAGGAGTTCGAATGCGCCCGTCTGCAATACGGCCTCAATCTATCCTCCGGCACGCCGGTCGCAGTCGGACTGCTGCGCTTGGACAAATACGCGGAAACGGAGCGGCATTCGCAGCCGGAGGAGCTCGAGGCGATGCGGCAATGGATCCGGCACGTCGTGACGGAGTCCGTCTCCCGTTCCTTCGCCTGCGAAGCCGTCGATCTGAAGGAAGACCGGATCGCCTGGATCGTGCATGTGGCGCCGGGCGACGGGAATGAGGGGCTGACCGAGAAGGCGCTGGGGGATCGCCTGCGCGAAGCGCAGCAGCAGCTGATGCGGCAGTATCGAATATCGGTGACGATCTCTCTCAGCGGAGCGGTCCCGCATATCCGCCAGGCGTCCACGGCGTATCACCAAGCCGTCTCTCTCTCCATGTACCGGTTCGTATTGGGCAGGAAATCGCTCATAACGTCCGCCGACATCGTCCGCAAAGTGGTGCCGATCTCGGTGGACGCCGTCTTTCAGACCGAGCGTCGGTTCATCGAAGCGCTGCAGCGGGGCGATCTGCGCGCGGCGGGCGAACGGCTCGATGCCTGCCTGGGGCTGATCGCCGAGATGGAATACCGCGACATGCGCTTCGCGTTGATGCACTTGGCAGCCGGCTTGACGCATGCCCTCGATGCTACCTGCACCTGGCCCATGAATTCCGTTCGCATCCAAGAGATCTTCGACCGCAAGCGGCTGCCGGAGATGGAGACGATCCGGGAGTTCCGTCAGCAGCTGATCGATGCCATCCATGAGACGATCGAAGCGTCCGCCGCGGCGCCGAACGACGAAGAGGCGGAGACCGCAAGGAAGATCCGGCTGTTCATTCAGGACCGGCACGCCGATCCGAAGCTGGGCGTGGCGCAGATCGCGGCCGAATTGGACGTCTCTCTGCCCGCGATGAACCGCATCTTCGAGAACGGCGTCGGCATGTCCATCGGCGAATACATCATCCATGTCCGGTTAGTCAAAGCCGCGGAGTGGATGGAGAATTCGAAGCTCAGCTTGAACGAAGTTATGCGCGCCGTCGGAATGGACAATCCCGCCTACTTCGGCAAGCTGTTCAAGGCCCAATTCGGCTTCACCCCGCGGGAGTACGCTTCGCATCTGGCGGACAAGCGGCTGTCTCCTTAGGGAGGGCGCTGCGCACGGCCGGGATCGAGCGACATTAATAGAGCGTCTGGGGGCATGTTGACGATGAAGCGACGGAAACGGCATGCGGCGATCCTCGCCTTGGTTGCCGTCTTGGCATTCCTGCTGATGGCTGCCGGCTGCGGATGCGGGACAGATGAAGGCGGCGCGGCGCGGCCAGCCGGTGCGTCTCCGGGCCGGGGCGCGAATCCGACCGGTCCCGACGGCCTCGCATCGAACAAGCAGCCTTACGAGATCAAGTGGTATCTGCCGGGACATCCCCAGGAGGACGGCAGGCGCGTACAGAACGAGATGAACAAGATTATCCAAGCGGATCTGAACGCGACGGTCGATATCGTATGGATCGATCCCGACCGATACGATCAGGAGACGCGGGCGATCCTGGCCTCGGGGGACAAGGCCGACCTCATGTTTGCCTCCTATCGGACCAACGACTTTCTCGGGCATGCCCGGGACGGCGCGTTCCGGGACTTGACCGATCTCCTGCCGGCCTACGGCTCCGACATCTTGAAGCAAGTGCCGTCTTTCGCGTGGGAGGCGGCCAAGGTGGACGGCAAGGCGTACGGCATCGTGAACACGCAAGCATGGGCCGAAGCGCCCGCGATCCGGGTGACGAAGGAGATGGCCGATATTTACGGGCTTCGGTCGTACGCGATCCGCAGGCTGGAGGACTTGGCGCCGTTTCTGGAGAAAGCGGTCGCGCGCGAGAACGGCCAGAAGATCGGCTTCCGCGTCGACGCCGCGGCCGATTATCCGCCCGCGTACGCTTTGGCGCTGGGCATCGAAGCGCTCGGCGAAGGCAACCCGGCGGTCGTGGCGACGGAGGGGACCCGCCTTAAGGCGATCAATCTGTTCGAGCAAAAGGCTTACGCCGACTACCTCGGTCTGATGCATGACTGGTACCGGAAGGGTTGGATCCGGCCGGACGCGGCGACGGTCGTCGACGATACGGCGGAAGCGAAGGCGGACAAGTATATCGCCGCGTTGGACGTCCTGCGTCCGGATACGCCGAGCGACAGCCGTTACGTCTACCAGCCGCTCGGAGGTACGCCTTCGATCGGCAACGACGCGATCGGCTCGTCGCTCACGGTTATTCCGCGCAGCTCGGCGGATCCGGCGCGGGCGATGATGCTCTATAATCTCATGTACGCGGACAAACGGCTGTTCAACCTGATGAACTTCGGGATCGAAGATGAGCACTACCATCTGACGGATTCCGACTACGCCGAGCCGATCGCGGACAGCGGGTATCGCGTGGATGCGGGGTGGGCGTTCGGCAACCAGTTCAACGCGCTCCGCTCCGCGAAGCGGCAGCCGTCATGGCTGCCAGCCGGTACGTCCTTGAACGCCGGGGCGCCCCGCTCCCGGCTGCTCGGCTTTCACTTCGATCCGGAGAAGGTCAAGGGGGAGCTCGCGCAGTGCGCCTCGGTCATCGGGAGCTACCGGGCGGGACTGGTCACGGGAGCGCTCGATCCGGCGGCGACGCTGCCTCGGCTGAACGAGGCGTTGAAGCGGGCCGGGATCGATCGCCTGATCGCCGAGGCGCAGCGCCAGATCGACGCCTGGGCGGACGCGCATGCCTAATTTGGGAGAAAGGGTAGGGCCGCCCCGCCGGATGTGATATAATGGCGAGAGATCGGACTCCTCTTTGAGGGGTCTGCTTTTGTTGACGGTCGATCGCGGCTGCGGTCTCGTTCGTGCTTTTTCGAATCTTTCCGCGACAAGAGCGGGTTCGCCCTCTTTCCGAGGACGGCGAAGCCGTTTTTACTTGCTTGCTCTTGCCGGTCCGAACCTGACAGCTAGAGGAGGTGGGTAAGGTGCCGTTCGCCTGGAAAAAGAACTTATACGTGTTGTGGCTCGGCGTATTTTTCTGCAGCACGGCTTACTCGATCTCCATCCCGTTTATCCCGTTGTTCCTTCACAACGATCTGGGCATCGATAGCCATCTGGAGCTGTGGTCCGGGTTCGCGTTCGGCGTGACGTTCCTCGCCAGCGCGCTGATCTCCCCCTACTGGGGATCGCTTGCCGACAAGTACGGGCGCAAGCCGATGCTGATTCGCTCCGGATACAGCTTGGCGGCGTTGTACGTGATCACTTATTTCATCCACGATCCGTATCTCTTCCTCGTCCTGCGCGTCTTCCAGGGGCTGCTGGCCGGGTACGTCCCCGCGTCGATCGCGCTCGTGGCGACGAACACGCCGGAGGACAAGTCGGGCTACGCGCTGGGCATCATGGCGACGGCCGGCGCCACGGGCGGCATCCTCGGACCGCTGGTCGGCGGCGTCGTCAGCCATTTCGCGGGAAACCGGGAGGCGTTTCTGTTCTCGGGCGGCGTGGTCCTCGTGGCGGCGCTGATCGCGACGTTCCTGGTGAGAGAGACCCCATTCAACCGCTCCGGCAAGCGGTCGAGCATCCGCGAGGATCTGAAGCATGCGATGGAGAACCGCGCGTTCGTCACGCTGCTGGCGCTGGTCGGCATCAGCAGCTTCTCGGTCATGATCCTGGAGCCGCTGCTCACGGTCTATGTCCTGCAGATCGGAGGAAGCCAAGGGGATGCTTCGCTGCAGTCCGGCATCATCTTCTCCGCGGTCGGCATCGCGACGCTCATCGCCGCCCCGCAGTGGGGGAAGGCGGGGCAGCGCTTCGGCTTCATGAAGGTGCTGATCATCGGTCTGCTCGGCGGCGGGATCGGCAACCTGCTCCAGTTTTTCGTCGGCCACTACACCGAATTCGGAGCGCTCCGCTTCGTCTACGGCCTGTTCTTCGCGGGCGTCTATCCGGCGTTGAACGCGATGATCGTGCGCGTGACCGAACCGGAGTTCCGCGGGAGGGCGTTCAGCCTGAGCCAGTCCTCCACCCAGCTGGCGACGATGCTCGGACCGATGGCGGGCGGCGCGTTGGCGGGTTGGATTCCGATCCGCTGGATCTTCATCGTGAACGGCGGCATCCTGCTGCTCTCGGCGGCGCTGCTCTATCGAAAGCGCGGCCTGGACGGCGCCGGCGGGGCGGTCGTCCGCGCGCAATCGAACCGCGCGTCGAAAAGCGACTAAGTCGTTTGCGGATCGCATCTCTCGCGGATGCGATTTTTTGCTATAATAGGGGATCGATTCTATTCATATCCCGATATGCGGAATAGGAGCCCTCATGACCATCTTCCTGACGATCTTGCGCGACAACGTCCTGCCGATCTCCATCCTGATCGCGATCGGAATCTTGCTGCAGCGCAGCTTCAAGCTCGATATCCGGACGCTGTCGAAGCTGAACTTCTATCTGTTCTCGCCGGCGATCATGTTCAAGCTGCTCTACGGCACCGCCATCTCCATGCAGCTGTTCGGCCAGGTGATCCTCTTCTTCGTTCTCTTCATGGCGCTTCAATACGGGCTCGTCGAGGCGGTTGTCCGGATTCGCCGGTATCGCCCGGGCATGCGGAGCGCCATGCGCAACAGCGTGCTGTTCTACAATAGCGCCAACTACGGCATTCCGCTCAATCAGCTCGCCTTCGCGAACAACCCCTATACGCTGTCGGTGCAAGTGCTCATCATGATGATGCAGTCGCTCATCCCGAATACCTACGGCGTGTATAACGTGAACGCCCACAAAGCGAATTGGAGAGAGATCCGCCGCGTCATCCTGTCGATGCCGGTCATCTACGTCATTCCGCTCGCGCTGGCGATGCGGTACTTCGAGGTGCCGCTGCCGGATTCGGCCGGAACGGCCGTGGAATACCTGTCGAACGCGTTCATCGGCACGGCGCTGATCACGCTGGGCGTACAGCTCGGCAACATGTCGTGGGCCATCCGGCGAACGATGCTGGCGGACGTCAGCACCGCCGTCCTGCTGCGCCTCGTCGCGGGGCCGCTGCTGGCCTGGCTGACGGTCGCGCTGATGGGCATGGAAGGCTTGATGGCCTCTGCCCTGATCGTCTCCTCCGCCGTCCCGACTTCGCTCAGCAGCGTGCTGCTGGCCGTCGAGTTCGACAACGAGCCGGCGTTCGCGTCCCAGTCCGTTTTCGTCTCGACCGTGCTCAGCACGGTCACGGTGGCTGTCGTCATCGCGCTGCTGGGCGCGTAGTGCCTCGCCTCGCTGCAACCTATTGCACCGATCTCGCGTCAAGGATGTAAAAGATGGGAGAAAGAGGGGCGTGCGAAATGCGTGTGCAACTGAAGGGATCTGCGGCGGCGACGATCGTTCTGTTCCTGCTGCTGACATCGATCGGGTTGGCGGGATGCGGAGAACGGAATCCGAAGCAGGGCGGAGAGGCGTCCGCGAGCCCTTCGTCCGGCGAAGTCCTGCCGAAGGCGCAGGAGCAAGAGCAGACGATCATGACGCCGCCGGCCTTGCGCGTCACGGCAGCCGGAGAGACGTTCGAGGCGCCGTACGGCAGCTACTGCTGGTCTTCCGAAGGACAAGGCGTCTGCGCGGATATGCCTTACCCGCCCGATCCGGCGAAGCAGGGCGCCTATGCGGCCGTGAAGGAAGGCGATCTCGTGAAGCTGGCTTTCGACAAGGAGCCGAGCGCGCTGACGGTCATGGCCAGCTTCGACGGCCGGGAACGGCCGGACGAAGCGGTGGAGGTCCGGGAAGGCGGTTTCGCGGCCGGGGCCGGGAAGCGCCTGTATATCGTGAGCGCGGAATGGCCGGAGGGGAAGGTCCCTTACTTCATAGAGGTTGAGGGCGCGCCCGAGGTGGCGGCAGAGAAGGCGGCCGCCTACCGGCAGATCGCGTGGGACGTCCTGGGCGAATCCGAGCGGGACCGCGTGACGGAGGACTGGAAGCAGGCGGAGGTCGCCGTGTACAAGGGCGAGGTCGGTTGGCTCATCTCGCCCGACCGAGAGGCGAAGAAGGCGGAGACCCTCGAGGGGAGATCGCTCGTCTCCGTGACCTTCCATACGGAGCAAGACGCGCTCCTCGGACCTCACGTTACGGTCATCGATACGGAGACGGACCGCATCGTCGGCTTCCTGCCGCGGATGTAGAAGGCGTTGCGGCGAGCGAACTGGAGAGCGTATGGCGAGTGTATGGCGAGCGCGCTACAGACCTGAGAGACGGTCCCCGAAGTCAACGATGACGGAGGGACGGTCGCTCTTTTGGCGCCCCGGAGCGTTCGGCGGCGTCTTCTTTTTTGTCCCATTTTCGCATAGGTATGAGGAAGCGTTCGCGTTCGCGCAAAGCGACGGCGCTTCGGCGCTTCGGACCAAGGAACGTCTCGGGAGGCATGCCATGCGGAAGAGATGGGGACGGCCGACGTTGTTCAATTGGAAATGGACGGCCCCGCCGAAAAGCTGGGGGGCGCGTCCGAGGGGATGGAAGCCGAGGCCTAGCGCTTATGCGCCGAAGAGCCGCGGGTTCGTGGCGAGCGGCGGAAGGAGGCGGAGAACGACGATTCGGGTAGGGAGTCCTCCGCCTTCGCAGGGATGGGTGACCCGGCCGAAGCGGCGGCTGCGCCGGCGGCATTTCTGGGCGATCATAGCGCTGGTGTTCTTGTTCGCGACGATCCAATCGTTCCTGTTCCTGGATCGCTACTTGCGCGAGCCGCTGATGTTCCTGGCCAAGGTGCGCATCACGCAGATGGCGACGGAGGCGATCAACGCGGCGATCACCGACAATATCGCGGCGGGAGCCGACAGCAGCAAGATGGTGAACTGGCAGACGGACGAGAGGGGGAAGACGACCGGATTCCTCATCGACTACAAAGAGCAGATGAAGATCACCGCGGAGACGGTGAGGGTGGTCGATGCCGCCTTGAAGGCCCAGGAAGCGGTCCACGAACGCATTCCGATCGGGCACGCGATCGACAGTCCCTTCCTGTCGTCGCTCGGTCCTACGGTGGCGGTTCGGTTCCATCCGCTCAGCACCGTGCAAGCCGAAGTGAAGACCCGGCAATCCAGCGCGGGCATCAACATGCTGCTCGTCGAGGTCTATATTCACGTGAAGACCGACATCTCCATCGTCATTCCGTTCGACCGGGAGCCGAATACGATCGAGACGGACATTCCGTTGTCCTATCTGCTCGTGGTGGGAGATACTCCGATGTACTACTATGACGGGAAAGGCAATCCCGTCGGCAGCGGCGCTTCGCAAGCGCCGGCGCTCACGCTGCCGAATCCGTCCCAAGGCGCGAACGCGGCGCCCGGCGAAGGCGCGGCGGGCAGCGGCGGCGGCCGTACGGAGAAGCCGTCCGGCAGCGAAGCGGTGAGCGGGCAGTCGGCCGGCGCCGGCGCGGGGCACTAGGCGCGGCGGGGCGAGTCTGTCTTGCGGTCGAGGTCCGTCTCCGCTATCGTTATCGTTGAAGCGGCATAAGCGGCGCGGATCGTACGCGCGCCGGGAGCGAGAGGGCGGTAACGGACCGATGGGCAGACGCGAACGGGGCTATCCGGGCAGGCCTTCCGGGGACGGGAGCGGGCGAGTGATCGCCGATCACTTCCAGGAGAGCGACGCCTATGAAGTGAGCCGTCCCGAAGGCATGGCGGATTGGATCATGATCTACACGCTGTCAGGCGAAGGCTTCATCGAGACGGCCGAAGGCGGCGAACGGCGGCTGCGCGCCGGAGACATCGCCGTCGTCAAGGGCGGGCATCCGCATCGCTATGGCACGCCGAAGGGGCAGATCTGGCACTTTCTCTGGGCGCACTTCGTGCCGGGCGAGCAGGCGTACCGTTGGAGCGGCTTGCCCGAGGCGTCGCCGGGCCTCGTTCTGCACAGCGTAGCTTATGCGCAGCTGCGCAAACGAATCTTGCGCGCGTTCCGGCGCGTACTTCAAGACAGCCGCCAATCGAGCGTCTACGCGAACTTGCTCTCGATGAACGCGCTCCAAGAGATCCTGCTCCTGCTCGAGCAGCAGCACGCGCAGGCGCCGATCGACGCCCGCGTGGCGGAGGCGCTGGACCATCTGTCGGCGCGCATGAAGGAGCCGCTGCAGGTCGGGGAGCTCGCGCGCGTGGTCGGGTTGTCCGCCTCGCGGCTGTCCCATTTGTTCAAGGAACAGACGGGCGCGTCGATCATCGATACGCTGAACCGAATGCGGCTGCGCCAAGCGGCCCTGCTCCTCGTCCATACGTCGCGGAGCGCGGAGGATGCGGCGGGGGACGTCGGTTTCAACCACTACAATCACTTCGCGGCCCTGTTCAAGGCGGAGTACGGCATGAGCCCTTCCGCTTTTCGGAAGGAGGGACGCGAAGAGGCTCGAGGGGGCCGGGGAATGGGGTTGTAGACCTTTCTCCGCGCTTGCTATAATGGAAATGGTAACCGATTTCAAACTTGCAGCTGTCTGACGAACGTGAATTCATCATCCCGGAAAAGAGGTGTGTGGTTTGGAGCTTAGCGTCTCGCCATCCGCCGTTACCTGTTTTCAGCAAGAGTGGGGATACCGACAAGGAGACCGCATTCGCATCTTCGTCCGCTATATTAGCGGCGGCACGGAGCCTTACGGCTTCGGCATCATGCTGGACGATCCGATGGACCCGGCGACGACCGTCGTCGAGGAACGTATGACCTTCTACATGGAGAGCAAAGATGTCTGGTTCCTGGAACGGAAGAAGCTGACGATCGACTGCCAAGAAGGCGACATCGTCTTCGTGGTCGCAGATTAACGAAACAGGCAAACCGAACAGCCCCGCCTCGCAGCCATCGCTGCCGGCGGGGCTGTTCGGTTTATTTTTGATCCAAGTTAACCCGCACTGGCAGTCCCGCTATAAAATGTTCGTAAATGTTCGTTAATGTATGTTATACTAAAAAACGAACATGAACAAACAAGGAGGACTTATTCGATGGACATCCGCCACGCCACGCACCCGTCCGACGCCAAGCGTTACGATACCGCCGAGCTGCGCGCGCACTATTTGATCGAGAAGCTGTTTGAGGCCGATCGCGTCCGCATGACTTACACCCACGAGGACCGCATGGTCATCGGGGGGGCGCAGCCGGTGAAGGAGACGCTCGTACTCGAGGCGGCCGATACGCTGAAGACCGAATACTTCCTGGAGCGCCGGGAAGTCGGATTCGTCAACATCGGCGGCGAAGCCGAGATCGCGGTAGACGGCGAACGCTATACGCTGGAGCGCCTGGACACGCTGTACGTCGGCAAGGGCGTCCGCGACGTCCGGCTGGCGAGCAAGGACGCCGCAGATCCGGCGAAGCTGTACTTCTGCTCCGCGCTGGCGCATGCGCAGATCCCGACGCGCAAGGTGTCGATCAAGGAAGCGAATACGCTGCACCTCGGATCGCTGGAGACGTCGAACGAACGCGACCTGAACCAGATCATCCACGCCGACGGCGTACAGAGCTGCCAGCTCATGTTGGGCATCACGCAACTCAACACGGGAAGCGTCTGGAACACGATGCCTTCGCACCTGCACGATCGCCGCATGGAAGCTTACCTTTATTTCGACCTGACGGACGACGCCCGCGTCTTCCACATGATGGGACAACCCGAGGAGACCCGCCATCTGGTCGTGGCCAACGAGCAAGCCGTCATCTCGCCGAGCTGGTCGATCCACTCCGGTACGGGGACGCGCAATTATTCGTTCATCTGGGCGATGGCCGGCGAGAACTATACGTTCAAGGACATGGACGTCGTCCCCATGGATCGGTTAAAGTAAGGGGCAACGAACGCATTGCGCGCATAGGAGGACATGGCAGATGCTGGCCGCCGCACGACACCAAGCGATATTGGAGCTGCTCCAGGAACGGGGCAGCGTTCAAGTCTCGGACTTGAGCGAACGAATGGGCGTCACGCCCAAGACCATCCGCGAGGATCTGGAGAAGCTCGAGGAGAAAGGGCTGCTCGCCCGGACCCACGGAGGCGCGGTGTCGCCCGCGGGGGAAGCGGAGCCGCTGCTGCCGCTGCAGATTCCGAACACGAAGCATCTCTCCGAGAAGGAAGCGATCGCCGTCCATGCGCTTCGCTATATCCAGCAAGACGATATCATCGCGCTCGACGCCGGCAGCACGACGCTCGAGATCGCGCGGCGACTGCCGAACGAGCCGCTCACGGTGCTCACGAACGACTTGCTCATCATCCGCGAGCTGATCGGGAAGGACCGGATTCGGCTCGTCGTGCCGGGCGGTTACCGGCAGCGCAACGTCCTGATCGGGAACGAGGCGCTCGACTGGTTGGGGAAGCTGAACGTCCAGAAATTGTTCCTCTCTTCGACCGGCGTGCACGAGAAATACGGACTTACCGTCTTTACGGGCGAATTGATCGAACTCAAGAAAGCGTATTTGGCGAACGCCAAGGAGATCTACTGCGTGGCCGATCACAGCAAGTTCGGCCGCGCGGCGCTGCTGACGTTCGCCGAGCTGAAGGACATCGAGGTGTTCATCACGGACGGCGGACTGGACGACGAGTCGGTCCGCCGCTATATCGCAGGAGGTGCGAAGCGCATTGAGAGAGCTCTTTGATCTGACGGGCCGCGCGGCGATCGTGACCGGCGCGGGCCGCGGACTCGGACAAGCGATCGCGATCGGCCTCGCCGAAGCCGGCGCCGACGTTCTGCTCGTCACGAACAGCACGCCCGCGGAAGAGACGAAGCGCCGGGTCGAGGCGGCCGGCCGCAGGGCCGTCACGGTACAGGCGGACGTAGGCGACCGCGACCGGCTGGCGGGAATCGCCGACGCGGCGCTGGCAGCCTTCGGCAAGATCGACGTCTTGGTCAACAACGCGGGCATCATCCGCCGCACGCCCGCGGCCGAGCATGCTTATGCGGATTGGCAGGACGTGCTGGACGTCAACCTCAACGCCGTGTTCCTCCTGAGCCAGCTGGTCGGCAAGACGATGATCGCGCAGGGCTCGGGCAAGATCATCAACGTCGCGTCCATGCTGAGCTTCCAGGGCGGCATCAACGTCCCCGGCTACACGGCGAGCAAGCATGCGGTCGCGGGCCTGACGAAGGCGCTGGCCAACGAATGGGCGTCCAAGGGCGTCCAAGTCAACGCCATCGCGCCCGGCTACATGAGTACGGACAATACCGAAGCGCTGCGGCAGGATCCCGTGCGCAGCCGGCAGATTCTCGAGCGTATCCCGGCAGGACGCTGGGGATCGGATCAGGATATGGCGGGTCCCGCGATATTCCTGGCTTCCCGCGCATCGGACTACATGAACGGCCACGTCCTCTTCGTGGACGGCGGCTGGATGGTGCGCTAACCGAAGTCAAGGCAAGGCATTCTCCGGGGCAAGCTCGGGAGAATGCCTTTTTTTGCGACGCTTCCGTCAGATAACCTCGAACGGGACAGCCTCCCGGCTCCGAAATCTTAAAACCCGTTGCGCTTCCCATAACCAGCTTGTACACTGATGATGCACTTATACCCATAACGTTCGGAAATGGGGGAAGTACATCTTGCCGCGACCCGGTCCGCCCAAGCCCGTTTCGTTAAAAAAACGTCTGTTTTTTTCTTTCTCGGCGCTTGTCGTTTTTCCGCTTCTTCTTATCGTAATCATCTCTTATTTTGGTGTATATACCTTGCTCACCGACAAAGTCGAAAAAGGTATTCAAACCAACTTGAAGCAATTTACTCTTTCCTTGGACAATACGCTGACGAACATGAACTACGTATCGCAGCAGTTGGCGTTCGACGGGGGCGTGGGACGCGATTTGGATCAATGGCTGGATGAGGAAGATCTCTATCGGAAGGCTACCTTAACGGAAAGAATTTCGATGGAGCTGAACCTCATTTCCTTGACGAATCCGACGATCGGCTTGACTTTTTATTGCGATCGGGATGCGAAGTCGGTCGTCTTTCCTAACCCTCAAGTCGCAAGCGGATTCAACCTCCGCGAATTGCCCGTGCTGATCAAGATGAACACGATTACCGTTTATGGACCTCATCCGTCCTTGGACCGGTTCAACAGCAACAAGGTGCTGTCGGTCGTCCGCAAGGTCGATCTGCCGGACCGGGCCGGCATTTACGTTTACGTGGAAACGAGCTTTAACTACGATCAAAATTTACTGGAAGAGAACAAGAAGGTGAATCGCGATCATCTTATCCTAGATAAGGAAGGGGTTGTCACCTACAGCGATCGGGGGGACGCGTTCCCAGTCGGAAGCCGTCTGGAAGTTGGGAGAACCGGTCAGCCTCGCGAAATGAAGGGCTTTTATCTGTTTGAGGAGCCGACCAGCCAAGGCTGGCGGGCCGTCAACGTGATTCCGCGAAGCGAGTACAATGCGGAAATCGACCGGTGGCTGTGGCAGATCCTCGCGATATTTCTGTTTTCTTTATTGCTTGGAATCGTATTGGCGCGGCAAATCTGGAGGATGGTTTACCGTCCGCTCAACAAGATCAACAATGAAATCCAGCGGGTCGAAAAAAGCGATTTCCACTCTCCCGTTATGCCGACCTCGATCGTGGAGTTCGACCGTCTGCTCCGCCATCTGGAGAGGATGAGGAGCCGGATCGAAGATCTGCTTGTCGAGGTAGAGCGGAAGGAGAAGCGCCGGGCCGACTTTGAAGTGGAGAAGCTGCTGTACCAGATCAACCCGCATTTTATCCATAACACGCTGGATACGATCCGCTGGCTGGCGCGCCTGAAGGGAAACGACGAGATCGACGAGATCGCGTCCTCGTTGAACAAGCTGCTTTACTACAACTTGGGGAAAAAGAGCCACCGATCGACCGTCGCCGAAGAAATCGAAGCGTTGAAGGACTATTTGACGTTGCAAAAAATCCGTTACGATTTCGAATTCCTCGTGGACATCTCCGTGTCCGATGACATTCTATCATGCGAAATCCCGCGGTTCGTTCTTCAGCCGCTGGTGGAAAATTCGCTGTACCACGGCCATCTTGCCAAAGACGGCAGGATCGAAGTCCGAATCGAACCCGCCGGAGACAGCCGTTTTACGATCGCGGTCAAAGACAACGGCAAAGGAATATCGCAGCAGGAGTTGAAGAAGCTGATGGGCGAGCATAAGGAAGAAGACAAGCGGATCGGACTCGGAATCGGCACTTACTACGTCAAGAAAGCGATCGAATCCCACTTCGGGGACGAGGCGGAGTTCCGGATCGAGAGCGATCCGAACCGGGGAACGACGGTCTCCTTGCGGCTGCCTCGCCGCTTTACAGGTGGCGGGCATGATTAAAGTGCTGGTCGTCGACGACGAGAAGCTGGTCCGCGCGGGCTTCATCGCACTCATGCCGTGGGACAAGTTCGGGATGCAAGTCGTCGGAGAAGCGGGAAACGGCGAGCAGGCGCTCGATTTCTTGACCGGCTGCGAAACGGATCTGGTCATCACCGACTTGGCGATGCCGGGAATGTCCGGCCTCGAGCTGATGCGAGCCCTGAAGGGTAAACGCCCCGACATATACATTGTCGTCCTGACGTTCCATCAGGACTTCGAGCTCGTCCAGGAGGCGCTGCGGCTCGGCGCGATCGATTATATCGCGAAAGTGCAATTGGAGAAGGAGAAGCTGGAGTCGGTGCTGGCCCGAATCGTCGAACGGATTCAATCGGACCGCGCCAAGATGGCCAGGCGCGTCTCGCAGCCGTTATCGGTCGCCGTCTACCCGGAGAAGACACTCGTTTGCTTATTCTCGGGCGAGGACGGCAGTGCCGGAATTTTGCCGGCTCAACTGGCCTTTCTGTCTGCCCGCGGCGCGGAGGTCGACGAGGGGCTGTGGTGCCTGACGGCGGAGGACGGCAGCGAGCTGCCGGAGCTGCTAGCCCGTTGTCTGCGGGAGCTGGGAGATCGGGAATGGGTCTATCTGGAGCCGGAAGGACGGGAGACGACGGATTCCCGCACGCTGCATAAGGCGCTGCGGAAATTCCAGCAGGTCGGATTTTTCTACGAGCGCCGCCCCGATCAGCGGACGTACCGGATCGGCATGGACCGGCTTCGCCTCTTCGCGGAGCTTCGGGAAGATCCGGAAACGTTCGAGCGGCTCGCACGGCTTTGGTCGTCGTCGAAGTGGCTGAAGTCGGAAGAGGCGTACCGGGACAACCTGCAAGCGACGCAAGCCGCCTTGCTTGCGCCCGGTGCCGTCAAGGAAATGTTTGGAAAGGCGCTGCAAGCGCTTTCCGACCTGCTCTCCGATCCGGTCAGCGGCAGTCGTCCGGAAGGCGTCCATTTGCGTTATTGGAGCGATTGGGTACGCGAGTTGGCCGCGATCCGCGGGACGTTCGCGGCGACGTACGCCAAGTCGCTCTATTCGGCGGAAATATTGGAGAGCGTAACGAAAGCGGTGCAGTACATTTCCGCGCGCCTGGAAGACAACCTTCATCTGACGGACGTCGCCAGAGAGGTGAACGTCAGCCGCAGCTACTTCAGCCAATGCTTCAAGGATTTGACGGGCCGGCCCTTTAACGATTACGTGCGGGAGCTTCGACTCGAACGCGCGAAGAGCCTGCTCGCCAGCTCGGACAAGCCGATCTACTGGATCGCGGAAAAGTCGGGCTATCCCGACGAGAAATACTTCAGCAAGCTGTTTCGGGCCCGCTTCGGCATGCTGCCGAGCGAATATCGCGCCGACAACGCCACGTAGGTGGCAAAAGCGTCCGAAACCAAGTGTCATTCCGTCCGCTGATGCCTCATGACGGACCGGAACGCACGTCCGGATTCATACCGAACCGCAAACCGTATTCCCTCCATGGGTGCGGTTTTTCTTTTATAGAATAGAAGCTGCACTTGAATATACAAAGCGAAGGGGACGGGTGGACTCATGGCAAGATGGTTTGGACGAACAGCATTGACGGTAGGAATCGCGATCTCGATGGCGGGCCTTGTCGCCTGCTCGAACGGGGGCAAAGGCGCGGAGCCGAGCGCGGGCTCCATCGCAAGCGCCGGAGCGAGCGGGACGGCGGCGGCCGAGGCGCACGATCCGTTCGGCAAATACGAGCAGCCGCTGGAGGTGTCGGTAGGAAAATTCCTGAACTTGACGGACAAGACGCTGCCGGCGGGAGACACGCCGACGAACAATCAGTTTACCCGCTATTTGGAAGACAAGCTGAACGTCAAGATCAAGGCGGCCTGGCAGGCGGGCGGGGACGCCTACTCCCAGAAAGTGAGCGTGGCGATCGCCAGCGGGGACTTGCCAGACGCGATGGTCGTGTACTCCTATTCCGATCTGCGGAAGCTGGTGGAAGCGAACTTGCTGCAGGATATGACCGATACGATCAACGATTACGCCTCTCCGCTAATCAAGGACATCTACACGGCCGGCAACGACGCGGCGCTGAAGGCGGCGACGTTCAACGGACGGGTGATGGCGATTCCGGCTTCCCAGGGGCTGGCCGATTCCATGTACATGATGTGGATTCGCCAGGACTGGCTCGACCAATTGGGCTTGCAGCCGCCCCGCACGGTCGACGAGCTGGAGAACGTCATCGGCCAGTTCATCAAGACCAATCCGGACAAGGCTCAGAACCCGATCGGGCTCCCGGCCGGCAACCTTTACGGAATGACGAACAGCTTCCCGACGCTCAATCCGCTGTTCGCCGTTTACCACTCCTACCCGAACAACTGGGTGCGCGACAGCGAAGGCAAAGCGGCCAGCGGGCTCATTCAGCCCGAAACGAAGGAAGCGCTGGGCAAGATGCGGGAGATGTACGCCGCGGGACTCATCGACAAGGAGTTCGCGCTGCGCAAAGACCCGTTCGAACCGATTATCAACGGCAGTACCGGCGTCTTTTTCGGACCGTGGTGGATGGGCTTCACGCCGCTGAACGAAGCGATGAACAAAAATCCGCAGGCGAAATGGAAAGCTTACTTGCTGCCGCTCGACAAGGACGGCCAGTTCAATACGCACGTTCAGTCTCCTGCCAATATGTTCTACGTCGTCCGGAAAGGCATCGAGCACCCGGAAGCGATCATGAAGATGGTCAACGTGCAGACGCAAAACGAGCTGGGGCTCGATCCGGACGCCCATATGGACCTCAAAGTCGACTGGGTGAACGAGCCGCTGCGCGCGCCGATCGCCTACCCCGACAGCATCGAGAAGGATTCGGAAAAAGTGCATGAGGCGCTGGACGGCAAATTGCCCGTCGACAAGCTGACCTCCGTGCAGAAGCGGGTGTACGACAACTACTTGAAAACGAAAGACAATCCGACTGCCGATATCGGGGGCTGGAGCGAGGCGTTCTCTTACGTCGAAGGAGCGGGCCAATTGCTGCGATCGTTCAACAAAGTTCCGAGCCTATATTACGGCGAGACGGAGACGATGACGACGAAGGGCGCGACGCTGGGCAAGCTGCAGCAGGAGACGATCAACAAAATCATTATGGGCGCGGCTCCGCTCGATTCGTTCGATCAGTTCGTGAAGGACTGGAAGAGGCTGGGCGGCGACCAAATTACCGCGGAAGTGAACGAGGCTATTAAATGAGAAGCAAGGGGGATCAGCTAAGCTACCATCTCATGCTTGGGCCGGGCCTCTTGGTCTTACTGCTCTTCTCCGTCGTCCCGATGTTCGGAATCGCGATGGCGTTCGAGCATTACGTGCCGAGCAAAGGCATTTTCCATTCGACCTGGGTTGGGCTGGACAACTTGCGCTACTTGTTTCAGATTCATGACGGCAAGCAAATTTTTTACAATACCGTTTTTATCGCGGTCATGAAGATCGTCTCGAATCTGGTCGTCTCGCTTGTCTTCGCCGTCTTGCTGAACGAGCTCAGGCTGCGGTTTTACAAGCGGGTCATTCAGACGGTCGTCTACTTGCCGCACTTTCTGTCCTGGATCATTCTCGCGGGCATTCTGTGGGACATTCTCAGCTACAGAGGATTGGTCAACCAGATTTTAGGGGTCTTTCACGTCGAGCCGATCATGTTCTTCGCCAGCAACCGCTGGTTCCCGTTCATCGTCGTCGCCAGCGAGGTGTGGAAGGAGTTCGGCTTCAACACGATCGTCTTCCTGGCGGCGCTGACGGGAATCGGTCCCGCCCTGTACGAAGCGGCGGCTTTGGACGGGGCCGGCCGCCTGAGGCGGCTGCGGCACGTGACGCTTCCGGGGTTGACGCCGGTCGTCATCCTGCTAGCCACGCTTAGCCTCGGGAACGTGCTGAACGCGGGCTTCGACCAAATCTTCGTGCTGTATAACCCGCTCGTGTTCGAATCGGGCGACATTATCGACACGTACGTGTACCGCAGCGGGCTGCTCGACGCGCAGTACGGTTTCGCGACGGCGGTCGGATTGATGAAGTCGGCGGTCGGGTTCGTGCTAATCCTCGCATCTTACTTTCTGGCGTCCAAGTTCGCCAATTACCGGATTTTCTAAGGGGGCGAACGCATGATTCATTCGAAATCTTGGTCCGGACGGCTGGCGGACGGGGGGATATTCCTCGTCCTCACCGGGACGGCGCTGCTGTCCCTGTACCCGATCTGGTACATGGTCGCCGTATCGTTCAGCTCGAGCACCGCCGCCGCCTCCGGGATCGTCAAGTTTTGGCCGGTCGGGTTTACGCTCAAATCGTACCAGGCGATCTTGAACGATCCGGCGTTTTTCACCGCGTTCGGCGTGTCCGTCAAGCGGGTGGCGATCGGGGCCGGCCTCAGCTTTTTGCTGACTGTGTTGACGGCGTACCCGTTGTCGAAGGAGCCGGGCCGTTTTCGCGGGCGGAACGTCTACATGTGGTTCGTCATTTTTACGATGCTGTTCAGCGGCGGCCTCATTCCATGGTATTTGACGATCAAGGCGTACGGGCTGCTCAATTCGATCTGGGCGTTGGTGCTGCCCGGCGCCGTCCCAGTGTTCAACGTGATCCTGGTCGTCAATTTCTTCCGGAACTTGCCCAAGGAGCTGGAGGAGGCGGGGATGATGGACGGGGCGGGGCCGTGGTACTTGCTGTCCAAGGTCTACGTTCCGCTGGCGACGCCCGTGCTCGCGACGGTGACGCTGTTCTCCATCGTCGGGCATTGGAACGCCTACTTCGACGGCCTCATCCTGATCAGCGACCCGGCCAAATATCCGCTGCAAACGTACATTCAGCAGTTGGTCGTTCAAGTCAACACGCAAAACTTGACTGCCGACCAGCTCAAGAGCTTGAGCGAGCTGTCCGACCGCACGTTGAACGCGGCCAAAATTTTCGTGACAATGCTGCCGGTGCTGATCGTTTATCCGTTTTTGCAGCGCTTCTTCATTCACGGGATCATGTTGGGATCGGTTAAAGAATAGCGGCCGGACGCGAAGAGCCGGCTTCGGAAGACGAGGGGAGAAAGCCGTTGGAAAAAAAGCAAAACGGTCCCGTCCCAATCGTGCTGGACACGGACATCGGGCCCGACTGCGACGATACGGGAGCGCTCGCGGCGCTGCATGCGCTGGAGCGGCGAGGGGAAGCGGACATTTTAGGCGTCATGCATTGCACTTCCAGCCCTTGGGGAGCGGGCTGCATCGACGCGATCAACGCGTACTACGGCAGAGGAGACATCCCGGTCGGAACGCTAAAGCAGCCGGGATTTCTCGAGACGCATTCGCGTAGCAATTACAATGAGGCAATCGCCCGGCGGTATCCGAACAGGTATTGCCGCGAAGAGGCTCCCGACGCCGTCGCCGAATACCGGCGCCTGCTGGCCGGACAGAAAGACGAAAGCGTCGTCATCGCGGCGATCGGCCCTCTGCGCAATTTGCGGCTGTTACTGGAATCCGCGCCGGACCGCTGGAGCGAGCTGGACGGCACGGCGTTGGTTGCCCGGAAAGTCCGGCGGCTTGTGGCGATGGGCGGGAGGTTTCCCGAAGGAATGGAATGGAATTTCGAGATGGACCCGGCTTCGGCGCGTTGCGTCGCAGACCGTTGGCCCACGCCCATTACGTTCTGCGGCGCGGAAATCGGCGACAGCTTGCTGACAGGGGCGAGATTCAAGCGGGATGCGCCTGTAGACCACCCCGTCCGGAAGGCTTACGAGCTGTATTTGCAGGGCGAGCCGGATCGTCCCAGCTGGGATCAGGCGACCGTGCTTTGCGCCGTCCGGGGCGCGTCCGATTATTGGGAACGCTCGGCCGCGGGCAAGGCGAAAGTTCGGACTGACGGCAGCAACGGATGGCAATCCGGCGAAGGCGGCAGCCACGATTATTTGATGCGAAAGATGCCGGATGCGACGCTGGCGGAGCTTCTGGAAGATTTGATGCTGGACAAGTGACGGCGGTCGTTTCGATCCGATTCTCATGGGAGGGAAAGCGTGTGGTCAAATGGATGTCGAAGCTCGGCCTTCTTTCCGCGTTGGCGTTTTTATTTTCCTTTAACGGGTTGGCGACCGCGGCGATCAGCTGGAACGAGGGGACCTTGCAGGCCGTTGTGGATCCGTCCGGCAACTTCTATGCTTATGCGCCTACAGTCATCGAAGACGGGGGAACAGAGCATATTTACACATGCCATAATTCCGAGGACGGAATCATTCGTGACAGCGTCTACTATACGCAGCGGGTGAACGGAAGCATAACGCAAACCAAAGAAGTGCTCCGGCACGGCGAACCGGGAAGCTGGGACAGCCAGAACGTCTGCGATACGGCGGTGGTCGGAGGCAAGTTCCTTTATAACGGCATCACGTACGATTACGCGATGTTTTATCTTGGCAATAACTTGCCTTGCAGTTGCAACAACCAGATCGGCGTCGCGTTCTCGAACGATCTGTCGGCGGATTCATGGACGAAGTATCCCGGCCCGATCGTCACGTATCCGCTGGACGGCGTGTCCTGGGGCGTCGGCCAGCAGTCGGCCACGAGCGTGGACGGCAATGGAAGGGTGCTGCTGTTCTATACGCTGAAGGACAGCACGAACGCGGTGAAGCTGATGAGGGTGGATGCGAACCTGCACGACATGTCCAGCTACACGATAAGCAGCCCCATGCAATTGTCGAACAATGGGCTCGTCGGCATCGACGGGTCTCCCAACAACCTGGACAATATCGACATCGTCTACGACAGTTCCCGGGACCGCTTCTATGCCATTACGGAGATGCAGCCGTATCCGACCGACAACCCGTCTTATATTTCCGTTGCCGAACAGATCGTGAGCATCCCGGCCATCCATATTTGGAACGGCGGCGGCACCTGGAGGTACGAGGGAAAGATTGACGCAGGCTTGACCGGCTCGAAGCGGAACCACAATGCGGGAATCGCCCGCACGATTTGGGGCGGGCTTCCTTCGTTTACGAGCATTCGCGCCCTGTTCACCAAAAGCTGCGCCGGTGCCGAATGCACTTCCATTCCCGAATGGACGTACGACGTATGGTCCGTCGATGGCAGCCTGTCGAACGATCCGGCCGTCGTCGTCAACGACGGCACGGTCGGCACGGGGACGAATCAATTCAACTACTCGGGTAACTGGCATGCCGGAACGCAGATCAGCGCTTACGGGGAAGACGAACACTGGTCTAGCGAGCCCGGCGCCTATTACACAATGATATTTGCCGGGCAGGGGTTCCAGTTATACGGCAGCAGAGGAAGTTTCTTCGGCATCGCCGCCATATCGGTCGACGGCGGCCCGGAGACGATGGTCGACCTTTATTCCGGCTCCTACTATCGTAAAGACAACGTGCTGCTTTATACGAGTCCTACCCTGCCTTCGGGCAACCATACGCTCAAAGTGCGCGTGACGGGAACGGCCAACTTGGATTCCGACAACGTCTACGTAAGCGCCGATCGGATCGAAGTCACTCCATGATGCGTTTATGCAAAGGACTTCTTCTACTCGTTACGGTCTTGCTCGCCGCCTGCGGCGACGAAACGTTTACCTCCATCCGTTGGGACGCAAGCAGCTTGCGGGAAGCCGTCGATCCGCCCGGCGACTTCTACGCTTACGCGCCGACGGCCATCGAAGACGGAACAGCCCAACACATTTACACGTGCCATAATTCCGAGGACGGAATCATCCGGGACAGCGTCTTTTACGCGAAGCGGGTGAACGGGAAGATCGCGGAAAACAAGGAGGTGCTCCGGCACGGCGAGCCGGGAAGCTGGGACAGCCAAAACGTCTGCGATACGTCGGTGGTCGGGGGCAAATTCCATTATGACGGCGTTGCGTACGAGTACGCGATGTTTTATCTCGGCAACAACTTGCCTTGCAGTTGCAACAATCAGATCGGCGTCGCGTTCGCGAACGACCTGTCGGCGGATTCATGGACGAAGTATCCCGAACCGATCGTCAAGTACCCGCTAGACGACGTGTCCTGGGGCGTCGGCCAGCAGTCGGCCGTTAGCCTCGACGGCAACGGGAAGATGATGCTGTTCTACATGCGAAAGGACATCACCAACACGTTGAGTTTGATGAAAGTCGAAGTCGACTTGGGCGATATGGCCCGTTATACGGTCGGCGAGCCGCTGGAAATGACGAACGAGGGGCTGACGGGAACCGGCGGGCTGCCAAACGTGGCAGATAACGCGGATATCGTTTACGACCGTTCCCGGGACCGCTTTTACGCCGTGACGGAAATGCAGCCGTATCCGTCCGACAACCCCGATTATATTTCAGAAGCGGAACAAGTGGTCAGCATCCCGGCCGCATACGTTCGGGGCGGAGGCGGCGCCTGGCGGTCCGAAGGGACGATCGACGCCGGCTTGACCGGGTTCAAACGGAACCACAATGCGGGAATCGTCCGCACCATTCGCGGAGAATTGCCCGACACCGGCAAGATCAAAGTGATGTTCACGACGAGCTGCGCGGGCGCCGAATGCGCGTCATTACCGGAATGGACCTACGAAGTCTGGGAAATCGAAGGAAAGCTGCCGAAAGTCCCCTCCTAGCGGGACTTTCCTTTTTTCAAGCGACTGTTGGATCGGTTTCTTATAGGCAAACGAATAGAAAAGGCGGATGTTCATGAAAAAAATTCCTGTCATCGACGTAACCGATCTTTATCACCCGGCGCAGGACCCCGGCGACAATTTTGACATTTTGATGCCTTACGGCTTGCCCGAGATCGATTTGCGAGCGGTTGTGCTGGATGCGACCGACCGGTACCGCCATGCGTTCGCGGATCATGAGGATCCGCGCTTTCGCGATGCCAACGGGCCGAGAGAGCCCGGGTTCATCCCGATGCTTCAACTGAACTGCTTGTTCGGGAAAGATGTGCCGTTCGCCGCGGGTCCTTTCCGGACGATGCGGTCGACGGACGATACCCTTGCCGACGTCCCGCAGTTCCAACAGCAAGGCATCCGGCTTCTTCTGGATACCCTGCGGCAAAGCGAAGAGAGAATTCATCTGCTGTCGTTTGGGTCGGCCCGGACGATCGCCGCCGCCTTCAACCGCGAACCGGACCTGTTCTACGCCAAGGTGGAGCGGATTCACTTGGCGGCGGGATCGAGCTCTCCCGACTTTTTGGAATGGAACGTGAACTTGGACTCGCATGCTTTCGTCCGGCTGTTGCGTTCGGATTTGCCGATTGCCCTTTATCCCTGCGCCACCGCCGAAGGCGCGTTCGATTACGGGCCTCACAACAGCTATTGGCTGCTCAAGGATCTGCAATTCATCAAGCAAATGGAGCCGAGACTGCGCCGATATCTCGAATTTGCGTTTGCTCGGATGGTTCGGATGGACTTTTTATCGGCACTGGAAGCCAATCTTCCCGACCGGGAGGTCGAGAGCGTGTACGGCCAGCCGCACCATGTTTGGGAGACGGCTGTGTGGCTGCAAGTATCCGGCCGTCGTTGTGTCCGGAGGCAGTCCGGCGCGTATCGCATTGTCCCGGCAAATGAAGTAATGCCGACCGACGAAACGCTCCCGGATGCTTTGCGAGCCTGCAAGGTACAGGTATCCGACAGAGGAACGTTCCGGTTCGAATTGACCGAAGAGCCGTCCAACTTCCTGATCTACGACAGAGGGGATGCCTTGTTGAACGAACGGGCGTTAAACGAAGCGCTGCCCGCGCTTTATCAGAGCTTCCGACCGGGGCTCTAATCCGTATTCTTTTAGCGGGCGCGGCGGCGCCGCTTTCTTTTTTGGCTGCGAAATGACATCCTTTTGGGGAAAAATCCGCTTTTTTGGCCCGACGGCTTGCCAGAATGGACGGGAGAAGAGATGATAGGGAAAACGCGCAAAGAGGGGAACGAACGAGATGAGTCGAATCGTCGTCATTGGAAGCATTAACATGGATCTGGTCAACCACGTCGCGGAATTTCCGAAGCCGGGGGAGACCGTACACGGGCGGGGCGTGGAGTTTCTGCCCGGCGGAAAAGGCGCCAACCAGGCGGTGGCGGCTTCGCTCGCGGGAGGCGGCGTGGAGATGATCGGCGCGGTCGGACGGGACTCGTTCGCCCAGCCGCTGCTCGACTCGCTGCGGGAGCGGGGCGTCGGGACCGACGGCGTGCTCGCCAAGGACGGGACGTCCGGCCTTGCGTTCATTACGGTGTCGGACGCCGGGGAGAATGAGATTATTCTGTCCGAGGGGAGCAACGGTCAAGTGTCGCCGGAGGACGTTCGCGAAGAGTGGCTTGCCGGAGCTTCCGCGATTATTTTGCAGAACGAAATTCCTTGGGTCGCGAACGTCCATGCGATGAGACTGGCTAGGAAGGCCGGCGCGAAAGTGATCTACAACCCGGCGCCGGTACGGCCGATTCCGGCGGAGGCGTACCCGCTCATCGACCTGCTCGTCGTCAACGAGACGGAAGCCGAGGGCTTGAGCGGCATCCCGGTCGCGGACGCTGCCGATGCCCGGCGGGCGGCGGCGGAGCTGATCGCCCGGGGCGCGAGCGGCGTGCTCGTGACGCTCGGCAGCAAAGGCTCTTTTTATGCCGAAGCGGGAGCGGACGGGCTCTTTACGCCGGCGAGAAAAGTCCGCGCCGTCGACACCACGGCGGCGGGAGACACGTTTATCGGAGCGTTCGCGGCCGCTATTGCGGAAGGAAAGCCGCCGGCGGAGGCGCTTGCGTTCGCGACCGCGGCATCGTCGATTACGGTGACGCGAAAGGGAGCGCAGGCGTCCATTCCGCGGCGCGAAGAGATCGAGGCAGTGATGGCTACCGCTGCAAAAGCAGAGAAGGAGCCCCGCGCTTAACGAACCAAGCGGCCGGACCCCTTCCTTTTCGCCGGATTACTTGTGTACCTTGAGCGCCTTCAGTTCGTCCCGTTCCCACCGGCTCAGCAACGGGTACGGATCGAAGGCCCACTCGACGAGGCCGCGGTCCCGGTATACGCCATAGTGCAGATGCGGCGGGAATTTGCCCTGCGTACCCGGCTTGCCGTAGCCCGAGCTGCCTACCCAACCGATCACCTGGCCCGGACGGACGACGTCCCCGGGCTTTATTTTTTTCTCGAAGCCGGACAGATGCGCGTAGTAATGATAGAGGTTGTCCAGATCGCGGATGCCGATCCGCCAACCGCCGTACCGGTTCCAGCCCTTGATCTCCACGACGCCGAAGCAGGTGCTGCGAACGGGCACCCCGTGGCCCGCGAAGATGTCCGTGCCCTCGTGGATGCGCGCGCCCCCCCATCCTCTGCGGTTGCCCCACGTGCTGCGGTAAGCGTAGACCGTCCCGATCGGCAGCGGGAAGACGTGCTGAACCAGGTCGAGCTTGCCGAAGGTCGCGTACAGCTTGCTGAACTGCTGGATGCGCTGGACGGCGCGGGTGTTCTGGTAATATTCCCATACGCCGATGGAGAAGTCCTCGCGCGAGCTGCCTTGGGTCAGCACGCGGCGGGCGACGGCGTAGAGCAGGTCGGCGTCGTTCGTCCGGTCCGCCTTGCCGTCGCCGGAGCCGTCCCGGCCGATGCCTTGGAAGACGCGGATCGACAGCGGATGCGTATCGTCCGCATCGGGATTCAGCGGTCCCGCCCATTGCTCCGGCGGAATATAGACGCCGCTGACCGCGTTCTCGCGCAGCGGCCGCGTCTTCGGATGGGCGCGGGACAGCGTTCGTTCGTATTGGTCGATGGCGGCCAGGTCGTACCAGGCCAGACCGGTCGCGTCGCTGATCCGGTCGTACAACTCGCGCCGCGCCGTATAAGGGGTGGCAGGTTCCTTGGCGGGAGCCGGGCGGGCGGCGGCCGTCGCGCCGGTGGCGTCTAGCAGAACGGCGCAAGCCACCGCCGCGGCGGCGAGCCGTCGGAGCAGCCGTCCTCGGCGGCGGGCGTTCCATGGTAGCTTTTGCATGCGTTCCCTCTCCTTTTTCGCGTACGGCTAGGGTTTGCAAATCATTGGTTTTTATGTGATTCATGTTATAATGAAGGACAGAAAGCGGGGGAATACGTATGAAGACTGGCGCCAAGACGCCCAAGCCCGACTGGCTGCGCATTAAGCTGACGACCGGGGACAACTACCAGGAAATCAAGCAAATGATGAGCTCGAAGAAGCTGCATACCGTCTGCGAAGAGGCGAGATGCCCGAACATATACGAATGCTGGGCCAACCGTACGGCCACCTTCATGATCCTTGGCGACATCTGCACCCGCGCCTGCCGCTTCTGCGCGGTGAAGACCGGCCTGCCGACCGAGCTCGACCTGCAGGAGCCGGACCGCGTGGCCGAAGCGGCCGAGCAGATGAACCTGCAGCACTGCGTCGTCACGTCCGTCGCGCGCGACGATCTGAAGGACGGCGGCGCATCGATCTTCGCCGCGACGATCAAGGCGATCCGCAAGCGGCTCCCGCTGTGCAGCGTCGAAGTGCTCATTCCCGACTTCCAAGGAGACGAGGCGTCGCTCCGCATCGTCATGGACGCCAAGCCGGACATTCTCAACCATAATATCGAGACGGTCGAGCGCTTGTCCGACCGCGTGCGCGCCAAGGCGAAGTACCGCCGCTCGCTGGAGCTGCTGAAGCGGGCGAAGCAGATGCAGCCGGGCATCCCGACCAAGTCGAGCATTATGCTCGGCGTCGGCGAGACGTACGAAGAGATCGTTCAGGCGATGGACGACCTGCGCGCCATCGATTGCGACATTCTGACGCTGGGCCAATATCTGCAGCCGAGTCCCGCCCATCTGGCCGTCGAGCGCTACGTCCATCCGGACGAATTCGCGAAGCTGAAGCAGGAAGGTCTCGCGCGCGGATTCTCGCACGTCGAGTCCGGACCGATGGTGCGCAGCTCCTACCATGCGCATTCGCAGGTCAAATCGGCGGCCGCGACGAGCGCCGCCGCAGCGGGCCGGGCTTAATCGCAGCCGGGTCCCGAGAGACGGGGCAGCGGCTCCGCTCGCGCGTCTGAACGGGAATAAGGGAAGCCAGGGATGGACTTCGGGAGGAGTGCCTTTCGTGATTTATTGGGCCGGGGGAAACGCGTATACGCTAGTTCGCGACCATAAGAACGGATGGAATGCCGAGGCGTTTCGGGAGCGGTTCAGCGAAGTGCTCGAACGCTACGACTACGTGGTCGGCGACTGGGGCTACAGTCAACTGCGGCTGCGCGGTTTTTTCCGCGAACAGCAGCCCAAGGCGCCGAGAGAGTCGCTCATCTCGTGCCTCGCCGACTATATTAATGAATACTGCAACTTCGGCTGCGCTTACTTTGTGCTGGAGAAGGCGGAACCTGGCACGGTCCCGGAGGGGACCGGCGTGAAGCTGGAAGAGCTGCCGGCGCCGCCGAGCGCGGAGCAGGGCGAGGGCGCCGAAGGCGGAGAACCGCCGGCGCCGCCGCTCTCGCCGGCCGCGGCCGCGGCAGCCGCAGCGGCGGCTTCGCCGAACGGCATGCTGCTCCGCTGGCCGCTGAAGGAGCG
>NZ_JACJVP010000029.1 GCF_014212125.1 Cohnella nanjingensis
CGCAAAGAAAAGGCTCTGCCGGCAGGCATGCGGCAGAGCCTTTTCTTTGCGTGCTAGGGGCGGCAGCTTACAAGCGAACGTCGCTCTGCGGGCCACCTCGCTCGTTCCGGCGCGCGTCCGCCAGCTCCGCTTCCCAGGTCAGATGACGATATTCGGCCGCGGCTTCGTCCGAGTTGAACCACTGCAGGTAATCCTCCCACAAAGCTACGCCCCAGGCCGCGTCGATCTGCGCGGTCGAATAGCGCCCTTCCTTCAGCCGGACGAAGCCGAAGACGTCGCGCGCCTGGGACTTCTCCGCCTGCACGACGGTGAGTTCGGCGAGGTGCGGCGGGATGAAGATGACGCCGGCCGGCGTGCCCAGCACGACATCGCCGGGGAGGCAGACGGCCCGGCCGATTCGGGTCGGCACGTTCATGCCGACCATCGTCACGTCCGCGATCGCGGTCGGATCGCTGCCGCGGTAGAAGATATTGATATTCTCGATCTGCGCGACCTGCTGATTGTCCCGGATGCCGCCCCAGATGACCGCGCCTCCCCGCTTCGTGCGGGTCGAGATGGCGGTCGAGAGGTTGCCGCCTACATACGTCCCCATGTGCACTTTGTCGAACATATCGACGACGACGACGTCATCTTCCACGAGCGCATCGATGACCCATTGGTTGAAAAATCCCCTCCGGCCTTCCTGTTCGTGCCCGTAATTCAGCAGCGTATCGTGGAGATCGGGCCGCTTCGGCACGAGGACGGCCGTAACGGCGCGTCCGACCATGACCTGATTCGGATGGACGATCTTGAAGTCGCCTTCGAACTGAAATGGATAGCCTCGGTTCCACAACGGCCCCCATGCTTCCTCCAACGTGATTTTCCGGATCCGGCGAAGCACGTCCTCCGATACTTTGGGGCGCCCGTTCGCGAACCGTTCTCCTTTCCATAGCGGCGTAAGCCGGACGATATCTTCCGGATGATCGAATTTCATGCCGAAGCACCTCTTCCCGGTAGGGTAAGTTCGAAGTTCTTGAGGTCTATTGTTAGGGACGTACCGGGATTTGTCGATGCGACTTTTTTAAGGCATTTTTCGCCCGGACATAATTTTCTCTCCCCTCCGGCAGCGCCTTTTTCCGCCTCCGCGGCACGCGCGGCGAAAGGATAAAAAAAACAAACCATTTCATAAATTCGTCGCCTATGACGATGTAACCGCTTCCGATATCATGAGTCTACGCCTATGCATCCGCGCAACAAACGAAAAGGAGATGGGGCAAATGGGGATCGCCGCGGAACGGGCGGCGGCAGCCGGCAGAGGAGCTTCCGCGAGGAGGCGCAAAGCCGCCGGAGACGCCAATTTGGCCGGTTATCTATTCATCTCGCCGTGGCTGATCGGATTTCTGCTGCTGACGTTATGGCCGATCGCGCAATCGTTCTATCTGTCCTTCACCGAGTATTCGCTGCTGAGCGATCCCGCGTGGACGGGCACGGACAATTACGCGAAAATCTTCGCGGAGGACGCGACGTTCGCCAAGTCGCTGAGCGTGACGTTTCTGTTCGTGCTGTTCTCCGTTCCATTGAAGTTATTCTTCTCCCTCCTGGTGGCGATGGCGCTGAACCGCAACATGCGCGGCATGAACCTGTACCGGACGGCCGTCTACTTCCCGTCCTTGATCGGCGGGAGCATCGCGGTGGCGGCCCTCTGGCGCAACATGTTCGGACTCGACGGATACGTCAACCAAGTGCTGGCCTGGTTCGGCATCCAAGGCGTCGGGTGGATCTCCAACCCCGACACGTCGCTCGGCACGCTGATTCTGCTCAATACGTGGCAGTTCGGCTCCACCATGGTGATCTTCCTCGCGGGACTCAAGCAGATCCCCCAAGAGCTGTACGAATCGGCCGCCGTCGACGGCGCCGGCAGCGTGCGCAAGTTCGTCCGCATCACCCTGCCGATGCTGTCTCCGGTCATGTTCTTCAACCTGGTGCTCGGCGTGATCGGCTCCTTCCAGACGTTCACCTCGGCGTTCATCATTACCAAGGGCGGACCCGTCAATTCGACCTACATGTACGCCATGTTTCTATACGAGAAAGCGTTCAAGCATTACCAGATGGGCTACGCTTCCGCCCTGGCCTGGGTTCTGCTCGTCATCGTCGCGCTGCTCACCGTCGTCAACTTTGCCGCTTCCCGCTACTGGGTGTTCTATGAATCGGATGGAGGGAAGACGAGATGACAACCGCAGCCGGAGCCAAATGGTCGAGACATTTGTTCCTGACGCTCTTCTCTCTCTTGATGCTGTATCCCGTCATCTGGTGGGTCGGGGCTTCGCTCAAAAAGACGGAGGAGCTGAGCCTGCCCACGCTTTGGCCGTCGAAGCCGATGTGGGAGAACTACAGCAACGGATGGCGCTTCTCGGGCGAGTACACATTCACCCATTTCTTCGCCAACACGCTCCTGATGGAGCTCGGCAACGTCGTAGGCGGCGTCCTGACCGCCGCCATCGTCGCCTACGGCTTCGGACGCTTGAACTTCAAGCTGCGGGGCTTCTGGTTCTCCATCCTGCTCCTGACGATGATGCTGCCGGGGCAAGTAACGGTCGTTCCGCAGTACATTCTGTTCAACAAGCTGAGTCTCGTCGACAGCTACGTTCCGCTCGTGCTGCCGCATTTCTTCGGCGGCGGCGCGTTCTTCATCTTTCTTCTCGTCCAGTTCATTCGGGGCATCCCCCGCGATCTGGACGAAGCGGCCAAGATCGACGGCGCCTCCGTCTACGGCATTTTTCTGCGGATCGTATTTCCCCTGATCAAGCCGGCGCTGATCACGGTCGCGATATTCACGTTCATCTGGAGCTGGGACGACTTTTTCGCGCAGGTGCTCTACTTGAGCTCGGTGGACAAATTCACGGTCGGCTTGGCGCTCCGCATGTTCATCGACCAGTTCGATATCCAGTGGGGGCAGCTGCTCGCGATGTCTCTGCTATCCGTCATGCCTTCGGTCGTTTTGTTTTTCCTGGCGCAAAAGCACTTTGTCGAAGGGATCGCCACGACGGGGTTGAAGGGCTAACCGGTAATAAGCCAATTTCCAAAGAGGGGATGACAAAGCATGGGGAAGAGAAAGTCGCAAGGCGCAGTCTTGACGCTCCTGGCCTCGGTCCTGTTGTTGGCGGCTTGCGGAGGGAATAGCGAGAGCGGAGGGGACGGACAGAGCGGGACCGACACCGGCAAAGGAACGGATAGCGGCGGGGCGAAGACGCTCGGGATGATGTGGTGGGGACCCGACGCGCGCCACGAAGCGACCAAGAAAGCGCTCGAGATCTATACGCAGCAGCATTCGAACGTCAAGTTCAAGCCCGAGTTCATGGCCTGGGACGCTTATTGGCAGAAGCTGCCGACGCTCGCGGCGTCCAAATCGATCCCGGACGTGCTGCAGATGGACGCCGCCTACATCCAGGAATACGTCACGAGAGGCCAGCTAGAGGATCTGTCGGATATCGACCTGAATGGGATCGTCGACCCGAACGTCGTCGAGAATAGCAAGATCGGCGGCAAGCTGTACGGCATTCCGCTCAGCCAGAACGCGCAGGGCATCGCCTTCAACAAGGAGGAGCTGGCGCAATACGGGATTCCGCTGCCGAAGCAGAACTGGACGTACGACGAGTTCTTCCAATGGGCGAGGGACGCCCGGGCGAAGCTGCCCGAGGGCAAATACCCGATCGGCGACAGCACGACGTGGGACGGCTTCAACTTCTACCAGACGTCGATGGGCAAATCGCCCGTCATGGCGGACGGGGGCAAGACGTTTAACCTCGACAAAGACTTGTTCATGAAGTTCTACAACACCTACGAAGACTTCCGCAAAGCCAAGATCGTGCCCCCGGCCGAGAAAGCCGCAGCCTTCCTGGAGAACGACCCGAAGGCGGATCCGATGGCGTCGGGCGTCGTGATGACCCGGGGCGCGACGACGGGGTCGGTGAGCGCGCTGGAGCAGTTAATGCCAGGCAAGGTCGGCGTCGTGAACATGCCGATCGGACCTTCCGGGGGCGGGTGGGCGCAATCGACCATCTTCCTGAGCGTCAGCGCGAATTCCAAGAATAAGGACGAGGCGAAGAAGTTCGTCCGGTGGTTCGTCTCCGACAAAGATGCGGGCGAGGCGCTGGGTCTGACCCGCGGCATTCCGATCAACCCGGACATTTACAAGGCGCTCGAGCCTTCCATGCAGCCGCAGGATAAGCTCGGCAAAGAAATCTACGACCTCTCGGTCGAGAAGGCGCTGCCGTTCTACTCCGCCGCCGCAGGCTATTCGGAGTGGGTCGACACGTACAAGAAGGAGATGGACGCGGTCACCTTCGGTCAGCAGTCGATCGAGGACGCCTACGCGAAGATCGACAAGATGGGCAAAGAGCTGGCGGCCAAAGCCGGAGGCAAGTAGCGGCGGCGCGCGCTCCCTCCGCCGAATGCGAAGGGGCGCGCAAGGCCGACGATCCGATTCGAGAGAGGAGTATGCGAGATGCAATTGGCCGAATTTTTCTCGTCTCAGCCGAGCCGACTCTGGCACCTAGCCAAGCAGATGGACGTCAATTACGCCGTCGGCGGCCTGCCCTGGGAGGAGCAGTTGGAGAAGCCGTGGGACCTGATGCCGCTCATTCGGATGAAGCAGCGCTACCAAGACTTCGGACTGACGCTGTCCGTCATCGAATCGATGCCGCCCAGCAACCATATCAAGCTGGGCACGCTGGGACGCGACGAGGAGATCGAGATGTTCCAGACCTTGATCGTCAACATGGGGGCGGCCGGCATCCCGGTGCTCTGCTACAACTTCATGGCGCAGTTCAACTGGTTCCGCACGTCGACGACGACCCGCTCGAGAGGCGGAGCGCTCGTCTCGAGCTACGACCACAGCCTGATGACGGACGCGCCGCTCACCGAAGCCGGCGTCGTGACGGAAGAGCGGCTGTGGGAGAATCTCCATTACTTCATGAGCCGGATCGTCCCGGTCGCGGAGCGGGCGAAGGTGAAGCTGGCGCTTCATCCGGACGATCCGCCGATCTCTCCGATCCGCGGAATCTCGCGCATCCTGCGCAGCGCGGAGGCGCTCCAGCGGGCGATCGACCTCGTGCCGAGTCCGTACAACGGCATCACGCTCTGCCAGGGAACGCTGGCGACGGCGGGCGACGACATTCCGAATACGATCCGCCATTTCGCGAGCCGGGACAAATTGTTCTTCGTGCACTTCCGCGACGTGCGGGGCACCAAGGAGAAATTCGAGGAGACGTTCCACGACGACGGCAAGACCGATATGCTCGCGGCGATGCGGACGTATTACGAAGTCGGCTACGGCGGGCCGGCGAGGCCGGACCACGTCCCGACGATGGAGGGCGAAGACAACGCGAATCCCGGTTATGAGCTCCTCGGCCGGCTCTATGGGGTCGGCTATATCAAAGGCTTGATGGAGGCGGCCGCGAAGAGCGTCCCCGCCTCCTCTCCGGCTTGAGCGGGGCGGCTCGGCCCGGCCGAACGCGGCGCGCGAAGAAGGCGGCCGGCATGCGCGAGGACGCATGCCGGCCGCCTTTTCTTTTTTAGGGCACGGATACATTCAGTAAGCACTACGCCGATGAATGCGATTTTTTATTCAAATTATTATTGAATGTTCACTAAAGAAACTGGTAAGCTACTTGGTGAGGGGATAATCGAAGGCAAGCGGATCAGCGAGGAGCACAGGTCCTTCGACAAGGACGCCGCGAAGCGGCTCTATGACGTCACCCGGGAATGGCTGTCACATTGACTTAAAGTTGTTTGTACGAGGAGGGGAAACCAGTGGCCAGACCCAGAGAGTTCGATACGACAGAGGTTCTTTCCAAAGCGATGGATTATTTCTGGAAGTATGGTTATGAAGGTGCGTCCATGCAAGAATTGGTGAAGCATGTGGGAATCAAGGCGCAAAGTCTTTACAATACTTACGGGGGCAAACGCGACCTGTTCTTCGCGGCGCTCAAGCATTATGTCAATCAAAGTACGGCGGTTCATACGCTCGAACATACGTCTTCGGGAAAAGAAGCCATCGCTCGAGTGTTCCGTGATTTGCTGGCAGATCTTGCCCGTTCGGATCGAACGAGGGGATGCTTCATAAACAATACTTGCGTGGAGCTCGCGCCGCACGACTCCGAGATTGCCGATTTTATAGAAAAGGAAAGAATCCGTCTTGAACGCGCTTATTACCTTGCATTGGCACGAGCCAAGGAACAGGGAGAAATCAATGAGCGCTATCAGGATCTTATGGCGCTTGCGCGATATTTGAACAATGCGCAAGGGGGATTGATGGTTACCGCCAAGACGGTAACGGATATGACTGTTCTGGAGGACATCGTTGGGGTCACTCTTTCGATATTCGATTGAAAGACGGTCCCCTTTTTTTTCTTTATTTTTTAATGATTGTTCAATAATATGACAGATAAGGGAGATTGAAAATGAACAAGAACTGGGTCCTTTATTTACTTGCCTTTTGCGTATTTGTCATGGCATCTGCCGAAATTGTTGTAGCGGGTATTCTGGGAATGATTGCACAGGATACGAATGTGTCCGTAGGTATGGCCGGGCAATTGGTGACCGTCTATGCCATAGTCATTGCGGCCGGATCGCCCATTCTGCTATCGCTAACGTCAAGGATGGAAAGGAAAAAACTTCTGCTGCTTGCCTTTTTTGTTTTCGTCATCGGTAATTTGCTTGCCTTCTTCAGCCCTAACTTCACCATTCTCATGGCTTCCAGAATGGTTCAGGCGGCGAGTGCAGGCGTGTTTACAGTAGTCGCTTTGACTGTAGGCGCAAGTATGGCAGCGCCGGAGAGGCGGGGCAGCGCTATCGGCATCATTATCATGGGTGCAAGCACGGCCTTGGTCGTCGGCGTTCCGCTTGGGACTTTAATAGGAGAATATTGGGGATGGCGCCTAGTCTTTATGTTTATCAATATTTTAGCCCTATTTTCAATCATCGGGATTGCTTCATCCGTTCCCAAAATGGAAAGTCAGGAATCGGTTTCGTTAAAAACTCAGCTTGCGGTCTTGCGGGATCGCCGAATCATTAGCGGATTGTTCATTACGTTTTTTTGGGTCATCGGGTATCAATTCATATTTACCTATATCTCCCCCTTTCTACAGGAGGCTGCAAGCCTCAATACGACACAGATCAGCGCAGCTCTATTCATATGCGGAATATTTGCTGTAATAGGTTCGCGTATCGGGGGATACGGCGCCGACCGGTGGGGGATTTACCGGACTCTGCTTGTCAGTCTGCTGCTCCACGCCGTGTCGCTAGCGGCGCTTTCTTGGGTGGGAACCACATTTTTAGGGGCTATCATGATCCTTGCCGTTTGGATAGGATCTGCCTATATGACAACGCCTGCACAGCAGTACTACCTGGTGTCGCTTTCTCCGAACGCCTCCGGTTTGGTGCTCGGCTTGAACAATTCCGTGCTTCAACTTGGAATTGCTGTTGGAGCCGGTGCAGGCGGATGGGTGGTAAACCAAACATCGGTCATGAATCTGGGCTGGATTGGAGCAATTAGTATCGTGATCGGTATGTTTGCCGTATTTTACTCGTTTTCATTAAAAAGTAAACCACTAAAAGAAGCCTAATGCAGCCTCTTAAACCGGTTCCCTGTAAGCTGGCAGCGGTACCTCGCATACCTATCATCCCATGTTCAACATGTCCCCTATGTACGTTCGTGATCGAGAAAAGGCAGCTTTTCTTGGAATCAATCTTACCGCTTTAATAGAGAAATCGGAGAAGGGCGAGCTATAGCCCTTCTCCGCCAAAAAATCCGAATACCCTTTTTTATCGCTTCTCGCGTCCATCGCCCGTCCATCGCCCGCGGCGACGGTTCAGCTCCACAAGCGATCGTTGGCGTAAAATTTGTTCCAGCCTTCGGTCGGCTCCCACAGCCCGGGAATATCGGGGTGCAGGTGCGCGGCGAGGACTTCGTCGTTCAAGTCGTCGATGCCGAGTCCCGGCGCGTCCGTGAGGGCGATGAATCCGTCCTGGACGAGCTTCTTCGGTTGCCCGCCGGAGCAGATGATGTCGTCCCACCATTCGACCTCGCAGGAATGGTATTCGAGGGCGAGGAAGTTCTCGGTCGCCGTCGCGACGTGGGCGGCGGCCAGACAGGCGATCGGGCTTTCCGCCATGTGGATGGCCATCGCGACGCCGTATTCTTGCGCCATATCGCCGATCTTCTTCGTCTCCAGGATGCCGCCCGCCGTGAGGACGTCGGGATGAATGACCGAGACGCCGCCGGCTTCGAGCAGCGGCTTGAAGTTCTCCTTCAGATAGATGTCTTCGCCCGTGCAGATCGGCGTCGTGACCGCGCGCGACAACCGGGCATATTGCTCGGTGTATTGCCAAGGGATCATGTCTTCCATCCACGCGAGGTTGTACTTGTCCACGCGCCGGCCCAGCTTGATGCAGTCTTCCAGCCCGATGTGGCCGAAATGATCGATCGCGAGCGGCACTTGGTACCCGATCACCGAACGGACGTCGGCGACATACCGCTCCAGCAGATCCAGTCCCTTCTCCGTGACATGGATGCCGGTGAAGGGATGGGGGATGTTGTAGACGTCGTAGTGGCGATTCGTGATCTCCCGGATCTCGTCGTCGGTCAGATCGTCGAAGTTCTGGTTGTAGCGGTTTTTGGACTTCTCGCGCATCTCCTCCAGGAAACCGACGGGCGCGCTGAGCGTGCCGGGTTCGTGGAGGATCTGGCCGATGCCGAGGTCCATCTTGAGGAAGGTGAATCCGGCCTCCATTCGTTTCTTGAGCGCCGCGCCCATCGCCAGCCCCGAATCTTTGCCGACGACCTCCGTATCGCAGTACATCCGCACCCTGTCCCTGAATTTCCCGCCGAGCATCTGATAGACCGGCACGCCGTACGCTTTGCCGGCCAGATCCCACAAGGCGATCTCGATGCCGCTCACGCCGCCGCCTTGGCGGGCATGGCCGCCGAATTGTTTGATTCGCCGGAACAGCTTGTCGACATGGCACGGGTTCTCCCCCAGCAAGCGGCCCTTGAGCAGCTGCGCATAGACCTTGTCGGCCCCGTCGCACACCTCGCCGAATCCGACCAAGCCTTGATTCGTGTACACCTTGATGAGGCTGCTGTGGAAAGGACCGCCGACGATGTCGGCAAACCGGATATCCGTAATGCGGAGTCCGGACGGATTGGAGAACGTCTTCACGTGCGCGAGCGTCTCTTCATAGGTGCCGTTGTCGATCACGAGCATCCCCCTTCGGATAAAAGGATTGCGGTTGCCGCCGCCGCGTGCCGTGTTCCGGACAGAAACGGCCATCGGCATCGCGCCGCACCTTCATCTTAGCGATCGGGTCGCTTCGGCGGCGATGCCGTAATCTTACGATTTTGTTTGTTTTTTTTGGCAACCGCGTCAGACCCGGGCCATCCTGCGTACGACCCTGCGGGAGATGCGGGAATCGCGGGATCCCGGCCCCGGCGGCCGCCGCCCCTAGGGAATCGCGCGCCTGCGGTCCCGTTCGAAGTTTCGCGCCCAAATCGGGCGGGTAAGAAGGGCTATCAAGAGGACTGCAGCCTAACTCGAAAGGAAGGTGATCCGTATGAGCAACCAGGAACTCATGGCTTGGAGCGTCGTCCTCATCGCCATCAGCTTCGCCGCTCTCTGCGTATATTTGATCGCGACGCTGAAGGCGGCGCGCCAGACGCTGCTCTCGGTACAGAGTACCGTCAAGGAAGCCGGGGACACGGTGGAGTCGATGCGAGGGAAGGTCGAAGAACTGACCGAGAACGTCAAGACGATCTCCGAGGACGTGAAGAACAAGATCCGGTCGACGAACGAATTCTTCCAAGCGGCCCGCAACGCAGGCGTCACGCTGAAGGAGACGACGGGCGCCGTCCGGGAGATCTCGGGGACGCTGACGCGGGCCGTCCGCGATCAGGTCGCCGCGCTCGAGGAGCAGGATCAATCCAAGGAGAAGCCTTGGGTCGCCTGGCTCAAAGCCGGCATGAAAGTCGTATCGGCCGTCCGCAGCGCGCGCCGCAGTGCGGAAGAGCAAGAGGAGCAGGCGTCCGAGGCGTACGTGCCCGAACCGTTTCAGCCGCGGAGCGGGCGGGTATATAACGGACAGAACCGCTTAACGCTTAATCGTTAATACCGAGACCTGCCTAAGGAGGAGATTCGATATGAAAGCTTACGCGAGACTGGTGAACAACGGACTGGAAGCATTCGACGCCGTGAAGGATTTGCACCGCCAAGGATACCGGGAAGAAGAGATCTACGTGCTGGCCCACGGGGAAGACCGGACGGTCCGGATCGCCGACGTCTCCCGCGCGAATACGATAGGAGCCTCCGAGGAAGGCGTGCTTCAATCGGTCGCGAACCTGTTCAGGGACAGGGGAGACGAGCTTCGCACCAAGATCAAGGCGATGGGCTTCGAGGACGGCGAAGCCGAGATGTACGAATCCGAGCTGGACCGCGGCAAAGTGCTGGTCCTGGCCAAACATTAACTCCGCCGGCCTGCGCGGCAGCGCGAACGGCATCCGGGAATAGGGAATGAGAGAACCGCTCATTCCTTATTCCCGTTTGTCGCTTGCGCTTTACAGTTGGCGTGCCCCGCGCTAGGCTGAGAGGAAGAGAAGGACGAGGAGAATTCAATTCTATGAGCATATTGGTAGTAGACGATAACCCGATGAACGTGATGGTCGTTCGGGAGATGCTGAACCGTTCCGGCTATGAGGACGTCCGGGTCGCATACTCCGCCGAGGAGATGTTCGCGATGCTTCGCCCCCAGGATCCGGCGGCCGAGGGAGATTCGGTCGACCTGATCCTGCTTGACCTCATGATGCCCGCGATCGACGGGATCAAGGCCTGTCATATGCTGCAGAAGGACGAACAGCTGCGGGACATTCCGGTCATCATGGTGACCGCGATCGGCGATTCCAGGAAGCTGGCGGAAGCGCTCGACGCGGGCGCGACCGACTATGTCACGAAGCCGATCAACAAGATCGAGCTCCTCGCCCGCATCCGCTCCGCGCTTCGGCTGAAGCGGGAGCTGGATTGGCACAAGGAGCGGGACCGGCGGTTGCGGGAGGAGCTCAATCTGGCGCGGCAAGTCCAGGAAGCCGTCCTCCCGAACGACGTGGATGAGGAGAATCTGCGGGTGAACGCGTTTTTCCGCGCGTCGGAGGGGCTGGCAGGCGATCTCTACGCCTGGCACGTATTCGACTCGCAGCATTTCCTGATCGCGGTGATGGACGCCATGGGACACGGCATCTCGTCGTCGCTCATCAGCACGTATACGGCATCCGTGCTGCACGAGGCGATGCGGACGACCGTCACGCCGAAGCGCATCGTCGAAGAACTGAACCGGCGGCTGCTTCAGCTGCAATACGACAGCGAGATGATGCAGTATTACTGCACCGGCATTTGCGCGTGGATCGATCTCGAGAACGGCGTCATCGAATACGTCAACGCCGGCCACCCGCCGGGGCTGTTGACGCGCGCGGACGGCGAAGGGACGGAGCAGCTGGCCGCCACCGCGCCGCCGATCGGACTGTTCGATCAGATGGAAGCGAAGATGGAGACGGCGGTCCTGCGGACCGGGGACGTGCTCCATCTCTATACGGACGGTCTGCTCGACCTGTTCCCCGGCGACATGGACGAACGCATCGGCCAGCTGACGGAACGGGTATTCCAAGCGGGCGGGAACACCGAGGAACTGGAGGCGCTGATGGCTTCGGAATCGCTGGACCGGCGCCCGGACGACCGGTGTCTCGTGCGCGTCGAGGTGAAAAAAGCAAGGCGGTGAACCGGTGAAAATCAAAACGAAACTCATCTCGGGATTTACGGTGCTGCTCGTCCTGCAGGTCGGGATCACTTCGTTCGGCTACGATCGGCTGAGCCGCATGAACGATCGGCTGGAGAGCTTCTACGATCACCGGTTCGTCAAGGTGCTCGAAGTCATCGAGTTGCGAGGCCAAGTGAACGTCGCGGGAAGAATCGTAAGCGACGTGCTGACGGGGACGTCCGAAATCGATCGGCTGGCGGCGGGCCAGCTCGCCGACCAGACGAACGATATTCAAACGAGCATGACGAAGTTGGCCGAGGGCCAAAACGACGCTGACGAGCGGCAGATGGTCGATCGGGCCGGACTCGATCTGGAACTCTACGTCGACTGGCTGAAGCGGTTCGCGGCGGCGATCGCGGACGGCGATCGCGAGACCGCCCTCGCGCTGCAGAAGAATGAAGGACGCGACCGCCAGACGGCGGTGGCGGGCTCCTTGGACGTGCTCGTCACGTACGAGCAGAAGTCCATGGCGCAGGAACAAGAACAAGCCAAGCGCATGTTTGAGCGGTCCGTCAGTTGGGTGGCCGGGTTGACCATCGCCGGCTTGCTGCTCGCGCTCGGGGTGATCCGCTGGGTCTTCCCCGCCTTCGCGCGGGGGATGGCGGTGCTCTCCATGATGGCGCGCAAGTTCGGGCAGGGGCGGCTGCGGGGATTCGAGCGGCTCGAGGTTCGCGAGACCGATGAACTGGGCGACTTGGCGCGGGTCTTCCGGCAGGTCGCCCTCGATCTGCAAGCTAAGAACGAGCGGGAAGCGCTCTACAATCAGGCGAAGGACCAGCAGGCGTGGATCGACGCGCAGATCGCGAGACTCACGGAGCTGCTGCGGGACGGGAACGACCTTGGCGCGGTCTCCCAATCGTTCATCGGGGAGTTCTCTCCCGAGCTCAACGCGGCCTACGGCGCGGTCTACCTCCGCGAGGAAGACGCGATCGCCGGCGTCCGCCTCGTCTTGGCGGGCGCCTATGCGGGCGACTCGGCACACCGTTCGTTCCGCATCGGCGAAGGGCTCGTCGGCCAATGCGCGGCGAGCGGGCGGCAGATGACGCTCGACGCGCTGCCGCCCGGCTACATCCGGATCGGTTCGGGACTCGGCTCCGCCGAGCCCGAACAGCTGCTGCTGTACCCGCTGAAGCTGAACGAGCGGACGATCGGCGTGATCGAGCTCGCTTCGCTGCATCCGTTCTCCAATCTCCATCTGGCGTTGTTGGACAAACTATGCGAGAAGTTCGCGTATCTGATCGGCAACATCCAGTCCCGCATCCGGGTGGAGGAGCTGCTCCGGGAGTCGCAGACGATGACGGAGGAGCTCCAGGTTCAATCGGAGGAGCTGATCTCGCAGCAGGAGGAGCTCCGGCAGACGAACGAGAAGCTGGAGAGAAAAGCGGGGGATCTGAAGCGCTCGGAACATGAGCTGCAGCGGCAGCAGGAGCAGCTCGAGTACGCCAACCGCGAGCTGACGAACAAGACGGCCGAACTCGAAGAGCAGATCCGCCAGACGGAGCGGGTCAACCGGGAGATCGCCAAGGCGAACGTCTCGCTCGAACGACAGGCCATGCAGCTGTCGCTCGCTTCCAAGTACAAGACGGAATTTCTGGCGAACATGTCCCACGAGCTGCGCACGCCGCTCAACAGCATGATTATTCTGTCCCAGTTCCTGACGGACAACAACGAAGGCAACCTGACGGCCAAGCAGCTCGAATATATGTCCGCGATCCATGCGTCGGGCAGCGACCTGCTCAAGATGATCGAGGAGATTCTCGATCTGGCCAAGGTCGACGCCGGCAAGATGGACATCTATCCCGAGTCGACGGTGCTGGAGGATATCACTTCGCACCTGGAGCAGGTCTACACGCCGATCGCGCAGGAGAAGGGTCTCGCGTTCGCGATCCGGACGGACCCGGACGTGCCGAAAGTGCTGCTGACGGACGGCTACCGCTTGAAGCAGATTCTGCAGAACTTGCTGTCGAACGCGCTCAAGTTCACGTTGGAGGGATCCGTGACGCTGCATCTGCGCAAGGCGCGGGAGAAGGAAGTTCCCGCAGCTCCCGCCAGGTCGGAGGGGGACTACGTAGCGTTCGAAGTAACGGATACGGGGATCGGCATCCCGCCCGAGAAGCGCGAAGTCATCTTCGAAGCGTTCCGCCAAGCGGACGGCACGACGAGCCGCAACTTCGGCGGCACCGGCCTGGGCCTCGCGATCAGCAGGGAGCTATCCAACCTGCTGGGCGGATGGATCTCGCTCGAGAGCGAACCCGGACGCGGGAGCGTCTTCACCTTGATCGTGCCGGAGGCTTGTCCGAATCCGCCCGCGGCGGAGACGGAGGGGACCGCCGACCGCGAGGCAGCCGCCGCGAGCCCCGGGGCGGAACGGGAAATGGCGGCCGCCGCGTCCGGAGCGGAGCCCGGCATGCCCCTGTCGTCGGCGCTCGCATTGGCGGAAGAGGAGGCGGGTCCTTCCGCGGCGGCTTCGGGCAAGCGGGAGCGAGGGCGGGAATCGGGATCCTATGCCGGCAAGACCATCCTGCTCGTCGACGACGACGCCCGCAATGTCTTCTCCTTGACCAGCTTGCTGAACCATCACGGCATGACGGTCATCTCGGCGGAGAACGGCCGGGAAGCGCTGGAGATTCTGGACGCCCGGGACGACGTCGACCTCGTCTTGCTGGACATCATGATGCCCGTCATGGACGGGTACGAGGCGATGGCGCGCATTCGTCGCGACCCGCGCTGGCGCGAGCTTCCGATTCTGGCCGTTACGGCGAAGGCGATGAAGGAAGACCGGAACAAATGCCTGGAAGCGGGGGCGTCGGACTACATCCCGAAGCCGATACAGACCGAGCAACTGCTCTCTTTATTGAAAGTGTGGTTATATGCATGACGGATCGGGGCGAACCGCAAGCTTACGACGAAAAACTGGAGAAGATCGAAATCGAGGTGCTGCTGGAAGCCGTCTTTCTGAGATACGGCTATGACTTTCGCTACTATGCTTATCCTTCGCTGAGGCGAAGGATCTGGCACCGGATGTCGCTCGAGCAGCTGCCGACGATCTCCTTGCTGCAGGACCGGGTGCTGCATCAGCGGGAGGCGTTCGAACGTCTGCTGGCGGACCTGTCCATTCCGGTCACGGAGATGTTCCGCGATCCGGGCATGTTCATGGCGGTGCGCGGCGGCGTCTTGCCCGTCCTGAAGGACGCTCCGTTCCTCCGCGTCTGGCATGCGGGCTGCGCCTCCGGCGAAGAGGCCTATTCGATGGCGATCCTGCTGGAGGAGGAGCAACTGCTAGGCCGGTCCAGGATCTACGCCACGGACATCAGCGAGAGCTGCCTCCAGCGCGCGCGCAAAGGCGTCATCCCGATCGACCGCATGCGCCTCTACACGAAGAATTATCAAGCGGCCGGCGGCAAGCGCACCTTCTCCAGCTATTACGAGGTCGCGCACGGCTCAGCGACGCTGGACGCCGCGCTGGGCGAGCGCATCGTTTTTGCGGAGCACAATCTCGTGACCGACCGGTCCTTCAACGAATTCCAGATCATCTTCTGCCGGAACGTGATGATCTACTTCAATGCGGCCTTGCGGGAGCGGGTGCACGGGCTCTTGTACGAGAGCTTGGCGCCTGGCGGATTCCTGATTCTGGGGGGGAAGGAGTCGGTCGCTTTCACCGGCTTCGCGAGCCGTTACGAGGCATGGAACGACGAGTTCCGCATTTACCGGAAAGTGCGCTGAAGCAAGCCGGGGTTGTCGGCGATTGCGCATGTGGCGCACCTCGGGCATTTTAGCCGCATAATGCGGCTTATTTCGCTTCGAAGGGCGCGTTCACAGTATTTAAGCCACGAATTGCGGCTTATTTTGTTCGAGGCGTATCTTTTTTATCTTCTTCTTAAGCGCAGCTTCCTCGAGTTGATTTGCGTTCTCCGCGCGTCGGCGCTTCGGTTCAATTCCGCCCGCGAAGGGTAAAATGAGGGAAAGGCGAAAGGCGGAAGCATCGCCGAAAGGAGGTCTTTCCCATGGGTATGACAATCGGAATCTTCTCTCAGGAACAACAAGTGCTCGACGCGATCGAGGCGCTTCGCAATGCAGGATCGCACAAGCAGGATCTGCGCGTCATCGTGAAGAACGAAGCGGACGCGCCGCTGCTCTCCTCTAACAGCGTGGTGCCGCTGGAGGGCGTAGCGGGCGTGCGGGAAGCGCAGGAACGCGGCGCGCGCGAGGACATTCGCAGATGGAGCGGCGACGAGAGCGTGGTGCCGGTCGCGGGCGTACTGGCCGCTCCTCAGATGAACGGGGTGGCCGGCTATACGGGCAGCGGTCCGGTCATGCCGGTCGCGGGTCTCGTCGACTGGGACAACGAAGGCGATGTCGATACGGATCGCGTGCTGGGCCAGATGGGACTGCCGGATAGAATAGCCGATCGCGCGGCGGAGGAGTTGAACGGCGGGAAATACCTGCTCGTCGCCGAGGAGCGCAAGGACGGACAGACTGCCAAAATCCTCCGGCAAGCTGGCGCGCTCGATGTTGTGCAATAATAGTGGCGCCAAACGCCGAGCTACCGCCGCGCTCTGAGGAGCGCGGCGGTAGCTGTTTTTTATAGAGGACAGGGTCGCATGTGCGGGACAGGATGGAAACGGCCTGGCTGCAAGGGCCGGGTATCGCGGGGATTGGGAGCCCGCGCACCGCCGGCGTCAAAGAGATGTACTGGATACACACTTTACGCATTCCGATGCTGCCAAGTGTCAAAGACACGTGATGTGACGTACTGCATACGTCTCTTTGGCCGCAAAGCGGCGAACACGCGCGAAGTGACGTGCTGCATACGCCTCTTTGACCTCAAAGCGGTGAACACGCGCGAAGTGACGTACTACGTACGTCTCTTTGACCGCAAAGCGGCGAACACGCGCGAAGTGACGTACTGGGTACGCCTCTTTGACCGCAAAGCGGTGAACACGCGCGAAGTGACGTACTGGGTACGTCTCTTTGACCGCAAAGCGGCGAAAACGCGCGAAGTGACGTACTGGGTACGTCACTTTGACCGCAAAGCGGCGAAAACGCGCGAAGTGACGTACTGGGTACGTCTCTTTGACCGCAAAGCGGCGAAAACGCGCGAAGTGACGTACTTGGTACGCCTCTTTGAACGCAAAGCGGTGAACACGCGCGATGTGATGTACGGGATACATCGCTTTAGCCTCGCTAGGGCGAACACGCCTGAGGAAGTTGTCCCACCGGTCTAAAACCGTCCGGGACAGCCTCTATGGCTCACCTGGCATCACCTGGACGCAAAGTCGATCGCGCGGCCAAGCGCCGACCGTCCTAATCTAAGCGTTCGAACCCGTAGGCTCCGCGACTTTGGCCGGCTCGCTTCGCGCGGGGCTGACGATCGCCGCGATCGGATTGACGATGCCTAGCAGCTCGTCGACGAGAAGCTGGGCCGCTATCCAGCTGTAGACGGTCCCGTTGCCCCCGTATCCCAGCGCGTAGTAGTGGCCGGGCCTGTCCGGATCTTCTCCCAGCCAGGGAAGCTGATCCGCGGATTCCCCAAAGGTAGCGCACCACTCGTAGGCCAATTCCAGCTCGTAATGCGGGAACAGCTCCCGCAAATCGTCCATGAGTTTGGCGCTATAGACACTAAGCTCCTTCTGGTTGGTCAAGGGCTCCCGGATAGGCTCGTCGCGGCCGCCCGCCACGATCCGCCCGTCCGCGGTCGTGCGCAGATAGAAATAGGGCCGCGCCGTCTCCCACAATAGCCAGCGCTGATGCCATTCCGCTAGAGACGGCAACGGCTTGGTCACGATGACGTAGGTCCGGTTGAGCAGCGCCTTGACGCGATTGCCGCCCGCCGTCTCCGGCGAATAGCCGACGGCGTATACGACGCGCTCCGCGTGGACCTCTCCGCGTTCCGTTCGGCAGATCAGATCGCCCTTCCGTCCCTCGACGGACTTCAAAGCGGTATGCTCGTGAACGCGCAGACCATGCTGCGCCGCATCTCTGGCCAGCTCGGACACGAATCGGAACGGATCGACCTCGCCGTCTCCGCGCGTGACGATCGCCGACTCGCGACGGAACGGGAAAGCGTCGGCGATCCGGTCCGCGTCCCACCATTCGGAGTCGAAGCCGTGCCGGCGCAACATCTCGTATTCGCGCCGCAGATCGGGCACGTCGTCGGCCGAGGTGGCGTAGTACAAGCTGTTGCGGCGTCTAAAGTTCACGTCCGCCGGCAGGTTCTCCGCGATTTGACAAAGCTTTTCGACGGCGTTCTTGCAGGCCCGGTAGAACATCGATGCATCCTGCTCCCCGATCTGGGCCGCGAGGTCCTTCAACGTTATGTCGTTGGAGAATTGCAGCAGCCCCGTGTTGGCGGAGGTGCTGCCCGAGGCGATGCGGTCCTGTTCGATCAGTACGGTTGAGATGCCGCTGCGAACCAAAGCGTAGCCGATAATAGCGCCGGTCATGCCGCCCCCGACGATGGCGACTTGGCAGTCGACTCGTCCGTTCAGAGGCGGGTAACTCGGCATGGCCGGACTGTTCGCAGGCCAAAGTAACGATCCGAAATGCAGCGATTTCAAATTCACGCCTCCATCCGTTCATCGTGCTTCAAGTATGCGCCCTTTTCTCAGGCTTTACTTCAACATGGGCAGCAAGTAATAAATGATGAGGTACATCAGCCCGAAGAAGATGACCAGGTAAGCCGCGTATTTGATGAACGAGGACCAAACGACGCTCGAATCGGATTTATGCTCCACTTCGCGTCTTTCGATATCCACATTGTTGTTCATGACGTCCACTCCCTTTATGTTATAAAATGGATGGGGCTCCGCTATGACCGATTACCCGGCTCGCGGAGCCGGCGAAACAAAAGGCGTCAAGCCGTTTGCATTTGTTTCAAAGCGCCAAACGCAGGGTAAACATCCATATCCGCTTATCTATTATTGGAGAGGGGTTTCGTATGCATACCGATAAATTGTCTTTTCACACGGAGAACCTGGATGGTCTGACCGTCGTTCATATTGCAGGGGAATTGGACCTGGAGGTCGCTTCCCAGATGCGGTCCGTCATGGAGCCGCTCATGGAATTGCCCGATCGCAGACTGATCTTGAACTTGCGCGAGCTTAAGTATATCGACAGCACCGGCATCGGGATCCTGATCAGCATCGTGAAGGCCCGTCATGCCCGCAACGCGCCGTTCGGGGTGGAGGACGTGCCGCCCACCATTCAGAAGCTGTTCGACATGACCGGCATTACGCCGTTTCTTGACGCTTCCAACGCCTAATGCGTACTTATATAACGAAGGGAACGAGGACGAAACAACGATGAAAAATGACGCGAACGTAACGCTGTCGGTACCGGCCAAAGCCGAGTATGTAGATATAGTCCGCTTAACGTTATACGGCATCGCCGCGAGAATGAAGTTTTCCTTTGAAGAGATCGAGGATATGAAGGTGGCCGTCTCGGAAGCCTGCAACAATGCGGTCCTGCATGCCTATGACCAATCGGAGCCCGGACACGTGGAAGTCGTCTTCACCGTGATCGGGGACGACGCGCTCCAGATCTCGGTCAGCGATTCGGGCGTGAGCTTCGAACAGGCGACGGACCGGACTTCTTCCAATCTGCATGGAAAGTCCATCGAGGAGATCCAGTCGGGCGGGTTGGGACTTTATCTCATGCAAGCATTGATGGACCAAGTCGAAATCCGCAGCAATCAAGGCACCAGCGTGATCTTGACCAAGCGGCGGATGGCTCAAGAAACGGTATGAGCGTGCAACCGAACGCGCGTCTGCCCGACGATGCGTTTCTGAAGCTGTTAGAATACCAGCGTACGCTGTGCAATGAATTGGCCGAAGATCTGATTCGGCATTATGAGCCGCTCGTCCGGATGGCTGCGCACAAGATGTCCCGCAGCCATCTGAGCTTGCAGGAGGACCTGTTCCAGGTGGGGCGGATGACGCTGTTCCGGCTGCTGAAGCAATTCGACCCGGACCTCGGCATGCCCTTCGAGCCTTACGCGATGAAAAGCATCGTCGGTCAGATGAAGAACTATCTGCGCGACAAGTCGTGGTACATTCAAGTGCCTCGCCGGATCAAGGAAAAAGGACTGGTCGTCCAGCAAGCGATCGACGAGATGACCGTCCGGCTCGAACGGTCGCCCAGCGTGGAGGAGATCGCGGAATTTCTGGAGATGAGCGTGGAGGATACGCTCGAGGTGCTGGCGGGCCGCGAGCTCCATCACTACGTCTCGCTGGATACGCCTGTCTCTCAAGAAGAGAATACGGCGACGCTCGGCGAGCTGATCGGATCGCCGGCGGACGACTTCGCGGGCGTCGACCGGCGGATCGATCTGCAGGAGGCGATGATGAAGCTGAAGCCCGAGGAACGGCAGGTGCTCGTCCTTCTGTACGAGGAGGGTCTCTCGCAGCGGAACGCCGCCGAGCGGCTGTGCGTCTCCCAGATGAGCATCTCGCGCATCCAGCGCAGGGCCATCGACAAGCTGAAGGGATGGCTGGCCGAGCCGGAGGAAGATGAAGAGAATTAGCCCCCGATGTTTAGGGGGGCGGCGAACCGGGTACATATCGGTAAGCTACACCATTCTCTTCACCAAAGGCGGTGGAAACGATGACTGTCAAGTATCGTCTCGCGTGCTTCGAGTGCGACATCCTGGTTCGCGAACACAACGATGCTCACCAACTCAGCATCCAATCCCGCAAAAACCCGCTAGGCAACGGCAACCGGTTGGCCGACTACGACTCCGAAGAGAAAGCCGTCCATGCAGCCGATCAGTTGTGCCAATCGTACACGATAGCTAGAGAGTATGGTTATCATCTGTCGGGCGGCGAGTTCGTGAAGGCCGATATGCCTTCCATTCCGGTCGTTCAACTGCTGGACATGGGACTTACGCCGTCGGGACTGCGGAACCTGCTCGACCAGGAAGCGATCGTGTACGGCGCGCAAGAAACGGTAGGCTAAAGTTAAGCGTTCTCATGGCGTCGCGACGAGGCCGTTCTCTCTCTGATCGCCAAAGATGAAAAAAGATCATAAAGGAACGGTGCAGAGCAACATCTGCACCGTTCTTTTTGAGTTTGAAAGGTTCATGCCTAATCCTTTCCGCATGACCTCCGATCCAAGCGTTCGCCCTCTTGCCTGGCAGACGGTCAAGCCGGGTTGCCTTGCGGGCAAAAGTAGCGAAGAAAGCCGAGGTTCTTTACAATAACTCATAGGCCTAATTTCGAACGCGGAGGAAACACTGCTATGAGGCGTTATTTCATATTCATCGTGGAGGACGACGAGAAGATCGCAGCCGAGCTGAACAAATACTTGATGAAATACGGATACGACCCCTATATCGCGCGCCGGATGGACGATCTGAAGCGGGAATTCCTCGAGCGCAAGCCCGATCTCGTTCTACTGGATATCAACTTGCCGTACTATGACGGTTACTACTGGTGCAGGCAGATTCGTACGGTCTCCAGCGTGCCGATCCTCTTCGTCTCCGCGCGGACGCATGAGATGGACCAGGTGATGGCGATCGAATACGGGGGCGACGACTATATCGCCAAGCCCTTCAACTTGGAAGTGATGCTCGCGAAGGTGAAGAGCAGCTTGCGGCGCGCTTATGGCGAATACGCGGTCGCGCCGCAGACGCGGGAGATGCTCGACATCGGCGGCCTGCTGCTCGATCGCACGCGCAACCGGCTGGTCTGGAAGGACCTGCAGACGGACTTGACCCGCAACGAATGCATCCTGATCGACGCGCTCGGTTCGCGCGCCGGCGAGATCGTCTCCCGCGAGGATCTGCTCTCCAAGCTGTGGGACGACGTGAACTTCGTGGACGACAACACGCTGTCGGTCAATATGACCCGGCTTCGCAAGAAGCTGGAGCAACTTGGCATCCTGAACGCCATCGAGACGGTCCGGAGCCAAGGCTACCGGCTGAACGCGGATAGGGACGCGGAGCGATCGGAGGCGTCCCGTCCATGAGAGGAACGGCTTGGCGGATCTGGCGGGCATTGCTGCGGGATCGGCTCGTCTATATGCTGGCGTATGCGGCGCTGGCCGTAACGCTCGTCGCGGTGCTGGCGCTTCGGCTCGCGGATGCCGGGCAGCCGATCGATTGGCGAATCGCGGGTTACATGCTGCTCCTGACCGTCGTCTTCCTGACCGTCGCGCTCGCGATCGATCACTTCCGCCGCCTCGCGTTCGAACGGCGCGTTCGCGAGCTTCGGCAGACGCCGCCCGCAGGTCCGGAGAAGGTGCTCTCCCTGCCCGAGCCGGACTTCTCCGATCAGCTCGTCTACCGTGAGCTCCTCTTCGCCCAATATCACGCCCATGTGTCCGGAATGGCGGAGGCGCGGCAACGCGCGGAGCGGCGGCATCTGTTCACGCAGCAGTGGGTGCACCAGATGAAGACGCCGGTATCGGTGATCGACCTGTTGACGCAGCAATCGGGTGGGTTGCCGTCCTTGGAGGAAGCGCGCGAGACGCTGCGCAGCATCCGGGAGGAGAACGGAAGGATCGAGGAAGGACTGGAGACGGTGCTGTACCAGGCCAGGCTGGACCAATTCGACCGGGATCTACGGCTCGAATCGGTCTCTCTGCGGGAGACGGCGCGGGCTGTCGTGAACAGGCACAAGCATGCGATGCTCCGCGCGTCCGTCTATCCCCAGCTGGAAGGGGAGGATCTCCTGGCGACCACGGACGCCAAGTGGCTCGCCTTCATGATCGGACAGCTGATCTCGAACGCCATCAAGTATTCCCGAGCCAAGCCGGGGGCGAAGCGGCTCCTCGTCGCCGTCGCGGCGGTCCAGGGCGGGTGCGAGCTTTGCGTCGCCGACGAGGGGGTCGGTATCGCCGAAGAGGACTTGCCGCGGGTCGCCGAGCCCTTCTTCACGGGCCGGAACGGCCGAATGGGCGGGGAGTCGACGGGGATGGGGCTCTACTTGGTCCAAGAGACCTGCGCGCTGCTCGGCCATCGACTCGCCATCGAATCCCAAGCGGGCGCGGGAACGACCGTACGGATCTTTTTCCGCCGATGACCGTCCGAACGCGCGGAAGAAACGTGACGAACTTGTAAGATACGCGGGGCCATTCGTAAGCCAAATCCATAGGTTCTTCGAGATCGCCTTGCTAGACTAAGATTATCGAACGGCATTCATGGGAGGTTGCATCATGACGAAGGTGATCTTGAAGGCGGAAGGCCTATCCAAAATCTACGGCTCGCAGAGCGGGGTTATGTATACGGCGTTGGACGAGATCCGGCTCAGCGTCGAGCAAGGCGAATTCCTCGGCATCATGGGGCCGTCGGGGAGCGGCAAGACGACGCTGCTCAACTTGCTGTCTACGATCGACAAACCGTCGTCGGGGCAGTTGGAGATCAACGGCGTTCGCCCCCAAACGCTGAAGGACGCGGAGCTTGCGTTGTTCCGCCGGCGGGAGCTCGGCTACGTCTTTCAGGATTTCAACTTGCTCGACACGCTCTCGATCCGGGAGAATATCATTCTCCCCCTCGCCATGGACAAGCTGCCCGTGGACGAGATCGACAGGAGGGTCCAAGAGAGCGCTGCGCTCCTCGGCATCGAATCGATTCTGGACAAACGGACCTATGAAGTGTCCGGCGGCCAGAAGCAGCGCACGGCCATCGCCAGGGCGATCGTGCACCGGCCGTCCCTGCTGCTGGCGGACGAGCTGACGGGCAACCTCGACTCCAAGGCGTCGCGCGACGTGATGACGTCCTTGACGGGCTTGAACGAACGGCTGCACGCGACGATCGTCATGGTCACCCACGATCCGTTCGCGGCCAGCTATTGCCGGAGGATCGTCTTCATCCGCGACGGCAAGCTGTTCTCGGAGATCCGGAGAGGGTCGAACCGGCAAGCGTTTTTCCAACAAATACTGGATGCGTTGAGCGTGTTGGGAGGGGAGTTCAATGACGTTTCGCCAACTCGCCTCCCGTAACATCTGGGGCAACCGACACGCATACGGCTCCTTCTTCCTGAGCAGCGTGTTCGCGGTGACGGTCTTCTTCGTCTACGCGGCGTTCATCTTCCATCCGCTCATCCTGCAGGGAGACGTAGCCGGAGGGGCCGGTACGAGGCTCGCCTTGATCGGCTGCGAATACATCATCATCGTCTTCTCTTTCTTTTTCATTCAATACGCGAGCTCCTCGTTCCTGAAGACGCGGCAGAAGGAGTTCGGCATGCTCTGCCTGTTCGGATTCACCCGCCGGCAGCTGCGCAAGCTGATCGTCTACGAGAACCTCCTGCTCGGCGCGGCGGCCATCCTATGCGGTCTGGCGATCGGACTGCTGTTCAGCAAGCTGTTCTTCATGGTGTTGTCCAGGCTGATGGACGTAGCGAATCCGATCCCCTTCTACTGGCCTTGGCGGGCGATCGCCCTGACGGCCGCGGGCTATCTGCTGCTGTTCTTGGTCATCGCCGCGTTCTCGCTCAGGCGCGTCGGACGAATGGAGGTCGCGGAGCTCCTGCTGGCCTCGCGAAAGCCGAAGCGGGCGCCGGCCGCTTCGCCTTGGCTCGCGGCGTTGTCCGCGGTCTGTCTAGGCGGAGGCTACGCGATGGCCTACACGATGTCGGCGGGCAATCTGATCTTCCGCATCCTGCCCATCATCGGGCTGGTCACGGTAGGGACGTATTTCTTGTTCACGCAGCTCAGCGTAGCGCTGCTGAAGCGTCTCCAGCGCAACCGGGGGATCAGCCATCGCGGAACGAACCTGGTCGTGCTGTCCCAACTGGCTTACCGGATCAAGGACAACGCGCGGGTTCTGTTCCTGGCTTCCATCATGTGCGCCGTCGTCGTGACGTCCGCCGGCACGCTGACCGTGTTCATGAACGCGACCGAAGACAACGTGGTCGGCCACAACCCGCAGACCTTGTCGTTCCAGCAGCGGGGCAAGCCCGCCAAGGCAGCGGATCTGAACCGGATCGAGGAAGCCGTTCGGGCGGAAGGCTTCAGCCTGGCGTTCAAAGCCGACGTGACGGGGATCGCAGGTTCGCTGAAGCTGCCCGGGGTCAGGGAACTCGATGATACCGCCATGCTCGTCTCCGAATCCGCCTACAATGCGCTGGCCGGGCATATCCAAGGCCTGCGGCCGGTGAAGGTCGAGCCTGGCCACGCTTGGTTCGTCTATCCCTACCGGGACGCCGCACCCGCGTTGGCGACCGCGGGAGCGGAAGCGGCGTTCCGGACAGGCGAACGCGTGCTGCCGCTGTCGATGGACGGCCAGCGCAACGGAGGGATCGTTCAGGCGATCGGTCCGGCAACATATCTGGTCGTGCTGAATGACGCGCAGTTCGCAGCTCAGTACAAAGAGGCGGCCGGGGGCAGCCGGGTCTACGCCTACGGGTTCGAGATTCGCCATTGGCAGAAGGCCGAGCAGGCGATCGAACGGGTCCGGGCTTCCTTGCCCGATCTGAAATTCGCTTCCCGGCTGGACGAGTACAAGCTGACTCGGCAGTTCTCTTCGCTCGCGCTCTTCATCGCGATGTTCGTCAGCGCGTTGTTCTTCCTGGCTTCCGGCAGCTTGCTCTTCTTCAAGCTGTTCACCGAGCTTCGGGAGGAACAGACGCAGTTCCGCTCGTTGATGCGCATCGGCATCTCCCCGAAGGAGCTCGGCCGGATCCTGACCGCTCAGATCGCCATCCTGTTCTTCATCCCTTGCGCGGTCGGCGCGCTGCACGCCGCGTTCGCGATGATCGCGCTCGGGAACGTCTTGGATCCCGCTAGGATTCTGTCTTCCGCATCGATGGTCATGGGCATCTATCTGGCGCTGCAGACCGCGTACTTCCTGATCGCCCGCCGCTCCTACGCCCGAACGGTAGCCCGGGACTCGGGCATCCGCGTATAGCGCGCACATACAAGAACCTCCATTCCCGTCGACCCGGGATGGAGGTTCTTGCGCATGGGGATGCTTATTCGTCCTGCGCCGGATCGGGCACAAGACCTTCTTCCTTCAACTCTTGACCGGTCTTGACCCGTTCCATATCGGCGCCGAGGCGCTTCAGATCGTCCAAGTCCTGGACCATCGAGCCGTTGCGCGCCTCTTCGACCGGCCGCGTCGGCATCGGTCCCGAAGGTGTGCGGTCTGCGTCGGGCTCGTAATCTTTGCCGGGAACCGGCTCGCCGTTGCGGGAAAGCGAGGAATCGCCCATCCCGTTCACGCTCCTCTCTCGTTGCGAATCGAATCGCGCCTCGCGAGCCCCGGGGATCCTCCCCGGATCTGGTTCGCCGGCGGAAGCCCGAACAAGGCCAATCCCCGAGCGCGATCGGGGAAGGCCTGGGAAGAGAGGCGATCAGTTCGGCTTCTGCGCGTCCGACATCGCATCGTGCATGCCATCCTTCGCGGATTGGATGCCGTCTTTGGCCGTCTGGACGGCGGACTTCGTCTGGCCGATCAGATCGGTCGCCTGCCGACCGACTTTTTGGGCCACTTCCTGCGTCTTGACGCCGGCATCGGACACCCACTGCTTCGTGCGGTCCATCGACTTGTTGTACGTCGTCTTCAGATCCTGACGCAGTTCGCGTCCCGACTTCGGAGCCAGCAGCAGCGCCGCAGCCGCCCCGACGACCCCGCCGATCAGCGCGCCTTTAATCAGTCCTGCCATATGAATTCCTCCTTTATATCCTGTGTCTGTCTTGCTTGGTTTTCATTACCCGACCCGTCCGGGGCTGAATCATGGCGGGACTTTCCGCAGCGTGGACTTTGGTCTACAATAGGGAAAGACAGGGAGGAAGGCGAGGGCGTTCATGGACTGGAGAGACGACGGAAGGCCGTCGCCGTTCGGCTGGGGCGGCGTGTCCGCCGACGAACGGACAAGCCGCCGCTGGAGGCGGCTCGATTGGATCTTGGTATTGGCATTGATGATATTCTCGGCGCTGACATCGTTCACCGATTTGGGCAACCGATCCGGACCGCAGACGTTCTGGAAGCCCGACGCGTCCGGCGAAGGTTTCGTCGCGGACTTCGGCGCCGTGCGGAAGGTAGACCGCGTCAACCTCTACGAGGGACCGGGCGCGACCGGCAAGAGCAAGATCGAATCGTCCGTGGACGGCGTCACCTGGGAGCCGTATCAGGATGTCGAGCATAAGACGAACCGGGTGTTCACGTGGATCTCGGCGGACAAGACCGTAGAAGCCCGCTACATGCGGTTCACGACGGAGCGCACGGGCTTCCGGCTCTATGAGGCCGGATTCTTCGCTCAAGGCGAGTCTGCTCCGATCCCCGTCGCGGGAATTACGCCGGTCGGCCGTCCCGGCTCGGAATCGGAAGGCGGCGGCGCGCAGGTGTTCGACGAGCAGGACGTCACCCCTTACCGGCCGGATTACCGCAATAGCATGTATTTCGACGAGATCTACCACGGCCGCACGGCTTACGAATTCATTCATCAGATCGAGCCCTACGAGAACACGCATCCGCCGCTCGGCAAGTGGCTGCTCACCTTCGGGATCCGGCTGTTCGATATGACGCCTTACGGCTGGCGCTTCATGGCGGCCGTGTGCGGCACGCTAATGGTTCCGGTATTCTACGCGGCGGCCAAAGGCATGTTCAGGCGGACGAGATACGCGTTCATCGCGACGCTCCTGCTTACGCTCGAAGGCTTTCACCTCGTGCATTCGCGGATGGCGAACGTCGATATCTTCGGCGTGACGTTCACGATCTTGATGTACTACACGATGTACCGCTATGGCGAGACCGCATGGCGGAACGGCGGCTTCGGACGAAGCTTCCGCTATCTGGCGCTGTCGGGCATCTTCTTCGGCTGCGCGGCCGCCGTCAAATGGAACTACCTGTACGGCGGCGCGGGGCTCGCGATCCTGTTCCTCTTCGCGCTGCTGCGTCGGAGGCGGGAGTCCAGGCTGGGCGGAGAGCGAGGCTACGCCAAGAAGACGATCATCACCCTGCTCTCGTGCCTGATCCTGTTCGTCGCCGTGCCGACCGGGATCTATACCGCGTCGTACATTCCGTACGAGAAGGCGACCAAAGCCGACGACGGGATCAAGGATCTGGTGCAATACCAGAAGAACATGTACCACTACCACAAGGGCGTCAAGGAGAAGCATCCGTACGCTTCCAAGTGGTATACGTGGCCCGAGATGCTCCGGCCCGTCTGGTACTACGGCGGGAAGGACCTGCCGAAGGGAGACGCGCAGAGCATCGCGGCGATCGGCAATCCGCTCGTTTGGTGGGGCGGTCTGATCGCGATGCTGCTCTCCTGGTGGCTCGGCGTGCGCAATCGGGACCGGATCGTGCTGACCATCACCGTCATGTACTTGTCCTTCTACGTGCCGTGGATGATCGCGCCGCGAAGCATCACGTTCCTGTACCACTACTTCCCGATGGTGCCGCTGCTCATCCTGTCGATCGTCTGGATGCTCCGGTGGATCGAGGAACGGTCGCGTTACGGGAAGCGCATCACGGCGGCGACGATCCTGGTCGCGGCGGCGCTCTTTGTCTGGTTCTATCCGGTGCTGACCGGCATGACGATCAGCCGGGAATGGATGAACCTGGGCATCCGCTGGCTGCCGAGCTGGGGATTCTAAGCGATGAACGGCGTTACGCATGATAAAGGGGGAAGCCGAATGGGCGGACCGGTAGTACTGTCGGTCGTCGTGCCGATGTATAACGAAGAAGAAGTCATCGAGACGACATATCGGCGTTTGACCGATGTGCTGGCCAAGCTGGGCGAGACGTACGAGCTCGTATTCGTGAACGACGGCAGCCGGGATCGCACGGCGGACCTCGTGCGCGCGCTCGGCGCGAAGGACGAACGGGTCAAGATGATCGACTTTGCCCGCAACTTCGGCCATCAGATCGCGGTCACGGCAGGCATGGACCATACGAGCGGCCGGGCCGTCGTCTTGATCGACGCCGACCTGCAGGATCCTCCGGAGCTGATCCCGGAGATGCTTGCCAAGTGGCGGGAAGGCTATGACGTCGTATATGGCAAGCGGATCGCCCGCCGCGGCGAGACCTGGTTCAAGAAGCTGACCGCAAAGGCGTTCTACCGTCTGCTGGCGTCGATGACGTCCGTCAGCATCCCGGTGGACACCGGCGACTTCCGGCTGATGGACCGGAAGGTGTGCGACGCGCTCAGCAGCATGCGGGAGCGGAGCCGGTTCATCCGCGGCATGGTGGCGTGGGCGGGGTTCCGCCAGACGTCCGCCGAGTACGTGCGGGACGAACGGTTCGCGGGAGAGACGAAGTACCCGCTGCGCAAGATGGTGCGTCTCTCGCTGGACGCGATCACGTCGTTCTCGACGAAGCCGCTGAAGATCGCGGGCATCCTCGGCTTCCTGATGTCGGCGGCGGGCTTCATCTACCTGATCGTCGTCATCTGCCAGCGGATCTTCACGGACACGACGACGGCGGGCTGGACTTCGCTCATCGTCATCAGCTTGTTTTTCCACGGCATCACGCTGTCGCTGCTCGGGGTGCTGGGCGAATACATCGGCCGTATCTACGAGGAGTCGAAGCGGCGTCCGCTGTACTTGGTCGCGGACAAGCTGAACTTCGGGGAGCCCGGGCGCGCGGCGCGCGGTCCGGAGCTGTCCGAGCTCGGCGAACAAGGCATCCGCCATTAGCGCATCGGGCGCGGAACGATACAGAGGCTGACCCTTATAGGGCCAGCCTCTGTTTTCGCCTATTCATTTCTGAATGATCTCCGATAACAACGTATCGCCCTCTAAAGAGGACGGCGAAGCCGTTTTTACTTGCGTTCCTGCCGCTTCGTAGAGCAGCTCGATCATGTGCCGAATGGCGGGATCGAGCCATTTTTTCTTGTGCAGCACGATTTGCGTATAGAAGGCAATCTCCGGATGCGAGATATCCAGCTCCACGAGTCTGCCTTCGAGCAGCTCGCGGGCGACGGCGATGCGCGGCAGCAAGCCGATGCCGAGGCCGTAGCTGACGCATTGCTTGATCGCTTCCAGGCTGCCGAATTCGTGGTGGATCGTATAGTCGACGCCTTGATTGCCCAAGAGCCGCTCGAATGCGCCCCGATAGGTGCAGGATTGCTCGGTTGCGATATAGGACTCGCCATGCAGCGCGTTCAAGCTCAGCTGCTTCCTTCCCTGCAGCGGATGTCCAGGGCAGGCGACGACGACGAGCTCTTCCTGGCGCAGCGTAATCGCTTGAATATCGTCATCGCAGACGATCCGGTCCAGGATGACGCCTATATCCATCGCACCGGATTTGACCTGTTGAATCACTTGGTGATCGTGGGACGGGCTCACTTGCAGGTTGATATTCGGGAAGGTGAGGCGGAACCGGTGGAACACCGGCGGGAGAAAGAACGAGACCAGCGACTCGATCGTGCCGATGTCGAGATGGCTGCGGGCCTGACGGGAGATCAAATGCTTCGAATTGTCGTAAAGTTCGAGGATCTGCTCGAAGGTGTCGAGCAGGTTCTCCCCGGCCGAGGTCAGCCGCATCGTGCGGCCGAAGCGTTCGAACAGGGTGACGCCGTATTCGCTCTCCAGCTTCTGGATATGCGCCGTTACGCTGGACTGGACGTAGCCGAGGTTCTCCGCCGCCTTGGTGAAGCTCTGGCAGCGGGCGACTTCCATGAAAGATCTGATATAAATAAAATCCAAACCATCACCGCCCGACGTGTGTTGTCAAGGCCGTTGGAACATGGAGATCGCGAGTGCGCTTAGCATCGGGCGGGAGCGTTTGCCTGCGTATACGCCCATCCCTCTGTCCAAGCGCCGTGCAAGCTTCCATTGAAGATCACGTTCCTTCGTCTCGCTTTCCCATATTTTATAAGCCGCGTAGTCGTGAATCAACATTTTTTTCGCCCCCTCCGGCAATCTGTGAAGACATCTTATCACCGGAGAGGTTCGGAGCGTTATCGAGCGCTTTTCATAGATGCCATCGGTATTATCGATGGAAACGCCATCATCCTTGCAGGACGGAAACGCGGTAGTCGGTCGGCGTCTGGCCGTAAGCCTTTCGGAATTGCTTCGAGAAGTAGAGCGCGTCGTGAAAGCCGACCGAGGACGCGATCTGCTCGACGGTGAGCTCGGGCCGTTCGCGCAGCAGCCGGCGCCCGTGATCGATGCGCAGCCGGGTCAGGAAAGCGATCGGCGTGAGCCCCGCCTGCCGCTTGAACAGCCGGGACAGATAAGCGCGGTTATAGCCGAGCGTCTCCGCCATCGCTTCGATCGTGACCGGCTCCGCGTATTGGGTGGACAGATGGGCAATGACCTGCCGCACGAGCTCCTCGTCGTGCGAATGCGGCCGCGGAGTCGCGGGAGCCTCTTCGGCCGACGCTTCCCGGAGGCCGGCCAGCAGCAAGTGCAGGTGCCCGGCCGCTTCCAGCGCGGCGGCGCCCCGGCGCGAGCGGAACGCCTCGTAGATGCTGCGGCAGCTGTCGGCGGGCAAGCGGCTCGCGCCGGTATCGGCGACCGCGCGGTCGCCGCCGAGGCCGGCTTCGGCCAGCAGGGCGGCGGCCGGCTCGCCGGAGAAGGCGACCCAACGGTAGCGCCACGGGTCTTCGCCGTCGCTCGCGTAGCTGAACAGCTGCTGCGGATGGATCAGGAACGTATGCCCCGCGCGCAGCTCGCGTTCGGCGTCGCCCGCGCGGAAGCGGCCCCGGCCGGAGAGGACGTGGTGCAGCAGATAGTAGTCGACGACCTTGGGACCGACCCGGTGGTGCGGGCGGGTCTGGCTCTCGCCGGCGAACAGCACGTTCAGTCCGCGGGACTCCATGGCCGCGGGGCTGGAAGCTACGCGGTAGGTGGGCACTCTCGGCATCGGGATTCCTCCTGCTTTCGCTAAACGGGATCTATTCGCATTTTAAACCATGAAGTCACAAATCTCCATAGGATACGCACTTCAAGCCATTTCCCGCGAAGGCTCGAATTCGTTATACTAATAGCAAATCCGACCTCATAGGAGGAACTGCCTTCATGCCTCATATTCCGCAGCTCAAGCAAGCATTCATCGACCGGTTCGGCGGATCCGAATCCGATATCCGCGTATTCCACGCGCCAGGGCGCGTCAATCTGATCGGCGAGCATACCGACTACAACGGGGGCGCCGTGTTCCCCGCCGCGCTGACCTTTGGCACGACGCTGCTCGCCCGCCCGCGCGGCGACCGGTCGCTCGGGCTCGCCTCCACGAACTTTCCGCTGACGCGGACGGTGTCCGCCGACGAACTCGTTTTCCGGGAAGAGGACGACTGGACGAACTATCCGAAGGGCGTCGTCTGGGAGCTGAACCATCGCGGCCTCCCGCTGTCGACCGGCTACGACCTGCTCTACCACGGCGAGATTCCGAACGGGGCGGGCTTGTCCTCTTCGGCATCCATCGAAGTCGTGACGGCATTCGCCCTGCTGACGCTGGAAGGCAAACGGACCGACACCGTGGAGATCGCGGTCTGGTCCCAGCATGCCGAGAACGAGTTCGTCGGCGTCAAGTGCGGCATCATGGACCAATTCGCGGTGGCGAACGGCAAGAAGGACCATGCGATTCATCTCGACTGCGACACGCTCCGCTACGAGCTGGTGCCGTTTCAATCCGGCGACTACAAGCTCGTCATCGGCAATACGAACAAGCGCCGCGGCCTGGTCGATTCGAAGTACAACGAGCGCCGCGCCCAATGCGAGCAGGCGGTGCGGGACCTGCGCGCGGCCTTCCCCGAGCTGACGCTGCTCGGCCAGCTGTCGCTCGCGGACTTCGAAGCGAACGAAGGCTTGATCGCCGACGAGACGGTTCGCCGCCGCGCCCGACACGTGGTGGAGGAGATCGACCGCGTCGGTCGTTCCATCGAAGTGCTGCGGGCGAACGACCTCGCCGCGTTCGGCGCGCTCATGAACGCGTCGCACGATTCGCTGCGCGATCTATACGAGGTGACGGGCGACGAGCTGGATGCGATGGTGAGCGCGGCGCGCGAAGTGCCGGGCGTGCTCGGCTCCCGCATGACGGGCGCCGGCTTCGGCGGCTGCACGATCTCTCTCGTTCACCAGGATTCGGTAGAGAAGTTCATCGCGCAGGTAGGCAGCCGCTATGAGGCGGCCACCGGGCTGCATCCGGACTTCTATGTCTGCGATATCGGCGACGGCGTGCGCGAGATAAAGGAGGAGGCGTAACATGGCGGTATTGGTAACGGGCGGGGCCGGGTATATCGGCTCTCACACCGTAGCGGCGCTGTTGGAAAAGGGCGAGCAGGTCGTCGTTATCGACAACCTGTACCAAGGGCACCGCGAGGCGGTGCTGGGCGGCAAGCTGTATGAGGGCGATCTGCGCGACGAAGCGTTCCTGGACCGGGTGTTCGCGGAGAACGAGATCGACGGCGTCATCCACTTCGCGGCGAATTCCCTGGTCGGCGAGAGCATGCAGAACCCCGGCAAGTACTACCACAACAACGTCTACGGCACGCTGTGCCTGCTCGAAGCGATGAAGAAGGCGGGCGTGGGACGCATCGTCTTCTCCTCGACGGCGGCGACGTACGGCGAGCCGGAGAAGGTGCCGATCGACGAATACGACCGCACGCTGCCGACGAACGCCTACGGCGAGACCAAGCTGGCGATGGAGAAAATGATCCGTTGGTTCGACGTCGCCCACGGCATCAAGTCGGTCTCTCTGCGCTACTTCAACGCGGCGGGCGCGCACGAGAGCGGCCGGATCGGCGAAGACCATCAGCCGGAATCGCATCTCGTTCCGCTGGTGCTTCAGGTCGCGCTCGGCCAGCGCGCGTTCATCTCCGTCTTCGGCGAAGACTACCCGACGGAGGACGGCACCTGCATCCGCGATTACATCCATGTCGGCGACCTGGCGTCCGCGCACATGCTGGCGCTCGAACGGCTGCGCGGCGGCGGGGACAGCGCGATATACAATCTGGGCAACGGCACGGGCTTCTCGGTCAAGCAAGTCATCGAGATCTCGCGCGAAGTGACCGGGCATCCGATCCCGGCGAAGATCGAAGCGCGCCGGGCGGGCGATCCGGCCGTGCTGGTCGCTTCGTCCGACCGCGCCCGGCGCGAGCTGGGTTGGACTCCGCGCTACGCCGATCTGAAGACGATCGTCGCGAGCGCTTGGGCATGGCATCAGGCGCATCCGAACGGCTACGAGAAGTAACGCGGGAGGCATCAGGTGCGTTCGAATAGCTGTTAGGAGAAGGAACATGGGAGCGCCAAGCAGCGTTAGAACGGGAATGTGAAGGAACAGGTGGGCACCAATCGGCGTTCGAACGGCTATTGCGAGGACACGGGCACCAAGTACATTCGAATGGCTGTTTGAAGGAACATAAGGGCACCAAGTTGCGTTCGAATGGCAATGTGAAAGAACACGGGAGGCATCCAGAGATGATCGAAACGCGTTATACCCCTTCTTCCGAGGAAGGAGAGGAAATCGGCCTGCTCATCGGGCGGCTGGTGCAATTCGCCCGGCAGCGAGGAATGCTTGAGGCGCTGGATACGGACGCCGCGATCAACGCGCTGCTCGATCTCTACGGACTGACGGAGCCGGCCGAAGGGGAGATTCCGGCCGAGACGCAGGAGAGCGCGACGCCGATCCTGGAGCCGCTGCTGGACGCAGCCGTGCGTCTCGGCTTGACGCCGGACGATACGGTCACGTCCCGCGACTTGTTCGACGCGCGGATCATGGGTCTGCTCCTGCCGCGCCCGTCGGAGACGACAGCGCGGTTCGCGGGGCTGGCGCAAGAGCGGGGCGCGGGCGCGGCGACGGATTGGTTCTACGGCTTGAACGTCGACTCGAACTACATCCGGATGGACCGCATCCGCAAGAACGGATACTGGCTGCATCCGACGGAGGATGGCGAGCTGGAGATCACGGTGAACCTGTCCAAGCCGGAGAAGGACCCGCGGGAGATCGCGAAGCTGAAGACGCTCCCTCAGGCCAAGTATCCGAAGTGCCTCCTGTGCAAGGAGAACGTAGGCTACGCCGGACGGCCGGACCATCCGGCGCGGCAGAACCTGCGGATCCTCCCGTTGAAGCTGCAGGGCCAGCGCTGGTTCTTCCAGTACTCCCCGTACGTGTACTACAACGAGCACAGCATCATCTTCTGCGGCGAGCACGTCCCGATGCGCATCTCTCCGGCGACGTTCGCGCGCCTGCTGGACTTTGTGGAGCAGTTCCCGCATTACTTCATCGGGTCGAACGCCGATCTGCCGATCGTGGGCGGCTCCATCCTGAACCACGACCATTTCCAGGGCGGGCGGCACGTCTTCCCGATGGAGAAGGCGTCGGTCGAGGCTTGGACGGCGCATGCGTCGGAGCCCAGCGTGCGGGCCGGCATCGTGAAGTGGCCGATGTCCGTCATGCGCCTTCGCGCGACGGACCGCGCCGCGCTGCTGCGCGTCGCCGAACAGGTGCTGACCGCTTGGCGCGGATACAGCGACGAGTCGGCGGAGGTTCGCGCGTTCACCGGCGGCGTGCCGCACAACACGATCACCCCGATCGCGCGGCTGCAGGACGACGGCGAGTATGAGCTGGATCTGGTGCTGCGGAACAACCGCACGAGCGAGGAGCACCCGGACGGGATCTTCCATCCTCATCAAGAGCTGCATCACATCAAGAAGGAGAACATCGGCCTGATCGAGGTGATGGGGCTCGCGGTGCTGCCGGGGCGGCTGCAGGAGGAGATGGCGCAAGTCGCAGCTATCCTGACGGGCCGCGAAGTCTACGAAGCCGGCGCGCTGGCCGAGCCGAGCCATCCGCTAGCGAAGCATGCCGATTGGATCGCGGCGCTCGTCGCGGCGCACGGCACGTCGATGCCGGAGCCGGATGCGCAGGCGGCCTTGCGCGCCGCCGTGGGCGACAAGTTCCACGCGGTGCTGCGCGACGCGGGCGTGTACAAAGGCGACGCGGCCGGCCAGGCGGCGTTCGGACGCTTCCTCGCCGAAGTCGGCTTCGGCGGCTGAGGCTGACGTTCGATAGTGTGGCTGAGGCTGACGTTCGATAGGGCGGCTTAGGAAGGCTAGCAGGCGGGCGGCGGCAGGCAGACGTTCTCTAGGGTGGCAAGACAGCAAGGCGGCTAGCAGGAGGAGTTAGTCGAAAAAATCGACTAACGCAGGCGCCTGGCTCGGGTGTTGAGCGGCGATAGTCGAAAAAATCGACTAACGCAGGCGGATGGCCCGGGTGAGGAGCGGCGATAGTCGAAAAAAACGACTAACGCGGGTTTAGGGCGAGGGAATGAAAAGGAGATAAGCGGAAAAACCGCTTATCTCGAACGCTTGGCCGATAGTGAGGCGGAATAAAGCGGAAAAACCGCTTTATTCGGCGTCTTAACCGGGTGCGAAGCGAAATAGAGCGGAAAAACCGCTCTATTCAGCGTCTTAACCGGGGTGTGGAGTGAAATAAAGCGGAAAAACCGCTTTATTCGGCGTTCTGGGCGGGAGTTACGCGGGGATAAAGCGGAAAAACCGCCTTACTCGGACGCACCGACTCGGATCCGCTTCTTTGCTCCCATTCGCGAACTTGGCGGTGCCCCGAGCGCCCAAAAAAAGGACCGAGCAGCCGCGCAACGCGCGTCTGCCGGTCCTTTTTCGTGCTTGTACGTCGAGTAGCCTCTCAGCCGCCAGCCCCTCAGCCACCAACTCTCGGCTGTCTAGCCCAGCCGCCAGCCCCTCAGCCACCAACTCTCGGCTGTCTAGCCCAGCCGCCAGCCCCTCAGCCGCCAGCCCACAGCCACCAACTCTCGGCGGTCTAGCCCAGCCGCCAGCCCTCAACCGACTAGCCTCTCAACCCCGCAGCTTGCCGAGCTCCGACACGAGCGCCTCGACCTCGCTGATGCTGAAGCGCTCCTTGGACGCGACCATGTCGTAGATATCCTTGATGTCCTCGTACTTCTCCGAGCTGAAATGCGAAGCCTGCATCGCCGCGCCCGAAGCCATGCGAAGCTTCGTCTTGATGGCCTCGATCATATACTCGACGTTCTCTTGAGAAGGCTTGGATAAATCCATTCGTTCCGCTTCCTTTCGGTATGTATCTTGCCCCCATTGTACCATAGGCGCGGGGGTTCGGCTAAGCGCGGATCCGGGTACAGGGAGAAAGAGGCCGAATCGCCCGCGGCGAGGTGGCGCTTGGGGGCGCGGGCATGGTACGCTTGTAACGATCCTGTAGGAGAAGGAGCTGTATTCGCGCCGTGACACCTCTTTCCAGTCGTACCGCCGCCGAGGACGCATCCGCGCTCGCGCCGTTCTTCGCGGATCTCGCGGCGCGTCACGCATTGGCGGATTTGACCTTCGTCTGCATCGGCACCGACCGTTCCACCGGCGACAGCCTCGGCCCCTGGGTCGGCACGCTGCTCGAGGAGCGCGGCTTTCCCCGCGTCGTCGGCACGCTGCGCGAGCCCTGTGACGCCGACAGGCTCGCCGAAGCGGTAGCCGCCCTGTCCCCGGAGGCGACGGTCGTCGCCGTCGACGCTTGCCTCGGCCGGCCGGAGAACGTCGGCCGCTTCCTGCTGTCGGCGGGGCCGCTCGTGCCAGCGCGCTCGGTCGGCCGTTCGTTTCCCGGCATCGGCCATTACAGCGTCGCGGCGATCGTGAACGCCGTCGGCCCAAAGCCGTACTGGACGCTGCAGACGACCTCGCTCTACCGCGTGATGGGCATGGCCCGCCAGATCGCGGACGCCGCCTCGCTTTATTTGGGTTCGCCCCATCCGATCCTAGACAACAAGTAACCACGACTGTCCCGTCCTCGTAGAGGGCGATACGTATACCGGCGATGCTCCGGAATTGGATCGGCCGGCAACAATTTTGTACAATAAAGAAAATGAACCGGAAGGATGTGCGCCAGCGATGACCGCCAAACACGTTACGCTAGCCAACGGACTGAACGTCGCTTATACGGAGGAAGGACAAGGAACGCCCGTCCTGCTGCTGCACGGCTATTGCGGGAGCAGCGCCTATTGGGAGGAAGTCTGGCCGCTGCTGGTTCCGCATGCCCGGCTCGTCGCTCCCGACGCGCGGGGACACGGAGGAACGTCGGCCACGGAAGGCGCGTACGCGATGGAGCAGCAGGCCGAAGACGCCGTCCAGCTGATGGACGCGCTCGGTCTGCGGCAAGCCTACGTCCTCGGTCATTCGATGGGGGGCTATGCCGCACTGGCGCTGGCCGAACGGTACCCGGAGCGGCTGCTCGGCTTCGGCCTGCTGCACTCCACGTCCTATCCGGACAATGAGACCGGCAAGGAGAACCGCGAGAAAGTCGCGCGGCGGGTCGCCGAGGAGGGGGTCGAAGGACATGTCGCGGACTTGATTCCGAAGCTCTTCGCTCCCGCGCACCTGAACACGATGCCGGAGAAAGTGGAGCGCGCGAAGCGGATCGGTTACGAGACGTCGCCCCTCGGGGCCATCGGCGGCGCGCTCGGCATGAAGGACCGGCCGGACCGCAAGGTCGTGCTCGAAAAGACGGCGCTGCCGGTGCTGCTGCTGGCCGGCGAGTCGGACGGCGTCATCGCGCCGGAGAAACGGTTCCCGGTCGATCGCCCGAACGTGACGGGCACGCTGCTGAGCGGCTCCGGCCACATGGGGATGTTGGAGGCGCCGGAAGCTTTCGCGGAAGCCGTGCTCGCTTATCTGCAGGCGGCCGAAGAGAATCGCGCCGATGCATGACCGCGACTATCTGATGCGGCTCATCAGCCAGATGTCCGTCGCCTTCGGCCGACTGATGGGGCTGAAGGAGCAGAAGAAGCACGAGGAGGCGATCGTGCACATCGACGAGTTTCTGAGCCGCGAGCTGAGATTGCGGGCCCGACTGGCGCTGGGCCTGTCGGACAAAGACCTGCTCGCGATGTTCTCGACCGGCGGCGTGCCGAACGCCGAGACGGTGGCGATCATCGCCACTTTCCTGCAAGAGGAGGGCGACCTGCTGCGCGAGCTCGGCCGCGATGCGGAGAGCGTCCCCCGCTACGAGAAAGCGCTGCGGCTCATGCTGTACGTGCTGCGGGTGAACGGACCGATCGAAGGGCTGGGGCTGGAGATCCGCAAGAACATGCTGCTCACAGCGTTGGCGGACGAGTCCTGCTCGGCGGAGACGAGACGCGCGATCTGGGTATGGCAAGAATACGAAGGCCGGTACGCGGAAGCCGAGGATCTGCTGTACGATCTGTCGGAAGACGGGGCCGTCACCCCCGAGGACGGGCGAGAATTCTACGATCGCTTGGACCGGTTGGGGGACGAAGCGCTCGCTTCCGGCGGCTTGACGCGGGATGAGTTGCAGGACGGCCGAAGACAATGGCAATCGCTGACGGGAGAGACGGCATCATGAGTTTGAGATCGATGGACGGTGATTTGGAGACGGTATTGCGGCAATCGGTGGCGGAGAGCAAGCTTCTGCAGGCGACGCTGAGCCAGCCCCGGCGCAAAGACGCGGACTTGGCGCGCAAGGTGACGGTACGTCCCGTCCGGATGAAGAACGGGCTCCATTATCAATTCGAGCGCTTGCTGGAGAACAAAGCGTTCCACGACAATCTGTCGCCCGACGCGGCGGCGGACGAGCTCTCGCGGCTGCTCGCGGACGATTATCGCCAGGCGCTGCTGAAGACGCCGGAAGCCGATATTCAAGTGCTGATCAACAAGAAAGGCAAGCCCGCCTTGCTCCGCGGCGCGCCGTCCGCCGGCGCGAAGGGGGCGGCGGACGGCGCGCCGCCTGCGCACAACCGGACCAAAGCGTACGTGCTGCCGGAGGGCGAGCCGGTCCCGTTCCTCGAAGCGCTGGGCGTCATGACGGCGGAAGGCCGCGTCGTCAAAGCCAAGTACGACAAGTTCCGGCAGATCAACCGGTTCTTGGAGACGGTCGCGGACGTGGTGCCGAACCTGCCGAAGGACCGCGAGCTCACGATCGTTGATTTCGGCTGCGGCAAGTCCTATCTGACCTTCGCGCTCTATCATCTGCTCGCGGTCAAGGAACGCCGGGACGTGCGCATCATCGGCCTCGACCTGAAGGCGGACGTCATCGAGACGTGTTCGCGCCTAGCCGAGAGACTCGGATGGGACAAGCTGAAGTTCGCGGTGGGCGACATCTCGCAGTACAACGGCTCCGAAGCCGTGGACATGGTCGTGACGCTCCATGCCTGCGATACGGCGACGGACGCGGCGCTTATCAAGGCGATCGGCTGGCGGACTGCCGTCATCCTGTCGGTGCCCTGCTGCCAGCACGAGCTGTTCGGACAACTGAACCAGCCGGTCCTGAAGCCGCTCTTGAAGCACGGGCTCCTGAAGGAGCGTTTCGCTTCGCTCGTGACCGATGCCGTTCGCGCGCAGTTGCTCGAGCTGTCCGGTTACCGGACGCAGCTGCTCGAATTCATCGACATGGCGCATACGCCCAAGAACGTGCTCATCCGAGCCGTCCGAACCGGACAAGCGCCGTCCCCCGAAGCCGTTCGCGAATACGAGGCTTTCCGCGATTTTCTGTCCATTTCCCCGTTTATGGAACGAAATTCTTAAGAGTAGGTTAAAAAGCGGGAACAAACCAGAAGTTCATGTTGTCGAAAAAAACCAGTGTATGGTAGAATAAAGCAATTAAGTCCCGGGCGTTTAGGGGCAGCTGATTCGTGAAAAGGTGAGCCGATTGGGATTCTTGCGGCCTGACTTTCTTCTCTTTATCTGTCTCTTCGTGTTGTTCGCCAGCGTCATTGCCCTCAATCGGATCACGCAAACGCACAAAGTCTATTTGGCGTTTCACTTCGTGATGATGCTGTGGCCGCTGGGGCAATTCGCGGTTCGGACCACCGACTTTCCCGTCTATCAGCTCTTCTATCTCAATTTGTCTTTTGTAGCGCTGTCGCTGCTAGGACCCGGATGGCTCATCTTTGTGCTCTTCCTCACTCAGCGGTCCCATCTGCTGAAGTCATGGCGGCTTGGCGCCTACCTGGCGCCCGCGCTCGTCTGCATGGCTTCCGTCGTCTGGAATCCCGATCACGCCTTTCTGAAGCCCGTTGCGGGCCTATACGACCAAAGAGAATACGGAGCGCTGTTCTGGCTCCTGACCTTACTGCAGTTCGCTTATTTTTCCTTTGCGCTTATCATCATGTTCCAAGCGATCCGAACCGTCCGATCGGCGAACGAGCGCAAGCAGCTCGCGACGACGCTCGTCGGGATGTTCGTGCTGACGGTATTCGCGGCGATCGATCTGATGGTCAACGTGCTGCTCGCGAATTGGCTGCCGACCATTCCCGGTCTCATGTCGCTCGGGATTCTGCTCTCCGACATTTGCTTCGTGGTGGCGATCTACCGGTACGGCATGTTCGATATTCTGAGCATGGCGCAGCGCGATCTCTTCCATCACCTGGCGATGGGCATCGTCGTCGTGGACGAGAACGCCAAGGTGCTCGAAGTGAACCGCAGCGCCGCCCCGTTCGTCCGGCTCTCCAAAGGGGATGCCTTCGAGATGGAGAAGTTCCTGGCCCCTCTGCAGACGAAGGGGGAGGTCAACGAATTCCTTTTCCAGTACCGTCACCATCCCGGAGAGCGCATGCAGACGGAGATCTCGCTCGGCGAGGGCGCCGGCAGGCACGTCTCCATCCAGATCTCGCCCGTGCTCGACCACTTCAAGCAAGCGATCGGTCGCGTCATTACGTTCCACGACGTGACGGAGCTGCGCAAGCTGGTCGACGAGATGAACCGGAAGAACGAAGCACTCCATGAGCGCAATCTCGAATTGATCGCCATCCAGGAAGAGCTGTTCCGCGTGAACCAGAAGCTGGAGCAGATGGCGGTCACCGACGGACTGACCGGCTGCTACAATCGCAGGTTTCTCATGCATCAGCTCGAGCACGAGGTCATGCTTAACGCGCGTCACCGTATCCCGTTCTCGATCTTCCTGTTCGATATCGACTTCTTCAAGCAAATCAACGACCGCTACGGCCACGTGATCGGCGACGAGGTGATCCGGGCCACGACCGACGCGGTTCGCTCCGAGCTGCGGCGTACCGACATCTTCGCCCGCTACGGCGGGGAGGAGTTCACCGTCTATCTGCCGCACACGAGCAGACAGCAGGCCGAGGTGCTGGCCGACCGCATCATGCGGGCGGTGGCGGACAACGTGGTGCATGCGGGCGGAGACCGGGTCAGCATCACGATCAGCATGGGGATCGTCTCCGAAGAGGACGACTACTTGCGCATCGACAACGCCAAGGAATATTTGCGCGACCTGTTCTCCCGGGCGGATGCCGCGTTGTACGTGGCGAAGAACGAAGGACGGAACAGGATCGTCTACGCATAATCGAAAGTACATATCGAACGAGCGACAGGAAGAGGAGGACGGGGCATTGGCGCACACGGGCGGAATGATCGGCATGGCATTGGCGAGCGGCATCTGTACGGCCGTCGTTCTGACGTTAACCGTATCGCGCGGCTTCACCGTCCCGGCGCCGTTCGACCTATGGGTGGGTGCGGGGTTCGCGACCATCCTCTATCCGCTGGGCTGGTCGCTCGGCAGGCAGTACGACCGGATGAAGCATCGCGCGGAGCGCGACAGCTTGACGGGCGCCTTCAACCGCGGATTCATCGGCCGGTGCTATCCTCAGCTGGCCAAGCGGGCGGCTCGCGCGCAGAAGCGGATCTCCGTCGCCCTCATCGACGTGAACGACTTCAAGGCGATCAACGACGTTCACGGTCATATGACGGGCGACTTGGCGCTGCTGCGCCTTGCCGATGCCCTGAATTCCTGCACCCGTCGCGGGGAGATCGTCGGCCGCTGGGGTGGGGACGAGTTCCTGGTTCTTTGTCCCTACGCGGAACGGGATGAGCTGGATTCGCTGGAACGGCTCATCTCGGACAAGCTGGACCGCCTGTCCTCGCAGGAGGGCTTGAAGCTCTCGATCTCGTTCGGCACGGCCGTCTACCCGGGGGACGGGCAGACGCTGGAATGCCTGGCGGCGGCGGCGGATCGCCACATGTACGAGAACAAGCGCCGTGCCAAAGCGCCCGCCCAGGCCGCTCAGCGGCTGAACGCATAGGCGACTTGCGTCGTCCTAGGACTGGGGACTTACGCACGCTCGCAAAATATGGTAGAATCAATCGTGTCGAAGCGATAGTGATGCAACGATAAAGGCAAACTTGTCGAAAGGCAAGGACGCAAAGCCATAGGGTCTAAAGTTCGCGAGAACGATGACAGCCTGGCCGCCGATAGCTTCCCGCTTGGGATGAGAATTGGTGAAGGCTGCTTCCTTATCGGGAGCGGCCTTTTTAAGATAGAATTCGAGAATGCGAGAGCATGGGAGACAGAAAGGTGGATGCGCAGCATGGTCCAAGAAGGAGCATTGCGCAAGAAGGGTTTGGCTGGAGGAGATCGGGATCTGCCGCCTCTCAAGGTGCTGCTGCACTGTCGTACCGTCGTCGAGCGCAAAAACTTCGTCACCACGGGCATCATGACCCAGGTGGAGGGGGAGCTGTTAGAGATCGAGCTGCACGAATATCAATTGTTCGAGCTGGGCGAGACGGTGAAGCTGACCGTCTATTCGCCGGCGGGCATCCAATCGTTCCAATCGATCGTCCTGGCCAAATACGAAGGCGCGATCGCAACGATTCAGCCTCCAGCGCTGCATCAGAAGTTCCAGGAGAAGCGCGAACACTACCGTGTCGAGGCATCGGGGACCGGACTGATCACGCACGTATCCGCCGATAAAGATGAACAGCCGCGGCTGCTGCCCCGGCCGCTGGAAGTCCAGATCAAGGATATCAGCGTGGGCGGGATCGGGTTCGCCGGACCGGACCTGCCGGAATTCAAGCCTGGCTCGCTGCTCCGCACCGTCGTGAACGTGGGGTTCAGCTTTGCCTGCGACCTGGAGATTATGCGGCGCGAGCGAACCGAAGACGGCGTGTTCTGCGGGACGAGGCTGACGCTGCTGGATCCGGACATGACGAGACAACTGCGCGCTTTCCTGTTACGGCAGCAGGTACAGGCGCTCGTCAGGCATCGCAACGAGGCGAACGCGCAGAAGAAATTCAAAGGGTGAAGGCCCGGCTTTCGGCGGAGGAGAGGGACAGGTCCGGATGGACCTGTCTTTTTGTTGCGCGGCGACGCTCTCCGGACGATTGGAGGGGCAAAGCCGCCGTTCGTGCCCGCCGCTCCTCGGCGCTTGCCTTGCGGCGAAGCGATGAAGCCGTTACGCTAGAAGGATAATGGGCGAGGGGAAAGAGTGACCATGCGGGTGAGGATGGATTACGCGCTTGCCGCGATCGGGGCGCTGGCGTTCGCCGCCGGGCTGGCGGGGGCTGCTTATACGAAGGGAATGTTCTTCGACGGCGATCTGTACCGTTGGGAGGCGATCGTCGTCGCGCTCGCGGCCTGCGTCGCGGCAGGCGTCTGGCTGCGCGCCCGCCGTCTCCCGCCGCTCTGGTCGGCGGCGCCTTTTGGGCTGGTCCTGGCCTATGCGCTGTCGTATCTCGCCGGTCCAGCTTCGGTCAAAGGAACGGTGGACGCCATGCTGCGATGGTCGCTGTACGGCGGGTGGATGGTGTTGGCGGGCTTATTCTTCTCCAAGCCGTTAAGACGGAGCGCCGGTTTGGCGGCATTTCATGCGGCCGGTCTGACCGTCGTCCTTGGCGGTCTTGCCGGGTGGTACGGCTGGCTGGCGTACCCCGAGATCGTCTTCCGTTCCACTGACGCCGCGCTCTCGGCGACGGGCGCCCGGCTGGCCGGCTTCCTGCAGTATCCGAATGCGTATGCGGCGGTCTTGGGCATGTGGGCGCTGGCCCAATGGCAGCTCTTGGACGCGCGCAGCCGCCCGGCGGCGGCGTTCGGCTGCGCCGCGCTCATCCCGAGCGTGACGGCGCTGCTGCTGACGGAATCGCGGGGGGCGATCCTGGCGATCGCGATCGGCGGCATCCTCTCGTGGGTCTGCCGTCCGAAGGGGCGGCGCGGCTACGCGCTCGCCGCCGCCGGGATCGCGATCGGGCTGGCGGCGGTCGCCGCCCACGCGTCCTTCGCGGCGATGGCGCGCGGCGCGCCGGCCGCAGGGGTCTGGACGCTGCTCGGCGCCGCGGCAGCAGGCGGCACGCTGCTCTGGGCGCTGCGGCCGAGGCCGGGAGCGGAGGGAGCTGCGGGTTCGAGCGACGGGCGCCGCCGGTTCAGCCGGGCGGCCGCCGCACTGACTACGACGCGGGGCGGCGCGGCCTTATTCGCGATCGGACTCGCGGCCGCGTACCTGCTCCTGGTCGGCGGCGCGTCGGGCGGCGCGCGGGTTGAAGGTCATCTGGAGACGGCCTCCGCCCGGCAGCTGTACTACGCGGACGCGCTGCGCATGTTCGCCGACCGGCCGTTGTTCGGCGCGGGCGGAGAGGCATGGCGGATGCTGGTCGGCCTCTACCAGAGGAGCCCCTATATCGGCAACGAGGTCCATAGCGGCTATCTGGAAGTATTGATCGATACCGGCATCGTCGGCTTGGCGCTGCTGCTCGCGATGCTGATCGGCTATGCCCTGAAGCTGCGCAGGCGCGCGGGCGCGGCCTGGGGACCCGCCGCCGTGCTGCTGGCGCATGCGGCGGTCGATTTCGACTGGGGCTATGCGTTCGTCTGGCTGCTGCTGCTGTATTGGATCGCGCTCCAGCTGTCCCATCCGCAGCAGGCAGGCGGGGCATCCGGCGCCGCTGCGCCGTTAGCGGCCACGGCGGCGGAGGCAGATGACGCCCTCGCGCGCGAGGGGGCCGAACACGCTGCCGCACCGGCTGAGACCGACGATCGGCAGCAGCGCAAGCGCGCCGGCGAAGCCGGAGAAGCCGCCGCCGACCGGCGCAGCCGCGCCAGCCGGGCGGCAGGCGCGGTTCCGGCGCTGCTGCTGATCGCGGTCGCGGTCGCGACGGCGCCTGTCGCCTGGGGGTACGCGGCGGCCGCGCACGCCGACAAGGCCGCCTACGCCGCGCAGAGCGACGCCTTGCGGATCGCGTACTGGCGCAAAGCGCTGGAGGCGAACCCGGCTTGGAGCTCGGCTCGTCTCCAACTGGGGGCGCTCCTGCCGCCGAAGGAGCGGGCGAACCTACTGACGGTCGGCTTGCGGTACGAGCCGCAGTCCGCGGCCATTCAGTACGAACTCGGCATGGCATATATCGATCTGGGAGAGGTCGAGCCCGCGCACCGTTACTTGCGCGAGGCGATCCGCCTGAGCCGGTTCAACCGCGATGCGCAGGATGCGGTCATCGCTCGTCTGATGCGCCTCTCGGAGCGTCTCGACGACGGAGGGGACCGCGAGGGCGGGCGCGCCGCCGCGGACGCCGCCGTCGGCTTCTTCGAACGATACCGCGATCTGTACGCGCGCTTGTATGCGGGGAGGACGAACCCGTGGCACGCGACGGCTTTGTTCGCTTCCGCGAAGGTCAATGCCGCCAAGGCGTACGGCCGATTGGGCATGGAAGACAAGGCGGTGCCGCTGCTGCGCGAGGTCGTCGCCGCGGACGACGGCGACTGGAAGGAAGAGGCCGCGTCGCTGCTGAAGACAATGGGGGTTTCAGCCGAGGCTGCCGTGAAATAGGGGGATTGCCCGCGCGCCGCAACATCAAGCAAGGCCCCTTACGGACGGCTACGCCGCTGCATGGGGCCTTGCTGTCTTCCCGCGCGATGAAGCTACCCGCCGAACGCGTCCCGGAACGCTTGGACGAGCCGCTCCCGGTCCACGTTCCAGAGCGCGGCGATCTCGCCGCTCAGCTCCGTCTCCCACCAGTCCGCCAGCTTCTTGCGGTCGCTCCGGTGATCGTGGATCCACAGCAGGTTGGAGATGACCCGCCGCACGTACAGCTCCTCGGCCTGCTTCATCTGGTCGGCGGAGACGTACGTTTTGAGCCGCTTCGCCGTGCGATACAGCTCGTTAGAGCAGGCTCTGCGAATACCGCGCGGATTCGGCAGCGGCGAGGCGTGCTTCTCTTTCCCCATCTTCATAAGCCATCCTCTCCCGCTTTAGATTATGCGGGAGAGGATGGGGAGGTCACCTGCGGAGGCGGCGGCTGACCGCTTCCCTTGTCATACAGCATTTATGAATTTCACGCCTATTCAATTCCGTATGACCTCCGATACAAACGCGTAGTCCTCTTTCGAGGACGGAAGCCGTTATTCGATGGCTTATTGAACGACGATATAGCCGACCATCGGGATTCCGGTCTTCGGATCGTTGTGCGTTTCGCAGATGATAGGGTAGGTGCCGGCTTGCTCCGCGGTGAAGCGGACCACGGTCGTCTTGCCTTTGTTGACCGTCCCCTGAACGCCGAGTCCTTCGATCGAGAACGGATGGGATTGGCCGCTGACGCCCGTGATCCGGAGCTCGACGGGCTGTCCTTTTTTGACGACGAGCGTATCCGGCGCAAAGACGTAAGCCTCGAGCTGCTTGCCGTTCTCGGTCGTCGAAGTGAATTCGCCCGTGACGAGCTGATATACCTGCGTCTCCGCGGAGATCGGCGCCGTAGCGGCTTGCGTCCGTTGCCATCCAATATACGCGCCTCCAAGCACCACGAGCGCCGCCGCGACGATATACCACTGGATCCTTCTTTTGCTGATGAACATGACTTTGCTCATATCCGTTCGCTCCTCTTCGGCTTTGTCTTAGCTCTATCAAGAGTCTATGCGCCGGCCCGTCCCGGCATGACAAGCCTGCGCTCGCCGGTGCCGGGAGATTCGAGTAGAATCGGCGCGCCGGTCTATGCTAGAATAGAGACGGTTTGGACATCCGGCCACGGCCAGCCGCAAGGCGCAAATCGGATAAAGAGAGCAGGTACGATAGGATGATGGATACGATTCACGAGTGGTTGTCCCAGTTGTTGCAGTGGATTGAGAGCCTTGGGTACTTCGGCATCATTATCGGTCTAGCCATCGAAGTCATTCCGAGCGAGATCGTGCTGGGTTACGGCGGCTATCTCGTCTCCAAGGGCGACATTACGTTCTGGGGCGCGGTCCTGTGCGGGACGATCGGCGCGATCCTTCAGCAGTGGTTGCTCTATGCCATCGGCAGATTCGGCGGACGGCCCGTCGTGGACCGATTCGGCAAATACTTGCATCTCAAATCGAAGCACGTCGACATCGCGGAAGGCTGGTTCCAGAAATACGGACCCGCCATCGTCTTCACCGGACGATTCGTGCCGGTCATGCGCCAAGTCGTCTCGATTCCGGCAGGCATGGCGCGCATGAACTTCTGGCACTTCACGGTGCTGACGGTGATCGCATCGATTCCGTGGTCCATTCTCTTCGTCTGGCTGGGGAATTCGCTCGGGGACAACTGGGAACAGATCAACCATAAGGCGGCCCCGTACGTACAACCGATCATCTTGATCGCGGTCGCGCTGCTGATTCTCTATATTGTCTACCAAATCGTGCGCCGTCGCGGCAAATCGGCGTAATTCGCGAGGCGTCTCCGCTTGGAGACGCCTTTGGCATTTGTTACAATAGAAAAGAGTTAGGTCCAAGGCACATACGCCGGGAAGAAAAGAGGGATTGGGATGAGCCAGCAACTGGGGCACAAATTAAATCAAGGCATCTCGCCGCGCCAATTCATGGACGGCATGGAGAAAAACAAAGAAGCGTTCGCCGCGAATTACGAGCAATTCGCGTGGCCGGACGACAAGCTGCGCGAATTTTTCGAGTCGCTGAACAACCGCGACGATCTGCGCAGCATGATCATCACGGCCGATTGGTGCGGGGATGCGCTCCGTAGCGTGCCGGTCATCTTCCGCGCGCTGGAGACGGCAGGCATCGCGACCGAGGTGATGATCATCGAGCAGCACTACGACCTGCTCGACCAGCACCTGACCCTGGGGGGACGCTCCATTCCGATCGTGCTGTTCACGGATACGGGCGGCCACCTGCTGGGCAAGTGGGGACCCCGTCCGCAGCACGTGCAGGACGTCATGGTCGCGTTCAAGGAAGCGAACCCGGACCGCGAAGCGCCGACCTATGAAGACAACATGGCCGCGGCGCGCCGGGAGATCGTACAGCAGTATGGCGATGCCTCCGATTATACGCCTGTCATTCTCTGGGAACTGCAAGACATTCTCGAGCGCGCGTGAGGTCGGTGGACGAATGCTGACCTTTCAACGATTCACGCTGGGGGCGCTGCAGACGAACGCGTACGTGCTGATCGACGCGGGCCGCACGCGCGCCGTCGTCATCGATCCCGGTACGCCGGACGCCACGCTGCTGCGCCGCCTGGAGGGGCTGAAGGTCGAAGCGATCGTGCTGACGCACGCCCACTTCGATCATATCGGCGGGGTGGACGAGCTGCGCCAGCGCTTCGGCTGCCCGGTCTATCTGCACGCGCTGGAGAAGGATTGGCTCGGCGACGCGGCGAAGAACGGCTCCGCCCGCTGGACGGACGTGACCGGTCCGGTCGCGACGTCGCCGCCGGATCGGTTCCTCGAGGACGGGCAGCGGCTCGAACTGCTCGGAGAGACGTTCGAAGTGCTGCACACGCCGGGTCACTCGCCGGGCAGCGTCAGCCTGCGTTGCGGCGACCTGCTGTTCGCGGGCGACGCGCTGTTCCGGCGGTCCGTCGGCCGCACCGATCTGCCGGGCGGCAATCCCGCCGCGTTGGAGCGGGCGATCCGGGACAAGCTGTACGTCCTTCCGGACGACACGATCGTGCTGCCCGGACACGGGCCGGAGACGACGATCGGCGAAGAGAAGACGGACAACCCTTATGTCAAAGCTTAATAAACGTCTGATGAATGCTCCCCCGCCGGGTTCGGCGGGGGAGCTTTATTTGCCGGAGCGTGATGGTGGGCCCGTCGCTGTAACGATAGAAAATATCGTTATAGGCGTATAAAGGGCGTGGCGGGTCGCTTTAGCGGTAAAAGTATCGTTAGGGGCAATTGCGATTGGGACTGAATAACCGCTAAAGCCGGTTATACACCTCAACTAACCTCAAACCGTGGGAGATACCCGTCGAAACCTGTTATCTCCCCTTAAACGAGCCTCAAACCGTGGGAGATACCCGCCGAAACCGGTTATCTTCCCTTCAATGAGCCCCAAACCGTGGGAAATACCCGCCGAAACCTGTTATTTCCCCTTAAACGAGCCTCAAACCGTGGGAGATACCCGCCGAAACCGGCTATCTGCGCCTCAGTGAGCCTCAAACCGTGGGCGATACCCGCCGAAACCGGCTATCTGCGCCTTCAGTGAGCCTCAAACCGTGGGTGATACCCGCCGAAACCGGTTAACTCCGCCTCAACGAGCCCCAAACCGTGGGAAATACCCGCCGAAACCGGCTATCACCCTCGCCCTCAACTTCCGACCACATCGGCGTTTTATTTTTTTGCGCGAAATGCGTTAGACTGGATACAAAAAGCCGGGCACGTTCGTCTTCCTAATAGCTGCAGCGGAAAGGAGGCAAATCCCTTTGGATCATCCGGAATCCGAAATGTTTCGCCAAGTATTCTATGAACACTATTCGTCCGTGAGGCGCAAGCTTGCCGCCTTGGTGCGCGATGAAGCGGCCGCCGACGATCTGGCCCAGGAAGTGTTCCTGCGGCTCTACCGCAATCCGCCGGAAGAGTCGGGCGCGATCGGCGCTTGGCTCCATCGGGTGCTCACGCGGATCGGATATGACTATATGGACAAGAAAGTCAGGGAGCGGCGGCTGCTCGCCAAGCAAGAGACGCTGCTCGATGAGACGCCGAACCCGCCTTCCGGCGAAGAAGTTCTGCTCCGCCGCCTGGACCAGGAAGAGGTCCGGGAATGGCTTGAGGAGCTGCCGGAGCGGGACAGGCAGGCGCTCATGCTCCGCTACTCGGGGTACAGCTACGCCGAGATTGCCGAGGAGCTGAACCTGCGTCCGCCCCTGGTCGGGACGCTGCTCCACCGGGCTTCCCTCAAACTCAGACAAAGCGCGGGCAAACGGCTGGCGCAAACGGAATAAATCTCGCATTTCGACAAGGAGGATCTGCCATGACGAACGAATCGCTTCATGCCAGAGAGGAGAAGCAGCGGACGGACGACGCCTGGGCGAAGTTCCAGTCGCGGTCGGCCGGCGAGCCGATGCACCCGAATTGGGCCGTCTGGTCCGAGGCGGACGCGCTTGTTGCGAAGAGCCGCCCGCGGGCGGCGACGATCGACGAAGCGTCCGCCTCTGCGCCGCATGCCGAACAGGCGGAAGCGCCCGCAGCGATTCAGCCCCCGGGGCTCGAGTCGCCGCCGCGCAGATTATCGCGGCCGCCGCGCGGCCGACGCAAATGGGCGGCGCTCGCCGCCGCGGGCGTGCTGTTCGGCGCCCTGCTAGCCACGCCGGCGGGAGACCGGGCGCTGGCCTCGATTCTGGCGCAATTCCGGATGCAGGACGTGACCGTCGTGAACGAGGACGACCTGCAGCAACTGTTCAATCAGTTCGTAAGCGACGGACAGACGCGCGAGAGCATCAACCGGTTCGGCAGCTTCGCAAGCACGAACGGAACGATCAGCGGATCGTACGAACCGAAGGAAGCGGCGCGGCTCCTCGGCTATCCGGGGTTGCCGCAAGGGCTGGAAGCGGAGTTGAGCGGCAGCGGGACCGCGCAGGGCCGGCAATCCGCTTACGTCTCCGCTTCGCAACGGGTGACGTTCTCGCTGAATGTGGCGCCAATCAATGAGGCGCTGAAGCGGCTGGGCGCGAAAAAGCTGCTCTCCCCGGCCGTCGACGGCAAGCCGATCACGCTGTCGATTCCGGAGGCGGTCTCGTACCGGCTGCCGGGCAAGGGAGCTGCCGAATTGCGGCAGATGAACGTCCCCGTCGTCACCGTCGATCCTTCGATCGACGTGAAGCAAGCGCTGGACGCGGTGCTGGACTTCCCGCTCCTGCCGAGCCGGCTCAAACAATCTTTGCAGCAGAGCCGCATCTTGTCGGGCGATATCCCGATGCCGGTGTTCGCGGGCCAAGGCGCCGTGCAGCGGGAGATCGGAGGCGTCAAAGTCATCGTACAGAAAGTCGTCTACGGCGATCAGACGCAGTATCAAGCGACCTGGGTGAAGGACGGCCAAATGCTCACGTTCGAAGGCGGCCGGGATTACGACACCGAAGAAGCGTTCGACGGCAAGCTGAAGGAGTGGTTGGGCGCATGAGCGAAGCGGCGATCGTCGCGGACGGACTGACCAAGCAATTCGGCAACGGCCGCGGCTGCCGCGACGTCACGATTGCCGTGGAGGCGGGGGAAGCCTTTGGCTTCCTCGGCCCCAACGGCGCCGGCAAGAGCACCTTCGTCAAGATGATGGTGGGTCTCGTCATGCCGACGAGCGGCAAGGGAACGCTGCTGGGCCAACCGATCGGGTCGCTTCCATCGAAGCGGCTCATCGGTTATTTGCCTGAACTGTACCGCTACCAGGAGTGGCTGACCGGCGAGGAGGTCGTGCGTCTCCATGCCCGGCTATGCGGCGTGGACCGCCAGGCCGCCGACCGCCGCGTTCCGCGTCTGCTCGAGGACGTCGGCATCGGGCTTAGGGGCAGGGATCGGGTCAAGCATTATTCCAAAGGCATGCAGCAGCGTCTGGGGCTCGCCTGCGCGCTGGTGGGGGACCCGCCGATCGTGTTTCTGGACGAGCCTTCCTCGGCGCTCGATCCGATCGGACGGATGGAGGTGCGCCGGCTGCTGGAGCGGCTTAAGGCGCAAGGCAAGACCGTCTTCCTGAACTCGCACCTTCTGGAAGACGTGGAGGCGGTCTGCGACCGGATCGCGCTCATGAACGACGGGCGCATCCTTCGCCATGGCCGCGTGGCGGACGTCCTGCAGCAGCGACTCCGATGGCGATTCAAGGTGGGCGGATTCTCGGACGCGGCGCTCGGCTGGTTGCGGGAAGAGAGCGGACTGCCGGTAGGTATCCCCCCGGACGCGGGATCGGACCGGGATGGCGCCGTATGGCTGGAGGCAGATCTGGCGAACGAGGAGCAAGCCGGCTGGCTGAACGCGCTGATCGTCGAACAGGGCTTGACGCTGTACGAGGCCGGTCCTCGATCGGAGCGGCTGGAATCCTGGTTCGCGAACGCCGTCGCGGGATTGAACCACAGGGGGGAACGGGAATGACGGTGATCTTCGGCATGACCTGGCGAGAGATGCTGCGCAAGCGCGTCGTCTTGCTCACCCTGCTTTTGACGCTTGCCTTTCTGGTCGCCTTCTGGTTTATCGCGCAGACGATCGGATCCGCGGGCAGCATTGCGGGCCTCGACCCGAACGGCGGGGAGGCGTTGATGGAGCGGTTCGCGCGCGGCGCGTTCCTACTTACGCTCGGGTACTTTTTCGGCGCCTTCGTCGTGGCGTTTCTGTCGATCTTCAGCTCCTTCTCCGCGATCGCCGGCGAAGCGGAGCAAGGGGTGCTGCAGGCGATGCTCCCCCGGCCCGTGCCCCGCTGGCAGTGGTATCTGGGCCGGTGGCTCGGTTATGTGACGATGGGCGTGTTGTACGCGTTCTTGCTGTACGTCGCCATTCTTGGCATTACGCAATGGCATGCGTCCGTTCCCCGCGACGCCGTCTCGCTTGCGGAGGCGTTTCTGCTGTTCGCCATGCCGGTTCCGATCCTCGCGGCCGTCTCGATGCTGGGTTCGGGCTTCCTCTCCGCGCTCGGCAACGGCGTCTTCATGACGATGCTGTACGGCGCCGGCTGGCTGGGGGGCATGATCGAGAAGCTCGGCGGACAGATGCCGCTCGGCGCCGTCGTCCTGGCGCCGCTGTCGAAGATTTCCGGCCTGATCGCGCTGGTCATGCCCGTCGACGGGCTGCAGGGCAAGATGCTGGCGGTCTTGTTCGATTACGGCTCTCTCGGCAGTCTCATGCCGGTGGGAGCCAATCCGATGAACCAATTCGCTTTCGGCCAGGTGCCGTCGGCGTCCTTCGTCGTTTATGCCGGCATCTACGGCCTGGCCGCGTTAGGGCTCGGCTTATGGCGGTTCGAACGCAAAGACCTCTAGCAGTCGGGGGCAAATAGCCTTTTCCATGCTTGCGGGAGGAGGGAGCGGGCTGCGCTCTAGAGGGAGGCTCCATCTTCCCGGCGAGGCAGGCGACCAATGCGCGATGTTACGGCGGTCATCTAAGGCGCGGCGCGCGGCGGACACAGCGAAGTTTGTGGGGGATCGTCCGGCGGGCGGGAGTCCGTTACGTCAAGTTTATGGCGGTCATCGTCCGGCACGCGGACTTTAAGGCGCCTGGCGGCGTTCGTCTAACCCTGTCGCATTTTGGAAATTAATGCTTTACAACGCTGGTAGCATCTGCTAATATGGGCCATACCAGCAACTTACATATTTTAGCTACGGCTGCGAAGAACGCAGGCGATAGAGAGCGAACGCTCTCTCCGCTTGCGTTCTTTTTTATTTCCAAGAGGAGGCGATCAGGTGAACCGCAAGAGGCAATTGACCATTAGCCTATCGGCTGCCGTCCTATCCGGACTGCTCGTGTACGGGGTGTATCTGCTGCAGCTGAGGCACATCCGGCTGGAGGAGACGGAGCGCGTCGTCGTGCCGAGACAGTTCGTGCCGGCGGGGACCGCGCTGGACAGGGGGATGCTCACGACCGTGTCCGTCCCGCGCGGCGCGGTAACGGGCGAGATGTTCACCCGGGTGGAGGAAGCCGTCGGCCTGGAAGCATACGCGCCGCTCGGCAGCAACGAACCGTTGCTGAAGTGGAAGCTCGACAAGTTCCGTCTGCTTCCCCGGCCGGGAGAGGCGACGTTCCAGATTCCGCGGGAGTACGTGAAGTCCGTATCGAACGGCATTCGGGCAGGCGACCGCGTCGTCGTCTACTTGTCCGCGGAGGCGAATGTCTCTCGCAGGCTCTTCCCCTCCCCCGTCGTCATCGCGGCGGTCAAGACGGCCTCCAATCAGGAGATCGACAATCCGAAGAACTCCAACCTCCTCTCGCTCGCCGAGGGCGACAAGGAACGGATGTACGCCTCGCGCCGCGATGCGAACGGCAGCATCGACGCCATTAACTTGAACTTGACCGAAGCGCAATGGCTGGAGCTGGACAACGCCTGCAAGGGCGGAGCCGCCAAGCTGGTCATCGCGTTCGACGCCTCCACGTTCGACGCGGCCGAAGGGGGGAAGACGCCATGAGCGCGCGGACCGGTACGTTAGTGACCTTCGCCGGTTCGACGCCGAATATCGGCACGTCGCTAGCGGCGTTCGGGACGGCGTTCCGCCTCGCCTCGGTCACCGGCAAGCGGGTGGGCTTTCTCTGCCTGAACTTGAAGAGCGCCAAGACGCATTTGTACTTGGGGATCGACAAGCCCGAGATCACGCTGGACGGCCTCCGGCCGGAACTGAAGGCGGGCACGCTGACCGGCGACAAGCTGAGGCAGTATGCGTTTGCGCCGACGCGGCTGAACGGTCTGCACGTCTTGTTCGGCAATCTGGCTCGCGACCAGGCCGAATACTACGAGCCGGATCAGGTGACGCGCCTGCTAGACGCCTCTCGGGAGGCATTCGATCTGACCGTGGCGGAAGTCAGCGAGAGTTTATGTGGACAAATTCCATGTAATTTCTGGTTCTGTTCCCCTGGGATTGATTTTCACATACAATACGATTTTTCGAAGAATGATCTTCTGTTCTTCTTCTGTCAGTTCATCCCATACGTCTCCAATTTCTCGAATGAATGATACGTCAACTGATTCATTGTTTGCTGGTGAACTATCTTTAATCTCTTCTAGACTCTTTTCAGCAGCTTCTTTTTCCTCTTCTAAATCCTTTATCCGTTTCGCAACGGAAGATGCTTTGACAGCTCCAATCTGGATTGCTTCCATTAGGTTTTCTAGTCCTGAATCCGCTGCCTTTATTCGCGATTTGAGAGCGTGTATAATTTCCTCATTGTTGTCGCTTTTAGTTCCTAATTGATTTTGTACGTCGTTGTCATCGGATGATATTGTTTTAATCTTATGGACGATATAATCTTCAACCTCTATACGCCGATGATAACCCATGGTGCAGCTATACGGCTTGAACTTTTGTGCCTTACAACATATATAGTCTTTGTAATATACCTTGCCGGTCTTTTTATTCTTGTGCTGCTTAGTTTCGTGTACCACGGATGAACCGCATAGACTACATCGGCATAGGCCCGTTAGCAAGTAATCTCCACGCGGAGGGAGACCGTCATTTCTGCGCTTTAACTCTCTTCGTGAGTCTTCCCATGTCTTTGCATCGACGATTGGCTCCGTAGTGCTTTCATACATCGTTCCGGAATATAACATTTTCCCTGCATAGGCCGGTCTGCTGATGATTCTTTTAATAATGCTTGCCTCGAATGTATGTGAAGGGTGTTTTTCCTGTGCCCATCTAGAAAGCTCGCTATAAGAATCACCATCTATAAATCGTCTGAATATCTCTATTACCGTATCTGCTTCATCGGGTACCATCTCCAAGAAGTCGCCGGATTCGTGCCACTGGTATCCGAATGGCGCATGCCCTCCATGCCACTTGCCGCCGCGTATTCGTTGCAATTTTCCGCCTACCGTACGTTCCACAATCATATCGCGTTCGAGCTGCGCGAACACCGCCAGGACACCGATCATGGCCTTCCCTAATGGTGTACTGGTATTGAATGGCTCAGTAGCCGAAACAAAAGATACGCCATGCTTTTCGAATACATCCTCCAATAGATAAAGAACGTCTTTCTGCTTCCGAGATAGGCGATCCAGTTTCAGGACGATCGCGACATCAAGCTTCTTTTCCTCGATATGTCGAATAAGCCTTCTCATACCTGGTCTATCGAGGTTTGTAGCGCTTTCGCCATCATCCATATAGAATGTGTAGTCCACCCATCCCTGAGCCTTACAATAGGCTTCTAGGCGTTCACGCTGCATGTCTAAAGAATATCCCTGAACCTGATCTAGTGTACTGACTCGTAAGTAACAGGCTACCCGCATGATATCACCTCACTTCCATTCTACGCGGTTTAGTGGGCATAAGAAAACCCCCAAGAGACGAACAGAGGTATTATACAGACCTCAGTTTCAGGAGGAATGAGAAATGTCGGTCGCCACCCGCAAATCCTTGCTAATAAAGGGCTCAAGGCCTTTTCCTGTCACAAAAACGGTGAGTCGATCGGCACCGCGATAACTACATTTTACGTTCTTGATACGGGCAAAAGAAAAGCCCCCGGTTAAGGGGCCATATTTTTGTATTTTTGAACTTCATTATTCCATTCAACCAAACTGTCATTAGCAAATTTGAGATAGACTCCGTTATATTTGCTTTCTGGTTGACTCTCCGATCTGCTTAAAGCAGCCAAAACATTTGAAATAGAATTCGTTAACTTTCCATCAAGTTCGGCTTTGATTGATTCTACAGGAGATGTTGTAGTTGCATCAATATTGATTGCATCCATCCTATTCGATAATCCCTCAAATACCTGTTGAAGTTCCATTCGTTTGAATACACCAATAGAAAAGTTTTTTGCGTCAAGTGGATCTAAGTGTTCTTTTATCTTGTTGTAAATATCTACTCTATTCTTATAATATTGATCAATTTCTAAATGCATTTGTTTATTTGTTTCTTCAATATTCTTTTTCTCATTAAAGTCGTCAAACGATTTTTTAGCACGATCATAAAGTGCTTTTGCATCTTTATTCGTAGGTTCTTCAATCAAGGCGTTGTCAAAACTCTTTAACGCCTCATCAAATTCCTCAAGACGCAGTTGCTCTTTTCCTTGATCCATGTATTTATCGAAGTCACTTTTTCCGCACCCGGAAATCAGCACCAAAAATGCCGCTGTCAACAGAACTAGTATCATCTTCTTCATTAGACAAAAGATCTCCCATCGCATCGATTCTAAAAACTTATTTGTTTAAAAATATCATAAGAATTCTTAGGTATCCATATTTTTCATGTAGAATCTCCAAAACCGCTTTAGTACGATAAAGGGTAACACCAAGATAGGCGGTTGATGGAATTGCAGATGATCGGACTCAACATCGATACAAAAGAAATCGAGTATTACCGGTTGAGTGATGTTAATTATGTAAATCTGGTCAGGTTTAAGAAAAATGCGGATTTATCCCCTGTATACCATACCTCTTATGGTTCATTTACTCCGTTATTGACACTATCGGATCTAGGAAGGGGGCTACGACCTCACGGATTCGAGTTTATAGATAGGTCGCACTTGATTAATCGGAGGAGGGTAAAGGTTAAAAAGAGGGACCTAAACGTGCTCATAATTCAATTTGTCGATTTGTCAATAATTACCGTTTCCCCGAGAGGCCGCATAAAATAGCATGTCAAGTACAGTTTGACCCCCCTAAACTGTAAGATTATTTCGACATAGATCGACATTAATATTTTTTAATCATCTATATACTTACATTATCGACAATTGATGCGCTTCAGACTAATCGATTTCGGTTAGTCTACTCCAGGTCGGGAGGTGAAATTCCCTCCTAGCCTGTCGTCAATGCTCCTTGATATGTTCGTACAGGTCTTCTGCATGAACACCCAAGGTAAGCGCGATCGATACTGCTGTCGAATATCCCATCTTGGCATGACCGGTAATATAGTTGGATATTTTCTGTTCGGTTAATCCGGTCTGATCAGCTAGCCATGACTGGGAAACCCCTTTATCTTTTAGCAGTTGACGAAGCAGGCAACGACCGGGGGTAACCCGCATCGATGCAGCTCCTTTTGCCAATATGGTAAAATAGGTCTTGTTATGCGAACGTTCGTTCGTATAAAATAAGAACAATGACAAAACAGGACGGTGGAGACATGAATAAAATGAAGAAAGAGGTTGAAGTGATTGAGTTTCTGATACGTTATGGATTGTACGAGAAATGGCTCAATCTATTGAGCGATTCGCCCTCACAAAAGCCAAAAAACCCCTAGCTTCTTCCTCCGTCATGACTCGTCCGTCAATTTTCAATGTGTACTTCTGGATGATGTCATTAACATTTTTTATGTCTATGTCTTGGTTCAATTCGTCAATGGCATCTCTGTTTTCCCTTGCATTTGAAATTCCTTTTAGATAATCAATCGATGTCTCGTACAGTTGAGCCATTTTTACAAGCATGTCTGTGTCTGGATCTCGTATACCATACTCATAATTCGCATATGTGCTGACACGCTTAAATCCCAGTTTTTCTGATACATACTTTTTTGTCCATCCACGTTTTTCTCGTTCTAACTTTAATCGATCTCCTAATACAGACACTCGCAAATCACCTCCAGATTGGCACGGTACTATTTTACCACTGTTACACGTAAAATATATTTAGTTACACAAGAAGTGTTGACTTACACTTCACGTGTATGATATTCTTCAAATATGAGTTACACATTACGAGTAATCGAGGTGAGAATATGCTTTCTAAATTGCGACAATTGCGGCTGCAAAAAGGCATCAGCCAAACGTACATCTCTAAGAGATTGGGTTTCAAGCATCCGAGTGGATACGCGAATATCGAGATGGGAAGAAACCGGCTTAGTTTCGAAGATGCCGTTATTGTTGCTGATATTCTTGGAGTTGAAGTAAGCGAACTCCAGGAGGACAAGGTTTTTTTTGAACAAAAGTTACACGTAGAGAGTAAGACGTCAGCATGATCACAAAAATATTAGATTCGACGCAGCGTGATAAATTCCTTTAATTAACCCGGAGGTGAATTATTGTGAATCAATTGTTCAATTTCAACGGAAACGAAGTTCGTGTAGTCAGCAAGGACGGTGAACCGTGGTTCGTTCTCAAGGATGTTTGCGAGGTGCTTGAGATCGGTAACCCGAGTCAAGTAAAAACGAGGCTGGACGATGGGGTCATTTCAAATGAGGTCATCCCCGACTCGCTTGGCAGAACACAAATGACGAGCGTCATCAACGAAGACGGCCTTTACGATGTAATCCTCGAAAGTCGCAAGCCCGAAGCCAAAGCCTTCCGCAAGTGGATCACCTCAGAAGTAATTCCATCAATCCGCAAGACTGGAAGTTACAGCATTCAGCAACATTTGCCTCAATCCTTCGGCGAAGCACTCCGGCTACTGGCTGACAAAGTAGAAGAGAACGAGCGAGTAACAGCCGAAAATGCTCAGCTAGCCAGAATCATCGAGACCGATCGGCCCAAAGTCAATTTTGCCGAAACATGCATGACCAGCGACCGCAGCATATTGGTGCGTGAAGTTGCCAAGCTTGCCAGCAAACAAGGAGTGATGATCGGCGAACGTCGTCTGTTCCGACGTCTCCGTGAATGGGGCATGTTCCTCCAACATCGAAACGAACCGACACAACGCGCGATGGAAATGGGCTTATTTGAAATCAAGAAAGGCGTATATTCCCATCCGGACGGCACGCGTGATTATCAGACACCGAAAGTAACTGTTAAAGGCCAAGAGTACATCATCAATCGTCTCCTCAAAGAGGTTGAACAAGAGAAGGGAGCGTAACACATGTACACTCCAAAAAGCTTGAAAGAATTTCCCCAAGACGTACAGGACACCGTCAACAAGATTATCGCAAACGGAGCTAAAAGAAAGGCAAAACGAGAGAATGAGAAGAAAGGAGCTTAACGAACGGGAGGACGAGCATGGACAAGCCTAATCAGGTCACGAGCCTTGATCAGCTTAACAAATCCGCTCAAAAGAACATCTACAAAATCCTTGCCAAGATAGAGGTGAAAAAAAGGAGGACAAGCCATGCCATTACTGGGCCTCTACAAACACGGCGACTTCAAGGACAAGATAGTGAGCACGACTGACCCCATGAAGTTGCTGAAGGAGGAATAGACCAATGTCGAGCCACTTTGATCGCTTCGCCCAAGGCTTACCGGACCCGCAGGACAGGCCTATCAACAATCAGTACCGTCGTTATCGCACGATCGAGGAAATGGAACTGCTCAAACGCATGGATCTCTGGGAGGAGGAAGAAGACGATGAATAACCGCAATCCCCGCACGGTACGCAGCCAGAAGGTACGTAACCCGATCCCGAGAGGCGGTGACGCAGCATGAACCTTGAGAAGCTCCTGACGCGTTTATACGAGGCGCAGAAGATGAAGGGGACCAACGCCCTGAACGAGATCATGGAGGCGATTGACGCCCATCTGACGGGCGCTAGCAGCGAGTATGACAGCCTAATGGCTGACCTGGAATGGTATCGATCCGGCAACAAGGAGGATGATGCAGCATGACGAACGCAGCGGCAATTGGATACATGATTCTGGCGGCTAAAAAGCTAGATTGGAGCATCCATGATATACACACCTTGGAAAGCATGATGGTTGACATGATGGACGAGCGTACAGAGGAAGAGGCAGAAGAAATTTATCGCAATACTTGAGGTGATGTTGTGAAAAACAAATACGAAATTCATGGCGATGTTGCTGTAATTTTTTTGAAGCGAAAAGACGGAACCGTAATGGAAGCATTGGTTGATTCCGCTGACATTGAATTATTAAACACATACAAAGGAACGTGGCATGCGCATTGCGATTTAAAAAACAATGGATGTTATGCTCGCGGATGTATTTTCAAAGGAAAGATTAAGTCAACAATTTCAATGCATAGGTTCCTAATGAATCAACCTACAGGGTTTATGATCGATCACATTAACCACAACGGGTTGGATAATAGGCGGTCTGTCAATCTTCGAATAGTTTCAAATTCAGAGAATCAATTAAACAGAAAAGGAGTTACAAGACATAGCAAAAGCGGACTCAGAAATGTCTATTGGAACAATACAAGATCACGCTGGCAAGCCGCTATCAAAAAGAGCGGAAAAGTTTACTACTTTGGATTTTACGATGACATTCATGAAGCGTCTGTAGCAGCAGAAAATGGAAGAAGAAGTCTAATTGATTTTTAAGGAGGTGTACAGGATCACATGAAAGAGTGCCGCCATAAAACAACCGTGTACAGCCTAACCACCAAGCTCTGCGTAGAGTGCTCCGGGAAAGTAGTCAAGCGCAACAGAACGCTACAGCTCATGAGGCCGGTAGTCCGGCAGGAGGCGTAAGCATGCATCAACTTAAACCGGGATTGACACATGAAGATATTTTCAAGAGATTCACCGAATCATTCCACCAGATCGCAAAGAACATATTGGATGACGTTGTTGGTGAATACCTCCCACATGCTGAATCCGATTTGGACAGCAATGTTTATTACAGAGCAATGGATTATATCGCGGGCACTTTCGGTGCAGATTCGATGTATGGAAGTGCGGGAAAACGTTTCCGGCAGCACATTTTTGAAGATAACAAGGACCTCATAATTGACCAATTAAATCAGGATATCCAAGCAGAAAATGAACAGTTGAGAAACGAAGTTGAAGCATGGAAGTCGGCATATTACAGGAGTAGGCATGAGCAATAACGTCTACCTACGCCTAGCACGTCTGACCAACAACATTCCGCTAAGGTGGGTTTACGCCAAACAATACGCCAGGGAAGTGAGGAGAAAACGAGATGCTAACGGATGAACAACTCGCAAAGATGAATGCTTACGCCAAAGAAGGGAAAGCATTGCGCTCAACCCTCCGCATGATAGTGAGAGATCTCACGAAGGAATACAAGGCGCTGCGAGACTCTAAGGGCGGTGAATCCAATGGATGACCTCGCCGCCACATGGGCAGAAATGCGCGGGATGACAGGCCGGGAGTTGGAGGTGTTCATAGAGCTATACCCGGTCCTGTACCAAAAAGAAAAAGCCTCCGCGCCAACGGAGACCAAACAAAGCCTTCTCAATCCCAGTATAGACGAGATCCCATGGTAAGGGAAGTCAAACAAGCCTTCATCATCATGCGGATCGATGGAGTGCCCGTCAACGTGCGCTATGAGCCTGCCAGCTCCGTTTCTGCGGCGGCTAGGTTCTACACCATAGCAGACTACGAGACATTCATCAACGGCTTCTACAAGCCGCCAGACGTTGCGATGTACAAGCCCGTTAAAGTGACTATCACATACGAGGTGAACGAGGATGAGCGAGACGCGGAATCTTTACCAGAAGATCAGCGCTGTCATGAAGGACATCCAGTACCTGCAGAAGGATGACAAAGTTTCAACCGGCTCGAGCGGATCATATAAAGCGATGTCGGAGGAAAAAGTTACGCAAATCGTCAGAGAGTCCCTTATCACGCATGGATTAGTCATCCTCCCGGTCGCACAGACACACTGCAGAAACGAGCTGCGGGACAAGGAGAATATCCTTAAGGGATATCTGAGCATCGTTGATACGCAATACAAGATCGTTGACATCGAGACCGGACAATTTGAACTGCTGGCATCCAGCGGAACCGGCGCGGACAGCCAGGATAAGGGTGTCGGCAAAGCGATGACGTATTCGTACAAATACCTTCTACTCCGGACGTTTGCAATACCGACCGGCGATGATCCAGACAAAGTATCGAGCGCATCGCTAGACGAACAGCATGAGTTGGAGAAGTCCAAAAGAGCGGCGGAGGATGCGAAGAAACTCCCTGCATTGCAAGCAAAATGGCAGACGCTCGCCGGCAGCCTGGATGGTTTCAACGATTGGCACATGAAGCAGAAGAACAACGGTGTGACCAATGAGCAGATGAATGAACTGCTTGCAAAAAAACTACTTGAACGAACCAAGGAGAGTGCCTAGATGAATCGCATAGTGCTGATCGGACGAGCGGCAAAGGATTGGGAGCTGCGCTACACCGGGACCGGGACGGGAATCGCTAACGGCGTTATCGCGGTAGATCGTCAAGTATCGCAGGGCAAGGAGAAAGAAGCGGACTTCATCAACCTCGTAGCCTTCAAGCAGACGGCAGAAACATGCGCGAACTATATCAAGAAAGGTCACCGGTTCGCTGTAGAAGGACGGCTGCAGGTACGGAGTTACGACAACAATGAGGGCCGCAAGGTTTGGGTTAGCGAAGTCCTCGTTGATCGCATCGAGTTCCTGGAGCCTAAACAGCAAGGATCGCAGAACCAGACGGAAGGGCGCCACTCTACTCCACCGCCAATCGATGATGACGACCTTCCATTTTGACCTACAGGAGGCGCTAGACCATGGACCATATCCAACTATCAGATGAGATACGAACCGTCTCCACGCGCCTCCAGAAGGCCGCAGACGCGATGTTTAAACTCGGCGCTGAGAAGGCGGAGGCAGAGCGAGTGTACCGGATGAGATTGTCGCAGGAAATCCTGACGCTAAAGTCTGAGGGAATGAGTGCGACGCTGATCCCCGATATAGCACGCGGTAACGTATCGGATCTCCTGTTCCAGCGGGATGCAACGGAAGTGAAGTTCAAGGCAGCTACAGAAGCTTGCGCCGCACTCAAAGCATCCCTGAGCGCCCTCCAATCCATCCTCCGTATTCAGGAGTCCGCATGATGTACACCAAAGCCTACCAACTCCGCAACAACCGCCGAGGCAAGATGACCCAGCGCAAGAAAGGTGAAATATCCGCAAGTGTCACAGAAGAATTATACGAGCGCTCCGGCCACGTTTGCGAACGGTGTCACCGGCAGCGTGCAACACAGAGGGCGCACCTCACCAGACGTCCACAACTTGAACATAAGACTACCGTTCGGGATCTGGCTCATTTGTGCGCCTCTTGCCACAAATTTGCCGACGAGAGCGGAAAGCCAGGGAGAGAATGGCTAGCAGCATTCCACAAATTAATCAGCGCTGATGGCGCTTAAGGAGAATGGAAAAATGAATCCAAGACTTGCTATGAGAGAATCCATTAAATTTATCCTTGGAAATATCGGTATGGATGCGGATGTTGCTTATTCTGTAGCGGAACAAATGCACGAAGACCATGACTTTCTTGAGCAATTAGAAGAATTTGTCCAGGAGTATCTTGGAGATTTCGGCGAGAATTACGGACTTTAAGTTTTGGCCACAGGCCTCCGACTCGACCGAATAAGCATAGCGAAGCGGAGGCCGTACAGGGTCTAGCAGCATTCAGAGATCGGATAGGCGGTGACTATGAAAGCACTAAGTCTATTTAGCGGTATAGGCGGAATCGACCTGGCCTGTGAATGGGCCGGAATAGAGACGGTAGCATTTTGCGAGCGAGAGCCATTCCCGCAGAAAGTATTGCGTAAACACTGGCCGCACGTTCCCATATACGACGACGTATGCACTTTAACGAAAGAGAGGTTAGACGCGGATGGAATCGGGCCAATTGACATTATTCTCTCAGGAGACCCTTGCCAGCCTTACAGTCAATCCGGGGAGCGTAAAGGCGAGGATGATGACCGTTTCCTCTGGCCAGAGGTTGACCGCTTACTGGAAACCATCAGACCCCGCTGGGTATTGCGCGAAAATGTTGCTGGAAACATCACATTGGGCCTCGATGGCGTGCTTGCTGACTTGGAGCGTCACGGCTACACCTGGCAATCGTTTGTTATTCCATCTGCAGCTGTCGGAGCCTTTCACAGAAGAGACAGGGTATTCGTTGTGGCCAACCTTAACAGCATCAGAATGAATACGGAAGAACATGAGGTGGTTGAATGAGTTCGGTGGTTATCAGCGATAAATTCCATACCGCTCGTAAATGGCATTGGTGCGATAACTGCCGAGGCGCTATCCTGACAGGGCAAAAGTATAGGAGGCTGTTCGGGGCTGCGTACAGTTTTGAACAAAAGCGCGAACTGAAAATTTGCACACGCTGTACGGATGAAAAAGAAAATGGTCACTCCGTCCTAATTTTGAATTCCGACTGAATATCGAGGAACAAGGGAGGAAGAGACATGACCAATACGGTCGATAAGCAGGCGTTGCTGAAGGATATGGGCGACACCCTTACCGCTTATATCAAGCTTTATCAGGGAGCAAACGCCGCAGAAGTGAAATCTTGGATGGATGCTATCCGCAGCGGTAAATACGAATCCGCCCCACCCGCAGAGAGACAGGCAGACGTATACCGGGAGGCGCTGGAATGGTATGCGAACAAAGAGAATTACGAATGGAATGCAGATGACGAAGATTTTTTTAGTGCACCTTGGGCGAGCGTAGTTGACGATGACGGAGAACGGGCGCGCCAAGCCCTATCCGCATGCCCTACCACACAGCCTAGCGGCATCCGAGAGCCGGTCCAGTGGTTCGCCGAGCAAATGGAGCAGACGCTTCGGCGGAACGATCACAAGGGTGGATGGGGCGCATGCTCGGACGCTTACTTGTGGGGAAAGCTCGAAGAAGAGATCGAGGAACTGCGGCAGCACTATCCACGCTATGACAGACCGGGCGAGCTCGACGGCATTGCCCGGGATGCGTCTGACGTTGCTAATATCGTCATGATGCTCGCTGACAACGCCTGCCGCCCCGGCATCAATAGCACAGAGGGGGACCCGGCTGGGACGATCGGATACTACCCAGATGTAAGTATCAAGCGTAGCACAGAGGAGGAAGAGACGGATGACTGACACCCCGGAACCCGGAACCATTCGCTATCTCCTCTCCCAACTGGATGCCAAGGATGCGGAGATAGAGCGGCTTCAAGATAGGGTGGATGATATCTTTGCCGATAGAGAACAGCAACTTAACGCCTATGTCCGTCTCCGCGCTGACAACAAGGCTATGCGGGAGTGTCTTAACAGCGTTCGCGACTATAGCCAGGACCAAGAGTCACGACGGGCTGCTAGGGTCTGCCTCTCTACCCTCCAGGAGCCCGCCAATGACTAACCTAGCCCGTATCATCCAGATGGCTAGAGACGGAGAGGCCATATCCCCCAAGTCGATGAGGGATGCGATTGTGGCGTTGGCGGATGAGAACAAGCGGCTAACGTTGCTAAATGACGAGAAGTACAATCTGCTGCTCCGCATGAAAGATGAGGTTGACGAGTTCTCACGACTGATTGGAATAGATCCGGGCACGAAGACGATTGAAGAGCAGGCCAGAGAGTTCAATAGCATCCTCTCGAAGGCCAAAGGAGTCATGTCGCTGATAGGGGAGGGATCGGAGTGAATACAGAGCAGCCGAGGCCGGAGAATGAGCATGACTAAGCCCATGAACTGGCTATACGTAGCCTACATCGTGATATGTGCGGCGGTAATCGCTGTGATGGTTGAGGAGATGCACTAACTAGATTCGGAGGTTGATAGCGTGCCTGGTTACATCAGTCTTCACCGTGATATCCAAAAGCATTGGCTATACGAGGAAGACCGAGTATTTAGCCGATACGAAGCGTGGCTAGATATCCTGATGAGGGTTAACCACGCAGAGGGAAAAACGACGCATAACGGTACGGTCGAGGTGGTGCCAAGAGGATCGACGATATGGTCCATGGGCGACATGGAAAAGCATTGGGGATGGTCAAACAAGAAAGTTAAGCGGTTCTTAGATTGTCTCGAACGCGACCAAATGTTGTCCTATAAAAGCACCACCAAAAAAACCTATCTAACCGTTATAAACTATGACATTTACCAAGGTGGCGAGGAACCAAAAGCACCACCAATGCACCACCGAAGCACCACGGAAGCATTTCAAAAGCATACAAACAATAATGTTAATAATGACAATAAGGAAAATAAAGAACCTAAAACCAATCGTCGCAAACAAGTTTACGACATCGATTCGATTCCTTTTCGCTCTGCTAATTATCTCTATGAACAGATCCTAGTAAATTCACCTGACCTCAAGAAGCCTAACCTTCAAAACTGGGCGAACGATATGAGGAAGCTCATAGAGATCGATAAGCGAGAGCCGATCCAAATCGCGAGATTGATCGAATGGGTATCCAAAGACCAATTCTGGTCTGGAGTCATCCTGTCGGCAGAAAGCCTTCGCAAGAACTGGGACAAACTCATCGTTGCCATGAATCGAGGTGATAGCAATGCAAAGTATGGGCGACGCGCTAAAGGATATACAGCGGAGGATATCGCAAAGGCGACAAGAGACGACGACCTCGCAAGCGGTGGCCTACAGGTGTCCGGCCTGCAAGGATCTTGGAACGACGATCATATTCGAAACATATGAGGACGAGACCTATCAGCACAAAGGCAAGCCAATGAAGTACGAAAGAGCGGTCGTCCGTACCTGCAAATGCCATTATGACCAACAGGCCGAAAAGTACCGGGCTAATTCAGGGTTCACCGAGTCGATGAAGTCCAGGACGTTCCGAAGTGCTGAGATTGACGAGGACAACCGGAAGGCATTCGAAGAGGCTGCCGACTTCATCCGAAACATCGACGACCACCGCAAAGAGGGAACATGGATCTATATCTACGGCGATTCGGCTAAGGCGTCGGCACAAAGCAAGAGCGCATACGGTACCGGCAAAACGTACCTCATGCAATGCATCGCTAACGCCTTGGCGCATCGCAATATCCCATCGATCTACGTAACGGAAGAGACGCTGTTCGGAGAGATCAAATCTACCTATCAGCGAAACTCGGACGAGAACGAGCAAGACGTACTAAGGCGGTACTATACAATCCCTATTCTCATGATCGACGACTTATTCACCGCAAACTATACGGACTGGTCGGAAGGGAAACTGTTCAGCATCCTAGACTCCCGTTACAACGAGGACAAAATAACGATCATGACGAGCAACTTCGCAACCGGTCGGATCGAAACCAAGCTGCCGGAGAACGGCGGGAAGATCGGTAGCCGTATCGTGGGGAAGTCGATCTTAATCGAGATGCTAGGGAAAGACAGGAGGCGTAGAAAGCGATGAAATTACCGTTTGCAGACGATGACTTTGACCTAGCGGACCGCGACTTTGACGAATTCATCCGCAGAGGCCGCGCAGAACGCGAATGGGAAGCTGAGAATGAACACCGGCGCCAGATCGATTCGTACCACATCGACTAAAGCGAGAGATTATGAGAAAGCCGACGGAGAGGTGAGAAGGTGAATGCGCGTGATCTTGACTTTAGAAATCTATGGCAACAAGCACTTTAACTATCCAGGCATGAAGCGAAAACCGGCAATCATCCGAGCGATCGAAGCAGTACGAAACGATATCTATCTGTCGGGAAAACCGATCATCGATATTCGAACATCACAAAAATGAGGTGTAAAAGTGAGACACCAAATCAACATAGCCCGCAAACACGGTCGCCCGATCCCCAACAGGGGAGAGCTGACAACAGAGAAGGCAAACAGCGCAGTCATCAGCTCACTTGCAAAATGGCCTCTAGCAGACGCATAGACAGGCGATAGATTCAGCGGGCCGGATTATACCAAGTTGATGATAGAGGCGATAGAAACAGGCGTAGAGGAGGCGAGAGGGGTATGCGGAGGTATGAGGTCATCAAAGATATTCCCAGTGGGTGGGAAACTTCTGCAAAGGTCGGAGACATTCTAAGGCTTAGACACTGGGAAGGAATCCCGACGCTGTTCAAAAACAATAAGGCGGTATGTGATGCTGACAGTAGATATGCTATCGAATACTGCAAGCCCGTTGAAGAGGGGGAGGCGCTAAATGCTACGAATCAAGACGAGAACAAGTAAGTACGGAGCGCGTCACGTAATCGCAGACGGCAGACGTTTCGACAGCCGGGCAGAGTACCGCTACTACGAGCAATTAAAGCTGCGACTCAGGGCAAAGGACATCGCCAGTTTCGAATGCCAAGTACGATATACCATCCTGGACCCTTACAAGCACCCTACAACGGGCCGGAAGGTGCAAGGCATAGTCTATGTGGCTGACTTCGTTGTAACGCATCTAGACGGCTCCCACGAGGTGATAGACGTCAAGGGTGTGCGGACTGAAGCTTACCGGAATAAGAAAAAAATGTTCGAGAGCAAATATGGGATCGAGATCAAGGAGGTTAAGGCGTGAGAGGGTCTTTCACAGAACGCGTATCGCTAGGATCGATTGGATCAATGTCTGTAGGCCAAGAACTAGACAGCGGAGACATCATATGGGCCATATCATCAGTCACGATGGACGAGTATGGGATTTGGATACGCGGGGTCACAATGACGGAACCTGAGGAGGCGTTGTACCGAGCAGCTAGACGCCAACTGGTGGTCACCAAGGAGGTAAAAAGGTGAATCCTCTATCCGAACTTCAAGCCAAAGCGCAGGAAGCCAAGGAGCAGGGTATCAAGGTTATCAGCGTCGATTACATTCTGAGCCAATTCGACAAGGAAAAGGACTACTACTCTCTGGCCTCTAGAAGGCCGCATAAGGCGCGGTAATGTTCGAACAGTAATTTATACTACGGAGACGCTAGAGCGCGCCTACGAGGCGTATACGAGGCCACAACACTATGGGGGATGGATATGCGATACAAGTTTAGGGCGTGGAGTCACGGACTTAGGGCAGTGAAGAAGAAGTACGGCGAGTGGATTGCTCCACCACAGATGATCTACGAGGACCGCCCGGGTGAATGCCTGACGTGGAAATCGCAGGGGCAGAACATCGAGATCATGCAATGGACAGGCCTAGTAGACAAGAACGGGAAGGAAATATATGAGGGGGATATCCTCGAAACCCACTTAGGAAGATTCACCGTTGTATGGGACCGGTACAAGTTCATACTTCAAGGCTATTACTACAGTTCCCACGATGAGCCAAGCGACTACTTTTCAGAGCAAGGGAAGGATGAGGTAGTCGGCAACATCTACGAGAAGGAGGTGAACAAGCATGGTAGGCAAAGTGACAAGGATCGAGAATATCCCGAAGATGCGGAACAACAAGAAGAAGCAGAATCGGCGGGAGACGAAGTCGAAGAGTGACAATCCAATGCCTCCGTTTCCTGCATCGTAATGCATAAATAATCTATCATACCATGACAAGATATGGTATAATAAGTCTAGAATTCATCAACAGTTTGTGCTATGTAACGAAAAATCATAATATTGCGAATCATCAAACTATTGGGGGTAACAAACCATGGAACGGTTGCAAACGCAAATTGCGGAGCTTGAGAACGACATCAAGAAGCTGCAGGACGACGCGTCTAATGCGGTAGACGCTGACCAAGCGCTGGAAATCAAAGGCGAGATTGCAGCGCACGAAGAGGACCTTCGCCTGAAGCGCGATGAGCTGGAGAAGATCCAGAAGGCCGAGGAAGTAGCCCAGGTCATCGCAGCAAGCACGGACACGTTCAAAGTAGGGGATACGGTATTCACGCTTGAGCAACTGACGGCAGACGAGAACTCCGCCAAGATCATACGAAAAGGTCTGGAAGCGCTGGGAGAGCAACTAACGGTGAAGTCGGTCAAGTGGCTTTCGGATATCACGGCGCTGCGGACTGAGTACGAATCCAAGCTAGCAGAGAAAGACGCCGTTATCGACGTACTTAACAAAAACGCAGAGGATCTGCAGGACACCAATGCCAAGCAGCATATGGACCTTGAGCAGGTTTCGGCAGAACGTGACCATCTCGCTCAACGCGTCAGAGAGCAGGACACGATCATCCAGCAAAAGAATGGTGAACTGGATGACCTGCGTGTCCAACTGGCACAAGGCGCCGTCAACGCGGTCAAGGTCATCAATATCGACTCGACTGATGATGTGGAAGCTGCTGCACGGGCTGTAAAGGCGCGGATCGACGCAGACAATCGCCGCAAGGAAGCAGAACGGCAAGCAGCGAAACGCCGGATTTACAACGTACAAGAGATCAACAACGTGAAATCGACAGCACAATACGCCGACACGGACGAGTGGTTCGAATTCAATCCGCTGTACATCGCGCAGTATGTGGTGCTGAACGAGGACGAGCTGGCCCGATTTCGGGAAGAGAACAGCGCCAAGAACATCGAAACCGAAACGGACGTGGCTGGACCGGTTGATGTGGTGGCGCCTAGCGTAGAAGCACCGCCACTTGCCACCGAAGGTCAGTTTCAAGGCGAGAGCGGCGATGGATCACCAGTGGGTGAAGGACAGCCAAGCGAGGGTGGAACGGTGGCTGAGGTTACGCGCGAAGAGTTCGACGCGCTGAAGAAGCAAGTAAGCGAGATCGCGTCGCAGGTGTTCGGAAACCAAAGCGCGGCATAAAGGGCGGTGATCGCATGAACAACGACCAAGTATCCGATATCCTGACCAATTTCCGATCATACCGATACGCGGCGAAGGTGGGAGAGGTCGAGGGGTTCTTAGATGGGGCCCCTACCCTCTACAATGAGCGTAAGACGAGCCCCAACAGGTGGGACGCCACACGCTATAGCCGGATCGTGGAGACAGTCAAGGGAGCCGTAGACGAAGTGTTGTCGGACGAGCAGCGGACGGTCATCATGAAAAAGTATCTAGAGCGGAACAAACTGACGATGGGGCAGATCGCGAGCATCCTCAATTGTGACCGGACCACGATCACGCGTCGGCACAAAGAAGCGCTGAAGCAACTCGGGATCGCATTGGAGCCACTAGAGCACGAGGCGGAGATTACACCGTTCGAGCACATGTTTGAAGGAGAACCAACGAACCGAATTGCATCATTTTTGCACACAAATGCATCAAACGAAGGTGTATGATAGTAACATGGGGCGATGTGATGGAGGGAGCCGATGACTCTCTCTGTACCCGCCCTGTACCCCCAGGCGCGGCCGCATGCCCCCACTCGCGGCGGCTTCGCTTGGTGACATGCTGAGAACTGGGAAAGTCTGCGGCGCATGAGGAGTGCTAAGAAAGACACTCTACGTTGCGGTCGGTGGTTCAAACTCCATCATCTCGGCGCCAGGTGACAAGCGGGGACTTCGCATTCGAGGGCCTCGCATCACATAAACGCGCACGGTTGAGCAGAACGTGGTTAATAACACTCACGGGCAAAACCCCTCTCAACGATGGGAGCTAACCCGACCACTAACCGTCATGATAGCAGCATGGACGCGCTTTATAATCAAACAAGGAATCGGGATTCGCGGCGCATGACCGCGAGCGGCCCCGGTTCTTTTTGTTATGGAGACAAGCGCATAAAGCGCATCTCAAATAAGCGATGAGGATGATGAGGAATGGAAGAACGTGACTTGGCAATTTCGGAAGAGCGTGGAGCGAAGGCGAACATTCAGGATTTGGTTGTATACGGTAATACGGACAGCTTCGCCTTACTCTGTAAGGCATCTTCACAGGCACAAGGATTCATGAAGTCCACGAAGGTATGCAACGTCGAGGACGGTTGTATTGTACAGGTCACGACACAACAGAAGAATCCCGATGGAAGCTATGCCGTAGCGGAAGCGCTGACTTATGTCCCGCGCGTTCACATCGATTTGGCTGCTGAACCGCGCAAACTTATGCCGATTGATTACCCGAAATTGGGCTTGGAGAACTATCTGACACCCGTAGACGAGGCAGAACGCAAAAGAAGCGAGGACGAGTACCGTTACAAGGAATACCTCGGAATCCTTTTGCAACTGCATCAATCGGGTCATGACTGTCATTCGGAAATCAACACGACATTAGCCAAAGTACAGGAACTGATGTTCAAATAAAGTTCGTGGGCGGCTAACTACCGCCCTATTCCGGTTTGATTATAGGGGTGATGGGCATGAGAACCATCAACAAACGCTGCATCAAATGTGGAGCGTATGAGGACATGGTGCCGCAGGCTAAGAGGTGCACATACTGCAGAAGGCCGAGGGTATCACGGAAGCGCGAGACCGTCACGCTAACGTGGCAATAGCATGGACCGCATCACAAAACTATTACTACTCTACATCGCAATATGTACGGTGATCATCGCCTACTATGCGGTTAGGGTGATTACGGGGAGGTGAGAGGATGGCATTTAGGAAGGTGGTCAGGGTACCATTCGTCATTTTGTCCGCTATCTTACTAGCTGTTTTGTACCCTGTGATATTCATGATCGAACTAATTCCATGGATGCTAGATAAAGAGTACGAGTTCATGACACATCTGAATCCATTCAGAATAGAATTTTGGTCAATCACGAAAAGCATATTGAGAGATAAATGATAACTGGAGGTGAAAGGATGGCGTTGACGGCTAAACAGCAGCGGTTCGTTGAGGAGTATCTGATTGACCTCAACGCCACGCAGGCAGCGATTAGGGCAGGATATAGCGAAAATACTGCACAAGAGCAAGGAAGCCGACTGTTATCAAATGTTATGGTAAAAGAGGCAATCGAAAACAGGCAGGAAAAGATCCAGGAAAAGACTCAAGTGACGCAGGAATGGGTCATCCAGCAGTATATGGACATAATCAAGAACTGCAAGGAAGTCGAACCGAATACAGCTAAGGGCGCATTGGATAGCGTGGCTAAGCATTTAGGCATGTTCAAGGATAAATTAGAGATCACGGGGTCGTTGACCATCGAGAATGTGTTGGAAAAGATATGAACATGACACCGGAACAAGTGGAGAAGCTGCGGAAGTATAAATACGACTTCACCTACTACGCCCCACGTCACCTGAAGATCCGCACCAAGGACGGGCGACTAGCTAACTTCTCACTTAACAGCATGCAGATGAAGATTGACCGCACGATAGAGGAGCTCAAGGCTCAGAACAAGCCGGTGCGGATTATCATATTGAAGTACAGGCAAGGCGGTGCGTCCACCTACACGGAGGGGCGCATTTTTCATGCCACCAGCACCAACAAGCTCACGAATAGCCTGATCGTAGCGCATGAGGACGACGCCAGCACAAACTTGTTCAACATGTCGAAGCTGTTCTATGACGAACTGGCGGACGGGCTTAAGCCTATGAAAAAGGCGAGCAACGCTAAAGAGGTAGTGTTCGAGAATCCGACGCTGGACCCGAACGAGAAGAACCGTAACCCGGGACTGCGTAGCCGGATCAAGATAGCAACAGCCAACAACCTGGGCGCCGGTCGGTCGGCCACCATTCACAACCTGCACGCATCAGAGGTGGCGTTCTGGCGGGATGGTAAGACGATTATGCTTGGACTTATGCAGGCAGTGCCAAACACACCGAATACCATGGTCGTACTGGAAAGCACAGCGAATGGTGTAGGTGGATACTTTTACGACGAATGGCAGCGGGCGAAGAAGGGTGAATCCGACTTTGTGCCGTTGTTTTTTGCGTGGTTTGAGGAACCGAATTACGAGATGGACGTCCCAGAAGGCTTCGAACCTGACGAGACAGAGCGAATGCTCATGCAGCGGTTCCCGGATATCACCCATCGGAAGCTGGTATGGCGCCGGTGGTGTATCAAGAACAACTGCGGCGGCGATCCCGAACTATTCAAGCAGGAGTATCCTTCCGACGACATGGAAGCATTTCTCGTATCCGGTCGTCCACGCTTCGATACACAGGCTCTGACGGAGTATATGAGCCAAGTAAAGCCAGGGATGGTGGGCAACCTTGAACCATCTTTTGTACAGCAACCAGGAGGATACCTCGAAGTATGGAAGCTCCCGTCGCGCACGAAAGAATATTTCATTGGCGCGGACGTTGCTCGTGGTCTTGCGCATGGTGATTACTCTGCTGCGGTGGTTATGGATGAAGACTATGACGTTGCTGCTCTGTGGCATGGTCATATTGATCCTGACCTATTTGCTCAAGAGTTGGCGAAGCTAGGCAACTACTATCACGAAGCAGTCATCGCAATCGAGGAGAACAACCACGGCCTGTCGGTCATCAACAAGATTAAGGATAACTACTACAACCTTTACAAGCGCGTCAACGTGAACAAGGCGACAGACGAGACTCGCGAAGAGCTGGGATGGTTCACCTCAGAGCAGACGAAGCGGCTAGCGGTTGATCATCTCGCATCGCTTATCAGGGAGCGCAGGATAGGAGTGAGTAGCCGTTTGATGATCGAGGAGATGTTCACCTATGTACGAGATGATAAAGGCGCCACAAACGCGCAGGAAGGCTCCTATGACGACACGGTTATGGCGGCTGCTATTTGCGCGAAAGTTGTGGAGCAGATGGGCGGATCGGTTCAATCGATTGTTACTCCGATGGGAAGATCGATCGAACAGATAACGAGTGACTTCGTGCTGACGGATGAAGGATTCAGACATAAATCGGAGGTGCATGACGATGACGATTCCTCATGGTTCAAACGAGCCGGGTGGTAAAGAGGTGGTTACCACCATGGTTAGTGAGCAGACGTTCAGCGAGACCATTGTCAGGGCGATGGGTCGAGATCCCAACGAATGGGAGCTATCCAACTTGGACTATGACGGCAACGGGACATTCGCTGTGTCCATTAAGGAGCGATGAACATGCTTGAGGGACTTCTGAGTGTCCTTGTGGCGGTCCTAATCGGAGGCGCTGCCTACTATTCCGCCCACTACGTTGTGCGGCTGAGACACGACTACACGATTGCACACGAAGAACTGGTGAAGGCCGGGAAGTACGTGGAAGAGTTGGAGTCACGCGTGATGCACCTTGAGGCAGAGCGTGATGTTAACTCAGCTAGGATGGAACCGACAGGCGACACGACAGGATGGAGCGCAATGAATATTCGATCATAGGAGTGATGACATGTTACTCGTACAAGACTCAGCTAATGCTGGCATAGCCGTTACCCCTAGCGACACGGTAGATATCGCGTTTAGCGCAGGTACGACAGCCACTAGCTTTGTATACGTTGGCGGAACTGGTGATTTAGCGGTCGTTATGCATTCGGGTGCAACGCTGACGTTCAAGGCGATGCCGGTAGGGCTGTACAAGCTGTGCGTCAAGCGGATCAACGCAACCGGAACAACAGCGACGGATATCCTGGCCCTCTGGTCATAAGGTGGTGTGAATGTGGAGGACAAGAAATTACTTGGCAATGACCAGCCAGAGCAGGAGGCGCCGCAGACTGAAGCAGAGCGTTCTTTGGCGCTTAAAGTCCAACGGCTATTCAGGGAATCATGGGATTCCAAGCAACAGTTGAACCTGCCCCAACTCTGGCGTAAGTTCGACGACTACAAGCATAACCGGCAGAACCCAAAGCAGTCGGAGGACCACCCAGGAAGCACCACGAACGTCATTCACCGGGTGATAGAGTCTCAGATATCCGACCTATTGGACAAGCCCTACGGCAGCGTAGCAAAGGGCACAGAGCCTGGAGACGATATGTTTTCAGAGCAGGCACAGCACATGGTTGACTTCGTTCTTGACAAGGGGGATTTCAAGGAGAAGATCAATCTGTCTGAGCATGATCGGCTTGAGTTGGGCGACACGATCATCAAAGTGTGGACAGACAAGAAAGCGCTGAGTGGTAAGGGACTTCCGGTCTATGAAATTGTAAGTCCGGCCAACTTCTTTTCCGATCCGAAGATTACTGCAGCTCACCGATTGCAGGAGAGCGAATTCGTTATTCACGCTACACCGCGTGCGCTGTCCTGGTATCGCAGGCAATGGCCGAAGTTAGGGAAATACGTCCAGCGTCAGGTGCAGATCCCGTATGACCCAAATGCAACGTTTACAGACGATGGTGCGGATGAGGTACACGTTGAGACGTCCATGAAGGCGTTGCTGCTGGAGTGCTATCTGCGCGATGAGGAAGGCGAAGTTTATTGTCTTCATGTCGCCAATGACATCCTGTTGGAAGACAGTCGGAAGAATCAAGGTAAGCTGCAGCGTCGTAATCTGTTTCCATTCGTGCAGATCAACTGCTACCCACGGCGCGGAACCAGTTGGGGCATGGGAGATGTCGAGTATCTGATCCCCACGCAAGACCTGATCAATGAACTAGACGATCAGATCCGAATCAACGCTAGGTTAATGGGTAACCCACAGATCGTTGTAGGGCAAGGGGCAGGCAAGGGATTCGACTTCCGCAAATGGACGAGTAAGCCGGCGCTTCGTATTCCTATGCGCGATGTGAACGCATTTAGAGTCGTGCCGGGCGTTCCGATTAGCCCTGATGTACCTGTCAGGCGCGATAAGGCATTCCAAGAGGCTGACATAATCAGCGGCGTCAACGATGTGTCTCGTGGAGAGAAGCCGGGACAAGTAACGGCAGCGGCTGCAATCTATGCACTACAACAGGCGGGACAAAAGGGCGTTATCCACAAGAATGAGATGCTTAAAAACGGGTGGTCCAAGGTTCTGGGGCTTCTGTTCGACGAGATTATGGATAACTGGGACGAGGAAATGTGGATTCGCATTGATGGCGAGAAGCCAGACTTCAAATTCGTTAATCCTGCAGATTTCAAGAGCATCCCGATCCTGGTACCGAATGCCATGCACGGTGAGGTTGAAGGGGAAGAGCCGATTAAACAACTGACAGATGAATCCGGAAAGGTCATGACGAGGGAAGCAGAATACGACTTCCAACTTAGCCTCGGAAATGGATTGCCATATGACAAAGCATTCGTATTCCAAACGCTGCTAGATATGACGAAGGTGTCGTTCCCTGACGGCCCTGCTGTCACGCGTACGGAGCTTAGAAAGTTCCTGCGTGATCAGGTCGGACTCGATCTTGAAGACCAGCCAGAAGGTACGCAGCCACCTGAACAGCCACCAATGCAGCCAGGAATGCCACCTGTCGGATTGCCACAAGGGATGCCGGGTCCAATGCCTCCGCAAGCGCCACCGCCGGGGATGGGACAGCCACCAGCCCAGCAAATTCCGCCTGAGATCCTAGCGATGATAGGAGGTGTTCCACAATGACAACGAGGGTCATGACGCAGAAAGAGGCGGCGTGGATTGCACATGCGGTGGGCGGTGATCCCCTCATTGCAAGCTACATCGACAACCAAGTGGACCATGGACAAGACTTCTACCGGATTGCCGCTAACTTGCCTGTCTGCGGACGTTGCGAACGTCTTGTACTCGTCCACAACAAAGGATATGTGTGCCCAACATGCGGGCATACGGAGGAGAACAGCCGGGGCCACAAGATGAAGACACATTTACGGCGCGGTATGTACCGCTAAACGATGGCAATGAGGGGAGGTGATCAAATGTCTACTAGCGGCAAGGTGATCGGTCCAGGTGGAACGACGAAGGCGGCACGAGATGTAGGGTGCATGAGCAAAGGCCCAGGTGGCGTATCCGGCTCCAACACATCGACGACAACCGGCAAGGGTTATGAAAGCGGTCGAACACAGGGCCTGCGCAGCAACTACAAGCAAACGGGTTCTGGTAACTCCTCGAAAGCGTAATAAACCGGGCATCTCCAGTCGTGGGGGTGCCCTTTCCATATGCACAATCGGTGCTGACACTCTGAAAGCAGAGACGGGCGAAACGGTCGGATGCCGCGACCACATATGGGGGAATCGAAATGTCGGAAGCAATGGGATTAGCAGAGTACAGATCCGCTATGGCTGCGGGCGTTGATCTCTACCAACAAGTAGAGACCGGGGAGGATGCCGCTCCCAACACGGAGGAGCATGTCGAAATCGAGGTTGAACCAGAAGGCCTTGATGATGACACGCCCCCCGAAGAGCTAGAAGGCGCTTCTGAGGACGATGTAGACGAAGGGGATGAAGATCCCGAACCGATCCCCAAGGAGCAGAAGAACGCCTTCTACAAGCGCGTACAACGTGAGCGCAAGAAAGCACAGGAAGAAGCCGAAGCGAAGATCCGTGCGGAGATGGAACAGCAGATCAATCCGTATAAGCAGTTCTTTGACAAGCTCGGCGTAAGTCCGGATGAAGCATTGCGGGCGATCGAACAAAACAATCTCCGGCAAAGCGTGCAGCAGAGCGTTAACCAAGAGGCTCAGAGCCTCCAGTACCAGTACGGCTGGGATGACGAGCAGACGCGGCAGTATGTGGATCAGCAGACGCAAATCAGGATTCAACAGCAACAGCAGCAGCAAGAACTCCACGATCTGCGCATTCAGGTCCAATTGAATGACTTAGCCGAGAATCCGGACTACCCAGGCGCGAAGCAGATGAAGTCGCAGATCAGCGAGTTTATCCGCGCTAACCCTGCGGCGAGCGTGCAGCAAGCGTATTGGGCCGTAGGTGGGTCGTCGCTGGCTCAGCAGTTGAAGCGCGAAGCAGAACAACGGGAGATCGCCAAACGCGGGAAAACCCAACGTACGGTCGTCAAGGACGCTCCGGCATCGCTGGATGGACCGGCTCCGTTATCGCCTGAAGAAGTGGCCTTTGCACGACAACAGGGCATGAGCGAATCTGAGGTTCGCAAACTGCGGGAAGTACCGAACAACCTGCAAGAATTCAGAAAATGGAACAAAGGGAGGAAGTAAGAATGGCTCGTTTCGTACGTTCTGACGGCGGCTACAACCAACCTACTACGGTAGGCATCCCGGTGGCAGCAAGCCAAACAATCAATGTGGGTGACATCATCCAAATCACGGCAGCGTCTGGTCTTGCTTCTGCTGCTATTGCATCGTCCACGACAGTCGTAGGTGTAGCACAAAATGCTATCACAACCGGCGCAAGTCCTACCGCGCAAGATATCGTCTATATCATTCCCGCAGAGGACAATGTGTTCCGGGTGGCGTACAGCGGCACAACGAAGACGAGCATAGCGCAAGCCGATCTTTACGGTACGCTGTTCAATCTGGCGAACAAAACCACGGTCAACCTGGACAACACGACAGGTGGCATGTGCCAGATCGTCGGATACAACAATGCTCAGCAAACGGCCGACGTCGTGTTCGCCGTAGCGAAGAAAGTTTAAGGGGGATTAACCAATGCCAATGAATACAGGTCAGTTTCAGAATCTCTATACCCGCCGAATCGATCTCGCCTTTTTCGAGGGCTGGGAAGAAGTGCCGGAGCAATGGAGCCGCGTCTATAAAGACGTAGACGCTAAGACGAATAACCGCACGACTCAAATCATCGCTGGTACGGGATCCTGGGAGAAATCGAACGAAAACGGGAACCCGACCGAGCAGCAATTCCAACTCGGGCCGCTGGTGTTCACGCAATTCGACATCTTCAAGTCCGAGGTCGTCATGTCCAAGGAGCAAATCGACGACGAACTGTACGATGAAGTCGTCAACATGGCGAAGGATTCCGGACATGGCGGACGCAATACCGTCGAAGACGTCGCTGCGCAGTACCTGCAGGAGTTGTACTCCAATGCACTCGGCACTGGCTATGACGGTGTGTCCACGTTCAACGATAACCACCCGAACTACGGCACGAACGGTGGAACGCAGGACAACCTGACGACTGGTGCGCTTAACGACTCCACACTCAAACAAGCAATCATTCTGTTCCGCAAGCAGAAGGACGAGAACGGCAAGAAGATTTCGTCCATTCCGAACAAACTGGTTGTTCCTCAGTCTCTGCAATTTACGGCGGCTACGGTCCTTCAATCGGCTCTGCAGGCCGGAACGACGAACAACGACAAGAACGTTCTTCCAAACCTCGAACTCGTGGTGTCCGACTTCTGGGATGCATACACGCAAGTCCGTTGGTTCATCGAAGGCCCGCAGCATCAACTGAACATGATCTGGCGGAACCGTCCGACCTTCGACAAGTACCCGGTCACGAACAAAAACGGATCTCAATCGTGGCTTGGTTACGCCCGGTTCAAGCCGCGTGCTGAGAACTGGCGTCACCTTGTCGGATCGACGGGGATCTGATTGGAGGAGAAACGATGGCAGGAACTTACGGTACTCCCGACTACGCTCCAACGTCAGGGCCGGTTGACTTCGAACGCCTCTTTGTGAAAGGCGTAGAGGTCGTTCCGGGAGCTTCCGGCGGGGCGAAGATCGCCAACATTAAGCCGATCAGCACGCGCGGAGACGTTGATGCTACGGTCGTAGCAAAGTCTTTCAATGCGCTTCTCGTCGCGCTTAAAGAGGCTGGAATCATGGCAGATAACTAGGATTGTGGGGGCTACGGCCCCCTTTTCCTGTATACGGAGGTGATAGCGTGAATCATTTTGGAGGTATCACACCAAAAGAACGGTACGACAACGAGGTTTTAGAGGAACTTAGGGCGATCCGTCAGCTACTCGAACGCAATGCGCAAGCGTTTGAGCCGCAGCCGGTCGTCAAGATGGATGGAAGACGAGGGCCGAGGAAGAAAACTGTATAGGCGGTGATAACGTGTCTTCGATGAGAAGAGTGAACGAGGTTGTAAGCAGCAAGATCGGTGATTATCTGACGAACTTTGTTACTTGGAATGGAGTAATGTACAACGTCCTTCAAAATGATCTTGAAGGGGGAGGCGTTGTCGATGATACGGCCGCACTGCAAACACTCGTTAACGAAGCAATAGCAGAAGGTCGTAAGGCTATCTTCTTACCGTATGGCAAAAATGGACAGTACCGTGTGACCGACCTTACCAATGCGGATAAAGTTGTTTTCTTTGGTGACAACGCGACATTCGTAGGTGGATTCAACAAAAGAATTGAACAGATAGGCGCTTCAACCCCTACAATTCAGGCATCAACGTTACTAGCAGATGCTATCTCGCAGCAGATCGTACCTCTTAATGGATTGCTCGCAGCTAAACGTTCCATTACCGAGACGAGCACATTAAAAATTGCGTACTGGGGAGACTCCATTACGTACGGATACAACCTTAACGATCCGAACAACAAATATGCAGCGAGATTCGAAAATAGGTTGAAAGAAGTATTACCGTCGGTATCGATAACTTCTCAAAACTTTTCTCTCGGGTCCCGTACGGTACAGATGGCCGCAAGTAGCACGTATCTAGCATTAAGCTCTGAACCTCCTGATCCCACTCAGGGATTTTATGCTCCGTGGGCTACTGTGGGCAAATCATGGCGAGATAATGTGCGAGATTTCCAACCGGATTTGGTCGTCGTTGCATTCGGAATGAATGACGCATACGTGAACACGGTAAAGGCGGATGAAATATTTTCCGCTTCCTTGGATTCACTGGTTCAGTATTCAAAAACTTGGACAAAGCAACCTAGTATTGTGCTTGTTCCAGTGTTTTTGCCTACCCAAAACGCCGCCTTAACACCGGAACGCCAAGACGTAGTATTCTCGGTTGCACGAGCAACACGGGAATACGGTCAGCTCAACGGATATCCGGTTGCAGATGCGAATCGTATCTACAATATTTTGAGAAACGGTATCGATGACGTTGCTCGATCCAACATCACCGAAGTAGGATTTGTGAATTTTCCAAGTGGGTGGATAGGTGATACTAACTCATTCATTTTATCTGGCGCAATATTGACTCCGAAACCTGGAGTAGTGGGAAAGTTTGTTTACCGCAATAGGAATTTCTATAACGGGTTTATTCAATTTGACGTGATACCTTCTGTGGCGAGCTATTCGGGTGAAGCATGGGTTAACTTTCGGAATAGCACCCTCGGAACCATGACACTCCTAGTCAGAGGCGGAACTGGAACAACAGGAAATGTGCAACTGTTTGCAAATACGACATCTCTTGCCCAAGCGAACAATCTTACAATCCCACTTAATGTCGCTACCACAATTCGAATTGAGTCGTATGGTTCTAATCACAAAGTCTACGTCAATGGTGTAAAGGTTATCGATGTGACCGGTATCTATGTTCTCCATGATGGAACCGTCGGACTTGGTGGAGATGGAACAGTACCAACATATTCGAATCTGCAAATCGGATACGATGATCCACTCGGCGCTAAGCGTCCATTCAGGACTACGCCTATCTTTAGCGAGTCCGAACTGATAGGCGATTACAACAGCACGATCAACGATGGAAACGGGATTAATCATCCCACGGGCGCCGGGCATTATCTCTTCTACTACGTTGCATTTAAAGGCGTCATTCAAGAACTGGCAAGGCTGGAGGAGAAGGGTCTATATTTGCCGAACCGGATTCCGGCTGCGGATTGGGCCGTTCCTGGTACGGGTTGGACTACAACGACGCGAACAGGTAAAACCATCTACTTTAAAATTCTTAATGGTGCATATCGAAAAAGCCGAGGAATTGCGCTAAGGAATCTATCATCGTACGCATATTTAGGGCTCTCAGATAAAGCCATTGATGCAGGTACATTGATTGATCTGGAAGATGGGAAGTTCGCCTACTTCAACGTCAGCGGTAGCGATATGATATTCATTTCGAATACAGGCGCGCCGACATTCGATTCAGAATTGTATCGATTTTTAAGACAGCCATAATATGGTGGTGAAAAATGACAACTTCACAACAAATAGTTGATGATATTAACTTGAGATATCGTAATAGCTTTACTACAGATCAGAAACTTGTATGGATGAATGAGGAGCAACGAGAATTGTTTGATGTATTGGAACTCGACTCGCCTCCGTATACGTTTCAAACAGTTGCTGATCAGAACTTTTACCCTTTCCCTTCACAATTCGACGTAACAAAAATCAAAACCGTCACATTCCAGATGAACGATAGCACGAACGGGATCTCTTTCGTTGAGGTCCCTTTTGTTCGCAATGATGACCGCCAATTTGCACCGCACTCCCCCTGGTATACGATCACATCGAACGCGATGTTTTTATATGTACCGGACAAGATGCCTTCAGATAGACAGGTCTACATTTACCTGGATAGTGACCCGACAGAGATCACGTCAGACAACTTGAGCAGCATGCCTGACCTTCCAACGAAATTCCATGAGTTGCTTAAGCTCGGAGTCCTGGTCCGTATTGCCGAAGCCAGAAAAGACGTCATCATGCAAAACAACTACTACGCCACGTACAAAGAAAAGCTTGATGATATCTTATGGCAACGAAAGCTAGCAGAACCGGAATGGACACAGCCTGTTGATGGTAATTACCGTCCACAATGGACAACCCAGTTTTATCAGCGGGGATGGAGGGATGCATAATGGCGCTGTGGCAATCGTGGCCAAGAAATGCGGATAAGCGTAGCGCCAACAACTTCACAAAGGGTATCGATACGGGCGAGAGCCCTTTTTTTATCGATGACAATTCCCTCGTTGATGGTTATGGGTGGGACATGGATGACTATCCGGCGTTAAAGGTGCGGAAAGGTAGGACGGAAATCGGAACAAGTGTAAATGGAAGGACAATGCTCCTTACAAACTTTAATACCACTCACTTGGTTCGTAAAGTAGGACTTATCCTGCAATTTAATGCAGGATCTACCTGGGTCGACATCGCCACTACCTCCATAGCGACTGACACGGACGCCACAAACTTCGATATTAGAGGACCGGCCCTGATCCTGACAGATGGGAACAACACCCCATCGTATTGGAACGGGGTAACTATGACGAATCTCTCGCAAATGCCAAAGGGTAAGTACGTAACGGCAGATAACTTGCGGGTGTACACGGCTGGGGTAGACGGTAGTTCGGACACGTTGTACTACTGTGCCTTCCAGGATGCAACGAACTGGACTGCTACCAACAATGCCGGAGCAGTACAGTACTACACGGCAAACGGTGGGGGGATTACTGCTCTTCGCGCATTTGGCGTGGGCGTGTGGGTGTTCAAGAAAGATTCCTTTGCGATCCTGTACCATACCGGCGATTCACGTTTGGCATATCGCCTCCAACCTCAATCCGATAACATCGGATGCGTCAGCTTCAAGACGCTCGTAGAGGTTGGTCCGTTCCTGTTCTGGCTTGGGATGGACGATGTGTACATTGGCGGCGGGGACGCTGCGAAGCAGATCGGACAACCAATTCGCAGATATCTGAATAATATCAACCGCAACGCCATTGCGACTTCCTTCGCATTCGGGACGAACCGTCGCTACTATCTGTGCATCCCTACCGGATCAAATACGTACCCGGACACCTGCTTGGTATACGACTATGTGTTCAAGCAATGGTATCCGTACAGCAATACGTTGAACGGACTGTGCTATGGTGCAAGCCTCAATGGGGTAAATTACGCCGGAGATTCTAGCGGGCGAACGTTCAAGATGAACGATGGTGATACAGACAATGGCGCTCCCATTCCGTGGCGCGTACAGTCCAGGCCGTTCGATGACGGCGTAAAAGAGGCGCACAAAGAATTGTGGGAGATGCATCTGCAGGGATATTTCCCGTCAGGCACAACGCTCGGCGTAGACATTGCGCCCGACGATATCGGAACGACATGGTATCCGATCAGCTACGATCCGACTGCAGTGAGCGCCGCAACCCAGAATAAGAACCTGATCGTGCCGCTTGATACTGTACCTCTTTGCAACTTCTATTCATACCGGATTAGCGGTACCGGACCGGCGACGATTCAGGAAGTGCAAAGGTACGCGAGAATTCAACCTGTCCAATATTAGGAGGATAAACCATGCCAGTACCTACATTTGCAGGATTGCCGCCATTCCCCGAATTCGACGATGTTGTCAATAAAGTCAATCAGCTTGTGAATCAACTCAGGAACCTACTTCTCAATCTGGACACTCTGAACATCGTCGAACTGAACGCTGACGTCATCAATTCCGGTACAGTGAACGCCGGGAAGGTTACGGTTAAATCCGATCTCAATGCGGGCGCCTATATCCTTATCGACGGCAACGGCATGACGATCAACGATGGCAGCAAGAACACCTTCCAGGTGAATATCAACGGCCAAGTTACGATGACGAGCGCGACGATTCAAAGTTCAACGGGCTATCCTAAGGTCGTAATGAACCCAAACGGGACCCTATTCGGGGCATATAAAGATGCAAGCAACTTTGTATCGGTTGATCCTCAATTTGCTGGCGCTCCAGGATATGTCCTATATAGCGGAGGTAATCCTGTAGGCGTACTTCATTCTATTACAAACGGAATTGAACTTTTTGGATCGGGGAATCTGCAATTACAAGGCCCAAATGGTATTAATCTGATTACACTTGGACCACCTGTAACGATTCAAGATTGGTCGTACTTGCAAAATGTTGCCACAGGAAAGACGCTTGCTGATGATATGGCGACTAAAGGAATATCAACAGGTCCGTCTGGGGGGCACAACCATGGGATCCCCGATGGCACAGTACTGCTTACATCAGGTGGCGGGTCGGTAACATATTTCGCAGCCCCAAACCATACTCACGCACAGAAATAGATGGTATAATTACCCCAAATATAGGAAACGGGGTAGAATCATGAAGAAAGTTGTCATCGCCTTTGTCGCAGGTGCAGTTGTTATGTTCTCCGCTCAGGCGGGAGCTGCTACCTTAATCGGTTCAAAAGTAAACGGGAAGAAGGACGTTAAACTCAACGGCAAGACAATCGGGCAAGCTGCAATTATCGATGGGACAAGCTACCTCCCCGTGAGATCGATGGCAAATAGCCTCAATCTCGGCGTGGACACGAACGGAGGAACGATCAATTTGACTTCTGACGAGTCACAGCCCACACCAACACCTGCTCCTACTGACATTACATTAGGACCTGACCCAACGCCAACCCCTGATATAAAGTCCGAAAAGGAAATTCTGACGGAAAAATTGCAAGGTGTTAATGGGAAAATTTGGAGCCTTAACAAGTTCCTAAGCACTTTCAAACCGATCGTTGAGAGTGGCAAGAGTTCGCCAGAAGGACAAAAGCAACTAGATCAGCAGTTAGAAGACTACAACTCTCAATTAGCCGACCTCCAAAAGCAAAAAGCCGATCTGGAAGCGCAACTGGCTAAGCAGAACTGATTGAATGTCTAAAATGGGTATGATAAGATTAAACTAAAGAAACCGCAGATGCGTGAACATCTACGGTTCCGTCAGTACACAGGTTACGCTAACGCGGTTGGCCGTGACAAGGCGACGGGCAGAAAAGTAGACCGATTACCTTGGGTAGGGGCGGTCTACTTTTTCTTTAAGTAAGTGAGTAAAGCGAGAACGAACATTCCAAAAAGGAACATCAGACTTATCGCTTCGAAAACGCTCACCGGCATCACCTCCTCTCGGAGGGAGTGCCAACCGCCCTTACGGCCCCTATGTACTTAGCTCAATTATACCATTTTTAGCCACCTTCTGGGTGGCTTTTAATTTGAGGAGGATTAAACTATGATTAACGTAACAACCACGTTTTGTCGACATTGCGAAACCGCACGCTTTGACTCCAACATGGATGGTAAATGCCGTTTTTGCAACACACCTCTTGTGAGCAAAAATATAGAACTGCCCGAGATGAGCAGTTCTGAAAGAGAAGAAGCAGAGAAGTATTTGGAAAGCAGAAGAACTGGTAACATGCAAACCGTACATTAGAATTGGCCTTCGATCCAATTCCACACATTAGCTGGAACATTGTACCCAGCTGCGCCTTTTCCTGCAGTAATCACAAGCAGTACGTCGTTACCATCCAAGACATTGCGAATCTTGTCTCGGACAGTGGTTATAGACTCACTCGTGTTCAATAACCATTGTGATTCTGTTGGTCGGGCATATGAACCGTAGCTTTGGAGCACGCGGTATAAGTCTTTATAATCCCTTCCCGGTGCTTTAAGATCATATGTTACGCAGTAGATGGGCATATATGCCTCCTCCTTTCCTCATGTTTTGCAAACCAAAGCACATTTTAGCAGAGTTTGTCTGCCAGAGTCTACCATAGGTAGGCTCTTTTTCTATTCCACGAAAGGAGTTGAGCCTGTGGCTATTTCAAGTCCCACTTCTGGAGATGCATACAGCTTAGGCGTTCGTAATGCGTTGATAGGCAAGGGCGTTTCTGCCGGCGACATCGGTTATGACCCATCCAAGGGCGTGACGGTAAAAGGGCAAACGTTCATCAACCCCGATAAGGTATATCAGGGTTCTGCGTACACAAGCAGCAACAACTTCAACAAGGCGTGGGACGCGTATCAATCGACTCTGAACAATCCTGCACCGTCATCTACTGCCAACACAGGGTACACGGCAAGCGTACAGCCAACAGCGAATCCCTATGCCGCGTACAATCCTTACAGCAATGCAGGGGCTCAGAACCCATACAATAATCAGATCGCAGATGTTATCAAGGCTATACAGGTGATGGCGAGCGGTAATCAGTCCTATGACCCGTACTCTAGCCCAGAGTATGCAGCTCAACAAGCCCAGCAGCAACGGGCAGCGGATCAAAGCATAAGAGCGGCGCAGGAGACAATGGGGTCCGCAGGATTCGGTCGTTCTACGGCGCTCGGAGATGCCGCTCAGACCGCGCAGAACACAGCGAATGAGTATATGCAGCTTCAGGTGGTTCCGCAGCTCATAGCGGCAAATCAGGCGCGACAACAGCAGCAGTTCCAGAATACGCTGGCGGCGCTTGATCCGTTGCTGAATCAGCAGTCCAGGGCGGACAACCTGGTGCAACAAGGATTTAACAATTCCATTGCTCAGGGCCAACTGACTGGGAACTACGTGCCACAGGGTGCCAACGAGATCATCAATCAACTGCTGAACCTGAAGACTCAAGCCGAGGCAAAGGGGATTACTGCAGATCAGCGCACAGGACTCAGCCAGCAGGCGGACGTGCTTCGTAATCAGCTCGCATCCTTGGGCTATAATCCGACTCAGTTTGGATCGAACGTGACTGCATCTCAAGCAAGTCAAAACGTTGGTCAGGGCATGAGAACGTTGGGCGGTCAAGAGATGGACGAGAACGTTAGACAATACAATCAGAACTATGCATATCAGCAGGCACGCGACGCTATCAAGGACAAGCAGTATCAACAAACCTTTGATGAAAACGTGCGTGAACATGATCTTGCATATGCTCTGCAAAAAGCTCAGCTCGCTCATCAAATCAGCAATGATGCAGCGCAACTGGCGATCAGCCAAATGAACGCTCAGACATCGCGAATGAACGTCACTAATGACAATGCCCGAGCTGCCTCTACGGCCAACTTCAACCAACTCATGGACGTTTGGAAGGCTTCTGGAAAGGCGCCGGCAGGGCTAGAGAAATTCGGGATTACGCAAGGGACGTCATTCGGAAGCGGCAGTAATAATGGAATGAGTGAAGAATTGAGCGGATTGTATTCGGGACTCACCTCGGGGAAACTTTCCGCCGATCAGGCATTAAGCGAGATTAACGGTAGGGAACGAATGGGATTTACCACGAAGGAAGATGCGGCTAATATGCGGGCATTTGTCCAGCAGTATCTAGAAGGCGGTTCTGGTCAATCCACGCCGAAACCGCAGCAACCCGCAAAGACAACAGTAGGAAAGTCGGCAACAGAGCTACTGAAAGACTGGGAAACTGATCCGACCGGAAAATCTGCAGGACGCGCTAAATACGATTGGGTTCAATGGATGACGTCTCCACAAGGCTATTCAGCAGGAACGTCCTATGAAGTCTGGAAGGATAAATATGGTCCTAGGTTAGGGGGTTGATTCTCGTGTCATTCAGCAGATTCAATGGCCAGAGTAGCTTCACGCGGTTCAACCAACAAACTGCGCAAGAGGACCCTTTAGACAGACAGATTCAGAACGCCGAAACCCGGATAAAAGATTCGGGGTATAGTCTGAAATCGGCAGATAGGCGTAACTGGTTTGAAAAGGCAACGAATCTACCGCAAGGTCAAAACTGGTTCTTCGATGCTTTAGACCTCCTTGGGCGCCCAGCTCAGGGAGTTCTAAACGTATTAGACAAGAATAACACCATGAACGCGGGCAACGCATTTGCAAGGGGATTCAGCGGCGAAGACAAGGTGCGTGGGTCCGACTTAGTGGACAAAGCTGGAATTCATAACAAAGTCGCGAAGACTGTTCTTGGCACTGGCCTTGAGATCGCTCTAGATCCTCTCACATACGTTCCTGGTGGCGTAATAGCCAAAGGGGTAGGGAAAGGAGCTGGTCTCGCAGGGAAAGCCGTAGGAGGCGCGTACAAAGCGGCAGAAGAGACAATTCCAAGCTTTGCTAGGTTCAGCGAGAACAACCTACGGCCAGCAGCAGAAAACATAAAGGATGGCTTGGGATATATGTTCAAGCCGGACTATAAGAAGGATGTAACCTTAACGGGCGGCAAGAGCGACTTCCTCAAGAATGCCGAGTTGGATACCGAAAATAGCAGGCGGTTCATGAAAGAAAATGCCATGAGCGACTTGGCGAACACCGCAAAGGCGGCAGGGGGAATTGATACCGGCGTTGATGTAGGACGGATCATGGAGAAGGATCTGCAGGTCAACGGTCCGCGCCCATATAGGGAACTATCGAACGATCCGCAGATACTTCAAGCTGCAGATGATTTGATGAAGAGCAATGCGGATATCAGAAATTTTGCTGCAGAGAAGGGAATCGACATCCCCGAACTCTCTGGCTACATGACCCATATCCTCACCCAGGAAGAGAAAAAACGCAGGCAACTAGGTAAGCCGTTCAAGATCGATGTAGGTTCATTTGGAAAAGGAAACCCGAACAAGAAAATACTTGAGAAAAGGAAGCTTGAAGGGTCTGCCGAAGATATAAACCAACAGATGGGCAGGGAATTCTTTAACCCAAACGCATACTTTGCAACAGGTGTGGGCCATCAACGGTTGCTGGATTACATCCATGCAGTAGACTTCAGGCGCAAGGTACTTAGCAATCCAGATTTTGCGCAGCCGTTCCAGAAGGGTATGGACGTCGGCAAGAATGTGGTCATCGACTCAAACAACTACAAATTCCTGAAGGAATCCGGCGATACGCTGGACGGTCTGAATTTGGCCGATAAGGTTGGGGGCCAATACGTCGTTACCCCTCAAGTGAAGATGCTGCTTGATCGATATCAGCGCATGAATAGCGACGAGGGCACAAAGGCGTTCATGAAGGCGTTCGATGGCCTTACAGGTATGTGGAAGAAGATGGCCTTGTTCTCTCCGGGGTTCCATATTCGCAACGTCGCCGGTGCAATGTGGAACAACTATCTTGCTGGGATGAACACCGCTCAGTTAGGAAAGTACACCTTTCAAGGAGCGAAGGAAGTTGCTAAGGCCCTTAGAGGCAAGGAAAGCGCGATGTACAAGGAGTTCCGGTCGCAAGGTCTGGGATCGAGTGGGATGACTCAAGTCGAATTCGGGAGCCTGCGCGAGCCTGAGAAGGGTATTCAGAAGTCGATTGAAAACCTTTCAAAAGATACAAAGGGTAAGGTCCTTCAGCGTACGAATCCCCTGAATGCGTTCAATACTTCACGAGAGGTCGGAGAACTCGCGGACCAGGCCAATCGTTTCGCCCTCTACAAATGGGCTAGAGAAAAAGGAATGACGCCTGAACAGTCAGCAGCCAAGGTTAGGGAGGTTCAATTCGATTATTCCGACCTGACTCCGTTCGAGCAAAAGGCCAGACGAATCATCCCGTTCTACACGTGGTCCAGGAAGAACATTCCGTTTCAGCTCCAACAGTTCGTACAGGACCCGCGTAAATTCCAGAACATCAATAGGCTGCGGCTGAATGCTCAGGAGAACGTTGGGCTGACCGACGAGAACATTCCTGACTACATGAAGGAATCGTTCGCCATGCCTCTCTATGGATCGGAAGGAAAGGGTAGAATGCTCGGGCTGAATCTGCCTTTGAGCGATCTGACGAAGCTCTCTGATCCGTTAAAGCTGGGCGCTGATTCCCTCACTCCGCTTATCAAGACACCAATGGAGCTGGCGACGAACTTCAACTTCTTCAAGGGCAAACCAATCGAGAAGTTCGAGGGACAGACGAAGCAGTATTTGGGTGGGGCGCAAATCCCAATCAAGACCGCCTATGGACTCGAGCAGTTAACCGGCCAGATCGGGAGAGGACTTTCCGATTATCTGCAGACCGACAATAGCGTGGATCAGGACAACAAATTCCGTACACCATCATTCGGTATTAGCTCTCTGGCTAAACCGTTTGATGCGGAAAAGTACGATCATTACGCTAAGTTGGACCAGTTGAAGAAGCTTCAGGACTTCATTTTATATATCGAGCAACAGGAAGGTGCAAAGCCTAGGACGATCGCGCAAATTAAAAAGGGACAGTGATCTACTGTCCCCATCTATTGTTATCTCCTTGGCAACCTCGATCAGTATATGTACATTCAGGAGGATCACCAGAATATTTATCAGACAAATAGATCCATCCGGCAATTCCAAGGACAACTGCGATAATGATTATTGTAGCTAAGTGTTTTTCTACAATGTAACTCCAGCCGCTTTTAAACTCGTATATTGATTCTTCTTCATCAGGATTATTGTTGTTATCCATATTGAACAACCATCCTTATGTTGGGCCTCCTATTGGGGGCCTTCTTGTATTGTTCCATTCTCTTTTTCATACTCAGCGATATGCTGCTCAATGACATACTCTATATGCATTGTTAATGAACGCTTATTTTTACTGGCAATTAGTTTGATTTTCTCGAATACCTCGTCGTTTAATCGCAATGTAAACTGACGTTTGTCTGTCGCCACTTTAACACCTCTGAGAATAATATTGACTTCACTATTAGTTTATCCAAATCAATTCAACATAACAAAGAATCATATTGACAACAAAGTGAATTCAAATTAATATATGTTCAGGAGGTGAATACAAAGTGAATTCAAACAGGAGTCAATTGACGCTTAGGATTACAAGCAGTCTTGATGAAAAGTTATCGGAATTGTCTCAGGCTATGGGCGTATCGAAGAATGCATTTATTCTTATGATTCTTAACAAGGAGGTTAAGCAATGAGGATTATTGAGAGGAATAATCAGCGCGTACTTACCACTGAACAAGTAGCCGAGGCATTCGGAGCAACAGTTCAATTGATTCACAACAATTTCAATTACAACAAAAAGCATTTTGTGGAAGGGAAGCACTATATTGCTCTCAAGGGTGATGAACTCAAAGAGTTCAAAACTTCCTTTGAAATTCAGGGTAAGTTGAAACATTCTCCGGTAATCTACCTTTGGACTGAAAAAGGAGTGTTTCTTCACGCAAAGTCGTTAAATACGGATCAAGCTTGGAGTGCGTACACAGATTTAGTCGACGGTTACTTCAAGAAGGTTGAAGATCAGAAAACGGATTTAACGGCTCTTAGCCCACAACTTCAATTCATGATCATCACCGAACAACGCCAGAACGCTCTTGAGGCAAAGCAAAAGGAACTAGAAGATGAGAACGTCGAGCTTCGCCAATCTATGCGGCACTTGGAATTGGTCGTTGATAACGAAGTGTGGCTAACGGATCATCAGAAGGCGGATATTCAACTCGCGGTCAGGACGAGGATTGGTCAACTCAAATCGGAGAACATCGATGCTCACTTCAGAGGTTTGTTCACGGCACTTAATACTTTCTTCAATGTACCGTCTTACTCGAAAATTCCACGTAAGGATTTTGAAGAGGCAATGACTTTCATCCAAGGATGGTTTCCTAAGAAAAAAGAAGGAACCTCTTCCCGATAACCTTGGCCGGTTTGGAAGAGGCTCACACTCAGGGCTATCGCCCACATACCCACATTATAACCGACAATTACATACATTTAAAGTGGGCGAGCCCTTCAATTTGGAGGGCACATGAAAATAGAATTGGAACTAACCAATCGTCAACACGTCCTCGAACTAGCAGAAAAAACTTTAATGGTCTTCACAGGTGATGACCGTCCTTCTGTTGAAGAATTTGTAATGTTCCTAGAGATGAAAGTCGAAGAAATCAGAACTAAGAGATTAATTGAGGTGATTTGATGAGGATAAGGGATGCTCCGAATGTTTATTAGACTTTCACATCACGCAAGACAGCGATGCCGAGAACGAAGGGTAAGTGAGGAATGGGTAAAGGCTCGCCTCCAAACCATCCCACTGTTAACGGGCGTCCACAAGATTGTATTGCCCGGAACGAAGTTAGAGGTTGTCTATCAGGATGACGAGACATCAAGACTAATCATTACGTTGTACGGCGTTGAGTCTGGAGAAAAGGAGCAGAAGCCAGAAACAAGAAAGTACCTAAAGGACGCAAACGTTCAGGACATGGTGAAGAAAGAGAACCAGAAACACAAGCGACGTAAAAAGAACATCAAGAAGTTTCGCAACAAGTAATGCAATCAAACGAGACCTCCACATGGGGGTCTTTGTCATTTTACAGGGGGTGTAGACCATGAAGGGCGTAGAAAGCTCCATCAAAATGGAGGTAGGCATATTCATCCTGACCGGCAAAGTGGCCGACGAAGACCCGTTGTTCCAGCTCTACGTTGACTCCTTCGGCGAGCGGTTTGCGCGCAGCTTGGTCATCCCCATGGAAGTGCCGCAGACTGAATGACATGGATAGACTTCATAGCTACAGCGGTGAGCAACTTAGCCCGGGATGGGATCAAGCTTACATCGATTCTGGTGGTCGCAGCGGCCCTTATACGGGTCAAGTTCATTCAGAACCTACTGATACCCAAGCGGTTCAGACGGTCGCACACAACGAACACAGCGGTCCTATACGCGGTCAACGAACTCCGTGCCGCCGTACAATCTGGAGGCTTAAATACGGTCCAGCATCCGAACACCTTGACTGCTATTGTCCATGGTGCAGAGTCATCCACACGCCAAACGGCGACATTCCAATCTAAGAGGAGAATGATCATGAAAAGAAAATTTCTCTCGCGTAAGTTTCTTCTCGCGGTGGTATCCGCTGCCCTCATCATTCTGAACGACGGCCTAGACCTCGGCATTGACTCGCAGACGGTCCTTGCATTCGCCGGCATCATCGCTACCTATATCGTAGGCGAATCCGCTGTAGACCTCGCCAAGAAGCCACAAGGAGGGTCCGCCAATGCAGCCAACGAGCCTAATTTCCCCATTGAATCCGAGCAATAAGCTTGCTCAGGTTCCGATCATCGATCTGCGCCCCATTTTGCCACATCATCCTAAATACACGTGGGAGTCGCTGAAGGGGCCGCGCCGGATCGAGGATATCACGACGATCGTATTTCACCACACCGCCATATCCAAGGCTTCCAGCGCCATGTATACGGACGAGCAGATGGCGGTACGAATCGCTCAAAGCCATATCAAGTCAACGAAGAACCTGAGTTCCGGAGAACCGGGGATGCCGTACCACATCTATATCCGCAGCGGAAAGATGTACATCGTCAACAACTTCGAGGCGTTCACCTACGGTGTCGCCAGCAATAACGGATATACGCTCCATATCGCTGTAGAAGGCGATTACGTCAACGTGGACTCTCTGACCGATCAGGACCGGGATGCGCTGTACGCTGCATTCTTCTATGCCCGGTCGCACCTGAAGAACTACCGGAAGTTGTCTGGCCACAAGGAACTATCTGCGACGTCTTGCCCCGGCTACGACATGAACAGGGTCCGGAAGGATCTCGCACAGATCGAGCTTGACTTGTCCCTCATTGACACGCCAAACGATGTGCAGCAGCGGATCTTTGGATTCAAGGCACGCATGACGGACCTATTCAACAAGGGCCTGAACCCGAGCGATCCGAACTATGCTGCAGCTCAAGCAAAGCTGATGGATATCCTGCAGATCGCAATCGACAAGGGATACTACGTACCGTAGGGCCTTCGGGCCCTTTGTATTTATGTTATAATATGGACAGGTGATGTCATGAGAAGGCTATCCAAAAAGGAAAGTTACAAAGATCCCAATAAAATCGTTGGCGTCCACTTAGGGTGGGATCTCAAGCCGCACATTTTCCACGAGGACGGTACATACTTCCCGTCTGAAATCGAACGTATGAAGTATCCTGAATATTTTGCACACGGTGATGGTGTATGGCCTACAGATCCGATCACAAAAGAAAAGTTACCAATGGCAAAAATATAACCCTCCAACCGGAGGGCTTCTTTATTATCCTTGCCTCTTAACCTCCACCTTGTACTCCTCGAACTTCGCATTTTCGATCTGCTTCCCCAGCTTATCGCACATCACCCTCAGCTCATCTTCCAGCACGATCCGTTTGATGCCGAACCGGCTCTTGACACCCCGAACCGTAACGTCAAAGTAAACGATCTCCCCACCCTGGTCATCCTTGCGCACGTTGATGCCCTGGCGCCACATCGCCTTCTGCGCGTCCTTCAAGCGTGCGTTGAAGTATGTGCCGAACATCTTAGTCATGCGCATATTCAGATCCTTGAGCGTGACACGAGAGGTCTCCAGCACCTTAAGTTCGTGCAGCGACTCATGAACCAATTCGGATAGGTGGATGTATTCGCGGATCAATTTAGTTTGCTCTTCGTTGAACTCCATTTGATCACCCCATCTTATTATATGGGGAACGTGCGTTCTTATTCAATGGTGGTTTTTGATAAATTGTCTACATAGACTAGCGTCTACGGACGTCAGCGCGTATTGGGACAATGCGGCCACGGTATGCGCCATGCGGGAGGCCGACCACCGCTGTCTGGTGACGACGGGGAGCTTGACGCACTTCCAGGAAGACGTCAATCGCTGGACGGGACAGGTCGGGGCGCAGTTCGGCATCGACCAGCAAGACTATCAATTGGTACTGCTGCAAGGCAAGTATACGCATGCGGGGGGATTCGGAATGAAAGAGATTCGTAAAGAGACGGGGATCGTCTCGTTGTCCGAGCTTCATCTGGCCGAGAGCGTGCATCTGCAATTGGACAGCGGCAGACTGGACGAATGGCTGGCCGCCGAGGAACGGAACGCGGCCGCGTTCGACGCGGTCGCCGATCCGCTGCTGCGGAAGCTGAATTGGGGCGAACGCATGAAGCGTTCGGATCGTCCCTGGCTTCGCCGTCTGCTCTCCCATCGCGGGAGGGGGCGGTGAGGCCGGAGGCGGGGACGAAGCCCGAACGGTTCTCGCCGACCGCCTACGCCGCCAAGCTGCAATCGGACCGTGGCGCCGCTCCGCTGCTGGCGACGGAGGACGCCGCGCCCGGCGCGCTCGACCTGCGCGCCTTGACCGAGGAAGCGCGCCACATGTTGGCCGCGCCGCGCGGCTGGAGCGAAGAGGAACGCAAGCGCTACGCCGAGAAGCTCAACCGCGCGGTCATCGGATTCCCGCAGGAGCGGGCCGAGCTGCTCGCGATCATCTCGGACTGGATCATCAAGAAGCGGCTGCAGCACATCCCGCATGGGTCGCTGCCTTACGGGACGCTGGCCGAGGCGCTGTTCGCCGAAGTGATCGGCCTGAACGTCCTGGAGCTGGTTCTTCGCCATCGGGAAGGGCTGGAGGAAGTCCAGGTCGTCGGTACCCGCATCTTCGAGGTTCGCGACGGACGGGCCGTCAAGTCCGCTTACCGCTTCAGCGACATCGCGCAGGTGGAGCGGATTCAGCAGAACCTGGTCCTGTTCAACAACGACCGGATCAACCCGCGCAAGCGCTGGGCGGAGGTGCTGCTGCTGGACGGCTCGCGGGTGACGATGACCGGCTTCGGCTTCACCGCCCAGCCGACGCTGACGATCCGGTTCTACACCGTGCGCCGGTTCGATCTGGAGACGCTGGCGCGGCCGGATTACCGGACCATCGACGACGCCGTCCGGCAGATGCTGCTCTGCATCGTGCGGGCCCGCTTCAATATGGTGGTGATCGGCGCGACCAACACGGGCAAGACCCATCTGATCAAGGCGCTGATCTCCGCGATGCCGGACGAGGAGCGGATCGTGACGATCGAGGGACGCTACGAGCTGCGGCTGCAGCGGGATTTTCCCGAGAAGAACGTGGTCGAGTACGAGGCGGAGGAGGACGATCCGCTGCATGGACCGCGGCAGGCGTTCAAGCTTGCGCTGCGGCAGTCCCCGCAACGAATTTGCCATGCCGAGATTCGGGACGAGGACGCCAACATATACGTGCGCGCTTGTACGCGGGGACATGAAGGCAGCATCACTTCGGTTCACGCGAACACCTTGGAGGACGTGCCGGAGGCGATCACGGACATGTGCATGCTGGATGGCCGCGGGATGAATCCGTCTCGTCTGACGAAGCGGATCGCGGAGCATGTGACGCAGATCGGCTTCGAGATGCGGATGGTCGGCGAGAGCCGCAGACTCGTCCGGGTTGGAGAGTTCGCCGTCGAGGGCGGCGAGATCGCCGTTCGGGACTGGGCTCGCTACGACGAAGAGGCCGACGCGTGGAAGCTCCCGCTCGGGCTGACCGAACGGGCGTGGGAGCGGATCCGCCGAATGGATCCCGGAGGTTACGGCTGGCTGCGCGGCCTAAGGGAGGCGAGCGGATGCTGACGGCCGGCATTGCGCTGCTTGGCGGCGTCCTCTTCCTGCTTCTCTATGTCTCGTTGCGGATCGCTTTGGAGCTGTATGGCGGACGATTGTCGCGCGCAAGGCGATTGCGTTCGCATCGGGAGGGCCGCTCGGACGAGAGCTGGCGCCAATCGCGATTCGGGCGCCCCTACATGCACGTGGCGGACTTGCTCGCGGCTGCGGGATGGAAGCTGCGGCCGGATGCGTTCGCGGCGTTGTCCGCAGTCCTGGCATTGGCAGGAGCGGCCGGCGGCATCCTGCTGTTCCAGTCGGCGCGTTCGGCGCTCCTGCTGTCCGGCGTGCTTGGCGTTCTGCCCTACAGCTTGCTGCGCATGCGGCTGATCAGCCGGCAGTTGGCGGCCCGGCTCTATTTTCTCCCGGCGATCGAGTTGTTCTATCAGTGCTATCTGGTGACGGGATCGCGGCATGTGCGGACCGCCCTGCAGAAGACGGTAGAAGAGCGGCAGCTGCCGGGGGAGGCCCAGGCCATCTTCGAGGAGCTCTACCGGAACCTCTGCGTACGGGGAGACGACGAGCGGAGTCTGCGGACATTCGCGTTGGCGATCGGGCATGCCTGGGCCGACTACTTCGTCAGCATGATGAGGGTCGCGCTATCCGAGGGGAACAACATCGCGGACAATCTGAAGGAGCTGATCGACGACATGCGCAAGGCGCGGATGGACGACCAGGCGGAGCGGCATCGCCTGCTGGAGATCCGGATGGCGAACTTCTCGCCGGTAGGGTTCCTCGCGTTGTTTCTGGGGATCAATTTTCGGCTGAACCCCGAGGGGAGCTACCTGTACTACGTCCTGGATCCGGCGGGTAGAGGCATGCTGCTGAACGCGCTCGTCCTGCTATTCGCCTCGTTCTTGATGGGACTCTACTTATCGAGGAGAAAGATGTAGCAGCCGCTGGAGAGGAGGAACCGGGATGACGGATATCAGCTTGGGGATCTACGCGGCGGCGGGATGGGTCGTTCAGTTCGTCCTAGCGGCATGCGGGTTCGGTGCGCTGCTGCGCCTGTTGCTCTATCGCAGGCCGAGATGGCGCGTCGCCATCAAAGGCTGGCGGCTGCGGGAGCCGCCGCTCTGGTGGCTGCGCAGCATGCGATGCGACGCCGAGAGCACGGCGCTCCAAGAGCGCCGGATGCTGCTCGCCGGCTGCGGCATTCGCGTGGCGCCCGCGCTGTACCTGGCCGTCCGACGGAGCGCCATCGCGCTCTCGGCCGCGGCCGCGGCGGCAGGCTATGCGCTGGGGCGGGCCGGCTGGATCTCGCCGGCGCTGACCTGGAACGCGCTGTTCCTGTTCGTGCTGCTGGGGGCTGGCGCGCTGTTCGATCGTCCCTATCTGGAGGCGATCCAACGATACCGGACCGACCGGATTCGCCGGGAGATCGTCGCCGTCGTCAGCCAGTTGCTGTACTATACGGGGTCCCGCTTGCATCTGCACGGCAAGCTGATGCGGTGCCTGCCCCATACCCGGCTGATCCGCGGAGAGATGCAGCTATTGCTGAACGAATGGTATCACGACGCGGATGCGGCGCTCGGACGGTTCAAGACCCGGCTAGGGACGCAGGAGGCCTTCGGCTTCACGGAGACGGTCCGCTCTCTGCGGCTCTATGAGAGCAGCGAAGTTTACGGGATGCTCCGGGAGGTCGTGAGCGAGTACAAGGCCAATATCGAGCTGGCCAAGGCCGGCCGCAAGGAGACGACCTCCTACGTGCTTTTCGTGCTCGCGGGCATTCCGATCCTGTATACGTTTCAGATCTTCCTGTACCCCTGGGTGCAGGAAGCGCAGCGCTTGTTCGACGCTTTGAATCCATAGTTTGAATCCATAGAAAGGAGGTGCGACAATGCGGAACATTCTGATCACCGTCATGATGCTGATCGTCGTAGCTTTGCTGTTCAACACGATCATCGCGAACGACACGACCGGCACCAAAGCGCGCATCCAGACGCACGGCAGCACGGCCAATACGACGCTGGGGAACATGGAACCGTAAGCGAAGGAGGGGCAAGATGCGGCAGATCTTAATTACCGTGATGCTGATCTTAACCGTCGTCGCGATCTATACGGCCGTCGTGGGCGGCGACGGGGGGATGCGGGCGCAGATTCGATCGTCGGGATCGGGCATGGCGGGCGCGATCTCCAGGGTTAGCCCATGAAGCAGTTGCTCGTCTTCGTGCTGTTCGCGGGGATCTTCTGCTGGTTGATGTTCTCCCCGATCTACAAGCACGTCTGGGTGATTCGCCAAGCGCTGCTGCAGCAAGAAGCGGATTACCTGCTCGAGATCGGCGCGAGCGGCCGATACGGCTATATCGACGGGGCGATGGTCGGCGAGTCGCGGACGAGGCTCGCCAGTTACGGCTTCCAGCCCGCAATGCTCATCTATGAAGTCGGTTCGACGACCGGGCAGGAAGGAGACGATCCTTCGTCGCCGCTGCCGCGCGGAACCGGACTGAAGCTGGTTATTCGCTATCCTTACGAAGGGTTGTTGAACATCGACCGGCTGATCGGCGTCGAGCCGCCGTCCGCAGACGCCCGCATGGCGGCTGCCGGCATGAAGATGAGCGAGTACGTGCCATAGGCAGAGGGGACAGAGATGCACAAACTGTTGTTCGGCGTGTTGATGATCGTCGTCTGGTGGATGCTGCACGGAGTGCAAATGGACGAAGAATTGGCGATGGGGACGCTGCACGAGGGCAAGCGCGCCATCGACCGCGCCGCGCATGCGGCCGCCCAACAAGTAGATCGCGACAAGTTGGAGTGGGGCGTCTTGTCCATCTCGTCCGCGGCAGCCCGGACGACGGCGATGGATTACTTGCAGGCGAACCTGCGGCTGGGGACCGATCTCGAGCCGCAGCCGGGCAGTTGGCTGCGCGAGGGGCTGGAGGTGCGCGTCTTTCAAGTCATTAACGAAGACGTCACGTTTCCCTATACTTACCGGAATCCCGAATACGGCTACGAGGTGACGCTGGATCGTCCGGGCGTCGTCCTGATCGCGCATATGAAGTATCCGCGCATCTTCGGCATACTCGCCCCCGTCGAATGGGACCTCAAAGGGACGGCCGAACTCGTTTACACTTGAATGGAGAGCCGATTCCTGACGCCTTCTCTTGCATTTTTGGACATTGCGGAACTTTTTTAGTAGGATAGAGCTACGTCCGCGTTCAACAAGGGGAGGGAGAACCGCGTGCTGAAACTGGGAGAAAAGATCGTCATCGTAGGCGACCGCTTCGAGCAGCATTTGCCGGTCGGGGAATACGGCTACGTTATCGCTTACGATCGGAACAACGACAGCGCCTTCGACTATATCATCCGGGTTCCCAGAGCGAACCGCCAGTTCTACGTGCCTGCATCGGACGTCGAGCTGGAGGAATTGCTGTTGGAGCAAGAAGCGGAGCGGATCGGCCGGGAAGCGCTGATCGATTATGCGCTGGCCACGCGCAACGAGGAACTGTTCAAGCGCATCATGAACGGGGACGAAGAGCCCGCCGAGGAAGAAACGGCCAAGGAAGCGCTCAGCCGGGAGGAGTTCATCCGGCAGGTCAATCTCAAAGCCTGGATCTAAACGATAGCACGACGCCACGACAAGGGAAGCCCGCCGGTTCGAATGAGCCGGCGGGCTTCTATTTTACTTGCAGGGATGTTCGTATTCGTCAGTATCCGTCGCTTAGACGAATAGAGTAAAAACTCAAGCCTGCGCCTGATGGGCGACCGCCCGAACCTCAACGTCGATGTCGCCCCGCGTCGCCTTCGAGTAGGGGCAAGTCTCGTGCGCCTTGTCGGCGACTTCGCGGGTCTGCTCCTCGCTGAGACCGGGGATGTAGACGTCGAGCCGGACGGAGAGCCGGTAGCCCTCCTCTTCGCCCTTCATTAACGTGACGTTCGCCGTCACTTCGGAGTCCTCGCAGTCCAAACGACGGCTCTTGGCGACAGCTTTCACCGCGCTGTGGAAGCAGGCGCCGTAGCCGGCCGCGAACAGCTGCTCCGGATTCGTAGGGCCTTCGGCGGCGGCTTCGTTCGGCGCCGACAGCTTCAAGTTCAGTCGTCCGTCCGAAGAACGGACGAAGCCTTCGCGTCCGCCGCGGGAAGTAACGTGTGCCGTATAGAGAGATTCCATCTCGATCGCTCCTTTTTCTTCATCTAATATGGCGTCGTATCCATGATGTTTGTCTCGATTGGTCATCCGGCCCTGAGACAGGGGGACTTACGCCCGCGCGGTCACCCGCGTCGGCATCGGTACGGGGGAGGGCTTCCCGAACAGGTAGCCCTGCAACAGCGGAACCCCAGCGTTCCTTAAATATTGCCACTCTTCGTCCCGTTCGACGCCTTCCGCCAGCACGACCCCGTGGAAGCGGGAGGCGCGTTCCATCACGTCCTCGATATGGCGCTGCTTGCGTTCGTCGGCATGGCAACCGCTCACCCATTTGCGGTCGAGCTTGACGTAGTCCGGCTTCAGCTCATCCATTACATCCAGCGTCGCATAGCCGTCGCCGACGTCATCCATCGCCAGGCGAATGCCTTGTCTGCGATAGGCCGCGAACACCCGCTTCAAATGATCGAGATCGTCCAGGCGTTCGGTCTCCACCACTTCGAAGACGAAGTCGGCGGGATCCATGCCGCTCATCAGGATCTGTTCGAACGTCGTCTGCAAGCAAGCTTCGGGGCGGTAGATCGACGAAGGCAGGAAGTTGATGAACTTCTTCACGCCGGCGGGAACTTGCCGTTTCGCCAGACGGATGGCGCTGCCGCGCGCCTCGCGATCCAGGAACGAATGCAGCCCCGCTTCGCGGGCCGCCGAGAACAGTTCGGCCGGACGGAAAGGCGGATGGTCCGGCAGCGGCCGGAGCAAGAACTCATACCCGATCGCCGTGCCGTTCAACTGTACGATCGGCTGCATATAGCTGGAGAAGCGCTTGTTCAGAATATAATCGATGACTTCGTGCGGACCGACTCTTGCGAAGAGGCGTCCGATCGGCACCCATCCGTCCGACTCGTCGGCTGGGTTATCCGCTTCTTCTTCGTAGGAGATTCTGCATCTAAGGTTATCTCCAAGATGAGGCTGCAGCTTGCGCTGTACGCCGTTCAAGATCTGCAGCAATTGCTGATGGTTGTCGTATCGGATGCCCCATGTGGCTTGCGACTCGTTACGCGGACCGACAAGTTCATCAAGAATGGCGACGGCGCCCAATTCGTCGGCGGCGAATTCCACGTGGCCGCAGTCGCGAAGGGGCGCGTGACGTTGACAAGTATGGTAGCGTACCATAACCGGTGTACCCTCCTCGTCTTGAGATGATCTTCACTTCTTCCCGACACTTCACCTATTTAAGTATTCCCCGAACTTGTCCGATATGAAACGAATTTGCGGAACGAACGGGAAGGGCGGCGCTTCGGCGGGCCATCTTCGCCGCTCGCTGGGCGGGTCCATTGCGCGGTTATCCGGGGAGGATCCCAAATCGGGATGAAGGCGAAGCCGTTTTTACTTGATTGAGTTCAATCCGCTTGTCCGATATAATAATGAGAATGACTGGATTGATAGCACGACGGGAGGTCCACGTACGATGAGCATTACGGTAAAAGACGTCGAGCATGTCGCCAACCTGGCGCGCCTGACGCTGTCCGAGGCGGAGAAAGAGCAGTTCGCGGGACAATTGAACGCCATCTTGAAATACGCGGAGAAGTTGAACGGCCTGGACACGACGGGCATCGAACCGACCAGCCATGTGCTTCCTCTGGCGAATGTGATGCGCGACGACGAGCCGCGGGAGTCGCTCCCGCTCGAGAAGGCGCTGCGCAACGCGCCGGACGAAGAGGACGGCCAGTTCAAAGTGCCGGCTGTATTGGAATAGCTTATCTAAGGAGGAACACGCGTTGTCTTTGTTCAACTTGCGGTTGTCGGAAGTACATAACCGACTTCACCATAGAGATTTGTCTGTCGCGGAGCTCGTCGAAGCTTCGCTTGCGCGCATCGGCGAGACGGACGGCGATATTGGCGCCTTCCTGACGCTGGACGAAGCGGGCGCCCGCGCCCAGGCCAAGGCGCTGGACGATGCGGCCGGCCCGGAGCGTGGCCTGCTATTCGGCCTGCCGGCCGGCATTAAGGACAATATCGTCACCGAAGGGCTGCGCACGACTTGCGCCAGCCAATTCCTGTCCAACTACGATCCGATCTACGACGCGACCGTCGTCCAGAAGCTGAAGGACGCCCAATCCGTCACGGTCGGCAAGCTGAACATGGACGAGTTCGCCATGGGCGGCTCCAACGAGAACTCCTCCTTTCACGTTACCCGCAACCCGTGGGACAAGGACCGGGTGCCCGGCGGCTCCAGCGGCGGCTCCGCCGCGTCCGTCGCCGCGGGCCAAGTCTACTTCTCGCTCGGCTCCGATACCGGCGGCTCGATCCGCCAGCCGGCGGCCTATTGCGGCATCGTCGGCTTGAAGCCGACGTATGGCCTCGTGTCCCGCTACGGCCTCGTGGCGTTCGCTTCGTCGCTGGACCAGATCGGCCCCCTGACGAAGAACGTCGAAGACGCGGCCTACGTGCTCCAGGCGATCGCCGGACACGATCCGCGCGACACGACGTCGGCGAACGTGTCGATCCCGGACTACGCTTCCGCGCTGACGGGCGACGCGAAGGGACTTAAGATCGGCGTTCCGAAGGAGTACCTCGGCGAAGGGATCGACCCGCAGGTGAAGGCCCGCGTCATGGAGGCGCTCCGGGTGTTCGAATCCATGGGCGCCGTCTGGGAAGAGATCTCCCTGCCGCACACGGACTACGCGATCGCGACTTATTATTTGCTCGCTTCGTCCGAAGCATCCTCGAACCTCGCCCGGTTCGACGGCGTCCGCTACGGCGTGCGCGCGGACAACCCGGACAATCTGCTGGAGCTCTACAAGCGCTCCCGGAGCGAAGGCTTCGGGCCGGAAGTGAAGCGGCGCATCATGCTGGGCACGTACGCGCTCAGCTCCGGGTATTACGATGCCTATTATAAGAAGGCCCAGCAGGTCCGCACGCTCATCAAGCGCGACTTCGATCAAGCCTTCGAGAAATACGATCTCATCATCGGTCCGACGGCGCCGACGACGGCTTTCCGCATCGGAGAGCAAGTCGGCGACCCGCTCACGATGTATCTGAACGATATCTGCACGATCCCGGTGAGCTTGGCCGGCGTGCCTGCCATTAGCGTGCCGTGCGGTCTGGCGGACGGCCTCCCGGTCGGTCTGCAGATCATCGGCAAGCCGTTCGACGAGTCGACCGTGCTGCGCGCGGCCCACGCCTACGAAGGGCAAACCGAACATCATCAGCTGCGCCCGGCGCTGACCTAGGAGGAGCCACCATGTCTGTCGTTTCCAAATACGAGACGGTCGTGGGACTGGAAGTGCACGTCGAGCTGCACACGAAGTCCAAGATCTTCTGCGGCTGCGCGACCTCGTTCGGCGCGCCGCCCAATACGAATACTTGCCCGGTCTGCCTCGGACACCCCGGGGTGCTGCCGGTTCTGAACCGCCAAGCCGTCGAATACGCGATGAAGGCCGCGATGGCCATCAACTGCGAGATCGCGGAATGGTGCAAGTTCGACCGCAAGAACTATTTCTACCCGGACTCGCCGAAGGCATACCAGATCTCGCAGTTCGACCAGCCGATCGGAAGCAACGGCTGGATCGACATCGAGGTGAACGGCGAGACCAAGCGCATCGGTATTACGCGCCTTCATCTAGAGGAAGATGCCGGCAAGCTGACCCATATCGACGGGGGCTACGGCTCGCTCGCGGACTTCAACCGGGTCGGCACGCCGCTCGTGGAGATCGTCTCCGAGCCGGATATCCGCTCGCCGGAGGAAGCCAAGGCGTACCTCGAGAAGCTGAAGGCGATCATGCAATATTGCGACGTGTCCGACGTCAAGATGGAGGAAGGCAGCCTCCGCTGCGACGCGAACGTGAGCATCCGGCCTCGCGGCCAGGAAGCGTTCGGCACGCGGACCGAGCTGAAGAACATGAACTCCTTCCGCGGCGTTCAGCGCGGTCTCGAATATGAAGTCATGCGTCAAGCGGACGTGCTCGACGGCGGCGGCCGCGTCGTCCAAGAGACGCGCCGTTGGGACGAGTCCCAAGGCAAGACGTTCAGCATGCGGAGCAAGGAAGAAGCGCACGATTACCGCTACTTCCCGGATCCCGACCTCGTCCGCGTCCATATCGATGCGGCGTGGAGGGACCGCGTCCGGGCGTCGATCCCCGAGCTGCCGGACGCCCGTCAGGCGCGATATACGTCGCAGTACGGCCTGCCGTCGTACGATGCGGGGGTCATCACCTCTTCGATGAAGCTCGCGAACTTCTTCGAGGAGAGCTTGAAGTATACGAGCGACGCGAAGGCGTCCGCGAACTGGATCATGGGCGACTTGCTCGGTTACCTGAACGCGAACAACTTGGAGATCGAACAGGTGAAGATCACGGGCCAAGGGCTCGGCGAGATGATCCAGTTGATCGAGAAGGGCACGATCAGCACCAAGATCGCCAAGACGGTGTTCAAGGGGATGCTGGAGTCCGGCAAGCTGCCGCAGCAGATCGTCGAAGAGCAAGGCCTCGTACAGATCAGCGACGAAGGCGCGATCCTGTCCATCGTCGACGCCGTCATCGCCGCCAACCCGCAGTCCGTGGAGGACTTCCGCGGCGGCAAGGACAAGGCGATCGGCTTCCTCGTCGGCCAGATCATGAAGGAGACGAAGGGCAAGGCGAATCCCGGGCTGGTCAACAAGCTACTCATGGATCGCCTCAAAGGATAATATATATTTTTAAAGAGAGAGACGGCGGACCTGTCCAAGGCGGGGAGGCCGTCTCTTGCGCTAAAAGGAGAGATGGGCATGACCGCGATCATGCAGCTAGACCTGCGTAAGACGGAGGTCGCAGAGGAGCTGTGGCTGCTTCAACATGCGGCTTATCGGGTAGAGGCGGCCCTCATCGGCGTCCCCGATCTGCCTCCGTTGCGGGACACGGTGGCTACCCTGCAGGCCGCCAGGGAGACCTTCTGGGGCTGCCGCGACGAAGAAGGGGAACTGATCGGCGTGATCGCCACGGAACGGGAGAACGAGACCGAGGTGATCGCCCGGATGATGGTGCATCCGTCCCGGTTTCGCCAGGGGATCGCGGGCAAGCTGTTGGGCCATGTCCTCCAAGCTTCTCCGGCGTCTACCCCGTGGGAAGTGACCGCGGAGGAGCGGAACCTCCCCGCGATCGCCCTGTACGAGCGGTTCGGGTTCCGCGAGGCCGGCCGGTTCCGCCCGCGGGAGGATATCGGCATGATTCGGATGGTTCGTCCCGCAACCAAGACTTGAGTCGGGCTTGAACCCCGCCGCGAATCCGTTGAGGGGATTGTAGAGCCAATGATACAATGTGAAAAATAAGGCGGAGAAGTGTATGCATAATCCATGGATCATTGACGATTGGCACTTGATGCTTCGCTTGTTGCTGTCGGTACTGCTCGGCGCGCTGATCGGATACGAACGGGAGAGAAAGAATCATGCGGCCGGTTTGCGGACGCACACGCTGGTCTGTCTGGGATCCAGCCTCATTATGGTGTTATCCATTTACGGTTTTCCCGAATTCGTCAATCTGCCGGGCGTGAACCGGGATCCCGCGCGCCTTGCCGCGCAAGCGATTACGGGGATCGGCTTCCTGGGCGCCGGCACGATCATGTTCACCGGCAAGTCGATCACCGGTCTGACGACGGCCGCATCCTTGTGGGTCGTGATGGCGATCGGGCTGGCGGTAGGAGCGGGTTTTTACCTGGCCGCGGCTTTCTCCGTTTTTCTCGCGCTAATCGTGCTCTGGGGCTTGAATATCTTGGAGAAGCGGTTCGTGAACCACCCGGGCGAGCATGTCTTCACGGTTACCGTCGACGCGAACAATGTCACGACCGAGCCGATGCAGAGGCTGTTGCAGCAAAGCGGAGCCAAGCTGATGCGGGTTCAGTTCGACGAAGTGACCGATCATATGCGCGGCAATTCGCTCATGCGCATTCGCTTAACGGTGCGCTTGCCGAACACGCAGATGCTAGGGATCGCCGAACAGCTGCGGACGATGTCGGGCGTTACGGCCGTGTCCGCGGAATAACAGAAACTATCCATTTCAATTTCGGAGGATGAGAACATGAACGAGTCGAACGAATGGCAGCAGCAGCCGCCCCAATCACCGCCTAATCCGGAACGGGGCCCGAATACGGAGCCTCCTTGGGGCGCATCCGGCTCCGTCCCCCTTCCTCCGGGATACCGGCATGATTACGAGATGCCTCAACGGTCGAAACGGAGCAAACTGCTCGCCGGCTTATTCGCGTTCTTTATTCCGGGCACCGGACATATGTATCTGGGACTCATGGCAAAGGGCGTCGTGATCATGCTGTTCCTGGCGCTGAACATCTGCGGCGTCGTATTCGTGGCGAACGAGAACTCGAATAACGTCTTGACGATCGTCCTGCTCAGTCTGCTCCTGCCGATCATCTACTTCTACAATATCTTCGATGCGGTACAGAGCGCGGAAGCGGTCAACGAACGGATAGCGGCAGGGCCCGCATACCCGTACGGCCCCGGCTGGAACGGCCGCGCCAACGGGCGCGATGCCGATCCCCGCGCGGTGCCGGCGCTCAGCATCGTCCTGCTGGCTGCGGGCGGCGCGATCCTGCTCGGAATGGCGAATATCCGCTGGCTGTTCCATTCGGCAGGGTCGATGATTGGGGCGCTGATCCTGATCGGCGCCGGCGCCGTGCTCTGGCTCTGGGAGCGTCGCGGTCACCCCGGCGGCAAGGAATGACGGAAGCTCGGGCATCGCGTCCGGCTTCGGATCGCCATTCATTCGGGCGGACAGAGGCGCCATCTTCCATTGACAATTCTGAAAACGAACACGTACAATGGTGCTAACTTGAAGGAAAGGCTGTGAAGAGCATGGACTCCAGGGTTCACCATGCCGTGGACCAGCTCAAATCCGGAGGAGTCCGGATGACGCCGCAACGGTACGCCATTCTCGCATACCTGATGGAATCGCCTTCGCACCCGACCGCGGACGATATATTCAAGTCGCTGTCCCCGCATTATCCCAGCCTGAGCGTCGCGACGGTCTACAACAATCTGAAGTTGTTCGTGGATGCGGGCCTCGTTCGGGAGTTGACCTACGGAGACGACTCCAGCCGGTTCGACGCGGATTTGTCGGACCATTACCATGCGATCTGCACGGGCTGCGGTACGATGGTCGACTTCGACCATCCGCCGGTGAGGGACGTCGAAGAGGCCGCCGCACGGCGAACGGGCTTCGTCGTACACGGCCATCGCATGGAGATTTACGGACTTTGCCCGGTATGCGCGGCAATGAAGTCTTAACGAACGAATGAAGATCGACGCGCGGCTGGGCGATACCCGGGCGCGCGTTTTCATTTTTCTTCAGTTGGGACGGGCTATGACGCCTCTTCATTTCTGAGGGATCTGCGAGAGCAACGTCTCGCCTACTTCTATGGCGGCGATGCCGATTTACTTGTCATACAGAATGTATAAGTTTCACGCTTATCTATATCTGTATGACCTCCGATAAAAACGTGTTGCCCTCTTCCGAAAGACGACGGAAAGCCGTTTTTACTTGGGCGGACGCAACCTTGCGTCCGTTTGAATCGTCCAATCGTGTGGACCGATCGACGGGAGCGTGAGATATTGGAGACAACTTTGCACAGCGGACGCCGTCGGCGGCGCAAACGGATAGGACCCTTTTTCGGGCTACTGCTGATCTTTCTGTTATCGGCATCCGCAGTCGTCGCCTGGTGGTGGTCCACGCAGCCGAACAAGAACCACGAGACGCCAGAATATATGGCCAACCCGCACCCGATCATGCTCAAGGGGGAGTGGAGCAAAGCCTATGCATTAGGAGAAGGAGAAGGTCTCTGGGTGCCGCTGCCGCTCGTCCAGTCGATGCTGGGCGACGGCGTCCGGTACGAGGCCGGCACGGAATCGATCATCCTGACGACAGACAAGAGCGTGCTGCACTTCAAGACGGGTACGCTGGACGCGACGCTCAACCGCAAGCCGTTCGCGCTGCGGTTCGGGGCGAAGAAGGCGAAGGACGGCACGTTGTACCTGCCGTTCGCGCCGCTCAAGCAATTGTTCGGCGTCTCCGTCGAGACGGGCGGGACGTCGGGCATCGTTACCCTTCATACGCCGGGACAAGCCATTCAGCGGGCGGTCGTGCCGAAGGACAAGGACGGGAAGGGAGGCGCGAAGCTGCGCAGCGGACCCAAGCGTTCTTTTCCGATCGTGGAGGATCTGCCTGCGGGCGCCGCCCTCTCCGTCTGGGGAGAGCTTGAAGGATGGTACCAAGTGCAATCTGCGGAGGGACAGATCGGCTACATGCGCAAGAAGGATGTCGTGCTGGAGAGCATCGACAAGACGCCTTCGACCGCGGAGGAGAACGAAGAGCCGTTCGTCCCATGGAAGCTTACGGGCAAGCGCATCAACCTGACTTGGGAGGCGGTCTATACCGCGCATCCCGATACCAGCAAGATCGGCGAATTGACCGGCGTGAACGTCGTCAGTCCGACTTGGTTCGAACTGCTGAACGGCGCGGGCGATATTCGCAGCAAAGCGGACGCCGGATACGGCGCATGGGCGCACAAACGGGGCTGGCAGGTGTGGGGATTGTTCGGCAACTCCTTCGAGCCGGAGCGCACGCATGCCGCGCTTGCGACCTACGAGACAAGAAGCCATATGATCCAGCAATTGCTCGCCTACGCCAAGACATTCCGTCTGCAGGGGATCAACCTGGACTTCGAGAATGTCTACACCAAGGACAAGGACAATCTGGTTCAATTCGTCCGGGAGTTGACGCCGCTCCTGCACGAGAGCGGGCTTGTCGTCTCGATGGACGTATCGCCCAAGTCGAACAGCGAGATGTGGTCCGCATACCTCGATCGCGGGCGGCTGGCGGGCGCGCTGGACTACTTGATCCTCATGGCTTATGACGAACATTGGGCATCGAGTCCGCAATCGGGATCTGTCGCTTCGCTCGGCTGGACGGAGAATGCGATCGCCAAGATCCTGCAAGAAGACGGAGTTCCGCCCGGCAAGCTGATCTTGGGCATGCCGTTCTATGCGCGACAGTGGACGGAGAAGCCTGACGGCAACGGCGGCGTGAAGGTGTCGTCGAAGGCGCTCGGCATGAATACGATCAGGCAGCTGGTGAAGGACAAGAAACTGAAGCCGACGCTGTCCGCCGAGACGGGGCAGAACTACGTCGAGTTCCAGCAAGACGGCACGACGCAGAAAATATGGTTGGAAGATGCGGTCTCGATACAGGCGCGCGCGGAGCTCGTGAAGAAGTATAAACTGGCCGGCGCGGCGTCCTGGACCCGCAGCTTCGGATCGGAAGATATCTGGCAGGTGCTCGACAAAGCGCTTCAAAGCTATCCGTGAGCGCCGCTAAGCGCATTGAACGTAGGCCAGCGATCGTCTTGCCCCTAAGAACCAGCCATAAAAAAAGACTTCGCCGGATGTAGACGGCGAAGTCTTTTTGCATAACGGCAAGTCGGGAGCCGGGTCGTCACACCGGAGCCGCGGGACGTTCTTCGGTCTCGCCGCCCGCGGGAGGCGCGCCTGCCGTAGCCATCGCGGGATCCCACGTTAGGATGGTATGACAGTACATGCAGCGGTCCGTCTTGCCGAGCATCTTGGTCCGTTTGCCGCATTCGGGGCATTCGAGGACGGGGGCGCTCGTGGAGAGCATGCCTACCCAGAAGTAGATGAACATGCTGGCGCCGCAAGTCAGGATGCCGATGACCATAAAAATAGCGGCGATGATCTTGCCGACTTCCCCGAACAGCAGGATGCCGCTCGTTCCGAGTACCATGAGGCCCATGCCGCCAAGCACGAGCAGGAGTCCCCAGGTTCGCATGGTTGAGATTTTGCTGGCCCTCATCTTCATATCAAGTTGCTCCTGTCATCTTAATCGGCTGTTCGGCAGGAAACCGGAGCCGGACGTAGAAATACACATTAGCCTGCTATTCCAACTGGCAGATACCATTATAGCTCACAAATGGCAGGCAAGCCACTCAGAACCGGACAAGGTGGTGAACATCGTGAGACGATTGGATGAGAAAGGATTATTTTATACGGATCTCTTCGGACATGACGAGGCGCTTATCGGTCTAATGCTGATCAAGAATCTGTATGCTTATCAGACGCTGATCGACGGGATGGATCGGCTCGTTCTGGCGGTCTATGACCACCTGCCCGATGCGTCGGCCGAGGCCGAGCACTGGATGTGGGAGGATACGCGCATCCAAGTGCGGAGAGTGACGCCCGAGCGGCTGGACGCCGCGATCGTGCGGGGCGAGCAGCGGGGCATCATTCAATGGCTGGTGCAGGGCGAAGTGCTCTTCGACAAAGCGGGTTACCTGGAGCGAACGAAGCGGCGATTGGACGAGTGGCCGGCGGAGATGAAGGAGCAGAAGCTGCTCTGCGAGTACTCGCGTTATTTGCGAACCTATCTGCACGCCAAGCAAGACCTGAAGGACGGACAAGTCATGGATGCCTATACCAACATTCTCGCCTCTTTGAACTACTGGGCCCACATCGCCCTGATCGAGGACGGGATGCATCCCGAGCTGACCGTGTGGGAGCAGATGCGCCGGGTCAACCCCGGTATCTATAAATTGTACGAAGAGCTCACCGCCAGCCAAGAAACGTTGGAGCAGCGGGTCCATCTGGTCCTGCTAGCGGTGGAATTCTCCGTGCTGACGAAGATGAAGTCCTCATGCGCGCTCTTGACGCGCATCCTCGCCGACAGACAGCAGCCTTGGAGCGTCTCGGAGCTGCAGCGTCATTCGCAGCTGGCGGGATTGTCTCTCGACCTGTCGCTCATGCTGCAGAAGCTGGCTATGCGCGGGTATATACGCGAAGTCGCCAAGCCGGTCCGCCAACTAGGGGTCAATCGGCTCGAATTGCGATACGCCGCGCTGCTGGGCGAATAGGACGGCATTCCGTCGCGAACATCCGGAACCTTTCCGCGCAGAGGGGTTCTTTTTCTTTGCGATGCGTTGAACGATGGTCCGGAAGACGATATAATCAGCTTATAAATGATAACGATTCTCATTTCCGATGGGCGATTGGAGAGAGCGGGATGGATAAGAAGAAAGTCGATCGAATCGTATTCCACCATACGTCCGTCCGTGCGATGGGGGATCAAGCGCTGTTGACCGCGCCCGCGGGCCGAGGCGTCTGGGTGTCGTCTGCATCCGGCGAGTGGGAAGCCTGCATGACCGGACTGCCTGCCGACGTGCATGTGAATCGCCTCTGCAGCGAGGGAGGACGGATCTACGCTTGCACGGACAAAGGCTTGTATCATCTGGCCGGCGACCGTTGGACGGATCTGGACCTGCCATATGTGTGTTATGAATATAAGGAAAACGGCGGACGCGGATATGCGGCGACAGAGCGGGGGCTATGGTGCAGGACCCTCGAAGGATGGCGGAACGTAGCTTACGCGCGCAGCCCGGTGTACGATATGCTGCTCGCGCCGCAATTCATCTTCCTGGCGCTGCATGCCGGCATCTCGATGTACGACCGTCTTACCGGATCGTGGGCCAAGTTTCCGTCCTCATCGGCGGTTGTCCGTCTCGCGACCGACGGAGGCGCGCTGATGGGCATTACGGAACAAGGCGAGCTGCTGCTGGGCAACAAGCGGGGCGGCTTCGAACGCGTTCGTTTCCCCGGGTTCTTTCTATTCAATGCCGCGCGCCGGGACGGAACCCTCTATATGTGCGCGGACAGGGGGCTGTACCGCTTAAGCGCTATCCGGGGACAGCCGGCGCTCGTCTCGGTCAGCATGGGGTGCCCCGTAACGGACGTGGACAGCCGGGCTGGACAGCTGCATATGGCTACATTAAATGAGGGGATTCAGAGCATCCAGCTGTAGGCGAACATTTTCGACAAAAAAATGCGAAATAAGCGTTGACGAGCGCCCACCTTCTGTGTTAAATTAAATCTCGCCGCTCGAAAGGGTAACGCGAGAGGCAAGCAACCGACAAAAGAAAATGCGACAAGGAAGAAAAAAGTCCTTGCATTGAAGTGGGCGGTTGTGATATATTATGAAGGTCGCTGTTACGAAAGCGACGATGCAAAACGAGGCTGAAAAGCCGCGATTGCTCCTTGAAAACTGAACATCGAGCGTAAGAAACGTCGGGTTTCAACAGTCGTGCTTGCACGACGAAGAGGCCGGACGCTAACGGACCCTGTCGCCTTCGGGTGACGGACAACGATTTAAACAACGAATGAGCCATCGAGGTTCTTCAATTTTGTGTTTTTGACTCTCACCGTTCCGTTGGAACGACTGACGTCAAAAA
>NZ_JACJVP010000003.1 GCF_014212125.1 Cohnella nanjingensis
TACTCAAAGGGGATAATATCAGTATAAGGAGATACTTCTTTTGATTGGAACAAACTCGCTATGCCTGCCGCTGTGCAACCTCCAGCGCCGGCGAGCCGTTTTTCTCTCCCCACTCGCACATCATATTTAACAGGGGAAGGAGCGAAAGACCGCGTTCGGATAGCGAATATTCGACTTTCGGAGGGACTTGGGGAAATTCCTCGCGTAGGATAAGGCCGTCTGCCTCGAGCTCTTTTAACATGATGCTTAGCGTTTTAAAGGAAATGGTACCGATACTACGCTTCAGCTCGTTATGCCGCATAACCTGATGTTCAGACAGCCAATGCAGAATGATCATTTTATATTTGCCGCCGATTAAGGACAACGTGTATCCGAAGCCAGTGTCTTTTACGGCCACGCCCGTCGGAACGCAGGTTTCGCGCACAAGCTACACTCTCCTTTAGGTAAGTATAGGATGTAAATATCCATACTTTACATGAGCTCATTATCCAATCTTGTTAAAAGGATGTAAAGGGTGCGGACATGCATAGGGCTTGAATTTCACAAATGCGTATGACTAAAAAACGGCCTCGCGGCCGCTCTTGATCGTTCGGGTTCGAGGATCGCCTTAGGCCCAATCCAACTCAAAGTCCACCCGATATTGAATCTCCAACCGATTCCCGGTTACCTTCACGGATTGAACGGCCTCTTGCAGCAGCGCTCTGACTTCGGCGAGATCGGCCATCTGGAGTCTCGCCGCTTCCTCCGCCAGATGCGCGAATGCGGTCGTCTCTTCTCCCTGCTTCAAGATCTCTTCCCGCTGCCCGCGCAAGCGAGTCAGCGCCTCCGCTGCCGCTTCGATTCGCCGCTTCATGCGCTGCATCTCCTGCTGGTAGGTATCGAAGACGAACAGTTCTCTTTGCCGAAACAGATCCATTTGATCCTTTTTCCACTTGGCCTGGGCTTGCTCTTGGACCAGCATCTCCTGATGAAGACGGACCAAGTCGGCAGCCGAATCCATGCGGATGAGGAAGAAGTCCGATGGCAAGGAGGCCAGCTTCCGGCGAATGCGATCGATCAGCAGCGCCTCGATCTCTTCCGCGTTGATATTTCTCTGGCTGCAAGCCAAGCGTCCGTATTTGTGGTAGGTTTTGCAAATATAGTACCGATAGGCTTTGAGCCGGAAGGTGCGCCGCTGACAGACCATCCGCTCCCCGCATGATCCGCAGACGAGGATGCCCGTCAACGGATGATACGCGCGCCGGGGCACGCGATGGTGGCCTCTGGCGGCCAAGATCGCTTGGGCGCGCGCGAACAATTCCTCATCGATCAGCGCCTCGTGCGCATGCTCGACGATCTGCCACTCCCGCTTGTCGATCCGGGCCTGTACCTTGCGCTTGGTCATCTTGCCGCCATCGTCGTACGCCCGAAGCAGCTGGTTGCGGCGGGTACCGTACACCACCTGGCCGATATACGCCGGATTGCGCAAGATGCGATTGACCGACTCTCTCGTCCACGGCCGGCCGGCTCTCGTCCGATACCCGTCTTGATTGAGCCGCTCCGCCACCTTGAACGTTCCCAGCCCAAGGCGGACATACCACTCGAAGACGAGCTCGGGAATGCGTCGGTAGCCCTCGTCCGCCTCGAGCGTCTTCGTCTCCGGATTCACCCGGTAGCCGATCGGAGCCTCGCCGCTCCATTGGCCTCGTTTCGCCTTTTGCCGCCTGGCGCTGCTGACGCGGGAGGAGATCTTCTTGCTCTCCTGCTCGGACAAGACGGACAGAATATCGAACGTAATGTTGTCTTTGTTCAGCGAATCGTAGTTATCGTTGATCGCGACTACGCGGACGCCGTACTGCTCGAACATGCCGATGATCGCGGGATTCTCCTGTTTGTCCCGGCCGACGCGGCTGACTTCCTTGAACACCAGCAGCTTGAACGCATTAGCCTTGGCGTCCCGGATCGCCCGCTGCATCTCGGCGCGGTCGAAGACGCTGGTATAGTAACCGGATACCGCCTCGTCTTGGTAGATCATAATCTCCGCGCCATCATAGGACGGACCGAGCCGGGCGATATACTCCTTGCACTGGCTGACTTGATTCTCGATTGAGTCTCCCTGCTGGTCCGTGCTTACGCGCGCATAGACGGCGCACTTGATCGGCTCGGGCAACGGAAACGACCTCCCTCAAAACGACGTATCGGCCGTGGCTTACCGAGGAGAGACAGGGGGTGGAGCGGGGCTCTGCGCCTTTTTCGCGTACTTGCCGTTCACGCTCACCTGCAAGTCGATGCCGTATTTTTGCTTCGCATAAGCGATCAGCCTCTCCCGTAACCACGCCGCAGCCGGCTCCGTTCCGTTCGTCTCCGATACCGCATACTTCATCCGCCTGCCCTCCCGTCTCCCGTCCCTCCAATCTATGTCGCGCCGCGCCAGTCCTATGAGCGGGCTTCGTTCCTTATGGCGCGCCCGGCTCCATGGGCTCTTTCGAGAAATATTGCGCGCGCTCGTTCTTCTTCTGGATGAACCGCTTCCTGCGGCGCCAGTACGAGAAGGTCGAGATCGTCTTTATCGCGCACCATACCGAAGCCAAGGAAGTGACCGAGGAAGAATTCTTCACCCGCGGCGAGAGCGGCGGCACCATCTGCTCCTCCGCCTACCTCAAGGCGCTGGAGATCATCGACAGCCGGTATCCGGCCTCGAGCTACAACATCTATCCGTTCCATTTCTCCGACGGCGACAATCTGACGAGCGACAATGAACGCTGCGTGCGGCTCATCCACGAGCTCATGAAGCGCTCCAATATTTTCGGCTACGGCGAAGTCAACCAGTACAACCGCAGCAGCACGCTGATGTCGGCTTACAAGCATCTCGATCATCCTTCGTTCCTCTATTACGTAATCCGGGAGAAAGCCGAGATCTATCATGCGCTCAAGACGTTCTTCAAGAAGCGGGAGCCCGCGGTGTGACCAAGCAGAAGCCTGCGTTCTCGAAGACGGGAACGCAGGCTTCTTAGCTGCCGTTATTCTGCGGTATCGGGGATGATCCGGGGCAGCGCGAATAGAAAAGAGACGTCCGGCATCCTAGATGCGGAAGTCTCTCTTGGCAATCGGCGGACGCCCATATGGAGAAACGATCGCGCGCTTCCCGCGCTTAAGAGAAATTGATAAACAAGAGCGGCACCCCGAGGCCGAGAATCCACGCCATCGGAATGAGATTCACGACGATGGCGGTCTTCTTGCGGCGCCTGTGGAACCGCCAGGCCAAAATGGCGCAGACGATCGCCGCGACCGGATAGAGACCGATCCCCGCGACGAACGAGACGTTCGCCAGGCCGAAGCCTTGGTCGAAGCTCATGAAGGAGATTCCCCAGACGAAGAGCCATGGGATCATGCAGAGCAAATAGAGAATTTGACTTAGAACGAGAAACAACTTCAAGAAAAAGCCTCCTTGGAGGGTGTAGTTAGAGCTTATGATACTTGGCGCTCCTGGCGAACAACTGAAAAGAAAGCGCTTCCCGTAAGCTTTAGCCGTTCCTCTGCAGGATTTGCCGAAATTTAGGGCGCCAGAATCCTCTAAAAGAGGCGTCCTTAAGGGGCTGATAAGACCATGGGGCTGATAAGACCATGGGGCTGATAAGACCATGGGGCTGATAAGACCATGGGACAAGTCTGTTGGCTGCTCTTCGCCGCTAACCGCCTCAAGAGACGTACCCAGTACGTCACTTCACGCCTCTTCGCCGCTAACCGCCGCAAGAGACGTACCCAATACGTCACTTTACGCCTCTTCACCGCTATTCGGCTCAAGAGACGTACCCAGTACGTCACTTCACGCGTCTTCGTCGCTAACCGCCGCAAGAGACGTACCCAGTACGTCACTTTACGCCTCTTCGCCGCTAATCGGCTCAAGAGACGTACCCAGTACGTCACTTTACGCCTCTTCACCGCTAATCGGCTCAAGAGACGTACCCAGTACGTCACTTCACGCCTCTTCGCCGCTAACCGCCTCAAGTGACGTACCCAGTACGTCACTTCACGCCTTTTCGCCGCTAACCAGCCCAGAGTGTCGTACCTAGTACGCCTTTTCGGCCCCATCTCGCGGCCTCTCCGCGACTGGCCGGATGCGTGCTGCCGCCGTTCAGAACCAGGAAGCCGGATCCGCGGCTATGCGGCCATAATCCAGCAAAGCCGCTTCGTCGGGACGGTCTACCAGCGCGAGCGCCAGCTCATGGTAGTCCCGCGCGTCCGCATCCCGATCCATCAGCAGGAGCAGCGCGACCATCTTCGCATGCAGCCGGCCGCTCAGCGGCATAAGCTGCGACCATTTCTGCATCGGTCCGAGGGCGAACTCGTAGCGCTGCTGCCGGACGGACGCGTCCACCATCGCCTCGAGCAGCTCCGCGTACCCCAGCTCCAGCTCCGCCTGGCGCGGCGCCGCCCATCCGTATCCGCTCCCGGCCAGATAGCCGTCACCGTACAATTGGATGGCCCGCATGACGGGAGAGAGCGACGACTTGCGCTTGTACGCGTCCCACTCTTCCCGGTACGCGTCGACGTCGTCGTACGCAACCGTCCAACGCACGCTATAGCTGCCGCCGGCGGTCTTCGTCTGCTCGATGACGTCGGTCAAGCCGGAGGCCTCCAGATCCTTGCGCAGCTGATAGACGGTCGAATGCAGCGTGACCTGCGTGCGCTCGATATCTCCGCCGTACCAGATGTCCTCCAGGATCTGCGCTTTGCTGACGGGCCTGCCCCGGTGATGGTGCAGGTAGGCGAGCAGCTCCCGGCCTTTCGAATTGCGAAAGCGGACGGGCTCGCCTTGCGCCGTCGCGACGGCGAACGGACCGAAGCTGCGGATCGATAAGCCCGGTTCGGACACGGCCGGCTCAGCCGCTCCTCGGCCGATTCGTCTCGCGTACCGGCTGAGCGTCTTCTCCAGGTCTTCCTTCGTGATCGGCTTGAGCAGGTAATCGAGCGCTTCCACATCGAAGGCGTCGCGGGCATACTCCTCGTAGGCGGTCAGAAATACGATCTGGATCTCCGGCCGGAACGCCCGCAGGCGCCTCGCCAGCTCCAGGCCGTGGATGCCCGGCATCTCCATATCGAGCAGGACCAGGTCGATCGGGTCCGGCTTCGTTAAGGCCTGCTCCAGAAAGTCCCTCGCGCTGTCGAACAGTCCGCCCACCTGCACGTCCCCGATCGTCTCCAGCAGCTTCTCCACCCGCTTCAACGCGGGCAGCTCGTCGTCTACGGCCGCGATATGAATCATGCTTGTCCTCCCGTCTGATGCGTCGCGGCCGTCGGGATGCGGAACGTGACGCGAGTTCCGCCGCCGGCTTCGCTCTCGATGAGCAGCCCTTTGCCGTACAGCCGGACCAGCCGCTGATGAATATTTTGAAGTCCGACGCCTCCGCCGTCTTCCCGTTTGGCGGAGAGGATCGTCTCCGCCGGGGCCGGCATGCCCGCCCCGTCGTCTTCGACGCAGATCGCGACGGCGTCTGCCAACGCGCGAATCGTTACGCTCACGGTGCCCCCGTCTTCCTTTTTCGTGACGCCGTGCCGCACCGCGTTCTCCACCAACGGCTGCAGCGTAACCGGCGGCAGGTAGCAGTCGGCGCCTTCGTCCAGCTCGAACCGGACCTGCAGCCGTTTGCCGAACCGCGCCTGCTCGATCTTCAAGTAGGCTTCCGTCAACTCCAGTTCCTTGCGTAGCGGGACCAGCTTCTCCTTGTTCTTGAAGTCGAAGCTGTTCCGCAGGTACCGGCTCAGATGCAGCAGCAGATCATGCGCGGTCTGCGGCTCGTCCAGCGAGAAGGAGACGATCGTATTCAGCGTGTTGTAGAGAAAATGAGGCTTGATCTGCGCCTGGAGGAACGCCGTCTCCGAGCGGACCGCATCCTCCGCGGAGCGCTTCATCTCCAGCAGCGTGCGCGCTCTCGCCCGCAGCTCGTGCGGTTGGAAAGGCTTGGTCAAAAAGTCGTTCGCCCCGGACTCGAACCCGTAGATCAGATCCTCCGGTTCGTTCCGCACCGTCGTCAGCAGCACCGGCATCTCCGAGAGCGGATACTTGCCGCGAATCTGCCGGCAGGTCTCATAGCCGGACATCCCGGGCATCATGACGTCCAGAATGACCAGGCCGATCCCGCCCCCGCTCTTGTCCAGCATCTCCAGCGCCTCCGCGCCGCTCGTCGCGGCGAGCACTTCGTAGGGCTCGTCCGACAGCGCGGCCATGACGACCCTCAGATTCACCGGATCGTCGTCCACGGCCAGAATCTTCTGCCCCGGCTTGTCGCGGCGGTCCGGAACGCGGGCCGCCGCGACCTCCCGCCAGCCCGCCGGCAGCCTGGCCTGCGCCGCCTCCTCCGCGTCCGGCCGATAGCGGGCCGGTGCGAGGACGCTCTCCTGACTCGCGGGGAGGGTGAACGTGAAGACGGCGCCTTGCCCGACCTTCGACTGTACCGTGAGCCGCCCGCCATGCAGCTCGACCAGCTGCCGGGAGATGCCGAGACCGAGGCCGGTTCCTCCGTATTCGCGGGCCACGGAGGTGCCCGCCTGCTCGAAGGACAGGAAGATCGTCTCGAGCTTGTCCGCCGAGATGCCGATGCCGGTGTCGGCGACGGAGATCCGGAGCATCCCGCCGGCCGCGGCGGCCGATACCGTAATCTCGCCTTGCGGCGTGAACTTGACGGCATTGCCGATGAGGTTGTACAGCACCTGGAGCAGCCGGCTCGGATCGGCGTCCGCCAGCGGGAGCGACTCGGGCCACGCCATCCGAAGCGCGACCGGCTTCTGCCCGATATAGTGGCGGAACACTTCCTGCTGCGCCGCGACCAACGCGCGAATATCGACGGGTCTGCGCTGCAGTTGAATGCCCTTGTTCTTCAGCCTCGAGAAATCCAGGATGTCGTTGATCAAGTTCGACAACCGCCGGGCGACCGCGACCACCACTTCGAGCTGCTCGCGCTGCGTCTCGTTCACCGGCCCGGACTTTCCTTCGGACAAGGCGGCGGAGAGATTCAAGATGCCGTGCAGCGGCGTCTTCAGCTCATGCGAGGTGTTGGCCAGAAATTCGTCCTTCATCCGGTTCAGCGCCACGAGTTCGTCGGACATGGTCCCGATCACCCGATAAGCGCTCGTGAAGCGCCTCGCCAGCTCCAAGGCTTCGATAAAGACGAGCAGGATAAATCCGTAGGGTACAAGCTGGAAGTCGATCCCGATAATACGGCCCTCGCTGTAGACGATATCGTGGACGGCGGCGGCGACGAAGACGAGCCAGCCCGCGAGCTGGAGCAGCGCCCCGCTCCTTTTCCGCCACAACGCCAGCAGGAAGCCGTAGATCATGTAGCCCAGGCAGATCAAGGAGACGATCTTGTACGCCCCCATGAACCGGGTGTACGTCTCCGCCGGGAAGATCAGGACGGTCGCGATGAAGCCGCAGCCGATCCCGGCGAACAGCTTGATGAGAGCGCCGCTGTATTCCTTCGGATACAGGCTGCGTACGAAGAGCAGCGCCATCGTCACCCCGCCGTAATAGGACAGATACTCCAGCAGGATCAGCGTCCGGATGTCCGTCTGCGGGAAGACGTCGACCAGATAGATGCCGCCCACCGCCCATTGGCGGATCGCGCCTAAAAGACAGCAGATGCCGAAGTAGAGGGTGGAGCGCTCCGAGTGGCGGAGCAGAAATACCGCGATCTGATACAGCCCGAGCAGCACGCATCCACCGAAAACGGCCATATCGACCATCATTTGGCGTTCCTGCAGAGCCAGCATCTGCCGTTCGGTGCCGAGCGTCATGCTGTACCAGATGCCGCCTTCGGGATAGAGGTCGTTCGCGACTTGCAGAATGAGATCGAACGCCCCCGCCGGCGGATCGAACAGCACCGTTTGCGGGCGGTAAGCGTTGCGGGTCTGCGCCGGATCCGCCGAGACCGTCCCCGCCTGCGCGATGACGTGGCCGTCCAGAATGAGCTTGTAGGCCGGCGCGATGGCCGGAATATGCAAGCCCAGCCGGCCCGTCTCCCCTGACGTCAGAACCTTCAAATGATAGGTCGCATAGCCGCGACCCGGCATCCCGCGAGACGTCCACACGCCCGGCACTTCGGCGAACGCCTCCGTCTGCGAATCGCCCTGCCCGCCCGGGCGGATCGCCGTCAGCAATTGCTCCCCATGCAGGGACCAATCGCCGTTGAGGGGGATCGTCCCCTGCTCGCCGAGGCGCCACTGCCGCAGGTCCAGCACGCCGTCCTTCGCCCGCGGCTTGAACTTCTCCGGCGTCAGTCCGATCACGGGCATAGTCAGCATGGCGAGGAACGCCAGGACGATGCCGAGCAGCGCCGTTCGTCCGATCCACTTTTTTCGAAGCATGCTAACGCTCACCGGCCGTTTCTTTGCTTAATGAATTTGAAATTCGCCAAATCGATGCCATTCCCCTGCCGTCGACGGCGTTCTTCAAGTTCCGATTCCGCAGACGACGCGAAAAAGCCGAACTCCAAGGGCCAGGAGCTCGGCTTGCGGACGTGCAGACGTATGTTCGATCCGACGTCGGACAGGCGTTCGGGCCAGCGATCCATCGGTCGTTCAGTCCGGCGTTTATCCAGTGCTCGGGCGTCCGTTCCGACGTTCGTTCTAGCGTTCAGTCAGGACAGCTGCCTGATAGGCGCCCCTGCCAGGAAGGCCGCGATGTCTTCCACCGCCTCCCGGAAATACACCTCGTAATTGTTGCGCGTCACGTAGCCCAGGTGCGGCGTCGCGAGCACGCTCGGCAGCGTCCGCAGCGGATCGTCCGCCGGCAGCGGCTCGATCTCGAACACGTCGAGGCCGGCCCCCGCGATCCGCCCTGCGCGCAGCGCGTTGACGAGCGCCTCCCGGTCGACGATCGGGGCGCGCGACGTATTGATCAGATACGCGGACGGGCGCATGCGCGCGAGCTCCTCCGCTCCGATCAGCCCCCGGGTCCGGTCGCTCAGCACCAGATGAATGGAGACGAAGTCGCTCTCGGCCAGCAGCTCCTCCTTGGAAGCGGCCAAGCGGACGCCTGCCGCCTCCGCCTTGTCCGGCGTCAGATTCTGGCTCCAGGCGACGACCTTCATGCCGAAGGCCTGGGCAATCCGGGCCATCCGCCCGCCGATCTTGCCAAGCCCGAGCAAGCCCAGCGTACTGCCGTTCAGGTCCATGCCAATCGTCTGCTGCCAGGGTCCGCCGGCGCGCATCGCCTGGCTCTCCGGCATCAGGCCGCGCGCCAGGCCGAGAATGAGCGCCCACGCCAGCTCGGCCGGCGGCTCCGAACAGCTGCCCGTCCCGCACACGGCGATGCCCCGGCGGGCGGCCGCCGCGACGTCGATCGAGGCGTTGCGCATACCGGAGGTGATCAGCAGCTTCAGCCGGTCCAGCCGCGCGAGCAGACGGTCCGGGAACGGCGTCCGCTCCCGCATGGCGACGACGATGTCGTAATCGCGAAGCGCTTCTGCGACTTCGTCTTCCTGCGCCAGATGCCGATGAATCGCCGTGACTTCCACCGCGTCCGACAGGACGGTCCAATCCGCCATCGTCAAGGCCGCCTTCTGATAATCGTCGAGGATCGCACACTTTAGTTTCATGTCACATTCGCCTCCACGCGTTCGCTTGCCGGTGCTAACTACTTCGACAAGATCACCGTATCCCCTTCCCGTAATCTCGGTCCGACGATCCGGCCTTCGGCTCACTTCGCGTCGTGGAAAATAATGCCCAGGCTGTATCGGGTGCCCGACGTGATCGTGCTGACGCCGTGACGCAGCGTCGTCCGGTAATATCCGCGCGAGCCGGAGACGGGACGGTGGTTCGTCGGGAAGAGAAGGCCCGCCCCCTGCGCGACCGGCAGCGCGTGTCCCCGGCTCTGCGCCCGCGGCCGCTGCTCCGTCAGGAGGAATTCGCCGCCTTCGTAGTCCTCCCCCTGCGCGTTCAGGACGAATACCGCCTGGAAGGGAAAGTGCACCTCGCCGTACAGATCCTGATGCAGGCAGTTGTACCCTCCCGCCTCGTATCTCAGAATGAGCGGCGTGGACCGCAGCTGGCCGTGATCGTGGCAGCGCGCGAGGAAGTCCGGGAGCGCGGCCGGATACCGCGTCTCCTGCCCCAGCCGTTCGTGCCAGCGGTTGGCCGCGCGCGCAAGCTCGGGGTACAAGCCTTCGCGGAGCCGCTGCACGATCGCCGGGAGCGGCGCCGCGTAATATTTGTATTCGCCGGCCCCGAACCGGTACCGGGCCATGTCGATCGTCTTGCGGAAGCGCGCCTCTTCCCCGTACGTCCTGATGAGCGCTTCGCACTCGTCGGGACGCAGGAGCGCGGGAAGCCGGGCGAAGCCCTGCTCGTCCAGCTGCGCTTGCAGCGACCCCCAGTCCAGCGCCGCGATCCGGTCCTCGAGACGGTCAAGCATGGACCGGGTTCCTCTCGCGGCCGGCATCCGCGCGTCCGCGCTCGAGGGCGAGCAGCCTCGTCTTCATCGCCAGGCCGCCGCGATAGCCGGTCAGCGCGCCGCCCTTGCCGATCACCCGGTGGCAGGGCACGGTGATCAAAGCCGGATTGGCGCCGATCGCGGCGCCTACCGCACGCACCGCCGCGGGCTTGCCGATCCGGTGCGCGATATCCGAATAGGATAGCGTCTGCCCGTAGGGCACCTCGCACAGCGCGCGCCATACGGCGAGCTGGAACGGCGTGCCGCGGAAGTCGTGCGGCAGGTCGAAGCCGCGCGTTTCTCCGCGGAGGTAGGCCGAGATCGCGGCCGCGTACGGACGCAGCTTGTCCTCGTCCCGAATCCATTCGGCGCGGGGCAAGCGGCGGCTCACCGCCTCCTCCATCTCTTCAAAGGATTTGTCCTGCGATCCGACATAGGCGAGTCCCGCCTCCGTAGCGGCCAGATGCAGCCGCCATTCCTCCTGCTCCAGCAACATCCAATAAACGGGCGTTGACGGCTCATGGTTGACTTTCATTTCGCAACACCTCCGGGTGTATGATGTTTCGATGGGTTTGCCGATAGCGCGTAGGGGTCAAACCCGTCTTCTCCTTGAACAAGGTGACAAAGTACGGCACGTTCGGGATCCCCACTTGGGCGGCGATCTCCGCGACGGTATCCTCCGTCCGGATCAGTCGATCGCCCGCCCGGCCGACTCTCGTCTCTTGCACGTACTCGGCGGGCGTCATCCCCGTGACCCGCTTGAACGTCCGGTGCAGATGGTACGGACTGCCGTGGCAGGCGTCCGCCAGCGACTCCAGCGTGATCGTCTCGGCGTAGTTCATCTCGATATATCGCTTGATCTGGGCGGCCCATTCGTCGTCGGGGAGACGCCGACCGGTCGGCTTGCACCGCTTGCACGGCCGGAACCGTTCCTCAAGCGCTTGCTCCGCGCGTTCGAAGATGCGGACATTCTCCGGCTTGGGCGGCCTAGACTTGCAGGACGGCCTGCAGAAGATGCCCGTCGTCTTCACCGCGTAGAAAAACTTGCCGTTGCTCCCAGCGTCATTCTGAACGATCGCCTGCCAGATCTCGTCGCGGATCCGCCCCTCTTCATCCAGGTACTGCATCGCGCTCACCTCCACCCCTAGTATACCTCCGCCATCGGCGTTCTGTACGCGTTTGGGAATAGAATAGCAAGATTTCGAAAGGGTATGCGCATGCGTCCGACTTCCCGCACAGGCATAGCGTCGATATCGTCGTCCCGGCCGCGGATGAATCGTTCCCCTTAGAACGACAGAAAGGCGGACGACCAAAGGCCGTCCGCCTCATCTTGCCTGCTCGCCGATTTTTCGTCTTAAACCGATCCGGCTCGACCGGCGCTACACCTCTCCCCAATACACTTCCGTCTCGTAATCGAAGGAGACGCGTCCGTCCGCCTGCGAACGGTCGAATAGCCGGCGAAGATCCGTCATCATCGGTTCGTAGCTCGGATGGCCCGGCACCGGGATATAGGAGGACGATTGCAGCCGCCCGCTTAAGCCTTCGAAATCGAACAACTGCGCCTGGGGGAACGTCGCTTCCTTCGGCCATCCCGGCGCGAAGAACGAGACGAGCGTTTCCCGGGAAATGTTCTTGTGGCCGACGTCCTTGTAATCGGGGCTGTACGTGTGCACGAGCCGGTCATACCCTTCGAGGAAAGCCGATCCCGTCGTCTTCCGCGTATTCCAGATCAGCACGACCTTCCCGCCCGGCTTCAGGATCCGCTTGAATTCCGCTCTGGCGGCGTTCCGGTCGAACCAATGAAACGATTGGGCGCACACCACCGCATCGACGGAGCCGGCCGGCAGTCCCGTCTCTTCCGCGGACCCCGCCAGCGCCCGGAAGCCCGGCTCTCCCGCGGAAGCCCGCTCTGCGGCTTGCCGCATCGCCTCGTTCGGCTCCAATGCCGTCACGCGGCTGCCCCGCTCGAGGAGCAATCGCGAAAAGATGCCCGTGCCTGCGCCGACATCCGCCACCTCGTCTCCGGCCCGCAAGCCTACGGTCACATACAAGAAGTCGATCGCCGCCTTCGGGTAGCTCGGTCTATACTTCACGTACGTATCGACCCGGTTCGTGAATCTTTCCTTGCCGTCCTTCGCCATGCTTCATCTGCTCCTCTCCGCCTTTTCCCCTCTAGCTTGCCTGAACCGTTAGCGGTTTGCAAGGCTTCGGGCGAACGACGAAGAGTCCAAATGCCGGAGACGCGGACGAGAGGGCACGGCTTCCGCTTACGATCGCGTCAGCTTTCCGATGTCCTTGATCTTCACGTCGGCTCGTACAGTTATATCGGCTTTGGAGAACGTATCGTCCCATTCCAGTTGCCTCCAGCTCGCGTATTTCATCGCATTCCGGACGTGCTGGCCGATGCCGATCGAATCGGTCTTGTTTTGCTGCATCAGCGCGATGAGCGCGTTGCATTTTTCTTCCACGTAACGGGACATCCCCGCCTCCAGCTTTTTCTGGTTGGCGGCATTGTCCAAAGCTTCTCCTCCGTAGAACTCCAACAGCGACCCTCTGATCCGGAGATGGATCGTGACCTTCAGCGGCGTCCCTGCCGTCAGCCCCTTCACCGAGGAGAACCGGATCTTGCGCCGGCTATGAATGTAAGACAGGGAGACAGGCAAGGATTCTTTTCCCATCCGAATATCGTCCATGTTAAGCTCCCCCGTATCCACGCTGTCTCGCAGCAGCCCGAAATACATCTTGTCCGCCGCAGGGACGCGCGCGACGTACTTGTCTTTCTTGAAGAGCGCCACGCCGTCGATCAGCAGGCTGGAAGGCGTCTCCTTCAGGATCGTCGCGACCGGCTCGATCCCGTCGTCGTAGTAGTCGCGGATGAACGTATGGAGGTTCGCATGCGGAATGTCCCGCGTCGCGGATTCGGCGCGCAGCAGGTTGTCGATATATTCGCCCGCGGTGCCGCCCTGCGGGTACTTTCTCGACAGCATCTTCTCCGTGTCGCCCTCCGCGACGACGACATGGGCGTGGATTCCGACCGAAGGATCGCGCATGGTCGCGTCCAGGTGTTTCCATATGCCCTGCTTCGCCAGCGCTTCCCCAAACAAGATTTGGCGAATCTGGCCGTTCACGAGTCTTCGATCGTTCTGACGGTCGAAGACGGCGCGCGCTTGCTTGCTCGAATGCGCGACGGTCGTATAGACGATGCTTTCGTTCTGCGAGGACTTGGGAATGCTGATAGTGACTTTGAGCATGTTCGCGTTGTCTTGCCCGGCTACGTCGAAGCTGATCGTGCGGATGAACCCCATTTTCTCCAAGACGCGCTGATCCGTGCATCCGGCGAGACAGACCAGCATGAGCAGCCAGCATGCGGCGGCTTTCATGCTTTGACCCCCTTTTTGCGCAGCTTCCCGATCTGCAACAAGACCATGAGCAGGAGCGGCAGGACGAAGGCGACGCCGATCTCGACGAAAAAGGAATGGAACACCAGCGCCTCCGCCTCCCGTAATAGCTTTGGAATGTAACCGAGCCCGAAGATCGCGATCACGATGAACAGCTCCAGCAGCTTCGGACGCGCCTGCGGGAACATCTGCTTCAGACAGGATAATCCGGCGAAGGCGAAGAGGACCGTCGAGACGAGATTCGAGAACAGGAAGAACGGAAATACCAGGTTCTCCACCCGGTTGATGAACGGAAACTCAATGTACTCCAGCGTATGAATGACGGGATATGCCAACACCTTGAGCTCGGGAAAGCTGAAGAACCCGAAGGAGACCCAGACCGCCAGCTGCTGGACGAGCCCGATGAGCAACTGGCCGGTGTACATGCCTTGGAACAACTTGCTCTTCTTGTCTACATAGGGGAACAGGAAGAGGCACAGCTCGTATCCGACGAAGACGGTGTACACCTCCGTCCAGCCATGCAGCGTATGACCGCCCTCCGTCCCTTGAAAGAGCGAAGTCGTGAACCGGATCAGCTTCCAGTCTTGAAAGAAAAAGGGCGCGAGCAGGTTCACAGAAGCCGTCATCAGGAAAAAGAGGGTGACCGCCTTCAGGATGCTGTAGATATCCTTAACGAGCAGGACGTACACCATCAGGCAGTACAGGGAGAAGATCATCATGCTGCTGCTCGATTGGAAGGTCAGCGTCTGGAAGATCAAGATGAAGTCCTTGCCGATGAAGGAGCCGATCGCGATCCAGAAGACCGTTAGGACCAAATAGAATGGATAGGCGCACCACTTCGGGACGACGGCCTCGACGATCTGGAAGAACGACTGGCCTTTGCCCATGCGGTACACGATCTGGAACAGCCAGATGTTGAAGCAGGCGACGCAGGTCAGCGCGAGCAAGCCCACCCAGCCGTTCGTGCCGATGTTCTTGGCGACCAGACGCGGCAGCGCGAACACCGTGACGTCCAGTTCGATCATATAGATGAGCAGGGCGATATGGATTCGGTTTAGTTTTTCGTTCGCTTTGGCCATCGCTATCTCCGCATTTTGTTCCGGGTTCGATTCGAACTCTTCACGATCGAAGGACGCTTCCTGAGCGCCCAGAACGGACCTCGGACGAAGGTGTCCAGGACGTCGCCGGCGTTGAACGGAGCGAGCGGCGTCAAGTAGGAAGTTCCCAGATTCGTGATCCCGGCCAGATGAATGATGACGAACCCGATCCCCATCAGCAGACCCAGATTGCCGAGTACCCCGGCCAGAATAATGAGCCCGAACCGGATCAACCGGAGCGATGCGCTCATGATGTAGCTGGGGATGACGAACGAGGCGATGGCGGACGTCGCCACGGCGATGATCAGGATATTGCTGGTGAATCCGGCCTGAACCGCCGCTTGCCCGATCACGATCCCGCCGACGATGCCGATGGTCTGCCCGATCTTCGTCGGCAGGCGCGCACCCGCCTCGCGCAGCAGCTCGATCGTCGTCTCCATAAGCAGCGCTTCGATGAGCGGCGGGAACGGCACCCGGCTTCTCGATTCGGTCAAGTTCAGGAGCATCGTATGCGGGATCATCTCGTAGTGAAACGTCGTAATAGACACGTAGAACGCCGTAAAGCAGATCGTAATCAAGAAGCCGACGAGCCGCAGAATCCGCAGGGAGGTGCCCAGCAGCCAGCGTTGATAGTAGTCGTCGGGCGAAGAGAAGAAGTCGAAGAAGGACGTCGGGCTGCAGAACACCGAAGGGCTCCCGTCGACGAATCCGGCGATTCTCCCGCCCAGTATCTTGGAGGCGACGGCGTCCGGCCGCTCCGTCGTCAGGAATTGGGGGAAGACGGAATTCGGGTTCTCGTCGATCAGCTGCACGAACATGTTGGCGTCCATGACGGAGTCGATCTCCACGCTTTTGATGCGTTCCTTCAGCGCCTCGACGAAGTCGGGATTGGCGATGCCCTCCAGATAGGCGAGAACGACGTTCGTTTTGGAGATTTCCCCTACCGGCAGCTCGATCGTTTTGAGATGGGAGCTTTTGATCCGCCTGCGCAGGACGCTCAGATTCTGTTCCAGGTTCTCGACGAAGCCGTCGTGCGGGCCGGAGATGACGGTCTCCGTCTCCGACTGCGCGATCGACCGGCCTTCCGCTTCGTCGATCCGGATGAGATAGGCTTTGCCCTTCAGGAAGATGGCGGCCATCCCTTCCAGGATGCCGTCGATACAGACATTGGAGTTCTGCACCTCCGTATAGGGAAGGCAGGCCAGACGCGCGGCCGCTTCCTGAACCGTCGCGTTGGAGAAAGGCTGGATGATGTCCCGATACAGATCGTCGTTGCCGACCAGGTAGGCGAAGTAGACGACGTCCATGCCGTTCGACGGAAATTTCCGGTGGACGAGGTCCATGCAATCGTTGAGCTCGTGCAGCGTTCGTTCCAGGGTCGCCCGATCGTCGGGAGATGAGGGCGGCGCGGATGATGTCGCCTGCGACTGAGGCGCGGCGAGGAGGCGCAAGAGCATCTTCGCGATCCTGAACTTCATCCCCGCTCCCCCTTTCGGTAAATACTGGCACATGGGTCATCGTTCCCCAATGTCCTGTTGATGATACGCCAGGCATAGCAGCGGAACCCGCCGATCGGGCGTGTCCGGCCGGGAGGCGCAGAAGGGAATGACGGCACGCCAAGAAGGGTTGCCCTTGACCGTCAATGACGGTCAAGGGCAACCCTTGCATACTGCGGGATGCCGCTTGCCTTAAGCCGCAGCGGCTGCCGGCGTCCGGCTAGCCGAAGCTATGCGGCTGTCGTCGGCTGAGACGCAGCGGGCGGCTGGGCGCGCTTCCGCCCGAAGCCTTGGCGGCCGAGGAAGATCGCGGTCAGCAGCTTTGAACGGGACATGAGCCAGGCGATCGCCAGCGGGACGAGCACGCCGACGGCCGTGAAGACCAAGGTGCCGTAGTCGAGCCCGATGCCGTACGTCAACAGGATGTTGACCGGAACGTGCAGATACATGATCGTGATCGTAACCGTGCCGAGGAACGCCAAGGCATCCGTCGGCCGCCAGCTCGCGGCCCAATAGCAGAGCTGCAGCACCACGAGCACGCACGCGATCGGAACGATCAGATCCACGATAGGGAGCGTATACACCTTCATCTTCATGTCGATGCGGAAGTTCCAGAGCCCCGCCGCATTCAGCGCGGCCGCCGCAGCCCATACGACCAGCGCGGGTACGAAGGCTTGCCTTCGCGCCAGCAGGACGGGCAGGACGGACTTGCCCGCGTAGCCCAAGAAGAAGAAAGCGATCGCCATCAGCGCGACGTCGGCGTTCCAGGGGATATCCCAGCTCGCCATCGCGGTCATGCTGACGACGTGCGCGGCCGCATAGCAGACGGCGACGGCCGCTGCCTGCGTCCGCAGCGGGTAACGCGAGAGGAATCCCATGAGGAGATGCACCAGCAACAGACAGGTGATGAACCAGAATACGCCGTACCATCCGCCCAGCACCGTTCCTCCGTACAGCAGCAACAGGAGATCTTGCGGGATGGACATCGGGTCCATGAGCCGCACCGCGACCAGACAGGCGATGCAGATGCCGTAGGCGAAGTACGGGATCATGAAATGCTTGATCCGCTGCCACGCCCAGGATCGGTAGGCGGCCGCTGGCACTTCTTTGAACAGGAGCCCGCTGACGAGGAAGAACAGCGGCATGCGGAACCATCCGAGATAATGGTTGATCACGTCGTTTCCCGCATGCCCCATGACCACGAGGATGATGCTCAGGCCTCTGGCGACATCCACCCATTTCTTCCGTTCTTTCACGAATTCCCTCCACTCTACCAGAATTTTCCGTACACTTTAACGATAATCAAATCGAAATGGCGCGAGAATAGGCGGATACGTTCAAAATCCGTAGGTCTTGTGAATGAAAATAAGCCATGAAAGCTTACGGGAACGCGCAAGGGCAGCCTGACGACTCAGGCTGCCCTTGCTTGGCCGACGCAGGCTGCGCAACAAGACGCATGCCTAGCGGCTCATGACTCCGACCGATCGGTCGGAGCGGCTAGACGACTTCCCGCCCGTCATTGCCCGGCAGCGCGGGGTACGGCGCATGCGGCTCCAACTGGTACCAGTAGGCCGTCGAGGCGATGTCGCTCTGCTGCGGCAGATAGCGTCCGCCGGAACGCCATCCCAGATCCTGAATCGTCACGCGGAGGTCCTGCTCGAACCGAATCGGATCCATGACGTGCCAGCGGTACATGCCGAAGCGCTGCTGGCTGCGGTAGAGGCCGTCCGGCTTCAGAATCTGAGGCAAGCCGAGGAACGCCGTCGAATACGCCCCGTACTCTCCCTTCGGCTGCTCGAAGTTCCAAGCCCCGCCGAAGTAATCTTCCGTCCCCGTGCCGCAGATCGTCGGGAACTCCCGGTCCCCATCCATATAGAACTTGATCTCGCCTTCGCCCCACCAGCCGTTGTTGTTGACCTGCCACGCCAGATAAGTGCCCACATAGTGTCCCCGGCCGGACACGCCGTCGAGGAGCGTATGAACGTCTTTGTAGGGAACGGGGTTGCTCCTGCGCCATTGCGCGTGGAAGTATGCCATGTCGTCCGGCACTTCCGTCAGCGTGTAGTCGACCTGATAATAGAAGTGCGTGCCTTCCGTCCCCGTGTTCTCGACGGTGATCTTCGCCCGCTTGCGGAACGGCATCAGCCAGTAGCTGTTCATGCCGCCCGCCGGATTGACCGCGATAGGGAAGGAGTTGACGTTGCAGCGCTCCTGCCAGCCGTTGCAGAAGAAATCTCCGAGCGGGACTTCGACGGAAGGCTCCGTTTCGTCGTCCCAATACATGCGCAGGATGAAGGTGCGCCAATGGTTCGGATGGCACGTCAGCCAGATGTGCTGAATGGCGCCCGGCCCTTCGATCTCCGCCATCGTGTAGGTCATGCCGGGCGTCATATCGACCGACGGCGACACTTTCCAGCCGACCCCGAGATCGCGCGCGCACGAGGCGCCTGTTCCCGACGCCGCCTGCGCGCCGCCGCCTTTGGCGCCGGTCGGGTTCTCCGCGCTGATGGAGCGCGTGACAGCGCCCGAGACGCGGGCGAGGTTCCCGAGTCCCATATCCAATCCGTTAAAAGGATACATGCTGACACTCCTTTTCTACTGATCACGACTGGGGACTTCCCCTTGGGCGGACAAACGAAATATAATGAACGTAAGCGCTTCACCTTGTCCAGACGCCAACAATCCCCATGTCCATGTTAACAGAGGCGTCGCGTTTCGACTTTAATGCCGCTGGGGATTATTTATCCGATCTTGCTCAATATGGAGGTGGCTCATGACCCTCTCGATCGCGGAGTCGCGAAGCCGGCTCTTGATGCAGCTGTCCCCCAACGTTCGCCGCGCTTTTTATCATCGCATGGAAGGCGAGATGCGTCTCGGCAAGCGGATCATCTTCGATTACGAACTGCTGTATCTGGAACGGGGCCAACTGGAGATCCGCATCGAAGACGCGTTCCACGCAATGAAACCGGGCGATATCGTCCTGTTCAAGCCGGCCAAGGAACACGAATTCCTCGGCTCGGTCGGTGAATGCTGGATGCCGCACATCCACTTCGACGCCGTGCATGGCGAAGACTTCGACGAAGTGCCGATCAACTTCAAGACGTGGGCGGAATGCAGCGAGGCGGAGCGCCGGATGGTCCGTCCGGACATCCTGGGCGATCAGCTGCGCCTGCCCGACCTGATCCGCATCGACAATCACGGGGAGGTGCTGGACAATCTGCATCGGCTGATTCGGTCGTATGATCGGCCCGACGAAGACGCTGCGCTGCTTCGGAAGATGCTGGTGCTACGTATACTATACGCGATCCTCAAGGGCCTGGAGGAACGCGGCGATCCGCTCCTTCGGCGCCACCGGCAGGCGCTCGACCGCGCTGCCGCTTATATCGCCGACCATTACGCGGCGGACATCAGGCTGAGCGATCTTGCCAAACAAGCGACGCTGAGTCTCTATCATTTCTCGCGGCTGTTCAAGCTGCGGTACGGCGTCTCTCCGCATCGCTTTCAGATGCGTTACCGAATGGATCGCGCGAAGGAGCTGCTGCTCTACAGTCGACTGTCGATGAGCGCGATCGCGGAGAAAATCGGATACGCCAATGTGTACGCGTTCAGCAAGGCGTTCAAGCAGATGGAGAACGTCCCGCCGAGCCAATACGTCGAGACGAGATCCGGCATGCCGAATCTCTGAACGAATGCGGCTGCAATCCTTCGAGGCGTGCAGCTCTACAACCGACGCGCCAAGAATCCGCCGTGGAACCGTTTCGGCTCGTAGCTGACGATGAAGGCGGTCGCATCGACCTCCAGCACGTCCCGATAGAGCTGCAGCTGGCGTTTGCGGGGCAGGACGACGCTATGTACCCAGCGCCGTCCGACTCTCCCTTCGCCTCCCCAGCGGGTGACGCCGTAGCCTTTTCTGCGGAGATGCTCCGCCAGCTCCGCGGATTCTTCCTTCGTGATGACCTGCACGATCAGATAACCGATCGCGAGCCACTCCTCGATCTTGACGCCAAGCAAGACGCCTGAACCATAGCTGAGGCAGTAGATAATCAGATTCACCGGGTTGTCTAGGTTGTCCAGTACCAGTTTGAAACCAATGACGTACAGCCCGATCTCCACCGCGCTGATCAGCGCGGCGACATAGCGAATGCCCTTTACCGTCAGGATGAATCGGATCGACATGAGGCTGACGTAAGTGATCTGCAGCAAGATGATAGAGAGTATGACGGTCATCTCGTTCCTCCTTTATGGCCCGCCCCCGCCGAATAAAGGGTGACCCGCAAGCCGGCCGCGGCTTGCGGGTCACCCCCCTGTTCACTTTATACCTCATACGCTCGCGTTTGAACCGTCGGCATCCGAACACCGCAGTTTCCTGTCCGCCTTAGATCTTCGCCAGCACCTCGTCTTTGAATTGCGCGATCGCCTCGTCGGTGTCGATCGTATAGCCGCACTCGAGGCCGACGAAGCCGTCGAAACCCGTGTCCTTAATCGCCCGCAGGATGTTCACGTAGTTCAACTCGCCGGTCCCCGGCTGCTTGCGTCCCGGATTGTCCGCGATATGGTAGTGGTTGATCCTGTCCAGGTAGCCGACCGCGTTGCGGATGACGTTGCCTTCGGTAATCTGCTGATGATAGACGTCGAAGACGAGCTTCACGTTCGGGCTGCCGACCTGGTCGATGACATCGACCGATTCGTCCGAACGCTGCAGGAAGTGGCCCGCGTGATCGACGAGCCCGTTCAACGGTTCGACTTCGAGGACGATGCCCGCTTCCTCGAACAGCGGAGCGCATCGCTTCAGCGTCTCTACCATCGTCTGGCGCTGCACGTCGCGCGGAACGCCGTCCAGCACGTTGCCCGTCTGGGAGATGACCGAGCGAACGTTCAGGATCTTGCATGCTTCGATCGTCTCGCGAACCCCTTGGATATAGGCATCCCGCAGCGACTCGTCCACCAGGCTGATGAATTTGGTGCACGTCGCGCTAATGCCGACTCCGATGCGTTCTTGCGCTTTGGCCGTCCGCTTGATGTCCTCGAGATTCCACCAGGCATAGTATTCCAGCCCGTCGAAGCCGTGCGATTTGATTTTCTCCAAATGGTAGATTTCGTCTTGTCCGGCGTAGGCGCCGATGCAGAGCGACCATTTCATCGGGAATGTCTCCTTCTCCAAGTCAGATTAACCGATAGAGACCGGCTTGCCGCTCGCGGCGGAATCGTTGGCGGCGATCGTCACTTCGTGCGTCCGCAGCGCGTCCTCATAGTTCGAGAGAATACGCGAAGCGTCTCCGGTCCGGAGCGCATGGATGAACGCTTCGTCCTCGACGAAGTACGGATTGGCGACGTTCTTGCGCGAGCGCGTCCCCTCGCGGGTCACTTCCCGCAGCTCTTCGCTGCGCAGTTCCAGTACCCCTTGATCCGTGTAGATGTCGAGCCCGACATGGTGGCCGACCGGCAAGAGACACGTATTCGAGACGGTCGCGACCATGCCGTTGGCCATCTTGAGCGTCACCGTCCCGACGTCGGGCACGTCCGTACCCGGCACTTGCTCGCCCATTACCTGCAGCGCATAGGCGGCGTAAACCTCGCGCACCTCGCCGCACAGATACCGGAGCAGGTCGACGATATGCGTCGTCTGTTCCACGAACTGGCCGCCTGAGCCCGTTTGCACGCGCCACCAAGGCACCATCGGCATGCCGCCCATCCAATACCCCAGCGCCATCCCCGGCTTGCTTTCCGCCAGCAGCTGCTTCGCGGTCGCCGCCGATTCGTTGTACCGCCAATGATACCCTACGGAAGTGATCAGCTGCTTGGACCGAACTTTGGCCGCGATATCCGCCGGCAGTCCTCCGTCGATCCCGAGCGGCTTCTCGACCAGGAACGGAATGCCGCGCTGGATCGCCTTGTTCTCCGCATCGCCGTGCGCCATCGGAGGGACGCAGATATATAGCCCGTCCAACTCGGTGCTATCCAACATCTCGTCTAGATTTGCGAACGCTTTCGCGCCGTCGTACTGGGAAGCCGCCTTCTGCGCTCTCTGACCGTCTACGTCATAGAAAGCGGATAGCCGTACCCCCTCCATCCGAACGAGGTTATTCAAATGATGGTTCGCGATCCCGCCTGTACCGATGAATCCCAATCTGACAGCCACTCCGCTCACGCTCCAATCGTTCAATATAAGAAAATACAAATCTTGACCTCATTGTAATGCAACTAAAATCCATTTAAAATATAATATACCGCCTATTCGATATAAGAAAATGAAAGTAGATGAACTCAAAATGGCCGAATATTATTTCCGGCATTTCGTGACCACCGAATGGGATCAGCGTCTGCCGCTGCATCTATTCAGCATTGGCTATTCCGAGCATCAGAGCGTGATTCATCGAGAACAAGGCTTCTCTTGCTACCATTGGCTTCATACCGTCGAAGGGTGCGGCGAGTTCGAAGTCGGCGGCCGCACGTTCCCGCTCGCTCCGAACCAAGGCATGCTGCTCAAACCGAACGTCCCGCACCATTACCGTCCGCTCACCCCGAGATGGTCGACCTGGTATTTGACCTTCGACGGCGCGTTGGCGAATCCCATAACCGCCGCTTTGGATCTGCCCATGATGACTCCGTTCGGCTGGGAGGCGGATTCCCCGCTTGCGCGGCTGCATACGGAATACGGCGAGAAGTGCCGCTACAGCTTCGACTTCGCCGGCATTAACGGATCGCTGGAGGTATACGCCTTTCTCGCCAAGGTTAAGCAGTTCGTTCAAGTCAGCGGTCAGCCCTCCTTGTCCAAAGGACATGAGCGGCTGACTCCGATCTACCTGCTCATCGAAGAGCATTACGACGATCCAAGCCTCGGTCTGCCCCGGATGGCCGAGACGCTGGGCATCAGCTCGCAGCATCTCAGCACCCTTTTCCGCAAAAGCTGGGGCATCAGCCCCTATCAATATTTGCTGCAATTCCGCATCCAGAAGTCCAAAGAGCTGCTGCTGAAGTTCCCGGGCCGTCACGTCAAAGAGATCGCCGGACAAGTCGGCTTCCAGGATGACAGCCACTTCGTCAGCACGTTTCACAAGCTGGCAGGCATGACGCCCGCCAGCTTCCGCCAACAATTCAGCGAGTGACAAGCGCAAGCGGAACGAAGTTGGCAGTGTCTGGCGAAGTAGGCGATTCTGCAAAGTCGGCGGTTCTGCAAAGTCGGCGGTTCTGTAAAGTTGGCGATTCTGTAAAGTTGGCGATGCCTGACCTGCTTTGTCTGATACTTGGCGAAGTTCAAGCTACTTCTTCTCCACTTGCAGGGCGGACACCTGCTTCACTGCGTACGTATTCCTCAATGACGCCTCCGAGAGGATCTCCAGCTTCACAAGACCGGCGATCTTGGCGGCATCCGCGCTGGACAGCAGTCGCCACAAGCTGGCATCGGGCAGCGCCTCGTACAACTTGTGATCATCATACTCCCGGCGCTCCTGCGCGATAATCTTTACGCGGTATTCCCCGTTCTCCCAGCCTTTCAGTCCGTTCGACTCCGCATGCGCGATCAGCTGGAGCCGCAGCTCGCCGAGTTCCCGCTCGAGCTCCCTTTGCTGCTGCTTAAGCTCGTAATACCGCTCGACCTTCTTGTCCATGTTCGCTTCCCCTCCCATCTCCATACCTATGAACGGGTGGAGGGCTTTAGACGGCCTTATGTTCTTCGTACTTTCAAATCTCTCGCGGGGCATTCGAATCTCAATGTCCTTACCACCAATCTCCTCCAAACCCATTTGAACGATATCCCCTTCGCTCAGGAAAAGATGCGTCCCCTCTTATCTCGATCTCTCGCTGGACCAGACAGTATAGACAACATCCGTTCGTAGAGAGGTAGATCCCCAACGCTATTTGGACGATATCCCGCTCGCTCAGGAATACGATGACAATTGAAAGAATTGGAGAAGCGGCAGCTGGGAAAGATTAATTGGCTATTTTCGGAGAAGGTGAAAGTGCTCGAAAGAACTTCGCTTTGGGATGAACAATCGGATAGGGTGCTCGCCTTGTCTGGAAGGAGCGCTTCGTTAATTGAGGATAAGTAATCGTACGCGTCGTCGCACAAAGAAACCCTAACTGTGTGGCCGCGTACCGCGTATTAAACCGAAAACAAAACTCATCTAAATAAGCCTGCAAATGCTTAGGCCCGATCCCTCGGAAGGAGAAGCTCAGCCACCGAAAAGCCTGCCGCATCAGCTTGGCCAAGGGTTGATAGCGATGCTTGCTAGGACGAGACGAGATAAATACCTCTTGCGCGTCCATCGCGACATGCTGACCGACGAAATCCTCGCCCAGCTCCCGATCCGGGTATCGACGTTTAAGCAGGCTTTTGTCCACTTGCTTCATTTTCACGTAGGCGATCTGCGCCTGTTCGTCTACCTCGGCCCCCGCCAGAACCGGCTGATCATGGGCATGCGGGCTGTTGCTCGGATGGGAGAACGGTCCCCCATAAATCGCATCTTGCACATGGACGGAGCCGGTTAATAACGTCTTCGCATCGGCCTTCGTCATCGCGTGACGCAGCTTATGACTCATGAGCCAGGCCGTCTTGTATGTCACGTTGATCCGCGCCATCAACTGCTTGGCGTTAATCCCGACGGCGACCAACCGAATAGCCTGAAACCATTGCCGCAACGAGGTTCTCGTTCCTTCCATAATGGTTCCGGCCAAAAGCGAAGTCTGATGGCCGCACGTCCGGCATTCATACAAGGGGTGCCTGCGAGTGCGAATGAGATAGTGCTGCGTATGTTGACAGGATGGGCAAAAGTACCCCCGAGGCCACTTCGCGGCAAATAAGGCTTCCTTGCACTGCTCCTCGGAAGCGTCGAAATCAACCGTTGGGTCAATAGGATTGGAGTTCATACCGGACGACCTCCGAATGGGAACATTAGTTCTCTTCTCTATTATACAGAACATGTGTTCCTATTTCAACATATTTTTTCCCAGATCGACCCATATGAGAGCCTCCGCATTTCCCTGATCGAAGGGGATACCGAACAAAAGAAGAAGGAAAAGATATGGCGTTCCGTAGTTGGTAGAGGGTGCTTATCGGCATCAAAATAAATGCAGGCAGCGGGACGGAGGACATCTCTCCTGAGCGAAAGGGATAGCGTGTAAAGGTGACGAATCAGCAGTGTGGTCACAGCCGGAAAGGCGTGCTTCTTATCGGCATCGAAAATAGACGCCGACAGCGGGACGAAGGTCACCTTCTGAGCGAAAGGGATAGCGTTCAAACGTTTCCCAGCTCGTTCTAAGAATAGGCAGACGTTGGGCATAGACCCGGGTTGGCTTTGCACATCCGTTCCGTATAAGCAGGCTCCCGCTTGGCGAGCTCCGCGAAGTAGCTTCCTAAGACGTGATTGGCAGAGAGGGCGCCTTTCTGGAACGGCACCGGAACAGGATGGCGCGTATGGGAGTAATAATAGGTCGTCTCCTGCTTCGGGAGTTTGAAGACGAATGGAGGGATATGCGTGACCGCGTCGTACGGATTGTGGATGCGATAGCTGGAACCGATCCGGGCGGCATAGGTGCCGGCAAAAGCCGAATCGCCAACGCGCGGCGAACCGAAGGTATAAATGTAGGGGGAACGGAATTTGGTGTTGGCGGACACGTCTAGCGCACATAATGAGGCAATCGCAGCGCCCAAGCTATGGCCGGTAATATAGAGCCGCTTGCCGGGCGATACCTTCCGGAGCGCAGCCAAGATGACGCCTCTCATCGAGTCGTAAATGGCGTTGAAACCGCGATGGACCAGGCCGGAATCCCTCATGTATTTGAACTTGACTTGCGACGCCATCGCGTCGGAGACCCAGTCCGACGTAGAGCTGGTGCCTCGAAACGCAACGATCGCGTCATGCTTGGATTCGAGAATGAATCCGAACCATTCGCGAACGCCGTCAAACGATTGACCTTTGAACGCTTCAACGACATCATAGGCGGCAGGCAATACAAACGTACCGTCCGGATTGTCATACTGCGTATACGTCTGGCCGCACACAGCGGCGAGAAAAACGGCTTTGGCCCTATCGTATCCTTGTGCTTGCAAGCGCACCACGCCCCTCCCCCTATCCTATTGAGGAAAGGGGAAAGAGGTGACAAACGCGGAGGGCGGAGCCCGCTTCAAACCCGGATACTCCGCTGCGGCGCGGAATCCGTAAGACTGCGCATCGGCTTCTCGTGCAGAACGGATATTTCGCCGCGGCACGGAGTCCGGCAGAACGCACAGCTGCTTCTGTACAGAACGATTACTTCGTCGCTGCGCGGAATCCGGCGGCCTGTGCGTCAACTTCCGTACAGAACGATTACTTCGCCGCTGCGCGGAATCCGGCGGCCTGTGCGTCAACTTCCGTACAGAACGATTACTTCGCCGCTGCGCGGAATCCGGCAGCCTGTGCGTCAGCTTCCGTACAGAACATTTGCTCCGCCTTGGTACGGTCATAATTTGCGCCGCCGGGAACATGGTAGATCTTGTCGCCTTTGGCGTTAATGTTGCCTTTGATCTTCGGAGTGGCGCATGAAGCCGGAGCCGCTTCGCCGCCGGCCTGCTGCCCGCCGGCTCCTGCATCCCCTTCCGCCTCTTGCGAAGCAGCATCATCAGCCTGAGGCGGGACGGAGTCTTCCGGCTGGGCGATCGAAACCTTCAACGTCTCGTATCCTTTGTCGTCGCCCCAAATCCGCTCGAACTCGTCCGCGAACGAGGCCGCGACTTCGGGATTGCGGATGACAACCAGCATCTCGTCGTTTGTCGTGCTGGCCGCCTTCGAATAGTTGAAGGAGCCCGTTGTCGCGACTTCCCGATCGGCCACGGTCATCTTGAGGTGCATCAACCCGCTATGCCGATTGATCTTGATCGGGATCCCCGCGCTGCCCAGAAGCTTAAGCGCCTCCTTTTGCGTCTTGCCTCCCGATTGAATGTGATCCGTCATCAGCCGGACCTCGACGCCTCGCTTCTTGGCGTCTTTTAGCGCTTGTACGATATTCGGGTACGTCAAGCTGTAGATCGCCACTTCGAGCGTTCGGCGAGCTCCCTTTATCACTTGGATGAGCTGCTCCTCCGGGTGCTGGTCGGCTTGGGTGAACGCCCACTCCAACTGGGGGCCGGAGACGGCAGCCGTAGAAGGCTTGTCGCCGGCCAAGCTGCAGCCGCTTAGCAGCAGCAAGACCAGGAAATATACGGACAACGTAAAGAGACCAGGTTTGCGCATGTCGCGTTCCCTCCTTGGACGGTTCTTCCTTTGGCACAAACCTCATCCCATTGTAGAGGAAGACCGTTCCAAGGGCAACGCGCTTTTCCTAGCCTCGCGGAGAGAAGACCGCTCCTTGCGCAGCACGCTTCTTAATTTAGGGAGAACTTCCTTGTGTCTGTCACTCGGCGTGATTTGAACTTGGCATTATCGCACTCGTCGCCTCGCCTTGGCATTATCACAATCATTGCCTCTCCTTGGCTATCAAATATTGCCGCTTCAGGATAACGAAAAACGCGATCGTGGCGGTCTGGACCGCGACATACATCATGAAGGAGTATCGAAGCGTCCAATCGTTGTAATGGAATACTTGGAAGTAGACGGTCAATCGTTCGAAGCCCGTTCCGAACAGCGAGCCTAACAGGATATAGACCGGGGTCGCCAATCCTCCGATCCGACAGACGTGATACACGTAAATGAACAAATAGCCGATCGGCGGATAGAGCAGCCAAGTCACGAGATCCCAGACATCGACTTGCGCGCTATTGTTGATATCGTACAGATCGAACGGCTTCATCCCGATCGTATCGTCGAGGCCTTTGGCGAGCGTCAAGCTGAACAGCATGACGAGCGCCATGATCGAATTCGGCAGCGCCCTCGGCAGCGCGAACGCCATGCCGTAAGCCGCGATAAACGTCGCCACATTGAACCAAACATACGGGGGCCCATACAACAGGCTCATATCCGAAGGCCATCCTTCCTCATGAGCGTCCGATAGGCGGAACGAACGGCAAACGCATAGTAGACGAGCAGGATCGATTCCAACCAGTTGTAGCTCGACTTCCCATCGGCAACGAACCTCATGACGCCGCTGACGGTTATGTGTTGTTGAACGAGACCGATGAGAACGCCCGTTGCCGCAGGCAGCATCGCTTTCCAATACCATTGACGAATCCGGTCGGCGAGAGTCATCCCCCAGACGACTAGGAGCGGCGACAGCACTTGCAGGTAGATACACCGCACGAGTCCGTGCTCGATACCGGATGCGGGCTGGATCCATTTCAAGTTCAAAGTGAGCACGGCGACGTACATATCGTCCACGAACACGACCGTCATCCAAACGAACAGCAACTCGAACAGATGCATCGAATGATGCCTCCACGTGCACAAGGCGACCAATAGGAGAATGGTAACGGTGAAGTAGAACGCAAAAATCAAACGGCGACGCCTCCATTCCATGGGCGTACGTAAAGTTTCTTTCCAAGTATGTCCTCGGGCCTACGGGAATAATCGACCGGCAGCGGCTGTCTTGCTTAACGCCAGATTCTTCATTTTCGAAGAATAAAGATGGAAATGAATTACAAACTAACGGTATGAAAAATCGATCCCGACACGACATTTCCAAGTTGAGCGTCCTTGGGAATTCCTATCTCGTTGCCCATCAGCCCTATATGGTAGCCTGGTGGTCCGCGGCATTCCCCGGGTTCGGCCATTATTTGCTGAACCAGTACATGCGGGGCCTGCTGCTGGCGCTGTTGGAAGTCATCGTCAATTCGATGGCGCATCTCAACGAGGCCATGGTCTATTCCTTCTGCGGCCGGTTCGACAAAGCTGCATCCGTCTTGCAGCCGGATTGGTCCATGGGCTATATCGTCATATACTTTTTCGCCATGTGGGACAGCTATCGTTCGGCCATTACGCAGACCAAGATGGCGCAACTGGCGGAAGCCGCGCAGCCCCCCGTTCGCCGCGTCCTGATCACCCCGATGGAGGTGCAGTATGTCGAACGGAAAAACCCGGCCGCCGGCGTCTTTTACTCCTTCTTCTTTCCCGGCCTCGGACAGTTGTACAATCATCGGTTCGGACTGGCGTTCTACAGCATCTTCTGGTGGTGGATCTATTCGCTCTTGTCCCACTTCTATCGCGCCGTGCTGGCGCTGATGCTGGGCCATGTCCCGCAGTCCACCGCGATGCTCGATCCGCAGTGGCTGCTGTTCATGCCGTCGGTCGTCGGAGGATCGATGTATCATGCGTACGTGACGACCTTGGAACAGAACGAACTATTCCGAAAGGAACAGCGGCAATATTTTAAGGCGCGTTACGGCGCCTCCGAGATCGATATTTGGGGATAGACGGGGGGAGCGTTCATTGCTGATCATCGGGACATTCGAGCATTCTCTGGAATTGGAGCAGGCGCTCGCCGCCGTCGAGCGAATCGGCGTGAATCCCGCTCGCATCTTGGCGGTCGGCATGGACGCGTCGACGGATCCGCGCACGGTAGCGGGAAAGAGAACGGTAGACGGCGTCGAGGTCGGACTCGCCTGCGCCACCGCCTTGGCCGTCATCGGCTCGAGCGTCGGCTTCATCCTGGCGTGGGGGCCGATCGTGTGGGGGTTGATCGCCGCTCTGGCCGGCTTCGCCATCGGTTATGCGCTGCGCAGCCTAGGGAGCAAACGGACCGGCTCGCACCGCAGACCGCGAACACCGTGGCCGGAGGTCACGGTGTTCGTCGAATGCCTGGACGAGCAGAGTCAGGAGATACGGGGTATTCTGCGCCGATACGGCGCGCTGTCCACCGGATGCCACACGCGTTAGCAGCCGGCACTCTATCGGGGCTGAGCGGCGAAAGCTTGCTTCATGTCCGGTCGCCCTCCTCTTCTCGAATGAAGCGCGTCTCCTCCACGGCCAAACATCCGTTCCGCTCGACAGTTCCAGATTCGGGTAATAGGATGAATAAGAACCCGTTGCAGGAGGATTATCCCATGCGTTTGCATAATGTTACCGTCTTCGACTTCGAGACGAGCGGTCTCGACCCTGCGCGCGACCGCGTCATCGAGATGGCCGCGATCCGCTGCTATGAGGGCGAGATCGTCAGCCAGTTCACGACGCTGGTCCGCTTTGACGGCATACTGCCGCCCAAGATCACCGAATTGACGGGATTGACCAGCGAACAGCTGGCGCTGGGGATGGACGAAGACACCGCGTTCCGCATCCTGAACCGGATGATCGGAGACAGCATCCTCGTCGCCCACAATGCCATGTTCGACCTGGGTTTCCTGCATCATGCGCTGCAGCGTCTGGCCGGCCGTTCCTTCTCCAACGACTTCATCGACACGCTCACGATTAGCCGGATGCGCCATACGTATCCGCATACGTTAAAAGAGATGTGCGCCCGCTACGGCATCGCCAACGAACATGCGCACCGCGCCTTATCGGACGTGTACGCCACCTGGCAGCTCCTCGGCAAGCTGAACGAGGAGGAATCGGTCGAGCCTGCGCTGAACGTTCTAGGCTATCTGCCGAAGCACGGCCTGCCCAAGTGGCGGCCCGATCAAGCGCGCATGGAGAAGATCGAGATGAAGTACGCCTAACGGCTGCGACGCGGCGCATCGCCGCGTCCCGCGCCCAAGACAAGGCGCCGCCGATGGGATCGGCCGCCGCTAGGAGTCGGTTGCGGCCGCACATCCGGCCGCTATTCCCGCGCCAACAGGGGGTCCAAGGCTGTAAAAGCCGCCGGATCCCATGTTGGTCGTTATGCGTCGTCGTATTCCCTAATGAGCGACACGAACGCTTTGCCGTACTTGGCGAATTTGGCGTCGCCGATCCCTTTGACCCGGCGCATCTCGTTCTCCGTCGTCGGCCGAAGCTCGCACATCTCCTTGAGCGTGGCGTCGTGGAAAATGACGAACGGCGGCACGCCTTCGCGATCCGCGATCTCCTTGCGCAGCGCGCGCAGCCGGTCGAACAGCGCCGCGTCCGCCGGGGCGACCGAAGCGCCGCCGGACGATCGCGAGCCCGAACGGCTCCGGCCTGCCGAAGCTGCCGCAGGCGGCTCCACGCGTTGGAACACTTGCTCCTCGCCGTTCAGCACCGGGCGCACCTTCTCGGTCAGCAGGACGACCGGGTACTGGCTGTCCGACAGCCTCATGTAACCGTCCGCCACCAGCGCGTGAATGAGCTGTACGATCTCCTTCTCGGACGAGCCGTTCATCCGTCCGTACCACCGCAGGCCGTCGAAGCCGAACTGGCGCACCTTGGCGTCGTTGGCCCCGCGCAGCACCTTGGCCGTCAGCGTCACGCCGAACCGCTGCTTCATCGAGGCGACGCAGGCGAACACGAGCTGCGCCTCCTTCGTCACGTCCCGCAGCTCCCGCTCGTCCGTGCAGTTGCTGCAGCGGCCGCAAGGCTCGCCGCCCTCCTCGCCGAAATAGCGTACGATGCTGCGCTGTAGGCAATCCGACGTATGCGCGTACTCGACCACGTCGTTCAAAAGCCGGTAGTCGTTTTTCTTCCGCTCGTCGTCCGCTTCGCTCTGCTCGATAAAGAACTTCTGCGTCACGACGTCCTGGGGCGAGAACAGCAGCAGGCACTCCCCCGGCTCCCCGTCCCGCCCCGCGCGACCGGCTTCCTGATAATAAGCCTCTACGTTCTTCGGCATGTTGTGGTGGATGACGAAGCGTACGTTCGACTTGTCGATGCCCATGCCGAACGCGTTCGTGGCGACGATGAGCTGCAGGTCGTCCCGCAGGAACGCCTCCTGCGTCTGCGCGCGCTCTTCCTCGCCGAGTCCCGCATGATACTTGCCGACGGACAAGCCGAGTCCCGCCAAATACTGCTGGCAGCCGTCCACCTCGCGGCGCGTGGACGCATAGATGATGCCGGCTTGTCCGGGACGCTCGCGGATGAAGCGGACGATGTAGTCGCGCTTGTCCGCGTTCTTCACGACCGAGAGCGACAGGTTGTCCCGGGCGTAGCCGGTCGTCACCCGATCCGGTTCGGCCAAGCGCAGCCGCTCCACGATATCTTCCTTCACGACGTCCGTCGCGGTCGCCGTGAACGCCGCCATGACCGGCCGCGGCTCGATATCCCGCAGCAGGCGCACGATCGCCATGTAGCTCGGACGGAAATCATGCCCCCACTGCGAGACGCAGTGCGCCTCGTCGACGGCGACGAGCGGCACGCGAATCTGCCGGAGCAGTCCGCGGAATCGCTCCGACTCGAGCCGCTCCGGCGCGATGTAGACCAGCTTGTACTGCCCTTCGTAGATATCCCGCAGCCGGTCGTTCGTCTCTCTGGCCGACAAGGAGCTGTTAATGTACGTCGCCGGGATGCCGGCCGCGTTCAAGGCGTCCACCTGATCCTTCATTAAGGAGATCAGCGGCGAGACGACGAGCGTCACGCCCGGCATGAGCATGGCGGGCACCTGGTAGCAGATCGACTTGCCCGCGCCGGTCGGCATGACGCCGAGGACGTCCCGCCCGTTCAGGATCGCGCCGATGAGCGATTCCTGGCCTTTGCGGAACGAATCGTATCCGAAGTATTGCCTTAATATCTTGCGTGCTTGTTCCATCTGTCGTTCCTCCCCTCCCGAGAGGGGCAACCTTCACGCTCGCAGAAAAGGCGAAAGCTGACCCGTGTAGTAGATGCGCAGCACGTGCAAGGCCCGGGTACAGACGGTGTACAGGAGCTTGCGGTGCGTCTCTCTGCCGTACCGCTCCTCCGAAGCGTCCCAGACGAGCACGGCGTCGAACTCGATGCCTTTGGACAAATACGAAGGCAGCACCGACACGCCCTTCGGCAGCTTCGCGGAGCCGCCGGTGACGAGCGTGACCGGCACGTCGTCGGCGAGCCGTTCCTTGATGAGGGCGCAGGCGTTGCCGCTCTCGTGCGCCGTCTTCGCGATGACGCCGATCGTGGCGTGTCCCGCCGCCAGCAGCTCCGCCACGTCGCGCGCCGCCCGGTCGGCCAGATCCGCCCCGTCCCGGCAGCTCGCGATCTGCGGCGCCTCTCCTTCGCGATGGAACGGCACGATGCCAGCCGCATCCTCCGGACGGAGGATGCGCTTGGACAGCTCGACGATCGGTTTCGTCGAGCGGTAGCTCGTGGAGAGCCGCCATACCGACGTGTCTTCCGGCGCCGCGAGCCGCGTCCAACCGCCGAAGCCCCCGCTCTCCTCGGCCTGCACGTAGATCGCCTGATTGAAGTCCCCGAGCACCGTCATCCGCGCCCGCGGGAACCGGCGGCGCAAGAACGCCGCCTGAAACGGCGAATAATCCTGCGCTTCGTCGACGAACAAGTGCCGCACTTCGCCTTCCACCTTGCGGAAGCCCTCGAGCGCCTCCATCAGGTAGAGCAGCGGCGTCGCGTCCTCGTGGTCGATCGACTTGCGAGCCAGCGTCTCCTCGGCCCGCTGGGCCATCCACTCCCAGCCGTCCGGTAGCCGGCCGTCCGGCGCGCACTCGGCGAACAGCGTGCGGCTCGCGAACAGCTGCCGGTAGGTCCCGACCGGGTCCAGGAAGCGGAAGCCCTTCACCGCGCGGCGCAGCGGCTCGATCGCGCGCTCGGCGGCCCGGCGCAAGAGCAGATCGGTCATCTTGTCCTCGTCGTTGAACGCCTCGTCGTGGAATCCGCCCTCGCGGCGCACTTGCACGTAAGCCCGCTGAATCTCCTCGTCGTCCGCCAGCTCCGCGGCTTCCTCGACCCACGGCTCCGCCATCTGTTGGTCCACCCATCCGGTGAGCCGCTCGTTCAGCCAGCGCCGCAGCTTGGCTAACCGGTCGCCGAAGCCTTCCTGGCCGAACGCGACGTAGAAACGCTCCGCCATCTCGTCGGCCGATACGATCGTATCGCCGCGAAAGCGCAGCGGGCGGAAGCGGACGCCCGCCTGTCCGAGCCGCTTCAGGTAGCGCTCCACGGTCTCGAAGAAGTGCTCCGAGCCTTTGTAGCGCACCGCCTTCTCCCGCGCTTCCCCTTCAGGCGTCCGCTCGGCGGCGGCGAGCGCTTCGGTCTGCGTGAACAGATCCTCCACCTCGAAGCGCCGTCCGAGCCGCGCTTCGATCAGCTCGCGGAACGTCATCTGCCGCATATTGGCTTCGCCGAGATCCGGCAGCACGCGGGAGATATAGCCCTTGAACACCGGGTTCGGCGAGAACAAGACGATCTGGTCGGACGTCAGCGAGTCGCGGAACCGGTACAGCAGGTAGGCGATCCGCTGCAGCGCGGCCGACGTCTTGCCGCTGCCCGCGGCGCCCTGGACGACGATGAGCTTGTGCCGCTCGTCGCGGATGATGCGGTTCTGCTCCTTCTGGATCGTCGCGACGATGCTCTTCATCGCCGTATCCGATTTCTCCGAGAGCACCGCCTGAAGGATGTCGTCGCCGATCGTCTCGTCCGTATCGAACAGATGCTTCAGCTTGCCGCCCCGGATGACGAACTGCCGCTTGAGCGAGAGCTCGCCGCGGATCTCGCCGCCGGGCGTATCGTAAGCGGCCGCGCCCGGCTCGTGATCGTAGAACAGGCTCGATACCGGCGCCCGCCAATCGTAGATATAGAACGTCTCGCCGTCTTCGCCGACGAGCGATCCCCGTCCGATGTAGATCGGCGCGGCGGGTCCGTCGCTTCCTTCCTCCACGAAGTCGATCCGCGCGAAGTACGCGTTGTCGCGCTGCCGCGCGAGCCGCTCCGCCGCCTCGGACGCCACCTTGTGGCTCCGCTCGCGCTCGACCAGCAGCTCCGCCTGCTGCACGATGCTGCTCCACGTCTCGCCGAGCTCCGTCGCGTCGGAGAAGTTGATCGACAGGTCGTCCCAGAACTCCTGACGGATGCCGACGACGTCGCCCCGCCGCTCGCTGAGGACGGACAGCTCCTTGAGCAATCTGCGGTCGATCAGTCCGATGACCTCGGCCAGCCTTTTCGTTTCTTCTTCCCGAACTGCCTGTTCCTCTGGCACCGCGCTCTTCCTTTCCCGTGCGTACGATTCGATATCCCTTGTTGTATCACGCGCATCCGCCCAGCGCAAGCGCCGAGCATCCCGCGCTTACTTCGCCGCCGCCTTTGCCTTGTCCAGCTCGATCAGCGTCTCGAGATTGGCCCGGCACAGCTGGAGCAGCTCGTACTTCAGTCCGCGCCGGGGTACCGTGAGCCGTACAGGCGGTTCTCCCCTCCGGCGCAAGGCGGCCCGCACGCCTCTGGCGTCGCCGATCTCGCTCACGATGATCTCGCCCGGCCGCTGCGCCGTCGCATAATGCTTGACGAGGAAGCGGTCGCAAGCCGCGGCCCCCTCGCCCCGCTCCCAGGGCACGGCATCAAGCCGGTGCAGCATGCCCTGGTGCACCTCCGCGATGACGACCCGGTCTTCGCCGAAGTAGACCGCTTCCTGGCTGCCCTCGGTCTCCCGGTCGACGATCTGCCGCTCCGGGCGCCGTTCCAGCAGCCGGATATGCCGCAGCATGTGCTCCGCCTTCTCGAACTGGAGCTGCTCCGCGTAGGCCTCCATCTGCGCGTACATCGCCGCGATCAGCCGCTCGCCGCGATGGTCCAGCAGCTTCGCCGCCTGCCTCGCCGATTCCAGGTAATCTTCCTTGGATATGTAGCCTTCGCAGACGCCGCTGCACTTGCCGATATGATAGAGCAGGCAAGCCCGCTTCGGCAGCGTCGCGCAGGTCCGGAGCTGATAGTGCTCCGTGACGAAGGCGATCAGCGCCTCGCGGAACCGCCCGCTGACGAACGGGCCGAACCGCGCGGCGGACGGCGTCTCCTGCGGCTCGGTATCGGATGCCGCCGCGACTTCCTCCGCGGCGAGCCCCGCGAACCGCTCGCGGACCGTGCGCCGGTCCCGATAGTAGGCGACCAGCCGCGGGACGGGCTCGTCCGTGAGGCGCAAGTAGGCATAGCCGCTATTGTCGCGCTTCAGCGCGCGATTATACGGCGGCTTGTGAATCTTGATCAGGTTGTTCTCGAGCAGCAGGCTCTCCCGTTCGTTCGCGACGACGATGAAGCCGATCTCGGCGATCTGTCGGACGAGATCGGCGATCCGCCGCCGCTTGTCCGTGCCGTTGAAGTACGCGCGCAGCCGGCTGCGGATGTTCTTCGACTTGCCGATATAGAGCACGCGGCCTTCCCCGTCCTTCATGAGGTAGCAGCCCGGCTGCTCCGGATATTCGCGCGCCTTGAATTCGAAAACCGCCAAGACGGCACCTCCCGAACGTACATTCTCTTCCCAAAGTCTATCAAGAATACGCGCGCGGAGCAATCCGCGAAACCCGCTGCCGGTCGAAATAAGGTCGTCCGACAGTCACGCGGAGGGCGGTTCCTACATATACATAAGGTGGTGGGAACTCTGGCTTTTGAAGGGGGTATATGCCTATGGCATACATCGACGAACAGCGCAAGCTTGAAGCTTCGATCGAAGAGATCACCGAGATCGCCGCCGGCCTCGGCCTCGATTTCTATCCGATGCGCTACGAGATCTGCCCGTCCGACATCATCTACACGTTCGGGGCGTACGGCATGCCGACCCGGTTCAACCATTGGAGCTTCGGAAAAACGTTCAATCGCATGAAGGTGCAGTACGATCTCGGCCTCAGCAAAATCTACGAGCTGGTCATCAACTCCAATCCGTGCTACGCGTTCCTCCTCGACGGCAACTCCCTCGTGCAGAACAAGCTGATCGTCGCGCACGTGCTGGCGCACTGCGACTTTTTCAAAAATAACGCGCGCTTCTCCACCTCCAACCGCGACATGGTCGAGAGCATGTCGGCGACCGCCGAGCGGATCAGCCAATACGAGGTCGAATACGGCACCGCCGAAGTGGAGAAGTTCCTCGACGCGGTGATGGCGATCCAAGAGCACGTCGACCCGGGCATCGTGAGACCGCACGGGCTGGACAAGAAACGCTACACGGAATGGCGGCAGAAGGTCGACAAGGAACGGCCGGGCAAGCACGCAGGCGCCTCCCCCTACGACGACCTCTGGCTGCTGGACGACGAAGAGCGCCTCGCGCGGCAACGGGAGCTCGACCATACGCCGGAGCTGCGCAAGTTCCCGCCCCGCCCGGAGAAAGACCTGCTCTGGTTCGTGCAGGAGTTCGCGCCGTTCATGGAGCCGTGGCAGCGGGACATCATGTCGATGCTGCGCGAGGAGATGCTGTACTTCTGGCCGCAGATCGAGACGAAGATCATGAACGAAGGCTGGGCGACGTTCTGGCATCAGCGCATTATGCGCGAGCTCTCGCTGACCAGCGAAGAGACGATCGAATACGCCAAGCTGAACGCCTCCGTCGTCCAGCCGTCGCGCAGCTCGCTGAACCCGTACTATCTCGGGCTCAAGATCTTCGAGGACATCGAGAAGCGCTGGGGCCGGGAGCGGATGTTCGAGATCCGCGAGCTGGATTCGGACCCCTCTTTTCTGCGGAATTACTTGACGAAGAACCTGACCGAGGAGCTGGATCTCTACGTCTTCGAAAAGAAAGGCCCCGAGTGGACGATCACCGACAAGACTTGGGAGAACATCCGCGATCAGCTCGTCTTCTCCCGCGTGAACGGCGGATTCCCGTACCTGGTCGTCGCCGACGGGGACTGGCAGCGTAACGGAGAGCTCTACGTGACGCATCGGTTCGAGGGCGTCGAGCTGGACGTGAAGTACGCCGAACGCACCCTGCCGTACCTCGTGCAGCTGTGGGGCAAACCGGTGCACATCGAAACCGTCATCGACGGGAAAACGGCGCTGTTCAGCTGCGACGGCAAAAAAACGACGCGGAAAAACGTTTGATCTGTGTAGAATCGGGTCGTTTGGTTTAACTTACTCCTATAGCAACCAGCGAAGGAGAGGTTACCCCTGACCCAGAATACGCAACCGGGCGCATCCGCGCCCGTCGAAGCCGCGCCGCAGCGGCCGGATCATTTTCCTCCGCAGCATCAGGACCGCCAACCGGGCCTCGAGAGCGACATGTACCCGACGCCCGAAGCGGAATCTCCCATCTACAAACCCGCCGGCAAGCTGCAGGGCAAGACCGCCCTCATCACCGGCGGGGACAGCGGCATCGGCCGCGCCGTGGCCATCGCCTATGCCAAAGAAGGCGCAGACGTCGCCATCGTCTACTTGAGCGAATATACCGACGCGCGGGAGACGCAGCGGCAAGTCGAGCAGGAGGGCCGCCGCTGCCTTATCCTCGACGGCGACGTCGGCGACCCGGCCTTCTGCAAGACGGCCGTCGATCAGACCGTGAGCCAGTTCGGAGGCCTGCATATCCTCGTGAACAACGCTGCCGAGCAGCATCCGCAGCCCAAGCTGGAGCAGATCACGCCGGAGCAACTGGAGCGCACGTTCCGCACGAACATCTTCGGCATGTTCTACTTGACGCAGGCGGCGATGCCGCACTTGAAGAGCGGCGCCGCCGTCATCAATACGACGTCCATCACCGCGTACGAAGGGAGTCCCGAGCTGCTCGACTACAGCGCGACGAAGGGCGCGGTCGTGTCCTTCACGCGCTCGCTCTCCCAGAACGTCATCGGCCAGGGCATCCGCGTCAACGCCGTCGCGCCGGGTCCGATCTGGACGCCGCTCATCCCTTCGACGTTCGACGAGACGAAGGTGGCCAAGTTCGGCTCGGACACGCCGATGAAGCGCGCCGGCCAGCCGGACGAGTTGGCGCCCGCGTACGTGTATCTCGCCAGCGAGGACTCCTCGTACATGGCCGGCCAAGTGCTCCACGTGAACGGCGGCACGATCGTGAACGGCTAAGGCGTCCGGAGATGCGCGGCGCCTGAGCGAGAGGAAGAGGCTGTTCCCCTGCGTGATCGGGGGGAACAGCCTCTTCCTTGTCGGTCTTTCATTGTAAGCGAGCCGCGCGACGCTGGCAAGCCCTATAGCGAGATATTTATCGGCTTTGAGCACGAAGCCGCATTTGCGGCTTACGGCTTTCCGCACGGGCACACCCTGCCGCAAGCCGGCCATTATTCCTGAGTGAACGGGATATCGTATAAAGCGACCCGTTCGCGCGCCGCGAATGGTTATGCCCCGGCTTCCTTCAGCCGCACCGCGTGCCAATCCGTCCGGTAGAACCGGATGAGCACGGCCATTCCGAGCGCGGTGAGGAAGGTGTACAGCGACAGCCACGCGCCGACGCTGCCCCAGTCGAGCACGTTGACGAACAGGAACGTCAGCGGCACGAAGAGCAGGAAGCTGAGCGCGAGCGAGATCCGCATGAGGAACGTCGTGTCTCCGATTCCCCGCAGGCCGCCGGCATAGAAGTTGTAGAAGCCGTCGAAGATCTGCAGGTACGCCGAGACTTGGATCAATCGGGCCGCCACCTCGTAGACGGACGGATCGGTGCTGTACAGCTTCGCGATCGGCACGGCCCAGATCAGCTCCGCCGTCCCCAACGCCAGCAGGAAGACGCTGCCGAGTATCGCCGTGTTCGTCCCCGCCTTTCGCGCCAGGCGGGCTTGTCCCCTGCCGATCTCCTGCCCGACGAGGATCGTCGCCGTCGAGCCGAACGCGAAGGCCGGCATAAAGCCGAACGACATGACGTTCAGCGCCACCTCGTTCGCGGCGAGCGCTTCGTCGCCGAGACGGGCGACGAACATCGTGAACAGGTACATGGAGACGCTCATCGAGAACTCCTGCAGGCCGAGCTTGCCGCTCTCCTGGAAGACGAGGCGCAGCTCGCGCCAATCCGGACGCGGAATCGTCCGAGTGCCGTAGCGGCGGTGCATCGGACCCAGGAAGACGATCAGGCACAGGACGAGCTGGAACGCTTCGCCGATCAGGATCGCCGCGCCTGCTCCCGTCACGCCCCATTTCGGCAGGCCCCACGCGCCGTTAACCAAGCCGTAAGTGAGCGCGATCATCAGGCCGTTGGATACGATCGCGACGACCATCGAAGTGCGGGTGTCCCCGACGCCCCGGAAAAACCCGTGGAACACAAAGCTGATAATCCCGAACGCCATCGCGTAGAACCGGAGCTCCAGATAAGCGTCCCCCGTCGACACGACGTTCGCCGAGCCGCCCGTGAGCCGCAGCACGTCTCCGCTGAACAGCCAGCCTGCCGCGACGATGACGAGCGCGATGCCGACGCTGGCCGTGAGCGCGAGATAGGTCCGTTGGATTCCTTTGCGCATCTCGTTCGAGCCGTAATTTTGCGCCACGAGATAATTGACCGTATGTCCGATGCCGGAGAACAGCGCGAACACGTTGTACATGATGATATTGGAAACGCCGACGACCGCGATGACGACGATGCCCAAATGGCCGACCATAATCAAATTCACGGTACCCGTCACCGTCTGCGTCGCGAACGCAAACAGCGAAGGCAGCGCCAGAACCATGATCTGGAACCCGTTTTTAAAAAATAATTTCATGATGTAAAGACCTCTATCCCCTAATATTACCTCAGTTTGCCTGATGTCGGCCCGTCGTGTCAACGGTCTTTTGGCCGAGCCTGCCGCAAGAGGTTCCGGACGCCGCCTCCCGCTTACCGGACTTGGCCGTTTCGTCCGCCCCCCTTCCGTTCGCTTGCTCTCGGTTATGATGCGTTTTCGTCAATGTCGCGCATTCGTTCTTCGGCTCTTCTCGTTCTCTCCGCGCAGACCAAACCCCGGAAGAGCGAGCCGCCGCTCCTGCCGGGGTTGGTTGGGTTGCTGCCTTCATCATCAGGACTTTGCCATTCCTAGCGCAATCTGTCCATGCAACGCATCATCACGCTAAAGCGTACGGAACTCGACGATCCCGCTTACCGATTCAGCAAGCTGCCCACGTACCGCATGAGTTCGTTCGAGCAGACCGGGCAATAGCCGTGCTCGTCGATGAGCCGTTTGGTCACTTCGTTGATGCGCTTCAACTGGTTCTCGTCCGGCGTCTTCGTCGAGGTCGTGATCTTGACGATGTCCTTCAGATCGGCGAACAGCTTCTTCTCGATCGCCTCGCGCAGCCGCTCATGCGTGCTGTAATCGAACTTGCGGCCTTTGCGCGAATAGGCCGAGATGCGGATCAGAATCTCTTCGCGGAACGCCTTCTTCGCGTTCTCCGAGACGCCGATCTGTTCCTCGATCGACCGCATGAGACGCTCGTCGGGGTCCATCTCCTCGCCCGTGAGCGGGTCTTTGATCTTCGCCCAGTTGCAGTACGCCTCGATGTTGTCGAGGTAGTTCTCGAACAGCGTGCGCGCCGACTCCTCGAACGAGTAGACGAACGCCTTCTGCACTTCCTTTTTCGCGAGATTGTCGTATTCCTTGCGCGCCGCGGAGATGAAGTTCAGATGCTTCTCGCGCTCTTCCTTCGTGATCGAAGGATGCTGGTCGAGCCCTTCCTTCAACGCCCGCAGGACGTCCAGGGCGTTGATGCAGGGCAAGTCGTGCTTGATCAGCGCGCTCGAGATCCGGTTGATGACATAGCGAGGGTCGATGCCCGACATGCCTTCGTCGGCGTACTCGTTCTGCATCTCTTTGAGGTCGGCGTCCTTGTACCCTTCCACCTCTTCGCCGTCGTACAACCGCATCTTCTTCACCAGGTCCATGCCTTGCTTCTTCGAATCCTTGAGTCGCGTTAAGATGCTGAAAATCGAAGCCGCGCGCAGCGCGTGAGGGGCGATGTGCACGTGCTTCATATCCGATTGGCCGATGAGCTTGCCGTAGATCTTCTCCTCGTCCGATACCTTCAGATTGTACGGCACCGGCATGACGATCATCCGCGATTGCAGCGCCTCGTTCTTCTTGTTCGCGATGAACGCTTTGTACTCGGATTCGTTGGTATGGGCCACGATCAGCTCGTCTGCCGAGATCAACGCGAACCGCCCCGCCTTGAAGTTGCCTTCCTGCGTCAGCGACAGCAAGTTCCACAGAAACTTCTCGTCGCATTTGAGCATCTCCTGGAACTCCATCAGGCCGCGGTTGGCCTTGTTCAGCTCTCCGTCGAAACGGTATGCGCGCGGGTCCGATTCCGAGCCGTATTCGGTGATGGTCGAGAAGTCGATGCTGCCCGTCAGATCCGCGATGTCTTGGGATTTGGGGTCCGAGGGGCTGAACGTCCCGATTCCCGTCCGCGTCTCCTCGGAGATGAGCACCCGCTCGACCGGCACGCGCTCGATGTCCCCGCCGAACTCCGTGCGCAGCCGCATCGAACAGGAGGGGCACAGGTTGCCTTCGATGCGGACGCCGAGCTCTTGCTCGATCTCGGGCCGCAGTTCGCTCGGAATCAGATGGAGCGGCTCCTCGTGCATCGGGCAGCCTTGGATGGCGTAGACGGCCCCCCGCGGCGACCTGGAATATTGCTCCAGTCCTTTTTTCAGAATGGTGACGATCGTGGACTTGCCGCCGCTGACGGGTCCCATGAGCAGCAGAATCCGCTTGCGTACGTCAAGCCGCCGCGCCGCCGAGTGGAAGTACTCCTCCACCAGCTTCTCCATCGTCCGGTCCAGCCCGTAAATGTCGTTCTCGAAAAATTTGTACTTCTTGCTCCCGCCTTTGTCCTCCACGCCGTGCGATACGATCATGTCGTAAACCCGCGCATGGGCGGTCATCGCCGGAGCCGGATCGCGGCGCAGCAGGTCGATATAATCCCGAAAAGTGCCAGACCATGTCAGCTTCTCGCTTTCTGTCCGAAACTCCGCGAGACGCTTGAAGATGTCCATGCCGCTTCCTCCCTCGCTCTCTGTCTCTCCGTTGCGAAACGTACTACATAACTATGCGCCGACAAGGACGAATTTGCCCCGAAAATAAGGATGAAAAAACGTCCGCCTGTCCGAGGCAGAGCGGAAAATGACATCGCGTTGACATCCCGATCTCAATTCCGTCTATTCTATGGACGCGGCTGTCCGTTCATGTCTATGAAGCGAGGATGCCGCGCGTCACGGCGCGCAAGGGCCGATCGTGCCGAGAATGGCCCGTCTCGGCGTCGCGGAAGCGTGCTATAATGGGACAAACGCGCGCAAGCGGAGGTGCATGTCATGGCCGTTAAGTATGAGACGGAGTTGTACGGACCGGTCAAGGCCTACTGGGTTCGGCGCGGGTACGAAGTGAAGGCGGAAGTGCGCGGGTGCGATCTGGTCGCCGTCCGGGCGGACGAGCCGCTGCCGGTCATCGTGGAGATGAAAAAAACGTTCACGCTCCCGCTGCTGCTGCAAGGCTTGGAACGTCAACGCACCGGCGCGGTCGTCTGGCTCGCGGTGGAGCGCAACCGCGTGAAAAAGGGCGCGCACAACCAGCGGTTCTCCGAGATCGCCGCGATGTGCCGCCGGCTCGCGCTCGGTCTGATGACCGTCACGTTCTACAAGACCAAGGAACCGATGCTCGAAATTTGGAACGAACCGCCGATGGCAGCCGGCAAGGCCGACGTTCGCGCGGCGGGAATCGCGGCGGAGTCGCCGCAAGCGTACGCCGCGGGCGGCCGCAAACGCGGCACCGCCCGCCTGCTGCAGGAGTTCGCCGCCCGGAGCGGCGACTACAACGTGGGCGGCAGCTCGCGGCGCAAGCTCGTGACGGCTTACCGCGAGCGGTCGCTCCAATGCGCGCTCGCCCTGACGTGCGCCGGCCGGCTGGCCCCGCGCGAGATCGCGGCGATGACCGGCATCCCCAAGGCCGGTCAGACCTTGCGGGACAACTACTACGGCTGGTTCCGGAACGTCGAGCGCGGCATCTACGACCTGACGCCCGGCGGCATCTCGGCGCTCCGGGAGTACCGGGAAGTCGCGGCCGCGTGGGCGGGGCGATTCCCCTGGGCGGCCGAGTGGCTGGCGGCAGAGGCCGCTTCCGAAGCCGCTTCCGCGGAGCAAGCCGTTGCCGCCCAAGAACTAGCTATCGTCGCGGAGGCCGATGCCGCAGCTTCGCCCGCCACCCTAGCCCCCATTCCGGAGAAACAAGGAGAATCTTCATGAGCGAAACCATCATCGGCCCCGCCGATCAATTCACCGTCTGGCCGGCCGAAGTCGAACTGGACGGCGCGCCCTACTGGCTCACCCGCAGCGAGGCAGGGGAATACCGCCTGCTGCTCGCCGTTTGCCCGCATGCCGGCGGAGAAGTGCGGTGGACGGAGGGCACGTTCTTCTGCCCCTTGCACTTCTGGACGTTCGACCGGGAAGACGGCCATTGCACGAACGTGGACGACGAGCGGCTGCAGCGCCGCGATGTGACGCTGAGGGAGGATGGCGTGCTCGTGGCCGCGGGCGAGCTTTATTAGCCAGGCTTAGCCCGCAACGGCAAGCAATGCTAGCGACGCTGCGGGCTGCCGCGGTCCGCTACGTCGGACTCTCTAAGCGCAGCCCCCTACACCGACCGGCCCATGAACTCGCCGATCGCCTCTTCGATGCGCCGCACGCCCTCCCGAATCTCCCGTTCGTCCGAGTGGACGGCCGTTAAGCGAATCTTGAACCGATCCGGTTCGGAAGCGTAGAAGGCGTTGCCTGGCTGGAACAGCACCCCTTTGAGCCAGGATGCCCGCAGCAGCGCCTCCGCGTCCAAGCCGTCCGGCAGCGTCAGCCAGGCGTGAACGCCGGCTTGCGGTTCGGCCGCGAGCGCCTCCGGCCGTCCCTGCCGCCGCAGCGTCTCGGCGAGCAGCGCATTGCGCGTGCGGTAGACGAACCGGAGCGTCGCGAGCGCCGGCTCGACGGGTTGCGCCTGCGCGTAAGCCAAGAGCGCCAGCTGATCCGCCGCCGACACCCGCTCGGTCTCGCCCGCTGCCGCGGCGGCACGCGCGAGCGACTGCGCCTGCTCCGGTTCCAACCCCGTTCCGGTCAGCCAGCCGAACCGCAGCCCGCCGATCAAGCCGGGCGGCAGCTCGCGGACCGTCAGAATCGCGCCCCGTGTTTCCGGACTCCGGTCCGCCCTTTCCAGCGTCCCTCGGTTGCCCGTCGCCGCATGCGCCCTTTCCCCCTTTTCCGGCTCTCTCTCCTCGCCCCGAACCGTCTTCGCGCTCGATTCCGCCCGCCGTTGATCCGCTTGTTCCGCCAGCGCCGCCTGCCGCTCATCCAGCAGCAGCGTCACGCCGCCGGACGCGCACAGCTCCGCCAGCAGGCCGAATCGCCGTTCGCTCCAGATCCGTCCCTCCGGGTCGGTGCAAGATGGCGAAGCATAGACCAGCTTCGGCTTCAACGTATCGATGGCCTGCGCGAGCGCGTCCGGATCCATGCCTTCTTGGTCTCCGGCGAGGGAGACCGGCAGCGCGCCGACGCGCCGGATCGCCTGCAGCGCCATGCGGCTCGTCGGACGCTCCGTCAGCACGATATCCCCCGGCTGCAGAAGGCCGCGGAAGGCGGCCTGCAGCGCGGCGTCCGCGCCCGGCGCCGCCTGCAGCACCGCTTCCGGGCCGGCAGCAGCGCTTCGCGCGCCGAGCCAGCCGGCCGCGAGTCGCTCCCCCAGCGCGGGCAGCAACCCGCCCTCGCCCGTCCCCGCGCCCGCATCCGCCGCGCGGGCCGCCTGCTCCCGCCGCATCTCTTCCCATTCCAAAGCGGACAGCAACCCTTCCTTCGGCCATCCGCCCATCCAATTGATGACTTCCTCCATTTCGGTACCGCCTCCTCCGCTCGTGCGGATCGCAGTTCATGATCGTTACCATTGTATGCCGGCCGTTCACAACTTTTTGCGTTTTCTTTTTGGCGAACGTTGGGTATAATAAAGGAAGTTTAGTGGAGGTGTCGAAGATGTTCCTGGGAATGAGCGACAAGTTCTGGATTGTCATCTTGGTCATGGCGTTGTTCATCACCGCGATGCTGACGTCTTCTTACAACGAAGACAAGACCAAAGGCCTTTGATCGCCTGACGATCAACCGCTGAATACCTTGCCGTCCCCCTTGCGGGCCGGGATGTAGAACGCACCCTTCCGGGCGGCCGCCGAACGGCCGGGGAGGGGTGCGTTTTTTCGCTTTTTCATCGACGCGCGGCAAAAAGCCGCCCCGATTCGCCGACGCTGCGTCGGTTCGGAACGGCTTTCGAATTTTTCGCGATCGGCTCGAACCGGATGCGGCTTAGAGCGCGTTCATTTCCTTCAAGCAGGACGCGCATACATAGCGCTCCTTGAACTCGCCGACGCCTTCCATCGACGAACAGAAGACGCAGCGCGGACGGTACCGCTCCAGAATAATATGATCACCCTGCACCAGAATCTCTACAGGATCTCCCTCGTTCATGGAATAACGTTTGCGTAACGATTTCGGCAGAACGATCCGGCCGAGCTGATCCACTTTCCTTACTACACCAGCAGGTTTCAATGCAGTTCCTCTCCATTCTTTCCCCGGTATTCTAGCTAGTCAAACCTGAAACCTTTAGCTCTTATCTCTACTTTCGATAGCGGTCGTACATTTCCTGCACGGATAGGTTTTTGCTTAAAAATGTGCAACAAATCGGGAAAAATGCCGACATTTGTCGAACCTCATCCTTCCATGCCAGGGAAATCATTCTGCTTCAGCGCCTCGTAAACGACAATCGCCGCCGAATTCGCCAAGTTCAGCGAGCGGACCTTGTCGGTCATCGGCATCCGGATGCAGGTCTGCGGATTGGCGTCCAACAGCGCTTGCGGCAGCCCTTTCGTCTCCTTGCCGAAAACGAAGAAGTCGCCGTCCTCGTAGCGGATATCGCTATAGCGTTTGGACGAACGGGTGCTGGCGTAGAAAAACCGTCCTTCCGGATTCGCGGCCTTCAGCTCGTCGAACGAGTCGTAATAGGAGATGTTCACGGCGTACCAATAATCGAGACCTGCGCGCTTCAGCTCGCGGTCGTCGGTCGAGAAGCCCAGCGGACGGACCAAGTGCAGATGCGTTCCCGTCGCCGCGCACGTGCGGGCGATATTGCCCGTGTTGGCCGGAATCTCCGGCTCCACGAGCACGATATGAAAAGCCATACGTCTCTTCCTCCTGACGCGGGCGATATCCGCCCTTCTCTATCTTCATCTTGCGCGCGGACGCCATGCAAAAACCGCGGCCGTGGCCGCGGTTCGCTCAAAAGCCGATCCCTTGCGCGTAGCTCGTCTAGCGGCGTTAGCCGTTGCGGCGGGCGAAGTCGCCCATAAAGTCGACGAGCGCCCGAACGTTCTCCAGCGGCACGGCGTTGTAGATCGAAGCACGAAGTCCGCCCACGCTCCGGTGCCCCTTCAAGCCGGAGAAGCCTTGCGCTTCCGATTCTTTGGCGAATTGCTTCTCCAGCTCTTCGCTTGCGAGCCGGAACGTCACGTTCATGACCGAGCGGCTGCCCGTCTCCGCGAAGCCGCGGTAGAATCCGTCGCTGCCGTCGATGGCGGCATAGAGCAATCCTGCCTTCTCCTGGTTCACCCGTTCGACGCCGGCCGCGCCGCCTTGCGCCTTCACCCATCTCAGCACCAGGTTCGTCATATAGATCGCGAACGTCGGCGGCGTGTTGTACAGCGAATCCGTCTTGGCATGCGTCGCGTAGCGCAGCATGGTCGGGACGGGACCTGCCGGCTTGCCGATCAGGTCTTCCCGGATGATGACGATCGTGACGCCCGAAGGGCCGAGGTTCTTCTGGGCGCCCGCATAGACGAGGCCGAATTGGGAGACATTCAACGGACGGCACAAGATATCGCTGGACAAGTCTCCGATCAGCGGTACCGTCCCCGTATCCGGGTAGGATGCCCATTGCGTGCCTTCGATGGTCTCGTTGGAAGTCACGTGCAGATAAGCCGCGTTGTCCGGAAGCGCGATCTCTGCCGCGGCGGGAATGCGCTTGTATTGATCCGCTTCCGAAGAAGCCGCGATCGTCGTCTCGCCGAAGAGCTTCGCTTCTTCGATCGCCTTGGTCGCCCAGCTGCCCGTCGCCACGTAGGCGCCTACGGTACCCGGCTTCAGCAGGTTCATGGGCACCATCGCGAACTGGGTGCTGGCGCCGCCTTGGAGGAACAGAACCTTGTAGCCTTCCGGAACGTTCAGCAATTCGCGGAGCAGCTGTTCCGTCTCCTGGTGCACGCCTTCATAGATGGCGCCTCGGTGCGACATCTCCATCAGCGACATGCCGCTGCCCCGGAACTCGACGAATTGTTCCTGCGCCTGCTGCAGTACTTCTAGCGGCAGCGCGGCCGGACCGGCGTTGAAATTGTAGGCACGATTAGCCATTGCATTCCCACCTTGTGTAAATTCATGATAGGCTTATCATAACAAAGCGGTACTCCGCCAGCAACCGTAAATCCACCCGAAAACGTGACAAAAGAAAGAAATTCCGAACGAAAATGGAGGTTATCGTGGAGAATCTTCGCCTTTTCTTAGGGGTCGCCTTGTCCGAGGAGACGACTCGCCTGCTCGCTGCGCGTGCGGAACGGATGCGCGCCGAACTGCCCTTCCGGAGCTGGACACACCCGGCGGATTACCATGTGACGCTGCACTTCC
>NZ_JACJVP010000030.1 GCF_014212125.1 Cohnella nanjingensis
TCGCAATTTTCATTATAGCCTGTAACCTGGTAAGGTCATGCGTGTTTTTTGCGCGAAGCGTTTCTCTCGGTCCGCCCGTTCAACTGTCTGCCCCTTATCATCCGCTGCGTTTCGCGCCTGCACGCTAGGCGCGTTCATGTCGAAGCTGCCGATACGCGCCTGGAGGCATGCCGACCTGCCTGCGGAACAGCCGGATGAAGTAATTGACGTTCGGCAGGCCGACTTGCTCCCCGATCTCCTGCAAGGGAAGATCCGAATGGTGCAGCAGCGTCTTCGCGCGGTCGACCTGAAGACGGTGCAGATACTGGACGGGGCTGAGCCCCGTATGCTGCTTCAGGCAGCGCGCCAGGTAGTCGAAATGAAACAGGAGCGCCTGCTCCATCGCTTCCGCGCGGAACGGCTCGCCCAAGTGCGCTTGGAGGTATCCGACGACCTGCTCGCTGATCTCGAACGCGCGCGTCTTCGCCGTCCCCCGCACGACCTCTTGCAGCCTCGCGAACATCTCGCCAGCGACGACTTGGAGCCGCAGCGCGCTGCCGAGCGTCAGCGAGCGATGCAGCGCGATCATCTCGTCCATCACCGGCACGAGCAGGCGCGGCTCGACGACGGCCCGCTTCGGCAGGTACATGAACTGTTCGCCCGGCAGCAGGTCGGCGTCGCTCGCCCGCTGCAGGAGACCCGACCAGGCGATCTGATCGTCCTCCATTGCGCGTGGCGGACGCGGGTGGACGAAGTGGCACCAGTAGATCTCGGACGCCGTCTCGACCGGGCGGTGGCCGAAATGGACGAGCCCCGGCTGAAGCAAGAGCAGCTCGTGCTCGCCCAGCTCGTAGACCTGGTCCGCCTCCGTCATGAAGAATTCGCCGCTGCGCACGTAGATCAGATCGTAGACGTCGAAGCAGCGCTTGAAGTGCTGCGTGCCGGGCGACCAGACGCCCCCTCCGACCGTGATGAGCTGAGGCAGCGGCGGTATGGCGAGTTCAAGACATTGCATCATTGTTTCCTCCAGCCGGTCGGTTTCGTACGATTCTCTCCCTATTATTCGCCGATCCGATGCCAATTCCTCTCTCGATTAGGTCGACATCGTGCTAGATCTGGTCGAGAATGTGCCTAGCGGTCCGCCCAGCCTTCCCTTACAGTAGGAATCAAGTCCACACCCTAAGGAGGCACGCGCATGCGGTTCCGCCAAGTTCATCTCGATTTCCATACCTCGGAGCTTATTCCCGGCATCGGGAGTCGCTTCAGCAAGGCGCAGTTCCAAGATATGCTCCGCGCAGGTCGCGTCGATTCGATCACCGTCTTCTCCAAATGCCATCACGGCTGGGCTTATCATCCGTCCGAAGCGAACGAGATTCATCCGGGTCTCTCCTTCGACCTGTTGGGCGCGCAGATCGAAGCCGCCCACGAGATCGGCGTCAAGACGCCCGTCTACCTCTCCGCCGGCTTGGATCAGAAGCTCGCCCGCCGTCATCCCGAGTGGCTCATCCGCCGTCCGAACGAAGCGACCGTTTGGGTGCCGGACTTCCTGTCGCCCGGCTATCACCGCTTCTGCATGAACACGCCGTACCTGGACCTGCTCTGCGCCCAGATCGAAGAAGTCGTCTCCCGCTACGACGCGGACGGCATCTTCCTCGATATCGTCGGCGTGGCGGAGTGCTACTGTCAATCCTGCGTCGCGACCGTCCGTGCCGCCGGCGGCGACCCCCGCGACCTGGAGGCGATGCGCGCGCTCTGGGATCGGACGTATGCGACGTATTGCGAACGGACGAACGCGGCCGTCCACGATCTCAAGCCGGGCTTGCCCGTCTTCCACAACGGCGGACACATCCGGCGCGGCCGGCGCGACTTGGCGCATTTCAATACCCACCTGGAACTCGAATCGCTGCCGACCGGCGGCTGGGGGTACGATCACTTCCCGTTGTCCGCGCGTTACGCGCAGACGCTCGGCATGGATTTCCTCGGAATGACCGGCAAGTTCCATACGTCGTGGGGCGAGTTCGGCGGCTACAAGCACCCGAACGCGCTGCGGTACGAGACCTCGCTCAGCCTGGCGAACGGCGCCCGCATCTCCATTGGCGACCAGCTTCATCCCGAAGGCCATATGGATGAAGCGACGTACGCGCTGATCGGCGAGGCGTATGCCGAGGTCGAAGCGAAGGAGCCTTGGTGCGTCGACGTTGAAGCGGTTGCGGACATCGCGGTGCTCAGCGTGGAGGCGGTGACCGGCGGGAACCCGAACCCGCACGGAGACAAGACCGGCGATCCCGATGCCGGGGTCGTCCGGATGCTGCTCGAAGGCAAGCTCCTGTTCGACATCGTCGACCTGGAAGCGGACTTCGCGAAGTACAAGGTGCTCGTCCTGCCCGACCGATGCCCGGTGGACGAACGCCTCCATGGCAAGCTGCAGGACTTCCTGCGCGGCGGCGGCCGCGTGCTCGCCACCGGCGATTCCGGCTTGAACACCGAAGGCACGGCATTCGCTCTGAACTTAGGCTCTCGGTATATCGGCGATTCGGCCTGCCGGCCGAGCTACTTCCGCCCCGGCTTCCCCATCGCCGGTCTGCCCGCCGCTTCCTACGTGATGTATTCGGAGGGCAAAGAGATCGCGACGGCCGACGGCGGCACCGTTCACGGAGAGAGAGAGAACTCGTACTTCAACCGGGACGTCTTCTCCTTCTGCTCCCACCAGCACACGCCGAGCACGCTTCAATCGGCGGGACCCGCCATGACCGAAGGCCGGGACGGCATCTACTTCGCTTGGCAGGCTTTCTCCGAATACGCGGAGAAAGGCAGCCTCGTCCTGCGCGAAGCCGTCCTGTACGCGCTGAACCGGCTGCTGCCGAACAAGACGTTGACGACGAACCTGCCCGCCCAGGGCATCGTCACGCTGCAGAAGCAGGAGACGGCCCGCCGTTGGGTTCAGCATCTGCTCTACGCCTCGCCCGTACGCCGCGGCGACGGCATCGAAGTCATCGAAGACCTGCTCCCGATCCGTCAGATCGACGTGACGGTCCGGGTGCCGTCCGACGTCGCCGCGGTCACGCTCGAACCGGCCGGCGTCGCGATTCCCTTCGAGCAGTCCGACGGCCAAGTCCGATATACGGTGCCGGAGCTGGTCTGCCATCAGATGGTCGCGCTGTCCTTCGCCTAGCAGGAATCTGCAGCGGCAAAAGCCAAGGAGATCTCGGAACGCCGAGTCTCCTTGGCTTTTCGTCTCTGCGGACGAGACGACCCGTTCTGCCTCGCGGGCACGCAGCCCTTCTCGCCTTGCAGCCTCATTCGACGTTCGCTCCCGCTTGCTATGCGCCTGCTTGCTTGGCGTGCCCGCAGCCGAACGTTCCGTCCCGTCCCGGCCGCTCAGTGTCCTCGCGCGTGCGAGATCGCATCGAGCTGCTGGACGATGGAGAAAAGCAGCAGTCCCGCCGCCGCAGCCATGAGGCCCGCGCCCATCCAGCGCATCCATCTCCGGTCCGCGACGCACAGCCGGCCTGGCCTTCCTCCTGCCCATATCCCTCCGATGCCGATCAACAAGATGACGACCACGCCGAACGGCGCGTTTCCGGCCATCTTCTCCCTCTCCCTCCGCAGCAATTTTCCCTTTTCATGGAATAGACGATTCAGAAGGACAAGAGTTGCGTCCCGGCATGCCGATTCCGAGATTTCGAGCCCGGGTGGAAATCCGGGTGCGCAGCACGTAAGATAGAGACAGCGCGAATCCAAGGAATCTGAGCGACAAAGGAATCCGAATGCCAAAGGAGGCTTCCCGGCCGTGGCCGAAAAAATCTACAACACCTCCGTCGAATTGACGCTCGAGATCATCGGCGGCAAATGGAAATGCGTCATCCTCTTCCATCTCATCTCCGGCAAAAAGCGCAACAGCGAGTTCCTGCAGCTCATGCCGGCCGTCACGCAAAAAGTGCTCACCGAGCAGCTCCGCGAGCTGGAGGCCGACGGCGTCATCCGCAGAATCGTCCATCCTCAAGTCCCGCCCAAGGTGGAATACGAGCTGACGGATTACGGCTGGACGCTGAAGGACGTCCTGACCTCGCTCTGCCTGTGGGGAGACCGCCACGCCGAACGGATGAAGCAGGGCGAAGTCTCCAGCCCCTCGGCCTGACGGAAGGATCGTTAGGCGTGGGCGATCGAAGTCCTTCCAGCTTTACTTATCGACAAAATACACGGAAAAAAGCGCAACCGAGTGGCCGCGCCGTAAGCTAATTTCCATTCCATTATTCATTCGTGTTACTCAAACTTACTCCAAAATTCGGCTTCGCTTATTTTTGTTGCTTGGAAGGTAGATTTATATTTCTCGATATTGCTGACGGCAACAACACGATTGTCCTTGATCTGATAAATGAACGGTTCGATGATGCCGTAATAATGGGGTGCGTCAGCGCCGTTCGGAGCGATTGTAAAAATATATTTTTCTCCGGCAAGCAGGGTGGCGCGTAGAGAAGCTTTCTCCGTTTTATAGGTCCCGCCGCCAGCTGCAATTTTAATTTGGCTACCGGGTTCCAGGTCTCCTTTCAACACCTTCGTCACCGTTACATGATAAGCCGTTCCGGGTACGACGACTCTGGACGGATAATTCATTCACGGAATAATCTTGCGCCGGCGGAAGTCGTCGAAGATGCCCATGAACATCGCTTCCGTGTCGATATGCTCGTGGAAGCCGAACCGACGCGCCTTCGTGCCGTCCGCGAACATATCGTAGTCCCAGGAGAAGACGAAATCCCCGAAGCCCCAGGAAGATACTTCGTCGTAACCGTGCGGCGCGAGGCCGTACTTCTCGATCATCGCGTTCCAGAGCGTCTCCTTGTCGGCCATGACGACGCCTAGCGACATCTGGAGCGGCGGCGCGGTCTCGAGGCCGAAGTACCGCGCGATCTTCGGCCACATCTCGCTCCAGCGGAACAAGTCGCCGTTGTTGATATTGAACGCTTGGTTCGCGCACCGCGGATCGGTCGCCGCCCAGACGGTCGCACGCGCGAGCAGACCCGCGTCGGTCATCTCCAGCAGCTTGTCGTAAGCGCCGGGCTTGCCCGGGAAGCGGAGCGGCAGCCCCAGCTCCTTGGAGATCGCGGCATAGACCGCGATGACCATCGCCAGGTTCATCGGATTGCCGAGCGCGAAGCCCCCGACGACCGACGGCCGGATCGCCGACCAAGTCCAATCCTTTCCTTTCTGCCTCTCCTCCAGAAACTGCTGTTGATCGACGTTGAACTCGGGCGGCATGTGTCCGGCGTCCGTCTCGCGCGCCGGCGTCTTGAACGGTCCGAGGTGCGCGCCGTAAACTTTGTATCCCTGCATCAAGCTCACATGCTGCAGCCCCGGCGCCGCGGCTTCGAGCGCTTCGACGACGTTCACGAGCATCGCCATGTTCGGAGGGACGAGCTCCGCCCAGGTCGGGCGGTCTTGATAGGCGGCGTAGAAGAGATGCGTGACCTCGGTCAGCGTCCCGAGCTTGTCTCTGCAATCGTCCGGATTCAGCAGGTCGACCGCGACGAAGCGGACCCTTTCACTCGGCTCCCCTCCCCTGCGCGACAAGCCGATGACCTCCCAATCCGCCAGCGTTTCCAAGTGTTCGATCAGATTGCGTCCAATGACGCCGTTTGCGCCGACGACCAGGGCGACTTTTCTCGTTTCCCGTTGCATTTGCAGCATCTCCTTCAAGGTGGAATGGGAGCGCGGTTCCGGTCTTTCCGGCTGCGCTTCCGGCTTGATGCCATTATGCTACGGGCTGCGTCCGACGGGAAGATCGCACTTCGAAGTGCGATAGTTACCTCAAAGTAATGATGACGCCGCGCGGCCGGCGCTGACGAATCTCAAACTAGGGACGGACAACTCCGCTGGCAATCGCGGCCGGGTCCAACGTATAATAGGGAGACGCGCAGCAACGAGACGGCAGGTACGGATCTTGACCGCCATCGCGCAGACGGAGAGGAGAGAACGCAGATGAACCTATATTCGTTCGAGCCGAAGGTCGTGGACGGGAATCCGCATCTCTGCGACGGGCTGCAGATTCTCGGAGCCAAGTGGTCGTTTCTCGTCATCGCGGAGCTGATCAAGGGGCCGCAGCGCTTCAAGCAATTGCAGCGCAACGTTGCCGTCGTGAAGACGCAATCGCTCACCGATACGCTTCGGCATCTCGAGAAGACCGGCGTCGTGAAGCGCGAAGTGTTCCCCACCGTACCGGTGTCGGTCGAATATTCGTTGACCGAGAAAGGCTACGATTTCGGAAAGGTGCTGCAGGAGCTGGACAATTGGGCGCAGCGGTGGTCGAGTCCGACGGACGTTGAATAGATTCCGCACAAAAGACCGCCCGCAGGCGGTCTTTTGATGTGAGTCCTCCAATCGCCTGGAATGGCAACAACCCCCATTGATGAACGAACGAAAGGACCTCAAATTCCACCGCAAGGTAGAGGATGAGGTCCTTTTGACAAGAGAAATTCAACGCGAAGTGGGGGTTGAAAAGCAAATGAAGTACTGGGTACGTCTCATTAGCCTCGCTTCGGCGAATTCTCGCCATGTGTCGTACTGGATACGTCACATAAGCCTAACTGCGGCGAATTCTCGCCATGTGTCGTACTGGGTACGTCTCATTGGCCTCGCTGCGGCGAATTCTCGCCATGTGACGTACTGGGCACGTCACATAGACCTAGCAGCGGCGAATTCTCGCCATGTGTCGTACTGGATACGTCACATAGGTCTCGCTGCGGCGAGTTATCGCTATGTGACGTACTGGATACGTCACATGAGCCTCACGGTGGCGAGTTCTCGCCATGTGACGTACTGGATACGTTACATAGGCCTCGCTGCGGCGAGTTCTCGCCATGTGACGTACTGGATACGTTACATAGGCCTCGCTGCGGCGAGTTCTCGCCATGTGACGTACTGGGTACGTCGCGCTTCCGAAAAGACGGCGAAGCCGATTTTTCTTGGTTGCCTTTCCGGCGCCTCGCGGCCCTCATTCCCCGGGCGGCTCATCTTGTCCACTCCGCTTCACCCACACGTCCTTGTAATTCACCTTGCCCCATGCGGTGAGCGAGATGCCGTGCATGCCTGGAACCCTGAATAAAAAGCGGGAAAACCGTCTCGAGACGGTCCTCCCGCGCCTTGCGTTAAAAGCCTGCCGCGCCGAACACTTGGTCGAAGCAAGCTTGCGAATGCCGGGCCAGCGCTTCCGGCGTTCCTGTCGGCGGCTCCTGGGTCAGGATCTCCTGCGCCACGGGACCGTCGTAGCCGATCTTGCGCAGCGCCCGCAGGAAGCCCGTCAAGTCGATGACCCCCTCGCCCGGGTACAGCCGCGCGTTGTCCAACGCCTGCTCCACCGGCACGTCCGGCGCGTCGTTGAGATGGACGTGCACGATCTGCTCCGGTCGCAAGGCTTCGATATCCGCTGCCTTCAAGCCGTTCGTGTGCCAATGGTAAGCGTCGAGCAGCAAACCGACGTTGCCCTCGCCGATCGCGCCGATCCAGTCCAGCGTCTCCTCCATCGTCCAGATGAACGGGTTGGACCAGCGCGTCCGCAGATGATGCGGGCCGACGAATTCGAGGCCGAACCGAATGCCGTACACGCCGAGGAGCTGCGCGCAAGCGCGAAGGCGACGCGTCGCCACCGCCATGAAGTGCGCCGACGGATAGTCCGTCGAAGGCAGGATGTACGTGCAGCAGCGGGTGCACCCTAGCGCGCGTGCCGCGGCGGCGTGCTCGCCTAGAATCTTCATCCCGTCCAGGAACGTCTCCTCCGTCGTCCGCCAATCCACCGGCAGTCCGATGGAGCCGATCTCCACCCCGTTCTCGGCCAACAGCGCTCTCGCCTTCTCCGTCCCGAACTGGCCGATCAGCCAATGGGCGTTGACGTCGACCGTACGGAAGCCGTGCTTGCCGGCCAGCCGGATCAGCTCCGCTTCGTTCTCCAGCGCGCCAAGCCCAGCTACGCTTAATCCTCTCCGCATCCGTTGCTCCTCCAATCTGATTCTGCGCTTCGATCGATAAAAACGCTTTCTTGCCCGTCTCTATCTTATTACAGACGGCGCAAGAATACATGCTCCAATTTTCCTGCCCCGGCATGCCGTCGTTCCTACCGCTCGCCCGATAGCCGCAGCGCTCCGATCTCGACGCGCTGCGGCGCTCCTCGCAGAATTAGTTCAGCCAAAACACGAGCGAACGGCGGTCCCGCTCCGCCCCGAGCCGAAGCAGCATCTCCGCCGCGTCCGTCTCCGTCACGGCCTCGCCGTCCCACAGTTCGATGCTCAGCTTGGAGAGCTTCTGCCTCCGCAGAATCGCTTGGAACGCCGCCTGGAGCAGAGCCGCCTGGCGCTCCGGAGACCCGAGCTCGCGATCGGCTTCCGGCATGCGGAAGATCCTCTTGCCGTTGTTCTCGACCCAATACGCCCAGCGATCGCCGTCCAGCAGCAGGAAGTTGCCCGGCTTGCGGGCGAAGGACGCGCCCGGCATTCCCGCCGGCCAATCGACCATCATGCCGAACGGATTCGCGGGATCGGCCGAGGACAGCACGGTCAGGGCGTTCGGCGCCGCCGGCAGCGGCCGGCGCACCGCGTCGCTGATCTCCCGGGTCGTGAACTGCAGCGTCGACATGCCCCGGATGAACGTCCCGCGCGTCACGGCGCCCCATTCCTCCAGACGCTTCAAGATCGGATAGAGATCGTCCCATGCGAACGGAGACGTCCGGGCGACGAGCTCGCGGTTCACCATCCCGTACACCTGCAGAAGGTGGTGCGCCCAGACGAGCGCAGGCGATTCCGCGCCTGCCTCCCTTCCCTCCCGGTCGTCGGGAAGCGCGGGTCCGTCCTCCGCCAGCCCTGCCGTCGCATACCACCGGCCCAAGCCCGATCCGGCCTTCGCCCGCTGCGCGCGCTTCGCGTTCCCCGCTTGCGCATGCAGACGCAGCGGCGCGAACTGGTCGTTCGAGACGCGGCCCTCCCAGACCAGCTCCAGCAGATCGGGCAGCAGCTCGGACGGCGCGGCGTCCATCTCGCGGCTGAGCCGCGTCAGGAAGCTCGCCCCTCCCTCTTCGAGCAGCCGCAGCAGCTTCGGATGCTTCGTCGGCTCCTCCGCCCGGGGATGCGCGAACGGCGCGAGCAGCGCCTTCGCTTCCGCGAGGAAGAAAGCCAGCTTCCCTTCCTTGTCCCCTTCGTCCTTGCGGCCGATCCAGAGCACCTCGCCGGACGCGCACAGCAGATCCAGATCCTCCTTGCGATAGTTCGCGACGCGCGAAGGGAAGATGATCGTCTCCCAGTGCGAGAGCGGCAGGAAAAGCCCTTGCAGACGCGCGATCGCCTCGCGCAGCCCTTCGCTCCCCTGCACCTGCGTCCCCGGCAGCACATGCTGCAGCAGGGCGATCTGACCGCACCAGCGCGCGGGATCGACGGGCTCCGCCTTGCTCCGGGCCTGCCGAATCGACAGGCGGACGATGCGGGAGGCGATCTTGGCGCTCGTCCAGAGCCGCTCGTCCTCGCTGGCGGCATGCGGAGCCCGGACGATCGTGCCGTCTTCCAGCCAGCGTTCGACCGTCCGCTGCGCCTCGTCGAACGACAACGACGGATAGCGGTCGCAGAGCTCCGTCTCGGTGAAGGAGAGCTGATGCTCGACGTAGCGTCCCAGCACGAACGAGACGGACGCCGGCGTCTCCGGGAATGCCTCGTATACCTCGCGCTCGTCGGCCGCGATCCAGCGGAACTCGCCATCGCCCGCCGCGTCGAGCGGCAGCGCGCGGCCCTGGACGCAAAGCGCCTCCAGCCAGCCCAGCGCCTCGTCGCCGGCCAGCTTCCCGAGCTCGCGCGCGGTCAGATCGCCGCGCTGCTTGAGCAGGGCGGCGAGTTCGTCCGGGTTCGCCGGACGTCGGGCCGGTTCTTCGAGGCGGCGGCTCTCCTCGGCCACGACCTCCTCGCTGATCGCTTCGCTCATCGCCTCCGCGCCGAACAGCTGGGCGGTCAGCTCCTTGCTCACGTTCATCAGCTGGAGGCGCGTCGTCTCGTCCAGTCCGTCCCCCTCGTACAGCCGCATATTCGCGTAGTCCGCCACGAACTGCGAAGCGAACGGCGAAGGATACGGCGTCTCCCGGACGACGAGCGCGACTTGTCCCGCCGCGATCTCTTCCAGCAGACGCTTCAGCGGCGCGTAGCCCAAGTAATCGTGCAGACACTCCGACATCGCTTCGCGCAGATAAGGGAACTGCTCCGCATAGGGCAGCGCGCTCCGGAGCAGCGCTTCGCTTCGCAGCCGCTTCTGCCACATCGGGGTGCGGGTAAAGCTCCGGGAGAGCAGCAGCGACGTCTCCGCGATCTTCCGGAAAGCGATCGCGAGCAGCGGCGAACCGGTGACGGCTTCGGTGAGCAGCCGCTCCAGATTCGCGGGCGTCACCTGGTACAATACTTGGAGCCAGGAAGCGTCCCATTCGGGCAGCACGAATTCGATGCCGTTGTCCTTGGCATTCCCGTACAGCCGATAGGGCAGGAGCTGCTCGAATTGCCGCTCGATCGCGAGCTGCCAAGCCAGGTTGACCGCCCGGCCGCCGGCATGGTGCACGACGACGTGCGTTTGGTTCATCACGTCGCGGTAATGCTCGATGACGATCTGCCGGTCCGTCGGCAGACCGACGGCGCGATGCTGCGCGCGGATGAACGAAGTCAGCTCCCCGGCGGAACGCGGATCCATCCCGTACATCTCGTCCAGCCAGGCGCAGAGCGCGTCGTCCGACTCCCGCTCCGCCCGCGCCGACGCTTCGGGATCCCCTTCCTCCTCCCGCTCCTCCAACCGTAGCCGGTCCGCTGCTTCCCGGAGGAACGCGCCGACGCGCATGCCGAGCTCGTAGGATCTTCCTCCGGCTTCGTTGCGCCAGAACGGCACCTCGCTGAACCGGTTGCCCGCTTCGGACACGTACACCCGGTCGTTGCGGATATCCCGGATCATCCAGGAGCTCGTCCCGAGCAGGAACACGTCGCCGACACGGCTCTCCTGGATGAACTCTTCGTCGACCTCGCCGAGGTTCGCCCGGCTATCCAGATGATGGACCGGATATCCGCCGCTCTGCGGGATCGTGCCGGCGCCCGTCACCGCCGCCATCCGGCTGTTGCTCCGCCCGCGAAGCGTATCCGTCTCGCGGTCCCAGTCGAGCAGCGGCTTCGCGAACGGATAGAAGCCGGCCAGCACCTGCAGCATGCGCTTGAGCCGCTCCAGCGGGTAGCGCTGGTAGCTGTCGCTTCGCCGGATGAGCCGGTACAGTTCGCCGAGCGGCCAGTCGTCCATCGCCGCCATCGCGACCGCCTGCTGGGAGAGGACGTCCATCGGGCCTTCGGGGATGCGGATCTCTTCGATCTCGCGCAGCGAGATCTGGCGGCTCAGCACCGCGATCTCGGGGAGCAGCGCCTTCTGCCGGGCGATGACGACGCCCCGGCTGTCCTCGCCGACGGCGTGTCCCGCCCGGCCGATCCGTTGAATGCCGCGGGCGGCTTCCTGCGGGGAGTCGATCTGAATGACCAGGTCGATATGCCCGATATCGATGCCGAGCTCCAGCGAGGAGGTCGCCACGATGCAGCGCAGGCTGCCGTCCTTCAGCATCCGCTCGACCTCGAGCCGCCGTTCGCGGGAGACGCTCCCGTGGTGCGCGCGCGCCATCTCGTAGCCGACATGGTCGTTGAGGCGCAGACACAACCGCTCGCACAGCCGTCTGCTGTTCGCGAACAGCAGCACGGACCGGCAATCCGTCACCGCGGCCATGATGCGGTCGAGCAGCGGCTTCCAGACCGCTTCCCGGTCCGCGGCCGGCATGTTCGGATCCGGCATCGTTACCGCTACGCGCATTCGCTTCCGGATCGCGCTCTCGACGATCGTCACCGGACGCGGACGCATGTCCGCGCCTTCGGCCGGATCGCCGTCCCGCGCTTCCATCCATCCGCCGAGGAAGCGCGCGACCCGTTCCAGCGGCTTCTGCGTCGCCGAGACGCCGATCCGCTGCGGCGGGGACGGCGCGCGATGGGTCAGCCGCTCCAGCGAGAGCGACAGATGCGCCCCCCGCTTGTCGGCCGCCAGATCGTGAATCTCGTCGACGATGACCGTCTCTGTCGTCGCCAACATGTCGCGGCCTTTGTCCGACGTCAAGAGCAGGTAGAGCGATTCCGGCGTCGTGACGAGCATCTCGGGCGGACGGCGCAGCATCGCAGCCCGCTTGGCGGGCGGCGTATCGCCGGTGCGAACCTCGCAGCGGATATCCGGCGGGTCCGTCCCGAGCTCCGCCGCCAGCGCCTTCAGCTCGTCCACGAACCGTACCGCGTGATGGGAGATATCGTTGTTCAGCGCTTTGAGCGGCGTGATGTAGACGATCCGCACGCCGGGCGCCCGCGGAGCGCCGGACGCGCTAGCGAGCCGGTTCAGGCAGGGCAGCAGCGCGGCGAGCGTCTTGCCCGAACCCGTCGGCGCGGCGATGAGCGTATGCGCGCCGCTCCCGATCGCCTGCCAGGCTTCCTTCTGTACATCGGTCGGCTCGCCGAACGAACGGTCGAACCATTCGCGGATCAGCGGGTGAAACGGGACCTTCCGGGCTTCGCTCATGCATATCCCTTCTTTCGGATCGGATAATGGGTCACTCGGCTTCCGCCGCGTCGCGTCGGTTCATGCTGATGACGTGCGCAGTGCCGCTCCTCGTTTCGTAGAACAGCTTGCGTTCCCGATTGAACACGCATCGCAGCAGGTGTATGGCGAATACCGCATCCACGGCGAAGACGGTCATCGCCAAGAACAGCCCGAGCAGCGGGACCGACGCATGCCGCGCCGTGGCCAGCAACAGGACGTGAGGCCCGCCGACGGCCAGATAGAGCAGCCCGTAACGGATCGCGAGCGCCCGGATCGAGGGGCGTCCGCCCGCTTCCCGCAGGCGGACGCGCAGCAGCCACTTGCCGAACGTCTGCCCGTTGGTGGCATAAGGCAGCGCGATAAAGTAGGCGGCGATCAGCCAGACGTACGCGAACGGCACGCGCAGCGCCGCGAGTACGGCAGCGGCGGGCAGCAAGAGCGCCCAATCGAAGAGGAACGCCAACCCCCGCCGCGTGTAGGTGACGCGTTTCTTGGACAAGTCCACCGACGCGTCGAGCCGGTCGATGCGCGGCAGATGCAGCGACAGCCAGGCGGCGATCAGATAGCCGAGCATGCCGCCGGCCGTATTGAGCATCAGATCGTCCACGTCGAACAGCCGGTACGGGTAATCGAAGATACCGTAGATGCCCGTCACCTGCGTCACCTCGAAGCACAGGGAGAGGCCCAGCGACGCGAGCAGGCAGGGCAGCCAGGATCTGCGGAAGTAATAGCGCAGGAAGAGGCCGAACGGGACGGTCAGGAGCACGTTGAATACCGCCTGCAGGAACGCCCGCTCCTGCAGCAGGAGCGGATAGGTGCTCGGATGCGCGAGCCGGACGCCCGTCTCCCGCGCGATATCCGCGAGGAACTGGAACGGGATCCACTGGACGTACGATTCCGCCGCCGGCGGGGCGTTGTGAACGGAGCTCGGCAGCGGAAGCAGAATCAGATAGAACGCGTTCATCAGGTAGAGGAGAAAGAGATAGAGGAGCAGCGCGCGATATTTATGAATGTAGCCGTGCCTATGATACTGCACCACCAGAAACGGCAGCGTGAAGACGACGGCCGCGATCGGAAACGTCGTGAACGCGTAAGAAACCGGATAGAGATAGAAGTCTAGCATAAGGGTCTCCTCTTCTCCGCTCGACCTGAGACGGCAGTCGCCGGATACGGACGACCGGCGACGCTAAGGCTGAACGGCCAGTCCGCCTCCGACAAGGCGAAGCAGCTCTTCGGCCGCTTCTTCCGCGGTATCCGCCCGGATCGCGGCGAGCGCAGTCGACTCGTACGCCTCCGATGAATGCGCATACCTCGGATCGTAGTAGTGGATCAGCAGCAGCGCGACCGCCCGGTCGTACCGGCGCTCCTCGAGCAGCGTCTCGATCTCCGCCGCCACAGGGGTATGCAATCGGGATTTGATGAGGCGAAAAGCCTGTAGGCATGCCTCGTGATGCGCCTCCGGCCGGTAATCGTTCAGGATCGTGTTCACGCGGGCCTCGACCGGCATCTCGATCCGGACGTGCAGGCCTTCTTCCTTTTTGCGCATCAGAAAGTCGGGCACCGTCACCTTCCCGATCCGCTTGCTCTCCGCCTCCATGAAGACATAGGGCGCCTGTTCGAATCGCGATAGCTCGTCGAAGAGCAGCGCGTCGAACGTCTTCTGATTGTGCGCGGGAAGGCCGATATGCCCGAAGGCGGAGCCGCGGTGCCCGGCCATCGCCTCCAGATCCAGCGCCGGGCAGCCGCGCGCCTGCAGGGCGCGCAGAATCGCCGTCTTGCCCGTGCCGGTGTTGCCGTGCAGGACGATCAGCTTCGGCGCGAAGTCCATCTCCGAGAGCGCATCGACGACGCTTCTCCGATAGGCGCGATATCCCCCCGTCAGCCGGTAAGCGTGAATCCCCATCAGGGAGAGCACGGTGGCGGTCGTCTTGCTGCGCATGCCGCCCCGCCAGCAGAATACGGCCGTCTTCCCCGGCAGCGCGGCGAATTGCTTAATGAAAGCCGGCAGCTTGGCCGAAACGATCTCGAGACCGCGCGTCTTGGCCGCGTCGACGCTCGCCTGCTTGTAAAGGGTGCCGATCTCCGCCCGCTCCGCGTCGTCGAAGAGCGGAATGTTCAAGCTGCCGGGGATCGAAGCTTCCCGATACTCGGACGGCGAGCGGACGTCGACGAGGATGAGCTCCCCGCGCTTTCTTTTCTCGAACAATACGTCAATTGCGATATCTTGAAACATGCGGTCTCCTTTTCTCGCCGGGTCCGTCAGGCTTCGACCGTGATCCGGCCGGCGTCTTCTCCGGTCGTCTCGCCGATGGCGCGCGCGTCTACCCCGGCTTCCCGCAAGTCGCGGAGAAGCGCGTCCGCCTGGCCGGCCTCGACAGCGATAAGCAGGCCGCCCGAGGTGACCGCGTCGCAGAGGATCAAGCGGCTCGTCTCGTCCAGCGTCTCCGCGAACGCGACGTCGTCCTTCACGTGATTGTAGTTGTTCTTCGTGCCGCCGGGAACGAAGCCCCGCTCCGCCAGCTCCCGTACGCGAGGGAGGATCGGCACGTCGCGTTCGCGCAGCCGGATGCCGACGCCGCTGCCTTTGGCCATCTCGAGCGCATGGCCGATCAGGCCGAAGCCGGTCACGTCGGTGCAGGCGTGTACGTCATAGGACGCCATCGTCTCGGCCGCGCGCTTATTCAACGCGGCCATCACTTCGGTCGCCATTCGAATCTCCTCGGGCGACAGCTCGTCCTTCTTGATGGAGGTCGTCAGGATGCCGACGCCGATCGGCTTCGTCAGGATGAGCCGGTCTCCCGGCTTCGCGCCCGCGTTGGTCCGGATCTTGTCGGGATGGACGATCCCGGTCACCGCGAGGCCGAACTTCGGCTCCCGGTCGTCGATCGAGTGGCCGCCGACGAGCGTGGCGCCCGCTTCCGCGACTTTGTCCGCCGCGCCGCGCAGTATATCGGCCAGAATCCGCTTGTCGAGCGTCGCGATCGGGAAAGCGACGATATTCAAGACCGTGAGCGGCTTGCCGCCCATCGCATAGATGTCGCTGATGGCGTTCGCGGCTGCGATCTGCCCGAACGCATACGGATCGTCGACGATCGGCGTGAAGAAGTCGACCGTCTGCACCATCGCCAGCTCGTCGGTCAACCGGTAGACGCCGGCATCGTCGCTCGTCTCGAGACCGACCAGCAGGTCGGGATTGGGCGTGCCCTTGGGCAAGCTTCGGATAACTTGGGCCAGATCCGCCGGCCCGATCTTGCATCCGCAGCCGCCCTTGCTGGACAAGGAAGTTAATTTGACAGGTTCTTCGGCATTCATGAAGACGATTCCTTCCTCTCTATGGGTGAAGCTTCATTCTAGCATCGTACACGATCTCTCGGCGTCAAAGCAAACGCGAGGCCGGCGGACTTCCCCACGCTTTTTACGGCGCCAGTCCCGCCTATTCAGCTCCCGCGTCCGCCTTCGTCAGGCGACGTCGAAGTCAAAGTATTTCTTCGGATACGGCTCCTTGGCGAGCGTGTAGTGCCACCATTCTTTGCTGTAAGCCTTAAATCCGCGCTTCTCCATCGCCTGCTTAAGCCGCTTGCGGTTCGCGGCTTGGGCTTGCGTGATCCCTTTGGCGCCATGGCTGGAGACCGGGCCGAGGAAGTCGACGATGCCGCCCATGTCCGCCTCTTCGCCGGTCTTCGCGTCGACCAGCGTCAGGTCGACGGTACTGCCTCGCGAATGGCCGGATTTGGAGGCCAGGTAGCCGAGTTTGAAGAGGTCCTTCTTGTTCACTTGCGGATAGTAGATCTCCTTCATGCGCGTATCCTTGACGTCCTTGGACCAGCGGATAAAGTGATCCACGGCCTTCTGCGGACGGTAGGCGTCATAAATCTTAAGCGCGTAGCCTTGACGCTCCAAGTCCTCTTCCACCCGTTTAAGCGCCTGGGCCGCTTCCGCGGTCAGGATCGCGAGCGGCGCCCTGTAGCCGTCGATGCGCTCGCCCACGAAGTTGCCGTCGCCATAATAGCCAATATGGAATCGGGCGGTCGGGATCGCTTCGTCCGCGTAGACGAAGCCCTTCGGCAGGCGCCGCTGTTTGGCGACGGGGGCGGCATCGGCCGGTTGGGGCGTCTCGGTCTTGGGCGTCTCGGTCTTGGGCGTCTCGGTCTTGGGCTTCTCAGCTTTCGGCGTTTCGGCCTTGGGAATCTCGGCCTTGGGAGGCGCAGCCTTAGAATTCTCGGCCTTCGCCGTTTCGGCTTTCGTCATTTCGGCCTGCGACGGCAGGGTTGCGAACGCCTCGGCCCGCAAATCTCCCAGGACGACGATAAACAAGACGGCGATCAGATACTTCATGCGCGCTTCTCCTTCCCGGCCCGGGCCGGGCCGCGGCGATGCTCTCTCTCTCTCTAACTCTACCGATCATCGCACAGATCGCTAGACGGCGCAACGCGAGCCAAAAGGCGCCGATCGCTCGGCGCCCTTCGACTTTCGCCCATTTCCCGCGGACAGCGCATGCGTTTGAACGCCGCGTCTCCAAAACTATGGATGGCATCAACCAACCACAGCGAAGAGGCACCCCTGAACGGAGTGCCTCGCGCGAACGCTGCGCCGGCGGAACTTCCCCGGTTCCGCCCCGCCTTTACTTTTTTGAAGCGACGGCCAGTTGAATCAACATGACGACAAGCACGAGCAGCTCGATGACCAGTTCCGCGCTCACGGCCAACCCTCCCAGGCGATCGGAATGCTCCTCCGCCCGGTTTCCGCCTCTCCCGACTTGCTTCGTCTCCCGTTCTATATCTATGTTCATGCGGGGCCCGATATGCCCTTCGTTCAGACCCCGCTATATTTTTCGATGATCGCTGGACATGATGTTTTTCACTTTGGTCGCCCACTTGCTATTGGCCGGACAGTACTTCTTCGCGACCTTCTCGATGGTCGTATAACCTTTGCCGACGTAGTTCTTGGCGAGGAGCTGCCCGAACTTGCGGACGCTGTCCCCCTTGGTCTTGAAGCTGAAGGCTTTAACGGCCTCGTTGCCGGTGACGGCGTTCAGACCGAATAGATTGTTTTTCGTCTTCGCCAGCTTGCTGCTGCCGTTGCCGCTCTCGAGCTTCATGACCGCGATCGTGAAGAAGGCGTTGATGCCATAGTCGTCTTCGATCTCCAGGATCGCGTCTTCCAGCCCTTTGTCGGCGAGCGCCGTCCCCTCGAAGATCTTCGCGATATGTTCGGCCGTCAATCCCGAATCGGACTTCACGGTGGACGTCGGCTTGCCCGGCTTGGCCGCGGAGCCGGTCTCCGTCTGCTTCGCAGGAGGCGACTTCTTCGCGCCTCCGATCTTGAGCTTGGGCGCTTTCGGCTGGGGCGGCTGGGACGCGGGCTTCTCTCCCTCGGACTGCGGAAGCGATGCGCCGGAAGGCGGCACGAGCTTCGCATAGCCCCCGTGGACGTAGCCCTCTCCGCGCAGGCGCAGCCAGCCTTCGTCGGTCTTGCCGACGACTTGCAGCAAGGTGCCTTTCTCAACGACGTTCAGAATCTTGGATTTGGCGTAAGGGTTCGTGCGGACGTTCAAGAAGTAGGCGGTGACTTCGTACGTATCGTATGTAGGCTGCGGGGGCGGAGCCGGTTCGGCGGCGGTCGGTTGGAAGGGCGCCGGGAGGACGGCGGGCGCTTCGGACCCGGTCGGGGCGGGGGCGACGGCCGGAGCCGGCGTCGGCTTGGGGGAGGATGCATCCGTAGCGGCGGGCGATGCGTCTGAGGACGGAGACGCCGGCTCGGAAGATGCGCCGGGCGAATCGGAGGCGGCCGGCGACGGCGATGCGGGCTGCGCGGCCGGCGACGAGACGGACATCGATACGGCGGCCGCGTCAACCTGCTCGGATCCATTATGCGAAGGTAGAACGTTCATGCCCAAGGTCAGGAGCAAGGTCACGCTTAGCATGCTCACGAACAGATAGCGGTTCATTAATCTACGCATGACTACACCTCTTTCATGGAATGGGGGTGGAGGATGCTCGTTGATATTGGTTAGATTGTACATACGCGCTCCTGAAAAGCATGTCAAACGATATGCGATTATTGGATGTTTATTTGTCGATCCGGCCTAAATGAGAAAATGTTCATGTACCTAAAAAAACCGCGTTCTACGCGGTTCTTCAAATGACTGCGCCGATTGACAATCGGCTGTCGTCTCGTGATGGATGGCTGTACCCGCCCGGCTGCCCAGGGGACGGCGTCGGCGGACAAACCAAAAACGCGCGGGAGGGTCTCCCTCCCGCGCGTCCTTCGCCTCATTTTGGCTTGTCCTTCAGGCCTGCATTAGCGGTCCAGCCACTCCCGCATCATGGCCAGCAGCTGCGCGCTGTTGACCGGCTTGGTGATGTAGTCCGAAGCGCCCGCGTCCAGGCACAGATCGCGGTCGCCGCTCATCGCCTTGGCCGTCAGCGCGATGATCGGAAGGTCTTTGAAATCCGGTTTTTCGCGGATGGCCCGCGTCGTCTCGTAGCCGTCCATGACCGGCATCATGATATCCATCAGCACGATATCCACGTCCGGCGTCTCTTCGAGGAGCGCAATCGCGTCCTCGCCGTTCTCGGCCGGGATCGCCTTCATCTGATGCCGCTCCAGGATCGTCGTCAGCGCGAAGATATTGCGGATGTCGTCGTCGACGACAAGCACCTTCTTGTTGGCGATCATCTCGTCGGACAGATGCGCCTTCATGAGCGTCTCGCGCGCGTCCGCGGGCAGGCTGTCCGTCTTCCGGTGGAGGAAGAGCGTCGTCTCGTCCATGATCTGAACGGGCGTCTTCGCTTCCTTGATGACGGCGGACCGCATCAGCTCGTCGAAGTCCGCTTCTTCTTCGGGCGTCAGCTTCTTGCTGCGGTGGATCACGACGGGCAAGTACTTGTTCTTCGCGTTCTTCTGAACCTCCCGAACGAACTTGGCCGCGTTCATATCCGGCAGATCGTTGTCCAGGAGCACGCAATCGTACGACTTGGCGTTCAGTTGGTTCAACGCCTTGCGGCCCGTATCGACCGCGACGATCTTGATGTCCTTGTTGTCCAGGAGAGAGGCGAACGCCTTCCGCCGCTCTTCTTCCCGCACGACGACGAGCAAGGTCTGCTCCGTCTGGTCGGCGAACCGGTTCAGCTTGTCCAGCGCGTTCTCCAGCTCCTCGTTCGTTACCGGCTTGCAGACATAATCGTAGACGCCCTTCTGCAGCAGCGCGATCTCGTTCTCCTCCACCGTGATGGCGCTCACCGGAATGTGCCGGACGCTGATATCGTTCTTCAGGTGCTCCAGCACGAGCCAGCCGTCGGCGTCCCGCAGGTGGAGATCCAGCGTGATGGCGACCGGCTTGTATTGGAGCGCCAGCTCGAGCGCGTTCAAGCCGCGCGTCGTGACGATCGCTTTGATCCCTTTGCGCCGCAACGCGTCGAGGACGATCTCATTGAACTTCATGTCGTCTTCGATGATGAGGAAGACGCGGTCGCCGGGCTGGATATGGTCCCGGTCGTCGATCACCACCGGCTCGTCGCCGGCCGCGAAGTTGCGCGTCCGCTTCGGCGGCGTCACGTCGATCACCTCCGGCAGGTGCTTCGGCTTCGGCTCCGGATCCGGGAAGTCGGCCTCCGCCGGCAGGTAGAGGTTGAACACGCTGCCGCTGCCCGCTTCGCTGTAGAGCGTGATCTCGCCACCCAGCATCTCCGCGATCTCGCGAGAGATCGCAAGGCCGAGTCCCGTGCCGCCGTATTCGCGGTTCGTGCTCCCGTCCGCCTGCTGGAACGCCTCGAAGATGATCTGCTGCTTCTCCGGCACGATGCCGATCCCCGTGTCGCTCACCGAGAAGCACAGCACCATTTGCGCTTGGTTCAGCGTCTCGTTCTCCTCGTTCCAGCCGTTGGCGGCTCTGCGGATGAGCAGCATGATCTGCCCGCGATCGGTGAACTTGAAGGCGTTCGACAGCAAGTTCTTCAGAATCTGCTGCAGCCGCTTCGGATCGGTCAGGATGCTGCGCGGCACGTCCGGTTCGACCTTGATCCGGTATTCGAGCTTGGCGTCATCCACCATGTGCCGGAACGTCCGGTCCAGACCGCCGGCAAGCTCGATTACCGAGATCTCGCTGTATTCCGGCGTGATCGTGCCGGACTCGATCTTCGACAGGTCGAGGATGTCGTTGATCAGATTCAGCAGTTCGTAGCCGGAATCCTGAATCGTCTTCGCGAACTTCACCTGGTGATCCAACAGGTTCGCGTCCGGGTTCTCGGCCAGCTGTTCGGCCAGCAGGAGCAAGGAGTTGAGCGGCGTACGGAGCTCGTGCGACATGTTGGCCAGAAACTCGGACTTGTATCTGGACGTCTGCGCGAGCTGTTCCGCCTTTTCTTCGAGGAACCGCTTCGCCACTTCGACCTCGTTGTTCTTGCTCTCCACTTCGGCCTTCTGGATGACCAGCAGCTTCGCCTTGTCTTCGAGCTCGTCGTTCGTGTTCTGCAGCTCCAACTGCTGCTTTTGCAGCTCTTCCGTCAGCGACTGCGACTGGATCAGCAGCTCCTCCGTCCGCTGATTCGCCTGCATCGTATTGATGACGATCCCGATCGATTCGGTCAGCTGGTCCAGGAAAGCGATATCGATCTCGCTGAAGGAGCGGAACGAAGCGAGCTCGAGGATCGCGAGCACCTGATCCTCGAAGATAATCGGGAGCAGGACGATATTGAGCGGCGTCGCCTCCCCGAGCGCCGACGAGATGACGACGTAATCGCCCGGCACGTTGGTGAGGAGGATGCGCTGCTTCTCGATGAGGCACTGCCCGACCAAGCCTTGCCCCGCGCGGAACTCGTTCGAGAGATACTTGCGGTTCTGGTAAGCGTAGCTCGCGAACAGCTTCAGCACATGCTCGCCGTTCACCGGCTCGTTGATGTAGAAGACGCCGTGCTGCATCGAGACGAGCGGCGCGAGCTCCGACAGGATCATCCGGCACACCGCGTACAGATCGCGTTGGCCCTGGAGCAGCCGGGAGAACTTGGCCAGGTTCGTCTTCAGCCAATCCTGCTCGGTATTGATCCGCGTCGTCTCCTTCAGATTCCGGATCATCTCATTAATATTGTCTTTAAGCGAAGCGACTTCGCCCGCCGCGGCCACATCGATCGTTCGCGACAGGTCGCCGTTCGTCACGGCGGTGGCGACGTTCGTGATCGCGCGCACCTGCGTAGTGAGCGTGCTCGCCATGTAGTTGACGTTGTCGGTCAGATCGCGCCACGTGCCAGCCGCGCCGGGAACGCTCGCTTGTCCGCCCAGCTTCCCCTCCGCGCCGACCTCCCGCGCTACGGTCGTGACCTGATCGGCGAACGTGGCGAGCGTCTCGATCATGTTGTTGATCGTATCCGTCAGTTCGGCGATCTCGCCCTTCGCGTCGACCGTCAGCTTCTGCTTCAGGTTGCCGTTGGCGACTGCCGTGACGACCTTCGCGATGCCCCGTACCTGATCGGTCAAATTGGTCGCCATGATGTTGACGTTGTCGGTTAGATCCTTCCAGATGCCGCCGACGCCGCGCACCTGGGCTTGACCGCCCAGCTTGCCGTCCGTGCCGACCTCCCGCGCTACGCGCGTCACTTCGGAGGCGAACGAATTCAGCTGATCCACCATCGTATTGATCGTATTCTTCAACTCGAACAGCTCGCCCTTCACGTCGACGGTAATCTTCTTGGACAGATCGCCGTTGGCGACGGCCGTCGTCACGCCCGCGATGTTGCGCATCTGGATGGTCAGGTTGCTCGCCATATAGTTGACGGTATCCGTCAAGTCCTTCCAGGTGCCGGAGACGTCCTTCACTTCCGCCTGGGCGCCGAGCTTCCCTTCGGTGCCGACCTCGCGCGCGACGCGCGTCACCTCCGCGGCGAAGTTGCTCAGCTGATCCACCATCGTATTCATCGTGTTTTTCAGCTCGAGCATCTCGCCTTTGACGTCGACGGTGATCTTCTTGGACAGGTCGCCCTTCGCGACCGCCGTCGTGACGTCCGCGATGTTGCGCACTTGGTCGGTCAGATTGCGGGCCATGTTGTTGACGCTCTCGGTCAAGTCTTGCCAGGTGCCGCCGACGCCCTTGACCTGCGCCTGACCGCCCAGCTTGCCGTCCGTGCCGACCTCCCGCGCCACGCGCGTCACCTCCGAGGAGAACATCGAGAGCTGGTCCACCATCGTGTTGATCGTGTTCTTCAGCTCCAGAATCTCTCCTTGGACGTCCGCGGTGATCTTCTTAGACAGATCGCCGTTCGCGACGGCCGTCGTGACGACCGCGATGTTGCGCACTTGGTTGGTCAAGTTGCTCGCCATGTAGTTGACGCTCTCGGTCAAGTCGCGCCACGTGCCGGCGACGCCCTTGACCTGCGCCTGACCGCCCAGCATCCCTTCGGTGCCGACCTCGCGCGCCACGCGCGTGACTTCCGAGGCGAACGTCGAGAGCTGGTCCACCATCGTGTTGATCGTATTCTTCAGCTCCAGGATCTCGCCCTTCGCGTTGACGGTGATCTGCTTGGACAGATCGCCTTTGGCGACGGCGGTCGTCACCTCGGCGATGTTGCGCACCTGATCGGTCAGCGTCCCGGCCATAAAGTTGACGCTGTCGGTCAAATCCTTCCACGTGCCGGAGACGTCCTTCACGTCCGCCTGACCGCCCAGGATCCCTTCGGTGGATACTTCCCGCGCCACGCGCGTCACCTCGGAGGCGAAGTTGCTGAGCTGATCCACCATCGTATTGATCGTGCTCTTGAGCTCCAGAATTTCGCCCTTGGCGTCGACCGTGATCGTCTTGGACAAGTCGCCCTTGGCGACCGCCGTCGTCACTTCCGCGATGTTGCGCACCTGATTGGTCAAGTTGCTCGCCATATAGTTGACGCTCTCGGTCAAGTCCCGCCACGTGCCGGAGACGCCCTTGACATCCGCCTGGCCGCCGAGGATGCCCTCGGTACCGACCTCGCGCGCCATCCGCGTCACCTCCGAGGCGAACGTCGAGAGCTGGTCCACCATCGTGTTGATCGTGACCTTCAGCTCCAGAATCTCGCCTTGGACGTCGGCGGTGATCTTCTTGGACAGGTCGCCGTTCGCGACCGCCGTCGTGACCGCCGCGATGTTGCGCACCTGATCGGTCAGATTGTTCGCCATGTTGTTGACGCTGTCGGTCAAGTCCTTCCAGGTGCCGGATACGCCCCGCACGTCCGCTTGTCCGCCCAGGATGCCCTCCGTGCCGACCTCTCGGGCGACCCGCGTCACCTCGGAGGAGAACATCGACAGCTGATCGACCATCATGTTGATGTTGCTCGCGGTCCGCTGGAACTCGCCCGTGAGCGGGCGCCCCTCGAACTCCAGGTCGACCTTCTGGGACAGATCGCCTTTCGCGACCGCGTTGATGACGCGCACCATCTCGCTCGTCGGCTGGATCAGATCCACGACGAGGCTGTTGAGCGATTCGACGACCGTCTCCCAGTCTCCGCCATTGTTGTTGTGAACGAATCGCCGGGTGTGCTTCCCTTCCTTCCCGACGACCCTGGCCACGGCTTGCACTTCCTGCAAGAGGCCCTCCTGCATATCGAGAATCTCATTGAACGTATCGGCGACTTTGCCCGAGATGCCGGTCAGATGATAAGGCATGCGGTAAGCGAAGTTGCCTTTCTTGAGCGCCATCAGAGCGTTCAGGATGTCGCCCGCGTCCAAAGGCTGTTCCGCTCGTACGATGCCTTCTCCTTGTTTTTGATCTGCCATGGTCTCATCCCTTATCCCTAATTTTTGGAGTGCTTCTCTCTCAGGCTCGCAATGCTCTGGATGAGTGGCTTCAGAAGTCCGAGCCTGACCGGCTTAACGAGCGACCCGCCCATTTGCTCATTGCTCTTGCAGGCGGAGCCTGCGTTCATTGCGACAACTGTCGGCCGACGGTCGTCGGGCACGGCTTGGACGATCTCCCGGAGCGTCTCTTCGCCGTCGTCCACCGGAAGCATCGGGTCGAGGAAGAGCAGGTCGTAGTCTTGCGTCTGCAGCGCCTGCCGCATCTCCTTGCCGTTCTGCGCCATATCCGGCGCGTAGCCGAGTATCCCCAACAGATGCTTCATTAAGATTCGGTCGACCCGATCGCCTTCTCCCACCAGCACCTTGAGCGGTACGGTCGGCGCCGCTGGGGGATAGCGTTCGAACTTGACCTGCTGCGCCGCCGTATGCAGCGCGAGATCGACGAGCCCGTCCGGTTCCAGGTGACGCCTGACCTTCACCGTGAACACGAAGGTAGCGCCGCTCTCCGGCGAAGGATCGACCCGGATGCTCCCGCCCATCAGCTCGATGAGCGACTTGCAGATCGACAGTCCCAGTCCCGTGCCGCCGAACTTGCGATTCGTCGCGGCGTCGAGCTGCGAGAACGGCTGGAAGAGCCGGTCGATCTTGTCCGGCGGGATGCCGATGCCGGTATCCTTGATAATAAACTCTAACGCGATTTCTTCCTCTTCTTCGGCGAGTCGGTTGACGACAATATAGACGCCGCCCTCCGTCGTGAACTTCACGGCGTTGCCGACCAGATTGATCAGCACTTGCCGCAGCCGGTTCATATCCCCTCTCACATAGACCGGAATATCGGGATCCACGACGACGATCATCTCCAGGTTCCGTTCCCGCGACTTGACCGTGAAGAGATCGACGGTCTCCTCCAGACAATACTTCAGCACGAACGGCTCGTCCTCCAGGTTCAGCTTGCCGGACTCGATATGTGAGTAATCGAGAATATGATTAATGACAGAAAGGAGCGCGTTGCCGCTCGTATGGATGATCTCGGCCATCTGGGCATATTCCCCCGGAATCTCGGAGGTCATGAGCAGCTCCGACATGCCGATGATGCCGTTCAGCGGCGTCCGGATCTCGTGGCTCATCATGGCCAGGAATTCCGACTTGACGCGCGACGCGATCTCGGCGCTCTCCTTGGCCTGAACCAGCTCCTGGTTCGTCTTCTCGAGCTGCTTGGTTTGCTCTTGGAGCAGCTCGCTCTGGACTTGGAGGGACTTGTTCGCTTCGTACATGCCGACGTAGCCCTGAATCTTGGCCTTGAAGATCTGCGGCGTGAACGGTTTCGTCATGTAGTCGATCGCGCCAGCCGAATAGCCTGCGAAGAAGTCTTCTACCTTGTAGTGCGAAGCGGATAAAAAAATGATCGGAATGTACTTCGACTTCTCTCGGGTGCGAATGATGCTGGCCGTCTCGAACCCGTCCATGCCGGGCATCTGAACGTCCATGACGATGACCGCAAACTCCTCTTCCAACAAAGATCGCAGCGCCTCCATGCCGGAGTATGCGCGAACCAGCCGATAGGGTTCGCCCGCCAGTACCGCTTCTATGGCTACCAGGTTCTCGGGATGATCATCGACGAGCAGAATATTGACGGGATCCTCCATGACGCCCCTCCTATCCTTCCTCCTCTATCTACATGCCGAACAAAAAAAGATCGGCACAGTCGATTAATGCGAGAGATTCAGGGTTATATACCCATTCCGGAACCGCGCGAAACAAGCCCGATCCGCAAAAAAACGAATAAAGGCCAAATTTCGGCAATAAACGTTAAGCTCCGGGCCTATCATAGATCACAAACCAAAAAACCGCGGCGAATATCGCCGCGGTCTGCCGAATGATGTCCGTTCCGCCGAATAAAAAGAAGGGCGCTCTCCGCGCCCCTCCTTCGTCTTGCTTGCCGCCTGCGGCGAAACGCCCGTCAGCCCGGGAAGTTCCCGAATTCCGCGCTCTGGATCGCCACGATCGCCGCGGCCAGCACCAGCAGGACGACGGCGGGCATCGTCGCCGCGGCCTTGTCGCGCACGCGCAGGTGAACGGCAACGCCGGCCAGCATCGTCAATCCGAGCAGCAATCCGCCCCAGGCCGCCCAACTAGGCACCCAGATCCCCACGACCAGAACCGCCGCGCCAACCAGCTCGACAAGCCCCGTCACGACGCGGAACCATTGCGGCAGTCCCCAATGGTTGAAATTATCCACGTGCATCTTCGCCCCGGCGATCTTCATGATCCCGGCCATGGCGAACATCAAGCCCAACAACCCTTCGAGTACGATCGCGACGACATCCATCCAGCCATTCCCCTTTTTCGTTCATTTTTACTGCACTTAATAAAGGCACAGTTAACTGCATAAAAAATTGCAGTCAAACGAATTCAACTGCAACTTTCTCAAGCACATTATATTTCATCCATTGCGCTTTGACAACAAGAATTTCCCGCGCCCTCGTCCGGCTTGGCGAACTCGTCTGCCTGAGACAAAATGTCGGCGATCGTATAGCCCCGGAGGTGATCGACCGTCCGCTGCTCGGCATCGGTCATGACGCGAGCCAGCACTTCATCCAACTGGCCGGCCGCGGCCGCGGCCGCGCCGCAGCCGCCGTCGTCCGCCTGCTCGCCGGCGCATTCCGCCCGGACGGCGTTATAGACATCGGCCAGCGTGATCCGATCGGGGGAACGGGCCAACGTGTAACCGCCGTCTCGTCCTTCTCTCGCTTCGACCAATCCAGACTGCGCCAGCGTCTGGAGAACGCGGCGAAGGAACGTCGCGTGCGAATTGACCTGGCTCGCGAGCGCGGCGCTGGACAGGACGCCTCCGCTCTGCGTCAGCCACGCCAACGCATGAACGGCGACGCCGAATCGCGGCGGTCCGATCTGCGCGATGCGGTTCGTCGTGCTCATGAGATTCGTCACCCTTTCTTCGGACACGGATGGCATCGCGATGCCGTTCCTTCCATTATAAGACTTCCGGCATAGGGGAACAACCGATAAAGGCTTAATCCCGGCCGCCCGCGCGGCTCACTCCGCCCCGAGGCGGACGCCATCCGGCAGCAGCGCTTCGACGCGCAGGCGCAGACTCTCGTCGCGATGCAGCTCCTCGCCGAGGAGGACGATCTCCCCGCGATCCTCCCGGGTGCGGATCAGCCGCCCCATCCCCTGCTTCAACCGCAAGAGCATGTAAGGCAGATCGACTTCCGCGTACGGATCCGTAGCAGCCTGGCGCTTCGCCGCGAAGACCGGGTCCTGCGGGGGAAAAGGAAGCGACCACACGATGACGTTGGACAGCGAAGGCCCCGGCACGTCCAGCCCCTCCCACAAACTGACCGCGCAGAGGATGCTCGTCTCGTCCTGCTGGAAGGCCCCGATCAGATCGCTGATCTCCCGGTCGCCTTCGAATAGGAACCGCAGCTCCGACAAGGCTTCAACCGAGGGGACGGCCTCCTTGAACCGGCGCAGATCGGACTTGTCGGCGAAGAGGACGAGCGCCCTGCCGCCGGAACGGGAGAGCGACCGGACGGCCGCTTCCAGCTTCTCGGAGAATCCCGCGCCGTTCGTTGCCTCCGGCAGGACGACATCCATACGTCCCTCGTATTCGTAAGGGGAATTCACGCTGAAGGACAAATATTTCTCGATGCCCAGACTTTCGGCGACGTAGCCGAACGAGCCGTCTACCGACAGCGTCGCCGAAGAGAAGACGATCGGCAGCTTCAGCCCGAACACCCGCTCCTTCAGCACTTCCTTCACCGCCCGCGGCATGATGACGAGCGTCAAGCCGTCCGCGCCGTCCTGCGCCCAGCAGATGACCCTGTCCGCGCCCCGGAACAGGTTCAGCGCCTTCTGCATCATCTCCAGATGCTCCTCGACGATCCGCAGATGGTACTCGTTCAGCGTATATAGCTCGCTCTCGAACACCAGCTCCTCCTCGATCTCGTCCACGACGCCTTGGAACAGCCGCACTTCCTGCAGGAGACGGTCGTTCAGGATGACTTCCTTCCGATCGGACCCGGGAACGGGTCTCGTCTGCTTCGCGAGCACGTCGAAGAGCAGCGCGCTCCGGTCGATCGCCTCTTCGATGCGGAACGCGAGCGATTCGCGGATCTCCCCCTGTAGGAGACGGGCGATCAGCTCTTCGAAGACCGAATGCTTCAGCCGGTAGGTCAGCGCCTTCTGCGCCGCGGACTCCAGCAGGTGGCCTTCGTCGAAGACGACCGAGCTGTGCTCGGGCAGCAGCGGCAGCTGCCCTTCCCGCTTGCGTCCTTCGTAGGTCCAGACGTGCTCCATATAAAAGTCGTGGGAGCAGACGATCAGATCCGCCGATTGCCGGTAGCGGTCGCGCGACAGCGTCTGCCCGCAGCGATGACGGCGGTCGCAGACGAAGCAGTCTTGGAACGCATCCCATCCGATCCGGCTCCACTGCTCGTCGTTCAGATGCGCGTATTGCTTGCGGTCGCCGTAAGCGTAGAAGGCCTGCATCGCCTCGCTCTTGTACACGAAGTCCGGCAGCTCTTCGTGCAGCGACTGGTAGACTTCCGCGTCCTCGCCGTTCAGGCGGGCGTTGTCCAGCTTCACGAGGCAGAGGTAGCGATCGGGCGACTTGCCCAATCTGGCGTCGATGGCCATGTGCAGATGACGGGCGATCTTGGCCAGATCGCCCTCGGGTTTGACCAGCTGCTCGATCAGCGATTCGTCCGCGCAGGCGATGACGGCGGGCTTGCCGACGTACCGCGCGTAGCACACCGCATAGAGCAGGTAGACCAGCGTCTTGCCGGTGCCGACGCCGGCCTCCGCGAAGATCGTCGCCTTCTCGGCGAACGCTCGTTCGAGCTGGTAGGCCATAAAGATCTGCTCGTCCCGGACTTCGAAGCCGGCTTCGGGCAGGATATCGTAGAACACGTCGGCCACCCATTCCCCGACCTGCTGGAGAAAGGGTTTGCCTTGTTCATATGCGAAAGGATATCGATTCAAGATAAGGGCCTCCATGCCATGCAGACTTTCTCGCGCGATTCGCGCCGTCGATCCATATCGAGACATTATCACACGATCTCTCGCGAATTGCAAAGGTTCGTTCCAAGTAAAAACGGCTTTGCCGTCTTTTCAGAAGAAGGCGATACGTTTTTATCGGAGGTCATACAGAATTGCGTAGGCGTGAAACTTATACATTCTGTAGGACAAAAAAGAAAAGCCCGCGGCGATGACGGGCTGGGCGAATCTGCGTATTCGCGAGGCGAATATTCGATTACGCGCGGGGTGCGGCGCGGACGGCGCCGGCTCGTTTCCTCCATTCCACGCGCGCGAAATTGCCGAGAATCAGGACAAGCACGGCCGCTTGGGGGATGATGACTTCCCAGCAGTTGAAGATGCCGAGCGAAGGCACTTCGGGCAAGTAGCCCGGCACGTGCGCCGGGAGCTTCCCGGCGACCTGGAGAGCGTGAATGCTCTTGCCCACGAACTTGAACGCCATGTAGTACAGCAGCAGACCGGCCAGCAGGAAGAAAGGCCGGACCGGGATGCGCGCGCTGAGCTTCAGGATGGCGAACGCGATCGCGGCCAGGACGACGACCGATCCGCCGATCCCGAGCAGCAGGTCCTGTATCCGGATCGTAGGCGCCATGCCGACGTAGAAGATGATCGTCTCCGCGCCTTCGCGCAAGACGGACAGGAAGGCGGTGAGCGCAAGCGACCAGACCGCGCCCTTCGCCAAGGAAGCGCCGATGGCGCGCTCGACGAACCGGTTCCAGTTCGCCAGATTGGACTTGCCGTGAAGCCATGCGCCGACCGTGATCATGAACACGACGGCGATGAGGCCCGTGATGCCCTCCAGCATCTCGCGCGAGCTGCCCGTCGACAGGTTGGACAGCAGAACGGTCAGCACGAAGGCGAACGCGGCGGAGGCTACGAAGCCCGCGCCGGCGCCGGACCAGATCCATTTGCGCTTGTCGGCGTGGCCGGCGCGGCTGAGCATCGCGAGCAGCGCCGCGATGATGAGGATCGCCTCGAGCCCTTCCCGGAACAAGATGACCGCCGCGTCCCAGGCGGAGTAGCCGGACGCGTTCGCGTAAGGCTCGAGCTGCCGCATCAGTTGGTCGGCCAGACCGCCCGCCTTGGCATAGTCCGGCGGATTCGACAGCAGCGCGCTGGAGAGCGAGATCATCGCCGTCTCGATCGCCGTATACGCTTGGGACGAACGCGTGCTGACCTCGCCCTCGACGTTCGGCCAGGCGGAGACGAAGAGATCCATCTTCGCAGCCGCATCGGCGGCGCGGGACGCCTTGATATCGTCTTCGGCCTTCCCCAGCAGCGCCATGAGATCCGCGATCGAAGCGATGCCGCTCTCCGGCTTCGCCTCGGCGCCCGCGTTCGCGCGTCCCGAGGCGTAATCGTCCAGCGTCTGGATCAGCTCCTGCAGCTTAGCCGCCGTACGCTCGGCGCTCGGCGGCTCCGTGTTGATCGCGATGCGGGCGCCGCTGATCTTGACCTCGATCTGCCCGTACAGGGCCGTATCGCGCTTGCGGATCGCGCTTTCGGCTTGCCCCCAGTCGGAGACGAAGCCGGCATACGCCTGCTTCGCGGCGGCGAAGTCCGATTCCTTCGCCGCGGCGAGACTCTTCTCCAAGTTCGGGAGCATCGCCCGAACTTGCTGGCGCACGTCCCCTTGACCGCCGGCTTCGTCGTCGGCCGATACGAACGCGTCGGCGGATTTGGCCAGCGCGGACACGGCCTTGTAGGCGGCGTCCGGATCGTCGGCCGCCTGCGCGAGCGCGCTCTCCGCCTTGGCGATGGCCGCGGTCAGCGCCGCTGCTTCGGCGGCGCCGCCGCGATCGGCCGCTCCCCATACCTTGTTCAACCCGGCGACCGCTTCCGTAACGGTCGTCCACTCGCGGTCGCCCGCGCCGATCAGGGCGTCGCTCGCGTAGTAGATCAGCTGCTTGTGCAGCTCCGCCGCCGCATCCGTCTTTCCGCCGTCGGAGGCATAGGCGGAACCCATCGGGAGGAGTCCGACGGCCAGCAGCATGAATATAAGTCCTAAGCGTCTCATCGTCAGCACCTCAGCCTACAGTAAAGTATCCCCGATATATCCGCCTTCCCTCACGCCGGGCAGCACCGCGTAGATGCCGCTCCCCACGTGCTGGATGTATTCGTTCAGCCGATCCGACGCGGCCAGCTTCTCTTGCATCGGAATGAACTGCTCTCTCGGGTCGCGGTTGAAGCAGATGAAGAGCAGGCCCGCGTCCAGTTGTCCCGTTCGCAGGTCGATGCCGTTCGAGTACGAATAGCCGCGGCGGTGGATCTTCACCTTGCCGCCCATGCTGGCGAGCGCCATGTGCGAGTCCGCGGGTATGATCGGTTTGCCGTTCTTGCCCGTTTTCGCATAGTCGGCTTTGTCGAATTCCCCGGCTTGCCCCAGGGGAGCGCCGGAGTCGCGGTGGCGGCCGAAGGTCGCCTCCTGCTCGCCGAGCGTGGTCCGGTCCCACACCTCGATCCGCATCCGGATGCGGCGGACGGCCATATAGCTGCCGCCGTCCATCCAAGGCGCGCCGTCCGCGCCCTTGGCCCAGACGATCTCGCCCGCCACGTCCGCGTCGCCAACGGCCGGATTGTTCGTCCCGTCCTTGAAGCCGAGCAGGTTGCGCGGCGTCGCGCCCTTCGGGTCGGCGAGGCCGGAGCGCTGGTAGCCCTGCTGCATCCAGCGGAGCACGGCCTTCCCGCGGGCGATCCGGGCGAGATTGCGGATGGCATGGAAGGCGACTTGCGGATCGTTCGCGCACACTTGAACGATGACGTCGCCGTGAGACCATTCGGGCACCAGCTCGTCGCGCTTGAACGCCGGAATGTCGGCGAGCGCCTTCGGGCGTTTGCCCGCGAGCCCGAAGCGGTCGTCGAAGAACGACGCGCCGAGCCCGAACGTCAGCGTCGTGCGGACCGGCAGCAAGCCGATCGTCTCGCCCGTGTCCGCCGGCGGCACGAGGGCGTTCCCGCTCTCATCCGCGACGCCTTCGCCGGCCGCGATGCGCGCGGAAGCATCCGTCCATTGCTTGAACAGCTTGCGGACCGTCTCCAGGCTGGTCGTCGTGAAATCAAACGCACCCATGCAGACGTAATCCTGCATGGGTGTTACTATGCCGCCTTGATGCGCGCCATAGAACGGGATGGTTCCAGCTGCGGGCGCAGGCTTGGCGGATGCCGGCTTCGGTTCGTCGAGCAGACTCAGCCCCTTGAGGCCTGTCGCGCCGAGCAGCAGGCCGATCCCGCCGACGGCGCCCATCTTGAGCACGTCGCGTCGGGAGACCCGCTTGGGCTCCCGCCCTTCGTTCTGCGGTTGTTCGATCTCGCGGTCCATGTTAAACCTCCACGACCGTTCCGACTTGGGAGAGCGGCTCCGCCAAGGCGTCGATCGCTTGGCTCAACTTCTTGACCTCATCTTCCTTCAGCGTCGTGTAGAGGACGTAGCCGCCGTCTTTGCGGTACGGTTCCAGCGTCTTGTCGAGATCGGCGAAGCGTGCTTCGATCTCGGCCGCCAGCTCGGCGTTTTTCTCCTTGACCGTCGATTGGAGGACGTTGTAGATCTCCTTCGCGCCGTCCACGTTGGCCGCGAAGTCGTACAGATCGGTATGGGAATAGCGCTCTTCCTCGCCGGTGACTTTGCTGGACGACACTTCGTTCAGCAGTTCCACGGCGCCCGTCACGAGCATCGGCGTATCGATCTCGACGCTCTCCATCTTGACGCGCAGCTGCTTCACGTCTTGCAGCAGCTGGTCTGCGACCGAAGTTTGGCCGTCGAGCTTGTTGTCGACCCACAGCGCCTTCTCGAGCTTGTGGTAGCCGCGCCATTCGGCGTCCGGCACGTCGCCTTCGCGGGCGTCGATCCATGGATCGAAATCGCCGAGCGATTCGGCGATCGGCTCGATGCGTTCGTAGAACATCCGGGACGGCGCGTACAGGGACTTGGCTTTGTCGATGTCCCCGTCGCGGATCGCCTGAACGAAGGCGTCCGTCGACTTGACGAATTGGTCGGTCTGGTCGATGACGTATTGCCGGTAGGCGTCCACGGCCGCTTGGAATGCTGCGGCGCCCGGACTGGCGGATGCGGAAGCGGTTGCGCTTGCTGAAGGCGAGGCGGAGGACTTCGCTTCTTTATTGGATTCGCCGCAAGCCGATACGAGCAGGACGGCTGCGAGCGAGGTGGCGATCAGGGCGGTACGGGACGATTTCAGCACAAGGTGCAACTCCTTCAACGGTAAATGAGAGCTTTTCTCAACAAACAGATGATAACCGTTATCAATTGACCGCGTCAATGCTTTTTTATGACGTTCGCAGAAATGTGGAAAATAGCTCTACACAGGAAGCGCTGAATCGGAGGGGGCGGATGCTCTCGCCGCTTAGATTTCGTAAAGCGGCCGGACTCGCACCGGCTAGCTGTGCCTGGCTTGACTAGGCGCGAACGAACGGCATAAAACCTACCGGCAGCAGCCAGCAGGCTAAAAAGTTGTAAACCTACCACTTTTGCGTCTCCACCTTCATCCAAACCAGAAAAAGTTGCAAACGTACCACTTTTTTTGACTCCAACGTCATCCAAACCAGAAAAAGTTGTAAACGTACCACTTATTCGGCTAGTTTTCGCTGATTCAGTGATTTTCCCCCAAATAAGTTGTACGTTTGCAAGTAATATCCTTCTTATAGCTAAAATAGGCAAAAAAAGTTGTACTTTTGCAACTTATTGCTTTCCCGATGCTAGTACGGCCGATGCGATGCCGCCTCCACAAGAAAAACGGCTTCGCCGCCTTCCCAAGCTGCGACACGTTTTTATCGGCGGTCATACAGAAATGCACAGGTGAGTGACTTTTATCTGCTGGATGACCAATAAACAAAAAAACCGCCCTCAATTCAGCAGCCGGGCGGCCTCCTATTGGCACCTCACATGGGAAGGTGGCATCACAGTCGAAGGTAGTATTTCAGATGAATCTGGCCTATCAGATGCATCTGGCATCATAGGTGCATCTAGCATTATTGGAAAGGTAGCATTACAGGCGAATCTAGCCTCACAGGTAGACGCGTTCCACCCGAGCGGAGAGCGCGGTCGAGATCTCCTGCGGCACGCTCTCGAGACGGGCGGCGAGCTCCGCGCAGGTGATCCGCTCCTCCCCCTCTTCGCCGATCAGCGTCACGGGCGTGCCGGCGGGGTACGCGCGCGGCAGCCGAACCATCAGCTGGTCCATCCCGATCTTGCCGACGATCGGCGCCCGCTCTCCGCCGACCAGCAGCTCCGAGCCGCGCAGCCCTTGGGACCAGCCGTCCGCGTAACCGATCGGTACCGTGCCGATCCATTCGGACTCCTCCGCCCGGTAGGCGTTGTCGTAGCCGATGTACGCGCCCTTCTCCACCTGCTTCGTCTGCAGCAGCCGGCTGGACAGACGGAGCGCGGGCGTAAGCTCCACGCCGGGTTGCCAGCGCCGGTCGCAGAACCCGTACATCGCCGCACCGATGCGCACCATGTCCATCGCGAGCGCCGGGAAACGCAGCGCAGCCGCGCTGTTCGCGCAGTGGCATCTCCGCGGAACGATGCCCGAATCCGCGATCCAGCCGAGCATCTCGCGAAACCGGAGGCGCTGCGCCTCTAGGTAGGCCGTATCGGCTTGGCCGGCCGTCGCGAAGTGCGTGTAGGCGCCCTCGACGACGACGTCCCGCTTCGCCAGCCAAGGGACCAGCGCCTCCCATTCCTCGCGCCCGCGGATGCCGAGCCGCCCGAGACCGGTGTCCAGCTTCACGTGAACCTTGATCTTCGGCAGCGTGTACGGATTCTTGTAGACGCGCGCCTCCGCCATCCATTCGGCCGAAGCGACGGTTAGCATCAGGTCCTGCTCGACCGCAAGCGGCAGCTCGCGGGGTTGAATCGGCGTCAACACGAGGATCGGATGCCGGATGCCTCCGCGCCGCAGCCGGAGCGCTTCGCTGAGATAGGCGACCGCCAGACTGTCCGCGCCGCCTTGGATCGCCGCCTCGGCGACCGCCAAGTCTCCGTGTCCGTAGCCGTCCGCCTTCACGACGGCCATGAATTCGGCACCCGTCGGGAGAGCGCCCCGAATCGCCCGGACGTTGTGCCGGATCGCGGCCAGGTCGATCTCCGCCCGCGTATCCCGGTGCAGGTCCGAACGCATGGCCAGCGCCGCTCTCATGGCTGAACCTGGCCTTCGGACAAGGCCGTAACGACGTCTTCCAGCTTCATCTCGCGGGACGCTTTCACGAGCAGGAACGCATCCGGCCGCAGGACATCCCGGATCCGTCCGATCATCGCCTGCTTGTCGATGTCGTGAAAGACGCGGCTCGGCTTCATTCGCTTGCCCGCCTCCTCCGCGAGGTACGCGGACAACGGACCGTACGCGAAGAGATAGTCGGCGTGCGCCGCCGCGCAAGCTCCGATCTCCCGGTGAAGATCGATCGCTTGGTCGCCTAGATCCTGCATGTCGCCGAGTACGGCGATCCTCGTCTTGTCGCCGGCTACGGCGCTTAACGCGGCGAGCGACGCCTTCGCGCTGGCGGGGTTCGACTTGTACGTGTCGTTGAGGATCTGGACCGATCCGATGCGCACGATCTCGTTGCGCATCCCGGTGAGCTCTACCTTATGGAATCCGGCTTTGATCTGCGCCAGATCCATCATCCCGACGCGGACCGCCGCGGCGACCGCCGCCATCGCGTTCTCCAGCTGGTGGCGGCCGACGGCCGGAATCGTCAACGTCGTCAGCTCGTCCCCGTCGTCCAGGGCGAAGGTCGTCCCGCTGGCGTACAGCGCGAATGACAACGGATAATAGTCGTTTCGCCGCGACATGCCGAACGACACCTTCTCGTAAGGACCTTCTTTGCCTTCCAGCGCCCCGGACAGCAGAGGATCGTCTCCGTTGTAGATCAGCAAGCCGCCCTGTCGTAGACCCTGCGCGATCTCCAGCTTCGCCTGCAGGATATTCGCCTTGCTCCCCAGGTCGCCCAGATGCGCGTCGCCGACGTTCGTGACGATCGCCGCGTCCGGCATCGCGATCGAAGACAGCAACCCGATCTCGCCCAATCCCGACATGCCCATCTCCACGACGGCCATCTCCGTCTCTTCCGCCAGCGACAGCAGCGTGAGCGGAACGCCCAGATGGTTGTTCAGATTGCCGGAGGTCTTCTGCGTCGCGTAGCGTTCGCTCAGCACGCCCGCCAGCATATCCTTGGTGGAGGTCTTGCCGTTGCTGCCGGTGACGGCGATGATCTTCGCCCGCAGTTGCGCCCGGTAAGACATGGCCAGCAGTTGGATGGCGGAGAGCGTATCCTCCACCAGGAGCACGGGCACGCGATCCGTCGGCGGATGCGGGGTCTCGCGATTCCACAGGACGGCGGCCGCCCCCTGCGCGATCGCTTGGTCCGCGAAGGCATGGCCGTCGAAGCGGTCCCCGACGATCGGCACGTAGAGCTGGCCCGGCTGCAGCGTGCGCGTGTCGATAGATACGCCTCGAATGACCGTATCCGCCTCGCGCGTCGAGACCGGCTCCTGCACCTTCAGCATGGTCGCAATCTGACTTAACGTTCTGCGAATCATTGGCCGTCCCCCCTGGTGTACCGAATCGTCTGCTTATCCGCATGCCGCGTGAACGCGTAGTCGATCAGCTTCTCGATCAGCTCCGAGTAGCGCGTGCCGTCCGTCCGCTCCCACATGATCGGATACATGCTGAAGGCCGTGAAGCCCGGCAGCGTATTGATCTCGTTCAAGTAGAGTCGGCCTGTCCGGTCGAGGAAGAAGTCGACGCGGGCGAGCCCCGCGCAATCGAGCGCTTGATAGGCCCGGATCGCCTGTTCGCGGATCTCGTTCGCCGTCGCTTCCGGGAGCTCCGCCGGGATCGACATCGCGAGGCGCCCGGCCAAATATTTCTCGTTGTAATCGAAAAATGCCTGATCGTGTATGAATTCGCCGGGCACGGAAGCCAACGCCCGGTCGTTGCCCCGGACCGCGACCTGAATCTCCCGGCCCGCGATCTCTTCCTCTACGACGATCTTGCGGTCGTAGCTGAAAGCCTCCTCGACGGCGGAGAGCAGCTGGACGCGGTCCTCGCAGCGGTTGATCCCGATGCTGGAGCCGAGCGAGGCCGGCTTCACGTAGCAAGGATAGCCGATCGACGCTTCGATCTCCCGGATCGAAGCTTCCCCTTCCTCCTGCCAGTCGGCGTATCGGAACGCCAGGTACGCGGCTTGCGCGATGCCCGCATGGGACAGCACCGCTTTGGCGGCCGCCTTGTCCAGCGCGACGGCGGAGGACAGCACGCCATTGCCGACATAGGGGATGTCCAACAGCTCCAGGAGCCCCTGTACCGTGCCGTCCTCGCCGTTCGAGCCGTGCAGCAGCGGCAGCGCCACCTGCCTTCCGCCGCCGCCGAACAGCTTGGCCGCGACCGCGCCGAGCGACCGCGCGGGATTCGCCAGATCGGGATCCGCAGGGATCGTCAGATCGTTCGGATCCGTCACCCGCTCGACCAGCCGCCCGCGGTGGCACCAGACGCCTTCCCGCGTGATGTAGACCGGATAGACGTCGAATTTGTCGCGATCGATCGATTGCAGGACGGTCAGCGCCGTTTTGAGCGAGATCTCGTGCTCGACGGACTTGCCGCCGTATAGGACAAACAATTTCGTTTTCATGGTAAGAAAAAAGGCCTCCTCGTACGTTCGGCTATCTGTCCCCAGATTAACCTTCAGTACTAAAGAGGCCTGTAAGAAATGTTTAATTAAAGCTTAAGAAAAGATAAACGATTCCATAAACCGGAAAATCGCCGTCGCCGGGCGGATGGCGCAAGATGCACCGAATCTCGCAAGACCGAATCTCGCAAGACGTACCGAATGACGTCGATCGAGCCGCCGCTTAAGCGAAGAGCGAATGCCCTACCGTCAAGTCGGCTGACGGACGTGCCCGTCGCTCAAGTTCTGCACGTTGAACAGCCTGGCGTACGCGCCGTCCCGGCGCATCAACGCTTCGTGCGTGCCCTGCTCGACGATCCGCCCGTTCTCGATCATCACGATCTGGTCGGCGTGCGTAATCGTAGAGAGCCTGTGGGCGACGATGAGCGTCGTCCGGTCCTTGGCCAGCTTCTCGAGCGACTCCTGGATCAGATGCTCGGACTCCAGATCCAGCGCCGATGTGGCTTCGTCCAGGATCAAGATGCGCGGGTTCTTGAGGAAGACCCGGGCGATCGCGATACGCTGCTTCTGTCCGCCCGACAGCTTGACGCCCCGTTCGCCGATCTCCGTGTCGTAGCCGTTCGGCAAGCCCAGGATGAAGTCGTGCGCGTTCGCCGCCTGCGCCGCCCGGACGACCTCCTCTTCCGCCGCGCGCGGCTTGCCGAACAAGATGTTGTCGCGAACGCTGCCGCTGAACAGAATGTTGTCCTGCAGCACCATGCCGATCTGGCTGCGCAGGCTGTGGAGCGTGAGCGACCGGATATCGCGGTCGTCCAGCAGGATCGCGCCTTCCTGGATGTCGTAGAACCGCGGGATGAGGCTGATGAGCGACGACTTGCCGCCGCCGCTCATGCCGACGAAGGCGACCGTCTGGCCCGGCAGGATGCGCAAGCTCAGATCGTCCAGTACCCAGCGCGCGGAAGTATCGTAACGGAAATGCACCCGCTCGAACGCGATCTTCCCCTGCACGTCGGATTCGATCGTCTTCGCGTTCGGAGCGTCCACGATATCGTACGGTTCATGCATCAGCTCGACGACGCGCTCCAGCGAAGCGCTGGCCTGCGTCAGCTCGGTCGAGGAGTTGACGATGCGGCGCAGCGGGGTGAACAGCCGGTCCAGGTAGGCGAAGAACGCCATGAACGCGCCCAGCGTCAGATGTCCTTGAATGACCTGATACCCGCCGTATAGCAGGACGAGCAGCGGGGACAGATCCGTCAGCGTATTGATGATGGCGTTAGTGAGCGCGTTCCACCGCGTCAAAGCGAGCGCCCGCTGCAGGAAGTTCCGGTTCCGCCGGTCGAAGTTCTCCATCTCCGTCCGCTCCAGCGTGAAGCTCTTGATGACGGGCATGCCGTTGACGCGTTCGAAGACGAATCCCTGCATCTCCGCGAGCGCTTGCGACCTGGACTTGGCGAAGGCCTTCAACCGCTTGTACATCCGTTTGACCGACCAGGCGTAGAACGGCAGCACGGCGATCGCGACCAAGGTCAGATCCGCATCCATGTAGAACATGAAGCCCATGGCGATCGTCAGCGTGAACAAGTCGAGCCAGACGTTCATCATGCCCGTCTCCACGATGCTCTTGGTCGCTTCGGCGTCGTTGATCATGCGGGAGATGATCTCGCCCGTCTTGTGGTTCTGATAGTAGCGCAAGCTTAGCTTCTGAATATGCGCGTAGAGCTTGTTCCGCATGTCGTAGAGGATGCGGCTCGTCGTCAGCTGCGCGAAGTACTGGCGGTAGTACTCGACCGGCGCGCGCACGATGATGAACAGGGCGAACGCGCCCAGCATGACGTAGACGAGCCGCTCCGTCTTCACCGCCGTCGGGAGCTGTCCGAGCAGCAGGTCGTCGACCACGTACTTCATCAGCACCGGCATCGTGAGGGGAATCCCGAACTTGACCATGCCGATGACGACGGTGACGAGCACGAGCTTCCAATACGGCTTGACGAAGGTTAGGAAAACGCGAAAGCTGGACATTGCATGACTCCTTCGTGAAGATGGCGTAACCCGCTATTTCTAAGGTACGCGGGTTGCGGAGCAAAATCAAACCGGCTGTGGCCGGGAGAGCAAGCAAACAGCAAGCAAACAGCAAAAAAACCGCGTTGGCCGCGGCTGCTGTTTTTCTGTTTCGTGCAATAAAAAGGACACGACGACGCCCGCCGGCCCATGCAAGCTATTGCCGTCCGCCCTTTTCGCTTTTCTTTTCGGCGATGTACAGATCGAGCGCCTGGATGCCGCGGCGGGCCAATTGAATGAAGAGGATCAAGCAATAGACGCCGACCCCGAATAGTACGATGTAGATCAGAATGAACAGGATCGGAAGTGAAAAAAGGAAGCCGCCGCTTGCCCCAGTACCCTCCAAAAGAATTCCTCCGATTTCAAAATGGGATTAAAGGTACATTTTACCACGAAAAGCGGTACCGCTGGTAGACAACTTGTTCTCTTCCCGCCCGAAATGTTCGCTATTCGAGCAGCATTCGCAACCGAACCATATCCCGCACCTGCATGCCGTCTTCGTAGAGCGGCTCGTCGTAGTGCCGCACGAAAAAATCGGGGTCGACGCCGACGATGCGGAAGCCGCATTGCTGGTAGAGCTTGAGCTGCAGGAAGCCGGAGTTGCCCGTTCCGATCTCGACGGTCGCCGCTCCGCGCCGTTTGGCCTCTCCGATCGCCGCGTAGACGAGCGCCTTGCCGATGCCCCGGCCTTGATGCGCTTCCATGACCGCCACATTGACGATCTCGATCGTGCGCGGATGCGTAGGGATCAGGACGAATTCGCCCACCACGTCGGAACCGAGCGTAGCGACATGGCACCAGCCCCGCGTCAGGTAATCGTCGACCATCGTCCGGGAAGGATCCGCGAGGAGCAGCAGGTCGTAAGGATAGTCCTCTCCCGGCGCCAACGGCCGGATCGTCAGTTCCAATGTCATAGACAACTCCTCTTGTCGTTAATCAACGGAATGAATCGTATTAGAGATGCTTCTTCATGAACAAGGCCGTCTCGTCAAGCCCGTCGTACAGCGTCAGATCGAGACCGTCCAACGCGAAGCCGCAGGCGCGATAGAAGGCCATTGCGGGTCCGTTCGTGTTCTGGGTCTCCGCCGCGAGCGCACGGAAACCGCGGCCGCGAGCCAGCACGCCCATCTCCTCGAGGAGCCCTCTCCCGATCCCGCGTTGCCGGTGGGGAAGCGCGACGTGCAGATCCATCAGATGCAGCGTCCGGTTCCACATCTGCGGTTCGGCGATCAGGAAGCCGAGCAGCCGATCCTCTTCAAATGCGCCGATACTGTACCCCAACGCGATCCGCCAATCCGTCTCCTCGTCGTATTCGTACACTTTTCGATACGGCGTCTCCAATCGTTCCCGCTGCAGCCGGAAGACGATCGCATCCGCTTCCTCTTCCCTGCTTATCCGGTATCGCTCGAGTGAGGCGTAGCCATACTCCCCCAGCGTCTCCCGTTCGGCCAAGGACAGCCGGCGAAGCGTCGTATATCGGATCATGCTTCAGTGCCCCTTTCTTTCTCGCAGAGGTTCGCGCTCCGCCTCTCCCACTGTTTGTTGCGGTCGAATCGGCAGCCTTGACCGGCGTATGCCGTGCGGAAGTGAACTCGCGATTCCGCCAATGCGCGCTCCCCCTCTCTTCTCTCATCTTCCTATTCTACTTCAGGCACATTTTACCACAAGGTAGGAAGCGTGAGCACGTGCCCTCTTTACCGTTACGCCATATCCGCCGATCCGGCTCGCCGCACCGTGCCGTACGAGATCTTCATCGTCGGAGCGTACGCTTGGCTGCTCTCCCGTCCCCGCTCGCCGAACGCGGCGACGAACCGCGCTTCCGCCTCGTATTGCCGCTCCGCCTCTTCTCGGGTTAACCCGCGCGCGACGAGGCTATCGACGAAGACGGCCTTGTCCGCCAGCGTCCGGTCGAAGCCTTCCGCCCGCAGCGCTTGATAGAGATCGTCATCCCGCTCGCGCGGATTGACGAAGTTGACTCTGTCGCTCACCCTGCAGCCGACCCCGGTCAATCCCAGCTCGCTCATGTACGCCGGCACTTTCTCGCCGATATTGCCGTCTCGCCCCGTTCGCCGGCCGTCCAGCTCGAACAGCTTCTGGAGAATGCCGAGCCGGACGACGTCCGACGTCTCGACGCCCTCCATCCATTGATTGGCCATGTTCGAGATCCAATGCGGCTCGAAGCAGATCACCATGCCGCCGGGCTTCACGCTCCCGATCATGGCGCGCAGCATCTCCTTGGGATCGTCCATATGAAGCAGGACGGCATGACACAAAGCGATATCGTAGTCCGGTTCCGCGTTCAGCTTCCGGATGTCCGCGCAGATGAACGCCGTCCGATAAGGCAGCTTAGCGAAGAGCTCCCTCGCTTCCGCGATCAGCTTCTCTCCTTTGTCCACGCCCGTATAGGAAGAGCCTTCCGGGAGCATCCCGAGCAGCTTCAGGCCCAGATAGCCGTAGCCGCAGCCGTAATCGATCAGCTTCACGGGCCGGTCGATCCGCCAGACGCGTTCGACGAGAAATTGCAGATAATCGTCGTTATAGTAAAGCTTCCGGGTCCGTCTCAAATAGTCGATCCGTTCGTCCCATACCCACTCCGTCATCTGTCGGCCTCTCCCTTTGCTCTTCTTCCCTCCGTCTACCGCGATTCCGCTTCGGCCCGTTCCGCGATCCGCTTCTTCACGTTCTCGGCATGGCGCTCCCGCAGCCCGCGCTTGAACGCGTAGCCATTGCGCGCCATGTACGCCTCGAACGCCGCCTCATCCGGCGATTCGGCCAGCCGATCCACGAGGTCCAGATACCGTTCGGACTCTCCAAGACGCAGGCGAAGCTCTCCCGCCTCGCCCGTCGGGGATCCGTGGCCCGGCAGCAGGAGCAGGCCCTCGCGCGCTTCGATCACCTGCTTGAACCGCTCCAGCGTGGCGCGGTAGTTCGCGAACGAATCGAACACAAAAGGGAACTCGACGTCGGACAAATAGTCGCCGACGATGAGCAGGCCGAGCGGCTCGACGAGACACATCAGACCGTCCGGATTGTGTCCGTGCGCCCGGTAGAACTGCAGCGAGGTTCCGCCGACGGCGATCGCTTCTCCTTCTTTCCGAACGATATAGTCCGCCTTTGGATAGGCATGCGCATAAGGACGCGAAATATAGAATCGATCGTCGTGGCGCTCCACTTCGTCCACGGCGGCGCGCGGATCGGTCGTCTCCGCGAACGCCTGGCCGGCCACGGTCACCTCCTCCCGGAAGGCGCCGTAGCCGGCGATATGATCGTAGTCCGAATGCGTATAGAACACGAACACCGGCTTGTCTTCCTTCACTTCGTCCACGTACGCGCGGACCTCCCGGACCTCCGAAGGCAAATAGCCCGGATCTACGACGAGCACGAGATCTCGCGTATGGATGACGATCGCGTTCATCATGTAGAACTCGCTCTGGAATACGGCGACCGAATCGGTCTTGTAGATGCGCATGATGCCACGTCCTTTCTTGCGTTTGGGAGACGCAGGCGGCGCGAGCCGCCTTTCCCGATACGTTTGCTGTATGCCGAGCCGTCAACCGAACCAATGCGCGATATAGATCATCAACAACAGTCCGACGATGAACGAAAACGTGGCTTGCCGCTCGAACCCGTGTCCGTGCGTCTCCGGCACGAGCTCCTTGTAGACGATGAATAGCATGGCGCCCGCCGCGAAGGCCAGCCCCATCCCGATGAACGATTGCAGGTAGCTGGCCGTGAAGTAGCCGATAACGGCCGACACGACCTCCATCAGTCCGGTCAAGGTCACGATGCCGAGCGACCGGAGCTTACCGACATTGGACCGCAGGAGGAACACCGCGAGCACGAGTCCTTCCGGCATGTTCTGCGCGCCGATCGCCACGGCGACCATCGTGCCGAGCCCCTCGCTGTCGCTGGCGTAGCTGAAGCCGGTGCTCAACCCTTCCGGAATATTGTGAATGAACAGCGCGATGATGACTAGCAGCGACTTGCTGTCGAAGGATGGGATCCGCCGGTTGTTCTCGACATCGATGTGGGGGATGTTCCGCTCGATCAAGTCGAGCGAGACGACGCCGATCGCCAGCCCGATCGTGAGCATGAGAATGCCGGATTCCTCGATCGCCTGCGGGATGAGCCCGTACAGCGAAGCCGAGACCATGATGCCGGCCGTGAAAGCGATCAAGATGTCCTTCATCTTCTCGGTCAATCGCTTAATGAACAGCACGGGCACGGCGCCGAGCACGGTCGCCATCGCGGATACGAAGCTGCCGATCATCGCGGATTCCAAGGGGGGCGAGACCTCCTAGACGCTCATCCGAGGATGAACTTAATTATGGCGCATCGCGCCGCAAAAGAAAATGAGGGAAATAAGCGCGGTTTCGAGCCGGGGCTGCTTATTCGTTCGTTCGAGGGGGCGAATCCGTAAAAACCCCGCTCGCGCGTTAGCGGGCGGGGCAGTCGTTATTCGGGTTTGGGATCCACGAGCCTCAGATGCAGGCCGGGTTCCTCGGCGGCGATCTCGACCTTCCGGATGCGGTTGCGATCCTTCTCCCGGACCGTGAAGACCAGGTCTTCATAGGTCCACGATGCGCCCCTCGGCAGATCCGGCTGCTGGCTGTACAACCAGCCTCCGATCGTGTTCACGTCCTCGCTCGGGAGCGATACGCCGAACAGCTCGTTCACGTCGTCGATGAGCGATTTGCCGTCGATCAGATAGCGCTTCTCGCCGATCCGCTCGATCGGCTTAAGCTCGTCGCCGTCGAATTCGTCGCGGATCTCGCCGACGATCTCCTCGAGGATGTCCTCGATCGTCACGAGTCCCGCCGTGCCTCCGTATTCGTCAAGCAGCAGCGCGATATGCACGCGTTCCCGCTGCATGCGAAGCAGCAGATCTTTGACCGGCATTACTTCCGGCACCGAGAGGACCGGCTGAAGCAGCGACTGGAAGTCGAAGTTCGGATTGTTGTCGTAGCTTAGGAAAAATTGCTTGGTGTTCACGAAGCCGATAATATCGTCTTTGCTTTCCCTTGCAACCATGAAACGCGTATATTGTTCCTTCTTGATGACCGCCATATTCTCGGCGAGCGACCGCCCGGCGTACAGACAGACCATATCGGTCCGGGGGATCATGATCTCGCGGGCGAGCAGTTCGTCGAACTGGAAGATCCGGTTCACGTAGCCGTACTCCGTCCGGTTGATCTTGCCGCTCTCGTAGCTCTCGGACAGGATGATGCGGATCTCCTCTTCCGAGTGCGCCTCTTCGTGCTCGCTGGCCGGCTTCATGCCGAACAGGCGAATCAGTTGATTGGCCGAGCCGTTCAAGGCCCAGATGAACGGATACATCACCTTGTGGAATCCGATGATGATCGGGGCGACGAGCAGCGAGATCTGCTCGGCCTTCTGAATGGCCAGCGTCTTCGGGGCCAGCTCGCCAAGCACGACGTGAAGATACGTGATCAAGGCGAAGGCGATCAAGAAGGAAAGAAAATGTCCGACGCTCTCGGAGATGCCGAGACCGTGGAACAACGGATTGAGGATTTTCTCCACCGTCGGTTCGCCCAGCCAGCCTAGTCCGAGCGCGGTGATCGTAATCCCGAGCTGGCAGGCGGACAGGTAACCGTCCAGGTTCGTCGTCACGCGCTGCACGGCGACGGCATTCCTGCGCTTCTCCAGCACCATCTGATCGACCCGGCTGGACCGGATGCGGATGATGGCGAATTCGGTGGCGACGAAGAAGGCGGTCAGCAGAATCAGCAAGGCGACCAATAGAAGATTGAAGGCAATCATGCGCGCCACACCTTCCTTTCCCATGCCTGACAAGGCGCTAGCGGGATGAAGGTCGGCCGGCGGCGGACTAGCTCATGTCTTGCGGTCGGTTCGGGTTCTGGGTCCACTTTACGAATTGTCCCTCCTGAGAATGATGGTATGAAGATAAAGTGCCTTCTCTTACATACGCGCGATGGGCGTTTTCGTTTCAGTGATTAGGATATACCCAGAAAAAGCCGCATTCAATCTCTACGACAAGCGGAAATCGGTCGCGCACGAACCGAGCGAGCCATACGGACGCGCGACGCCTTCCCGTCCTGCTGCGCGGATGGTCCGAAGCGGGCGCTATTCCGTCATTGACAGTGAGCATGGGCGGTGCTACGATCAGTTTACCTTTAATCCATACATATTCAGTCGGATTTAAAGCATTTATCGCGCAAAGGAGAATGCAATCATGTCAACTACGATCCCCGCAACCCGCAAATGGCTGTTCGCCGGCCTGCTGTCCGTCTCCCTCGTCGTATCCGCCCAGCCCGCTTGGGCTGCCGGGCCGACGGCCGCCGTCTCCTCGCAGCACCTCGTAACGGCTTCCGAGTACGAGACGTTCCTGAAAGAGAAGCTGAAGATCGCGCTGCCCGCAGTCGTCCAAAAAGGGGACTTCCTCGCCGCGTTGGCCGACGCGCTAGGCGCGAAGCCAAGCGGCGATCCCGTCGCCTTCAAGGATCTGCCTTCGACCAGCTCATACTACGAGGACGCGCAGGCGCTCTACCAGCTCGGCATCCTGACCTCCGATACCGTCCGGGCTTCCGACCGCCTCTCCGCGATCAACGCGGTGCAAATCGCTTTGAAGGCGGCCGGCCTGAAGGAATTGGCCTACACGTACCCGGCCTCCAAGGTCAAGCAATCCCTCGCGAAGCTGAAGCTGAGCACGGACGCCTTCGGGACCCGCGCGGCCCAAGAGCTCGCGGCCGCCGTCGATACCGGCCTGCTGCCCCCGGCCTACTACGCCGAAGTGAAGCCGAATGCCTCAGCCTCGCAAGGGCTGTCCGCCGTCCTGATCGGGCAGACGCTCGCCGTGAAGGGTTTGTACAAGCACTATATCGGCTACGCCAGCGACGCGGATATCTACGCCAAGCTGACCGACGCCTACCGGCAGTCGGACATCATCCAAGCCCCCGAGCTGCGGAAGATCGTCGACGCCGCCCTCGAGCAATCGCTCGTGACCGGCTACAACCTTAAGGACGCCCGTTACGACGCCAACTTCGTGGATTCGCTCTCGCTCGTCTACGGCCACTCCGACTTGACGCACGCGCTTCAGCTCATCGGCCTCCTCCGCAGCGAAGGCATCGACGCCAAAGTGCAGTTCGAGCCGAAGACGTCGGCGTTCGTCTATCTGAAGGAGTGGGGCGACCCCGGCGTCTCCGATCTCTATGAGGTCCGTCAGATCGCGAACGGCAACTACATCGAATACGCCAAGGAATACGACATCGCCTTCGAGTTCGCCAGCCAAACGGACAAGGCCCGCTTCGACAAGATCGTGCTTGCTTACGCCAAGAAGAACGAAGAGGCGCAGTCCGGCCTGATCGCGGGCTCCTGGTGGCAGCCGCTGTACTACTCCTTCACCGAACTGTCCGGATACAAAGCCATCGCGAACAACAAGATCGACGGCGGCCGCTATTACGCGCAGTCGTTCTCCTTGAAGGAGAAGTCTGCGGAAGTCGTCGCCGGTTTCCGGAAGCTCGATCCCCAAGCCGTCGTGACCCACTACGACTTCTGGGCGGACGTCCCCTTCTACAATTACTTGAACGGCGAATCCAAATAACCGGGCGCGGCAAGTCTAGCCGCTCTCGCACAGAAGGCTGCCCGCCCGTCCTTACGGACGAGAGGCAGCCTTCTTGTCATGCATGTCATACAAGTCGTCGCGCATAATGGTGAGAGGAAGTCTGCACGAGACCGTCACGAAAATGAGGTGTGCGATGACCAAGACCGTCAAGACCACAGTTGCGGGACTGTTGATCCTCGCGGCGATCGCCCTCGGCGCGCTGTATATCTCGCAAGGCAGCGCCGAGGCGTCTCCCGTCACCCGCTTCGAGCGGGACGGCATCCGGGTCGAGATCCGGTCGCCCGACCGCCCGATAGCCGCGCTGCGGGAGAGCCGCTTCACGATCACGCTGCAGGACGCGAACGGGCAGCCGATCCGCCGCGCGGATCTCAAGATGGTGATGTTCATGCCGAAGATGTACTGCGGCGACTTCGTCGCCAAGATCGACGAAGTCGCGCCGGGCGTATATGACGCGGTGGGCGTGCTGCCCATGCGGGGGAATTGGAAGGCGGAGCTGAAGATGAAGATCGGCGCGCAGGCGGCGACGGTGGCGCATTACTTCAAGACGGTATGATCCGCCCCGTCTCCTCCGTTCTCCTCCGGTCTTCCGTGCTATCCCGCTACCAGATCCAAGGATGAATCGGCGGCACGATGCCGTTGGCGCTGAGCCCCTTCATGATCGACAGCGTCCCCATGAGGAGGGCCAGCGCCACCCCGGCCGTTCGAAGCCTGCGGCGCCATGCCTTGCGGATCTTGGAGGCGAACAAGCCCGTCAAGACGAGCGCGGGCAGCGTGCAGAGGCCGAAGACCAGCATCATCAGGAACCCGCTTAGGCTCGAGCCGGAGGCGGCCGCGTTGATCTGCATCGCATAAGTCAAGCCGCAGGGCAGGAAGCCCAGCAGAATGCCCGTGACGAAGACGGTCGCGAGCTCGTGCCGGCTGCGCATCGCGGCGAGCCGGTCCGCGACGAACCGGATTCGCAGCGGGCTGTAGCGATGCGTGGGGAGCGTGAACTTGTTCAGCGTCCAGAGCAGTATCAGCAGACCGCCCAGCAGGCTGGCGATGCCTTGCAGCCCGACGAGCGACCCGGCGTAGTTCAGGAACGAACCCGCGCCGCCCATGAAGGCGCCGATCAGCGAATACGTGATGACGCGGCCGGCATTGTAGGCGAGCACCGGCTTCATCGGCGACGATTGGGCGTTCATGGCGAAGGAGGTGACGATGCCGCCGCACATGATGATGCAGTGCGGCGCGCCGGCCAAGCCGGACAGCGCGGCGAGCAGGAGCGTATCAGGCGTGATGGCCATGGGGCTCCCTCCGGCCGGGGCGCAACCTGTGAAGCCGCAGCGCGTTCAAGACGACGAAGACCGAGCTGAGCGCCATCATGAGGCAGGCCGTCCGCGGATCGAGCCACCCGGCCGCGGCGAAGGGGATGGCCAGCGCGTTGTAGCAGAGCGAGAAGGCGAGATTCTGCCGGATGTTCCGCATCGTCCTGCGGCTGATATCGATCGCGTCCGCGACGCGCGTCAGCTCTCCCCGGACCAGGACGATATGGCCGGCCTCCATCGCCGCTTCCGTGCCGGAGTCCATGGCGATACCGACGTCGGCCGCCGCCAGGGCGGCCGCGTCGTTGATGCCGTCCCCGATCATGGCGACGCGGTGTCCTTGGTGCTGCAGCTGCCGGACGAGTCCGAGTTTGTCCTCGGGCAACATCTGCGCGTAGACGTGCTCGATCGCCGCTTCCCGCGCGATCTTGTCCGCGGCTGCCTGGCCGTCACCGGTCACCATCAGCACCTCGGCATAACGCTTCAACTGCCGGACGGACTGGGTGGACGCGGGCCGCAGCCGGTCCGTCAGCACGAACGTCCCCGCCCATCTTCCGCCTACCGCCAGATAGAGCACGGACTCCCCTTCCCCCGCCGGCGCGCGCAGCTCGCTGTCCGGCAGCCGCGTCCCCATCGCCCGGTGCCAGCCGCCGCTGCCGAGGCGGACCTCCTTGCCCTCGACCGTGCCCGTGATCCCTTTGCCGGCCTCCTCGCGCACCGCCTCGGCCGCGGGAACGAGGAGCCGCTTGCGGACCGCCGCTTCGCGGATCGCGAGCGCGAGCGGATGCTTCGAGTGCGCCTCGAGCGCCGCGGCCGCGCGCAAGGCGACCGCTTCGGGCACGCCCTGCCCGCCCGGCGCGCGGACGGCCAGGAGCGTGGGCTTGCCTTCCGTCAGCGTCCCCGTCTTGTCGAGCAGGATCCGGTCCACCTGGGGCAGCCCTTCCATAACGCTTCCTTCCTTGAACAGGATGCCGCTGCGGGCCGACAAGCTGGTCGCGACCAGAATCGAGATCGGCGCCGCCAAGCCGAGCGCGCACGGGCAGGAGACCAAGAGAACGGCGAGCGCATTGTGCAAGGCGGCCGCCTCCCCGGCGCCGGCGGGAGCGAACCATTGCCAGCCCGCGAAGGTAGCCGCCGCGCAGACGATCATGAGCGGGACGAAGATCGCCGCCACTTGGTCGACCTTGCGCTGAATGACCGGCTTGGTGTTCTGCGCCTGCTCGATGAGGCGGATCATCCGCGAGAGACGCGTATCCTGCGGGACGGCAGCCGTCTTCACGCGGATCGTGCCCGACAGGTTGCGCGAGCCGCTGTATACGCGATCGCCGACCGCCTTGGCGATCAGCCGGCTCTCGCCGGTCAAGAACGACTCGTCGACCTCGCCGCGTCCCGCCACGATCAGGCCGTCCGTCGCGATCCATTCGTCCGCGCGCACGACCGCAATGTCTCCGACGCGCAGCTCGGCGACGGGGATCCAGTCCTCCTGCCGCCGGCGGACCACACGGATCAATTGCGCTTGCATCCGCTGAAGACTCCCGATGCCCCGCAGCGCCTGGCCTTTGGCGATCGCTTCGAGCAGCTTGCCAAGCAGCACCGCCGTCAAGATCATCGCGCTCGTATCGAAGTAGAGATGTTGATGCACACCCGCGTGCGCGCCCGAGCGGAAGACCAGGTAATGGCTGTAGAGATAAGAGATGGATGTGCTCAAGGCGACCAGCACGTCCATATTGGCCGATCTGGCGCGGACGGCGTGATACGCTCCGAGATAGAATGGATAGGCGACGTACAGCTGCATCGCGGTCGCGACGCCAAGCTGAAACCAGCCTTGGAGGAATAGCGGAGGCACCCATAGGCCGCCCGTCCAGGCCATATGCCCGAGCATCGCCCACAGCAGCGGGAAGGAGAGCAGCGCGGAGAGCAGAAAGCGGTTCAGATAGGAACGGATCTCCCGCCGGTTCGACGCGCGGGCGTCGTCGCGGTCGCCCTTGGCGTCATAGCCGATCTGCCGGATACGATCGATCATCCGGGCGGGATCCGTCAGTCGCGGGTCGTACGAGATCGAGGCGTGGCCGAGCGGCAGATTCACGTCGATCCGCTGCACCCCGTCCATCCGCCCGACGGTGCGCTCGATGCGGGCCGAGCAAGCCGAACAGGTCATTCCGACGATCTGGAGATCTACCGATCTCATCTCGCTCCCCCCTCTTGTCCGAACGTCGATTCGGTTCAAATATATGCGGGGGAACGCACAACATGTTAGCCGGAAAGGGCTAGCCGCTCATTTCCGTTCGGCGGCCGGCCGATCGGCTTCCTCGTTCTCATAGAGCTCGATGTGTACGAGAACGTTCGAGATGCGATGCGCTTCAAGCAGCCGCTGCTCGACGGTCTCCGTGATCGCATGGCTGTCGCTCACCGATAAGGCGGGATCGACGCAGATCGTTACGTCGACGAATACGCTTTTGCCATGCGTCCGGGCTTTCAGGTCGATCGTCCGACCGACGCCGGGCGTCTCCCGGATCGTCTGCCGGATGCGCTGCAGCCGGTCGGCGTCGAAGCCGTCCGTCAGCGCATGCGTCGCTTCCGCGAAGATGTCCCAAGCCGTTTTGACGATCAGCACGGAGACGCCCAGCGCGGCGGCGGGGTCCAGCCGCGGAAGGCCGAATTGCGAGCCCAGGATGCCGGCGAACGCGCCCAGACCGACGAGCGCGTCCGAACGGTTGTCCTGCGCGGCGGCGCGAACGGCGCCGCTGTCGATCCGCTTCGCCAATCTCGCGTTGGCGACTGCCTGCATTCTATGAAGCGTTCAACAATGTTGTCCAGGCTCAACTTGTTCGTCTTCGAGCCAATCGGCGATCGCGGTCCTGCCGAAGTGCCGCGCCCAGCCGAGCGGCGTCGATCCGTAGACGGGGTCGACGGCCGTTCGGTCCGCGCCTCGGCGGACGAGGAGCTTCACCAGCCGGAGATCGTCTGCAGCATCCTCCGATGCTCCCTGCGAATCGGCGCGCACGCCGGTCCCGCACGCCGCCCAATGCAGCGGCGTCGCCCGCAGCCGGTCGAAGCCCGGCGGCATCGCGTTCACCGGCGCGCCGCGATCGAGCAGCTCGGCCGCCGCTTCGGCGCTGCCGCCGATGACCGCATAGACGAGCGCCTGAGCCAACCGCTCTTCCCGCGAGCCGTCTCCCGCTTCCGTCGCGCTGACCGGCGGCCTGTGCGGGCCCGCAGAGGGCAGCAGGCTGCCGTCCTCCGCGAAGTAAGACGGCAGCAGCTCGGACCTCCCCAGTCCGGCAGCCAGCTCCAGATCCAGCAACGCCCCCTTGCGCACGAGCAGCTCCTTCACCCGGTGACAACCGTACCAGATCGCCTGCGCGAGCGGACGCCGATCGTCGTTCAATCCGTTGACGCTCGCGCCGGCATCGATCAGCCAGTCCGCAAGCGCCGCATCGTCATTGCTGCATGCCCACTGAAGACCCGTCTCCCCGGCCGCGGCGTCGATCGCTCTCGCGTTCACGTCGGCTCCCGCGTCGACGAGCGCCTGCCCGGTCTCCAAGGCGTTCGGCAGATGTCCCGGCCAGTCGCACAGGTGGTGCAGCAGCGTGCGGCCTCGCCGCGATCGCGCCTTCGCGAGCGCCGGATACGCGCATAGCCACCGCTTGAGTTGATCCGACTCGCCCGTTTTTACCATTCGGACCGCCTGAGGATAGACCTCTGCCAGCATCGCGTCCTGCGGGACGTCGTCCCATTCCTCTCTCATTGTCCGCCCCCCTTTTCGCTAGCTTCTCAACCGCTTCTCGTATTTGCTGTAGCTGCCGTTCGCATTCTCCGCTCTGCCTTCGTACATATAGCCAAGCCCGGCATAGAAGGCGTTCAGCACCGGATTGTCCGCGAGACAGTCCAGCCGGATACGGTCCTTGCCCGGGAAGCGGACGTCCGTCTCGACCCACCGCATGATCCGACCGCCCAAGCCGCGCCCGGCGGTCTCGCGGTCGATGGCAAGCCGATGCAGGTAGACGGCGGACGCATGCCCTTCCGCCCCCCACAGCTCGCGATCCCAAGCGCTGGGTTCGCGCAGCAGCATGACCATGCCGGCGATCGCCTCTTCCCCTTGCGGCCGGAAGACATAGACGTCTCCGCGCGAGATCGCTTCGACCGTGCGATGCGAGTCCTCGCCCGCGAGCAGCGCTTGCCATTGCGTGGAGCCCAGGCTGCGGAACCATTCCGCCGTGCGGACGAGCAGCCGCATGACCGCATCCGCGTCGGCGGGCTTCGCTTGATCCGCCCGGAACGCCGTCCCGATCCCCGCTTCTACTTCCCTGCCGTCGAGCTTCCCTGGTACCGAGTTTGTCTCTTCTGTCATCCTGCGCCACTCCCGCGTTCCGTTTTAAGTTGATCTACCTTCTCTTTGTTTGCCTCGATGAATAACGACGAATAGCCTGAATCCCACTGCTTGCTTTGTCGTCCATCCGGGCGGTGCGCGATTCTGCGAAGCCGCCGCCTTGGAATCGTTTGACTCCAGTGTATCCGATTCCGGCGATGTTTTCCTGCCTTTTCGACGAAGCCTTGCCGAACGCGACAAAAAGCCGGCAAGCGGTCGGACCGCAATGCCAGCTGTGTGGCCTACTAGGGGTGAAAGCGCTAGGACTTGTCCGCGGCTCGCCAATCCCGCACGCCGTTGTCTTCGATAATGCCGAGGGTCACGTCCGCGATATCCGGATCTCCGAGCAGCCGGTCGCGGATCTGGAACTTGATGTCGTCCGCATCGGCCAGCGCCAAGCCCTTCTTCAGCTCGATCAGGCCTTCCACGTGATAGTAGCGGCCTTCCTGCAAGATGCGCATCTGATAGATGTCGACGACCGACGGATCGGAGAGAATCAGGAGCGACACCTTGTCCTCCACTTCCTTCGGCGCGGACACGCCGATCAGGCCGACCATGTTGTCGTAGCCGACCCGGAACGCCACGAAGATCATGAGCAGCCCGATGAGGATCGTCGCGAGACCGTCGAACGCATGGAACGAGCTGAAGGCCGAGACCAGAACGGCGATGAGGGCGAGCAGCGCGCCGGACGTCGCCACGAGATCTTCGTAGAAGACGAGCCGGGTCGGCGGAGCCGCCCGCTTCACGTTGCGGAACGCGCTGACGAAGAGCGCCCCGCCTGCGTTCTCGACGCGGGCTTCCTTCAAGATCTCCTTCATGGCCTTGATCAGAACAAAGCCGTCGACGGCCAGCGACAGGACGAGCACGGCCAGATTGATCCAGACGCCCTTGGCATGCACGGGATGCTTGACGAGGTGGATGCCTTCCTTGATCGTCTCGTACGCCATCAGCGTCACGACGATGACCGCGATCATGCAGAAGATGTTCACGACCCGGCCGAAGCCGGTCGGGAATCGCTTCGTGGCCCGTTTCTCGGCGAGCACGCTGCCGGTGAAGACGAATGCCTGGTTGACGGCGTCCGCCACCGAGTGCATCGTCGAAGCGAACATGGCGCCGCTGCCCGTCATGAACGCCGCGATCCCCTTGACGATCGCGAGGCCCGTATTGCCGAGGGCGGCCGTGCCCGAGGATGTATTGCCTTTCTTGATTAGCGAGAAAAAGGATTGGGATTCTCCGCTCACGACAAATAACTCCTTCAATAGGGATCGATCATTGTTTATGGCCATAGAGCCGGTTACGGATGTTATACCCTGCCTAGCGGCTCCCGATGCTCGTCGCAAGCGGCCTTACTTAAAGTCATTCCACACGAAATCCGCGGACAGCACGCCGACGCTCGGTTCCCCGGCCGCCCAAGCTTCGCCGCTCGCCGCTTCGGGCATGCGGAAGCAGACCAGATTGCGATGCAGCCCGAAGGCGCGGCAGACGGCGGGCCTGGCCGGATGAATCCCGCATTTGTCCTGGTCCTGGTCATAGAAGATGCACGTGCCGAAAAACCGCAGCTGGCCTTCAAGCTTCGACCGCGCCGGCAGCGGCATCCCCCGGACATATTTGCGGATGCGCTTCAGCTCCGATTCGGTGATCGGCACAGGTCCGCAGCACATCCCCCTGCAGCCTTGACACGGCAGTTGAGGCATATCCACTCTCCAATCCGTTTCATTGACTTTAGTATATTTTTATGTTAACATTATAGATCTATTAATCTCAGTTATATTACCATGCTTTCCCTTTCCTTTTCAACCCTTCCCGATACGACGAATCAGGCAATCGACATCCGGATCTCCCGGTATGGCGATTGCCTTTTTTAATGCAATGCGTTCGCGCAATAGCGCTATCAATGCGAGGTAGCCCTAGCAACCTGGACAAAAGTAACTCGGCACGAACTTCATCGACGGTTGCGCGTATTTCGCGGACTTTATTTGCTGAAGCGTTCGTCACGGTCCCAAGCGTTGTATTTGTACCACTTATCCTCTATCGGAGGTTCGTCATCGCCTGCGTCCGCATTGGTTCCGAACGTGATTCATGCCTTTCCTAGCCCTCGCAGCAACGGCAAAAAACCGCGCGGCGCGCGGCTTTTTTCGTCTCCAGCTCCTATCGTTTAACTTACTTGTGCTTCAGATGCTCGTACGTGACGTGGAAGATCTCGGCGATATGGGCGTCGTCCAGCGAATAATACACCGTCTTGCCCACTTTGCGCCGCTTCACCATCCGGACGTTGCGCAAGTACCTTAATTGGTGGGAGACGGCGGATTGCCCCATCTCGAGCAGGACCGACAGATCGTGCACGCAGAGCTCCTGCTGCAGCAGGGCGCCGATCAGCTTGACGCGCGTCGGGTCGCCGAGCGCCTTGAACCATTCCGCCATCTCCGCGATGGACGGCTCGTCCAGCATCTGCGCCCGGATCGTCCGCAGGTCCGCCTCGGTCCCATGGCAAGACGCCTCGCACTCTTCGAGCAACGGTTGTTCGACGGCTTTTTCCAGTTGTTCCATGCCGGGGTCACTTCCTTCTTCTTCGGTATAGGGAGACCGCGATCGCGAAGACGATCAAGAGTCCGATGACGAACGCGATCGTCGCGCCGGCCGAGAATTCGGTTTCCGCCAGGTGATCATGAGTGGCGTTCTCCGCCATGAAGGGCAGCGTTCCTCCCCTTAGGGCCAGCGTGGTCAGCAAAGTCGTCGACATCCTTTCGTGAACGGGAAATGATTCTATTATAACGGGTAAAAGGCGGAAAGCGCACGTTCTGAATGCGGAAAACCGAACTTGGGCAAGTCTAATCGGATGTTGGAATTGACAGGAACATGCTTTTAGGAGTATCATATGAGCATATATTCATATGTTTTACGGAAGCGGAGTGATAGCGATGCGGGAATATCGCGTGAACGGTCTCTCCTGCGCGAATTGCGCGGAGGATCTGGAGAAAGAGATCAAGCGGTTGGACTACGGCGAGACGGCGTCGCTCAGCTATCGTTCCGGCAAGCTTCGGATCGACGAACGCATGGCGCTCGATCAAATTCGGCGCATCCTCCGGTCGGACGGCGCGGCGATCGCGCTGCCCGCCGCCGAGGCGCAGGCCGGACCGGATGCTGCAGCGCAGGTGCTTACCGGCGAGCACGCTGAGGGCCAGGATCACGCGGGTCACGATCATGCGGGTCACGATCATGCGGGCCATGAGCATGCGGGCCATGAGCATGCGGGTCACGATCATGCGGGCCATGGCCATGGAAGTACCGGCCATGCCGGGCACGATCATGACGCACCTGCGCATGAAGGCCATTCGCACGGCGAACACGACCACGATCACGGAACTTCGAACCACCGGGCCGTCGTCTCCCTCATCGTCTCTACGATCATCTATGCCGGGGCGCTCATCGTCGACGCCCGCCTAGGCGGATCGACGGGTATCCTCCTTTACGCAGCTGCGGCTGTTCTAAGCGGGTATACCACCTTCATGCGCGGATTGAAGAACCTGGCGAAGCTGAAGTTCAATATCGATACGCTGATGACGGTAGCCCTGGTCGGCGCCGCGGCGATCGGGGACTGGAAGGAAGCGACGCTCGTCGCCATCCTCTTCGGCCTGAACGAATGGCTCGAGGGGCTCGGGATGGAGAAAGCCCGCAGGTCGATGGCCTCCTTGCTGAGCGCGGCGCCGAAGGAAGCGACGAAGCTGACGGACGGCGGGGAGACGGTCGTCCCCATCGCCTCCCTCCGCGCCGGCGACCTCGTCGTCGTGAAGGCCGGCGAGAAGATCCCTTCGGACGGGACGATCGAGAACGGCCGAAGCTCCGTGAACGAGGCCGCGATCACGGGCGAATCGATCCCGGTGGACAAAGCGCCGGGCGAGACGGTCTACGGCGGCAGCATCAACAACGAAGGCTTGCTGCAGGTTCGGATCGCCAAAGCCTACGAGGACTCTTCGCTCGCGAGAATTCTCCATCTGGTCGAGGAAGCGCAAGAGACCAAGACGCCGACGGAGCTGTTCATCAACCGTTTCGCGAGATACTATACCCCGATGGTGATGATCGTAGCCGCGCTCGTTCTGCTCGTCCCGCCCCTGTTCTTCGGAGGCAGCTGGTCGAAGTGGCTGTACCAGGGCTTGGCCGTCCTCATCGTCGGCTGTCCCTGCGCCCTGATCCTCTCCTCGCCGATCGCGATCGTCTCCGGCATCGCCCGGAACGCGCGCAACGGCATTCTCGTCAAAGGCGGCGTCCATCTGGAGCAGCTGGGCAAGCTCGATACGCTGGCGTTCGACAAGACCGGCACGTTGACCGAAGGCGAGCCTTACGTGGTCGAGACCGTCGTCTATGACGAGAACCGTTTCTTCGCCGTGGCCGGCGCGATCGAGCAAGGCTCCGCGCACCCGCTGGCAAGAGCAGTCATGCGGGAGATCGGCAGCCTCGGCCTCTCGCTGCCGGAAGCGGCGGAACTCGTCACGATTCCCGGCCGCGGCGTCGAGGCGCGGATCGGAGATCGGCGTTACCGGCTGGGCAACGAGCAGAGCGCCGCGGAGCTGTCGCTGGACGGGCAAGCGCTCGAGGCGATCCGTTCGCTGAAGGACAAGGGGCTCACGCTGGTGCTCCTCTCCGACGACCAAGGCCTGCTCGGCATGTTCGGCATCGCGGACCGCATCCGGGAGGAGAGCCGTTCGGTCGTTCAAGAGCTGTACCGCAGCGGCATTCGGCGAACCGTCATGCTGACCGGCGACCACGCGAAGACGGCGGAGCAGGTGGCGGCCGCCGCCGGCGTAAGCGAGTACTATGCCGGCTTGATGCCGGAGGACAAGGTAGCCAAGGTGAAAGAGCTCGCGGCAGGCGGCACGATCGGCATGATCGGCGACGGCATCAACGACGCGCCGGCGCTCGCTTCCGCCGATCTCGGCATCGCGATGGGCAAGGGCACCGACAGCGCCATCGAGACCGCGGATGTCGTGCTCATGCAGGATCATCTCGGCAAGCTTCCCGAAGCGATCCGCATCGGACGCCGCGTGAACGGCATCATCCGCTTCAACATCGGCGTCGCGATGGGACTGAAGCTTCTCGCCCTGCTCCTCACCATTCCCGGCTGGCTGACGCTGTGGATCGCGATCCTCTCCGATATGGGCGCGACGATCTTCGTGACGCTGGTAAGCCTAACCGTGCTGATCCAGCGCAACCGCAGCTAAGCTGGAACGCGATACGCATACGGCAAAACGCCCCTCTCCGCGAATGCGGGAGGGGCGCTTTTTTCGTGAAACGAGTGCGATTTAAGATTCGAGTCCGTGCTCCTCGCGGATCCGGTACAGCCCTTGGATCAGCAGATCGGCCGGATCGCGGTTCAGAAGGAAGTGCGCCATCAGGATATGGAGCGGCATGGCGCAGACGTTGTTCCCTTCCTTGATGGACGGGAAGCCCGCTTCGAGAACCGGCCCGTGCTCCTCGTGGAGATCCAGGTCGACGTGCACCGGCTCGGGGGCGAACTCCTCGCGCACGGCTTGGGCGCAGTGCGGTACGATCTGCTTATCGATGAGCGCTTTGGCTTCGTCTTCGGATTGCGGCGGACGCGGCAGCAGCACGCTCTCCGGCGACTTCATGAGATCGACGAAGAATGAGGAGAGCCAGAGCGACGGGTCCTGCTTCTGCTGGAAAGTCGCGAGCATCTCGCGCAGGAAAAAGCCGCTGACGTAGGCTTGTCCGTCCGGCACCTTGACCTGGTAGCTGAAGATCGGGCCGTAGACGTCGTGGTTCAGCACCTGCCCTTCCACCTCGTGGTCCTCGAACCGGACCTTGAGCGCTTGCAGGCCGTTCCAATAGAGCGCGGCTATGAGTTCGTTCGTTTTCTCTTGATCCGGCGCGGCGGCTTGCCCGTCCGGCTGTTGGTTGTCAGTTGTCATCGTTATCATCACCCTGCCTCTCATCATAGCATCCCAGCGCCCGAAGTGAAAGCGCTCTTTGTCAGAACGTGCGGTAGACGTAAGGGTCTTTGGGCGGCTCGATGCGGTTCCAGGACGTCACCTTCAGGACGGGAATCGTCTGCTTGAACGGCTGGTACAGCTCGGAGGAGAGCTTGCCGCTGACGTGCACCCAATCGTCGTTGCTCAGCACGGTGCCCTTGGGAAATTCGACCAGCATGCCGAATACGCCCGAATCCGCGACGCAATGAATGAAGCCGAACCGGAACACGAAGTATTGCTCTCCGCTTACCTGCTGTCCTTTGTAGGCAAAGCCGTCGAACGACAGGTTCCGGTCCATGAACGAAGCCGCGTAGTTGTAGACGACCTCCATGCCTTTCAAGTAATTCGCGTCCGTCAGAGCGATGTCCTTGACATCCGCGAACTCGGCAAGCTCTTTGTTCTTCACTTTGTCGTAGCCTTCCGCCCCGTAAAAGACGCTCGTGTCGGGCCGCAGGAACTGATGATTGCCGGGGTCCTTCTGGCGCTCCTCCATCGACGGAAAAGAGAAGCCCTTGGCGGCCACGAAGCTGGAATCGAGCGTCGCGACCGGCAGGAAAATCCCCGTCAGGATCGGAAACGCGAGCACCGCGTACGTGAACAGCCGGCCAAGCTTCGAGGAAGTCCCGTGCGAATGGCCGAAGGCGTCGTGATCGTGGCCGTGGCTATGATCTTGGCTGTGAACATGCGGGTGACCATGCCTTTGATCGTGTTCATGGCTATGATCGCGGCTGTGGCTGTGGACGTGCTCATGGTCGCGATGATGCCGATCGTGATTGTCCGAAGCATCCGATGACTTGGCAGACGACTCGCCCGGTATTTCTCCCGCCTCGGAGGCCGTCGCTTCCCTTGCTAGCTTGGCCTTCTCCGTCCGCTTTTCCTCGCGGTAGACTTGGATGAATTGGTACAGGCCGAGAAAGCCGAGCAGGACGATGGCGCTGATCGACAGGTAGGCGTACTTGGTATTGATGTATTTGTCGATGTCCCCGGTCCGGTGCAGCAGCAGGAACATGAACGCGAATCCGAACAGAATGGCGAAGCGGATCATCCGAACAACCTCCCTACGAGCAGGGATCCGAGCAAGGTGAAGACGACGACGAGACCGATCAGCGTCGCGACGAACTTCGCGCGGAAGGTCGCGAGCAGCATCAGCGTGTTCTTGATATCGATCATCGGACCGAATACGAGAAAGGCGGACAGCGAGCCGATCGTGAAGCTGCTGCGGAATGAAGAGGCGATGAACGCATCCGCTTCCGAGCAGAGCGACATGACGAAGGCGAGCGCGATCATGACGAGCGAAGAACGCAGCGGATCGCTGCCGAGATGCAGCAGCGTCGCGGTCGGCACGAACGTCTGCATGCTGGCCGCGAGGAAGGCGCCGATCACGAGGTACTTGCCGACCGAGAAGAATTCCTCGATCGCATGCGAGACGACCTCGCCGAGCTTGGCCGAGAGCGGCCTCGCCGGTGCCGCCGACGGCATCTCAAGCCCCGGCTCCAGCGCCGCGGCGACCGGCGCTTCGTACTCGCGCATCGGCAGCTTCGGGAACGCGAACGACAGAATCAGCGCGACGCAGAACGCGACCGCGATGGCGAGTCCCGAGCGGATGCCGACCATGCGCCAATCGTTGCCGAAGGCGATATAGGTCGCGAAGAGCACGATCGGATTGATGATCGGGCCGGTGAGCATGAAGGCGATGCCCGCATGCAGCGGCACGCCTTTGCGCAGCAGTCTGCGGGTGATCGGCACGATCCCGCATTCGCAAGCGGGGAACAAAACGCCGACCCCGCATCCGAGGACCGTGGACAGGAGGCGATTCTTCGGCATGACTCGCGCGATCCATTGCTCGGTCAGGAACATCTGGATCAGCCCGGACACGAGAACGCCGACCAGCACGAACGGTATAGCCTCCATCACCATGCTGATGAAGATGGTGTTCAACTGCAAAAAAGCGTTCATGGCTTTCCCTTCCGTTTCGTAATATGGCTATCGCTATCTCTCATTATGGACGTTTTGAACGAAATCGCAAATCGCAGGGGCTCCTGATTTCTCCATTGCTTTTTTGCACGGCAGGCTGTAAGATATTGAAGCTTATTTCGATCGGGAAGGAACATCATCGTGCAAGAATCGCAGAAAAAACCGCCTATCGCTCCTATCATCCCGTTGATCGTCGGCATGATCGCCATCTCGTTCTCGCCGATTCTCGTCCGGTACTCGCATGCGCCCGTCTCCGTTCAGGGGATGTGGCGCATGCTGTTCACGCTCGTCGTCATGCTCCCGTTCGGACGGAGCCAGCTTGGATCGGTTCGCCGCATCGCGCGCCGGGATTGGCTGCTGCTGCTTGCGGCCGGCTTTTTCCTCGCGCTGCACTTCCTGCTCTGGATGGCTTCGCTGGACTACACGTCGATCGCGAGTTCCACGATCATTCTGTCTTTAGAGCCCGTATTCGTCATGTTCGGCGCCTACTTCGTCTTCAAAGACCGCACGAACAAGTGGGCCTTGCTCGGCATGGCGCTCGCGCTCGTCGGCGCGGTATGCGTCGGCTCGGGCGATTCGGGCGTCTCTGCGGACGCCATTCGGGGAGATGTCCTCTCGCTCCTCGGCACGCTGGCCGTCGCCGTCAACATGCTGATCGCCAAACGGATCCTGACGCGCGTCTCCTCTTATCTGTACAGCATGATCGTGTTCGCGGTAACCGGTTTGTGCTTCGCCGCGTATAACGTCGCGCTCGGTTATCCGATGTTCGGATATGCGGGGAGGGAGTGGCTTGTCTTCGCGCTCTTGGCCATCGTGCCGACGGTGTTCGGCCACATGATCTTCAACTGGCTGCTGTCCTACGTCAAAGCCGCCACCGTCTCCATGACGGTGCTGGCCGAACCGGTCGGCGCCAGCATCCTCGGCATGCTGATCTTCCGCGAGATGATCACCGGCTTCCAACTGATCGGAGGCGCAGCCGTCATCCTCGGCTTAATTCTCTACATGCGGTTCGAGCATGCCGCGCCCGCTCCGCAGATCGAGTCGCCGATCGCCGCCGACCGGACAGCCGGCTGACCCGCACGGACCGCGACGCCGATCAGGCAGCCCGAACGTTCGGCAATGAACGTTCGGGCTGCCTTTTTAGGTTTCCGGCATTGGGCCTCCCCGTTGCTGCCCCAAGACGTCTCTCCTTCTCCTGCAGGCGTCTCGAAGCCGTTCAAGTAGACGGTCAGGATCTCCCCTTCGCTTAATTTCAGATCACTATATCAGGTTGAAAAGCCGGCTTCAAAAGAAAATAAAAGTGATTGCTCACTTCCAATTTACGCGTCATCGGCATATAATCAAGTTTGAAATGAGTGATTACTCGCTTTTTTGAGACAAGGAGCGTGTGCCATGAACGATTATCCCTCTCCTGCCGTTCCGGCCGTAGAGCTCGAAGCGGTCGCCCGAAGCTTCGGAAGCCGCACCGTCCTCGAAGGCGTGACGCTGCAGGTCGCGCGCGGCGAGCTGTTCGGCCTGCTCGGCCCTTCCGGCTCCGGCAAGACGACGCTGATCAAGCTGATCACGGGCATCGACGCCGCCGACAGCGGCACGGTTCGCCTCCTGGGCGAACGAATGCCGAAGCTCTCGATGTTCCAGCGCTTCGGCTATTTAGCGCAATCCGACGCGCTGTACGGCGAGCTGACCGCCAAGGAAAATCTGCAGTTTTTCGCGTCGCTCTTCGGTCTCTCCGGCACGCGGCGCGACGAACGGATCCGCGCCGCGATGGGCGTCGTGGACTTGCTCGAACATCTGAACAAACCGGTGAACGCGTACTCCGGGGGCATGAAGCGGCGCCTGTCGCTCGCTATCGCCCTGCTGCACGAGCCGGAGCTGCTCCTCCTCGACGAGCCGACCGTCGGCATCGATCCGGTGCTGCGCCAGTCGATCTGGCGGGAGCTCCTCGCCATGCGCGACCGCGGTACGACGCTCATCCTCACGACGCACGTCATGGACGAAGCCGACAAGTGCGACCGGATCGGCCTCATCCGCGAAGGCCGCCTGACCGCCGTGGGCAGCCCGTCGGCGCTGAAGGCGCAGACCGGCACCGATACGATCGAAGACGCATTCATCGCGCTCGGGGGAGGTGCGCGGGCATGAGGGTACGCGCTTTGGCGATTCGGATCATCCGCCAGTTCGTCCGCGACAAACGGACGCTGGCCCTGCTTTTCCTCGCGCCGCTCCTCGTTCTCTCGTTGATGTACTTCGTCTTCAACGGACAGGAAGTGAAGCCCGATCTGGGCATCGTTAACGCGCCTGCTCCGTTCGCCGAACGGCTCGCCCGTCTGGACGCGCATATCGTCGCCTATCCGAACCCGGATCAGGCCGAGCGCGCGCTGGCGGACGGAGATCTCGACGCAGTGCTGACGTTCGCGAACGGCCAGCCCGCGCTGCGCCTCGAAGGCAGCGATCCTTCGACGAACAGAGCCGTTCTGCTCCTGCTGCAGCAGGCGATGCAGGCGGAAGTTCCCGGCGTGCAGCTGCAGATCTCCTATCTGCACGGCAAAGCGGATCTCACGTCGTTCGATTCGTTCGGTCCGGTGCTGATCGGCTTCTTCTCCTTCTTCTTCGTCTTCCTGCTCGCGGGCGTCGCCTTCCTGCGCGAGCGTACGACGGGCACGTTGGAGCGCCTGCTGGCCACGCCCATCCGCCGATCCGAAGTCGTCGCGGGCTATCTGAGCGGGTTCGGACTCTTCACCCTGCTGCAGGCCGCCTTGATCGCCTGGTATGCGATCGGCGTCCTGGGGCTCTATATGGACGGCTCCATCTGGCTGGTGCTGCTGCTGAACCTGCTCCTGTCGCTGACGGCCTTAACGCTGGGCACGCTGCTCTCTTCCTTCGCCGGCAGCGAGTTCCAGATCATTCAGTTCATTCCGCTCGTCATCGTGCCGCAGGTCTTCTTCTCGGGCTTGTTCAACCTGGACGCGATGAACCCGTGGCTGCAGAAGCTCAGCTACGCGATGCCGCTCTATTACGGCGCGGATGCGATGAGGAGCGTTATGCTCCGCGGCGAAGGCTTCGCGGATATCCAGACGGACGTCTACGTGCTGCTCGGCTTCTCCGTCGCCTTCGCGGTTCTGAACGTCTTCGCCTTGAAGAAGCAGCGGGCGATTTAACGCTCTCCTCCTTTCGTGCTATGATTCAAGTAAAAACGGTTTCGCCATCTTCTCGAAAAAGGGCGCCGCGTTTTTATCGGAGGTCATACAGAGATGGATAGGCGTAAAATTTATACATTATGCATGACTAAGGAAACGCGGCTTGGGAACGGGCAATGAAGGGATTGGGAGTGGACATGTTGAGAGAGAACGACGAGCAACTGGAACCTTGGATGCGGGAACTGCTGGCCCAGGAAGACGGGGCGCCCCGCATGACGGAGAAGCAGTCCCGCATTATCGCGGCGGCCGTCGAGCTCTTCGCCGAGAAGGGCTACTCCGGCTCGTCCACGAGCGAGATTGCGCAGCGGGCCGGCGTCGCGGAAGGCACCATCTTCCGCCACTACAAGACGAAGAAGGACCTTCTCTTCTCGATCGTGACCCCGGCGATGGTCCGGATCATGGCGCCGTTCGTCCTGCGCGAGTTCGGGGACGTGCTGAAGACCGAATACGCCTCTTACGAGCAATTTTTGCGGGCGATGATCGAGAACCGGATCGCTTTCCTGAACAAGAATAGGCGGCTGTTCAAGATCATCGTGCAGGAGTTTCCTTTTCAGCCGGACCTGCAGGAGCAGTTCAAGAAGTACGTCTTGTCCCATGTCATCGAACGGCTGAAGCTCGTCATCGACAAGTTCAAGGCCGACGGCCTCCTCATAGACCTGCCTTCGACGACGGTCATCCGGCTAAGCGTCTCGGCTGTGATGGGGTACGTGCTCGCCCGGACGTTCATTCAAGATCAGAGCGAATGGGACGACGAAGCGGAACGGGAAGCGACGATCGCGTTCATCATGAGAGGATTGACGCCCTAGGCGCCTTCCTCTCTTTTTCTTTTCCTGGCGGTCCGGTTGTCCGGATGAGGCGCGAGCGCTCGGGTTGAATCGCGCGATCTCGAATCTTTATAATAAGAATGGAAAAGACGTCCTACCCATCCGAATCCCGAAAGCGAGGAACGCATGATGAACATTCGATATCTGGGCCACTCCTGCCTCGAGATCAGCGACGGGAGCCATACGCTGATCATCGACCCCTTCCTGTCCGGCAACCCCAAGGCGCAGGCGACGGCGGACGAGATCCGCGCCGATCATATCCTGGTGACGCACGGGCATAACGACCATGTCGGCGACACGGCGCAGATCGCCAAGAAAACCGGAGCGACCGTCGTCTCGACGCCGGAAGTCGCCGCCTTCATGGGCTGGCAGGACGTTCGCGCGGTCGGCATGAACATCGGCGGCACCTTCGACCTGGGCTACGCGAAGGTGAAGATGGTCCAAGCCTTCCACAGCTCCGGCTACGTCCTGCAGGAAGAGCGCCGGATCGTCTACATGGGCATGCCGACCGGCTTGATCGTAGAATGGAACGGTCATTCGATCATGCATACCGGAGATACCGGCCTATTCGGAGATATGAAGCTGATCGGCGAGCGCAATCGTATCGATCTCGCTTTCCTGCCGATCGGAGGTCACTTCACGATGGGCCCCGAAGACGCCCTGCTCGCAGCCGAATGGCTCGGCGCGAGCCACGTCGTCCCGATCCATTACGATACGTTCCCGCTAATCGCCCAGGACGGCGAGGCGTTCGTGCGCGCGCTTGGCGACAAGGGCATCCGCGGCACGGCGATGCGGCCTGGGGACACATTGAAGCTCTAATCGAATCGTCCATGACAAAGGCTGCCTCCCGCGAGCAATCGCGCGGAGGCAGCCTTTGTTGTGCGGGAGGAACCTCCCTCCTAACCTAGCAATCTATGGTATAGAGATTCCTTTCTACCACGACCCTATCTTTCAAACGACTTCCTGGATCTGTCAACCGCTGCCCCATTCCCAACATTTAAGCATAGGTCGCCGCGCGAATTTTCATTAGAATAGAAGAGTGCGTGCAATTCTAGTCTATGGAAACGAGTGATAGCACTTATGTTCAACAGTCGCGCCTTCCTGCGCGGACTCGCGGCCGCCGCGCTGCTCGTCGGCGTCGGGAGCCGACTGCCGCTCCCGGCATCGGCCGCAACTGCGTCGCTGCCCTATGACGATATAGCGTCGAGTTACGCCCGTTCGGCGATCGTGCGCCTTTCCGATCGGGATGTCGTTCATGGCAAAGCCGAACGCCAATTCGCCCCGCTGGCGCCCATCACCCGCGCCGAATTCGTCGTGATGATCGAGCGGCTGCTGCGGCTGGCCCCGGCGAACGCCGTCATCCCGGCCTACGCGGATGCGCCGAAGACGGCCTGGTTCTACGCGGAACTGCAAGCGGCGGTTCAGCTGGATATCGCGCGGGGCACGTCCGCGGACCGCTTCGAGCCGAACCGCCAAGTGACCCGGCAGGAAGCCGCCGTTCTCCTAGCCCGCGCGTTGAAGCTGACGCTGCCCGCGAACGCCGCCGATACATACGGATACGCGGACGCCTCCCGCATCGCCGTTTGGGCGGCGCCAGCCGTCCTGCGGCTCGGCCAGCTCGGCCTGATGCAGGGCGACGGCGGCGCCTTCCGTCCGGCGGATCCGATCACCCGTCAGGAGGCCGCCGTCCTGCTGGACCGCGTGTTGCAGCGGCCGGACTGGCTGGCGCAGATCGACCGGGAGCCGGCGGACCGCATCCAGATCGGCTGGCAGTATGGCCAGACGACCGCGCAATACGAGAAGCAGGTCGCTTCGTCCAACGTCAACCGGCTCTCGCCGCGCTGGTTTTTCTTGAGCAAGACCGGGGTGACCTCGAACGTCGATGCGTCGCTGGTCGCCTGGGCGCACGGCCGCGGCAAGCAAGTGTGGGCGATGGTCGGCAACCGCTCGGATCAGGCTTTGACGCATCAGATCTTGTCCCAATCGTCGCAGCGGGATGCCGCGATCGACGCGCTAACGGCGCTTGCGAAGCAATATGGCATCGACGGGCTCAATCTCGACTTCGAGAACGTCGCGCCGGCCGATCGCGCCGATCTGACCCGCTTCGTCGCCGCGCTGGCCGACGCGCTGCATAGCGAGAATAAAGTGCTGTCCGTCAACGTCTCACCGGACCTCGGCTCGGATTGGACCGAGGCTTTCGATTACGCCGCGATCGGCCGCCAAGCGGACTATGTGGTGCTGATGGCGTACGACGAGCATTGGAGCGGCGGGGCGGCAGGCTCCGTCTCCTCGCTTCCGTGGCTGCGCCGCGGCCTCGAGAAGCTGCTCGCGGCGGTGCCAGCCTCGAAGACCGTCCTCGCCCTGCCGTTCTACAATCGCGACTGGACGATCGGGGGCGCGGCGGCGGCGGGCTCGACCGAACGCAGCCTGGTGCAGCAGAACGAGACCGTGCGCGCCCTCGGGCTGAAGCCGGCGTGGGACGCTTCGCTGGGCCAATACACGGCGCAGTATGTCCAAGCCGGGGTGCGGCATGCGCTCTGGCTGGAAGACGGGCGCTCGCTGACGCGGAAAATGCAAGCCGGTCAGGCGCTGGGCATCGCCGGCTACGCTTATTGGTATATGGGCGGCGAGAGCGCGGATGTCTGGAATAGCCTGCGCAATGCGGCCCGGTTCGGCGCATATACGTTCGATTAGATGCGCGCGTGGCTGATCTTCCGTCACTGGATCGGCGCAAAAGCCGCGAACGCCGAAAAACCGCCGTCTCCCCAAGGAGACGGCGGTTTTTCGCCAGGGCCTATTCATGCGTAGAACAAGAAGTATAATACCACGCTGACGCCGATGCCCCACAGCGCACCGACGAATACTTCGATCGGCCGGTGGCCGAGCAGTTCCTTCAGTTCCTTGACCGGATGGACCTCGCCGTGCAGGTCCGGCATCTTCTTCAGGAACCGGTTGATGATCGACGCGTGCATCCCCGCGTGCCTGCGGATGCCCGCCGCGTCGAACATGATGATGGAGCCGACGACGGCCGCGATGGCGAAAGCGGTCGACTGAACGCCTTCACCGATACCGATCGCCGTAGCGAGGCCCGCCATCGCCGCCGAATGCGAGCTGGGCATGCCTCCCGTGCTGAAGGCCATGCCGGTCTGCCAGGAACGGCCTCCGAAGTAACGGATCGGAACTTTGACCGCCTGGGCGGACAGGATCGCGACGATGGCCGCGATCAGCGGAAAGTTGTGCAGAATGGGCAAACCGACACCTCCGTTCCCATGGTCGTCTCCCCATTATACCTTATTTCGGCCGAACGCGGGTCGGGCTTGCCATCCGACTCCGGTCGGGTCTTGCTTCTCTTGTTTCCCCCATGGAATTAGCGGGCCCGGGACTTCGCTTTCTTCTGCAGCGGCGGCAGATGCTTCATCGTCCGCAGCATCGGTCCTTTGCACATCGGGCATTGCTGGTCCTCGGTGGCGAACTCTTCGCGCACCCAAGCCTTGCAGGTTTCGTTTTTGCATTTCCAGATTTTCGTGAGGCTGAGCTTCGGTTTGTCTTCTTCGTTGGTGGTCAAATTCAAGCGCATTCCTTTCGAACGATCGTTAGAGACAACCGGAATAATATAGTCCTTCCGGGCCCTTCAAGTCAAGTCGAAGCCGCATTCTTGAATTGGCTGAGGAACATCCGGCTGTAGATCCCTTCTGCGCGGATGAGCGATTCGTGCGTGCCGCGCTCGGCGATGCCGCCCTTGTCGACGACGAGGATCGTGTCGGCGTCGCGGATCGTATTGAGCCGGTGCGCGATAACGAAGCTCGTGCGGCCCTTCATGACCTGCAGAAGCGCATCCTGGATGTGCAGCTCGGTCCGGGTATCGATGCTGCTCGTCGCCTCGTCGAGGATCAGGATCGACGGCTTCGCAAGCATCACCCGCGCGATCGCGAGCAATTGCCGCTGCCCCTGGCTCAGGTTCCCGCCGTTCTCGGTCAGCATCGTCCCGTACTGCCGCGGCAGCCGCCGGATGAAGCCGTCGGCGTTCGCCATCCTGGCGGCGGCCCGGATCTCCTCGTCCGAAGCTTCCGGACTGCCGTACTTGATGTTCTCCTTGATCGTGCCCGAGAACAAATACGTATCCTGAAGGACCACCCCGAAGCAGCGCCGGAGGCTGTCTCGCGTATATTCGCGGATATCCCGGCCGTCGATCAGGATGCGGCCTCCGGTCACGTCGTAAAACCGGGTGAGCAGTTGGACGATCGTCGTCTTGCCCGCCCCGGTCGGTCCGACCAGCGCGATGCTGCTGCCGGCCTCCGCGACGAAGCTGACGTCCGTCAGGACCGGGACGTCCGGGCGGTAGCCGAAGCTCACGTTCTCGAACACCACCTGGCCGACCGGCTTCTCCAGCGCGATCGCGCCCGGCGGATCGTCCGGCTCCTCTTGCTCGTCCAGCACTTCGAAGACCCGCTCCGCGCCGGCGACGCCCGATTGGAGGACGTTGAACACGTTCGCCAGATCGTTGAGCGGCCGCGCGAACTGACGGGAGTAGCTCAGGAAGCTGGCGATGACGCCGACGGTGATCGAGCCCTTGACCGCCAGAACGCCGCCGACGATCGCCACCGTCGTCAGCCCGATGTTGTTGATGACGCTGAGCAGCGGCATGAGGAAGCCGGACCAGATCTGCGCCTTCGTGCCGATCTCGCGGAGCTGCGCGTTCACTTCCTCGAACTCCTCCACGGCTTTGCGTTCGCGGTTGAACGCCTTGACGACCAGCAGCCCCGAGATCGTCTCCTCGATGTGCCCGTTCATCTTGCCCAGATCGTCCTGCTGCCGCTTGAACAGCTTGCTCGTCTGACGGGTCACCGTCCGCGCGAGCAGATAGACGAGCGGCACGGTAATCATGCTGGCCAGCGTCAGCAGCGGACTGAGCACGAGCATCATGACCAGCGATCCGATAATCGCGATGACGCCGGACATGAGCTGCGTCGTCGTCTGCGAGATGCTCGTGCTGACGTTGTCGATGTCGTTCGACAGGCGGCTCATGATCTCCCCGTGCTTGCGGGTGTCGAAGAAGGCGAGCGGCAGCTTTTGCAGCTTGGCGAACAGCGCGCCGCGCATCCGCCGGACGACCTTCTGCGAGACGCCCGCCATGACCCACCCTTGCGCGAAGGACAATACGGCGTCCAGCACGTAAGCGGCCGCGAGTCCATACAGCACCGCGTACAGCAAGCCGAACTTCACCGCGCCCTTCCCGCCGTCCATCCCGTCGACGGCGACGCCGATCAGGTACGGACCGACCAGCCCCAAGGCGGCGCTGACCAAGATGAACGCGAAGACGAAGGTCAGCGAGCGGCGCTCGCTCCCCAGGTCCCGCCAGAGGCGGCCCAGCGTTCCCTTGAACTGCTTCGGCTTCTGCACGGGACCTCTCCCTCTCACGCCGAAGCCGCCTCCCGGTCCCCGCTGGATGCCGGCCGGCATGGGCTGCGGCGCGGGAGGCCGCTCATGGGCCTGTGGCATTCGTCATCGCCTCCTGTCCCATCTGGGATCGGTAAATCTCTTGATACACGCGGCATTCCCGCAGCAGGGAGGCATGCGTGCCGATGCCCGCGATCTCGCCGTCGTCCATGACGACGATCTGATCCGCGTCGATGACGGACGAGATGCGCTGGGCGATCAAGAGACAGGTGAGCCTGCCTTCGTAGGACTTCAGCGCATCCTTGATCGCCGCTTCGGTCACCGCGTCCAGCGCGCTCGTGCAATCGTCGAGGATGAGAATGTCGGGCTGGCGGACGAGCGCTCGCGCGATGGACAAGCGCTGCTTCTGCCCGCCGGACAGGTTGATCCCGCCCTGCCCCAGCTTGGCTTCGTAGCCCTCCGGCAGCGCGGTGACGAAGCCGTGCGCCGAAGCCGCCCGCGCGGCGGCTTCGATCTCCCGCCCGGTCGCGCGTTCGCTGCCCCAGCGGATGTTGTCCGCGATCGTACCGGAGAACAGCACGGTCTGCTGCGGCACGATCGCGACCCGTTCGCGGATGGCCTCCGGGTTCAACCGCCGGACGTCGGCGCCGTCGATGCGCACCGTCCCCCGCGTCGCATCGTAGAACCGCGGAATCAGGCCGACCAGCGTGCTTTTCCCCGCTCCGGTCGAACCGATGATGCCGATCGTCTCGCCCGGCCGGCAAGCGAAGGCGATGTCCTTCAGCACCGGCTCGCCGTCCGGACCGTCATAAGAGAAGCCGACGCCTTCGAACGCGATGCGCGGCCGCGGCGCCTCGGACGGATCGGCCGTAGGCTCGGCGCCAGGCGTGGGCGCGGACGCGTCCCATGTCATCGCGCTTTCCTCTGCGAACACTTCCACGATGCGTCCGGTCGACGCCTTCGCGCGCACGAACATGTTGAACACCATCGAGATCGTCATGAGCGAGAACAGAATCTGCGTCATGTAGTTCACGAAGGCGATAATGTGGCCGACCTGCATGTGGCCCGCGTTCACGCGGATGCCGCCCAGCCAGACCACCGCGACGATGCCCAAGTTCACCGTGAGGGTGATGGCCGGGCTGAACGGCGCCATCGACCGCATCGTCGTGATCGACTGGCGCTGATACGCCTCGTTGACCCGCTCGAACTTGTCGGTCTCGTAGGCGAAGCGGTTGAACGCCTTAACGACCCGAACGCCGGACAGGTACTCCCGCATGATGCCGTTGAGCCGGTCGAGCGACCGCTGCACCTTCATGAAGAGCGGGAAGCCGACCTTCATGTTCAGCGCGATGAGCGCGGCTACGAGAGGCACGACGATCGCCAGCACGACCGACAGATGCGGATTCAGCCGGACGGCCATGATGAGTCCGCCGATGCAGAGCAGCGGCGCCTTGGCGAAGATGCGCATCATGCCGTTGACGAAGTTCTGAACCTGGGTGATGTCGTTCGTCAGCCGCGTGACGAGCGACGCGCGGTCGAACCGGTTGACGTTCGCGAACGGGAGCGATTGGATCTTGCGGAACAGATCTCCCCGCAGCTCCGCTCCGAACCGCTGGGAGACGTGACTGGAGACGATGTTGCGGCCGGAGGCGGACAACGCCCCGAACCCGGTGATGAGCAGCATCCATCCGCCGTAGCGGAGCACGACGTTCATGTCGCCCGCGCTGACGCCTTGATCGATCATGTGCGCCATCAGCGTCGGCAGCAGCAGATCGCATACGGCTTCTCCCGAGACCAGCAGAAAAGCGATAACGAAGGAGAAACCGTACTTTCGAATGTATTTGGTCATATAACGCAAGCGGCGAGCCCCCTCTCCAGGATGACCTGCACCCGGTTACGCGTTCCGGTTGAAGATGACGAGCTTCGTCTCCGTCAGCTCTTCGATCGCGTACCGGACGCCTTCCCGGCCGATACCGCTCTCTTTGATGCCGCCATAGGGCATATGGTCGACGCGGAAGGTCGGGATATCGTTGATGAGTACGCCTCCGGCGCGCAGCGCTTCGGCGGCTTGCAGCGCCGTGTCGAGCCGGTTCGTGTAGATCCCCGCCTGCAGGCCGTACGCCGAATCGTTCACGCGCGCGATCGCTTCTTCGATCGACTCCGCCAGGTTGACGAGGACGACCGGAGCGAACGCTTCCCGGCAAGAGATGCGCGCATCATGCGGCACGTCCAGCAGGATCGTCGGCGCCAATACCCCGTCCGTCAGCGTGCCGCCGGCCGCAAGCTTCGCGCCGCGCCCGACCGCTTCCTCGATCCAGTCCAGCGCCCGTTCCGATTCGCGCGGCGAGATCATGGCCGAGACGTCCGTCTCCGGATCCAGCGGATCGCCGATGCGCAGGCGGCTCGCGGCTTCCTTCAATTTCTCCACGAACGCGTCCCGGATCTCCGGCATCACGTAGATTCGCTGCAGCGAGATGCAGACTTGCCCCTGATAGGAAAAAGCGCCCGCGGCGCAACGCTCGGCGACGGCGTCCACGTTCGCGTCCCGGTCGACGATGACGGCGCTGTTCGAGCCCAGCTCCAGCGTCACCCGCTTCAGCCCCGCTTGCGCGCGAATGCGGGTCCCGACCCCGACGCTCCCCGTGAACGAGAGGGCGTCGACGCGCGGGTCGGCCACGAGCTTCTCGCCGAGCAGCTTGCCGTCCCCGGTAAGGACGTTCAGCGCGCCGTCCGGCAGCCCGGCCTCGGCCAGCAGCTCCGCGACGAACAACGCCGTCAGCGGCGTCTGCGGCGCGGGCTTCAGGATGACCGTATTGCCGGCGGCCAGCGCGGGTCCGAGCTTGTGCGCGACCAGATTCATCGGAAAGTTGAACGGGGTGATCGCGCCGACGACGCCGACGGGCTCCCGCTGCGTGAACGCCAGCCGCCCTTCCCCGCCGGGCGCCGCGTCGAGCGGGATCGTCTCGCCGTGAATGCGCTTCGCCTCTTCCGCGGAGAACTTGTAGGTCTGCACCGTGCGGTCTACCTCCGCGTAAGCCGCCTTCAGCGGCTTCCCCGCCTCCAGCGCGATGAGCCGCGCGGCCTCCTCCCGCCGGCCGTCCAACAGTTCCGCGAGCCGCTCCAGGATGGCAGACCGCGCGTGCGCAGGCAGCGCGCGCATCGCCGGCTTCGCCGCCACGGCTGCCGCGATAGCCCGATCCGCGTCCGCTTCGGACGCCAGCGCGACTTCGGCGAGCGGCGCCCCTCCGTAAGGCGCGGACAGCGTCTCGTACGCCTCGGTCTCCGCCTTCCGACCTTCGATCCACAACCACTTGCGCTGCATGTGCGCCAACCTCCTCCGTATACTTAAGCACTAAACCTTTCGAATATAAACAGAATAGCACTTGCGCGCCTGACGTACCAAGTAAAAACGGTCTGCCGTCTTTTCGGAAAAGGGCGACACGTTTTTATCGGAGGTCATACAGAGATAGTTAGGCGTAAAACTTAACCATTCCGTATGACTAAAAAAAGCGTTGACTTCCCGGCAGGTCCCTCCTATATTCATAGTAGTTCCGAATTATTTTTCTCATCGAAATAATTAATCGAAGCGGAGGGTACGATCTCATGCAAATCTCGCTTGGCGGCTATTCCTTCAACAACCTGTTCCTGGACGGCAAGATGGACGTCTTCGGCTACTTGGAGACGGTCAAGCACCGGTACCGGCTGAACGCGGTGGATCTGTGGAACGCCCAGATCGCGGAGCGGACGCAGCCCTATCTGACGCTCTTCGACGAATCGGTCCTCCGCAAAGTCCGCGAGGCGCTGGACGAACGCGAGCTTCGCCTCGTCAATATCGCCGTCGATACGGCCCATCTCTGGGATCCGGATCCCGACGCGCGCGAGGCGCTGCGGCGCAACGCGGAAGCCCACCTTCGGGCGGCCGTCCTGCTCGGAGCGGAGACGGTCCGGATCGATACCGGCGGATACGGCGATCAGGCGTTCTCGGAGGAGGCGTTCGAATGGATCGTTCGCCAGTACCAATCGTACTGCCGGTTCGCGAGCGACCACGGCATGAAGATCGGGCCGGAGAACCATATGGGTCCTTCCCTCGTGCCGAGCGAGATGGCCAGGCTCGCGAAGGCGGTCGACGATCCCGCCTACGGCATCCTGCTGCACATCGGCCGCTGGAACGAAGACCGCGAGGCCGGCGACGCGCAAGTCGCCCCATGGGTCGTACATACGCATTTCGACGCCAAGACGGCTGCCGCCGAAGACGCGCCGAACGTCATTCGCCGCTTGCGGGACGCGGGCTATCGCGGCTACTGGGGCGTCGAGTACAATGCGCCCGCCCCTACCGCTTATACGGAGATCGAGCATCTGCTCGCGCAAGTGAAAGTCCGGCTATCCGAAGCGCAAGCCGCGGACGAAGCCGCAACGAGAGGAGCCTGACCCCATGAAGACGATCAAGATCGGCCTGATCGGCGCCGGACAAATCGGCAAGCAGCATCTGGAGCGATATGCGTCGATTCCCGGCGCGGAGATCGCGGCGGTTTGCGACCTGAACGCCGAGGAAGCGAATCGGGTGGCGCAACAATACGGCATTCCGCAGGTCTGCTCCGACTTTCGCGAGCTGCTCGCGCAGCCTGACATCGATGCCGTAGACGTCTGCCTGCACAATAACTTCCACGAACCCGTCTCGACCGAAGCGCTCTTGGCCGGCAAGCACGTCTATTGCGAGAAGCCGATTGCGGGCGCCTACGCGGACGGCCTCAAGATGGTGGAGACGGCCAAGCGCGCCGGCCGCATGCTGCACATCCAGCTCGGGCAGCTGTATACCAAGGAGACCAAGACCGCCAAGCAATTGATCGACGCCGGCAAGCTCGGCAAGCTGTATCATGCCCGCTCGACGGGCTTCCGCCGCCGCAATCGCCCCTACGTGGACGGGTACGGCACGCCTGCCTTCACGCGCAAGGAGATCGCCGGCGGAGGCGCCCTGTTCGACATGGGCGTCTACCATATCTCCCAGCTGCTCTACCTGCTCGGCAACCCGCTCCCGCTGCGCATCTCGGGGCAGCTCTACCAGGAGATGGCGATGGATGAAGCGAGACGCGCGAACAGCGGCTTCGACGTCGAGGAATTCGCCGCCGGCTTCGTGAAGCTGGAAGGCGGCATCACGCTCGATATCGCGGAATCCTGGGCGATCAGCCTGGGCGGCTTCGAGGGCAGCGCCATCGTCGGCTCGGAAGGCGGCATCCGCTTCCCCGGTTCGATCTCGAACGGCGAACGGCACGGCTTCTCCTTTCACGCGACGACCGCCGATCTCGACGTCGACGGCAAGATCGATCTCGACTTGGCCGATCTGCGCCGCCGCCGGCTCAGCGAATTCCCGGACGCCTACGAATCCTCCCAGCATCATTGGGTCGCCGCGCTGCGCGGCGAGGTGCCGCTGCTGAATACGGCGGAGATCGCCCTGCATACGATGCTCATCAGCGAAGGCTTGTATCTGTCTCACGAAAAAGGCCGCGAAGTGACGGCCGACGAGGTGCGCGAGTTTTCCGTCTCGCGTTCCGTCCGGCTCTAAACGCCCAACCCTACTTGAAAGGACCGGTCATCCACGATGGGCGAACATACGGTTCAGCCGTCCACGGTGCGCATTTTGCAGATCTTCAATTTTGTCATGTACGGCGCACTGGCGGTTTACAGCACTTTCTTTGCCATCTATCTGCGGGATCTGGGCTGGTCGAACGTCGAGATCGGCGCGCTCTTGGCCGGCGGTCCGGTGGTCGCGCTCGTGGCCAATCCGATCTGGGGCTACTGGGCCGACCGGCTGCGCGACAACCGCCGCATCCTCGTCATCGCGCTGATCGGGAACTTCGCGGTCATGCAGATCGTCTTCTCGCTGCGCGAGGAGGCGCTCATCTACGCGGGCATGCTCGTCTTCTTCCTGTTCCAGAGTCCCCTGTTCACCCAGAGCAGCAGCCTCGTGCTGAACGTCATCGACGGGACCCGGCACAAATTCGGCGCCTTCCGGCTCTGGGGCTCCCTCGGCTGGGCGCTGACGGCAGCCGCGGCGGGGCCGCTTATCGGCAAGCTCGGCATCGGCCGGCTCTGGATCGTCTTCGACGCGATGATCCTCATCGCGATCGTCAGCGCGTTCTTCCTGCCCCGCGGCGGGGCAAAAGTCGCAAAGGCGGCGAAGCCGTCCGCCTTCGCGGGCGGCAAGCTGTCGCAGGTCCTGATGAATCGGCCGTTTCTCCTCCTGCTCGGTCTCGGCGTCCTGGTCTCGGTGCCGAATTCGTTCAACCAGACCTTCATCGGCATCTATATTCAAGATCTCGGCGGATCCGCTTCGATCGTAGGCTGGTCGACGTTCGCGACCACCATTCTGGAGGCGCCCGTCTACCTGCTGCTCGATCGCTACATGCCGGGCCGCATGCGCCATATGATCGCTTGCCTTGCGACCGTCAGCGCGCTATACGCCCTGCGCTGGCTGCTCATGGGCGTCGCGGATACGGCCTGGAGCATTATTTGGATTCAACTGCTTCATTGCGTGACTTTTGGCGGATACTACTATATCGGCACGCAGTTGACCGTTAGGCTCATCCCCGCCGCCTACCGGTCGACCGGACAAGCGGTGTACGCCCTAAGCTGGGGCGGCGTCTCCGGCATCATCGCGGGCGTGGCGGGCGGCTGGATGTTCGAGCATCTCGGCCCCCACGCGCTCTATCGGATCAGCGCCGGCGTCGCGCTTCTCGGCGCGATCGGCTTCCTGCTGATGATGCGAAGCGTGCCCGCGCGCGAACAGGAGACTGCCGCATGACCAAGACCGGCAACGCCAAGACCGGCAGCAAGCAGATGCTGCGTCAGATCAACAAGTCGCTGCTGCTCCACCTCATCGATCAGCACGAGCCGATCTCGCGGGTGGAGCTCTCGCGGCTCACCAAGCTGAGCCCCTCCACCGTCTCCAGCTTGGTCGATGAATCGCTCCGAGAGGGCCTCGTCCATGAGACCGGCATATCCGGCACGGGCGTCGGACGGCGGATGACGATGCTGGGGATCAAAGCCGACGGCGGCTACGTCCTCGGCATCGATCTGGCTCATGCGCGCTGCGTGCTGCTCGACCTGCGCGGCAGCGTGGTAGCCGCTCGAGATCTTCCCCGGCTCGTCGGCAAATCAGCGATCGCCGAACGGCTGCCGGCCTTCGTGAACGGATTCCTGGACGAACAGCGGATCGATCTCCCGCTTCTCCGCCGGATCGGCGTCTCCGTACCGGGACGGATCGACGGCGCGCAGCGCCGGATCGTCAGCGCGATCCCGCTGCAGCTTGAAGACATGCCGCTCGGCGAACAGCTCGAGATCATCTACGGCGTCCCCGTCCGGCTGGTCAACGACCTGGAGGCTGCCGGCTTCGCCGAGCGATACAACGGCGTCGCCCAAGGTTATCGCACGATCCTCTACGTGCTGTTGGACCGCACGGTCGGCGCGGGCATCGTCATCGACAACCAGATCTACCGGGGCAGCGACGGCAGAGCCGGCCGCACCGGCTCGCTGTATCCTTACGGCGCCGTCGATCTGTCCGCTCGCTTGAAGACGGCCCATCCCGACCTCTTCCCAGCAGGCGCGGCGCCGGAGGAGACCGCGCGACGCTTCGCCGAACTCGGCGCCGCGGAGAGCGGTCCGCTCTATGAGGAACTGGAGCGCGTCCTCCAAGGGGTCGCGGACGCATGCGGCGCGATGCTTCAGCTCTTGGCCCCCGAGCAGATGATCGTGAACGGCTGGCTGGCGGATCGTCCCGACGTATTCGAGCGGCTGTGCCGGCTGATCGCCCGCAGCGAGCGGGCGTCGAAGGAGCCGACGCCGGTGCGAGCGGCGCGATGGGGGCAGCAGGGCGCCGCCATCGGCGCGGCGACGCTGGGCTTGCACGAGATCCTCCGGCCGGTCGCCGTCGATTGATTCGCCATCTCGGCTCACAGACTGTCCAATCGTCTTGCAATGATAAAAGGCCGAGCGATCGGCCTTTTTAGTTGCGCGCGTTTGCTTTTCCGCTCCCTATTCAAGCCCTTTCGCACCCATGTTCCAACGTGCACCCCCCGATCCCCAACGCGTAAAAATCCATCGGCCATCTTCATCCAATCTTCATGATCGGAAACGAACGACGTGATATGATGGTTTCAGTACTTAGATTAAGTCTAAATTTAAATTTAGAGGAGGATTTACCGATGACTGCATTAAGCAACGTCTTCAACCAACAAATCGCCAACTGGACCGTCCTTTACACGAAGCTGCATCATTTCCACTGGAACGTCAAAGGCCCGCACTTCTTCACCCTGCATGCCAAATTCGAAGAGCTGTACGGCGAAGCGGCCGAGCGCATGGACGTTCTCGCGGAGCGTCTGCTGGCGCTGGGCGGCCGTCCGGTCTCTTCGTTGAAAGAGAGCCTGTCGCTGGCGACAATCTCGGAAGCGGCCGGCGGCGAGAGCGCCGAGCAGATGGTAGCCGCGATAGCGCAAGACTTCAGCCGCCTCGTCGAGGAACTGAATGAAGGCATCGCGGCGGCCGAAGCCGCCCATGACGAACCGACCGCCGATCTGTTTATCGGCATGGTCGCCGACCTCCAGAAGAGCGTATGGATGTTGAACGCCTTCTTAGGTTAACACGGATCGCTTAGTCCGGCCTATTGACTTTATCCCCTCCGCAGATTACTCTGAATTACAGAGTAATCTGTTTTTTATTTATAGTCAGGGGCTGATCATGTGGAGACGACGAACGTTGCGAACGCCATTCAATTAACGCAAGTTCGCAAGCAATATGGTTCCGCTATCGCCGTGCAGGATATGACCTTCGGCGTCCGCCAAGGCGAGATCTTCGGCATCGTCGGTCCGAACGGCGCCGGGAAGACGACGCTGATCGAGATGATCGAAGGGTTGCGGACGCCGGACGGAGGGCAGATCGAAGTGCTGGGACTGGATGTGGGCAAGCACCGCGAAGCGTTGAAGCAGCGTTACGGCGTGCTTCTGCAGTCCACTTCGATTCCCGGCCGCGCCAAGGTCAGGGAGCTCCTGCAGCTCTTCTCCTCGTTCTACCGCAAGACGGCCGACGTCGAACAGCTCTCCCGCTCCCTCCGGCTGGACGACAAACAGCAAACCGCTTACAAGTCGCTGTCCGGGGGCTGGAAGCAGCGCGTCTCGCTCGCGCTGGCGCTGATCAACGACCCGGAGATCGTCTTCCTCGACGAACCGAGCATGGGCCTCGACCCGAACGCGCGCAGCGAGATGTGGGAGATGATCGTGCGGATGCGCAATGAAGGCCGTACGATCGTCGTCACCACGCACTATATGGAAGAGGCCGAAGCGCTGTGCGACCGCATCGCCGTCATCGACAAGGGCCGGCTCGTCGCGCTGGATACGCCGCGCAAGCTCATCGCCCGCCTCGGCGGCAACCGGCGGATCAGCTTTCGGAACCCGGGAACCGCCGCGCAGCATCGCCTCTCTTCGCTTCCCTACGTCGTTCAGGCCGACTGGCTCGGGGAAGAGATCGTCCTCCATTCCAGCAACCTCGACCAGACGCTCAAGCACTTGTTCCGGCTGGCGGAATCGGAGAATTGGCTCGTGAGCGAACTGCGGCTCGGCGATGCGACGATGAACGACGTCTTCAGCCAATTGACTTTGCAGGAGAGGAGACAAGCGCAATGAACACCTATCTGAAGTTGGCGGCATTCGACTTCCGGCTGTATTTAAGGGATGGGCTTACGCTGTTCTGGATCTTGATCTATCCGATCCTCATGCTCCTCATCTTCGGCCAGATCTTCGGCAATCAGCCGGGCGCGATCGAAGGCACGCGTTACATCGATTCGTACGTTCCCGCGCTCTGCGTCATGAACGTGCTGTCCGTCTCCGTCTTCACCCTGCAGATCAACATGGTGACGTACCGGGGGAGCGGCATCCTGCGGCGCTTCCGCGTCACGCCCGTCAAGAAATGGAACGTCCTGGCCTCCCATGCCCTTCAAGGCGTCTGCCTCGTGCTGGCGGGCGCGGCGGAGATCCTGATCGTCTCCAAGCTGGTCTGGAACATCGACGTCACCGCCGCCGGGATCGCCCAGCTGCTGGTATCGATCCTATTCGGATGCATCGGGTTCTTCAGCTTAGGCTTCGCCTTATCCGGTCTGTCCAATTCTCCCGGGGCGGCCAGCGGGCTCGCGATGATCTTCTTCTTCCCGATGCTGTTCCTGTCCGGCATCACCATGCCGCTCGACATCTTCCCGACGTTCCTGCAGCACGTCTCCGAATGGATCCCGATGACGTACTTCGTCAACTTGGCGCAAGGCGTATGGTTGGGCGGTTCGATCTTCTCGTTCGGGCTGGAATGGGCGGTCCTCGCCGGCTTCGCGGTCCTTTGCCTCGCGCTTGCCTTTCTGTTGTTCCGCTGGGAATCCTAACATCAACGTCTCTATCTTCATCTTCGCAACCGGAGGAATGCCGCCATGCCGAATCACGATTCGGAATCACCCCGTTCGCAAGCGCCCTCTTCGCCGCAAGCGGTGCAAGCGCTGCGCGACATTGATTTTATCAAGCAGCTGATCGAGCGGAATCGCCGCAAGCTGCCGAACGCCGCCCCTTATCTGTTGATCTGGGGCGCCTATCTCGTCGTCGGTTTCATCGGCATGCAGATCGACGAGACGCAATGGCCCATGTGGTTTTGGTCGTTCGGCACGCTCGTTTGCGGAGCTTTGTCCGCTTGGGTCGGCATAAGGCAATCCCGGGGCTTCCGGAAGAACGCCTCGGAGCCTGCAGGTTCGGCCGGCTGGACGTTCGGACTGCCGTTCCTCATGCTCATGCTGTCAGGCGGCTTCATGATGGCGACGGATATCGTGAACATGACCTATGCGGCGCTGTTCTGGTTTATGCTCATCGGGGTCGCCTACGTCTTCCTGGGCGCGCTCGTCGGTCAAGGCGCCATGTTGCTCGGCATATGGTTTATCGTCTTGGCCATTCTAACGCGCCTGTTCTGGATGGATTACCAATACTTGGTCCTCGGTCTCCTGGGCGGAGGGAGTATCGTCGTCACGGGCTGGATGCTGCAGAGACGGAGACGGCGGCATGGGTGACAATCTATTCGACGCGATCGACGAGAAGATCCATGCCAAGGCGCGACTCGGGATCATGAGCCTGCTGACCGTTCAGGGCGAATGCGACTTCGGGACGTTGAAGCAAGAGCTTCAGCTGACCGAAGGCAATCTAGGCAACCATATTCGGGTATTGGAGAATGCCGGCTATATCCAAGTGACCAAGACGTTTACCGGCAAGCGCCCCAAGACCCTCTGCTCGGCGACGGAGCTCGGCATCCAGGCCTTTCGCGATTATATCGAACAGTTGGAGCGAATCATTCGGATGACGCAGCTGCCCAAGTCCTAAAGGCCGCATATGCGTTCCCACGAAAAAGGACCCCGGAAGGGTCCTTTTTCGTTGCGATATAAAATGGTTCTATGCCTCTTTGCGGGCGGCTTGAACGTTCTCCGCGACGAGACCGGCATAAGCCTGAGATCCGGTCTTGCCGAGATGTACGCCGTCCTTCCCGAAGTACTCGTCGTGATCTTCGCTGAACGCATACCAGTCCACGAGCGTCACGTTCGGATAATCCTTCGAGACATCCGCCAACATCTTGTTCACCGTGTCCTGCCATTTGCGGGGGACGCGGGTATTCACGAGCACGACTTGCTGTTTATCTTGCAGCGAATCAAGCACCTTCACGAGCTGTTTCTTCGTAAAGGAGCCGTTCGTCCCGAGTTCGATAATAACGCGTTCTCCGAGTTTGTCATCCGATTGCAGTTGCTCCAGTACTTCGAGCGCAGACGACATCTGGCGGCCGATCTTGCCGTCGATGACGATGCCCGGGAGCAGCTTCTCGAGATATGGCTCGATGTCCAGTATGACGGAATCGCCGATCGCCGTGACGCCTTTCCCGGAGGCAGCGCCTTGTGCCGTGCCCGGCTTGGCGGGAGGGTGCGCCCCGCCCTTCGGATTCGTCCCTTGATCCTTCGCTGGCGGCTTGGCTTCCGCGGGCTTCGAATCGGGTTGCGGCGTAGCCGTCGGAACCTTGGACGGCGCGTCCGTATCTCCTTTGCCAGCCGGCGACGGCTTCGGCGTCGGGGACGGTTGCGCCGGCTTCGAAGCGCCGACGGTCGTCAGACCGCCGGATTCTTGCGAGGCCGGCGGCGACTTCGCACTGACCTGATGGTTGTCGGCATCCCCGGTGCACGACACGCAGAACGTAATGAGCGCGACCACCGAGAAGATCGCGGCCAGTCTGGCGCGAACGCGTCCCGACCAGGGACGCCGAATGCCTTGCCCGTCGCGCTCCCAGAGTTTGCGCAATCCCCCGCGGCGAATCGGGTCCTCCACGTATTTGTATGACAGCGCCGCGAGGGCGACGGTCACGCCTATCTGGAGTACGGTCCGCCAGATGCTCGGTCCGTTCGTATCGACCGTCGGGTTGGTCAGGACGATGACCGGATAGTGCCATAGATAGATGCCATATGACCGTACCCCGATCCAGCGGAGCGGCTTCCATCCGAGCCAGCCGCCGATGCGGCCCCCCGGGTGGGCGAGCGCGGCGACGACGAGCGCCGTGGCGATGGACAACAGCACCATGCCGCCTTGGTAGAGGAACGCATCGTATTCGTCGATTCGCACCATCATCAGCAGCACGGCCGCGAGGCCGCCGACGCCGATCAGGTCCACCAGCAGCGTGCCGCTGCGGGACAGGGTCGGTTGCAGCTTAGCGCTCGGCCAGATCAGCGCCAGCGCGGCTCCGATGAGCAGCCCGAAAGCGCGCGTGTCCGTCCCGTAATACACCCGGCTCGGGTCGGAGCCCGGTTCGTAGATCCAGACCATCGCGATCGCGGAGACCGCGGCGGCGCCGAGGATGATCAGCGCCAGACGGCCGCGGCGCGGCGCAAACCGCAAGCCTATGAGCAGCAGCAACGGCCACAATAGATAGAACTGCTCCTCAACCGCAAGCGACCAAAGGTGGCCGAACGGAGAAGGCGGGCCGAAGCTCTCGAAGTAAGACACTTGATGGAAGATCAAATACCAGTTGCTTGTATAAGTGACGGCCGACCACACGTCGCCTTGCAGCGCGGGGATTCGGGACCGATCGAATAACGCCAGTACAATCAGGACCGCTGCCAGCACCAGCAGCATGGCAGGCAACAATCTGCGCGCCCGGCGAAGCCAGAATTGACGCAGATTAATTCCCTTGTCCCGCTGCCATTCGGCAACGAGCAGATCCGTAATCAGATATCCGGACAGCACAAAGAACATCCCTACACCCAGGAGGCCTCCAGAAGCCCATCCGAAGCCCAGATGATACGCGATAACCGCCATAACGGCTAACGCTCTGAGCCCATCCAACCCCGGCATGTAGCGAAAATGTCGTTGATTCGGTTTAGGCATGCCAGCGGTCTCCTTTGCAGCACTTGACACTTTCCGAGCAACGATCTTGCAGCGTTACAATCCCCGATGTCTTTCTTTTATCGCGCATGCCCAGCGGATGCGCATATGCTCGTAAATCCATATTTCTTCTGCCCTTTCCTATTTTCTTTTCTTGCAAGTGTCAAGATCTTGCGCTGCGTTTTAACCGCTCAATTCGTACGCCTAATGCGGGCATCCCTCCCTTGGTTTTGCTCCTTTTCAGACAAGCGTTCGAGCATTTTCGACTCACACCCAATTAGACGTCGCACCACGAGAAGATGTTCACGGTTTATCGAAAAAAACAGCCCTTTTCTCCAACTATTTTTTCACAGATGGAGAACAGGGCTTCTAGCCTTCGATATGCGGTTGTTTAACGCCATTAATATAGACGGGCTTCCGATCCGGCAGGCGAATCGGCTTCCCTCTATCCTATGCCGGCAGGAACGTCCAGGATGACCAGCCGGCAAACCTATTGCGTTAATTCCTTCGGTCTCAGCACGACGGACAATCGGCGGGGCAGGGCGTTGCGCTCGTCCGGCAATACGATGGCCGTTACCCGTTCCCCTTGTTCTTCAACAGCGATTTGCGGCCATGGCGACGCCTCGCCGACGGAGAACGAGAACAGAAACGCGGCCTTGCGCAGCGCGCGAAAATCTATGGTTTTCCGGACGCCCGAATACAAGACCAGGTCGGCGCATAACGCCTCCTCTTCCCTCGCGATCTCCCAGCGCCAGCCCTTCCGATCCGCATCTCCTTCCACATCCTCCAGGCGCTCGTGAAATGAGGCGAACAGCGTCTGCAGCTTGATCGGAATCGGACCGATCGCCGCGGTTAAAGCCCTACCGTTCGATTCGGCGGCTACGCGATCCAGCGCCCCGCCGATCTCCATGCGAAGGCGGAGATCCGAAGCTTCGATGAAGCCGTCGATCCGGTCGAGTCCCGGGTGCGTATCCCCGCCGTTCGCGAGGAAATGAACGCCCAGCAGGTAGTGGCCGTTGTCGGCGTCGGCCGACAATACCGCGGAACAATAATCGTAGCCGTCATGGAGGCACCTCAGCCGCAAGTACGTCGCTTCTCCTCCGTTATCGAAGAAGGCGATCAACCCCCGCGTCTGATTCCACATGATCTCCTCACGGAATACGCCGATCGAGAAGCCTGGCGTCATATACGTGTCCGCCCATTTCTCGAAGCCGGTTTCTTCGTTCCGGAAATACCTCGTCTTCAGCGACCGTTCTTCTTGGCGGACGAATAAAGGCGCGTATTTCTCCGGACAGCGGAATCCGCTCGCGTACCAATCGACATCGTAAGGGAGATCGTCGTCCGGGAAAAAGACGAGTTCGTTGCCGGTCGCGAGCTGCAGGAACGATTTGGCCTTATCCGTGAGCACCGTGCCGTAGCTGCGGCTATGCGGGCCGGACCATTGCTTCGAGGCGGGGTGAAAATGCTCCGCCACCATTCGCCAGACGCCATCCAACAAATCGGCCGCCAATTCCTTCGCGCGGGAATGGCCTGTCGCCGCCTGGATTTTAGATAATTCCACGATGGCGATGACGGAATACGGCGGGCTGTTGAACTCTTGGAACGTACCGAGTCGTTCCGTATAACGGTGCAGTTTTTCCAACCGCCGTAGCCCATAATCGGCGAAATCCCGACGATCGTAAAGCTCCCCGGCGATTAGCGTGACGAAGGCGCCCATGATGGCGATGTTCGTATAATGCGGGCCGACGTCCCGTTTGACGATCGCCTCGCATGCACAGATGACGCCTTCGCGGACCTGCTGCCTCAGTTCGTCCGGCAGCCTCCGCCCATGCCGCAATGCCGCCAGCACCAGCTGTTTGCCGATAAAATCCGCCCAGTTCCAATCCGGCGGCGACATCCGCGCAAGCGGCTCCTCGTAGAACCAGGGCCAAATGCCGTACGTATCCTTTTCCCGATCGCGATCCTGCAGCGTCAGAAGCCGGCCGATAACGGCGAACGCCCGCTGCTCGTATTGTTCCAGACCGCTGTCCAGCAGGGCTACCGCATAGAGCGACGACGGGTATGTCGGATGTACGAGCGGATACGCCTCCGCCGTCAACGTGGTGTGATAGCCCGGACTATGGAAGGGCAGCTTCAGCAAGCCGATCTCTTCGTCGAATGATTCCTCCCAGGCACGCAGCTGCCGGATCAGCAACGGCCGTTGATCCGGGAAATGTTCTGTCATCCCGCGTTCCTCCCTTTTCATATCGTTCCCGTGTTCTCGTTCTCTCCGTTCAGCCATTCCCGCTCCCGGTATTCGCTCGGGGTTAAGCCGGTCATTTTTTTGAAAATCCGGGTAAAGCTGTTCACGTTCGTATAGCCTACCGACTCGGCAATATCCCGGATTTTCACGTTGCCGCTCGCGAGCTTTTCTTTCGATGTCTCAATCCGCAGCTCCATCAGGTAGTCGATAAAGTTGGTGCCGGTATAGTCTTTGAAAATTTTGCTCAGATGGGAGACGTTCATGCGGAATTCGTCCGCCAAATAGTTCAGCGACAGATCTGCGCGCATGTAATGCTGCCGGATAAAGCGCAAGACGTTTTCGATCGCGGCGTTTTTCTCCCGGCTGTTCCGTCGGGTGCGGATCCCGCCGATGAGCGCGGTCAGGAGACCGGTCGTGAACGTCCGAATTTGTTCCAGGCTCTCGTGCTGCTCCAGCGCCTCATGAACGTTCTGCGAGGGAATCAGGTCCTCCTGTTCCACGCCGATCTCCCCCGCGACGACGACCGCCTTCATCAGCAGCTGTACGACGAGTTGTTTGATGATGTCCGGAGGGACGCCGGTCGACGCGAGCGAATCGAACCAGCTTCGTAACTGGACCTGCAGCTTCGCTTCGTCGAGCAGCTTGATCGTATCGACCATGCTGTCCGTGAAAGCGAACAACCGCCGAAATTTGCCCGAGCCCGTGCGGTAATCCTGGATGTCGTCCCACGCGATGGTCGAATGGTTGCCCAAGACGAGCTTGTATTTCAATGCTTCCAGCGATTGCTTATGGGACTGGTAGATTTCGCGCATTTCTTGAACTTCCCCGCCGATCCCGATCGTGATCGTCTGTTTGAACTGCTCCCGAACGAAGCTTTTGAGCATGTCGGCGACGGCTACCGCGCGCAGCGCATGCTTCCCGACGTCATCGTCGCCGAAGCTGAGAATGATCGCGCATTGTCCATCCTCCCACTCCATCGCCGCTCCCTTGCTTTCGGCATTCATCACTTCCTCCGCCACGTTGCATAAAGCGTAGGCATAAAGATGCAAATCGCGCGGGGAGCCTGCGAACGGCTTCCCGTCGAAGTCCGCGCTCATGACGATGAAATGGTTCGGATGCAGCTGCACGCCGACCAGCTCCATATATTGCCCGATCTTCCCGTAATGGGCCGGGTAATTGGTCAGAATCTCCGTCAGAAGCCGCCATTTCATAATCGGCTTGCTCTCCTTAATTTGCTTCTGCAGCTGCTCGCTGTCCGTCAGAATATCCTGAACCGCGTTTTCGAACACGGCAAACTCGTTGTCTTGCTTCCAATCGGCCCCCGCGTACAACGGATGCGTCCCCAGTTTCTTGGATAGATTGGCGACGAACCGGTTCACCGGATTCAGCGTCCATAGCCCGATCAATACGGCCAGGCTGCCGGCTGCGGTAAACAAGATAACGGCAATGACGGTCAGCGCGTTTCGTACGTTGATGAGTGGTTTGTTCAACTGTATCTCCGGGACGACGTTGACGATTTTCCAGCCTGTGTACGCCGATGTGACGTAGAATACGGAGCACTTCTCGCCGTCGACCTCCATCTGGAAATGTCCTTCCTCCGTTCCTCTCCTTACGCGTGCCGCGACATCGGCCCCGCTCATGTCTTGACCCAACAGGTTCTTGTCGGCGGCCGATACGACGAATCCGTCCGGATTCAGCACGAAGGTTTCGCCAAGGCTTCGGTTGTTCGCGTCGGTCAGCAGTTGATACAGCGCTTCTTCCTTGATATTGATCGCGATGGCGCCGCGTCGATATCCCGGGGAATGAATGAGCGGATAGGTGCGGACCAGCGTCACGACGTTTCGGTATATCGGAAAGTTCGAGGCGTTCAGAGACAGCTTTCGGGTGGGCAGCCATTTCAGATATCCGTCGAAGCTTGCGAATTGGCGAATCCAATCGTAATCCTTCGGCGTTTGATCCTCCTGCAGGGAGCTTCCCGAAAACAGCTGCTTGCGGACGTACGAGTACAAATCGATCGAATAGATGTACTCCTCGGCATTGACGAACCGGGTGAAATAGCTGCTGAGCCGGTAGGCGTTGACTCGGCTTTGCTGTTCGTTCATATCGGAATCGAAAAAAGTTTGGACATCCTCGGTCTGGAACATTTGGATCGTTTCCTTGTCGATCGATTTCAACACGAGCTCCATTTTGTGATCGATCTGACTAAGCAAAGCCATGTGCGTATTCGTCGACTCGTATTTCAACCGATTCGTGGCCACCACGTACGATAGAAAAGAAATGACCGAAACGACGAGGAACAGAAGCAAGATCAGCACCAAAACCGTCCGTTTCGTCGACCGGTATCGAAAGATGCCCATGCCCTGTTCCCCCGTTTCGCGGATTTACTTAAAGCTGTCTTTGTTCTTCTCGTACCAATCCTGCGCCAGCTGCTCGGCTTTGTCTCCGCCCAAGCGCTTCCACTCTTTCCGAATATCCGCTAGCGCTTGATCCGCGGAATAGCCGCTTTGGGTGACCGTTTTCGCGCGGAGCTCGTCGACCGTTTTCTGGAAGGACGCTTTCAGCTCGTTGATCTCGATAATGTTCGGCTGATACGGAATATCGCGCCGGAATTTGTTTTTCATGACGGTATTGAGAGAATTCATCTCCAATTGGGCAAGCTGCTGGGACAACGGATCCTGCGCCGCTTTGATCGGCAGGTCCTCCGGCTTCTCCTCGAGCGGCCTCAAGACGGCATACTCGCTGGCGTACGCCACTTCCTTCTTCACTTTCTCCGCGTCCGTCTTCTGGGGAATGCCGTTCACCAATTTGTAATGCGTGTCTTCCAGCCCGTAAGTCAGCGGGAACCAGCCTTTATCCATCATCCAGTCTAAATATTGAATGGCGGCTTTCGGGTTTTTCATCTTCTTGTTGAACGTAACGTAAATGTAGGCAGGCGTCTCCTGATAAGTTCCGTACTTGCCGTATTTGGTGGATACCGGCTCCAGCGGCACCGGCTTGGCGTTCGGATCGTTCGTCAGCAGGTCCCGGTTCATGGTCGTCGTGTTCCCGCCCCATTGGCACATGCAGATGCCGGCCTTGCCCGTCGTCCACAGCTGCTTCGCCCTGGAGTTGTCTTTGTCGGTGAAGTACTCCTTGTCGGCCAGCCCGAGCTCATAGATCTTTTTCTCCGTTGCCAACGCGTCGCCGTATCGGTCGAGCGTCGGTCCGTATTTCATTTGGCCGTCCTCGAGATACCAGTCCACCCAGTCCGTGCCGAACATCGCGGCATATTCGTCGCCCGTCGTATAGCCGATGACCGGCACGGTGTCCGGTTTTCCGTTGCCATCGGGATCTCCGTCTTTGAAGGCTTGCGCGACCGAGATGAATTCGTCCATCGTTGTAGGCGCTTTCAAATTCAACTTGTCGAGCCAATCCTGCCGGATCCAAATACCATGGTTTGCGACGGTGCTGATCGTTCTGCGGGTGACCATGGCGTAGATTTTACCGTCGAAGGTGATATATGGCTTAAGATCGGGATTCTCCTCCAAATATTTCTTGTAAGTCGTGCTGTATTTTTCGATATAATCGTCGATCGGCTGAATGACGTCTTGCGTGACCAGATTTCCGATGTAGTTGCGATCATATTCCCAAATCAGATCCGGCGCCTGGTTCGACGCGATCAGAACGTTCAGTTTATCCTGAGCCTGGTTGCGCGGGACGGGCACGACGCTTAGGTTGATGCCCGATTGTTCGCGGATCCATTTGACCCAGCGGTTATCCTCGTACGTCCCCTCGTCGCTCGATACCTGTCCCCGGTCGAACATGGAGATGCTGACGTTCTTGGGCAGCTTGTCGTAGGGATCCCCTTGATCGCCGCCGGTCTGCGATGCGGCGCTTCCGGTCTCGGTTGCTTCGCCTCCGGCGCCCGAACAGCCGGAGAGAAGGATAACTGCCGCCAAGAACCCCATCCAGATCGAAGCCGTCCGCTTTTTCTTTGCCATATACATGTGACTCCTCCTTATTTCACCTTAATGGAATTGCCGATCGATAACAATAGCGCATGGCGCCAACGGCCTACCCTTTGACCGATCCCATCAGAACGCCTTTGACGAAATGTTTCTGCAGAAACGGATAAACGCAGAGAATAGGCAATATCGCGATAACGATCGAAGCGGCGCGGATCCCTTCGGGCGTGATCGTCGCTTCCGAGACGCCTTCCCCGTTCGTCGTCCGGAGCAGCTCCGAGCCGACGTTCTGCAGCATCTGATAAAGCTTGACCGTAAGGGACAGCTTGTCTGTGCTCTTGATGTAGATCAGAACGTTAAAGTAGGAATTCCACCAGCCGACGGCATAGAACAACGTCAAAGCCGCGATGACGGGCATCGACAACGGAAGGACGATCTTCCACAAGATCGTCAAGTCCTTGGCCCCGTCGATCGAAGCGGATTCTTCCAGTTCTTCCGGCAACCCTTCGAAAAACGACTTCATGACGAACATATTGTAGGCGCTAACGAGCGCGGGCAGCCAAAGCCCCCAATACGAGTCGATCAACCCGAGCCCGCCGACCAGCAAGAAGTTCGGGATAAGCCCCCCTCCGAAAAGCATCGTGAACAGGACGGCCATCAGCATCGCATTCCGTCCCCGCAAGCGCCGCTTCGATAGGGGATAAGCGGCCAGCACGGTGAAAAGCATGTTCAATGCCGTGCCGACGCCCGTTATGACGACCGTGTTTTTCATCGCGACGGCGAGCTGTCCGTCTTCGATGAGGTTACGGTAAGCGCTCCAGTTGAACTCGACGGGCCATACGGAAACTGCGCCCGCGTTGATGGCGGCGCTGCTGCTGAAAGAAACCGCGAGCACGTTGACGAACGGAAACAAAGTGGCGCAGGCAAAGCAAGCGAGCAGTATGGCGTTAATCCAGCGGAAAATCCCGGATGATCGGATCATCTTACCATAACCCCCGTTCTCCCATGGCCCGGATCAGCCGGTTGACCGCCACCACGAGCAACAGGGACACGACCGACTGAAACAGGCCGAGCGCGGTCGTATAGCTGTATTGAAGCCCGACGATCCCCCTGTCGTATACGTATGTGCTGATGACTTCGGAAACGCTTCCGACGGCGGAGTTTTGGAGCGCGTATACTTGCTCGAAGCCGACGTCCATCATGCGTCCCATATGCAGGACGAGCAGGATCGCGACCGTGCCGCGGATGCCCGGCAGCGTCACGTGCCAGATTTGCCTCCACTTTCCCGCACCGTCGATCGCGGCCGCCTCGTACAGCTGGGGATTGACCGACGCCATCGCGGCGAGATACAGGATCGTGCCGAATCCCGCTTCTCGCCAGATGCTCGAACCGATGAACACGACCGGCCACCAGATCGTGCTGGCCATGAAGTAGACCGGTTCGATGCCCAGCAGCTTCAGAACCGCGTTAACCACGCCGGTACTGGGCGACAGCAGTGCGATGACGATGCTCCCGAGCACGATCCACGACATGAAATGCGGAATGTACAACAGGTTTTGGAGGATCCTCTTGTAACGCTCCGACCGAAGCTCGTTCAGCATCAAAGCGAGAACGATCGGCACCGGAAAAGCGAACGCCAAGCCGTACACGTTCAGGAGCAGCGTATTTCTGAGAATCTCCGGGAAGTCGAGGCTCGTGAACAGCTTCCGGAACTGGTCGAGACCTACCCATGGACTGCCCCATATTCCCTCGGAAAGCCGGTAGTTCTTGAATGCCATGACTTCGCCGAACAACGGCGCGTATTTGAAAATGGCAAAATAGAGCGCAACCGGGACGAGCATCAGATACAAATACTTGTCCCTGCCCCAACTTCTCCGCTTATGCGGCTTGCAAACCGCAGCCTCGGCCTTGGACGGGGCGACGCCTGCGAGCGGATCGGCCGGCAAAGCCATAGTCTCCCTCCTTTCGGTATCGTCGTCTTCATGATGATCGGCGTTGCGCCGACTTCTTGAAGGTATCAGACGCCGTTGGGAAACCCTATCTTCATTTTTTTGGAATCCACACCTTTATTCGTTGCGAGCGGCATTCTTTATTTCGGCGGCCCTCTTTTTTTGCATGGCGCCCTCCGTCTTCGATTCCAAACAGCTGCTCAGAAGCATAAGCGTCAGTCCTTGGCCGTACTGCGTCGGATGGCACGGAACGCGAACGTACGCTTCGACCGATGCCAGCACGGGCGTCCCGCTCGAGACGCCGAGCACTTCGCCGTCTTCAGCGATGAGGCCGAGTACGGCATGCAGGGCGCAGTCGGCGGCTGTCTGCATGGCGGCGTCCAACAGTTGCTCGCGAATGCCGCGCATGATCCCGCATGCGATGCCTGCGCTTCCGGACGTCTCGCGATAAAAGTCCGGACGGTCCAAAACGGTGCTCCATAACCCGTCGTCGTTTTGGCAGCGGACCAGCCCTTCCATCATCCGCGCATACCGTTCGGACAGCTCTGCCGGAACCGCCGTCAGCCCGCGGATCTCTGCCGCGATCTCAGGCACGCCTACCGCGATCCAGGCGTTCGCCCGCGTCCAGCGCGCCGCCGACATATGATGGCCGGCGATGCAGTTCCAACCGTGGAACAAGACGCTCGTATCTTCATCCTGCAGCAGCCTCAGATGGAGGAGCGTTTGATCGATCGCTTCGGCGGCGTAAGTCTCGTTGCCGGTCAGCTTTGCCGTCCGGGCCAGAAACAGCACCGCCATGAACACGGTGTCCGCCCAGACCTGTTCGGGAAACGCGGCATCTTCCGTCACCGTGTGCTCGAACGCCCGTTCCCGCGTCCGCGGCGCCTCCCGCAGCAGCCATTCGGCGATGCGGACCGACACGTCCGCGTAATAGGGATCCTCCGTTAGCCGGTGCAGATCGGCGTAGATCGCGAAAGGCGCGATTGCGTTGATCGTTTTCGCCGACTCCGACTTCTCTCGGTTTTTCTTCTCCCAATCGACTAGGAATTCAAGCACGTCATGCCGCTTGGACTTCGCGCCGTAGTCCGCGATCGCCGCGACGCCGACGCCCGGAGCCCAATCCCACACGTTCAGATCGAGTCCCCAACGGCCCGAATGGTCTCTCTTCATATACGCATACACGTTTGACGCCTTATCCCGTACATCCATCCCCATTCTCATTCATCCTCCCCGACACTCTGTTTGAACGACTCCACTATAATCGATACGAACCAACAAAAGATGGGGATTCCTCTTGAAAAAACCGGGGAAACGTCCTACCGAACTTCTTTACGATAGCGTCGTCAGACGTTACGATAGGATAAAACGATGGCGTAGGAGGATAGCCGGCATGCCTGCAAGCCGTTCAGCCGATCACGCGTCATTCGCGATCGATGACAGCACCAACCGGATACTACGGGATTATCCTCTGCTTTGTTCGCGGAGGATCACGCTTCCCGGGCAAAAAATGCACGCGCACGACGGATACGAATTCTACTTCTGTCTGCAAGGCTCGGGTTCCTATTGGGTAGGCGACATCGTCTACCCGCTGGAAGCCGGCACCCTGACGGTCATCCGTCCGCGCACTCTGCACGTTCCGAAGATGCCCGCCCGCGATCCGCTCGAGCGTTACGTGCTTGCGGTCGGCGAAGCCTATATGGACGAACTGGCGTCGAACGTGCCGCAGTTCGCGGAATGTTTGTCTTGCGTGGTTATACCGGGCGCGCCTTCATCGCAATGGCATTTGCCGCCGTCCCTGCTCGCCGAGGCGGAAACCGCGCTGACCGCCATCGAAGGCGAGCTGCGCGACCGCGGCGCCTTTTTCGGAATGTCCGCGCGGCAATGGCTGATCCGTTTGTTCGTATCGCTCGCGCGCGGCAGTCTGTCGGCGAAGCCCGAAACGGAGGGCGATGCGTCCGCGATCCCGGTCGTTCAACGAGCACTGCGATATATCGCGGACCATTACCGGGAACCGATCGAGGCGGAAACGCTGTGCGAGAGGTTCCACCTGTCGCGTTCCCAACTGTTTATCCGGTTCAAGGAAGCGACAGGTTATTCGATCCGACAGTTCCTCATTCATTACCGAATGGAAAAAGCGAAAGAATTGCTGCTGCGACGAGTCGACCTATCCGTTACGCTGATCGCAGAGCAATGCGGATTCGGCGACGAATCGCATTTTCACCACATGTTCAAGCGGCACTGCGGCGTAACCCCAAGGCAATACCGGATGCGACATCGTTCAAGGTGACCGGGCCGCAAAAAAAATCTGCTCCGTGCGCAAAGCGCATCGGAGCAGATTCGGTTCCGTGCCATAAAACGTTGAGCGCCGATTACAGAGAAAAGAGGACCTCATGCACGCTGAGCTTCGCGCCGAGCATGACGCTCGAGCCTTGCGGCGCAGTGCCGCCAGGCTGGCCGGCGCTGCCCGGATGAGCGCCGCCTTGCGCGCCCGAAGGACGGGCGTGCGCTTGCTTGAAAGCGTCGCTGTTCACCCAGGCGTCGAACGCTTCGCGTGACTCCCAGGTGGTGCATACTTTCAACTCGTCATAGCCTTCCTCCTGCGACTTCAGCAGCTCCATACGAACGAAGCCCGGCGCCTGATGCACGCCTTTGGGATTCTTGAACCGTTCCGCAACCGCGTCCACATGACCCGATTGGATCTTAATCGTGTTCGTTGCCACGATCATGCCTATCGCCTCCTTGTCTAATCTCTTACTGATTAAACAACTTCTCCTGAAATTTCGCAAGGCTCTCGTATTCTTCTTCCATCTTGCGGGCGATCCGCACGAAGATCGGCAGTAACTCCCGATAGACCGCGGCCGCTTCCGGTTCGGGGGCATGCTCGTGGGTCGTCCCGACCATGCGGGACACGGCCGAGAGCGAATCGGCCTTGCCGTAAGCGTAAAGACCGAGCACGGCGGCGCCGAGACAGGAGCTCTCGATGCTCTCCGGCACGACGACGTTCTGATTGAAGATATCGGCCATCATTTGGCGCCATAGCGGCGATCGGGCGAATCCTCCCGTGGCTTTAATCGTACGAGGCACGCCGATCGTCTCCTGCATGGCAAGCAATACCGTATATAAATTATAGATGACGCCTTCGAGCACAGCGCGAATCATATGCTCCTTGCGGTGATGGAGCGTCAGGCCGAAGAAGGAGCCCCTCGCGTCCGGATTCCAAAGCGGCGCTCGTTCCCCCGTCAGATACGGATGGAACAGAAGCCCCTCCGCTCCCGGACGCACCCGCTCCGCGATCCTGGTCAGCACGTCGTACGCGCTAATGCCCAGGCGTTTGGCGGTCTCGACTTCGGGAGCGGCGAATTCATCTCGGACCCAGCGGAAAATGACGCCTCCGTTGTTGACCGGGCCGCCGATGACCCAATGCCGCTCGGTGAGCGCGTAGCAGAAATAGCGCCCCTTCGGGTCCGTGACCGGCTTGTCGATCACCGTGCGGATCGCTCCGCTCGTGCCGATCGTGACGGCGACGATACCCGGATCGATCGCGTCGACGCCCAGGTTCGACAAGACGCCGTCGCTGGCGCCGACGACGAAAGGCGTCGAGGGCAGGAGTTCCATCTCCTGCGCATACGCCGCTTTCAATCCGGTGAGCCGATAGGTGGTCGGCACGAGCTCGGAGAGCTTCTCTCTGGCGACGCCGGCCATTCGCAGCGCTTCTTCGTCCCACTCCAGGGCGTTCAAGTTCAAGAGACCCGTGCAGGAAGCGATCGAATGATCGACGACGAACGTGCCGAACAGCTTCGCCAACACATATTCCTTGATCGAGACGAACTTAGCCGCCTTCTCGCAGAGCTCGGGCTTTTCCTCATGCAACCACATCAGCTTGGTCAAGGGGGACATCGGATGGATCGGCGTGCCGGTCCGCGAATAGACCGCTTGCCCTGCCGGATCCCGCCTCAGCCGCTTGGCGATGTCCGCGCTGCGGTTATCCGCCCAGGTGAGGCTGTTCATGAGCGCTTTGCCGTCGGCATCCACCGGGATGACGCTGTGCATCGCCGAGCTGCAGGATACGAACAGGATCCGTTCGGGAGGAATCTCTCCCTGGCGCACGACGCGCTTCACGGCGGCAAGGACGGCCGCGAAAATCTGTTCCGGATCCTGCTCGGCGACGGATGGCGTAGGGGTAAAGAGCGGATATTCCTCGTTCGCGACAGCCACGACTACGCCGCTCTCCTCGAAAAGGACGGCTTTGGTGCTGGTCGTGCCGATATCGATGCCAATCATGTAATCCATGGAAATGCGACACCTACCTTTAGCTTAAACAAACATACTTGCGATGAAGATGAAGACGAGACCGATGACGGACAGCAGCGTCTCCATGACCGTCCACGTCTTCAGCGTCTGCGGGACCGTCATGTTGAAAAATTCCTTGACCATCCAAAAACCGGCGTCGTTCACGTGCGACAGCACGAGCGAGCCCGCGCCGGTCGCAAGAACGACCAGCTCCACATTGGCTCCCACCGTCTGCGCCAGCACCGGTGCGACGATCCCCGCCGACGTCGTCATCGCGACGGTCGCGGAGCCGGTCGCGACGCGGATCAACGCGGCGACGAACCAAGCGAACAAAATAATGTTGACGTGGGCGCTCGTCGCGACATCGGCGATCGCCTGACCGACGCCGCTGTCGATCAGCACTTGCTTGAACGCGCCGCCTCCGCCGATGATAAGCACGATGGTCGCGATCGGAGCGAGGCATTCCGACGTGAACTTGGATAGCTCGTCTTTGGTGAAGCCTCTGGCGTAGCCTAACGAGAACAAAGCAAACACGACCGAGATGAGCAAAGCGATAATCTCGTGGCCGATAAATTCGGCAAAGCGCGTGAAACCGCTCGCCGCGTCCGGATCGACGATCGTCGCGATCGAACCGATCAACATTAGAATAACAGGCAGCAGGATCGTGAACAACGTGATGCCGAACCCCGGCAGCTTTCGCTCTTCTTTGACCGCGAACTGTTCCATCAGTTCGGCGGAAGGCTCGACCGCGATGCGTTTGCCGATCCATTTGCCGAAAAGCGGACCTGCGATGATGGCCGTCGGCAGTCCGATCACGAGCGACCACAGAATCGTCTTGCCCAGATTCGCTTGATAGGCGTCGATGGCGATCATCGGCGCCGGATGCGGCGGCACGAGGCCGTGCACCGTAGACAGACCGGCCAGGATCGGAATGCCGATCTGCAGCATCGGCATCTTCGTCTTGCGCGCCACGATGAAGACGATGGGAATCAACAGAATGACCCCCACCTCGAAGAAGACCGGAATCCCGACGAGAAAGCCGACGATCATCATCGCCCAGTGGACGCGTTTCTCCCCGAATCGGTCGATTAGCGTCGTCGCGATCCGCTCGGCCCCGCCGGACTCGGCCATCATCTTGCCTAGCATCGTCCCGAGACCGATGACGATCGCGATCGTGCCGAGCGTCCCGCCCAGCCCTTTGGTGATGGACTTGATCGTGTCTTCCGGCGCCATGCCGGCGAGCAGCCCGAGCATGATGCTGGCAAGCAGCAGCGTGACGAACGGATTCCATTTGAACTTCGAGATCAACACGATGAGGAATGCGATCGAGACGACCGTCCACAACATCAGCGTTGCCGTATGGCTTAAACCAAAAATCGTGCTCATGATGTCCCTCCTGATGGAAAAGCTTCTCATGTATGGCTGGGCATAGTGTGACCCTAACCGGCCAAAGTTAATATTGTATACTTGTCGACAAGTTAATCGAGGTACAGCTTGCTTACAAGCTAAGCAAGCGTGTGCAGCTTAAAGTTGAGCGAACTTGTGCAGCAGTATGCATCGCAGTTTGGACGAACTTCCCCAGCGCTCAGTCTTCGGGCAGGCTGTTCCGAAGCGTCACGTACGAATCGGCAAAGTACTCGCGCACCCCTTGTTGAATCTGCGCGGAATCGTTGGATCGCAAGGCGGCGACGATCGTCCGGTGCTTGCCGATGACGGCGGCGACCTTGGATTCGCCTTGGGCGAATACCTCTTCGGTCGTGAGGAGCATGACCGTCATGACGAGCTGGCGAATGCTTTTCCACAGCTGCATCATCCGATTGTGCTTGGCTTCGGCGATGATCGCTTCGTGGAAAGAGAAATCCCGATAGGAAAATTCCACGATATCGCGATGTTTGGCCGCCAGCTCCATCTTGTCGATGATCTGCTCCAGCAAACGGATAAGGGCGCCGGTATCGCGTTCCGCCATTCGCTCCTGCACGAAGCTCTCGATCGTATATCGCACGTCGTAGAGCTCTTGAATCTCGCGTGCGCCCATGCCCAACACGATCGCGCCCATGCGCTCCAACCGGATGAGCCCTTCGTTAGACAGCGTTTTCAAAGCTTCTCTAACGGGGGAACGGCTCGTCCCGAAGTCGGCGGCGATCCGATTCTCGGACAGCTTCTCTCCGTGCGGGATGCTCCCGTTCACGATGGCCAGCCGCAGCTCGCAAGCGATCGTCTCGCCCAAGCCCGCACTCTTGAGCCATGCTGCGGGAAAATGATTCGTCGCCGTTGCCATCGCTCGCACGTCCTTCCGTCCGCTATCGGTATACTTGTCGACAACTCTAAAGTAATATACTACGGCAGATGCGATCTGTCTACCGGAGCCCCCGAATTAGCCGGAAGCTCCGAATCTTTGGCGGTAGCCGCACTTCTTGCACAGCTCTTCGACGACTTCCCTGCGGGAGAATCCGTCGTACATTCGCGTCGCGCGCTCGCCTTCGATGATCTCGGCGAACGGCTTCTGATGAATATTGCCCAAGTTGATGACGCCTTCGCCGTCCAAGCAGCAAGGAATGACCGTGCCGTCCGAGAGCACGCCCGCTTGGTTGCGCAGCCCATGGCAGAAGCCTTTCCCTTCGTCCTCCTCCGCCTTCAGATCCGGCCACTTGAACTCATGCTCCTGATTGAGGTAGATGCGGTCGGCGAGCTTCAAGCCGCGCCCGCGCGCGAAGGTGTCTTCGATCGGCCGCTCGAGCCCGAACTCCCGTTCGAGCATCGACAGAATCTCCCGGTTGCGATTGCGCTCCTGGTTGGTCGCGTTATTCTCATCCAGGTTCCAGAGGCGAAGCGAGATGATAATCCCGCTCTGCCGGACAGCCTCCCGCGCGAAAGCAAGAACGCCCGACACGTATCCTTCCTTGTCCTTGGACCCTTCGTGACCGTCGAAGCTGTGCAGGGAGAAGTTGATCTGACGCAGCGCCGGCTTGCCCAGCAGCTTCGGCCCCGCCTTGCGCAGCAGGGTGCCGTTCGTCGTCAGGTTGACCTTGAAGCCTTTCTCGGCGCTGATATCGAGCAACTGGTCGAGCTTCGGATGCAGCAGCGGCTCCCCCTTGACGTGGAGATAGATATGGTCGGTATAGGGCTTCACCTGATCGAGCGTGTGGCTGAAGTCCTCGATCTTAATAAAATTGGCCTTGCGCTCAGTCGGCGGACAGAAGCTGCAGGCCAGATTGCATACGCTCGTAATCTCGATATAAAATTTCTTGAATCGCTTCAAAGGGTAACGCTCCATTTCCGTCATTCCGACTCGATTACGCGAATCGGAGAATGATCATCAGAGACTGCGTCCGGATTGACGGGCTTGCCGACGTCTCCACTGCTCGATCGCAAACAGGACGACCATGGCCGAGCAGAAGGCGATATAGCTTACGGTCAGTGTCCGGAGATCGGTATCGGGCAGCAGGATCGATGAACTGATGATTCCGAAGAGCCAGATGTGCGACAAATTGCCGACCAGCGTCGAGACGAAATAAGCGGACGACTTGATCGACGAGATGGAAGCCATAAACGAAATCACGTTGTTCGGCATGATGGGCAGCGTCCGCAGAAAAATGATCGACCAGACGCCATAGTTCTGAAAGTACTTCTGCCACTTCTCATAGCGGCCCACGTTCCTCGACATCTTCCGGTTGAACCAGTCCGCGAACAGAAATTTGCAGCAATAATAAACGACGATCGAAGCGATAATGCCGATCAGCCAGCTCGTAATCAGGCCGTTGACGAGTCCGAGCGCAGAGATCTGCAGGAAGATCAGCGTCGAGAACGGAAAGAAGCCGAAAAAGCCCTGAACGATCGCGAGCGGAATGGTGAGGAGCAGCAGATAAAAGCCTTCCAGCTGCGTCGTCTCCAGGAGCCAGTCGATCGCATGATTAATGATATCCCCCACGCGGCAATCACTCCATCCCCGGCCAACCCTACGACGAATCGTCGTACCATGTAAACTAACCTTACCACGAACCGGTCTTGCGATGCAAAGGCTAAAGACTGGCTAACTTTTGGCGTCATAGAAGACGTGCCGGGCCCGGAGCCCTTCCGGACCGAGCGTGAGGATGCCGAACGAATAGCGGGGCTGGCGCCGTTTGTCCGTGGGCGATCCGGGGTTGAACAGCAGAATTCCGTTTTTGGTCTTCAGCAAGGGAATGTGCGAATGGCCGAAAACGATGCCGTCCACTTGCGTGTCCTGAAAGGCCTCCATGGCGCGCGTCTCGGTGTGACCCCGGCCGCCGTCGCCGTGACCGTGAACCAGTCCGATGCGACGGCTCCCGTAATGCAGCACTTTGCGGTAGCCGAACCGCTGCGCGATCTTCGGTCCGTCATTGTTGCCGGCGACGCCTTCCAACGGCGCGTACGCCGAGAAAAGATCGGCTACGCCGGGATCCGTCCAGTCTCCCGCGTGCAGGATGGCGTCCGCCGTCCGGAGTTCCGCGACCAGACGGGGCGGCAGCGTCTTCGCCATTCTCGGCATATGCGTATCCGCGACCACGACGAGCTTCATAACTCCCGCCTCCGTTATTTATATTTCCGCCAGTCCATGCCGCTGTTGTCGAGCAAGTGCCCGAAGTCGTTCTCCAACCGTTTCTGCTCGGCCTTACGCGCCGCTTCCTCCTGAGCGCGACGCGCTTCGGCTTCCTTCTGCGCGTCTACTTTGAGCGCATCCGCGCGGGCTTTAAGCTTGCTTAGCGTATCGCCGTCGAGCAAATCCTTGAGCGTCGCCGGCTTGTCGTCTTTCGCGGCAGGCGTCGGGGTCCGCGGGTTCGTTTTTCTCTTCGCCATGATGAATCACCTCGATGAACATTATAGCCGATGCGAGGCGGCCTTCACCAATCTAGAAAAAAAGAGATTGTGCAATGGCTGAAATGGGCGCTATAATAGTCAAACAAATGTTCGCCTATCCGCTATCCCGTCAGTCATCGGAGGAAACCGCATGAAAGGTTCGACACATCTGGCGATCGGCGTCGTCATCGGCGCCGCTGCCGCCTGCTATTATCCGTTCGATCTCAAACACGCCGCCTATTACGTGACCGTCGCCGGTTTCTCCGCGCTCAGCCCCGATCTGGACGGCAACAATCTGCTCAGCGCCAAGCTGGGCAAGCTGTCCCGCCTCATTCGCCGCGGCGCGCTCGGACTGAGCGCGCTGGCCATGGCGGTCGCCGCCTATCTGCTCATCGCCGGGAAGCAGGCGGACCCGAAGCTCGTCCTCTTCGCCGTCCCGGTCTTTCTCCTCATGCTCGTCGCGGGGAACGGCGCGATCCGCAACGCCCTCGTCAGCCTTTGCGGCGGCGGCCTGCTGTATGCCGGCTTCCGCGATCAGCTCGATTGGCTCGTCGGCTTCGGAATTTACGTCGCTTGGGCGCCGTGGCTGGCTCACCGCGGCATGACCCATACGATCTGGGCGACCGCACTCTGGGGTTGGATCGGCCTCGGTTTGGAGCGTTATCTCGGCGTTCCCGGCATCGCCATGACCGCCGTCGTCGGCTACGCTTCTCACCTGGTCGCCGATACGTTAACGCCGAGCGGCGTCAAATGGCTCTTCCCGCTCTACGGCAAATCCATCAAGCTCCGCGTCTTCTAACGGTCAGGGCAGCCACCAATTCCACCTGCCCAGCAGCTTCATCAGCGCAGGCACGAGCAGCAGGCGGACGATCGTCGCATCGATGAATACCGCGGCGGCGATCCCGATGCCGAGCTGCCGGACGCCCGCCACGCCGCCGAAGGCGAACGGCAGCGTCACCGCGAGCATGATCGCCGCCGCGGCGGTAATGACCGGGCCGGTCTGCGCCAGCCCTTCCCGCACCGCCCGCTCGTTGTCGCCCGTCCGCGTATAGATCTCGCGTATCCGCGCGAAGAGAAAGACGCCGTAATCCATGCTGATGCCGAACGTAAGGCCGAATACGAATACCGGAATCATCACCGCGATATCCGAATCGCCGCCGCCTAGGCGCCCCGAAGCGAAGAGCCATGTCGTCAAGCCGAACGAGGCCGCGATGCTGGCGAAGTTCAACAGGATCGCTTTGAGCGGCACGACGAGCGAACGGAACATCCAGACGAGCGCCGCCCCGTTCGCCGCGAAGATGAACGACAGCGCGTCCAGAAGCCGAACCCGGATCTCGCTCAGCACTTCCTGATGGTACTTGGCTTCCCCGCTTGCATACAGACGCAGCCCGCCGACTTGCGCATCCAGCGAACGTATCCCTTCCTGCGCTTCCCGCGAACCCGCTTCTCCGCCAACCATGACGGAGATCAGCAGCAAATTCCCTTGATTGAAAGAGTGCGACGTCTCCATCCCCGCCAACCGGGCCAACATCGGCCGCGGAAGGTCCCGCACCGCGCCGGCGGTCACCGTATCGCCCTGCAGCGCCGTGTCCACCCGGAGCACGTGCGGATTCGCCGCGAGCCGGCGCACCGCTTCGCGCGCGTCCCGCCAGTCCTCCGGACCGAAAGCCGTTCCGCGGCTTTCCGCCAGAAGCCACGCTTGCGTCGCGCCCGGCCACCCGAAGCGCTGCTCCCACAAGGCCGCAGCCTGCCGGGAAGGCGTCTCCGAAGGCAAGGAAGCGGCGGTCGGAATTGCCAGCCGCATCCCCGCTGCCGGGAGGATGCAGACGGCCAACAGCGCAGCGGCGGCGCACGCGACGGCTGCCGGACGCCTCATCACGAAGCCGCTGAGGGCCAGCCAGTGCCCCTTCGGGCCAGTGCCGGCCTCCGGCGTCCGGAACCGGTCTCCCATGGAAGCGAGCAGCGCGGGAACGAGCGTCAGCGCGGCCAATACCGACAAGGCCACGGCGATCATCGCGCCGAGCGCGACCGAGCGGAAGATCGGCATGCGGATCCACAGAATGCCGATTAGCCCGAACAGCATGCAGAGACCCGATGCGGCGACCGCGCCGCCCGATGAGGCGATCGTCCGCGCGAGCGCCTCTTCGATCGGACGCCGGCGGAGCTCCGATCGGAAGCGGCTCGCCATGAGCAGGGCGAAGTCGATGCTGAGCGAGAGCCCGACCATCGGGAGGACGTCGATCACGAACACCGACAGCGCCAAATGCCTGCCGACGGCGTAGAGGACGCCCATCGCGCCGACGACCGCGACCATGCCCGACGCGATGGGAATGAGCGCGGGGACGAGACCGCCCAGGGCGAGCCAGAGGATGAGCAGCGCGATCGGCAGGCCGATCCGCTCCGCCTGCCGGAGATCCGCTTGGCTGGTCGCGTTCACGTCCGCCTGCACGGCGTCTTCGCCGGTCACGCGGACGGAGATCCCCTCGCCGACCGGCAGCAGCGCGCGCAAGCGCCTGATGTTCGCCGCGCGATCGGCTCCGGGCGCATCGAACGACAGCGTCGCATAGGCATACCGGCCCGACGTTCTCCCCGCCCCCTCGTTCGGCGCGTCGATCCGTCCGAAGCCGCCCGCGGCTTCAACCCGCGCGAGGGCGCTTCGGATGAACGCATCGAAGCGCGAGCGCGCGACGCCCGTCTCCCGCTCGAACAAGAGAAGGACGGGACGCGCCGGGATGCCGAAGCGCTCCGCCAACGCGCGCTGAACCTGAGCATGGGTGCCCGGTGCCGATAAGCCGGGCTCCTTGGCCGCTTCGGGGAGCTTGACGGCAAACCAGCCGGAGACGGCCAGCAGCAGCAGCCAGCCGAAGATGATTCCGCGTCCGCGGCGTACCGCGAGCCGGGCAAGCGCACCGCTCATCCCGGCGATATCGCGCCGCTCGGTCGGGTCGCCTGGAACAGTCGGACGGCAGCAGCCGGCGCGCGCGCGCCGAGACGCAGCAGAGCGGAGGACACCAGCGGCCGCGTCAGCGCGGCCTGGAGCAGGCTGCCCCAACGTGCGGGCGCGCGGAAATCGCGGCGCAGCGCCCGCTCGTACGCTTCCCGCCAGCCCGCGAGGCTCACGGCGCCGCGCAGGTAGTCGTCCGCGAGCGGCGCGCAGCGCTCGACCGACCGCAGCGCCATCGCCATCCCGTCCCCGCACAGCGGCGGCACGACGATCGCGGCATCGCCGACGTGCGGCACGATGCCCCAGGCGACCGGCTCGCGCGTCGGCCGCACCGGCGATGCGCTCTGGTCCGTCCCGGGCACCGGCCGGCCGCCCGAGAGCCTGTCCGCCAGGGCGGGGTGCAGCGCGGCGACCGAACGCAGCCATTCGCTGCCGCGCAGATCCAGCGTTCGGGCCAGACGCGCGTTCAGCACGGCGGCCACGTTCACGCGTCCGTCTTCGACGGGCGCGACGCCGGCATAACCGCCGGCGAACAGATACAGTTCCACGGCTGTCGTCGCTTCGAGTCCCTCTAGCTGCGTTTTTCTCCCGATTTGCCACGCGTCGCCCGCCGCCTGCCGGCCGCCCGTCAGTTCCACTCGCCGCTGCCGCCCCCATGCGCCGATCGCCGCGCGTCCACATAGCATCTCCCGGCCTCCGCCGCCCGTCGCCTCCACGAGATAACCTTCCGGCACGCGGCTGATCCCGTGGACGGTTACGCCCGAACGGATCTCCGCGCCTTTGTCCGCCGCCGAAGCGCGCAACGCCTCGTCCAGAGCGAACCGGCTCAGCCCGAGCGCAGAGTCGGGCAGCGGGAACGCCATGCGCGCGCCGCCCGCCGCGATCAAGCGGACTTGATCGATGACGGCCGGCCGCAGAACGCCGAGCGAAGGATCGAAGCCCAGCCAGGCGAGGCTGATCTTGGACTCCGGCGACAGAAATTCGCCGCAAGCCTTATGCTTCGGGAACGTGCCGCGATCGAGCAGCAGCGTGCGCCAACCGCGCGCCGCCAGCGCGCCTGCCATGCCGCTGCCGGCGATGCCCGCGCCGAGGATGATCGCGTCATAGGGGGTGCCCATGATCACCAGCTCCGTTCATCGGTTGATTATCCTTGCCCACGGCCGGCCGGATCGTCACCGCATAGCGGAACAACGGCCGCCAATCGTAATGGAGAATCGATGCGAACGGCAGACGGCCGAGCGTCTCCCAATCGGCGCCGCGAAAGCCCTTCGCGACGGAGAGCGGCCCGTCGTGGCGAATATAGCGGTTGCGGGAGACGATCCGGGTGACGAGCCAAACTGCCGACCAGGCGATCCAATGCCGGTGGATGTCGCCGACGACGACGCCGACGCGCGCCGCGCGCAGCATCGCCGACACCGCGGCCGGCATGTCGTCGCCGGTGAAATGGTGAAGCACCTGCGTCGCGGTCACCACGTCCGCGGCGCCGGGCGGCAGCGCGAACAGATCGCCGCGCCGCACCTCGACGCGCGGTTCCCGCCCATAGTAGCGGCGCGCCTCGTCGCACGCCTCCGCCGTCTCGTCGAGCAGCACGATGCGCAGCTCCACGCCGCGCCGGTCCGCCCAGCGCAGCAAGCGCCGGTTGACGTCGCCCGAGCCGGCGCCGACATCGAGGAGCGTCCACCGCGCGGGCTGCCCCGCCTCCGCCCACAGCCGCTTCACCCCATGAAGCGTTGGCCCCGCCGCGCCGAAGATGCGATTGAGCCGCCGCAGATGGCGCAGCGCCTCGCGCAGCTCCGCGCCGCCGGCTGCGCGGTCGTCCATCAGCTCCGGCGCCGTCGCCCGCTCGCGCAGCCGGTCAAACATGCGCTTCGCGTCTGCCGGACGCGCCGGCCTCCTGCCGCGCGAGCGGCAAGTACGCGATCGGGAGAAACTCCGCGCAGACGCCCGGGCCGAAGGCGACCGCGATCCCTTCCCTGCGGCCGGCCGCCTCCCGATCCAAGGCGTGGCGAAGCTCCTGCAGCACGAACAGGATCGTAGCCGACGACAGGTTGCCGTACCTGCGCAGCACTTCGCGGCTCGCATCGGTCTGGGCGTCCGTCAAGCCGCACGCCTGCTGAATCGCGTCGACGATCCCCCGGCCGCCCGGATGAATCGCCCACAGCGCGTCCTCCGCCAAGGCGCTGCTATAGTTCCGGCGAAGGAGCGGCGGGACGGATTGGCCGATCAACGCGGGAATGCGAGGCGACAAGATCAAGTCGAAGCCCCGGTCCCCGACCGTCCACACCATCTCTCCGTTGCTGTCTGGCAGCAGGACAGGCTCTCCTTCGCCCAAGGCGAACAGCGCCCTGCGGTTCCCGGTCGCGCGGCCGACAAGGCAAGCCGAGGCGCCGTCCCCGAAAAAGGCGGTCGCGTACAGCGCTTCCCGTTCGGCCGAGCTCTGGATATGCAGCGTGCAGAGCTCGACGCAGACGACCAGGATGACCGCCGACGGATCGCCTTGCGACAACTCCCGCGCCAGGCGGATGCCGCTTAATCCCGCCGCGCAGCCGAGAAAAGTAAGCGGGATGCGCTTCACGTCGGCCCGCAGGCCGAGCTGCTGCGTCAAGAGGACGTCCAGGCCGGGCAAGAACATCCCCGTGCAGCTGACCGCGATCAGGTGCGTCACCTCGGAGGGCGCGACGCCGCCGTCTTGAAGCGCTTCGGCCGCGGCCTTCCAGGCGAGCGGCACGGAGGCTTCCCGGTAAAGCCGCATCCGATCGGAGGTCGCCGGCACCTCCGATCCCTCTCCGGCGACGTACCGGCACAATCCCGCCGCCTCCAGCAGATTCGGCTCGCACGTATATCGCGTCTCGACGCCGGACTGTTTGAAGATCCGCCGGGCCCACCGGATCGCATCCGGCCGATCCGCCAGCGCGTCTCCCAGCCGGCGGGTCACGTCCTCTTGGTCCAGCCGATGAGGCGGCAGCGCCGTACCGATGCCCCTGATCGCGATTTCCCCTTCCACTCGTCCCATAACCGGCTCCCCCTTTACGTTCCAGGCTTGACCCGTTACTTACGGGTCTTCCTACCAAAATATGTAGCTTGGCCACCGCTTATGTAGCATGTACGCCGACAATTTGGCGGAACGGGAGCTCCGGCTGCGACGGTGAGGGTTGCGCGAAGTCCGCCATGCCCGAGCAAAAACCCCGCTCCTCGGCGTCGACGCCGAGAAACGGGGTTGTAGAGGAAGATGCTTTATCGCCGCGGCAGCAGCCGGACGTACCGGTCCGACACGCCCATCAGCTGCATGATATAGTCGTAATCCTGCTTGTACGGCGAAATGTCGGCGACGGGCTTGTGCGTCTTCAGCGAGATCGCCGTGCCGTCTTCGAAGCCTTTGCCCGGCACGAACAGAACGTCGTCGTTGAAGAACGAGCCGGTCGGCAGATAGTAGCGGCTGCCCACCACGTTGCGGTCGATATTGAGCAGATCGTGGCCGAAGGCGGTGAACGGCGCATCTCCGTCCTGCAGCGGCACGCCGAGCAGATTGGCGAGCGTCGGCATCATGTCTACTTGTCCGCCGGTCTGCTCGATCCGCTTGCCCTGGGCCATGCCCGGCACGTGGACGAGGAACGGGATGTTAAAGCGCGAGATGCGGGAGTCGTAGTCGATCCCGAGGGCTTCGCTCACCTTCGCCGGATCGTTGTCGTCCGGCTGCAGGCCGTAATGGTCGCCGTAGACGACGATCACGGTGTCGTCCCAGAGGCCGTCCGCTTTCAAGCGGTCGATCAGCGTGCCGATGGCGTAATCCGTATAGTTCGCCGCGATCAAGTAATCGCCGAGCTGGGTGCCGCGGATCGCTTCCGGCACTTCGATGCGCTGGCGTCCTTCGGGCACCTTGAACGGAAAATGGCTCGAGGCGGTGACGAACTGTGCATAAAACGGCGTGCCCGCCTTCGCGAGCGCCGTCAGCTTCTCCGCTCCGACGCGGTACAGCTCCTCGTCCGACGCGCCGAAGTCGTTGAAGTGGTCGTTGTCGAACGACGGCTTGTCGTAATAACGGTCGAAGCCGATCGCCGGATACAGCTGATTGCGGTCCCAGAACGTGACGTCGTTGACGTGAAGCGTGATCGCTTCGTAGCCTTGTCCTTCCAACAGCCTCGGCAGGCTGGGCAGCTCGCGGTCTCCGAAGCCCGTCGACATGGCGATCTTCCCGGTCGGGTAGATCGACGTGTTCGACATAAACTCCGCGTCGGACGTGTTGCCCTGCCCGATCTGCTGGTAGACGTTCGGAAAGTAGAACCCTTCGTCCGCCAGCTTGTTCAGGTTGGGCGTGAGCGCTTGTCCGTTCAGGTTCAGATGCAGCGGAAAGTTCTGGAACGCCTCCAGCTGCAGGACGATCACGTTCTTGCCGGCCGCGCGGCCGAAGTAAGCGGGCGCCGCCCCCGCCTTGGCGGAGCGGTAGGGATAGGTCGCCATCAGCGAAGCGGCCTCCTGCTCCGCGTCGGCCAGATTGCCGCCCTCCGACGCGCTCTTGCCGGCCTTGATGGCGGACGCGACTTGATAGTTCAAGAACCCCTCCTGCTCCGCGGCGACAAGCTCGTTGTCGATCGGGATGCCGCTGCGGATGTAGCCGGCCGAGATCCCGAGACAGAGCACGATGCCGAGGGCGGCGACCGATCGGCGCACCCCGGGACGGACCGGGCGGCGCGTCCGCGAAGCGATGCGGTCCAGGCTGCCGTGCCGGACGCGAGCCGCGACGGCGAGGACGACGATAACCGCCAGGTCGAGGAAGTAGGCGTAATAGCGGTAATCCAGCGTCGATTGGACGCTCGATTTGATCTGCAGCACTTGATGCAGCTGCAGTAGCGCCGTGTACGTCGGCACCGAGCTGAAGTGGGCGAAGTAGAGCGTGGACGAGAATAGGATAAACGATACGATCAGATTCAGCGTCCAATAGGCAGTGCCTCTCCAACGCGCAGGAACGGCCAGCTCCAGCAGGCAGAGCAGGACCAGGACCGCTGCCGCATCCGCCGCGAGGCGGGTCCAGGCGATCTGCTGAAAGAAGAAATGGCGAAGCAGCATCATCTTGAGCAGCAATAGCACGGCATAAGCATAGAGATAAGGTACGCGGCGAGACAGGACCGGCTTGAAGAACAGCGGGTTTCCGCTGGCGCGCATCGGTTCCATGGTATTCAGCTTCTTTCGTAAAGACAGTGTAAATTCATGTTGTCCAGTATACACGATCCGGCGGTCAAGTTCATCCCGGGGGCCGTGCGCGCCTTCCCGGCCTTTATCCCGTCGGCGCCTCGCGCTCCGCTTCGTCCATCGCGACGACGGTGCGCGCCGGCCGCGTCTCGGCGACGATCCGCCCTCGGCTGAACACGTAGCGGCACGGCGGCTGCAGGCGGAGCAGCTCCAGCGGCTTCGCCGCCTCGAAGAGAACGAAGCTTGCCGGCCGGCCGACCTCGAGGCCGTAGCGCTCGCCGAGCCGCAGCGTCTCCGCCGCCCGCGTCGTCACCATGCGCAGGCTCTCCGCTATCTCTTCTTCGCCCGTCATGTGCGAGAGATGCGCGTTCATCCATGCGGCCTGCAGCAGATTGCCCGAGCCGAGCGGATAGAACGGCGATGCGATATCGTCATGCGCGACGCTGACGTTCACCCCCGCCTGCCAGAGGTCCTTCACGCGCGCGATGCCTCGGCCCTTGGGCCAAGCGTCGTAACGTCCTTGCATGGCGCTGTTGATCAGCGGGCAGGCGACGACGTTCACCCGCGACTGAACCAACAAGCCCAGCCGTTCCCGGACCTCGAGCAGCGCCCTCAGGGCGGTGAGCTACGGATCGGAGACGTCCGCGTGCGTCCGCACGTGCAGCGTCCCGATCGCCAGCAGCAGGCGCAGCACCCGCATCGCCCGGTCGATCACGTCCTCCCGGGTCAGCCGCTGCTTGCGGGACTGCCAGAGCCGGATGCCTTCGAGCAGCGTGCCGCTGCGATTCCACGCCGGCTCGCCTGCCACGAGCGCGGTGTCGAGATGCGTTTCGCGTCTTGATCTCCCTGACTTGCTCGCGGAACCGCTCGTACGAGAAGCCGGCCTGCAGGTACGTGATGCCGGGTTCGGTCTTGAGCGCCCAGAGCGTCGTCATAAAAAAGCAGCAGTCCTCGGTCCCGAGGCCTGCCGCTTATTCGTGAATTAGATTCCGTCAGGAGGACAATCGAATCATTCGCCCTCGATCCGTCCAACCGCTTATGCGTCTACTTGTTCATCCAATACGTACGCCAACAGCAGCGCCGTCGTCCCGAGGACCGCGTCGGCATGCGTTCGCTCCATGCCGTGCGAAGCGTGAACGCCGGGCCCGATGAGCGCCGCGCGGATGTTGCTCCCGCCGCGCAGCGCGGCCGAAGCGTCCGAACCGTAGAACGGATAAATATCGACCGCATGCGAGATCTGTTCGCGCTTCGCCAACGCGATCAGCCGCGAAGTCATGGCATAGTCGTAAGGTCCCGACGAATCCTTGGCGCAGATCGAGACGTCCCGCTCCGTCGCCGACAGATCGTCGCCTAGCGCGCCCATATCGACGGCGACCAGTTCGGTAATGTCGGACGGCAAATACGAGGCGCCGTGCCCGACTTCCTCGTACGTGGAGATGACCAGCTTCACGGTGCGCTTCGGCGAGCGGCCTTCCCGCTTCAGCCATTCCAACAGGCCGAATAACGCGGCGACGCTCGCCTTGTCGTCCAGGTGGCGGGACTTGATCCAGCCGTTCGGCAAGAGGCGCGTACGCGGATCCCAGGAGACAAAGTCCCCGACGCCGATGCCGAGCGCTTCGGCGTCCGCCTTCGAACGGACATCCTCGTCGAGGCGGATCTCCATGTTCTCCTCGTCGCGCTTCCACTCCCGCGCGTCCGGGTAGACGTGGACCGACGGCTTGGTGGACAGCACGGTGCCTTCGTAGGTCCGGCCGTCCCGCGTATGGACGAGACAATATTCGCCCTCGACGGTCTGCATCGCGTAGCCGCCGATCGGCGTCATCCGGATCGTGCCGGACGGCTTGATCGCGCGGACCATCGCGCCCAACGTATCGACGTGCGCGGACAATCCCAGCGCCCCGCCGCCAGCCTCGGCCCCCGCGACGGTCACGATCACATTGCCCTTGGGCGTCGTCTCGCAAGCGTAGCCCAGCTTGGCGGCTTCCTCGCGCACGAGCTGCGCGGCCGCCATGCAGTAGCCGCTCGGGCTAGGCGTGGCCAGCAGTCGCTCCAGGAAGTTCAAGATATAGTCGCGGTTCAGCTTCGGTCGAATGGGTTCGGTCATGGGGCAAGCTCCTTTTGCGCTATGCAGCGGATGGAATGATCGATAGGGACTCGCGATTCGGACGCGGCATCCGCTCCGCCGGTTACGGCTTGCGGAACGACCGGCGGTGAAAAGCGCCGATATGCCGGAACAGCGCCTCGCCGTCTCTCGGGAGATTCGGCGCCTCCCCGAACGGCAGGTACATCGCCCGGTAAGGCTCGGGCACCCAAATATATTGATGAACGTATGCGGTGGCGATAAACCCGCAGCGCCGCCAGAAGCGGATCCGGCGTTCGTTCGCCGGGGTCGGATCGCTCTCCGCCTCGAGGATCAGGCCGTCCAGGCCCTGCTCGTCCTTCGCCCAGGTCTTCATCGCCTCGACGAACGCGGTGCCGAGCCCTTCGCCCTGCCGGTCGGGGCGGACCGCCAAGTAATCGATCAAGAGCGCGTTCGCCGGCCGAATGACGCCGGTGATCGCCATCGCCGCCACCAGGCCGTCCGTCTCTCCGATATGCAGCAGACTGAGCTTGCGCGCGAACATCGCTTCGATGATGCCGTCCGGCTTCCGCCCTTCCGGGAAGGCCTGGTGATACAGGCGGCGGGCTTCCGGCCATATGCGCTCTTCCAATCGGTCGTAGGTCTCGAACCGCAAAGCGTTCCCTCCTGCAATCCCCCGCGAAAAACAAAAAACGAAGCTTAATAGCTCCGCGGGGCGCATCTCATCTACATCGTATCTCAGCGACAACAAAAAGTCTATTTTTTTATGCGACGATGCCGATCTAAGGCAAACTCGCGGATCTATGGGGCAGGCGCGCGAAGTATCTGACCGGTCTCGCGCTGCTCCTCGTCGGCTCCGCCCCGTGCGGATTGGCAGCCAGCATGCCGCAGATGATCCTGGCGCTTTCGGCGCCCTCGCCGAAGCCGGACCGCTGCGAATCGTCTTCTGGTCCGGCTTAGCTTTTATCCTCAAGGGACATGCAGCGAGCTGCTTGCTCGGAAATGTGCGATTATCCCGCACAGATAAGGCTTAAACGCTTCGGACCGGCCGTTTACGCGTCCGCGTGCGGTCGGTTCCGATTTGAGCGGTCCGGCATCCTTTGCTATTGTAGATGAGTACAGGTAGATTTAGATGCCGGAATGAAGAGGTGTGTTCATGAGACTTAGTATATTGGACCAATCGCAGATTGCCGAAGGCCGCACCGCCGCCGACGCGCTCGGCGAGACGACGAAGCTGGCGCAGGCCGCGGACAAGCTCGGCTATCACCGCTATTGGGTCGCGGAGCATCATGCTTCGATGGCGCTCGCTTCCTCCAGCCCCGAAGTATTGATCGCGCATCTGGCCGCGAAGACGGAGCGGATCAAAGTCGGCTCCGGCGGGATCATGCTCCCCCACTACAGCGCATACAAGGTGGCCGAGAACTTCCGCGTGCTCGAAGCGCTGAACCCCGGCCGGATCGACGTCGGACTCGGACGGGCGCCCGGCGGCATGCCAATCTCGACCCGCGCGCTGCAGGAAGGTAAAGTCGCGCATATCGACAACTATCCGCAGCAGGTGGCAGACTTAATCGGATATTTGAACGACGCGCTGCCTTCCGGTCACCGCTTCGCGGGGCTGACGGCTTCGCCCGTCATCCCGACCGTGCCGGAGCTGTGGTTGCTCGGCTCGAGCTACGGCAGCGCCGTCATCGCTGCCGAGATCGGCGCATCGTACGCCTATGCGCAGTTCTTCGGCGTGCCCGACAGCGAAGTATCCGTCCATCACTACAAGGAACGCTTCAAGCCTTCCGCACTGAACGATGCGCCGAACCTGCTCGCCGCCGTCTACGTCGTCTGCGCCGAGACGGAAGCCGAGGCGAAGCGCCTGGCTTCGAGCACCGAGCTGTTCTTCCTGTCGCTGGAGAACGGCCGGCTGCTGGACCGCTTCCCTTCGGTCGAGACGGCGGAAGCCTATCCGTATACCGACTACGATCTCGCGCGTCTCCAAGCCGGCAGCCATCGCCGGATCGTCGGCACGCCCGACCAAGTGAAGGCGAAGCTCGAGGAGATGTCGGAGCGGCTCGGCATCGACGAGTTTATGATCGTCACCGTGACGCACGACTTCGAGGCGAGGCTCCGGTCTTACCAACTCGTGGCCGAAGCCTTCGGCCTGCAAGACTAACGACAAAGCGTACGCGCCGGCCGGGCTGCCGGGCGTACGCTTTTTTTCGTTTGTCCGTTGACGCGCCAATTCGTTCGGAGCCGTTTCTTTTCGACCCCCTGCACCGCTTGAGGTAATCACGGCATGCCGAATCCGGACCGTTCGCGAATCGACGACGGCTCGCCGATCCCGCTATTGCCCGGAGACGACGATCGCCGCCCTGCTGCTGGGCAGCGGGCGGCGATCGATGTCCGGAAGAGACGATTACTGTTTATTGAACGTATCCGTCAAGATCGGTACGATCTGCGATTTGCGGGAGACGACGCCTTTGAGCACGGCTTTGTTGCCTTCCAGCTTCACGCCGTAAGCTTGCTCGACGACCGCCGCGGACTTGCCGAGCGCGACGCCGACGGAGTCGTTGTTCAGAATGTCCGTCACGACGAACAGGAACAGGTCGAGGCCTTTGCTCGCGATGATGCCGTTCAGCTTGTCTTCGAGCTCCGCTTGGCGGGACAGCAGGTCGTTCACGTCGACGGCGTTCACTTGGGCGATCTCGACTTTGGCGCTGCCCATCGAGAATTCCTTCGCGTCCAGGGAGACCAGCTCGTCGATCGATTTGTCGCTCAGGTTCGCGCCGGCTTTGAGCATGTCGAGACCGTAAGCGTCGGCGTTCACGCCGGCGATCTCGGCGAGCTCGCGCGCGGCCGCTACGTCTTCAGGCGTGCAGGTCGGCGATTTGAACAGCAGAGAGTCGGAGATGATGGCGGACAGCATCAGGCCGGCGATGTCCTTGCCGATCTCGACGCCGTTCTCTTTGTACAGCTTCTTCAGGATCGTCGCGGTGCAGCCGACCGGTTCAGCGCGGTAGTACAGCGGGCCGCTCGTCTCGAAGTTCGCGATCCGGTGATGGTCGATGACTTCGATCACGCGGACTTGATCGATATCGCTCGCGCTTTGTTGACGCTCGTTGTGGTCGACGAGGATGACTTCCTTCGCCTCGTTCGCGACCGTCTCCACGAGGCGCGGCGCTGCGGCCTTGAACGTGTCGAGCGCGAATTGGGTCTCGGCGCTCACGTTGCCGAGACGTACGGCTTCAACGTCTTGGCCGAGCTTCGTCTTCAAGTCGGCGTATGCGATCGCGGAACAGATCGTGTCGGTGTCGGGGTTCTTGTGCCCGAAGATCAATACTTTTCCCATCTTCATACTCCTTATTATATATTGGCGTTCAAATTATACCGTATAATGAAACGGACAAGCAAGAAAAATAGCGGCTGCGGGCGCTTTTTCTAATCCGCTCTAGCCGCTATTTCGATTGCAATAAAAGACCTTCGCCCTCGCACCACTCCGCGTACAGCACCTGTTTCACGCTAGCGATCCGCCGGTTGCGAAGCTCGCGCAGCATGCTCCGGCTGCGAACGGGCCACCGGGCCGCCGTCCGATGGATATCGCAGATCGTATATACCGCGAATCAGCCGCGAACGAGCTTCGTGACCCGGCCGTCCTGCGTCCACTCCGCCACGTAAAGATTGCCGGCTGCATCTGCGCACACGCCGTGCGGCGAGCTGAAACGGTCCGCGCGGTAGTAGTCATTCGGCAAGTTCGGCCAGCCCTCTTGTTTGGACGCTTCCGGATCGTCTCCCAGATGCACGATGAGCTTATCGTCTTTGTCCAACACTGTGACGCGGCTGAGCAAGTCTGGGAACACGACTTCGTCGCCATAATAAAAGAAGCTGTCCGGCATGCGCATCTCTTCGGTCACGAAGCGCTTGTGCCGGCCTTCCAAAGTGAACACCTGAATCCTGTTGTTGCCACGGTCCGCGACGTAGATTTCAGGCTCGTCGTGCCGGTAGTCGACCGATACACCGTGAGGGCAATCGAGCTGCCCTTCGCCGTTGCCTTTGCCACCCCATGATTTAATATAATGGCCCTCTTGATCGTAAACGTGAATGTAACTTTGACCATAACCGTCCGCGACATAGATCAGTCCGCCCGGTCCGACAGCGACGTCCGTCGGGACGAACAGCCGCTCCGCGTCGTAGACGTCCGGCAAGTCCGGCGTGCCGATCCGCAGCAGCACGTTTCCTTCCAAATCGGTCTTGATCACTTCGGAGCGTGCCGTGTCGGTCAAATAAAAACGTTCGCCGTCCGCTTCCCGGTGCAAATAACAACCGTGTGCCCCTCCGGCGAATTCTTCGCCCCAAGCGTTCAGGAAGTTGCCCTCTTCGTCGAATACGTACATGGCCGGACTACCGGTGTGAAATACATAATAGCGATTGTTAGCGTCGACCTCGATGCCGTGCGTATAGCCGAAGGAGCGTCCTTCCGGCAACTTGGCCCAATTCGATACGACCTCATAGCTGCGAGTTTCATTACCCATGCGCATGAGATTCCCCTCCATATCCTCTATTGAAACTTATTTTTTCATAGCGTTTTCAGCGTCTTAATAACTTTTCGCTTGCCCTAATCGGCTTATTCCTTCCCGGTCTTTACCATACCGTGAGGATCAATGACGAATTTCTTGGAGGCGCCTTTATCGAACTCGTTATAAGCCGCCGGGGCTTGGTCGAGCGTGATGCGTTTCGCGTTGACAGCCTTGGCGATTTGCGCGCGGCCGCTCAGAATGGAGATCATGAGTTCGCGGTGGTATTGCATGACCGGCGTCTGGCCGGTGACGAACGTATGCGCTTTCGCCCAGCCGAGACCGAGACGAACCTTGAGCGTGCCGATCTTCGCGTCTTCGTCGACGGCGCCGGGGTCGCCGGTGACGTATAAGCCTGGGATGCCAAGGCGTCCGCCCGACCGCGTCACTTGCATAATGGCGTTGAGCACCGTAGCCGGCGCCTCACCGGCATTCGCGCCATGACCGGACGCCTCGAACCCGACGCAATCGACGGCGCAATCGACTTCCGGGACGCCGAGGATTTGGTCGATTTGCTCGCCCAGGTTCGAATGCTCGCGCAAGTTGACCGTCTCGCAGCCGAAACTTCTCGCCTGCGCGAGCCTCTCCGCGTTAAGGTCGCCGACAATGACGACCGCCGCGCCGAGCAGTTGCGCGGAGTGCGCCGCAGCCAATCCGACAGGGCCCGCGCCTGCGATATACACGGTCGAACCCGGACGGACGCCCGCGCTGACCGCACCATGGTAGCCGGTCGGGAAGATGTCGGAGAGCATCGTGAGGTCCAAGATTTTCTCCATCGCCTGCTCTTTGTTCGGGAACTTGAGCAATTGGAAATCCGCGTAAGGCACCATGACGTATTCCGATTGGCCGCCGACCCACCCCCCCATATCCACGTAACCGTAAGCCGAGCCCGGACGGTCTGGGTTCACGTTCTCGCAGACGTGCGTGTGGCGTTCTTTGCAGCTGCGGCAACGTCCGCACGCGATGTTGAACGGCACGGACACGAGGTCGCCCTTCTTGATGAACTCCACGTCGCGGCCGACTTCGATAACCTCGCCCGTGATTTCATGGCCGAGCACGAGACCGCTCGGAGCGGTCGTGCGCCCGCGTACCATGTGTTGGTCGCTTCCGCAAATGTTAGTGGTGACGACTTTCAGAATAACGCCGTGATCGCATTTCCTTCCTACGTTGAGGGGGTTCACTCCCGGACCGTCCCTTAGCACCAAATCCGGATAGTTAATATCGTCGACTCGAACTTCTCCCGGTTTCACATAGACGACCGCGCGGTTACCTGACAATACAATCCCTCCTCGATACGGGTATGCAAGCGAATTCAACAAGATAGTAGCACATCCGGCAATGCGTTGATAGGGGACAATTTTCTTCGGGCACGCCGATATGGGCGGACCGTCATCAGCGTTAGCTAGAAGCGTCGGACATAGAAAGCCTTTTATCCTTTTATCCATCATCATCTACTTTGACGTCTTCCCGCTGAGCATCAGAAGCTCGCCCGCTCCTAATGCGACGTGCCATGACGCTCCTGTGCGCCTCTCGGTTCGCGCGATCCGCCGCCGAAATAGAGCGGTGCCGACAGAAAAGGCCGCCCGATGCCGCAAGTGCGACAGGGCAGCCCTCTTCTCGCTGTTGATGCCAGATCGTTCGCCTACAACTTGATCCGAATAGGATCGCTCGTTTAGAGCCTTACGCCTCCGTAGTTTGCGATTCCTTGGCGAACCATTGCGTGTGATAAACGCCGGGCTTGTCGGTCCGCTCGTACGTGTGCGCGCCGAAGTAGTCCCGCTGTGCCTGCAGCAGGTTGGCCGGCAGCCGTTCCGCGCGGTAGCTGTCGTAATAAGCGACGGCTGCGGAGAAAGCCGGGACCGGCACGCCGCGCGCCACGGCCGCGGCGACGACTTGGCGCAAGGACGATTGGTAGCGATCCAGCACATCCTTGAAATAAGGATCGAGCAGCAGGTTGTCGAGCGCGCCGTCGCGGTCGAAAGCCGCTTTGATGTTTTGCAGGAAACGCGCGCGGATAATGCAGCCGCCGCGGAAAATCATCGCGATGCCGCCGTAGTTCAGGTTCCAGCCGTAAGCGTCGGACGCGGCCTTCATTTGGGCGAAGCCTTGCGCGTAGGAGATGATCTTGCTCGCGTAGAGTGCCTGGCGGATCGCTTCCGCGAAGGCGCCGCGGTCGCCGGCGGACGGCGTCGCCGCGGGTCCGGTCAGAACACGGCTCGCGCGCGTCCGCTCGTCCTTCATCGCCGACAGGAAACGTGCGAACACGGACTCCGTGATGACCGACAGCGGCATGCCGAGATCGAGCGCGTTTTGGCTCGTCCATTTGCCGGTGCCTTTCTGGCCCGCTTTATCGAGGATGACGTCCACCAGCGGGCGTCCCGTATCCGGATCGCGCTTCGTGAAGATGTCGGCCGTGATCTCCATGAGGTAACTGTCGAGCTCTCCGCGGTTCCATTCGGCGAAAGTGGCATGCAGCTCGTCGGCATCCATGCCGAGCGCGTTCTGCAGCAGATCGTACGCTTCCCCGATCAGCTGCATGTCGCCGTATTCGATGCCGTTATGCACCATTTTCACGTAGTGTCCGGCGCCTTGCGGCCCGATGTACGTGCAGCACGGATCCCCGTCCGCCTTCGCCGAGATCGCCTCCAGGATCGGCTGAACGAGCGCGTACGCTTCAGGCTGGCCGCCCGGCATGATAGCCGGCCCCTTCAGCGCGCCCTCCTCGCCGCCGGAGACGCCGGCGCCGATGAACAGGAGCCCGTCCGCCTCCAGCGCGGCGCTCCTCCGCGCCGTGTCTTCGAAGTAGGCGTTGCCGCCGTCGATGACGAGGTCGCCGGGGGCCAGCAGCGGACGCAGCTGTTCGATCGTCGCGTCCGTCGCTTGGCCCGCCTGAACCATGATCAGGATTCTGCGCGGCGTTTCGAGCGAGGCCACGAATTCTTCCAGGCTATAAGTGCCGAGAATTCGATTGCCCGCCGCTTCCTTCAGCATGTCGGTTACTTTCTCAGGCGAACGGTTGTAGACCGCGACGGCGTATCCTCTGCTCTCGATGTTCAACGCCAAGTTCTTACCCATTTCAGCCATTCCGATCACGCCGATTTGCGCTTTGCTCATCCGCTTATAACCTTCCTCTCTATTCGTAATCATGGTGGAACCGGCTTCTCCGCGTTCAAGGCGTCGTTCGATTACGTACGGATCGCATGGAAGGGAGCGTCTCGATCTGTGCATCAATGTTAGTAGACATAAGCCAAACTTTCTCCAATGGTCTCTTCTTCCACGGCTTGGCCTTGGCCATGCTCGACCCATGCGAAGCCTTGCTCCGCCAGCAGGCGATCGGCCGCGAGCGGGCCGTTCGATCCGGCCGGATACGCATGCAGCGGCACGATACGCTCCTCGAACGCTTCGAGGATCGGCTGAACCCATTTCCAAGATAGCTCGATCTCGTCCCAATGGGCGAAGAACGTCGGGTCGCCGTGCAGCGCATCGAAGAGCAACAATTCGTACGCTTCGGGCACCTCTTCGGCATCGGTCGCGAAATGGAGCGGAACGGGCTGAATCTCGCCGTTCAGGCCATGCAAGTTCAATTGGAAATCGACGCTTTGATTCGGTTGGATGTTGATGCTCAGGTAGTTGCGCACCGGATCTTCCGAGGAGTGGCTCTCCAGCGGATTTTTGAAGACGAAGACGATGCGGGTCGACTTCTCGCTTAATCTTTTGCCCGTGCGAATATAGAAAGGTACGCCGCGCCAGATCGGATCGTCGAGCTGAAGCCGCGCCGCCACGTAGGTGTCCGTGTTCGATTGCGGATCGACGCCCGGCTCGTCGCGATAACCCGGGACAGCGTTGCCTTCGATCTCTCCGGCGGCATATCGTCCGCGCACGATGTGATTCGCCGCTTCATCCTTGTTCACGGGGTAGACCGAATCGATAATCTTGCGCTTGTCATAGACCTCGGAGTGCCTTGCCGTCATCATCAGCAATTGAAGCATATGATTCTGGAACATGTCGCGCAGCGCCCCGGCCTGGTCGTAGTAGCCGGCACGCGCCTCGACGCCGACCGTCTCGCTGGCCGTGATCTGCACGTTCGCGACGTAATGGTTGTTCAGCACCGCTTTCAAGACGGGGTTGGAGGCGATCAATGCCTGCAGATTCTGCACCATCGGCTTGCCTAGATAATGATCGATATAGTAGATGTCGTCGGACGGAAATGCGCGACCCAGCGTATCGTTCAACGAACGCGCGGAGGCGAGATCGTGGCCGAACGGCTTCTCGATCACGAGCCGCGTCCGACCGTCCTCATTCCCTAGTCCGCTCTCGCGGATATGCATGGCGATCGGCCCGAAGTGCTCTGGCGCGACGGAGAGATAGAACAACCGGTTGCCCGGCAGTCCGAGCTCCGTTTCCCGCTTCTCGACCGCATGCTTCAACCGGATATAGCTCTCTGGATCGCGCGCGTCCAGCACGTGATATTGAATGCGCGCCGCGAAGTCTGCGATCGCCGCTGCGTTCTCCTTGCCTTTCCGGGAGAAACGCCCTAGCGACTCGGCTACGTGCACGCGGAATAATTCGTCGTTAAAAGGCTTGCGGCCCAGCGCGAAAACGGCGAATCGTTCGGGCAGCTTGCCCTCCAGGTGCAAATTGTACAAAGCCGGGAAGATCTTGCGCTTCGCCAAATCCCCCGTAGCGCCAAACAGAACAAACGCGGATGCCTGCATGATGACTCCTCCGATCCGATGCTTCGTTTTCTATAATCAAGTAACTGTAATCAAAACAATAACACTTATTTCATGAACTTTCATGAAGGTTCGATGAAGAACGGATGAAGATCCAATGAATGGTATTTCGGAGTCGCATTGCGCTGGCCGAGACTCGCATCGGAGACATGGGAAATGGCCTCGCGTTCGCCGTTTTAACGATATCCCCTTCGATCAGGACGACGCTCTCCCTCGAATCGCCTTCGAACGATATCCATTTCCCTCAGGATGACGTTCCCCTCGAATCGCATTCGAACGGTATCCCTTTCACTCAGGTCGACGCCAAGCTCCGAATCCTATTTGAACGATATCCCCTTCGATCAGGTTGATGCTCTCTCAGTATATCGTTTGCACGATATCCCTTTCGATCAGGTTGATACTCCCTCTGTAAATCGTTTGAACGATATCCCTTTCACTCTGGCTGAATTGCTGAAAAAGACAATTTGAAACAAACCAAGATCACTTTCTTCCTCCCGCTGGCATCAAGATCTTGACTCTCCAAGGTCGGTTTCTTATTGATCCCCTGAGCCAAAAAGTCTTCTTCCCTGAGTGAGCGGGATATTGCGCAAACAGCAAAGTACGAAAAAATAATTCTGAGCGAAGGGGATATTGTATAAATGGCACCGTTCCTGAGCGAACGGGATATCGTCTAAACGGCACACAACGCGTAAACTCTTCCTGAGCGAACGGGATAGCGTGTAAACGACATACAACGCGGACTGTTCCCTGAGCGAACGGGATAGCGTGCAAACGGAGAGGAACGAAACTAGGCGCATGAAAAAAAGAAGGATGAAACCCGCTCCAAACGGATCTCATCCTTCTGCGTATTATTGCTGATAATACTTCTGGAGCGCCTGGCCGACGCCGAGGGTGTTGGTCAACAAATGTCTGGCGCTGAAGAACAGGTCGCCTTGGACGCGGCCGTTCCGCGCGTTGTAACGGAGCTGATTCACGATCTCGTCCGAAGACTGCCAGCCCGTCTCCGTCGTCCCGAGCTTATATGGCGCGTGGCCGACGTACAGTTTCACATTGGTGCCCGACACCTCGTTTGACCACCAGTCGACCAATTTGTCATAGCGGGCCGTGGAGAACGAAAGGCTCCAATAGATCTGCGGAGCTACATAATCGATCCAGCCTTGGCGGATCCAGGTGCGGACGTCGGCGTACATATTGTCGTAAGCCGTTACGCCGGCCTTGGTGTCGGAACCGGTCGGATCCTTCGCCAAGTTGCGCCAGACGCCGAACGGGCTGATCCCGAACTCGACCTTCGGTTTGGCTTGATGGATCGAAGCGCCGAGCTGCTGGACAAAGGTGTTGATATTGTCGCGCCGCCAGTCCGCCTTCAGCAGGATGGACTTCGGATTGTACAGCGCGAAGGTCGCATCGTCGCTGAATACGCCGCTGGACGGATAGAAGTAATCGTCCAGATGGACGCCGTCGATGTCGTATTTCTTGACGACTTCCATCACGACGTCAATGATATGCTGCCTGGCTTCCGGGATGCCCGGATTGATATAGAGCTGCGTGCCCGAAGCGACGATCCAGTCGGGATGCTTCAACGCCACGTGGTTCGACGCGAGCTTGTCCGTCTTGGTGTCGACATTCGCCCGGAACGGGTTGAACCAGGCATGGAACTCCATGCCGCGCTTGTGCGTCTCCTGGATCAGCACCGCAAGCGGATCGTATCCGGGATCTACGCCTTGAACGCCGGTCAGCACCTTCGACCAGGGGACCAGATCCGAAGGATACAGAGCATCCGAAGCCGGTCTGACCTGCAGGAAAACGGCGTTCATCCCCATCCCTTGCAGGCGGTCCAGCATCGTGGTGAACTCTCCTTGCTGCAGCGACGGATCCCCGTAGGTAGCGGTCGATGGCCAATCGAGGTTGAATACGCTGGAGATCCAAGCGCCGCGCAGCCCTTTGACCGCCCCGCCGCCGGTCCCGGTTCCCGGATCGACAGGACCGCCATTGCCGCCGCCGTTGCCCGAGCCGTTGTCGCCGCCCGAACCGGAGCCCGATCCGTTTCCGGAGCCGCCGCCAGATCCATTGCCCGAACCATTCCCGGAGCCGTTACCCGATCCATTGCCCGAGCCGTTCCCGCCGCTGGGATCGCCGCCCGTGCCCGTTCCCGGATCCGGATTGCCGCTCGACGACAGAGAGATTGTCCGGGCCACCCCGTCCCAATCCACTTTCAGGCCCAGGCTCTCGCCTACGAAACGCAGCGGTACCGTCACGCGGCCCAATTTGTTCTCCACCGACGCATCGAGGGCGACCCGGCTTCCGTTCACGGATGCGAACTTCTGGCCGCTCGTCATCGTGATCTTCGTTCCGCCTTGCGTGATGGTCGCGGTCTTCGTCTTGCCGGACCAGTCGACATTCGCGCCAAGACCTTCGCTCACGACGCGGATCGGCACCATCGTGACGTTCACCTTCGGAAGAATGTAAGGCGCGACGTCGGTCTGAATCCGCTTTCCGTCGAGATAGAGCGTGATGGCCTTGACGGCCGCGGCTTGCGCCGGTATTCCGAACGACAGCATACAAAGTGCTAGCACCAACGGTAACGCGATCCACTTCCGAACTTTCATGAACCCAAATCCTCCAAGCCTATGAGATATCATTGCGCGTATCTATTAGACGTAAATATGGGGAGATGGTTGCTAGAAAACGCGAAAACGGCCGAATGAGAAACTCCTCATTCGACCGTACCTTGTCATTCGTTCACTTCTCTTGCAGCCGCCGCCTCGGATTCAGGCTCGGATGGCGAAACCGCGTCAGACGAATTGCCGTATTCCTCCACCGCCTCCCAGGCGCCCGCGTCGTCGAATCGTCCGGCTTGGCGCCGGCGGTCCGCGCCCGCGCCGGATGGCGGCGGCGTCATGACGCGCTCTTCGACCGGACCGTCAGCCGTCCGTCTCGCGTCGGACGCCTGCGCGAAGTGTCTTTCGAGCTCGCTTTTCTCCCGCAGCAGCATCTCCTTCAGCTTCGCCAGCCGGGCTTCATTCAGATCTTTCATCCAAGATCCCCCCTGCCGGACGCGCATGAATTCCGCGGTCCGATTCGTTGACCAGCTTCGCGAACTCGCGCGCCGTGCTGGCGGCGGATTGCGGATTCTGTCCGGTGACGAGCCCTCCGTCCACTTCGACATGATCCTCACCGTTCGGCTTGGTCATAAAATGCGCTTCCAGCTCGCGAAGCTTCGTCTCCAGCAGGAACGGCATCTCGTCCGCTTTGCCCGTCTCGGCTTCTTCGGCGTTCGTGAACCCCGTCACCGTCCGGCCTTCCACGAGCCAATTGCCTTTGTCGAGCTTCGCGCCGACCAGGCCGGCCACGCCGTGACAGACGGCGCCGATCGGCTTCGCCGAGGTCGAGAAGTCCGTCAGCAGATTCTGCAGCTGGACGTCCTGGGGGAAGTCGAACATCGCCCCATGACCGCCGCAGAGAAAGATGCCGTCGTAATCCGACGCCTTCGCCTGGGACAACGCTAGCGTATGGCGAAGCAGGTTTTTGGTCTCCTCCGCGCACTCCGGATCCCCGCCCTTCAAGCTGGCGGGATCGATATGACATGCCCCGCCGCGCGGACTGGCCACCGTGACTTCCAAACCTTGGGCGACAAACGCCGTCAACGGCTCCGCCAACTCGGAGAACCAGACGCCCGCCATTTGGCCGTTATCCATCCGATGTCCGTTCGAGACGACCGCCAGTACTTTTTTCGCGTTCATGAGGCTTCACTCCCTTAAAGGTAAGATAACTAATCCTTACCCCCGCGAGAGTCGGAAGAATCCGATTTCGCTCAACCCCGCCAATCGCTCAGTTGTTCGACGAGCCGATGCGCGTCCAGGACGCGATCCGCCCGGATATCGCATCGGTCCGGAGCGGCCAGCGAGCCCAAGAAATGCGCGATCGCGCCTTCGAACCCGCGACGATGCGCGATCGTCTGCCAACCGCCGAACGCTTTGCGCGTCTCTCCCTGCTCACGGTCGCGCCACACCGCGGACTCCAGGTTCAGAATCTCCGCGGACCGGCCGCCGCCATGCAGTTCAACTCGCTCCAGATCGCCACCGGCTCGCCGGTTCATGCTGAAGACGGCGGCACGCGCGCCCATCCGCAAGCTGCCCGAAGCATGCAGCAGCCGGCCGTCGGCGCTCGTCTCCTGCGCGTAGGCCGACACTTCCGCAGGCTCCGCGCCTAGCCACAGGAGCAGATCGAGCATATGAATGAGATCGTCGTACAAAGTCATCTTCGCCTGCAAGCTCTGCTGCCTCGTCCGATGCTTCTGCGCGACGCAGAAGTCGAAGCCGCCCGCTTCCTGCATCCACGCCTTCGCTTCGGCGTACATCGGGGCAAATCGCCGGTTGAAGCCCACCGCCAGCAGCAGTCCACGCTTCGACGCCAATTCGGCCATTCGCTCCGAAGCCGCGATATCGTACGACAACGGCTTGTCGACGTAGACGTGCAGGCCGCGTTCGAGGCAGGCCGTCACGACTTCTTCGTGCGTTTCGGTCGGCGAATGGAGAACACGGCGTCCATCTCCGTGCGCAGGAACGTGTCCCGATCCGTAAAAGCCGACGGGATGCGGTATAGCCGGCCGACCCGCTCGACCGTCTCGGCGGATCGGCTCATGATGGCGGCAATCTCGACCTTTTCATGCATGCCCAGGACGGGCAGATACGCTTTGCGCGCAATATCGCCAAGTCCGATGATTCCGATTCTGGTCGTCAATCCCTACACTCCCCATTCGGTCTCTGGCTGTCTTTTCCACGAGGCGTTCATTCCTGTAAAGTAGGGTAGCACCTCGATCAACCGACCGTCTTCCGCTTGCACATCACGGCTCGACGCGCTCCGCTGCCGCCGGCGTCAAAGGCGCGCAGCCGGCCGCATCCAACCGGCGCTTCGCTTCGGCATAGACGTCCGCCGGCAGCTTGCCTCTCGCCGCGTCGCGGATATTCTCGTGCAGATGCGCCGGATTCTTCGTCCCGACGATCGTCGTAGACAGGTTCGGATGGGTCAGCGTGAACCGTAGCATGAAGCCCGTACGGCTCTCGCCTTCCTCGCGCAGCTCGTCCAGCTTCGCCGCCTCCCAATGCGTCCAGCGATCAGCGAGACCGCGTCCCGCGCCCGGCTCTCCTTGACCGACGCCGCCCCGAATGATCGCGCCCGCGCCCGTCGCCGCCGCTGCGCCGATCAAGTTCTCGTGCGCCCGCTCCAAGGCCGAATACGGGATCTGGTACGTATCGAACGCGCCGGTCGCGATGTAATCGGGCAGATGAGGCAAGTAGCTGGAGATGCCGATCCAACGCGCTTTGCCGGAAGCTTGGATCTCCTTCAGCACTTCGATCAATCGGCCGTCTTCCGCTTGTTGAACGGTCGGTCCGTGCAGTTGCAGCAGATCGACATAGTCCGTCTTCATGCGGCGCAGGCTCGTCTCGATGTTGTGCAGCAGATTGTCCCTCGTCCAAACATGCGGCGTCTCGTCATGGTCGCCATGATCGACGAGCGTGCATCCGCACTTGGTCGCGAGGATGTACGAATCGCGCCGACGGCTGATGAATTGGCCGATCAGCTCTTCGCTGCGGCCGTAATCGTAGGAAGTATCGATAAAGTTAATGCCGGCGTCCAGCACCTCGTTCAAGATGCGCCTCGCGTCCTCGTCCGACACGGGACGTCCGTTCCACACCCGGGGACCGCGAATCTCCATCGCCCCGTAGCCCAGCTTCGTCACTTCCAGGCCCGTCCGTCCCAGCACCGTCTTCTCCATCTCGCTCTCCTCCCATTTGCGCCTAACGCGCCGGATAGATCCATTGTATCTAAAAACGCGCGTTTATGGAAACGGCGCGCGCGAAATCGACCGCCGCAAATGTCGAGAGGGCAGCCGCTTCCGGCTCACCCGCCTCGGGAAGGCAAACGTCCCCCGCCTGTTTTAAAACCGCAGAGGCGTTTGAAGCTGTGCCGATGTTATCTCCGAAAGTAGGAGGATGACAGGTCACGCCTAGTGTATCGTTACTCTTCCTTGCGCAGACGCCGGTCCAAGACGAACGTGCCGAAGGGCAGCAGCGACGCGATTCCCGCGACCAGCACGCGCCAAAACGACCATCGGCGGCGGATCCACACGACGAGCAATGCGATGAGGTAGGCGCCGAACAGGAATCCGTGGATCGAACCGACGATTTGGACCATGATCGGCATGTCCGCCCAATACTTTAACGGCATGGCGATGAGGAGCAGGACGAGGAAGGAGATCCCTTCCGCGATCCCGATCTTGCGAAGGGCGCGAACGGCGTTGCTGAACATGGCGCAACCTCTTTCTAGGTTTGAATAATTAAAAGTAACGAAGTACCTATTTAATTATACAAAAAAGCAACCTCGCGGTTGCTTCGTTCGGGCGTTAATCTGTGTCGCCATTGTGTCCGATCAGCCATTCGCCGGCGATGCCCGGCGTCGTCATCTGAACGGGATCGAGGATGACGTCCATCTCTTCCTTCGTGAGGAGGCTGCGTTCCAGGATGAGATCCTGAACGGTCATCCCCGTCTTGAGCGCTTCCTTCACTAGACCCGCCGCCACCTCGTAGCCGAGATGGGGATTCAGCGCCGTCACGATGCCGAAGCTGTTGCTCACGTAGGTCCGGCACCGGTCGCGGTTAGCCTCCATGCCTTCCAGCGCGTAGCGGACGAAGACGTCGATCGCGTTGCGCAGAATCTTGAGCGATTGGAGCAGATTGAACGCGATGACGGGACCCATGACGTTCAATTCGAACTGGCCCGCTTCCGAAGCGAGGCAGATCGTGTGATCGTTCCCCATTACCTGGAAGGCCGTCTGGTTGACGACCTCGGCCATGACGGGATTCACCTTGCCCGGCATGATCGAGGAGCCGGGCTGCCGCGCGGGCAGCGACAGCTCGCTAAGACCGGTGCGCGGACCGGACGCCATCAAGCGGATGTCGTTGCAGATCTTGGACAGATTGACTGCGCATACTTTGAGCGAAGCGGACAGCTCGGTGTACGCGTCGGTATTCTGCGTCGCGTCGACCAGATCCGCGGCCGATTCGATCGGAATCCGCAGATCCTCGGCGAGCAGCCGGACGACTTCGCGGATGTATTCGGGTTTCGCGTTCAAGCCTGTCCCGACGGCGGTCGCCCCCATATTCACGGGCAGCAGATGGGCCGTCGCGCTCGAGATGCGCTTGATATCCCGGCCGACGACCGCCGCGTAGGCGCCGAACTCCTGGCCCAGACGGATGGGGACCGCATCCTGCAGGTGGGTCCGCCCCATCTTGATGACGTCGTCGAATGCCTGCTGCTTCGCGGCGAAGCCGGCCTGCAGCGTGCCCAGCGTCTCTAGCAGGCGATCCGCCAGCCGGTGCGCGGCGATCTTGAGCGCGGTCGGGATCGCGTCGTTGGTCGATTGGGACATATTCACATGGTTGTTCGGATTGCAGTAGAAATAATCGCCCTTCTCGCGGCCCATAATCTCCAGCGCTCGGTTGGCGAGCACTTCGTTCATATTCATATTGATAGACGTGCCTGCGCCGCCCTGGATAGAGTCGACGATGAATTGGTCGGCCCATTGGCCGCCGGCCACCTCGTCCGCCGCTTGAACGATCGCCTGCATGATCGGCGCCGGCAGCATGTGCGTCGCCGCGTTCGCTTGCGCCGCCGCTTTCTTCACGTGCGCCAAGGCGACGATCAGCTCGAAGTGAATCGGGACGCCGGTAATCGGGAAGTTCTCCACCGCGCGCAGCGTCTGGATGCCGTAGTACGCGTCTTGCGGCACTTGCTTCTCGCCTAGAAAGTCTCTCTCGATCCGGTATGACATCCGTACGCCTCCTTCATGGGGCCGCGTGCAGCTCGATCGCGGCCGTCATCCCATTGTAGCACAATTGGAAATCCTTGTTCGAGCGGCAGCCCGGACCGACCGGACGAACATCCGCGGCGCCAAAAAAAGAAACGAGACGGGATTCTATCCCGTCTCGTTCCACCCGCCATCGGCGTTCATCTATGATGGCGTAGTCGCTGCCGCACCGTACCGAGTTTCAGGTCCTCGCCGCCGGCACGCCCGTATTCTTCGGCGACTTAAATCTCCGCTGCCGCCGACTCGTCGCCGATCGCGCTACTCGGCGATCTGCTCGATCTTGATCAGATTCGTGGCGCCGGCCTTGCCGATCGGCGTGCCCGCGGAGATCACGACATGGTCGCCCGCGGCGAGCAGGCCGGTCTTCCGGCCGTTGCGGACGGCGGACGCGAACACGTCGTCCGTCGATTCCGCTTTCTCGCCCTTCACCGGGATCACGCCCCACAGCAGGCACAGCCGCTGCAGGACGTTATCATCGGAGGCGATCGCGACGACCGGCGCCTTCGGCCGGTACTTCGAGACCATCCGCGCGGTGAATCCGCTCTCGGTCGGCGTCAGGATCGCTTTGGCGTCGAGCTCGAGCGAGGCGCTGACGACCGACTGGCTGATCACCTCGGTGACGGTCGACGGCTGCCGCTGGCTCCGCTTGCGGAACTGCTCGCCGTAGTCGAGCATCGACTCCGCCTTCACGGCGATGTTCGCCATCGTCTCGATCGACTCGACCGGATACTTGCCCGCCGCCGTCTCGCCCGACAGCATGATGGCGTCCGTGCCTTGCAGCACCGCGTTCGCGACGTCGCTCACTTCCGCGCGCGTCGGACGCGGATTCACCTGCATCGAGTCGAGCATATGGGTCGCGACGATGACCGGCTTGCCGGCCAGGTTGCACTTCTCGATCATCTCGCGCTGGATCATCGGCACTTCTTCGACCGGGATCTCGACGCCGAGGTCGCCGCGCGCCACCATGATGCCGTCGGACGCTTCGATGATCGCGTCGAGATTGTCGACGCCTTCCTCGTTCTCGATCTTGGAGATGATCTGGATATGGCCGGCGCCCAGCTCCTCGAGCATTCCGCGGATCTGCAGGATGTCTTCCGCACGGCGGACGAAGGAAGGCGCGATGATGTCGACCTTCTCCCGAACGCCGAACTTGATGTGCATAATATCGCGTTCCGTGACGCCGGGCAGCGTCGTCCGGATGCCCGGCAGGTTCACGCCTTTGTTCGACTTGATCGTGCCGCCGTTCACGATGCGGCAGACGATCTCCGTCCGATCGACGGATTCGACCGTCAGTTCGATCAGACCGTCGTCGATCAGGATCCGATTCCCCGGCTTCACGACGAGCGGCAGCTCGGCATAGTTGACCGAGATGCGCTCCGCGTTGCCGACGATCGTCTCCGTCGTGAGCGTCAGGCGTTCGCCTGCCTTGAGCTCGCCCGGTTCGGCCAGCTTGCCGATGCGGACTTCCGGTCCTTTGATATCCATCAGAATCGCCACCAGCGCGTTCATCTCCCGCGCCGCTTCGCGGATGCGCGTCATCCGTCCGCTGTGATCCTCAAGCTCTCCGTGCGCCATGTTCAGGCGGGCGACGTTCATCCCCGCGCCGATCATCCGCTTCAGCACCTCAACCGACTCGCACGCCGGTCCCATCGTACATACAATCTTCGTTTTGCGCATCATTCTCTCCCTTTCGCTCTTCCCGATGTCCAACCTCTCGATTCTATTGTAGATCGAATTTTGTCGGATGAATATGAACTATAGTATGATAGATTCATCATTGTACGATCGGAGGCGAAGCGAATCATGCTTCATGTCGCTTATGTCAGACAGGATCGAGGCACGGACTGGTTCGAGCAGGGAGAGCCGGACCGCGGGCTCGCGTCCTTCATAGCCGTGACTTACGGGCGCATCGTGTACTGGATGGGCAAACGGAAGATCATTCTCGAGAAAGGCGACTTTCTCTTCGTGCCCGCGTTTGCCGACTATTACGCCAAGAGCATTCCTTCGGTTTTCCACGAGAAATACGTCGTCTCGTTCTCCTGCGGCGAAGCGGCGGCACGGGTGCCGCTGTTCGGCGAGGGCCGTCTAGCGCATGCGCGAATGGGCATGTACGAATGGATGATCGAACGTCTGAAGACGATGCACGAGGAATGGACGGAACAAGCGCCGTATGCCGATCTGCGCGCAGAAGCGATCCTGAGCGAGCTGGCGGTGCTCTGGAGCCGGGAAAATCTGCGGGAACCCGCCACGGATGCCGCCGTCCGCATGGCCGAGCGGATGAAGGCCTATATCGCCGGCCATTACCGGGAGCGCGTGACGAAGGAGGAGCTGGGGGAATGCATCGGCCGCACGCCCAACCACGCGGCAGCCTTGTTCAAGCGCGTGATCGGGCAGACGATCAGCGCCTATGTGCATGCGGTCCGCATCAAGACCGCCGTCTACATGCTGTCCGACTCCCTGCTCACGGTGGCCGAGATCTCGGAATACTTGGGCTATCGGGACGTTTCTTACTTTCAACGGATCTTCAAACGGACGACGGGCCGCATCCCTTCCGACTATATGCGCGATCGGCCTTGAATTGATGTCATTAAATATAACACATTCATTGACCGACTCGCGCCGACCATGTTACATTCTTACCAATTCAGCAATCCGCGCTAGATGTCCCGGTAAGGAAAGTTGACAAAGTCCGCAGTCCCTCTCGCGCGGGATGCGGCTCCTTCCCTCGCCGGCATTCATGCGGGATCCATCCCCGTAGGAGGCTACCCGATGTTCCGATCCCTCTGGCAAGACCGCAAATCCTGGTCCGGCTATCTCGTCGTCATCCTCGCGCTTCACGTCGTCGGAATGCTCGGTCTGCTTACCGCCGCCCGGCACGACGCGGCGTTCTGGAGCGTCGGACTGCTCGCTTATACGCTCGGGCTGAGGCACGCCTTCGACGCCGACCATATCGCCGCGATCGACAACACGGTGCGCAAGCTGGTCGAACAAAAAAGAAGCCCGCTCGGCGTGGGCTTCTACTTCTCGCTCGGACACTCGTCCGTCGTCTTCCTCATGGTGCTCGCGATCGCCTTCTCCGTTCATTGGATCCAGGACCGGATGCCGCAGATGGGCGAGATCGGCGGCGTGATCGGCGCCTCCGTCTCCGGCCTCTTCCTCGTCGTCATCGGCGCCCTGAACCTGATCGTGCTGCTGCAGCTGCTCCCGCTGTTCCGGCGTCTGCGGGAGGGACGCCTGCAGGAGGATCAGCTCGAGGCGCTGCTGAACGCGCGCGGCTTGTTCGCGCGCATCCTGAAGCCGCTGTTCCGCTTCGTGAGCCGCAGCTGGCACGTCTACCCGCTCGGCTTCCTCTTCGGACTCGGCTTCGACACGGCGACCGAGATCGGGCTGCTCGCCATCTCGGCGACCGCCGCGCAAGGGACGATGCCGATCTTCGGCATCATCTCGCTCCCGCTCCTCTTCGCTGCCGGAATGAGCCTCATGGACACCGCGGACGGCATGTTCATGACGAACGCCTACCGCTGGGCGTTCGCGACGCCGCTGCGCAAGCTCTACTACAACGTCACCGTCACCTCGGTCTCCGTCGCCGCCGCGCTCGTCATCGGCATCGTCGAGCTCGCGCAAGTGCTGGGCGACCAGGCGAAGACCAAGGGACCGCTCCTCGCGTGGATCGACGGCATCGCATTCGATCAGGTCGGGTACGCCTTGGTCGTCCTGTTCGCGCTTGCCTGGACCGTCTCGATCCTCGCTTGGCGCCGGCGGCGGCGGCAGCCCGATGCGAGCCTTCGCGGCTAGCTTATCGCACCGCCGACGCTTGAAGCCGGAGCACGTAGCTCTTGATCTGCACGGCTCCGTTGTAGATATCCTTGTCGGACGCCCGCTCGAACCCCAGCCGTTCGTATAGCTTGATCGCGGCCGCCATGAGATCGGACGTATGCAAGTACATCGTAGGAGCGCCCAGCTCGCGCGAGCGACGGGCGCTCTCTTCGATGAGGGCGGTCGCGACGCCGCGCCCCCGGGCCTGCCGCGAGACGGCCAGCAGACGGATGACGGGCGTATGAATCTCGAGGCTCGGCAAGCCGTAGGCGCTGTCGCCCGAGTCGAAGAGCAGCACGCTGCCCAGAATCCGTCCGTCCCCTTCGGCCACGAGTCGCGCGATCGGTCCCTCCCGCGTGACCGAATCGCTCAATTCCTTGCGATAAGGCTCCCACCGGCCTTCCGGAAACCTTGTCTCGTATTCGCCGTAGGCCTCCAACAGCAGGTCCCGGATCGGCTCCGCATCCGCAGGGGACGCTTCCCGAATGCGAATCTCCGCCACTTCTCCCAAAACGATCCCTCCGTCTCTCTAACCTCTCCACATCATTCTGACTATCCTGATCGGGTTAACATTCGTTCTCACTGTACCACCGCTCGCGATCCAGCGTCAATGCGCGGACGATAGAGAAATTCGATCGTCGCGTCCGACGGATTGACGAACGGCCGCCATCCCGGCGGCGAAGCCCGACGAGGGCCCGGGCTACCGTTTCTCCGCGCGTAAGGTTTATACTGAATGAAGACGAGTTTGACCGATCTCCCTATAGAAACGAGGAAATGCCATGCCTCTCCCTTCATCAATCGATGACGCCATCGTCCTGGACGGCGACAGCGTCTTCCTCGCGCATCCGATGCCCTTCTCCTACCCGGAGACGCTCGGTTACTTGACGCGCTCCAACGAAGAAGTGCTGCATCGCGTGACCGATGACGGCCGCATCTTGAAGCTGCTCCGCATCAAGGATCTTCCCCTGCTCGTCGAGCTCGCCCATGAGCCGGACCGCGACGGGCTTCGCATCCGCTGCCTAAGCGGCAGTTGCGCATCCGAACGACTCCGCGAAGCGGCCGGCTACGTATGGGACTGGTTCGGACTCGATGCGGACGTCGAAGCCTTCTACCGGATGGCGGCCCGGGATCCGGTTCTGTCGCCGTTGATCCTGCGCCATTCCGGACTCCGTATCGTCGGCGTGCCGGACCTGTTCGAAGCGCTGTGCTGGTCGATCATCGGTCAGCAGATCACGCTCAGCTTCGCCTACCAGCTCAAAAAGCGGTTCGTGCAAACCTATGGCGATTCGCTGGAATATGAAGGCGAACGCTTCTGGTCGTTTCCCGACCCGGCCGTCATCGCGCGTCTCTCCGCCGACGATCTTCGCCCGCTGCAATTCTCGCGGAACAAGGCGAACTTCCTGATCGGCGTCGCCCGCGAAGTCGCGGCGGGGACGCTGAACAAGGCGCAGCCCGAGCTGCGGGGCGGCTTCGACGCCGCCGTCGTCCGCCTCACCGCGCTCCACGGCATCGGTCCGTGGTCGGCGAATTACGCGCTCATGCGCTGCCTGCGCTATCCCGAGGCGTTCCCGATTCAGGACGCCGGCATTCACCAAGCGGTGCGCAAGCTTCTGAATCTGGACGCCAAGCCGACGCTGGCCCAGTTGCGGGAGCTCTATGCGCCGTGGGCGGGCTGGGAGGCTTTCGCCACCTTTTATCTGTGGCGCAGCCTGTCGGACTAATGGTCTTTTTACCGGTTATCGACCTTCTCGGTCATACCGCATGTACAAGCTTTGCACCTATCCATCTCTGTATGACCTCCGATAAAAACGTGTCGCCGCTCGGGAAGACGGCGAAGCCGTTTTTACTCGGGATACAGATCGTGGTTCAGCAGCCGGTGCTCCGCCATCCGTTCGTACTTCGTGCCGGGTCGGCCCCAGTTGCAGTAGGGGTCGATGGAGATGCCGCCGCGCGGCGTGAACTTGCCCCACACCTCGATGTACTTCGGATCCATGAGCGCGATTAGATCGTTCATGATGACGTTCATGCAATCCTCGTGGAAATCCCCATGGTTGCGGAAGCTGAACAGATAGAGCTTGAGCGACTTGCTCTCCACCATGCGCACGTCCGGCATGTAGGAGATGTAGATCGCGGCGAAGTCCGGCTGGCCCGTCATCGGGCATAAGCTGGTGAATTCGGGACAGTTGAACTTGACGAAGTAATCCCGTCCCGGATGTTTGTTCTCGAACGTCTCCAGCACCTCGGGCGCATACTGGTACGCATACTTGGTGCCCTGATTGCCGAGCAATGTGACGCCGGCCAGCTGCTCGTCGTTTCTTCCTGCGGACATGAAAAAAATCTCCTCCCTTTTCTGTCGGGCCCGGCCGCGAATGCGGCTTGCCGGATGCGAAAAGAACAAAGAGATTCGTGAAACACGCTGTATAAGCCACTAAGACGTCCCTTAGTTTTTTATAGAGGGAGTTTGCGAACCTCTCCCGGCGGCGCGAAGCGGCCGGATTTTCTTCCTTTGGACGCTTTGTACTATAGCACAATCCCGCATGGATTGCACCCGCCAAGCGCAGCCGATCCGACAGAAGCCGTCAATCCCTCGCCGCGGAAAAGGTCGGAGGAACCGGAGGCGTAGCATATCCCGATGACCAGACGCTTATCGGAGCGTTTCGCGCGGAAATTGGCAAAAAATGTTGCTTCACGTGAAACATCCCTGACCCGATTCCGCTTCGTTCGCACGGCTTGTCTTCAATCGGCGAATCCGAGAAATTCGGGCATGCGAAGCCTGCCGTCCGCCGTCCAATCGCGGAACCGGACGCGCGCCGCGATCGCCGGCTTCACATAGACGTAATCCCGGTCCTCGCCGGTCGCGATCTCGCGGCTCACGCCGCCGAACGCTTGGCGGTAGGGATCGGGCACGTCGCGGTCCAGCAGCCCGACGATCTTGCGGTCGTGCGCGACCAGCCACCCGAAATGATGCTTCCGGTAGCCGACGATCGCGACGTTCGCATAGCGGTAACGCATGATCTTCTGCCAGCTCCCGTCCCTGCGGCCGACGTAGCGGCTCGACTTCCGCTTGGCCGCCATCCCCTTGAACGGCTTGCCCGCCATCGCCTCGTAAAAGGCGCTGCCGTCTCCATCGATATACGGCAGCTTGGAGAAGCTCCGGCTGTCTTCGAGCGCGCCGGAGAGCATCTCTTTGCGCCGTTCGAGCGGAAGATCCCGCAGATCGGCGCCATCGCAGCGCAGCAGATCGAACGCGAAAAAATGAACGGGCTGCCGCACGGCCGCTTCCCGGATCTGCATCGGCTTGCGCATGCGGAATCGCTCCGTCAGCCGCTCCGGCGCGAACGTCCCCGTCGCGGCGTCGAAGCAGGCGACTTCGCCGTCGAGCACGGCGTCCGCGCCGCCGGCGACCGGTACTTGATGCAGCTCCGGATACTGGGACGTGACTTCGATGCCGTGGCGCGTGTACAGTCGAACGCGTCCGCGTTCCAACGATACGAGAAGTCGACGGCCGTCGATCATCGGCTCGAACAGGCAGCCTTCGTCGTCGAAGGGATGCTCCCGTTGCTCGAGCAGCATGGGCGCGATGAACATGGGACAGTCCGCCTTTCCTCTCTTATCCCTCGATTGTAGCACTGGAGAGGCTTGCGAGGGGATGGTAATTGTATGTATAAGAGGAACATCCGAACAGCATAATAAGTGGCAAATCATGGAGGTGATTACATATGGCAAGTCGCAACCAGCTCGTAGTGCCGAACGCGCGCGCCGCGCTCGAGCAAATGAAGTTCGAGGTCGCGCGCGAACTGGGCATCCAGATCCCGCAAGACGGCTACTACGGCAATATGCTGACCCGCGAGACCGGGCAGCTCGGCGGCAATATCACCCGCCGCCTGGTTCAAATGGCGGAGCAGCAGCTCGGCGGCAGCGGACGTTACTGAGCTCGTCGGCAGAGAGCTGAGCGAAGCTCCGCCAACACCGCAAGCCCCGCAGGCAGATGTCTGCGGGGCTTGCATTCGTCAAGGGGACAATGGGTTTAGCGGACGTCGTAGCCCTGGTCCTCGATAGCTTCCTTGATCGCCGCGAGCGTCGTCTTCGCTTCGTCGTACCGAACCGTTACGGCATGGCCCGCCAGATCTACCGTCGCCTTCGCGCCCAGCTGCTTCACGGCGCCCTCCACGCTGTTCACGCAATGCGCGCAGGACATGCCGTCTACCTTCAAGGTTACGTTCTGCATACGATTAACCTCCCCGTTCCTTCATTCAATTCGGAAGCTCGGCCTTCGATCCGGAGCCGCAAGGGATTCGGTTCATCATAGGTTCGCCTCTCGCGCTCAGTTTAATATACCCCGTAGGGGTATGTCAAGCGACAAAAGGAATCCCCTTCCGAGGAAGAGGATTCCTTTCACGCGTTAATTCCGCGCCGACGACGATTCTCCGTCCGGCACGAGATGGCGGTCGAGCACGGCGCGGTACGCGCCGCTCGGACGCAGTCCCACCAGCTTCTCTGCCGGTTCGCCGTCGCGGAACACGATGACCGTCGGGTTGGCCATTACGCCGAAGGCCGAAGCCGTCTCCGGCGAATCGTCGCAATCCACCTTGAGCATCGAGACTTGGCTGCCGTACGCATCCGCCAGTTCTTCGAGCACCGGCATCAGCGCCTTGCAGGGCGGGCACCAGGTCGTACTGAAATCGACAAGCGTAACCCCTAGGGGACGAACGTGTTCCTTGAACGACTGATCGTTCACTTCGGTCAACTTCACGGGTCATTCCTCCTGAACGCGAACGGAATTCGCCCCGAAGAATCGGATTCGGTCCTGGAGATTGGCTTTGATCCGCCCGAGCTGCTCGATCTGCGCTTCGATCTCCCGCAGCTTCCGCTCGTACACGGGCAGCACTTCCCGGCAGAACGTCTCCGGGTTCTGCAGTACGCAGGTCAGAAAGCCGGAGATCTGCTCCGTAGACAGTCCGAGCTGCAAGTAAAGTTGAATCGTGCGCACCTGATCCTCGGCGAACGGCGAATACTCCCGGTAGCCGTTCGCCTCCCGAACGGGCGTCAGCAGCCCCTGCTCTTCGTAATAGCGCAGCGACCGGATGCTCACGCCGGTTCGCGCGGACAGTTCCCCGATCTTCATGACCGAATCCTCCTTTCTTCAGCGGCTGTTTCCATTCTAAACCCTCACATCGATGTGAGAGTCAAGCGTTCAGGAAGATTGCGCCCGATCCTCGCCGATGACAGTCTCCGTCAAAGGCTTTCCCGGGATGCTGGCCGCGAGCACCGTCATCGCCATCGAGAAGCCGTAAGCGCTGCACCGCCGTTGAAACGCCGCGAAGTCCTCCAACGTCGCGGTCGCGATCTTCATGAGAAAGTTGTATTCCCCGCTCGTGCGGTACAATTCCAGCACTTCGGGCGATTCCTCGCAGAACCGCTCGAACGAACCGCAATCGTTCGTCTTGAACTGCACGAAGGTCGTCACGCCGCGGCCCAGCTTCTTCGGCGCCAGCACCGCCCGGTAGCCGAGGATGACGCCCTGTTCCTCCAATCGGCGGACGCGTTCGGTCACCGCGGGCTGGGTCATGGAGACCGTTCGCCCGATCTCCGCGATCGAGATGCGCGCGTTCTCCTCCAACAGAGAGAGGATTTGCATATCGATGCGATCCATTGCTGCCGCCTCCTTGCATTTTTCAAGTTTTACGGACCGGAATAACTGCATTTCATCAAGTTCAATCCCCATTTTAACATGAATATCGGATGTAAATCGCGCTCGGAATTCCCTAAAATGAACGCTATACCGGAAAGGGGAAATGAAATATGAACGCCAAGACGTCTTTATTGAACCAACCGTTGAAGATCAATCGCCTCGTCCTGCGCAACCGGCTCGTTCTCGCGCCGATGCAACAGTATCAAGGTACGCCGGAAAGCTTCGCGACCCAGCACCACGTGGACCACTACGGTCGCAGAGCCCGCCATGTCGGCCTCGTCATCCTCGAATCCGTCGCCGTCTCGCCGGACGGACGGCTGAATCCGAACGATATCGGCATCTTCACCGACCGCCACGTCGCGCCGATCCGCAAGATCGCGGACGCCATCCGCCAAGCGGGCGCTCCGGCGTTCATTCAGCTGTCCCACGGCGGACGCAAGTCCGACCCGCAGACGACCCGCCGGCTCGTCGGGCCGAGCGCGATCCCCTATGATGACTTTTTCGGCACGCCGAATGCGCTGACCTTGTCCGAGATCGAATCGATCGTCCAGGAGTACCGCCTGGCGGCGAGAAGGAGCCTGCATGCCGGCTTTGACGGGATCGAAGTGCATGCGGCGCACGGCTTCCTCGTCCATCAATTTCTCTCTCCGTTAACGAACCGCCGGGAGGACGCCTATGGCGGCAGTCTCGAAGGAAGAGCCCGATTGTTGAGGGAGATCGTCGCCGCCGTCCGCGCGGAGACCGGAGACGACTACCCCGTCATCGTACGCGTCTCTGCGACCGACTATGCGTCGGACGGACTGACCGCGGGACAACTCGGGGAAATGTTAAAGGGCGTGGACATCGACGCCGTCGACGTCTCGACGGGCGGTCTCTTGCCCGTCGCGCCCGAGCATACGCCGGACGGCTATCAGCTGCCTTATGCCGCGGCGATCAAGCAGCACGTGCGCGTGCCCGTCATCGCGGTCGGGAACATCCATCGGCCCGATTACGCCAACCGCATCCTGGAAGACGGTCTGGCGGACGCGATCGCGATCGGCAGGCCGATGCTGCGGGATCCCGACTTTGCGGCCTCGATGCTCGGCATCGAAGCCGGAGCGAAAGCCGTGGACGACCGCGCCTGCAAGGCCGCCACGTCCTAACGGCGCGGCAATCGCCCGCAGGGACAGGCGGAACGTCGGCCCGGATGCCGCGCTGCGCGCACCCGATCGAGACTTACTGCGCGAACGCGGCGTGCGGGATAGGGATACGCGGCGGTTCCGCGCTGCCTGCGCACGCTCTCGCCTCTTCGCGCTCAGTCCCGTTCGTAGATCGAGCCGGACCGGCTGGCGAAGAATTCGGCATATACTTTCTCCGCGTATGCGTCCGTCATGCCGGAGAGATAGTCCGCCACGAGACGCTCCCACGGCCATTTGCCCTTCTGCAGCTCGTACATCTCCAGCCAGTCGGGCGGAAGGATCAGCCGCCCCGTCTCCAGCGTCTTGAAGCTGTCCCACAGCCCGCGAATCATGATCTCGCTGCGCTTGTGGAGACGCTGCACGCGGAAATCCTTGAGGAGCGTCACCCACGCGAGCTTCTTCAGAATCTCCATCGTCCGGAGGAGTTCGAGATCTTGAACGCCTTCGCGGATGAACGTCACCCGCTTCCAGCCGCGCGCCGGGTCGTCCAGGATGCCGACTTGATTGGCGAACTGGCGCACCCAGCGCGCCTTCATCTCGCGTCTCGTACGCGACGGCTCTCCGTCGCACTCCATATAGATCGCCTCCCATTGCGCCAGGTAGTCGCTCAGCACCCGGCGAACCATGGCTTGCAGATCCACTTGCTCCCAGTTCATATCCTTGTTGCCCGGATCGTCCTCGATCTCCTGAATCAGATGAGCGATGATCCGGTCATCCTCGAACAACGTCCGGCTCATCGGAATTTTGCCCGCGCGGATGCCGTCCTCCAGATCGTGCGTCGAATATGCGATATCGTCGCTGAGGTCCATCAACTGCGCCTCGAGCGTCGCGCACCCCTCCGGCATCCCCCACAGCTGGCGCAGATAGGCGATGCCTTCCCACTCCGTGCGGTAGACCCCCTTGACCCGTCCCGGCTCGTCGATGCAGAAGGGATATTTGTTAATGCCGAGCAGCACGGCCGCGCTGAGATCCAGCCCGCTGTCGCTGCCGGCCCGCTTCTCCAGGAACATGAGGATCCGGAAGTTCTGCGCGTTGCCTTCGTACTTCAACCCATGCTCCGCGGTCAGGACGTCGTTCAGCACTTCCTCGCCTTTGTGGCCGAACGGCGGGTGCCCGAGGTCGTGGGCCAGCGCGGCGACCTCGACGACTTCGGGCTCCAGCATCAGGCCGGGATGCGCCTTCGCCGACAGAAACGCGTATTGCTTGCCCAGCCGGCGCGCGACCTCCCGGGCGATCTGCGACACTTCGAGCGAATGGGTGAGCCGGGTCCGGTAATAATCGCCCGAACCGGCGCCGAACACTTGCGATTTGCCCTGAAGCCTGCGAAAAGAAGGCGATTGGATCAGCCGCGCGTAGTCTTTCTCGAATTCGTCCCGGTCTTCGCCGGAGTGGATGTTTTCGGTATCGTATAACCGCAGCTTGCGCACGTTCATGCACACCCGCTCCCTTCCGCTATTTTTCAAGTATCGGCAAGTCTAAGTTTTACCGTTACTTTGCCGATACATCTCCGATAAATACGTGTCGCCGCTTCCCAGAAGGCGGCGAAGCCGTTATTGCTTGCATCCGATCGTTCGATGGATATTGGCATTTAGTATATGCGGCAAAGCCGCGGGAAGCAAGTACATGTGAGCTAAATTGCCATTCAAGATCGACACAAAAAGTCCTTGATCTTCGCCTTGATAAAAACGGGCAATTTGCTATATTGAAGAAAAAAGCATATAAGTGGAGCGTGCCCCGTGCGCAAAGTCATCCTTCGCCCGTTATTCTCTTCCCTCTTCGCTCCCGTCACCGCGTTCCGCGGAGCCGCCGCCAGCTCGCTCGGGCTGTTCGTCGGCATGCTTCCGCTGTTCGGCATCCGTTTTATTTTGGTGCTGGCCCTTTCTTGGCTATTCCGCTTCAATCTGGGCGCGCTGCTTCTCGGTCTTGCCGTCACCGCTCTGCTCCCCTTCCTTCATCTGTTGTCGTTCTCCGTCGGAGAGCGGCTGGCCGGGTATGACATCCCGTTCTATTCGATGAAGTATCTCGCCTTGTCGCATCTGGCGCAGTGGACGCCGGGCAGCCGCATTCACTTGCTCGGCAGCGCCGTCGCCGGGCTGACGCTCGCCGCGGCGGCGTTCCCGCTGTTCCTGCTGCTGTACCGCCTGCCGCGGCATCTGCCCCATCGCCGCCGGGACTACGTATTCCAGGACGAGAGCGGCAGACGCTTGTCGTTCATCCGCCGGTTCGGCGCGCTCGGCCTATCCGTGGCGATGCTGATCCTCGCGGTGTTCGGCGCCAGCATCGGCGCCAATCCGTTCCTGCCCAAGCTCGCGCTGGGCCATGCCCGCTCGGCTTCCCGCATCAGCCCCGTCGCCGAGAAGCTCAGCGAGAACGCCCTGCTGCAGCAGCTTCGGGAAGAAGAGCGCCTGCATCCGACGTTCCAGTTGGACTACCGCAAGCATCATCAGTTCAAGCCATCCCCGTCCCCAGCTGCGAAGAGCGCCCGCGAGGTGTACGCCTTCTACGTCAATTGGGACGAGAACAGCAAGCAATCGCTGGTGCAGTACGGCAAGGAGATCAACACGCTGCTGCCGGAGTGGTATCATCTGAAGTCCGACTTCGGCTTGGACGATCAGACGGACCCGGCGGTCATCCAGATCGCCAAGAGCCAGAATCAAAAAGTCGAGCCGCTGATTAACAACTACGCGAACGATCAGTGGGACGCGGATACGCTGCACCGCTTGCTGCAGTCCCCCGAACAACAGCAGAAGCTGATCGGGGCGCTGTACGACCAAGTGGCCGAACGCGGCGAATCCGGCATCAACATCGACTTCGAGGCGCTTCGTTCGGAAGACCAGGATGCGTATACCGCCTTCGTCCAATCGCTCGCCGGCGCGTTCCACGCCCGCGGTCTCCAGGTGACCGTGGACGTCCCTGCGGACGATGACGCCTTCGACTACGGCGCGCTCGCCAAGTCGGCCGACCGGCTCATCGTCATGATGTACGACGAGCACGAAGCGCAGGGACATCCCGGGCCCGTCGCCTCGGACAACTGGTTCGAGCAGTCGCTGGACCGCTTGGACATCCCGCCCGACAAGCTGATCGTCAGCATGGGCAGCTACGGCTACGATTGGGTCGAGAACAGCCAGCAGCAGGGGGACGCGTTGACGTTCGGAGACATCATGGAACTCGCGCAGCAATCCCGGCTCGTCGTCCATTGGGACGACGAGAGCGGCAACCCTTACATGCGCTATCGGGAAAACGGGGACTCGCATATCGTCTGGTTTCTGGATGCGGCAACCGCCTATGACGAGCTGAAGGTCGTCCGGGAGAACGGCTTCCCCGGCGTCGCGGTCTGGCGGCTGGGCTCGGAAGATCCGACCCTCTGGCGGATGCTCGGGCAAGCCGACCCCAAGCTGGACCAGCTGTCCTCCCTGTCCAGTCCGAACCCGGTCCACTACGCGGGAGAAGGCGAGATCCTGCGCATCCGTTCCGCATCGGCCGAAGGCCGCCGGACCTTCGAGACGGATGGGGACGGCTATATCGCCGACGAGACGTACGAGACGTATCCCAAGCCGTTCGAGATCGAACGCTACGGCAAACCTGCGGGCAAGCAGGTCGTGCTGACGTTCGACGACGGGCCGAGCGGAAAGTATACGCCCGAGATCCTCGACATTTTGCGCAAATACGGCATTCATGCGGCGTTCTTCGTCGTCGGCGAGAATGCCGAGATGTTTCCCGACCTGATCGAGCGCATCTACAAGGAAGGCCACGAACTGGGGAATCATACGTTCACCCACCCGAACGTCGCCTCCACCTCCCCGTTCAGGACCCGGCTGGAGCTCAACGCGACCCAGCGGCTCGTCCAAGAGATCACGGGACATTCGATGACGTTCTTCCGTCCGCCGTACGTTGCCGACGCGGAACCCTCTTCTCCCTCCGAGCTGCTGCCGATTCTGCGCGGCCAGGAGATGGGCTACACGATGGTCGGCGAGCTGATCGATCCGGAGGACTGGTCCCGGCCGTCCACGGCGGAGATCGTGCGCCGCGTCCTGTCGCAGCTCTCCGAAGGCAACGTCATCCTGCTCCACGATGCCGGAGGGAACCGCGATCAGACCGTCGAGGCGCTGCCGATCATCATCGAGCGGCTGCAGCGCGAAGGCTACACGTTCACGACGCTCAGCGCGCTGATCGGACAGACGCGGAAGCAGACGATGCCGCCCGTCGCCCGACAGGACGTTCCCTTGATGGCGTATGACCGCGCCGTGTTCAATTGGCTTCATCACGGAAATGCGGCGCTGCAGGCGATCTTCTATTCGGCGATCGTCATCGGCCTCTTCCGCGTCGCCTTCCTGTTCGCCCTTGCCTGGCGGCACAAGCGCGCCTACCGCGCGATCCGTCCCGACGACGACTATAAGCCGCTGGTCAGCGTCGTCATCGCCGCATACAACGAGGAGCAGGTCATTTGCAAGACGATCGCCTCCATCCTGGGCAGCGACTATCCCGCGATGGAGATCATCGTCGTGGACGACGGCTCGAAGGACGGGACGGCCGATGCGGTTAGTTCCGCCTACGGCGGCCGCGGAGACGTCCGGCTCGTCGCCAAGGCGAACGGAGGCAAAGCCTCCGCCGTCAACCTCGGCTACCTGGAAGCGCGGGGGGAGATCGTCGTCGCGCTCGATGCCGACACGTTGATCGCGGGCGATGCGATCTCCCTGATGGTCCGCCACTTCCGAGAGCCGCGGATGGCCGCCGTCTCGGGCAACGTACGCGTAGGCAACGCCAGGAACCTGCTGACGATCTGGCAGCATATCGAATACGTGACCGGCTTCAATCTGGAGCGCCGCGCGTTCGATCGGCTGAATTGCGTCACGGTCGTGCCGGGGGCGATCGGCGCCTGGCGCAAGTCCGCGGTCGAGCAAGCCGGCCTGTACCGCGAAGATACGCTCGCGGAGGACGCGGACTTGACCCTCTCTCTTCTGCGCCGGGGCTGGAAGATCGGCTACGAGGAGCGCGCCTATGCGTTCACGGAAGCGCCGGAGGATGTCCGCGGCTTCGTCAAGCAGCGCTACCGCTGGACCTACGGCACCCTGCAATGTCTTTGGAAGCACCGCGGCGCGCTGTTTAATCCGCGACAGTGGACGCTCGGGTTCGTCGGCATGCCGAACATGTGGCTGTTCCAATATGTCTATACTTGCGTGTCCCCGCTCATCGACCTGCTCTTCCTCTTCTCCCTGTTCGCGGGCGGTTCCCGGATCGCGACGATCAGCTATGCGGCGTTCTTCCTCCTGGACTTCCTGGTGGCGCTGTTCGCCTTCCGGCTGGAGAGAGCAAACCCGCGGCCGCTGGCCTGGCTCTTCCTCCAGCGGATCGCTTACCGCCAGCTCATGACCTGGGTCATCCTCCGGGCGCTCTGGGCGGCGATTCGAGGTGCGGCGGTAGGCTGGAATAAATTGCAGCGAAGGGGTAATGTAGAAGTTAACCGACCTTCCTAAGTATGAACGGCTTCGCCGTTCGCTCTAGAGGGCGATAAGTTTTTATCGGAAACGGATCAGCGAAGGATACGCGGAGCTTTTGCTTCCTGTCCGTTAAAGTAAAGGAGATTCCATGAACGCCCCTTTGTCTGCCTGGTTCGAACGCGGCAAGCGCTACTTGAAAATTTTGCTTCCCGTCCTTATTCTTGTCTTTTTGTACAGCCAGACGCATGCGTTCCTCCGGGATATCCGGCCCTCCGTCGCGCTGCACATCATGGGCCGCATTCATCTCGGCGGCCATCTGCTGCTCCTTGGCGTCAGTCTCTTCGCGGTGTCGATCATGATCGGCTACGATCTGCTGCTCCTGCGCTGGAACGGCGCCAGGCTGCCGCTTCGCACGGTCTGGAAGATCAGTTGGATCTCCAATTCGTTCAACAACGCGCTGGGGTTCGCCGGTTTCACGGGCGCGGGATTGCGCTTGATGCTGTATCGGAAAAGAGGAGTCTCGGGACAGGGCCTGCTCGGTTCGGTGCTTTACCTCAGCCTTTCCGGTTTGACCGGGTTGTCGGTACTCTGCCTGCTGCTGCTCGGAGGGGCGTGGAAGGACCATGCCCTGCTCCAGGACCATTCTTGGCTGTTGATCGCCATTATCGGCGTCTCGGTCTACCTGCCGGTCTTCGCGCTGTTGAAAGTGCTCCCGCTGCTGAAGCGCGCCGTGGGCGTGGAAGGCGGCTCGAACGCGCGCTGGACGCCGGCCGTCGCGGCGATCGCGGCCTCGTTCGCGGAGTGGATCGCCGCAGCGCTCACCTTCTGGGTGGCGGCGCGGATGCTGCACCTCCCGATGGACTTCCGCGATGCGGCAGGCATCTACACGATGGCCGCCGTCGCGGGGATCGCCAGCTTCGTCCCCGGCGGCCTCGGTTCCTTCGACGTCGTCGCGCTGCTCGGACTGAACGCGTTCGGCATCCCGCCGGCGCGGGCGTTGGCCCTCGTGCTCGTCTTCCGGATGTTCTATTACTTCATCCCGCTGTCGATCGGACTGGCCCTCGCCTCCACCGAGTGGCTCCCCGGCAAGGAAGCCTGGAGCAACGCGTCCGGTCAAGTGCTGAAGCCCGCCGTTCGCCGCTGGCAAGCCATCTGGAACTGGCCGTCCCAGATGGCGATTCTGCGCGACTTCGGGGGCTGGGCGCTCGCCGCGCTCGTCTTCCTGAGCGGCGCGCTGCTGCTCCTGTCCGCGGCGACGCCGGGACAGTGGCACCGGATGCATCTGCTGGAGCACTACATCACGCCGCTCACGATGAAGGGCTCCCATCAGCTCACCGTCTTGATCGGTCTGCTGATGCTGGTGCTGTCCGAAGGCATCCGGCTCCAAGTCAAGCGGGCGTATTATGCCACCCTCGTCTTGCTGCTGGCCGGGGCAGTCTTCTCGATTCTGAAGGGCTTCGACTACGAGGAATCCCTGTTCCTCGCCTTCGTCTTCGTCCTGCTCTGGCTGTCCAAGGACCGATTCCGGCGGGAGGAGGCCCCCTTCTCCGCCCGAAAGATCGCGGGCTGGGCCTTCGTCACGCTCGCCGTTACGTACCTCTATCTGTCGGTAGGCAGGCTGACGAACGATCTGCCGGAGCGCTTCGTTCGGTCGAAGCTCTACGCGCGGTACATGCTCCAGGACCAAGACTTTTTACACGAAGCCGTGCTGGCGCTCGCCATTACTTGGATTCTGCTGACGGCCCGCTGGCTGCTGCGGCCCCGATTGCCGGTCTCCCCGCTGCCGGACAGCCGCGCGTTCGCGAGACTGAAGGCGTTCCTGCAGACGCACCGCGGAAACTTCCTGACGCACCTGCTTTTCCTCGGGGACAAGAGCTTTCTGTGGACGGCCGACGGGAGAGCCATGCTCGCCTACGGCGCCACCCGCAAAACGCTCGTGGCGCTAGGCGATCCGATCGGGGAACCGGCCGCGATTCGAGATGCGATCCGAACGTTCCGCGAGTACGCCGACAGGTATGCGTCCACCGCCGCCTTCTATCAGGTCAAAGCGGAGTACCTGCCGATATACCACGAGTTCGGCTACCGATTCTTCAAGCTCGGCGAGGAAGCCGTCGTGAACTTGGCGCAATTCGGGCTGACCGGACGCAGCAAAGCCGATCTGCGCGCCGCTTGCAACCGGTTCGAGAGGGAAGGCTATCGCTTCGAGATGATCGAAGCGCCCTTCCCTCAGCTGTTTCTGCTGGAGCTGCGCGAGGTGTCGGACGAATGGCTGGGAGACCGCGCGGAGAAGGGCTTCTCGCTCGGGACGTTCCGCGAGTCGTACCTGGAGCTTGCGCCCATAGCCGTGCTCAAGGATCAGGAGGGCCGCACGGCCGCGTTCGCGAGCCTGATGCCGGTCTATGACGGCGGGAAGTCCGTCTCCGTCGACCTGATGCGCTACCGGAAAGGGCTGCGCAGCGGCGTCATGGACGTGCTGTTCGTCCATCTGCTGCAATGGGCCAAGGCGTCCGGATACGAACGGTTCAACCTGGGCATGGCCCCGCTCGCGAGCGTCGGCGAATCGGAATATTCCTATCGGGGGGAGCGCATCGCGCGCCTGATCTTCCTGAAGGGCAATCACTTCTACAGCTTCCAAGGACTGCGGCGGTTCAAGGAGAAGTTCGATCCGGTATGGGAGCCACGTTATCTGGCCTACCCCAAAAATGCTCCGCTGGCCAAGATCATGTACGGGGTGACCCGAATCGTGTCCCGAAGCCTGCCGCGCAACGGCAAATAAACCAAGACGCCCCGGGCGGCTGCAGTTAGACCTGCGGCCGTCGCCGGGGCGTCTTGGTATTGTCGGGCGCAAACGCCGGTATCGGGATGCCCTTAGGCGTCCTCACAAATGCTTGGTCAAAATGCTCTCCACATGGCGCAGATGCTCGCTCATGCGGGCGGTAGCCTCCTGCGGCTCGCGGTTGGCCACCGCCCGGGCGATCGCCTCATGCTCCCTGAACAACCGCTCCGCTACGGAGCGGTTGGCGTACAGTTCCACGCGTCGCACTTCGCGGATCGCCCGCTCCATCTGGCCGGTGATCGACTCGAACAGCCGTACCATGATCGCATTTCCCGTCGCGCGGGCGAGGCTCAGATGGAACAACAGGTCGGTCCGCTCTCCCTCCAGATCGTCTCCGATCGCCTGCGCCATCTCCTGCACCACCCTCCGCAGCGCGTCCACGTCCTCGTCCGTGCGTCTGGACGCGGCGATGGCCGCGATCGACAATTCCAAGGTCTGGCGGACTTCGAGCAGCTCCAGCAGCGTCTCGCGGTTCACACGCAGCGACTCGATCTCGGGGACGGTTTCGGCGGGGGCGCTGCGAATGACGCGGCACCCGCCGCCCTGGCGAATCTCGATGAGCCCCATCGCCTTCAAGGCGCTGAGCGCTTCGCGCGTGGTGGAACGGCCGACGCCGAACCGCTCGGAGATCTCCTTCGTCGAAGGGAGCTTGTCGCCGACCTGGAGCTTGCCTTCGAGAATTTGGCGTTTGAGATGCTCCGTCATTTCTTCGTAATGGTTCCGCTTCGTCAGCCGGGTCGCTTCCATGCCGCGATGCGCCTCCTTATCCTACGGGGGATCCGTTCTTCTTCCGCCCTCGTTCCCTCGCCGTTCAGCCTACGATCAGCGCATAGACGATGCCGGGCCCGTGGACGCCGATCGTCAGGTCGTTCTCGATGTCCGAGGACCGGCTCGGGCCGGAGATGAAGTGAATGCCGGCCGGCAGCTGCTCGCGTCCGGCGCGGTCGAAGTTCACGAGCACCTCGCCTAACCGCGTCTTCAGCCGTTCGATCGGGATGACGATCATGAGCACGGTCGGCAGCAGCGAGACGGAGCGCCCCTTGTCCTTGGCGGACAGGACGGTCACCGAACCGGTGTATGCCGCCGCGTAATCCGCCGCGACGACGCCGATATCGGCCTCCGCCGCGCGCGCCTTCCAGTGCTCCTCCGGATCGCTGTTCCATACCGAGATCCGGGCGTCAGGCAGCGCGGCTTCCAGTCCGAGCGCGTCCAGCTCCGCCTGGTTCTGGCGCACGACGAACCGCGCTCCGAGCTCCTTCGCCTTGCCCGCGATGAAGTCGCGCACCTCGTCCGCGTTCGAGAGGCGCGCGACGTGCCCGCCGACGCTTCTCCAGTTGTCGGCGAAGCGCGCGATTCGCTCTTCCTCGGTCCATTCGAATTCGCGCCAGAAGTCCAGCGCCCCGCGGTAAGGGTGCGCGGGCTTCTCCTTCATCCGCGGATGCCGCAGGCGCGCGGCGATCCCGTTCATGAACGTCTCCTGCTTGGCGCGGGAGGCCGCTTCCATCTCCTTCAACCACGCCGCATGCGCCGTCTCGCTCTTGTCAATGTCCGCCATGTCCGGCGCCTCCTCCCTGCTGCCGCTGCTTCACGGCGTTCTCCAACCGGCGCTGCATCTCCGGATTCAACTCCTGCAGCCCGTGGCGGATCTCCTGATCGAGCGTCGCCCAGCGGTCGCGGAACGAAGCGCGCGGCAGGCTCGGCGTGACGCGGTAGCTGTTCCACCCTTTCAGCGGTCCGATCTTCGTGCGGATCTCGCCTTTGCGGACGACCAGCTTCTGTCCGATCTTGCCCAGCGCCAGAATGGCTCGGAGCCGCGAAGCGTTCGCCATGAGCACGGCGAAGCCCTTCATGCCGGCGGCTTCGAGCTTGTTGCCGTGGCCGCTCTCGACTTTGCGCCTGCGCAGATAGATCAGCATCTCGTGCAGCGGGATCTTGACCGGACACGCCTCGTAGCAAGCGCCGCACAGGCTCGACGCATTGGCGATATCGTCCCATTCGGCGATGTTCTTGTTCAGCGCCGGCGTCAAGACGGCGCCGATCGGCCCGCTGTAGGTGCTGCCGTAAGCATGCCCGCCGATGTGGCGGTAGACCGGGCAGGCGTTCAGGCAGGCGCCGCAGCGGATGCAGTTGAGCAGCTCCTGGAACTCGGGGTCGCCGAGCTGCAGGGAACGCCCGTTGTCGACGATGATGATATGCATCTCGTCCGGGCCGTCCGCGTCGTCCGACCGCCGCGGGCCCGAGATGCCCGACATGTACATCGTCAGCTTCTGGCCCGTCGCCGAGCGCGGCAGCAGCGTCGCCATCACTTCGAGATCCTCGAAGGACGGGATGATCCGCTCCATGCCCATCAGCGTAATCTGGGTCTTCGGCACGGTGGTGACCATCCGCGCGTTGCCTTCGTTCTCGAACAGCACCATCGAGCCGGTCTCCGCGATCGCGAAGTTGCAGCCGGTCATCCCGATATCGGCTTCGAGGAACTTCTCTCGCAGCTTCTTGCGGACGAAGCCGGCCAGCACCGTCGTATCGGCTTCGAGCCGCTCGCCCGCCACCTCGGAGAGCAGATCGGCGATCTGATAACGGTTCTTGTGAATGGCGGGGATGACGATATGCGACGGCATCTCGCCCGCCAATTGGATGATATACTCGCCGAGATCGGTCTCGATCGCTTCCACGCCGATCGTCTCGAGCGCATGGTTGAGATGCAGCTCCTCCGACACCATCGACTTGGACTTGACGACGCTCTTCGCCGACTTGCGTTCGGCGATGTCGAGCGAGATGCGGACCGCTTCTTCGCCGGTATCCGCGAAGTGGACGTGCACGCCGTTCGCGCGCGCGTTCTCGACGAACAGGTTCAAGTAATAGTCCAGATGGGCGATCGTGTGGAGCCGGATCTGCCGTCCGCGTTCCCGCCATTCGTCCCAGTTTCCGTGATCCGCCGAAGCGTTCTTTTTCCCGTTGCGCAGCCGTTCGGTCGTGAACTTGACCGCCTTGCGCAGGAACTCGTCGTTCAAGGCGAGCTCCGCCCGTTCCTTCACGGATGGATGTGCCGCTCCCGTCGCGCTCATGCCAGGTTCGCCCCTTCCGCAAGCAATTCGGCCAGGTGCATGACCCGTACCGGTTCGTTTCGGTAACGCAGGTTTCCCGCGATGTTCATCAGGCAGGCCATGTCGAGCCCGACGAGCACCTCGGCTTCCGTCTCCTTGACGTGATCGGCCTTCTCCGTCACCATCGCGCCGGAGATGTCCGCCATCTTCACCGCGAACGTGCCGCCGAAGCCGCAGCAATCTTCCGCGAACGGCAGCGGGATGAACTCCAGCCCCTTCACGTGCCGCATGAGCGCCATCGGCTCATCCTTGACGCCGAGCAGCCGGGTGCCGTGGCAGGAGGGATGGTACGTCACCTTGCGCGGGAACGTCGCGCCGACGTCGGTCACGCCCAGCACGTTCACGAGAAACTGCGCAAACTCGTACGACTTCGCCTGGAGCTTCAGGGCCCGTTCGCGCTGAACCGGATCGTCCTCGAACAGCTTCGGGTAATGGTGAATCATGCCCGTGCACGAGCCGGACGGCGAGATGACGAAGTCGCTGTCCTCGAACGCGTCGAGCAAGGTCAAGGCGCTCGCCCGCGCTTCCTTCCAATAGCCGCTGTTGAAGGCCGGCTGGCCGCAGCACGTTTGGATCCGGGGAAAATCGAGCGCTATGCCGTATTTGGCCAGCACCCGGACCATCGCTTCCCCGACGCGGGGGTAGATGGCGTCTCCGAGGCAGGTGATAAACAACGACACCTTCATGATAGGCACCTCTTTTTCGAATGGATGAGGAGGTTTTGACTCCATTTTATCAGTTTGTCAGGTTGTCAGACAAGTTGGAGATGCCCAACGCCGAAGGCAACCGCCTTCGGCGTTGGGTTCGATGAGGGGCGGCGTGCATGCCGTATCGCTACACCGTACCCGGCGAGAGATGGCGTGCATGCCGTATCGCTATACCGTACCCGGCGAGAAATGCGTGCATGCCGTATCGCCTATACCGTACCCGGCGAGAAATGCGTGCATGCCGTATCGCCTATACCGTACCCGGCGAGAAATGCGTGCATGCCGTATCGCCTATACCGTACCCGGCGAGAGATGCGTGCATGCCGTACCGCTACACCGTACCTGGCGAGAGATGGCGTGCATGCCGTATCGCTACACCGTACCCGGCGAGAAATGCGTGCATGCCGTATCGCTATACCGTACCCGGCGAGAAATGCGTGCATGCCGTATCGCTATACCGTCCGCACGGCGATGCCGCGCTCGGCGAACTGACGCTTCGTCTCGGCGGGCAGCCGCCGATCGGTGATGATCGTGCCGACGCCGTCCAGATCGGACACGTGCGTGAATGCCTGCACGCCGAACTTGCTCGCGTCGGCCAGAACGACGACTTGGTCGGCCATGCCGACCATCTTGTGCTTGACGCGCGCCTGCAGCTCGTTCGACTCGCTGATCCCCCGCTCGAGATGAACGCCCTTGCAGGAGAGGAACGCCTTGTCGACGTGATAGGCGTCGAGCGAGCGTTCGGCCAACGGGCCGACGAACGACAGCGAGCGCTGCGCGAGCGAGCCGCCGGTCGAGATGACCTCGATCTTCTCCTTCGCGGCAAGCTCCATGGCGACCTTGATCGAGTTGGTCAGCACGGTCAGCGGGATGTCCGGCATCTCGCGCGCCATGTACCAAGCGGTCGAGCTCGCGTCCAGCAGAATGCGGTCACGCGGTTGAATGAGGCCGATCGCCTCCTGGGCGATCCGCTTTTTCTCCTCCGCATGGACGATCTCCCGTTCGAAGTACGGGATCTCCGGCTGCTGGTGCTGGTCCTTCACGCTAACCGCGCCGCCGTGCGAACGCCGCAGGCGCCCCGCTTGCTCGAGCCGGTCCAAGTCGCGGCGGATCGTCTCCTCCGTGACCTGGCACAGCTCGCTCAGCTCGGATACCCGAATGCTCCCCCGCTCGTTAACCAGCTCCACTATTTTCTCGTAGCGTTCCGCGACCAGCATAAGCAACCTCTTCTCCACTAACTTCATCTATTGTCGACGCAAGCTCCCTCGGCTCACGTTCCTTGCAGTCCCGTCGCGCGCAGGAATCGGCCGTATGCGTCGTCCCATGCTTCCCATGCTTCCGGCTCGTAGACGGTCACCGGGAACGAATCCCGGATGACGCTTCGCGCTTCCCAGATATCCGACAGCTCGCCTTGGGCGATCCATTGGACGACCAGATTGCCGATCGCGCTGCCTTCGGCGGGCCCGGCCCATACCGGCTTGCCGATCGCGTTCGCGGACCATTGGCAGAGCAGCGTATTCTGAATGCCGCCGCCCACCATGTGCAGCCCGTTGAACGATTGGCCGGACAGCCGCTCGGTCAATTCGAGGATATAGCGGTACTTCATCGCGAGGCTCTCCAGAATGCAGCGTACGACGGCGCCCGGTTCCTCCGGCGGACGTTGGCGCGTACGCTCGCAATAACGCCGGATCTGTCCCGGCATGTCGCCCGGATGCAGGAATGCCTCGTCGTCCGGATCGATGAACGCGGCGAACGCGGGCGCTCCGCCCGCCAGCTTCACTAATTCGGGGAACGCGTACGATTTTCCTGCTCGTTCCCATGCGCGGCGCGTCTCGTTCAGAATCCAGAGGCCCATAATGTTTTTCAGCAGACGGTAGGTCCCGTCCACGCCGCCCTCGTTCGTGAAGTTGAGCGCTCTCGCTTCGTCATGGATGACTGGACGCTCTACCTCCGTCCCTATGAGCGACCATGTGCCGCAGCTCAAGTAAGCGAACGAGCGGTCCAAAGCCGGTACGGCCGCGACCGCGGAGCCGGTGTCGTGCTCGGCGACCGCGAAGACGGGAATCGCGTCGATGCCCAGCTCCTCGGTGAGCGAACGGCGCAGCGCGCCGACCTGCGTGCCCGGCTGGACGATTGGGCCGAACCAGGACGCAGGCAGGCCTAGCTTGGCCAGCAATTCCGTATCCCAGCCGCCCAAGGCCGGATTGTAGAGCTGGGTGGTCGTGGCGTTCGTGAATTCGCTCTTCATCTCGCCGGTGAGGAAGTAGCGGAGCAGGTCCGGAATCATGAGGAACCGGTTCGCCTCGCGCAGCAGCGGATGATTCGCTTGCTTCAGCGCATAGAGCTGGAAGATCGAATTGAACGGCAGGAACTGAATGCCCGTCCGTCCGAATACTTCCTCTGGCGGGAGTTCGGCGAACAGCCGCTCCATCGCGCCGTCCGTATGCCGGTCGCGATAGTGGTAGGGATTGCCGAGCAGCTCCCCGTTCGCGCCGATGAAGCCGAAGTCCACCGCCCAGGAATCGATGCCCAGACTTTGTACTTGCACGCCTTGGTGCTTTGCCTTCAGCAAGCCCTGCTTCAGTTCATGATACAGACGGAGAATATCCCAATGCAAGCGGTCGCCCACCTGCACGGGATCGTTCGGGAACCGGTGCAGCTCCTCGGTCTCGATCTTGCGGTCCGTCAGCCGGCCGAGCAGCGCTCGTCCGCTGCTGGCGCCAAGGTCATATGCGAGAATGCTCGCCAAGATGGGCATCCCCTTTCCATTCGGAATCTGAAAGTCGTACGGCGCGCAGGGAGAGACGTCCTAGCGAAGTCCGACCTCTCGTCGGGCGCGGCGGGAGCGTCGTCCTAGCTAAGCCCGACCTCGCGTCGGGCGTGGCTGAAGCGTCGTCCTAGCGAAGTCCGACCTCTCGTCGGGCGTGGCTGGTTGATCATTTAGTTGCATTTGTACCATTTTTTTCGCTCAAATGGGCCGATATGGCTGAATAAGTTGTAATCGTACAACTTATTTCGGCCTTTTTCCGAGTAAAGCGGTATTCTCACGAAATAAGTTGTACATTTGCACCTTTTTTGCTTTTTTCATGCAGATAAGGCTAAAAAAGTTGTACATTTGCAACTAATCGAGAAACGAGGGCGGCTGAGGCGGAAAATAGCAGCTCGCTCCACCTCCCGCAACCGTGGCACTTACTCACGAATCGAGAAACGAGGGCGGCTGAGGCGGAAAATAGCAGCTCGCTCCGCCTCCCGCGACTGCGGCACTTACTCACGAATCGAGAAACGAGGGCGGCTGAGGCGGAAAATATCAGCTCGCTCCGCCTCCCGCGACCGCGGCGCTTACTCACGAATCGCGAAACGAGGGGCTAGGGCGGACAAATGCCAACCGCTTTCAGCTCGATGAACGGCTGGCATGTTCGTGCGTGCCACGCATCGAGTATGCAGGGAGCGCTCCGCGTTACGCGGCAACGAACGGCTAGCATGTTCGTGCGTGCCACGCACCGAGTACGCAGGAACGCTCCGCGTTACGCGCAACGAACGGCTAGCATGCTCGTGCGTGCCACGCAGCGAGTACGCAGGGAGCGCTCCGCGGCCGCCCGCCGTCCTCCCCGTTCCGTATTAACCGCGCTTCAGCAGAACTTCCTGCTCATAGGCTTTGACCTCCGCGAGCCATTGCTCGCGCACCGGCACGCCCTGCTGCTCGCAATAGTAGTCCCAGACGGCGCCGAACGGATACGACTTGAACTCCTCGGCGATCGCGAGGCGCGTCGTGTAGTCGCCTTCCAGCTCGGCTTTGCGCAGCAGGTCGACCGGCTCCAGCATGGCGCGGAGCAGCGCTTTGATCGTGTTGCGCGTGCCGATGACCCAAGCCGCGACGCGGTTGATGCTGGCGTCGAAAAAGTCGAGGCCGATGTGCGTCTTGCCGAGCAGGTCGCCGCGGACCAGCTCTTGGCCGATCGCGAGCAGCTCGTCGTCCATGACGACGACGTGGTCGCTGTCCCAGCGCATCGGACGGCTCACGTGCAGCAGGATGCCGTCCGCGAACAGCGCCAGCGAGGACAGCTTGTTCGAGATGACTTCCGTCGGATGGAAGTGGCCGGCGTCGAGGCAGATCAGCTTGTTGTTCCGAATGCCGTAGCCCATGTAGAACTCATGCGAGCCGACGACGTACGCTTCCGATCCGATGCCGAACAGCTTGCTCTCGACGGCGTCCAGATGGTAAGCGGGGTTCAGTTCTTCCGCGAAGATCTCGTCCAGCGATTCCTTCAGGCGCTGTCTCGGCGCCATGCGGTCGACCGGCGTGTCCTTGAAGCCGTCCGGCACCCAGACGTTCGTGACGCAGGTCTGGCCAAGCTGTTCGCCGAAATAGGCGCTGATCTTGCGCGACGCCTTGCAGTGGTCGATCCAGAACCGGCGGATCTCCGGGTCCGGGTGGCTGAGGGTGAAGCCGTCGCTCGACTTCTCGTGGGAGAAGCAGGTCGGGTTGAAGTCGAGGCCGAGCCCCTGCTCCTTCGCCCAATCGACCCAGCGCCGGAAGTGCTTCGGCTCCAGCCGATCCAACTCCACCTTCTCGTCCGTATCGACGTAGATGGCATGAAGATTCACCTTGTGCTTGCCGGGGATGAGCGAGAGCGCTTTCTCCAGATCCGCTCTCAGCTCGGCAGGCGTGCGCGCCGCGCCCGGATAGTTGCCAGTCACGGAGATGCCTCCGGTCAAGTCCTGGTCGCGATTCAGGAAGCCGCGCACGTCGTCCCCTTGCCAGCAATGCATGGAGATCTTGATCTGAGCGAGCTGCTTCAACGACTGGTCGACGTCGATGCCGTGTTCGGCGTACTGCGCCTTGGCCGCTTCGTAATTGCGTTTGACGTTCTCTTGCATACGATAATTCCTCCTCGGGGTTGCGTCCCCTATCGGTTAAGATGATGATCGGACCGGATAAGCGATGACGGACATGAGAGCGTTCTCAGCTTGGGTCGCGTCCAGACGGCTGTATTGGACGATGATCTTGATGTCGCTGCGCACCTCGATGGCGTAAGGAACGCCGACCGGAATCGACGCTCCTCCCTTCGCCAGCGAGCTGGTGCGAATATGCTTGGTCCGTCTGGCCGGGACGACCACGAGAATGTCTTCAAGCGGCGCGCGGTCCTCGAAGAAAACCGTAAAGCTGAGCAGCGCGTCTTCCGACGCCGTGTTGATGACGCACACCGACTCGTGGCTGGTGAGGCCGCCCGAGCTTTTCTCCGGAATATAAGCGTCCGGAATGTACCAGAGCTTCTCTCCTGTGGCTTGAGGCATTCCCGGTATCCCCTTCCGTTCAGATAATGGTTGGACGATTAGCGCGTGAACGCCGCGGGCACGCCGCCGTCGATCGTCAGCATGCAGCCCGTCGTCTTGTCGGACTTGGAGGACGCGAAGAAGGCGATGCCTTCCGCGATATCCCGCGGATAGATGTTCACGAGCAGGGTCGTGCGCTTGCGGTAGTATTCTTCCAGCTGATCCGGCTCGATGCCGTAGGCCGCCGCGCGCTCGTTGCGCCAGCTGCCGTTCCAGATCGCGGAGCCTTGGAGGATGGCGTCCGGCAGGATCGTGTTGACGCGGATGCCGTATTCGCCGCCTTCGGCCGCGATGCAGCGGGCGAGGTGCGCTTCGAGCGCCTTGGCCGCGCTGTAAGCCGTCGCGTTCTTGCCGGCGTAGACGGAGTTCTTAGAGCCGATAAACACCATGTTGCCGCCGATGCTTTGTTCCTTCATCTGCTTGAACGCTTCGCGGGCGACGAGGAAGTACCCGGTGCCGAGCACGTTGATATTCAGGTTCCATTCCTTCAGCGACGTCTGGTCGAACGGGCTGGACGTGGCGAGACCGGCATTGTTCACGATGATGTCCACGCCGCCGAACGCCAGCGCCGTCTCCGCGTACGCCGCTTGGACCGCCTCTTCGTTCGTGACGTCCATCTTGACCGCGACGGCCCGGTTGTCGCCGTACTTCGCGTTGATCTCGGCCGCGACCTTCTCCGCGCCTTCGAGGTTCAAGTCCGCCAGCACGACGTGCGCGCCTTCGGAGACGAGACGGCGGGCCGTCTCGCTGCCGATGCCGCCCGCGCCGCCCGTGATGAACGCGATCTTGCGGGAGAATTCGGCTTCGGCCGGGGCTAAAGACAATTTATACAGCTCGAGCGGCCAGTATTCCACGTTGTACGATTCGTTCTCGCTCAAGGAGACGAACTCTCCGAGTGCCGTCGCGCCGCGCATCACCGCGATCGCGCGGTGATAGAGCGCGCCGCTGACTTGGGACATCGCCCAGTTCTTGCCGGTGTTGATCATGCCGACGCCGGGGATCAGGATGACGCGTGGCGCCGCTTCGAACATGACGTCGCCTTCGTTCTTGTTGCGCTCGAAGTAGGCTTTGTATTGCTCCTTGTAGGCGGCCACGCTCTCTTTGAGGATCGCCTTCAAGCCATCGACGTCGTCCGCGTTCGGCGTCCAATCGATGAACAGCGGCACGACCTTGGTATGAACCAGGTGGTCCGGGCAAGCGGCGCCGACTTGGGACAGCTTCGGCGAGCGCTCGCCGCCTACGAACGCGAGTACGTCCGCTTGGTCGTCGAACGTCAAAATCATCTTTTTCGCGTCGCTGACGGCGCCGCGGATCGTCGGCATGACGGCGGCCGCGATCTGCCGACGGACGTCTGCCGGGAGCGCCGGATGCTTGGCGCCGCCGAACAGCTTCGCCTCGTCCGCCCGCGCTTCGATGAACGCTTCGGCTTCGCTGATGATCTTGATCGTCTGCGCGTAGCACGCTTCGGACGTCTCTCCCCAAGTGACCAAGCCGTGCTTCTCCATCAGCACCAGCTCCACCTTCGGATTCGCGAGCACGCCTTCGGCGATCATCTTGGACAGCGTAAAGCCTGGACGAATGTACGGTACCCATACGAAGCGGTCGCCGAAGATCTCGCGCGCCAGCTCCTTGCCGTTGTCCGCGCAGCACAGGCTGATGATCGCGTCCGGATGCGTGTGGTCGACATGCTTGAACGGGAGGAACGCGTGCAGCAGCGTCTCGATCGATGCGCGCGGGTGCTTGGCGTCAATCATACAATTAGCCAGGTAGGCGACCATCTCTTCGTCGGACATCTCCGGACGCTCGAACAGCGGCCGGATATCCTCCATGCGCAAGCCCGTGAAGTTGCCCGCCTTCATCGTCGCGAGGTCGGAGCCGCTGCCCTTCACGTACATGACTTCGACGTCGCGGCCGCGGAAGTCCTGTACGACCGTCTTCGCCGAGGTGTTGCCGCCTCCCCAGTTGCATACGCGGCGGTCTTCGCCGATCAGGTTGGAGCGGTAGACCAGTTCGTTCAGTCCGCCGGACTGCTGTGAGGCTTTTGCCGGATCCCACAAGCTTTGTACCATGGATGATAACCTCCGAATGAATGTTTGTTTTTATTTGTTTTGATCTTATCATATTTGTTTATTTTTGAATACCGCATTTCAAACAAAAACAAAAAAACTCCCATGCACTTTTGCACAGGAGTCCCTATTCTTTTCCAGCGGAACCAACTGTCAGCGGCACCGAATTTCTGCCAGTAACACCGACTACTTGCCGGTGATACCGACTCTCTGCCAACGTCACCGACTTTCTGCCAGCGGCAAATCTGCTCCATGGGGCCATCTGACGCCGTCCCCTTCTTCAGTCCGCCACCCGCAGGCCGAGGATCGCCAGATCCCGTTCTACGCCGTCCAGTTCGGCAACGCGGGGCAGATAGCCCCATTGCTCGAAGCCGTACTTCGTCAGCAGTGCGATGCTCGGCTCGTTGTGGCCGAAGACGAATCCGACGAGGCTGCGAATCCCGAGCCGCGGACAGCTCTCGATCGCATGCCGCATCAAGCGCTTGCCCAGTCCTTGCCCGCGATGCCGCTCGGAGATGTAGATGCTGATCTCGGCGGTGGCGTCGTAGGCCGGACGGCCGTAGAACGACTGGAAGCTGAACCAGGCGACGATGCGGCCGTCCAGCTTCAGTACCCACAACGGGCGGCGCACCGGCTCGTGCGCATGGAACCAGGCGATGCGGCTCTCGACCGTAACCGGTGCGAGGTCGGCGGTCACCTGCCGTCCCGCGATCGTGGAATTGTAGATGCCGACGATCTCGGGCAAGTCGTCCAAGACCGCGTCGGCGATATCATAAGCTCCGATCATGACGGCTCCCCCTCCTGTTCCTCCTGATAGACGATCGGAGGAATCGGACCTTCGTCCAACCGGATGTTGATATAATGATCGACTTCGGGGAACGGATCGTAAAAATGATGCAGCAGCGCTTTCCACTCCTGATACTGGGGCGATCCGCGGAAGCCGACCGTGTGGTCCTTGAGCGTCTCCCATTTGACGAGCAGGATGTATTGGTCCTTTTTCTCCACGCATTTGTTCAGCTCGTGGCCGATATATCCGCGCATGGACGAGATGATCTTGGAGGCTTTGCGGAAGCTGCTCTCAAAATCGTTGGTCAAGCCGGACTTCACGTTCAAGATGGCGACTTCGAGGATCATCTTTTTCTCTCCTTTAACTGTCGTAACGCTGCCCGGATTCGGGCTGCGGCTAATAACGGCGGAACGACCGGGCGCTGGCGTCTCACATTCGTCCCGTTCGCAGCGCCGTCGCATACTCCGGCCGCCCGCGCCGTAGCGCGATATCGGCGGCCCGCTCCCAGTCGTAGGGCACGAGGAGATGCTCGATCCGCGGCCCGGCATTCGTCCCGTCCGGACCTTCCCTCACGATGACGTATTCGGCAAAAGGATGGCCCGAGGCCATGACGTGCGGGATCGGCTCCTCGTCTTCATAGGCGGGAAGGCCGACGCTCCCGGCGTTCACCACCGTCTTGCCGTCCGGCAAATGGCGCAGGGCGAAGACGTGGCTGTGGCCGCAGAAGACGACGCGTGCCCGCACATGCGCAAGCTCGCGCCGCAGCCGGTCGGACGGCTTGTACGACGCGCCGCGCGGACCGACCTCTTCGAGCAGATACACGTCGTTCGCGTCCGGCGTGCCATGGCAGAACAGCCAATCTCCGTCCGACCATACGGCCGGGAATCCAGCCATCCAACGCTCCGTCTCTTCCGTAAGCAGCGGCTTTACGAAACGATAGGTCGGACCTGCGCCTTCCGGCGCTAGCAATACTTCATCGCAGTTCCCCATGAGATGGACGATCCGCGGATCCGCCATGAGCAGCCGGGCCGTGCCGATCGGATCGATCGGTCCGAACAGGCTGTCGCCCAAGCATACGATCCTGCCGATGCCCCGGGCGTCGATATCGCGCAGTACGGCTTCCAGCGCGTGCGCGTTGCTGTGGATGTCGGAGATGACCGCGATCGGTTCACGCGCCCGCCGATTCGTCATGACGCACCTCCTCGGCCATGCCCGTTCGGCCGGAGAGCTTCTTCCGCATGACGAACCAGCCGTCCTTCCCGTCCGGATAGGTACGGCGTCTGACGATCGCGTACCCCAGCTTCCGATAGAGCGCAACGTTCCCTAGGAGCGACGCGCGAACCTCGATCCGGGTCTCCGAATATCCTTGCCGGATGGCGAGCCGTTCCAGGTAAGCCATCGTGCCGCTGCCGATCCCCCGTCTGCGCGCACGTTCGAGGATGGAGACGCGTCCGATATACATGTATCGCTCGCTGAAGTAGTACTGGGCGGAGCCGACCGGCTCGTCCCCGAGCCAGACGAGCAGTGCGCCGCCGCGCCCCGCCAGCTTGCGTCGGATATCCTCCACTTCTTCCTTCAGCGCGGAAGGGGGCGGATTCAGCCGTTCCCGGTATTCGCCGAACGCTTCTCTCATGATCCGATGAACGACCGGCAGCTCCTCGTCTACGGCTGACCGAATCTCGTATCGCATGCGTCTTCCTTCCTTTCCGGGACTCGTCTTCTCTTAATCTATGCGCGCGAAGTCCGTCTCAGATCGTCAAAAAGTAATGATCGTACGTCTCGTCCCGCTCGAAACCCAATTGCTCGTAGAGCCGCTTCGCGCCCGCATTCGTCTTGGCCGTCGACAGCTCGATGCCCTTGGCGCGCGTCAACTGCCCGTACGCGATCGCCTCCGTGAGCAGACGCTTGGCGACGCCTTGTTGGCGGTAGGATTCGCCGACGAACAGATCGTTCAGAATCCAAGTACGCTTCATCGAGATCGAAGAGAATGCCGGGTAGAGCTGCGCGAACCCGAGCGCTTCGCCGGTGTTCGCGTCCCGCGCGAGGAAGATGACCGACTCCAAGTGAGCGAATCGCTCGAAGAGGTATTGCTCGGCTCCCGCCGGATCGGCGGTTTGTCCATAAAACTGACGATAAGCGTCGAACAGCGGGACCAGCACGCTGAGATCGGCTGCCGTCGCTTGGCTGACTTCCAAAAATCGCGTCATCGTGTTCCCCTCCTCATGGGCTAACTTCGTTCGTATCGGTGCGTTCCGTATCGGTTAGGAACTGAAGCCATTCTCGTTCAAGCTTAGCCGGTTCCGCATATAGCGGATATCATGCCCGGAGCGTAGTAGCGGTCGGTCGTCCGCCGGCTCATTCGGCCGCCTCGAACGGCTCCAGCGCCCTCCGGCCAAACCTCGCCTCTCGTTCAAGCCCGTGTGCCGCTGTGCTCGGCGAGCCATTCCAGGACGGGATAAGCCACCACGTGGCGATCGCGGTAAGCGGCTTGAACCGTGTCCCGATGCTCGCTTAGAATGCCGTTCTGCAGCATGGCCGCCTTGAATCCGCGTTCGATCGCGCCCTGATAGGTGAACAGTACGCAATATTCGGCCGCGAATCCGGCTACGACGACCAAGCCCGCTCCGCGTTCGCGCAAGACGGCTTCCAGATCCGTCTCCCAGAAAGCATTGGAATGGACCTTCCGGATCCGAACGTCGTCCGGCTCCACTTCGACTTCAGGCACGAACGCGTAAGTCTCTTCTTGATCCGCTTCCATGCCTTCGATATCCTGCACGTGGACCACCGCGTGCCCGCGTTCGCGGAAGAGACGAGCGACATGGTTGATATATTCGCAAGCTTGGGAGATGCGGGAAGCCTCCACCCGGTCTTGCAAGAACGCGTTCTGCATATCCACGACGAGTAAGGCCATCTTGTTCGGCACGTTCCCGCTCCCTTCGTGAAAAATGTGATTGATTGCGGCTTACCCGGCCCATGAAGCCGCCGAGCACCAGGATGGCCATCCCGGCGAAAAAAAGCAGGTTCGCCATCATCTGCACCTCTTATTCGAAATGAAGGGTCTGCTCCGTCCACGGCGTCTCCCGATAGGCATCCCCGATGCCCATGCCAGCGATTGCGTCCTTGAGAACATGCTTCGTGCGGAGCACGGCACGGAACGGTTCGGCGAACGGCGAAGGCGAGATCCGCACCCGCTCCGGCCCCGTCCAGGCGGCGGACAGCTGCCGGCCGTCCAGCCGGACGCCGAACCCTTCGCGGTACCAAGGGTGTTCGTCGGCCTTGGCCGCGCCGGGTTCGTTGAAGCAGACATACAAGGAGATCTGATCGCATAGCTGCAAAATGCCAAGGTGCCGCATCACCGACGCCTCTTCCGGTTCATTCAGCACGGCCCGGATGCGGCGCTGCCTCGCCCGCTCGTGATCGACAAATTCGCTCCAAGCGGGGTCCTGCGCTCCTCCCGGAGGCTGGAATGAGGAGAAATGCAGGCTGCACAGCAGCCCGGCATAGGCACTCATGGCTTCGACTTCGTCGACGCCCAACCGATAAAAGGTCAGTTTGGGCAGATGCGGATAGTCCATGAACGAAAAGGGCCTGCGATCCCGGTCGTTCCAGACGGGCGTGTCGTCGAGCCGCATCCAGCTTCGGTCGTGCTCGGCGATGGCGAGCAGCGCCTCCTGGACGTAGGGGCTGTTCCCGTACAGATTCGCATGCATGCGCTTTGCGATCTCTCCCGACAGCCGCGCATGGTCATCTTGCGGCGTCAGGACAAAAAAACGTTCGTTCTCGCGGACGATCATGGCTTTCGCCTCCCCACCGGCTTTTCCTCTCAATATACCATCTCGCCCGTATCCCGGTCATCCCCGCAGCCCCGCCGTTGCGCCCGAAAAAACGAAAAAAGGAGCGGCCCGCCTCTTCGGACGTTCCGCTCCTGCCGCAGCTCGCTTACTCCAACGCGGTATCGTACGCGCATCTGTAGCGCTCGACGCCGGGGTACTTCTCCCCTAAGCTCTCGATCGTGAACCCGATGCTGCGGTAGAAGTTCACGGCCTCGTCGTCGGTCTCCGCGACGATCTCTCTCGGATCCTTGGCCGCGAGCAGCTCGAGGATCATGCCTCTGCCGTAGCCTTTGCCGCGCTCATCCGGCGCGACGGCGATATGCCGAATCTCCAGCGCGCCTTCGTCGTCCAGCCTGGAGCCGATAATGCCGATCAGCGCGTCGTCTTCGTAGTAGCCGCGAATTTCCAGCGACGGATCCTCCCGATATTCCTGCAGCACCTGGACGATGCGGTCCGGGTCCGGAAAGACCGACATCTCGATCAATTCGTAGACTTGCGGCTTGTCCAGCCGATCTTTAATCTCGATTAACACCAGCGTTCGCTCCTTCGATCGATGAACCGTTCTGTCCCTAATCGTACTCAACCGGAGCGGAAAGATCAAATCCCCGGCGAGATGCGGCTGCCGGAATACGCTTCGTCTAGCGCTGCCGGAAGCTGTCGCTTCCTGCGGCTTCCCGGGAAATCGCTCAGTCGTCCGACACGCGGATGACGATCTTCCCCCACGGAGCGCGAGGCGCATTAAGCGAATATGTCCAGATCGGCGAGGTCGATTCCTTGCTTCGTCACCGGCCAACTGCATGCGCGCTCGAATCCGGCATGCGTACGTATCGTATCGTCGTCGAACCGGAAGACGAAGATCCGATCGAACCTCCGGCGCAAAGCGAAGTACATGAGCCCCTCTTCCGGTACGGAGACGAGCGACAGCTGCGTAGGGTAGTCCCCTTCTTGCTGCGCAGTCTCGGCCAGCACCGCGAGCCCCGCCGCCGGGTCGAACGCCGCTTTGCGCAGCCGAATCGCCCGATTGGCGGTCTCGTATCGTTCGTCGACAGGCGCCGAACCGTCGGTCAGCGCGCAGTTCGTCAGCACCATCACGTCGGGATCTTCCGCTTCGTCCAGCGCGAGGTTGCCGCGGCCGGGTTCGACGATGTAGCCTTGGCGTTCCATGCCCGCGATGAGGCAGTGCACGCTGTAATTCGGCACGTTCACGACCGCCTTCATCCGCAAGTAGTCGCCGAGCGACGACAGCCGAATCTTCTCGCCCAGCACATCCTCGAACAATCTCATCGTATGGACGGCATCCTTGGTCCGCCGATAGCGGCCCGCTTCGTTCGGCTCGACCGTCTGCAGGTTCATGAACGTCCCCGCCCGGTTCAGCCCGAAGGCGGGATAATAGGAGCCGTTCTCTTGCTGGCGTACGATGAGCTGATGCTCGCCATGGCGCGCGAGCTTGATCGGCCGGTCCGAGATATCGAAGTTCATCCCGATGAAGGTGCGCTCCCCGTGAACCACAAAGCTTGTACACATCGCTTGCTCACCCCTTCGCTTTTGGACCTCCCGCGCATCAGCCAAGCATGGCGTCGCGTTCCTGAACCTCTTCTACCAATCTACCGCTTCTGCCGGATCAAGCTCGAAGATGTCCAGAAACTGCCGATAGATCGACGCGCAGCGCTCCTCTCCGCCGCAGAACGGCGGCGAGAGCGCGACCGTGATCATGTCGTAAGCATAGAAGGACTTTAAGAAGGCCAAGTCCGCCCGGATCTCCGCCTCCGTATACGAACGGAACACGTCTAGATCCAGATCGAGCACGACGGCGTTCGGTGCGGCGAGCAGTTGTTCCAGCCGATCGGGACAAGCCGCGAGCCGCCGAAGCTCAGCGATCGATTCCAAGCGTTCGCCTTGATAGGCTTTGCGCGCCAATAGCATCTTGAGCGGCAGCAATTGTTCGCCGTTCAGCGGCCAATCCGACAGATCGAACGGATCGGATGGGTCCTCTTCCCTCGGGCATACGTAGACGATGCGGTCGATCGCGCCGCAGGCGAATCCCGCCCAGATGAAGTTGTCGATCTCAAGCCGCCCGGCGACCGAGAGGCAGTCTTCGGGCGTACGCATCTCGTTTAAACCCTGCGCGAGAATGCCGTCCCATGTGTCGTCCAGATGCGCATCCACGTGGAGCAGCGTTACCGGATGCGCGAACGCGCCGGTGCGCCGGCCGAGCGCCCAGGCAGCGAACGCCCACTGGTGATTTCTCGCGATATAGATCCGCTTGTCCGGGAAGCCGATGCGGTAGTCATGCGGGAACGTCGCGGCCATCCTCCCTCATACCTGGTCGTTGAGCAGGACCATATGAATGTGATCCTCCCATTGTCCGTTGATCTTGAGATATTGACGAGCCAGTCCTTCGTCGTAAAATCCGAGCTTCTGGACGACGCGCAGCGAGCCTTTGTTCTTCGGCATGATGTTGGCTTCGATCCGATGGAGCTTCAGCGTCCCGAACGCATAGTCGATGACCGCTCGCAGCCCTTCCGTCATATAGCCCTGGGAGTGCGCTTCCGCGTCCAGCCGGTAACCCAGGTGGCACGACAGGAAGGCGCCCCGCACGATGTTGCTCAACGCGATCGAACCGATGATCCGGTCCGGTTCGGACAGCGAATACATCCAGACTCTGAACAATTGTCCGGTGGCCATCGCCATCTGATCGTGGAGCAGCAGGTGCGCCTGATGCTCCAGCGTATAGTATTCGGGCGGCCTCACGGGCTCCCATTCTTCCAGATAGTCGCGATTGCGCACGAAATAAGCCAACGCTTGATCCGCTTGTCCCTCGTCGATGACCCGCAGAGCCATCCGAGGGGTGATGATTTCGATCGACATTGCGCTCACCTCTCGTTGTTAAAATACTATTCTCGTTCGAATATCGTCTCCGTAGTCTTTGCCGATGCGAATGAGATTCCGGTCCAGCCCGTTGTTCACGGCGAAATAGCCCTTGGTCGTGTCGAAGCCGATGCCGTGCAGCATCCAGCCCGCTCCGCCCGCATGGCCGGCGCCGAACTCGACGAGATCGAGTCCCGCGATGAAGGCGCCGATGAAGTCGGACAGTTCCGGCCTTCCGGTTCGCCATTCGCAGGCCGGCTCGGAGGCGAGATCGATGGCGTTCACCGTCACGGACAGCGCATGCAGGCAGGCGTGGCACACCTCGAGGTTGAAGGCGTCCAGCTCGAATACGAACGGCGCCGCGTCGTTCCAACGTTCCTGGCCGACGTCCCAGAGCGAATAGACGTTAAGGAGACGGCACCCCTGCAGCCGCTCCAGCTGCAGACCTTCGGCCGCCATTAACGCCTCGCTCGTCTCATGCCAGACGGGATGATATCCATGAATTCCGTTTCTCACTGTGCATACTTCCTTAGCCTGTTGTCGTAAAGCTCGAATGTCTTCTAGGTTCTCCTTGTCAGGAGGCGGCATACCATTCGGCAGTGCCGTGCCGCGCGCCGGCGGATGCTCACCGAATCCAGGCGAAGCAGATCATGAACAGCAGCATCGCGATCAACATGGCGAAGAGAAAATAGCCGAACAGCGTACCGGCCCCGGCATGGCTTGGAGGTCTGCCGGCAAGCGACCGTCGTTAGTTCCGCGCCGTCCAAGACGAACGAATGTAGCCGATCTTCATCCCGACTCGCTCCATGTTGCGGTGACTCTGCGACGCGTAGGCGCATTGGCTTACCGCAAGCCGGCAGCCCTGAGCGGCCGCTTCTTCCAATCTACGCTTCAGAAGAAGCTGCTGCAACCCCCGGTTTCGATATTCCGGCAAAGTGGCCGCGAAAGTACAGGAGGCGATCCCGTCCTTCACGTGCAGAACCCCGACCGCCGCAGGCGATTCGTGGACGGAAGCCAAGAAGATCTTCCAGCCCGGCCGGCCAAACAGCACGCGATTGTTCGCGGCGACCGGCCGGATGCCGTCGTCCGGCAAGCCGGTTCCCCGGCAATGAATCGTCGCGTACAGCTCGATCTCCTCCTCCCGCAGCTCGCGCACCGTGATCCCGGCCGGCTCGCCGAGGGCCGAGCCGGCCGGAATCGAGCGCGTCGACGGATCGGCATAGAGCGACGTATGATAGCCGGACAGCTCGCAGCCGAGCTCCGACAACCTGCGCAGGAGGCCCGTATCCGCAAGTCCGGGCACGATCTCGAACTGCGGGCGCCGGCCTCGCTCGTTGTAGAAAGCCAAGATGTCCTCGAGCGCGTCTGCGTCGCCGTTCCTCAATCCTTTAACCGTGTTAAAGGCAGGCCAAGGCATCGTCCGGCTGTAAAAGGCGACGGCTTGCCCGAACGCGCGGATCTCGACGCCCTCCGGGTTGCCCTCCCGGCTCCGGATGGCGGTCATACGATCGGACATATAGCCGATCTTGGAGCGCTCGATCTCCGCGGCCAGCGCGAGGGAAGGTACGAGCGGGCTACGCACGATAATGCCCTCCCAGCCGCTTGCGGATCAACCGGATCTGTCCCCGGTGGTTGATCTCGTCCTCGAACACGTGATACCACATAAAGTGGAAATTGGCCGGTCGGCCACGCCAGAACGGCTGCTCCTGCGCCAGCCAATCGTCGTCCACCGTCTTGAACCATTCGAAGGTTCGGTTGCGGACCGTCTGCATACGTTCCAGATAATAGTCCAGTTCATGACCATGAATGCTCGCCCGTCCCTTCTCTCCAAGATCCAGGGCGGGTCCCCATTCGGCCGCATCTTGATCGTTCAGCTCTCTGCCTTCGAACGTCAGAGCTTGATAAGCATGCTCGACTGCGGCGAAGTGAAGCAGCAGCATGCCGATGGAGTTGCTCCCGGGGTCCGTGAGCGCGTCCAGCTCTTCGACGCCAAGTCCCTTCACCGCGGACAAGGTCGTATAGCGCGCATAGTTCATCATCGACAGCAGCCGCCCGATCTGCGGGGCGTACCCGGGTATATCGGTGACGAGATACAGCTTCTCCATATCGAATGAAGATGGGTCCATCTCTCGATTCCTCCTTCTCTTGGGAACTTGATTTATCGGAACGTATGGTCTCGCCAGAACCGGCCTGTCAGTTCGTTCACGACGCGCAATCCGGCTGTCCGATCCGCGGCGGGAGCGGCGATCATGAGACCGTCGGCGCCGGACCAGCCCTTCTGGGTAGCGTCCACGCCCGTCATGACGTACTTCGCGATGGCTACCCGGCTCATCTTGCCGTCGATGAAGACGTCTCCGTACGTCTGAATGATCGGCCGGCCGTTCCGGAAATCCGCCGATAGGAGCGTGCCTCTTCCCTTCGCGTCGAAGCGGATAGTCAGCGGCTGATCGAACATCGGATGCGTATCCGCGCCTTCGTCAACCTTGAACGTGCCGCGAAAGGTCTTGCTCCCGTTCAAGCTTCTCCGCAGCGTGCCGTCCGCGTCGATGGCGATCGGCTGCGCGAACGACGCATGATCCTCCCCAAGCTGGAACAGCAGGCCCTGGGCATGCAGGACGCGATGTCTCGGATAGGTATAATACAAGACCGCAATCGCTGCCGCAAGCGCGATAAGGATCGAGGCAAGCCCCAACTTCTTCAGCAACGCCGTTCCACTCCCCCGTTCGAATCATCCGTCGCTTCTCTGCTGTGGCCAAAATAGGGAGACAGCGAAAAGCAGATCTATTTATAATAATGAATATATCGCGAGATAAACATATACCTATCTTACCTGGAGGCGATCGCATGGCAGAACAAGTGCTGTGGAAAGGCAAACCTTTCAACTACGGATTTCCATCGTTCACCACGTACACCATTACAAGCAACAGACTCATCGTCGAGCGGGGCATCTTTACGAAAACACGGAAAGAAATCAGGCTCTATCGGATCCGAGACGGGTCTTCCAAGCGCAACCTATGGGAACGTCTTTGGAGCATGGGCGATATTGTGGTGAATTCTACGGATGTAGATACGCCGAACTTCTTGCTGCGGAATATTAAAGGCGCAGTGGAAGTGGCAGATATTCTGCTGAATGCCGCTGATGAGGCAAGAAGAACCAACAGAGCCTACGAAATGACGGAGGTCGTGGAACAACATTTATAATGAAGTTTTAGGGGGCGTCATAGGGCTTCTTCTCCTCGTCAAACGATTCATGCGGCGCCTCCTTTATTCGCATAACGAATGCGGATGCCTTTCACTTCATGCCGACGGCGCTTGATGCCGTCGGCAGCCCCGGTCACCTCCACCGATCGTCCTTTCTTCCATTGCGCAAGGAAAGGCTCCGTGGAGAGGAGAACGTTGCCTGACGCGTTCGGCAGCGCCGACCCCCGCTTGGTTATCGATAGATGATAGCTGACGCCGGTCATGGCGCCAGTCGCAACATTAGTCCATCCGACTGCTTCGGGCATTTTCCGGCGGCGATCTCATAAACTTTCCGTTCATAGGGGATGCTGGCAAAGAGGTGATCCCGATGAACATGCGCATCGCGGCACGTTTGCTGTTCGCTCTGATTCCCGTCTGGTTCTTGTGCGGCGAACCCGCGCTCGCGAATACGCCGCGGCCGACCGTCTCGGTCTTTGACGTCCGCCAAGAGAAGGTTGTCGCCGTCTGGCCGTTGACGGAGGCGCTCCAAGCCCGCGTCCTCTCGGCGCTCGAAGCTTCTCCCGTCACTTATGCGAATACCGCTGTCGACCCGAAGGACGGCTGGGTGCTGCACATTCCGTTCGCGGCCCCGGTTCGCCCTCGCCATGCCTTCTACGCCAGACCCGTGCAAGAAGCTTATCTATTCCTTGCGCCAGGTCAGCAGCCTTATGCCCTCTTGTTCCTGACCGCCAAACGCCATACGTTCGTCGTCGCGGAACTCGCCTTCGATCCGGCGCCATTCGTTCGGATGATCGAGCAAAGCAAGCGCGAGCCGGCGTCCTCGGACCGGCATTCCGGAACCGGATGATCGAAAAGTCCGTCAAGGCGGAAGCCAGAATGGCGTCGCGGAGCGGATGGAGACTCGGCGTGAAGCGAAGCTCGCATCCTGAGATCGCCAGCCGATCGAGCAGACGATCCACCGTCGTGACGGAGACGGGCTCCACGGTCCGCGTCGACGTATAATAGCCGGCAATCCCGTCCGCTCGCTCGAATCCGTCGGCCTCGAACGTATAACGATACAGCCGGCCGTCCCGGATCCGTTCGTACCACGCCTGCTCCACCGCGATGATCGTCTTGGCCGCCGACAACGCAAAGAACTGGCTTCGATCCTGCTCGCTCACGTTATGCGAGTCGGTATAGATGATTCTCGGGCATTCGCGGGGAAAAAGATAATTCACGAGATGCGCCTCGTCGATCGCCCAGACGAGAGGCGGCTTGTCCGGCGCTCCGGCGACCGCCTTCGGCACAAACCGGGCGATGCCGGGCTCCTCGCTCATATGGAATAGCTGCAATCGCGCACCTGCCTTCTCGAAGTTGTCGAGGCGATTAATCGAACGTCACCTCATGCGGATGGTTTCTTAGTTCGAACATCCGCTCGACCTGATCTCTCGTATTCCGTTCCACGGACAAGGCCGGTAGTTCATTCTTGCCGAAGAATGCCACCCGCAGCGTTTCCATTCCCGACGCCATCTGGCCGCCGACAACCTCGCACAGGATGAAGATCTTGTAAACGTGCCAAGGAGAAGGCGGGTGGTCGTGGAACTTCTTGTCCAGGATGCCGAGCAGCCGTACCGGCTCCACGCATAATCCCGACTCTTCCAGCACTTCCTTCACGACGACTTCCTTGGGCGACAGCCCGATGTCCGCCCATCCGCCGGGCAGCGCCCAGGCGCCGTCGAGGCGCTCCTGGACGAGCAAGATCTGGTCTTGTCGGAAGACGACGCCGCGGACATCGACCTTCGGCGTCGCATACCCTGTCTCGGCTGCGAAAAGCGTCCGGATTCGTTCGGCGTCGACTTCCGTGTAATGCTGAAGAATGTCGACGCTTAACGTCCGCAGCATCTCGAATCGTTCCAGATCGTAGATGTCCTTCGAGTATGCCAGCCCGGCTTGGCTGATCGCCTGAATCTGCTTGGCCCATGTCAGCCATTTCGGTTCCATTTGACGTTCTCCTCTCGGTTACGGGGGCGTGCGGCTGTCTCCCTTACTGGCTTCGAATGAATGTAAATTCGTCCTGCTCTCCCTGTAAGATCAGGCGATCGTCAATCCATTTCACCTGATAGACCGTATCGTTGATCTTGACCGCGCGCTTGTTCACCCAAGAATAGGCGCCGTCCATCTGCTGTTCGCCTAGCGCAACCCCTTGATGCCCGTCCTCGTTCGCATGCGTGTTCATCTTGAAGACGATCCGGTTGTCTCCTCTCACTTCCCAGTAGTTATACGCGCGGATGGGGTTCGTCGTTCCGATGGCCGAGGAAGCTTGGACGCCCTGCCAATTCCCGATCAGACGCTTCTCCGGCGGAGATGATGAGGCGCACCCAATCAGCATCCAAAAGGCAAGAATTAACCCTGCATACATCGCTTTTCGCAAATGCTCACTCCCCTCTCTTGCGCATCCGGTCCCGCTTCATCGCGTTTCGCACGGCTTCCCGCACGCGATCTCTTCTCGGCAGCTTGCTATTGATATCGATCAGCAGAACGACGATGATCAGCAATAAGATCGCAATGACTACGTTCATGGGGGCAGGCTCCTCTTCCCCTAACTCCACTGACAGTAGCTGTCAGTGAAGATGCTTATAATAAAAATTATAGAACACGAATTTTAAGGAGGAAAACCAATGTCTAATTTCAAAATGGAGCATAAAAACCCGGAGGGTTTATTCTTATCAAAAGCATTTAGTCAAGCGATTACCGTAAGTGGCAAGGCAAAAACAATTTACATAGGCGGACAAAATGCTATTAATTCAGCAGGTGATCTGGTTGGAGTTGGTGATTTGGAATTGCAGACAAAGCAGGCGCTTCATAATATCGCAACTATTTTAGCTTCTGAAAATGCAAGTTTCGCCAATCTGGTTAAACTCAATATCTATTTAGTTAGTGGAAGCGACCCGCGAATTGGTTACAAAGCATTCCAAGAGGTGGCTGGTTTATTAGATAATCCGCCTTTGGTCACCGTTCTATTTGTTTCGGAATTTGCGCGTCCATCTTGCCTTCTTGAAATAGATGGAATTGCTGTCATTGAAGATAAGGACTAAATGCGCGCTTTAAGGGCCTTCCAATGGCAATAATGCGATTGGAGGGCCTTTTATGCACGCAAAAGTTAGGTTAATCCGTAAGTACCACCCGGTCTCCCGCGGTCGTCGGTTGGGAGATGACCAAGAACTCGATCGCCGCATGCGTGCGGTTGAACACTTGATGCGGCGTTCGTGGCGGGACTTCAAGGCCTTCATGCGCGTGCAGCTCGTGCCGTTCGCCGTTCAGCTCGATGGACGCCTGTCCGGACAACACAAAGAAAAATTGAGCGGCCTGTTGATGATAGTGTCTGACTTCCTCGGTGCCGGGCGGCATCCGCTCGTGGATGATGCTAAGACCCGGTTGATGGAGGAGACGCCAGCCGTCGCATTCGTCCCCCCATCGGTAATGCTCTGCGTTTTCCTTGCTTCTCTTCATCTTGCCGGTTCCTCCCCTGTTGCCTTCGCGCTGCCTTAATCCCCTACGATCCAAGCCTTCAAAGCCGTTTCGCTGATGCCGCTCTGCATAAAGCGGTAACGGGCGCCCGTCAATCGCTGCGCGCGATCAATGATTTGTCCGAGATGATACCCGGTATGCTCGACCAAGTGATAAAGATCGTACATCTCGACCGTTTGGCATACGCAGAGCGCTTCATCAAACGCTTGGAACGTCTCTTCCACTTCCTTCAACAAAGTTTCTTTATTGCACTCCCCCTCCGGAAACGTATTCTCGATCCCTTGCTCGAACTGAACGTTCGGGTCGCGATATCTTTGCGTGTTCCTGCGAATGTGCTCCAGCATGTGCTTGGCGATCCCCAAGATGCTGTTCAAGTCTGCAGACTCCTTTAGACGCAGCGTCCGTTCGTCCAGCGATTGCAGGCTTGTCGTCAGCTTGGGCAGGTAATGATGGATCATCCGATGCTTGGATATCGTAATAAATTCACGCAGCGTTGCATCCAAAGCAAGCGCACCTCCTGTAAGTTCTCGCTGTTATCGTTTCCTTAATTCGTGCAAAATTTGATCCAATTGGGCCGCGATCTTTTGATCGTTCTCCAATTTTTTCTTCAGCAGCGTATAGGTGCTTCCCGAACCGATCAACAGGAAGAACACGAAGATCGTCAACAAGATCAGCATCTACTTTTCCACACCCCTCGGTCGGATACCCAGCTCACCCACGAACACCGCATGTCCGAGTACATAGACATCCATTCGATCGTCCGCCTCGCGGCAACGAGCATTCCCTTCCTAGATTCAAATCTATATTCGCAAGGGTCATCCCGCGCCGCGCGTTTTAGCCATGAATACCGTAACTCCTCCTGGAGGCGGAAGCGTCGGCCAGCCACCTGACCAGATCGTTTTTGCTGATCAGAACCTCGTTATTCACTTGGATATACGGGAACATGACGCCTTGATAAGAACCCGCATGAGACAATTGGGAGGCTTCCGTCGCGATAATGGTCTTAATCTGGTCTTCCGTCATATTCAAATAAATGGCCGCTTCGCTCACCGACAGGAGAAATTTATCGTTCTGATTACGCTCGCTTCCGTTGGCGGCGGAAACGGCTTCATGCCCGACGGGAGCCGACGGCTTCGCCTTCACCCCCTGTTGAATCATCCAACTGGATAGGACGAGGGAAGCCCCTATGACAAGGGAAGCCAGCAGGTTTGTCCAAGGATATGCCCGCACCGGAACACCCCTTTGCATCTTTATCTTTTTTTGGCGCGCTTAGCGGACCGATAAACGACGCCGATCAACGCAACGATAATTACAAGTACGACGATCTGGACCACTGCCGCTGAGAGACTGAAGGACATCCGGCTTGCTCCTCTCCGAGCCAAATGGCGATATTAGGCGTAAAATCTTCGAATCTCCTCTTCGTCCCAGATTTGGGCTTCGATATATCGCTCAGGCCCTCCCTCCCCGTTCGCATTCCACGCTTGGGGGAACCCATAAGCTTCGATGACCGCGACGATCTCCTTCTTCGTATAAACTTGTCCGCGATAGGGCTTTCGATCTTGAACCCGCATCGTAGGAAACAAGTCCCCGTAGGTGAAGCTAATCGCATCCTCGCGAATGTCGTCCCAGTCTAAGCGCAAAACGCAAGGATTCTCGTACCACGTCTTCAGCCAATCGCAAACGCCCAGTGTCATGTAATGCGGGTATGCGGTGCGAGGCTGGCCTCCTTTGGCGATGAACTGCGCTCTCGCTTGGGCCTCCAGTCCTCTTCGGATCGACATGTAGTCTTCGGATCGTCGGCTGGCGAAGGTCCGGCCTTCTTGCACGAGCTGCCTCGACAGAAGCGCCGCTTCATCGGCCGTTAATCCGGACAGGTTCCGAAATGGACCTCTGTTCGCATCGTAGTAATGGTACAGAGAATAGATCATGAACCATCCTCAAACGCTTCGGGGAGTTGAAATCTGGCGCGCTCCGATTCCGTCTGGAGAAAAATGTCCCTCGGATACGGGAGCGCAAGCGGCGGCGGCGCCGAAGACGGGAAATACCGGAGCTCGGCGGATTCGCCGTCGATCGCTTCGAGATGACCGCCGACTGCGGCGCATTCAAACATCAGGATGACATACTCGACCTGATTGCCGTCGGGATACGTATATCGGAAGTCCTTCCCGCCGAACACGCCCGACAACCGCTCGGGGGTCACCCGCAACCCGGTCTCTTCCCACACTTCCCGCACGACCGCTTCGGCCGGCGTCTCTCCGGGTTCGATGGACCCGGCGGGCAGACTCCAGACGTCGCTATCCGCCGAAGGGCGCTGGAACAGGATGTCCCCTCGCGCATCACGGACGATCGCAGCCACGCCGGGATTGAAGATCAATTGCGTTCCGATCTTCCGGCGCAACGATCGGTAATATTCAGACATCGGCATGCTGCGGCATCCCCTCTCCTCTAACGTCGATCATCGTGCCTCAGCGCCTTCACCAGATAGAGATTCAGATCGTCGTCCAGCCGTACCATCGTACCCGGCACAACCGGTTGTTGCTGATAGGCGACGCCGTATCCGTCCGGCAGATACCCTCTTCTGCAATAAATCCGCTGCGCGCTGCCGTAATCCCGATATAAGCCGACGCCGATTCCGATCTTGTCGTTCGTCTGGGATACATGCCGTTCAAACGCCTCCATCAGCCGATTCGCGATCCCCCGTCTTCGGTACGCCGGGAACACGTTCAAATCATTGATCTCGGGAATGCCTTGCTCCTTGAAATAACCATATTCCGAATGGGACAGCAGATGCGCGCATCCCGCGATCTCCTCTTCCTCTAGGGCAAATAGCGTTACCCGGCTCCCGCTTCGATTCTCTGCCAGGCATCGCGAATAGTAATCGTCCGGTCGATACATAGCGTGGCGGAGGAAAGCCGCTCTCCACGCCTCCGACTGCCCTTCCGTCTGAAGTTGTCGAATCTCGATCGTCATGCGGCGGCCTCCTCTCCGAAATCATCTCCGACTAGGTTCCCTGAATTCGCGCCAGTACCGTGCCTCCGTCCCGCAATTCTGGGCTTGTTCGAATCGATCTCTTTGTTCGTAACTTCTAGGTAGGAAGTCGCGCTGGACACGGGTCCGTTACAGCCCGCCATCAGCGCGCCGAAAACTGTACCGAGCGCAAGCAGACCGTATATCCGCTTCAAATTATCCCTCCGTCCGATCGTCGTTCAGGCGCTTTTCTTCGCCCAGCTGCGCGCTTGCGTCCGCAAGCCTCGCGCGATCTTCCTTGTGCCAGGTCTCCAGGATCAGCCACAAGACGGCCACCAGTAGGGTGACGATCCCGATCGTGAAGAGCACTCTAGCAAAGTCGATCTGGTAAGTTACATGGAAACCGTTGATCGTATAGCTTCCTCTATTCAATTGGAACAAGAAGACATAGCGGTAATTGTTGATCTCCCGCTCCGGCCCCCACACTTCGTAACAGGGCACGAAGGCGACGCCCGCAAGGAAGACGACAATGGCATAAAGAATCAAGATGATGCTTTTCGAGCTGACACGTTTGTCTAGCAAAGTATAGCCTCCTCCCGCTCCATTCGCCTACTTCCACACTTTACCATCCCTTCTCGCCGACGCCAAGACCGAAATGCGTTCCTTCATCCGAACGAATGATGCGCATTTCAGGACTTCACGTATGGCCGACTATCCGTTAAAGTAGAGTGGCACAACGAATCACGGGCGACCGGAGGATCAAGGAACATGAACACGAAGACGACCTTGCACAGCCAAGTCAAGATAGAAGCGCGCTCCGACGGCAGTCTTTCCGCGCCATTGCCCATACCGTCCGTCGGCCTGTCACGGCGTCATCATCTGATCTTCGCGGCGGCGACGCTGCTCTACTGGGTGACCATGTATATCTATGTCCCCATCTTGACTCCTTTCCTGGAGGACCGGGGTTTGCCGATGGGCATGATCGGGTTCATCGTCGGGAGCTACGGCCTGACGCAGATGCTGATCCGGTTCCCGTTAGGGTTGTATTCGGATCGCTTGCAGCGGCGCAAGCCTTTCCTGTTCATCGGCATGCTGGCCGGTCTCGGGAGCTGCGTCTTGTTCCTGACGGCGGGAGGCTGGGCCGGTCCGCTGGCGGGGCGTCTCGTCGCGGGGATCTGCGCTTCCACTTGGGTTGCGTTCTCGGTGCTTTATGCGTCGTATTTCGCGCCGGATCAGTCGACCAAGGCGATGGGGAGCTTGAGCTTCCTCACGGTGACCGGGCAGTTGACCGGCATGACGGCGAGCGGCTATCTGGCATCGCAGGGCGGGTGGAACGCCGCGTTCGCGACGGGCATCGGGGTTGCGGCGGTCGGCGCGTTGATGACCTTGTTCGTACACGAGCCGAAGACCGCGATCCCGGCGCATGCCAAAAAGGGGGACGATGTCCCCCCGCGCAGCTGGATTCAGCTGCTCCGTGAATCCCCGCTATTAATCGAAGTCTCGCTGCTGTCGATCCTCGCGCACTGTATCCTCTTCATCACGATGTTCGGCTTCACGCCGCTGCAAGCGGTGAAGCTGGGCGCCAGCGAAGCGCAGCTGACCTGGCTGGTCATCGCCTTCATGGTGCCGCACGCGCTGGTCTCTCTCTGGACTGGGCGCTACATCGCGCCGCGGTTCGGCATTCGGCCGGTCATCATCGCCGGCTTCCTCCTGGCGGCCGTTTGCACGGCGGCCATCTCGTACAGCGGTTCGCTCCCGGGATTGCTCCTGACCCAGATGTTCAACGGGATCGGGCAGGCGCTCTACTTTCCGCTCCTGCTCGGGCTGGCCATCCGCGACATCCCGCCCCGGGAACGGGCGACGGCCATGGGATTCTATCAATCCATGTATTCGATCGGCATGTTCGCGGGCCCTTACCTAGCCGGATGGCTGAACGGCAGCGGCGGACTTCGGGCCGGGTTCGCCTTCGGCGCCGCCATCGGCCTCATCGGCGCGGCGATCACGGGAATTCGGGCGCGGTACTACCGCGTCTAGAACCACCCCAGCCGTCCGCCGAGCACGAGCCCGCCGCATATGCCGCATACGATCAGGAACAGGAGAACGTCTCCTCCGCCCCAGCGGAGCCGCTCCGCCGACGTCGGATGCGGCTCTTGGCCGACGCCGCGGCTCTCTAGCGCCAGCGAGACTTGGTCGCCCATTCGGAACAGGGCGAGCAGGAACGGAATCGCCGTATTTTTCAGACGCCTGGCCATCGCGGCAGGCGTCTTGGCGTTCTCCTTGCCGCGGGCGATCGCGATTCGCGCGAACCGCTCCCATTCTCCCAGCAGCTGCGGGATGAACCGGAGCATCAGCGTGACGGTGAGCACCGCCTGCTGACTGCGGCGTCCCATACGGCCGCGGAAGGCCAAGAGCTGCTCCAGCGATCGCCGGAGGCGAAGCGGCGGGATCGCGAGCGGCAAACCCAGACCGAGCAGCAGCACCAGCCAAGTACGGGCGAACGCGCGCAAGGTCGCAAGGAAGGCGTCCATATGCCACCAGCCGTCGCCCCCGCTCCCCGTCAATCCTGCCAGCACGGCAGCCGATGCCGTGAACGAGGCGAATCCGATCAACGTCCCGCGCCAGCGCCGGAGCGGTATACGTCCCAACCACACTGCGGCAATCGTGACCAACGCCCCCCAAGCCAACCCGGCCCAGGATTGAATCGCGAACAGTACCCCCGACAAGAGAATATAGCTTAACCACACGGACCGCGGGTCAAACCGCATCAGCGGGTGCCTCGCCGAGCTTTGAATCGGAGGCGCGGCGGGCATGTCCGATACGGACGTCCCGCCGTCGCTCGATTCCGTGTTCGCGAACACGTTAAGATGGGGGATCTCCGCTTCGACTGCGCTGAAAGGATCGCGATCTCGGGACGAAGCCCCCGCTTCCCGGCCGCTGCCGAGTCGCGCAGCCAGCAGCCGCGGATCGAGCGCCTGCCCGGCCGACAGCCCGAGTCTCCATCCGGCATGCGCGGCGTGGAACCACAACGGAATATCCATGCCCGCTTCGAGCCACCAAGAGGGGCGTGCGAGCAACTGTTCCGTCGTGCACATCCGAATGCCGCCGGCAGCATCCATAAGCAGCACCATATCGGCTAACGGCAGCGCCCAATCGCTGTCGTGCGAGACGAGCAGCACGCCTCTGCCCTGCGCCTTCTCCGCCGAGAGCTGCGCGGCCAGCAACGCATGCGCATGCGCATCGAGCCCGGCCGTAGGCTCATCCAGCAGCAGCCATGGGGCAGGTGCCGCGAACGCGCAAGCCAGCGCCGCCCGGCGCCGCTCGCCGCCGCTGAGCAGATAGGGATCCCGGCCCAGCCAGGACCGGTCCCATCCCACCGCGCGGACCGCAGCTTCCATCCGAGCCTCGACTTCTTGCTCCGTAGCGCCGAACGGCGCCAATACGTAGCGCAGCTCTCCCTCCACCGTCCGCGCGAAGAGCTGCTCCTCCGGCGACTGGCACGCATAGCTGTAACAGCGCAGCGCTTCCGTCCGCAAGCGCGGACGCCTGCCCCCGCGTGACTGCCACAGCGGCTGTTCGCCATAGGCGATGGCTGCGCCCTGCGGATCGCGCAGGCCGGCGACGGTCTCCAGCAGTCGGGTCTTGCCGGCGCCGTTCGGACCGAGCAGGACCGTGATGGTGCCGGCGCGGAGCGTCATCGAAGCCTCTGGCCGCGCGACGGCCTCCTCTTCCTGCCGCAGCCGGTTCGCGAACCGTTGCAGATGCAGTTCCGCGCCGGGACCGACGGACGACGAGCCGATGATGACTTTATCCACGACTGTATGACCGCCTCTCCGATGCTTTCATGTCCTGGCCTAACCATTCGATGCGCTGCCATTCGTCCGGCGTCATCGGCAGCGGACTCTGAATCCGGCCTAGCCGATGCAGCTCGAACGCTAGCGCCGCCAGATACGGCAGCCGCAGCCCGACGCGCTCGCACGCCGAATCCGCCCGGCTCGGCCGCGCTTCGTCCGTCCCGTACAGGAACTGCCTGCCGGTGCCGTCGAACGCGATCCGCCCTTCCTGCATCGCGATGACGCGCGCTTGCGGCGCCAGCTCGTCCAGCCGCTGCGTGACCCAGACGATCGCCGTTCCCGCCGCATGCAGGCGCTCCGCCGCTTCGCGCACCCGTCCTCTCGCCGCTTCATCCAGCATCGAGGTCGCTTCGTCCAGCACCAGCAGCGGCGCCTCGCCCGCCGTGGCGGCGGCGACCGCCGCCAGCTGCCGCTGTCCGCCGGACAGCCGTTCCCACGGCTCGTCCGCGACGGCGAACAGCCCGACCGCGCGCAGCATCTCCTCCGCCGCCGGCATAATCCGCGCGGACGGCATCGCCCGCCACTCGAGGGCGAAGACGAGTTCCTCGCGCGGGGTGCCGCCGAACAGCTGGGCATCCGGCTGCTGCATGACGTACGGCGCCGGACGATCCCCGGCGAAGCCGCGTTCGTATCCGCCGGCCGCGCCCTCCTGGACGAGTCCGGCCAACAATTGCGCCAGCGTAGACTTCCCGCTGCCGTTCGTGCCGACGACATTCAGCCACTCGCCGGGCGCGAGCGCGATCGTGACCTCCGCCAGCCGCGGGACGGCTTGATTTTCGGGCGCCTGCGCGTATACGGATAGATTCGTAAAGCGCAGCGATTCTCGGTTCTCCGACATTCGCATCCATTTTCCCTCTTCCCAATCGGTTCATCCCATGGTAAAATCCGAATTGTTAACCAACACCACAATACAAGGTTAACATTTGAAAGGAGTTTTGACAATGACTTCGCCATCGTCTTCGAATTCAAGCGCAGCATCGCATTCTTCAAACGGAACGACGCCTCTAACCCCCGCCGCCTCGGCGGCGCCGGACGGACGTACGACGATCGGCCCGCTGGCTCCCTCGCGCGCTTCCTCGGGTTGGATTCGCTCCACCGTGTATACCGCGCTCTTCGCGGCGCTATTCGTCGCCTTCAGCGCCATCCAGCTGCCGCTCGGCTTCACCAGCGTCCCGATTACGCTCCAGGCGCTGGCCGTCATGCTCGCCGGCGGACTGCTCGGCGCACGATACGGCTTCTGGAGCATCGCCATCGTCGTTCTGCTCACGACCGCGGGCCTGCCGCTTCTGAGCGGGCACGGCGGGCTCGCCACGGTGTTCGGATTCACGGGCGGCTTCATCTGGATGTTCCCTTTCGAAGCGCTCCTCATCGGCTGGGTGAGCGATCGGCTGTTCCGGGACGGCAAACGCTTCGGCCCGGTCCAGTATGCGCTGCTGTTCGCCGGCATCTTCGTCTTCGGCATCGTATTGGCGTACATAGGCGGCGTACCGTGGTATGCATACAAGGCCGAGCTGTCCGTCCACGCCGCCATGATCGGCGCTTGCTACCCGTTCCTGCCGGGGGACATCCTGAAGGGCATCGTCGCGACGCTCGCGATCGGCGCGCTTCGCCCGGTCGTGCCCGGCTTCCGCAGAATCCGGCGATAGCCTCGGGGATACAAGATACACTGAACAAAAGAGATGACCCCAGGGTCATCTCTTTTTGCTGCGCTCCCGCTCCGGTCTTTCCCTTAGAAAGCGGTCATCCCGCCGTAGCGCGCCAGTTCCTCGATCAGCTTGCGGTGAATCGGGATGCGGAACTCCATCGGACCCGTCCGATGGACGCCGCCGCGATGATGCACGACGACTTCCTTGGCGTATATCGCATAGTAGGAGCTGCCCGTGGCGATCGAGCCGAACGACCATTCGCCGCCTCTGCTTCCGCCGGCGGCCGGTCTGCCGCTCTTCACGCTCTCGCAAGGAACGACGCTGATCATATTTTCGAACAGGATGTAATAATTCATATGCGGCTTCTGCACGACGAGCTCGCGGGTGGAGAGCGTTAATCCGAAGGGACCTTTCTTGTGGGACACCTTCAGCTCGCCCGTCAACCCCTTGATCTGCATGAAGTCGGCCATGGCGCCGCCTCCTCTCCATTTGATAGTCGGGATGCCCGCGCGCCGCCGTCGGCGGGGTGAACGCCCAGGGACGAAGGTACAAGCGGCGCGACGGGTGCCAGCATACCCTAACAGGTAGGGATTTGGTTAATCCACGCGGAACGAATCAAGGGAGCGTGAACCGGCAACATGTCAAGCAGCGTCATGGATTTGAGTCTCTCGCCCGTGAAGGAACAGACCGTCTATCTAACGAACGGCTACCTGCAGGGCGAAGGCAATCAGCTCACCTCGCTAAGCGCCGGGAAAAAGATCGTTCTCCAGCACGGCAAGCTGAAGCAGAATGCGACCGTTCAGCACCGCGCGGCGGGCGAATGCTTCATCGGGATGTTCGAGGTCAACGCCGACCTCGCCAAGCAATTGAAACTCACCGACAACAAGCGATATAAGCTCATGCACGACACGGCCACCGATATCGTCCGAATCGTAGCCGCTCCCGTCAGCGCCGGCTCCGCGACGCTCCGGCAAGGGCCGAAGCTCGGGGCTCAGGCGCTCTCGATCGGCTACCAGCTGCAATCGCTTCTCGGCATTCCCGATACCCGGGGCTTCAGCATGCTCGTGAAGCACCAAGACGCATCCAAGAAGCTGGCCGTCCACACGCCGAGCAACCTGTTCGAGCGCGAGCTCCGCATGGCGCCGGGTACGAGCAAGGCGCTGCGCCTGCTCCCCGGCGTTTCTTACGGCCTCCGGTACGACCAGCGTACGCGAACGCTGCTCGTCACGGGCGGATCGTCCCCGCGAACCTGACGGAAGCGCAACGGGCCGCGCTGTATAGGCGCCGCCCGTCTTGGTTATGCCGCTTTATCTGTCAATCGCATTCTTCGGGCGCTTCCGCCGGTTTGGCCGCTTCGACGTCCAACTTTTCCGCGACCGTGTCGCGGATAATGCTGACGATGGATTGCAGCAGGTAGTTCACGTCCGTCTGGCTCTGCTGGAATTGCTGTACGACCGGCATGCCGTCGAGTTCGTCCTGCAGCACGGAGATCTCTTGCTCGATCTTCTCGACCATCTGCGCATTCTTGAACGTCGTCTGGAAGGCGACGAGCTCTTTTTGCTTTTTCTTGATCTGCGCGATCAAGCCTTGCACCTTGTCGTGTCCTTGAATGAGACGCTCGGCGCTCTGGTACATCGATACCTCTTCGGCGGTCGTAATGAGCTGAGCCAATTCTCTGGCACGGGCCAGGATGTCTTCCCGGACGATCAGTTCGCGGTTGTCGTATTCCGGGATGATATAGCCTTCGGGCTGACCCAGATCCGGATCTCCGCAATGGTGGTGATCATGGTCATGGTTATGCGCGTGTTGCGACATGTGTGGAATTCCTCCTGATCTGTTCGCGGCGGGGTCGCCGATGGGGCGCCTGCCGCGTTCCTCTGCTTGACTAACGTTAAGCTCCGAATGTATAAGCTTCCGGCGCGGGTTCGGCTATGCCGACCGCCTCCGCGCGGATGAACCAAGTCTGCGGCTGCGTCACGCGCACGTAAGCGAATTGCCCGATCCATTCCTTCGGACCTTCGAAATGAATGAGCTTGTTCGAACGCGTGCGGCCGGACAGGACGTTCGCGTTGTTCTTGCTCTCCCCTTCGACGAGCACCTGGACCACGCGATCCCGGAGCTCCAAGTTGCTCTCCAGGCTCATCTCGGCGTTCAGTTCGTTCAAGCGCAGCAGACGCTTCCGCTTCTCCTCGTGCGGCACGCTGTCGGCCATATCCGCGGCCGGCGTGCCTTCCCGTGGCGAGTAGATGAACGTATAGGACATGGAGATGCGCGCCTCGCGCACGAGCGAGAGCGTCTCCTCGAACTGCGCCTCGGTCTCCCCGGGAAATCCGACGATGATGTCCGACGTCAGCACGGCGTCCGGCATTGCCTGGCGAATGCGGTCAACAAGCTCCAGGAAGTGCTCTCGCGTGTACTTGCGGCCCATTCGCTTCAGCACCTCGTTGCTGCCCGATTGGAAGGGCAGGTGAATATGCTCCACGAGGTTGCCGCCCTTCGCGAGCACTTCGATCAGATGGTCGTCGAAGTCCCGCGGATGCGAAGTGGTGAACCGCACGCGCGGGATATCGATCTTGCGGATATCGTCCATCAAGTGCGCGAAGCGGTATTCCCGGTCGGTGAAGTCCTTGCCGTAGGCATTGACGTTCTGCCCGAGCAGGGTGATCTCCTTGAAGCCCTGTCGGGCGAGATCCCGCACTTCGGCGATGACGTCTTCAGGCAGCCGGCTCCGTTCCTTGCCGCGGGTGTAGGGTACGATGCAGTACGTGCAGAACTTGTCGCAGCCGTACATGATGTTCACCCATGCCCGCAGGCCTTCCCGCTTTTTCGGGAGATTCTCGATGATGTCGCCTTCCTTGGACCACACCTCGATAACCATCTCTTTGCCGTAATGGGCTTCCTCCAGTAGATGAGGGAGACGGTGAATATTGTGCGTGCCGAACACCATGTCGACGTACGGATGCTTGTGCATGATCCGGTTCACGACGGCCGCTTCCTGCGACATGCATCCGCAGACGCCGAGGATCAGCTCCGGACGCTGCAGCTTCAGCCTCTTCAAGTGGCCGAGCTCGCCGTATACTTTGTCTTCCGCGTTCTCGCGGACGGCGCACGTATTCAGCAGGATGACGTCGGCTTCGCTGCGGTCGTCCGCAGCAGTATATCCCATCTCCTCGAACAGTCCGCGCATCACTTCCGTGTCGTGTTCGTTCATCTGGCAGCCGTAGGTATAGATCATATACTTGCGGCCCTGTCCCAGACGGCGCAGCGATTCCGGAACGGCTTGTTCGTAATGGACCTTGATGTCTTCCTTGCCGCGCTGCTTCTCCTGCCGGTAGTCCGGTTCGGAGACGATGTGAATGCGGCGGCCGTCCAGACGGATCGTTCGGCCGCGCTCGTCCTCGGAGATCAGCTTGGCGCCGGAGAAATCGAAGTATTTGCTATAATCCTTGTTCTCGTGAGCCAACGCGTACCCTCCTCGCGCGGTCTGCGGCAAGCCGTCCCAACGCTATTCCGCGCATTGTTTAATCCACCGTATTATAGCATGAGCGGCCGGAAAGTGTCATGTCGCGGAAGGGCGGCGTCAGTCTACGATCTCGCCGTATTCGCCGGTCGCGACGCCGGCCGCGTTGCCCTCGTCCGTGTCGATATGCATGTCCAGCGCAAATTGGTCCGACACCCGCGCGACGACGTTGCCGAAGACGAGTCCGCGTTCGCCGCCGACCCGCACGCGCAGCAGCTGCTTGTCCGCGACGCCGAAGCGCTCGGCGTCGGAGGTGTGCATGTGGAGATGTCTCGCGGCGACGATGACGCCTTGCTCGACGGTCACTTCGCCGGCCGGCCCGACGATGCGAATGCCGGGCGTGCCTTTGATCTTGCCCGACTCGCGTACCGGCGGGTTCAGCCCCAACGCGAACGCGTCGGTGCGCGAGACTTCCAGCTGCGTAGCCGGACGCGTCGGTCCGAGAATGCGCACCTTGGCGAACGCGCCCTTCGGACCGTATACGGCCACCGTCTCGTTCGCGGCGAACTGCCCGGGCTGCGACAACGGCTTCATCTCGGTCAGCGCGGCCCCTTCGCCGAATAACGCGGCGACATGCGCTTCCGTGAGATGGATATGGCGCGCCGAGACGCCGACGGGTACTTTTTTTGCTTCGCTCATGGAGACTCCACCTTTCAGACTGCTTTTTCGTTATTATAGCGCATCGGCGAAGCGCGGCGCGAACGGGGAACCCCGCGATTTCCGCGAATCGGACCGATATTTGAACGCTGCCACCATTTTGTCGAAATCTTCCTGCAACGCGAAGCGTCCGAGTACCCCTCGCTCGCCGGTCGGACGCTGAACGACAAAGGAAAAGAGCTGCCGGAGGGCAGCCCTTTCGCGAGATTCGAAGCTTATTTGAATTCCTTCACCAGCTTGTCGAAGTCGTCGCGCGACAGCGTCAGATCCTGCTTGGCCAGCGCTTCCGGCTTGAAGCCGACCGCGAGGTCCTCGTACGACGGGCGCGTCTTGTCTTGATAGATCAAGCCGGTCAGCATGCCGTTCGTCTCCATGATCTTCGTCATGGCGGCGATCCGGTTCGACGGGTCATAATCCGGGAACTGTTCCAGATTCACGATGTTCTCCTTGAACCAGTCGTATGTGTTCACCTTGTTGAAGGTGACGCACGGGCTGAAGACGTTGATCAGCGAGAAGCCCTTGTGGCTGAGGCCCGCTTCGATCAAGGTAGTCAACTGCTTCAGATCGCTGGAGAACGACTGCGCGACGAACGTCGCACCCGCCGACAGCGCGATCTCGAGCGGAGACAACGTGGACTCGATCGAGCCTTCCGGCGTCGACTTCGTCTTGAAGCCCTCGGCGCTGCGCGGGGAGGTTTGTCCCTTCGTCAAACCGTAGATCTGGTTGTCCATGACGATGTAGGTGATGTCGAGGTTGCGGCGGATGGCGTGCACGGTATGGCCCATCCCGATCGCGAAGCCGTCTCCGTCGCCGCCGGAAGCGATGACCGTCAGCTCGCGGTTCGCGAGCTTGACGCCTTGGGCGATCGGCAGCGCGCGGCCGTGGATGCCGTGCAAGCCGTATGCGTTAATGTAGCCGGAGATCCGGCCCGAACAGCCGATCCCGGAGATGACGGCCAACTGCTCGGGCTCGAGCCCGATATTCGCCGCGGCCCGCTGAATGGCGGCCTGCACGGAGAAGTCGCCGCAGCCAGGGCACCAGTTCGGCTTGACGTTGTTGCGGAACTCCTTGAATGTAGCCATCTTAGTTCAGCTCCTTGCAGGCGTTGTAGATTTCGGAAGGCAGGAACGGCGTGCCGTCGTATTTGAGCAGGTTCACGATCTTGTCGTGGTAGCCTACGTTCTGTTTGATCAGGTTGGCGAGCTGGCCGGTCGCGTTGTTCTCCAGGACGACGACCTGCTTCGCGCGCTGCAGATAAGGCTCGATCAGGTCGTTCGGGAACGGATGCATCTGACGGACGGTAATGTGCTTCGTCGCGATGCCCTCCTGCGCCAGGCGCGCCTGGGCTTCGTTGATCGTGCCGCCCGTCGAGCCCATCGAGACGACGAGCAGGTCGGCAGGCTCGGACGGTCCGTCCGCCTTGACGGCGTCCGTAATCCGAAGTTGGCTGAGCTTGCCGAGACGTTTGTCCATCATCTTCCGGCGGTTGACCGCGCTCTCGGACGGCCGGCCTTCTTGGTCGTGCTCGACGCCGGTCACATGGTGGATGCCGTGCTTCGCGCCCGGGAGCACGCGAGGCGAGATGCCGTCTTCGGTGAACGCGTAACGCGGGAACAGCTTGTTGTCTTCGCGCGGCTCCAGCTCTTCGGTGACGAGCTTGCCTCGTTCGATCGCGATACGGTCGTAGTCGAGCTGCTCGCAAGACTGCTTGCCGAGCGACAGCTGCAGATCGGTCGCGACGATGACCGGCACTTGGTAGGTCTCCGCGATGTTGAACGCCTCGATCATATCGTAGAAGCATTCCTCGATCGTGCTAGGCGCGATGACGACCTTCGGGATCTCTCCGTGGGTGCCGTAGATGAGCGCGTTGATGTCGGATTGCTCCTGCTTCGTCGGCAGCCCCGTCGAAGGACCGCCCCGCTGGGTGTCGATGATGACGAGCGGCGTCTCGGTCATGCCGGACAAGCCGATCGCTTCCATCATGAGCGAGAGGCCGGGACCCGCGGACGCGGTCATCGTCCGCACGCCGCCGTAGTTGGCGCCGATCGCCATCGTCACCGCCGCGATCTCGTCCTCCGTCTGAATGACCGTACCGCCGAACTTCGGCAGCTTCTTGATTAAGTACTCCATGACCTCCGACGCCGGGGTGATCGGATAGGCGGACATCAGGCGGCAGCCGGCCGCGATCGATCCGAGGCCCATGGCTTCATTGCCGATCATGAACAGCTTCTGCTTGCCGTCGGCTTCCTCCAGCTTGAACGCTTCCAGCGGACCGCCGGCTTGCGCCAGCACGAAGTCGCCGCCGCGCTTTACGGCCTCGATATTCTTCTCGACGACGGCCGCGCCTTTACGTCCGAACTCCTCTTGGACCGCCTGGTTGAACACTTCCATCGGCAGCCCGAGCAGCGCCCAGGAAGCCCCCGACGCGACCATGTTCTTCATGAGCGAGGTGCCGAGCTCTTCGGCGATCGCCGTGATCGGGACCGCGAACAGCTGCGCGCTCACGCCCTCCGGCACCGTCGGATTGAACTTGGCGTCCGCGACGATGACGCCGCCTGCGCGCAGCTCCTTCGCGTTCAGATCGACGCTCTCCTGGTCGAACGCCACCAGAATGTCCAGATCGTCCGAGATCGCGCGGATCGGCTTGGTACTGATGCGGATCTTGTTGTTCGTGTGTCCGCCCTTGATCCGGGAGGAAAAGTGCCGGTACCCGTACAGGTAATAACCCAGCCGGTTCAAAGCCGTGGAGAAAATCCGGTCCGTACTTTCCACGCCTTCCCCTTGTTGGCCGCCAATTTTCCATGACAGTTGACTGATCACAATAACATCTCCTCTAATCTCTGGTTCGACCTTTATGATGAAGCGCGCTGCGTGTCCTGCTTATGCATGCAGATGATAATGAAAGAAAATTCACGAACTTGTTTGACCACATAAATTTTATGATTCGCAGGGTTAAATTGCAAGCCTTTCCGCCCAAATGAATGTATAACTCTTTTTGATGAAACACATACGTTTCCGATATAAATGATACGTTATTCGATCATTCTCGCAGATTCGTCGTCAAAAACCGACGAACGTTTCCGCTCAGCCATCCCTTGACCCATGCTTCGGGGTATCGGCGGATCAGCGCCTCCGCGAGCGCCGGATATTCGCCCGGATGGGACAGCCCCTGGACGTGCACTTCGATCCCGTCGAAATCCGAGCCGAACGCAATATGGCGCTCGCCGCCCAGCCCGCAGACATGCTCCACCTGGCGAAGCACGTCGTCGATGGTCGCAGGCCCAGGCACCGTCACGAAGTAGGGCACGAACGTAAGGCCGACGAGGCCGTCCACCGCGATCAGCGCGCGAATCTGGTCGTCCGTCAGATTGCGGGGATTGTCGCACAGCCGCCTGCTGTTCGAGTGCGAAGCAAAAAAAGGACGCGACGCCGCATCCGCCAAATCCCAGAAGCCGCGATCGGACAAATGCGAGACGTCGATCAGAATGCCCAGCTTCTCGCATTCGGCCACCAGCTGCCGGCCGGCCTTCGTCAATCCGCCGCCGCGCGGTTCGCCTACGCCGTCGCAGGCCCAGTTGGCATGGTTCCAGGTCGGCCCCAAGAGCCGCAAGCCCAAGCGGTGCAGCAGCCGGAGCGCCCACCATTGTCCCTGCAGGGCGTTCACGCCTTCCAGCGACAGAAGGGCTCCCGTTAAGCCCGGATCGGTCCCGCTCAGCACCGATTCGACGTCGGCCGGCTTGCGGACGAGCCGCATGCCTTCGCAGGTCAGCACTTTGGACCAGAACAGTTCCGCCGCCCGCAGCAGCGTCTCCGGCGTCTTGGCCAGCTCGTCCGGCACCCACATCGCGAACACTTGAAGACCGATCCCGCCTTGGCGGAGCCTCCCGAGCGTGACATCCAGCTTGCCGTCGTTCGGCGGTCCCAGCGTGACCTTATCGTCACGCAGCATTTTGCTCAGCACGTCGCAATGCAAATCGGCTACTTGTCTCATCAGGTTGCCTCCCTCTCTCTTATACGCAACAAAAAAACCTGTATCCGCGATGACGCTCCGGCGGCATCCAAGCGCCGCAACCGCGTGCATCCCTCTCAACAGGTCGACGATTCGTGCATCGTGCTTCTCCTCGTTATCGCGGCTCGACGATCAGCTTAATCGCCGTGCGGTCCTCCCCATCGATCACGATATCCGTAAACGCCGGAATGCAGATCAAGTCCACGCCGCTCGGCGCGACGAAGCCGCGAGCGATCGCGACCGCCTTGATCGCCTGATTCAGCGCGCCAGCGCCGATGGCTTGCAATTCAGCGCCTCCGCGCTCCCGTAGCACCCCAGCTAAAGCGCCTGCGACGGAGTTTGGGTTCGATTTTGCCGAAACCTTTAATACTTCCATGACCAGTTCCTCCTCAGGGGTAAAAGGATGGGCCCACTAACGGATACTTATTCGGTAGAATCCTTAATAATTCCTGCAACTTCAGGCGGAGAGGGCGGGGAAAGGACGAAAAATTCTGAAAAATGGTGTCGGGAGATGGCTATTCGGATGCAGGATAAAACGAGGGCTCGGCCATACGCAAATGCTTCTTCCTCCGGCCGCGGTTCTCCCCCCTTTGCTTTTGCCGATTTGGGATAGGTGGCAAAGGGGCTCGTAAGGCGGACGTAAACTCCTCCGGAAGAATCATTTGCTCCTTTTTGCCGCGCGACGTTTTCTTGAGTGGAGCAAGCCATCCCCGGCTGGTGGGATGGATAGGAAGAGCAAAGGAAAACGAAGGCGCGGCGATGCGCAAATGCTTCTTCCTCCGGCCGCGGTTCTCCCCCCTTTGCTTCGATTACATGGAGATAGGTGGCAAAGGGGCTCGAAAGGCGGACGTAAACTCCTCCGGAAGAATCATTTGCTCCTTTTTGCCGCGCGACGTTTTCCTGAGTGAAGCGAGCCATCCCCGACGGGTGGGATCGCTAGGAAGAGCAAAGAAAACGAGGGCGCGGCGGTGCGCAAATGCTTCTTCCTCCGGCCGCTGTTCTCCCCCCTTTGCTTCGATGACATGGAGATAGGTGGCAAAAGGGCTCGAAAGGCGGACGTAAACTCCTCCGGAAGAATCATTCGCTCCTTTTGCCACGCGACGTTTCCCCACATTTGACAAACCATCCCCGACGGGTGGGGATGGATAGGAAACATAGAAAACGAGAGCGCGGCAATACGCAAATGCTTCTTCCTCCGGCCGCGGTTCTCCCCCCTTTGCTTTTGCCGATTTGGGATAGGTGGCAAAGGGGCTCGAAAGGCGGACGTAAACTCCTCCGGAAGAATCATTTGCTCCTATTGCCGCCCGACGTTTTCTTGAGTGGAGCAAGCCATCCCCGGCTGGTGGGGATGGGATAGGAAGACATTGAACCGAGGGCGCGGCGATCCGGCCGTATACGCCGTGCATGAAAAAGCGGCGAGCTTCCCTTCTCGGGCGCTCGCCGCTTGCACTTTATTCGATATCTTTATGCCGGGATCCAGCTGTCCTCGTCCACGCGGATCGTTTGGACGCGGTTCGCGCGGCCGGTCGCTTCGTCGATGTCCACGAAAACGCCGTTCAAGTGCCACTTCGTCTCCGCGACTTGGAACCGGGTCGGCATGCCGGTGATGAACTTGCGAATGACGTTCTCCCGCTCCATCCCGAGCACGCCGTCGCGCGGCCCCGTCATGCCGGCATCGGTGACGTAAGCGGTCCCTTCCGGCAGAATGCGGTCGTCGTTCGTCTGCACGTGGGTGTGCGTACCGAGCACGAGCGAAGCGCGGCCGTCCAGATACCATCCCATCGCGATCTTCTCGCTGGTCGCTTCGGCATGGAAGTCGACGAGGATGCATTTGTGCTGCTTGCGAAGCTCGCTTAAAATCTCGTCCGCCTTGCGGAAGGGGCAGTCGGAAGGCGGCAAGAACGTACGTCCGATCAGATTCACGATAGCGAGCTCCTTGTTGCCCGCCTTCACGACCGTGTATCCCCGTCCCGGCGTACCGGGCGGCAGGTTGGCCGGCCGGATCATGCGCGGCTCGTCGTCGATGAACTCGAAGATCTCCCGATTGTCCCACGTATGGTTGCCCATCGTGATGCCGTGCACGCCCGCCTCGAACAGCTCGCGGGTGATCGCGGCGTTAATGCCGCGCCCCCCAGCGGCGTTCTCGCCGTTCGCGATCACGATATGGGGCTGATAACGGTCCTTCAGCCAAGGCAACAGCCGTTTGACCGTCTCCCGGCCGACGTTGCCGACGATATCTCCAATGAATACGACTTTCATAACGTCTCCTTTCGATCGCATGCCTGCTGCGGGCGCAGCGAACGGCATGGCCTAGCGCGGGCAAGAACGGGAAAAGTGGCTGCGATCGCGCAGCCACTTCTCAGCCTTCCCGGAAATTATTTCGCGTACTCGACCGCGCGGGTCTCGCGGATAACCGTGACCTTGATGTGGCCCGGATAATCGAGTTCGCTCTCGATCTTCTTCGTGATGTCGCGGGCCAATCGGAACGCTTCGGCGTCGTCGATCTTCTCCGGCTGCACCATGACGCGAACTTCGCGTCCGGCTTGGATGGCGTAAGACTTCTCGACGCCGTCGAACGATTCGGAGATGTCCTCCAGCTTCTCGAGCCGGCGGATGTACGTCTCCAGCGTCTCCCGACGGGCGCCAGGGCGAGCCGCGCTCAGCGCGTCTGCCGCGCCGACGAGCATCGCGATGACCGAAGTCGCCTCCACGTCGCCGTGGTGAGATGCGATGCTGTTGATGACGACCGGGTGCTCTTTGTATTTCTTCGCCAACTCTACGCCAATCTCGACATGCGAACCTTCCACTTCGTGATCGAGCGCCTTGCCGATGTCATGCAGCAAGCCGGCGCGTTTGGCGAGCGATACGTCTTCTCCGAGCTCCGCAGCCATCAAGCCGGTCAGATACGCGACCTCCATCGAATGCTTCAGCACGTTCTGTCCGTAGCTCGTCCGGAACTTCAGACGGCCGAGGATCTTGATGAGGTCCGGGTGGAGACCGTGGACGCCAACTTCGAACGTCGCTTGCTCCCCGTACTCCCGAATTCTCTCGTCCACTTCCTTGCGAGACTTCTCGACCATCTCTTCGATGCGGGCGGGGTGGATACGTCCATCCGCCACCAGCTTCTCGAGGGAAGTCCGCGCGATCTCGCGGCGGATCGGGTCAAAGCCCGACAGGATAACCGCTTCCGGCGTATCGTCGATGATGAGGTCGATCCCCGTCAACGTCTCCAACGCGCGGATGTTGCGGCCTTCCCGGCCGATGATCCGGCCCTTCATCTCTTCGTTCGGCAGCGTAACGACGGATACCGTCGTCTCGGCCACGTGGTCCGCGGCGCACCGCTGGATGGCGAGCGAGATGATGTCGCGGGCGCGCTTGTCCGCTTCTTCCTTGGCTTGCTGCTCGATTTCTTTGATCAGTTGGGCGGTCTCGACGCGCACTTCTTGCTCGACGGTCGACAGGATCAGCTGCTTCGCATCCTCCATCGACAAGTTCGAGATGCGCTCCAACTCGGTAATTTGCTGCTTATGAAGCGTTTCGATCTGTTCTTGGGTCTCTTCGATCCGTTTCTCTTTGTTGGCCACTTGCTCCTCTTTGCGTTCGAGGGACTCCAGCTTGCGGTCCAGCGATTCTTCCTTCTGGACAAGCCGGCGTTCCTGACGCTGAATCTCGTTGCGGCGTTCGCGAATGTCGCGTTCCGCTTCGTTCCGGAGCTTGTGCACCTCGTCTTTGGCTTCCAGTACCGTTTCCTTGCGGATGGCTTCCGCATCTTTCTTGGCACTCTCGACGATCTGACGGGCTGCTTCCTCGGCGCTGGAGATCTTCGCCTCCGCAATGGACTTGCGTACGAAATAACCGATCCCAAAGAAAAGCACGCCAACAACGATTACGATCAAGACCCAGATCCAGGCTTGCATGGTCTTCACCTCCTCGTTGCATCACCAAGGCAAATTCTTGGGACACCTATTCAATTGTGTGCCGGTTTCAGAACCGTTTCAATTCGCTTGAAAAAAAGTCGAAAAATCACTTTCCGAATCGTTTTTTGGAAGGAAAAAGGTTCGGAATGAGATGATGGATTACAATTTCATTGTATCTTTTGTGAAAATGGATTGTCAAGTTGCAGCCGAACGCCAAACCTGCTGCGTCACGCCCCGCTTTCCAAGTAAAAACGGCTCCAGATGGCGGCATGTTTTTATCGGAGGCCATACAGAAATGGATAAGGCGGTCAACTTATCAATTCTGTATGACGAACAAAAAGACGGCGGATATCCGCCGTCCGCCGTCCCGATTCACCCTTGCCCGCTCGCTTAAATGTCCATATCCTCATGGTCCATCTCGCCATATGACGACTCTTCCCAATCCGCTTCCTCCTCCGGGGGCAACTCCGCCGCCGCTTCGCGAACCGCTTCGTACGCGACGCCGTTCGGGAAACCGCGTCGCAGCAGCACCCCCAGCAGCTTCATCTGCCGCTCCCGGAGCGTCTTCCCCTTTATGCCGGGCCAGCGCTTGCGCGCCAGCGTCAGCGCGGAGCTCCGCTCGGCGTCGGCATCCAGGTCTTCGAGCGCCTCTTCTACGTCCTGCTTGCCGACGCCGCGCTGCAGCAGCTCTTGACGAATCAGCCGCCGGCCTTTCTTCTGACTGGAGACGCGCGATTCCGCGAATCGCTTCGCGTAGGCGGCATCGTCCAGCAGCCCGTGCTTGGACAGCCGCTCCAGACTGCCGGCGATCGCCTCCGCGGAGAACCCTTTTCGCTTTAAACCTTTTTGCAGCTCGCTCTTGGTCCGCGCCTTGAAGTCGAGCATGCCGAGCGCCGCGCGATAGGCTTCTTCCTTCTGCTCTTCCTTGCGCAGCTCCGCCCATTCCTCGGCCGTCAGCCGTCGTCCCTTGAGCAGCCGCCAGCCGACCAGCGTATCCTCGTGCACCTTCAGCGTCTCCTGCTCGGACGACCCCTCCGGCAGCACCGCCAGCACGTACATCGAAGGCTTCTTGGGGTCGGCCTGCATCGCGACGATAACCGCGCCTGTATTCGGAGCGTGCCGATGATCCGGGATCCCTCGATCCGCGTCTGCCCTATGCGTCGTCTCCTGTGCGTGCGGTTGGCTGCGGGCTTGCCGGTTCCGGGCCGCGGATCCGCCGCGCGCTCCTGCGTCCCGGTTGCCCGAGGACCGACGACCCGAATCGGATGGCGGCTTCGCCTTGCCGACCACCCGCCAATCCCGTTCGTCCGAGATATCGATCGCCTCGCTCGCCTCCGAGGACTCGCGATCTGCCCTCTCCTCCTTGCTCATCCGTTCCTTCCTCCTCCCCTGCGCTCTTACACCCTGATGCTCATTCTTCAAACATGCAAAAAACGGATTCGCGTCCTCCGAAGAAGGCGAACCCGTTGGTATCGGCAACGATGCGACGGACGTTCAAAGAGAACGAGAGGAATCGTTGGAAAAAGGGCATCCGCACGGATGCAGACGCCCATTCCTGATGTCTTACTCGAGCTCGCCGAACTCGGCGTCTTCTTCGTCGTCTTCCTCCTGGGCGGCGCTGGTGCGAGCCGCTACTGCGGTAGCGGACAGCGTCGCATCGCGGATCTGCTGCTCGATCTGGCCCGACAGCTCCGCATGATCCTTCAGGAACTGCTTCGCGTTCTCGCGGCCTTGACCCAAGCGCTCGCCGTTGTAAGAGAACCATGCGCCGCTCTTCTGCACAATATCGAGCTCCGTGCCGATGTCGACGATGCTGCCTTCCTTCGAGATGCCTTCGCCGTACATGATGTCGACTTCGGCTTGCTTGAACGGAGGCGCCACCTTGTTCTTTACGACCTTAATGCGCGTGCGGTTGCCGACGATGTCGTTGCCTTGCTTGATCGACTCGATGCGGCGAACGTCCAGACGTACGCTAGCGTAGAACTTCAGCGCGCGTCCGCCCGGCGTCGTCTCCGGGTTGCCGAACATGACGCCGACCTTCTCGCGCAGCTGGTTGATGAAGACGGCGATCGACTTCGACTTGCTGATGGCGCCGGACAGCTTGCGCATGGCCTGCGACATCAAGCGCGCCTGCAAGCCGACGAACGAGTCGCCCATGTCGCCTTCGATCTCGGCCTTCGGCACGAGCGCGGCGACGGAGTCGACGACGATGATGTCGACGGCGCCGCTGCGTACGAGCGCTTCGGCGATCTCCAGCGCCTGCTCGCCGGTATCCGGCTGGCTCAGCAGCAGTTCGTCGATGTTGACGCCGAGGTTGCGCGCGTAGATCGGATCCAGCGCATGCTCTGCATCGATGAAGGCGGCCTGTCCGCCAGCGCGCTGCACTTCGGCGATGGCGTGCAAGGCGACGGTCGTCTTACCGGACGATTCCGGTCCGTAGACTTCGATGATGCGGCCCCGCGGGAATCCGCCGATCCCGAGGGCGATATCCAAAGCAAGGGCACCGCTTGAATAAGTCTCTACCTGCAGCTGAGCTTGCTCTCCCAACTTCATGACGGAACCCTTGCCGAATTGTTTCTCAATCTGGCGCAAGGCCATCTCTAATGCGGCGCGACGATCGGACAACACACCCACATCCTTATCTTTTAATAGTTATATCATACCTTTTTCTGTTGCGTTTGCCAAGCTTTTTGCGAACATTTGTTCGAATGATTATCAAAAAAGAACCGCAGCAAAGTAATCTTCGCTACGGTTCTTCCGCAACTTTCTAAATAAACTTATCATAGCAAGAACGGTTTGACAAGCATTATTAGCGAATCGTGTCGAATCGCAACTCCCGCCGCCGAGCCTGTTCTCCCTTGCAAGGGCTGTATATCAGCCTCTGCCCGTCAGCGTCAGCCAGAGCAGATAGAGCGCGCGCTTGCTCGCCCGGATGCGGATACCTTCGCGGTCGCCCGACAGCTGCAGCTTCTCCGCGCGCGCCGGTTGGCCCCGCTGCGCGATCCCGAGATAGACAAGCCCGACCGGCTTGCCTTCGGAGGCGGCCGGCCCGGCTACGCCGGTAATCGAGACCGCGAGGTCCGACCCGGCCGCCTTCAGCGCGCCCTCGGCCATGGCGCGCGCCGTCTCCTCGCTCACCGCGCCGGGCGCGCCTTCCCCTTCGAGCAGCGCCTCGGGGACGCCCAGCAGCTGGCGCTTCACGCCGTTGCTGTAGCTCACCACGCCGCCCAGGAACGCATCCGCGCTGCCCGGTACCGTCGTCAGCATGGCGGCGACCATGCCGCCCGTACAGCTCTCCGCGAGCGCAACCGTCCGCCGCTGCTCCGTGAGCAGCCGCACGACCTCCGTCTCGAGCCCGACGTCCTGCTCGGCGTACAGATACCGCTCTCCGCGACTGCGGATCTCCTGCAGCGCTGGCCCCATCCGCCGCGCCGCCGCTTCGGCGTCGGCGGCCTTGGTCGAGACGCGAAGGGCGACTTCGCCTTCCTTGGCGTAAGTCGCCAGCGTCGGATCCGTCTGCGCGCGGATCAGATCGATGTAGAGCTCCTCGAGCGCGGACTCCCCGATCCCCGCGAACTTAAGCACGACCGAATGAAGCGCGTCCGCCAGGCCCAGCTTCTCGCGAAGCCAAGCGGAGCCGTCGTTGTCGAACATCGGCTTCATCTCGCGCGGCGGGCCGGGCAGCAGCAGATAGTGCGTACCGTCCGCTGTCAGCGCGTTGCCGACGGCGAGCCCCGTGTCGTTGCGGAGCGGCGTCGCGCCCGCGACGAGCATCGCCTGCCGACGGTTGATCTCGATCAGCTCGGCGCTGCGCCCGCTGAACATGTCTTCGATCTTCGCGAGCGTCGGTTCGTGCATCTCGATCCCCCGGCCCAGGTAGGCCGCCAGGGCGTCGCGCGTCAGATCGTCCATCGTTGGCCCGAGGCCGCCGGTGAACACGATCAGGTCCGCCCGGCCGCGCGCGATCGCAATCGCTTGCTTGAGCCGTTCTTCATTGTCTCCGACCACGGTCTGATAATAAACGTCAATGCCCAGCTCTGCCAAACCGCGCGACAGATACTGGGCGTTGGTGTTCACGATCTGACCGAGCAGGAGTTCCGTGCCTACGGCAACGATCTCCGCTCTCATACGTTGCGGCGCACCTCCTTGGCGACGGAGCCCGCGGGCGGGTCCGACAGCGGAATGAGATTTTTGTTCTTAATGAAGTAATCGACGCCGGAGTAGACCGTGATGATCGCGGCGGCCCATACCGCGATAATATCCAGCGGGAAGTGCACGTACGTGAAGGGGAAGTTGTTCAGCAGCAGCACGATGATCATCGCGATCTGAACCGCCGTCTTCCATTTGCCCCACTTGCTTGCGGCAAGCACGACGCCTTCGAGCAGCGCGACCTGCCTCAGCCCCGTGACGGCCCATTCGCGGCTGATGATGACGATGGCGACCCAGGCGTCCAGCTTGCCCATCTCGACGAGCGAGATCAGCACGGCGGCCATGAGAAGCTTATCCGCGAGCGGATCGAGCAGCTTGCCGAGATTGGTGACGATCTTATGCTTGCGGGCGATGTAGCCGTCCAGACCGTCGGTGCTCGCCGCGATGATGAACAGCAGCAGCGCGAACACTTGATTGTAAGAGATGGAGTAGCTGCCGATCGTAAGCGGACTGACGTTCAGCTTGATCAACAGAAAAAAAGTCATAATCGGTACGAGGAAAATACGCACCAGCGTTATCCGATTGGCCAGATTCACGCGATTCCCTCCCCGGAAAGGTCATACTCGTATGCGTGCGTGATGCGTACCTTGTGGATCGAGCCGATGTCGGCGCGGATGCCGGAGACGAAAACTTCGCCGTCGATCTCGGGCGCGTCGAACTGGCTGCGGCCGACGTAAACGTCGCTGCGGCCGTCGTAGCTCTCCACCAGGACGTCGATCGTACGGCCGACGTACTTGGACGCGTTGTCCTTCGCGACTTCGCGCTGAATCTCCATCAACGCGGAGGCGCGATGCTGCTTGACCTCGTCGGGAAGTTGGTTCGGCAAGCGGTTCGCCGGCGTCTCTTCCTCCTGGGAATAGGCGAATACGCCGAGGCGGTCGAATCTCATCTCGCGGACGAAGCCGCACAGCCGCGCAAAGTCTTCCTCCGTCTCGCCGGGGAAGCCTACGATCATCGAAGTGCGCAGCGCGACATCGGGGATGCGGGCGCGAATGCGTCCGATCAGCTCCCGCACGTCCCGCTGGCGGCCCGGACGGCGCATCCGCTTGAGAATGGCGTCTTCGCTATGCTGGAGCGGCATATCGATGTAGTTGCAGATCTTCGGATTGGCGGCGATCGTCTCGATCAGCTCGTCGGTGAAAAAGCCGGGGTAGGCGTAGTGCAGCCGCACCCACGCGATGCCGGGCACTTCGCTCACGCGGTTCAGCAGCTCCGGCAGCTTGAAGCCGTCATAGAGGTCCGTCCCGTAATTCGTGGAATCCTGCGCGATGAGGCTGATCTCCTTCACGCCTTGCGCGGCGAGCTGCTCGGCTTCGGCCACGATCGATGCGATCGAACGGCTCCGGAACTTGCCGCGCATGATCGGGATGCTGCAGAACGTACAGGCGTTGTCGCAGCCTTCGGCGATCTTGACGTAGGCCGTATGGCGGGGCGTCGACAGCTTGCGCGGGAGATTCTCCTCATAGGAGAACACGGGATTGCCGACGTAGATCGGCTTGCGGCCGCCCAGCGCCTCGTCGATGATGTCATTGATACGATGGAAATCGCCGGTGCCGACGATCCCGTCGATCTCCGGCATCTCGTCCATGAGCTCTTGCTTGTATCTTTGGGTTAGGCAGCCCGACACGATCAGCGCCTTCAACCGGGCCGTCTCCTTAAGCTCCGCGAGGCCGAGAATCGTATTCACCGACTCTTCCTTGGCCGCATCGATGAAGCCGCAAGTGTTGACGATGACGACCGTGGCGTCTTCCGGTTTGTCCACTAGCGTGTAGCCGCGTTGATGAACCAGGCCCGACATGATCTCGGAGTCGACCAGGTTCTTCTCGCATCCAAGCGTCACGACGCTGACTTTCTCGCTCATCGATGACTTCCCCCAAATGTTCTTCCTTCTTGTCCCAACCAGTATAAACGAAGCCCCAATACGTGTCAAAATACCGCAAACGCTTTCCGGAGCTGAGATTCAGCCTCCCGGAAGCCCGTCCGGCCGGCCTTAAAGCCGCCGTCCTAGCGGTAGTTGGTGAACTGCAATTCCAGCGGCAAGTCCGCGCCCCGAAGCAGGTTCATCGCGGCTTGAAGGTCGTCCTTGCTCTTGCCGGTCACGCGCAGCTGGTCGCCTTGGATCTGGCTCTTCACCTTGAGCTTGGAGTCGCGGATGAGGATGTTGATCTTCTTGGCGTTGTCCTGGTCGATTCCTTGCTTCATCTTGACGATCTGGCGCACCGTGCTTCCCGAAGCCGGCTCGATCTTGCCGTAGTCCAGATTGCGGATCGGGACGCCCCGCTTGATCAGCTTCGTCTGGAGAATATCGATGACGCTCTTCAGTCGGTAATCGTCGTCGGACGCGATCGTCAGCGCCTCGCCTTCCAGCTTGATGCTGCTCTTGCTTCCCTTGAAGTCGAAGCGCGTCTCGATCTCCTTCAGCGCCTGGGTCACGGCGTTGTTCACTTCCTGCATATCTACCTTGGATACGATATCGAACGAGTATTCCGATGCCATCTTCGCGTCTTCCCTTCCTTTATCCTTGCATTTTCTACATTATACCACGCGTCCGCCCCGCACAAAACCCGCGCCGGGCGCAGCCCGTCTCTTTCTCCTCCGGCCTTTTGACTCGTGCGGATCTTGGAAAGGGTTAGCCAATCGAATTCCGACATGCAAAAGGCCCTCGTCGAGGGCCTGTCTGCCTTGCATTTAACGCGCGCGCGTCGGAGCGCGGAGCATATCGAGAATCCCGAGCACGATCCAAGCGAGCCCGAAGCCCAGAATCCCGTATGCCCAGTTGCCCGGCGTCAAGTACCAGCCGATCAGGCTGACGATAATGCCGATCCCGACGATGACCCAGCTTACGCCCATAATCGATGACCTCCACCTCTGAAATTGGTGTACGCTTCCTCATTTTTCCCCAGGAGGAGGTCTCTTTATGCGGATTTACGGCGTAGGCGTCGGCGTCGCCGCGCCTTCCAGCGGCGTGAAGATGAATTTCTTCGAGCCTGCGGTGTCCCCGTCGTCCACGGCGACGCCGTCGATGGCGATCTGCGCGCCCTTCGCGTTGCCGACGTTTACGTAGATCGGGCCTTTCATCTCGAAGGTCAGCGTCTCGTCCGCGCTCGGCGTCTTGTTGTACAACGACTTGCCGGATGCGCTGTTCTCGTTGACGCCTACCCAGCTCTTGCCGCCTGGGAACGTGATCGTGAGCGTATGCGGTCCGGCCGGCGCGACTTCATAATAATACCGGCTCCCCTTCTTCTCCTTGAAGGTGACCGTCGTCGCCGCCGGGGGCGGCGTCGGCGTCGGGGTCGCCGTAGGCGTCGGCGTCGGGCTCGCTCCCGCGGAAGGCGACGACGTCCCCTGCGTGATCTGCGTATCCTGGTCCGACGTCTTCGGCGGCGTGTGGTCCTTGTTGTTCAACAGATACACGTAGACGACCACGATGATGAGGATCGGGAACAGCCACATAAGCAGCGTGACGGCTACTTTGCCCCAACGGTCGTTGTGCTGCACGCTTCGGCTCTTCGACTGCAGCATCGGCTCCGACGGCACCGTCTCCGCGGTAGGCGGCACGGGCAGTTCTTTATGATAAAGGCGAAGCACTTCCTCGGCGTCCAAGCCCACCGTCTCCGCGTAAGTCTTCACGAAGGCGCGGACGTAGAAAGACCCGGGCAGCACCTTGTAGTCCCCCGATTCGATCGCTTCCAGATATCGTTTGCGGATTTTGGTCAGTTCCTGAATATCGTCGAGAGTGTACCCCCGTTGCTCCCTCGCTTTGCGAAGCAGCAATCCCAAATCCGACACTAGCTTCACCTCCTGTATCGATGTTCTTAAAGGAGCCTCGCGGCCCTATAGGCGTTAGAATCCTTCGTCCAAGCCCGCCGTCGTGAAGTTCTCGTACGTAATCTCTTCGTCCGGCGTATTGCGCAGCTCGATGATGCAATCGAACACGTCGTAGTCGAAGTCGGATTCCCGCACGAAAATATCCGGATGCTCCACGACCTTGGTCGACGGCATCGTCATGATATCCTGGAGCAGATTGTAATGCTTCTCGTTGGAGCGGATCGTGCTGACGATCCCGTCGATGATGAACACGTTGTGCGGGTTCATCTCTTCCTCGGACAGCTGGCTGCGCACCGTCTGGCGGAGCAGCGTCGAGGAGACGAAGGCCCAGCGCTTGTTCGCGCATACGCTGCCGGCGATGATCGACTCCGTCTTGCCGACGCGGGGCATGCCGCGCAGACCGATCGTCTGGTTCCCGTCCCTTTTAAACAGTTCGCCTAGAAAATCCACCAAAAGTCCCAATTCGTCGCGGGTGAAGCGGAAGGTCTTCCGATCGTCCGAATCGCGTTCGATATAGCGCCCGTGCCGCACGGCGAGAATATCGGTCAGCCGGGGCGGCCGCAGCGTGATGATCGAGATATTTTCTACTTTCGTAAGCATTTTACCCAAAAGTTCGATTTTCTCATCGTCGTCGGTTTGCAAGAGCATCCCGCGGGTCCGATCTTCGACCCCGTTGATCGTCAGGATGTTGACTTCCAGCATCCCGAGGAGAGAAGCGATGTCCCCGAGCAAGCCCGGACGGTTCTTATGTATCTTATATTCCATGTACCATTGCTTCGTATCCATGCAGACACCTCATTACGGATTTCCTTCACTTCTCCATTCTACAACGGCCGCCATTCTCCTGCAAAAGCCAACACAAGATTCCTACTTTAGACCTATAAATAATCGGCTCTAAGTGCGCAAACGACTCCGCCTGGGATCAGGCGGAGCCGCTTCTCGTTTCGGAACGATCCGCGCGCGCGGATCGCTCAGCTATGCTGGGCGAGCTTGACCATCAGTCGGGCCATCGTCTTGCGCTCCGATTCGTCGCCGACGTCCCAGAGTTCCTTCAGCACGCGCTGCTCTTCGTTCTTCGGGTCGACCTTGTTGTCCAGGAATTCGCCGATCTCGTACGCGAGCTTGGAGATCGCTTCCTCGTCGATGCCCATGTTCTTGGCCGCATCTACGCGGTCGCCTAAAAATTTCTTCCACGACTCAAAATTGCTAAGCACCGTCGACATGGCGCAGCCTCCTTGGGTGGTTGGGATGATTACAATCGATAAGATGTCCAAGGCGCGCCCGACTTATGCCCGCAACCGCTGGTTATATTCGCCAGCCTCCGGTCAACCCGATCACTTGTCCGGTTACGTACCCGGCCTGCTCGGAGACGAGAAACCGCACGAGATCGGCCACTTCCTCCGGCTGCGCGAAGCGGCCCAGCGGAATGTCCGCGCGGAGCTCTTCCCGCTCCTCGTCCGTCAGCTCACGCATCATGTCGGTCTCGACGGCGCCGGGCGCGACCGCGTTGACCGTCACGCCCGCCCCTGCCAGCTCGCGCGCCAACGCCTTCGTGAAGCTGTTCAGCCCGCCCTTGGCCGCCGAATAGGCCACCTCGCCGGCGGAGCCGACCACGCCCCAGACGCTCGAGACGTGAACGATCCGTCCCCGGCGTCCCCAGGACATCGCGGGCCCGAAGTGCCGCGCGAGCCAATAGGCCGCCTTCAGATGCACTTGATGCAGATCGTCCCATACCGCTTCGTCGAGATCCTCCAGCAACCCGTAGTGGGCGGTGCCCGCGCTGTGCACGAGAACATCCGGCGCGAAGCCCCTCTCGTCCAGCCGGGCCTTCATCGCGGCGATCGACGCCCCGGAGCGGACGTCCGCCTGCATAGCAAAGGCTGCCGGCGCTCCCAAAGCGAGGCATTCGGCCGCCACGGCTTCCGCTTCGGCCCGCGAACGATGGTAATGCACGGCGACGCTGGCGCCGTCACCGGCGAGCCGCCGCGCGACCGCCGCGCCGATGCCCCGGGAAGCCCCGATGACCAGCGCGGCGGACGCGTTCGCCCGAACTTGCCGCATGGCCGCTTCGGTCAAGTCGCATCTCCCCGTACGATCGACACGGCGAGACGCGCGGGATCGGCATGCTCGCGCAGCCGCGCGTTGATCTCCTCCAGCGTGAGACGCTCATATATCGAGACGAGCTCGAACAAGTCGCCGCCCTTGTTGCGGTAGCGGGTGAACTCGCCCGCGATCGCCTCGGGGCTGTTCAGCATGCGCAGATACGCGCCGATCTTCTTGCGGCGGGTCCGCTCGAACGTCGCGGCCGGAATGCCTTGCTCGGCGGCGGACTTCAAAGCCGACGTCACGCGTTCGATCAGGGCGTCGGGATCGCGCGTGTCCCCGCCGATGACGGAGAAGGCGTAGCCCGGACCGGTGTTGTACTCGTGACCGAAGCCGTCCGAGATCAGGTTGTCGTCGTAGAGCGCCTCGTACAGCGGCGAGCTGGCGCCCAGCAGGGCGTCCAGCATCACCTTCGTGGCCAGCTCCCGCCGAACGGCTTCTTCTCCGCTCGACGAGAGCGGCGCTTCCTTGTAGCCGAACAGGCACTTCGGCAGCGAGACCGGCAGCTTCGTCTCCTTGCGGGCTTGGCGGACGCTGGCGGGCTCCTCGTCGAACAGCCGCTCGATGTCGCCGCCCGGCGGGAACGACTTCTTCGCCTGATTCGCCTTGATCTGGGCGAGCGTCGCTTCGCCGTCGATCCCGCCGACGATGAAGAACGTCATGTTCGACGGATGGTAGAAGGTGTTGTAGCAGTCGTACAGCTGATCCTTCGTGATGGAGCGGACCGACTCGGCGGTTCCCGCGATATCGATATGAACCGGATGATTCCGGTACAGGGCCTCGATCAGGCCGAAGTAGACGCGCCAGTCCGGGTTGTCGCGGTACATGTTGATCTCCTGGACGATGATGCCCTTTTCCTTCTCGACGTTCTCCTCCGTGAAGTACGGGTGCTGCACGAAATCCAGAAGCGTCTCCACGTTGGCTTCCACGTCCTTCGTCGCTGAGAAGAGGTACACGGTGCGGTCGAAGCTCGTGAACGCGTTCGCCGAAGCGCCCTGCGTGGAGAACTTGGCGAAGATGTCGCCTTCGGGCTCTTCGAACATCTTGTGCTCCAGGAAGTGGGCGATGCCGTCCGGCACCCGGTGCTCCGGCTGCCCGGCGGGCTTGAACCGGTTGTCGATCGACCCGTAGCGGGTCGCGAATGTCGCGTACGTCTTCGTGAAGCCCGGCTTCGGAAGGACGAATACCTCCAGTCCGTTGTCCAGCTTCTCGTAGATCAGCGTCTCTTGCAGCTGCGGGTAATCGCGCGTAGACATCTCAGTCCCCCTCCTTCTGGTCGCGCAGGAAGTAGATCGTGTCCAAGCCGACGCCCTGCGCAGCCTCGACGACTTGATCCGGCGTCACCGCTTCCACGGCCGCGATCATGTCTTCGCCCGTGCGTTCCTTGCCCGAGAGCACGGTGTTGTAGTCGAACCCGATCCGCTCGAACGCCGAATCCTGAATCTCGCGAAGCTGGTTGGAGAGCATCGCCTTCGTCCGTCCGAGCTCCTCCGCGTCGAACCGGCCTTGGCGGACGGCTTCGAGCTGCTCGCGAATGATCGTCAGCGCCTTCTCGTAGTTCTCGATCTCGATGCCGGATTGGATCGTCAGCAGCCCTTTGTGCCCGTCGAGCCGGGAAGAAGCGTAATACGCGAGGCTCGCCTTCTCGCGGACGTTGATGAACAGCTTCGAGTGCGGGAACGCGCCGAGCACGCCGTTGTAGACGAGCAGCGAAGGATAATCGTCGTCTCCGTAAGTCTGGCTCGTGCGCAGTCCCAGATTCAGCTTGCCTTGACCGACGTCCAGCCGCTCCACGATCGTCTGCGGCTCCCGGCGCGCCTGCCGCAGCTCCGCCCGCGCGTAGCCTTGCGGCGAGCCGTCCGACAGCTTGAACGCTTCGGCCGCCCACTGCCGCACCTCCTCGAGCGAGGTATCGCCCGACACGTACAGATCGAGCGACGCCCGGTCGAGCCATTCGCGGTAGCCGTCGTACAGCGCCTGCGCGCTTAAGCCGGGGAGTTCCTCCTTGCGCCCGAGCGCGAGCAGCCGGTAGGGTTCGTCTTTGCACATCTCCGCCACGCAGCGTTCGGCGGCGTAGCGGATCTTATCGTTGATGATCGATTCGATGCGTTTGGCGATCGTCGTCTTCTCCGCTTCGACGTACTTGGAGCGGAAGTGTCCGTCCTCCAGCGCCGGCGCGCTGAGCGCTTCGCCCAGGTAACCGATCGCTTCCTTCAGCAGCGACTGATCGCTGGAGACGAAGCGGTCGTTGATGATGTCCAAGCGGAATTGAACGACCTGATAGTCGCCCCTTTTGTACAGATCGAAGCCGAAGCCGGCGCCGTAGAGATCGTCGAGGCGCTCGCGGAACGCGATCGTCTCCGGATAACGCTGGGTGCCTCTCCGCAGCACAAAAGGGGTAAGCGCAACCTGCGTTACCCGCGATTCGTCCAAGGGGACTCCGGCAAACAGCGACAGCGAAAAAGTCTTGAAGCGTTGGGTCGGCAATACGTGAATGCGCAATCGGCCGATCGCGCCGCGCTGAAATACTTCGGGTTGCAAGGCGTCAATCCCCTTCCGTCACATACTGGATTCAGCCCCATTCTAACCGATGGCCCGATCCGAAGCAAATCTTGGAAAAGCCGATTTGGGCCCTGCGCGTCCGATCGGCCTGCCGGCAGTAGATAGGCCTGCCGATCGTCGGCTTACCGGCAGAAGATATGCTTGCCGATCGTCTTGTATTGGGGGCGCGACCAGATCCATTTGGACGTCGCCGTCTCCGGGTTGAAATAGTACAAGCACCCGTCCGAAGGATCCCATCCGCTGATCGCGTCCTTGACCGCCTTGGCCGCCTTCTCGTTCGGCGTCAGGTAGATCTGACCGTCCGCGACGGCCGTGAACGCGCCCGGCTGGAAGATGACGCCCGATACGGTATTCGGGAACTCGGACGACTTCACGCGGTTCAGGATGACCGCCGCCACCGCGACTTGCCCTTCGTACGGCTCGCCGCGCGATTCGCCGTAGACCGCGTTCGCCATCAGCTTCAGGTCCTTCTCCGAGATGCCCATGTTGTTCGAGGCCGGCAGATTGTTGCCGTTCGAGACCGCCGTCTCTTTGGGCGCGGCGGCGCTCTCTTCCTTGCCGAGATCGGCCGCGGTCGGCTTCCAGTCCTTGGTCGCCTGCCACAGCTTCAGCTTCGTCTTGGCGCCCACGACGCCGTCCGCCTTCATGCCGAACTTCCATTGGAACCACTTGACCGAATTCAGCGTCGTCGCTCCGAAATGTCCGTCCACCTTGTCGCCGTAGTAGCCCAGCGCCTTCAACCGTCCTTGAAGCTCGTATACGTCTTTGCCGGACGCGCCGGTTTTAATCGTAGCGGAGCTGAACGTCTCCTGACTGTCTTTCGATTTCTCCAACGTATACAGCCCGAACAGGCCGAACACGAGACAGACCGTAAGGATGACCAAACGATAGCTCATGAACGTCTCACGCCTTTCCCGTAATTTTGCGTTGCAGGTGGTCTTTGCTCGATGATTAGTATGAGAAAGGCCCAGCTCTGCTATTCATTATGAGAAGAGGAAAGACGGCGCGCCCCGGAAAGGAGGCTCGAACGTCGCATGCGGCGGGCCGAGCCGCCTCCGGTCGCGGCTATCGATTCAGGCGGACAAACAAGCCGTAACGGCTTCGACTTCATTGGAAAGAGGGCGTCGCGCGAGGATCGGAGGCGATGCAGTAACGGCTGAGCGCAAAGCGCATCCCTGCTGGATGACAAAGAAAAAACCGCCGGTAACGGCGGTTCAAGCGGTTCGGTTCAAGCGCTTCGGTTCATCTGCTCCCCCTCGGCGTCGATCAGGAGGAGCGCTGTTGGTATTGCTCCAGCGTGACCAGCACCTCGCGCGGCTTGCTGCCTTCGTACGGTCCGACGATGCTCCGGGCTTCCATCGAATCGATCAGCCGGGCCGCGCGCGTATAGCCGATGCGCATCCGCCGCTGCAGGAGCGACACGGACGCCTGCTTGGCCTCGAGCACGATGCCGACGGCTTGATCGAACAACTCGTCGAGCAGTTCCTCTGCGCCTTCTCCGTCGGACTCCTCCACTTCGGGCACGAGATCCTCATTGTACTCGGCGTCGCCTTGCCCGCTGGCATAGGCGACGACGGCTTCGACCTCATTGTCCGACAGGAACGCGCCCTGCACGCGGATCGGCTTGGAAGCGCCCATCGGGAGGAACAGCATATCCCCGCGGCCTAGCAGCTTCTCCGCGCCGACCATGTCGAGAATGGTGCGGGAGTCGACCTGCGACGACACGCCGAAGGCGATTCGGCTCGGAATGTTCGCCTTGATGACGCCGGTGATGACGTCGACGGACGGACGCTGCGTCGCGATGATCAAGTGGATGCCCGCCGCCCGCGCCATCTGGGCGAGGCGGCAGATCGCATCCTCGACGTCGCCGGCCGCGACCATCATGAGGTCGGCGAGCTCGTCGACGATGACCACGATGTAGGGCAGCACGCCGTCCGGGTTGTCCCCGCTCAGCATGAGCGTATTGTAGCCTTCGATGTTGCGCGTGCCGGACTTGGAGAATTTCTCATAGCGCTTCTCCATCTCCACGACGATCTTCTTCAGCGCGAGCGAGGCGCGCCGCGGATCGGTGACGACCGGCGCCAGCAGATGCGGAATGCCGTTGTACACGTTCAGCTCGACCATCTTCGGGTCGATCATGAGGAACTTGACTTCATCCGGCTTCGCCTTGTAGAGCAGGCTCGTGATGATGCCGTTGATGCAGACCGACTTGCCCGACCCCGTCGCGCCTGCGACGAGCATATGCGGCATCCGCGCCAGGTTGCCGACGATCGGCTGGCCGGAAATATCCCGCCCGAACGCGATCGTCAGCTTGCTCGGCGCCTCCTGGAACGTCGTCGTCTCCAGCACCTCGCGCAGCGTGACGACGCTGACCTCCGCGTTCGGCACTTCGATGCCGATCGCGGACTTGCCCGGGATCGGGGCCTCCATCCGAATGTCCTTCGCCGCCAGCGCAAGCGCGATGTCGTCGGTCAGGCTGACGATGCGGCTCACCTTCACGCCGACGTCCGGCTGCAGCTCGTAACGCGTAACCGCCGGTCCCCGCGCGACGTCCAGCACCTTCGCCCGGACGCCGAAGCTCTCGAGGGTCGCCTCCAGCTTGCGGGCGACCTCGCGTCCGTCCGCGCCGGAACCGCCTTTGCCCGCGCCCTGCGGCTTGCCGAGCAGATTGAGCGACGGCATCTTGTAGACGCGCCGCGGCTTATGTACGACGTGCGGCGCGGATGGCGCCGCTCCCGATCCTGCAGCCGATGCCTCGGGCGCGGCGGCCTCGGACCCGTCAGCTTCGCCTTCCTCGGCGAACAGCTTCTGCTGAACGAGCTGATCGTCGTCCGGCATGGCGAAGGATGCGAGCGTAGGATGCATGCGATCTTTCGCTTCCGCGTCGGATGCGTCGTCCGGCTCCCACGGCGTCTCCGCGGCGAACGAGGACACGGACGCCTCGAAGTCGTGGAAGCGCGGGCCATCGTCCTCCGGCTCGGGAGGCGTAAACCCGACGAGCGCCGGCTCCTCCTCGGCCGCTTTGGCGATCGACGCGGCGGCGGCCTTCTCCGTCCGCGAGGCCGGCTTCCCGTTCCGGGTTCCGATATGGACGGCCGGACCGCCGGACGAATAGAGTATCGGCTCGTCCTCTTCCTCCTGCTCGGGGTACGGCTGCTGCCCTTCCGGCTTGCCGTGGAACAGTTGGAAGAAGTACGGCTTGCGCCGCGACTCGGCCTGCGCGGGACGTTCGTCCTGCGGGTCGTCGTCCGGGATCGCCGCCATCGCCGCGACGGGCACGGCCTTCTTCGCTCCGCGCACGGGTACCGCCTTCGCGGCAACGAGCTTGCGGCCGTTCGAGAGGCGGTTGAAGATGAGCGGCGCGACGCGTCGGACGAACGTCCGCACGCTGCGCAGCATATCCACGTAAGAGCGGTTCGTGACGAGCATCAGGGCGATGACGAATTCGATCAGCAGCACGAACTTCGCGCCGTAGTAGCCGAACAGCCAGAAGAAGACCGAATACTGCAGCGCGCCCAGCAGCCCGCCTCCGATATCCTTCTCCCAGACGCGGACGTCCGGCTCGATCGGTCCCTGCCATAGCTGCTCGTACAACTGGTGGGTCGTCTGGCGGAAAATCTCCGAAGGGCCGAGCGCCCCCACCGGGTCGAGTCTCGCGTCGATGAAGGTCATCGCGCTGAGCAAGGTCATCCCGCAGCAGATCAGCACGAAGCCGCTCCGGCGGCTCGTCCACCCGCGCGGCCAAGCGCGCCGGATCATGACGTGAAGGCCGAGCCAGATGCCGGCGATCGGCAGCAGGAAATAAAACTTGCCGAGCGTATATCCGAACAGTTTAGAGAGCGAACGGCCGCCCGCAGCTTCTCCATACATCGCGATGACGGAGAGGGTGATAAGCAGGATGCCGTAGATTTCGTATTTGAGGCTTGCTCCAAGCGAGGCCTTGCGGCGCTTGCGTTTGGCCAATTTTGCCACCTCCCGGATCAACATTATACCATAGTTGTCCCGGGTTTACATGAGCGCCGCGTAGGCATTACCAGTCCGAGATGCCGATCCCCGGCTGCGTATCGAACGACATCTGTCGAACGCTGCCGCCGTCGCCGAAGCAGATCAATTGCCCTGGCGCGTATTCCGGGCGCAGATAGTGATCCAGCGGCGCGGCGACGAGCCGGACGATGCGTCCCACCCCCGGCGCGACCGGCGCCAGCAAGAGACGCGTCTCGCCGAAGGTCAGCTCCAGCATCGGCGGCGGATCCTCGCTCCAGCCTTCCATCACAATCTCCAATGGCATCGTCGTATAGAGGGTCATTGTACCGCCGCTCCTTCCCCGGCGTTCGCAACCTTGCGCTCCGAGATGCGGCGATTCAACTCGCGCAGCGCTTCGCCGATGCCGCCGATCGCGTCGATCAACCCATAGCGCACGGCGTCCTGACCGATGACGGTCGTGCCGATATCCCGCGTCAGCTCGCCGGTCTTGAACATGAGATCTTTGAACGTCTGATCCTGGACCTTCGAGTGCCGGGTGACGAAGCGGACGACGCGTTCCTGCATTTTCTCCAAATATTCGAACGTCTGCGGCACGCCGATCACGAGCCCGTTCATCCGGATCGGGTGGATCGTCATCGTCGCGGTCTCCGCGATAAACGTATAGTCGGCCGATACGGCGATCGGCACGCCGATCGAATGGCCGCCGCCGAGCACGACCGTCACCTTCGGCTTGGACAGCGAGGAGATCATCTCCGCGATCGCGAGACCCGCCTCGACATCGCCTCCGACCGTGTTCAAGACGATGAGGAGACCTTCGATCTTCGGATTCTGCTCCGCTGCGACGAGCTGCGGAATAACGTGCTCGTACTTCGTGGTCTTGTTCTGAGGGGGCAGCATAATGTGGCCTTCGACTTGGCCGATGATGGTCATGCAGAAAATATTCGATTCGGCCGGGGGAATGGTGATCTGCCCGAGCTGTACCAGATTCTCGGCTGGAGACTGCTTGCGCGCCTCCTCGGACGGGGCCGGCTGCTCCGCCGTGGCGGGATAGTCCTTGTCGTTCATGGGGGTTCCTCCTCCGCTTCGATCGTCGATCGCTTGACATAGTATGGGCCCCCTCCCGGCAAATATGCGGTTCGGCCACAGGTCGCCAACCTTCGTCCTGCCTTTCGCCTGCATGCCGAAGACCGCCCTGACCTCGCTGGGGGCGAGGCGGGCGGTCTTCGATTGAGTGTGTGGTGTGGGATATTGCCGGCAGTGCCGTTATACTTCCATGATGATCGGCAGGATCATCGGTCTTCTTCTCGTTTGTTCGTACAGGAAACGGCCGAGCGCGTCCTTCACGTTCGTCTTCAGCGAAGCCCACTCGTTCACGTTCTCGTTCATGAGCTTCTGCAGCGTGCCGGTTACGATCCGGTTCGCTTCTTCGAGCAGCCCCTCCGATTCGCGAACGTAGACGAAGCCGCGGGAGATGATGTCCGGTCCGGACAGAATCGTCCCGTCCTGCTTCGACAGCGTGACGACGACGACCAGGATGCCGTCTTGGGATAGGAGCTTGCGGTCGCGAAGCACGATGTTGCCGACGTCGCCGACCCCCAGTCCGTCGATCAGCACGTTGCCGGACGGAATCTTGCCGGACTTGCGCGCCGTGCCGTTCTGGAATTCCACGACATCGCCAATGTCGCAGAGGAAAATGTTCTCCTTGTCGATCCCGACCGACTCGGCGAGCAGCGCGTGGTGACGCAGCATCCGATATTCGCCGTGAATCGGGATGAAGTACTGCGGGCGGATCAGGTTCAGCATGAGCTTCAGCTCTTCCTGGCTGCCGTGGCCGGAGACGTGAACGCCGGAGACGGAGCCCGGACCGTAGATGACGTGCGCGCCGAGGCGCATCAATTCGTCAACCGTACGGCCGACATACTTCTCGTTGCCCGGAATCGGCGTCGCGGAGATGACGACCGTATCGCCCGGCAGGATATCGACTTTGCGGTGCGTAGAACGCGCCATGCGGGTCAACGCCGACATCGGCTCGCCTTGGCTGCCCGTGGACAGGATGACGACGCGATCCGCCGGCAGCTTGTTCACTTCCTCCGGTTCGATGAGCATGCCTTCCGGAATGTTCAAGTAACCGAGCTCGGACGCGATGGTGACGATGTTCACCATGCTCCGGCCGATGACCGTCATCTTGCGGCGCGTCTCGACGGCCGCGTTGATCACCTGTTGAATCCGGTGCACGTTCGAAGCGAACGTCGCCACGACGACGCGCTGCTTCGCGCGGCGGAAGATCTCCTCGAACTCGCGGCCGATATTGCTCTCCGACGGCGTGAAGCCCGGGCGTTCCGCATTCGTGCTATCCGACAGCAGAGCCAGCACGCCGCGGCTGCCGATCTCGGCCATCCGCTGCAGGTCCGCGTATTGGTCGTTCACAGGGGTATGATCGAACTTGAAGTCGCCCGTATGGACGACTACGCCTTCCGGCGTCTCCAGGCAAACCCCGACCGAATCGGGAATGCTGTGGTTCGTGCGGAAGAAGCTTGCTTTGATCGCGCCCATCTGAACTTCCGAATCCGCGTTGATCAGAATACGTTTCGTATCGCCGAGCAATCCCGCTTCCTTGAGCTTGTTCTCGATCAGGCCGAGCGTCAGCTTCGTTCCGTAGATCGGGACGTTCAGCTGCTTCAGCACGTACGGCAAGCCGCCGATGTGGTCTTCGTGACCGTGCGTCACGAGAATGCCGCGGACTTTTTCACGATTCTCCGTCAAATACGTGACGTCCGGGATGACCACGTCGATGCCGAGCATTTCTTCTTCCGGGAACTTCAGACCGGCGTCCACGACGACGATGTCGTTCCCGTATTGGATGACGTACATATTTTTGCCGATCTCTCCGACGCCACCCAGCGCATAAATGAGTAATTTGTCTTGGTTGTTCTTCTTAGACAAGTCTAGTACCTCCTACAATGGTTCGACGATCCCTTACCATATGGAATTGTCAAGTTGCAAATTTTGGCCGCACCCAATCACTCTTCCTCATTATACATGATGCCAATCCATCCATACAAGTCGGTCGGATTGCGACATTCTGTTACGTATATTCTCTCCAGAAACGACAAAACCGATGCCCGCGGGCATCGGTTGGAAGGCGCTTGAGGCGCCCGGTTCGCCAAAAAAGGATCAGCCGAGCAGTTGCCGGACGAAAGCGGATTCCGCCTCGGTCGCTTCGACCAAAGGCAGCCGCACGCCGCCGACGGGGAAATCCCGATGGGCGAGCGCGACCTTCACGGCGACCGGATTCGGCACCGGATGCGGACAATGGAACAGCCCTTTGAACACGGGATACAGCTTGGCGTTCAAGCGGGCGGCTTCGGCCACCCGGCCGTCCAGATACGCTTCGATCATCGCCTTCATCTCCGCGCCGACGACGTGGCTCGCCACGCTGACGATGCCGTAACCGCCGACCGCCAAGGCGGGCAGCGTCACGCCGTCCTCGCCGCTGTAGACCAGGAAGCCTTCCGGCGCGCTGCCGACGAGCTCGGTCATCTGCTCCACGGAGGCGCATTCCTTCGTCGCGAAGACGTTCGGCAGCTGCGCCAGGCGCAAGGTCGTCTCTACCGACAGGCTAACGCCTGTCCGACCCGGGACGTTGTACAGCATGACCGGCAGCGACGTCGATTCGGCGATCGCTTTGAAGTGGCGGTACAGACCCTCTTGGTTCGGCTTGTTGTAGTACGGCGCGACGAGCAGCACGGCATCGACGCCGGCCCGCTCCGCGATCGCGGTCAAGTGAATCGAATGGTTCGTGTCGTTGCTGCCCGTGCCCGCGATGATCTTGCACCGTCCGGAGGCCCGTTCGACGGCGAAGCGGAAGAGCGCTTCCTTCTCCGATTCGGACAGCGTCGGCGATTCGCCCGTCGTACCGCAGATCACCAAGCTGTCCGATTTCTGCTCCTCAATCAATCTGTCGATGAGTCGTCCCGTCACGTCCCAGTCAATCTGCAGTTCCTCGTTGAACGGGGTTACCATGGCCGTAATCAACCGTCCGAAGCTCATAGTCCTTCCTCCTCTAATATGCGAATGCGAATGGCAAGTCGAACGCGATTCGCTCTGCGGGGTGCCCTGCCGGTCCGTGCCGGTCAGGGGATGAGATGCAGCCCGAAGGCCGCGTGCAGCGCCGTCAAAGCCGGCGCCATATCTTGCTCGGAGACCAGCACCCAGATGGTGGTGTTCGAATCCGCGGATTGCAGAATCGGGATGTTGCAGCCCGTGAGCGCCTCGACGATGCGGGCCATGACGCCGGGTTCGCCGTTCATGCCGCCGCCGATGACCGATACCTTCGCGCAGCCGCCGTTCACGCGCGGGGCGAAGCCCATCTCGCGGAGCAAATGAATCGCGAGCGGCGCGTCGGCGTCCGTCACCGTGTACAGTACGCCGGCGGGCATCACGTTGATGAAGTCGACGCTGATCCCGTTCGACGCCATCGCCCGGAAGACGCGAAGCTGCAGATCGGACGGGCCGTCCTGCGTCTGGACCGAGATCTGCGTCACGCCGCGGACGTGCGCCAGGCCGGTCACGGTCCGGTCGGTCCAGCCGATCTCTCCGCGCGCGATGTTGGCATGCGTCACGAGGGTGCCTTCGCCGTCGGAGAACGTCGAGCGCACCCGTACTGGGACGCCGGCCTTCATCGCGACTTCGACCGCACGGGGATGGATAACCTTGGCGCCGTTGTGCGCCATATTGCAGATCTCCTCGTAGCTCACGACCGCGAGCTGGCGCGCTTCGCGGACCAGCCGGGGGTCGGCGGTGAGGATGCCGTCCACGTCGGTATAAATATCCACCACGGAGGCGTTCAGCGCGGCGCCCAGCGCCGTGGCGGAGGTGTCGCTGCCGCCTCGGCCGAGCGTCGTGATCTCCCCCGTCTCCGTGATGCCTTGAAAGCCCGCGACCACGACGATGCGGCCTTCCTGCAGATGGCCGGAGACGCGCTCGGGGTCGACGCGGACGATCCGGGCTGCGCCGTACTTGCCGTCCGTCAGGATCCCGGCTTGCCCGCCGGTCAAAGCGACGCTCGGCATGCCGGATTCATTCAACAAACTGCACAAAGTGGCCGCGGAGATTAACTCCCCGCAGCTGAGCAGCAGATCCTTCTCTCTGGGCGGCAGCGCGTTGCCGTTGCCTACGATCCATTCGAGCAGCGTATCGGTCGCGTACGCTTCGCCGCGTCTGCCCATGGCGGAGACGACGACGACAAGCTACCGGCCGGCATCGCGCTCCCGCCGAATATGACGGAGGACGTGGTGCCGACCGCTCGCGTCCGACAACGACGTCCCTCCGAATTTTTGCACCGTGATCATCGCTTGTTCCTTCCCCCGTCGCTAGTGATTGGCACTGTTGTCCGTTAGGAACGAAAGGAGTGCGTCCGCAGGTGCGAATAACGTTGGATGTTAGGGTTGGCGCTGGGCAATGTGCTCAGCGATCTGAACGGCATTCCAGGCGGCGCCCTTCAGCAGGTTATCCGATACGATCCACAGGTTCAAAGCGCGCGGGTTCGAGAGGTCCCGTCTCACGCGTCCGACGAACACTTCGTTCTTGCCGGCCGCTTCGGTCGCCAGCGGATAGCGCTGGTTCTCCGGATCGTCCACCAGGACGAGGCCCGGCGAATCGCTCAGCAGCGACTTGATCTCCGCGACGTCGAAGTCCTGCTTCAATTCGACGTATACCGACTCCGAATGGCCGTATACGACGGGAATCCGCACGCAAGTCGCCGTCACTTCGAGCGACTCGTCGTTCATGATTTTCTTCGTCTCGCGGATCATCTTCATCTCTTCGAGCGTGAAGCCGTTGTCCTGGAACTTGTCGATCTGCGGGATCGCGTTGAACGCGATCTGGTGCTTCACCGGCAGCGAGCCGACCGGCAGAATGTCCGGCTTCGGATCGTTGCCCGCGAGCACTTCGCCGGATTGGCGCAGCATCTCGTCGATCGCGCGCGCCCCCGCGCCGGATACGGCCTGGTAGGTCGAGACGATGATGCGGGAGATGCCGTAGCGGTCGTACAGCGGCTTCAGCGCCGCGACCATCTGGATGGTCGAGCAGTTCGGGTTCGCGATGATGCCCTTGTGCTCGCTCACCATGTCGATGTTCACTTCCGGGACGACGAGCGGGGTCTCCGGGTCCATCCGGTAGGCGTTCGTATTGTCGATGCAGACGGCGCCGTGCCGTACCGCATGCGGGATCAAGGCTTTGCTGACGTCGCCGCCGGCGCTGAACAGCGCGATCTGGACGCCTTCGAAGCTCTCCGGCTTCGCTTCTTCTACGGTATAGGACTCGCCTCTGAACGCAATCTTCGTCCCTGCGGAACGCGCCGAGGACAGAAGCTTCAACTTCGCGATCGGGAAGTTTCGTTCTGCGAGTTGTTTTAGAATCTGTTCCCCAACGGCGCCTGTTGCTCCCACAACGGCGACGTTAAACAACGGTTGAGTCGACATGTTGGTTTCTCCCCTCATAGCGGCAAAAATATCTCAAGCGTATTGGAAACGCTCAATGAGCATCGGTTGCAGTTGAGCGCCCTGCAGCGCAGCCTCGCAAGCTTCCAGGGCCAAATCCATGCGCGCGACCAGCGAATTCGGCTTGCCCTGCGGATTGTCCTGGCCGAACGGCACGAAGTAGATGTTCTTCGCGACGAGCAGCTTGGCGATGTTGGCCGCGTTCAGGCCGAGACCGTCGTTCGTCGAGATCGCGAGAACGAGCGGACGCCCGTTGCGCATCTGCGCCTTGGCGGCCATCAGCACCGGTCCGTCGGTCATCGCGTTCGCCAGCTTGCTGGTCGTGTTGCCCGTGCAGGGCGCGATGATCATCACGTCGAACTTCTTCGACGGGCCCAGCGGCTCCGCATCGACGATCGTGCTGATGATCTCGTTGCCCGTCAGCTCCCGCAACTGGGATTGCCAGTGCGCGGACGCCCCGAAACGGGTATCCGTCGTCATGATCGACTGACTGGCGACCGGGACGACATTCGCGCCGGCTTCGACGAAGCGCTTGATCTGCGGCATGACTTCCGGCAGCGTACAATGCGAGCCGGATAGCGCGTAGCCGACCGTGATTCCCTGCCAATTCATGGCGTATTCCCCCGTTTGTGGTCTTCCAGAATCATCTGGGATAGACTATTCGCGATGATTCGACCTGCCGTCTTGGGGGCGACGATTCCGGGCAATCCGGGCGCGAGCAGCGCCTTGATGCCGCGCTTCTCGGCGAAGCGGAAGTCCGTGCCGCCCGGCTTCGAGGCCAGGTCGATAATTACCGCGCGCAGCGGGAGTTGGGCGATCACTTGTGCTGTGACTATCATATTCGGAATTGTATTAAAAATCAAGTCGATATTCCCGGCCTGACGCGCTATATCCGCTATATAAAACGGCTCGAAACCCATTTCGTAAGACCGTGCGAACGACTCTTCCCGGCGGACGCCGGCGAGCACTTTGGCGCCTAGACCTTGGAGGGTCCTCGCCATCGTCAGCCCGGTACGGCCCAAGCCGAGCACCATGCAGACCGAACCGTGAATGGTAATGTCCGTGTTCTGGATCGCCATCATAAGCGCGCCTTCGGCCGTCGGGATCGAATTGTAGATCGCCACGTCGTCCCGCTCGAACAGTTCGACCAAACCGAGGTGATACTTTTCGCACAGCCGCCGCAAGTAAGGTTTGGCCATCCCCGTGTAGATCTTGCAGGTCTTGGGCATTGCGGCCGCATGAGCCTCGGTGAACTTCAACTCTTGATCGGTAAAGATCGCCGCGATCGTCCCGTCATCCTCCGTCCCGACCGCCGGCAACAGAAGCGCGTGCGCGGAACTTAGCGCTTCGGGAGTCCATTCGCCCTTCACCACGCCAGAATACGGCGTATCGAGCCGGTCGAACCCCATCAGCGTAACGGCCGCGTCGAGCTCGGTCAACCGACGGATGATCTCCAACTGCCGCGCGTCGCCGCCCGCAAGCACGATCTGCACACCCGTGAGCATAAACGCCTTCCCTCCTTTCGACTTGTATGCGGGCATGACCGCCGAACCGCGCCTCCGAAGGTCGGTCGGACGATGACGCTCACGACAAGATCCGCAAAGCTTACTCCTTGCATATCCTATCGTATGCAATCGCCTATCGGCGGGTGCGGGGCGCCCGGCAAGTTGTCGGCCGACGCGAATCTTCTATTATATATAGCGCTTGTATGACCCTAGAAAACGAAGGCGAGGCGTTGCGCAAATGCTTCTTCCTCCGGCCGCGGTTCTCTCCTCTTCGTTTGAATCCTAACGGTCATCATTCATCAAAAAAACGCCTCCCCGGCACGAGGCCGCAAGAGGCGTATCTTCACTTGCCCGTATGTCCGAACCCGCCCGCTCCGCGAACCGTGTCCGGCAATTCGTCCGTCTCTTCGAGCGCGATCTGCGGGACCCGCTGGAAGACCATCTGCGCGATGCGCTCGCCGCGCTCGATCGTGAACGGCTCCTGCCCCAGATTGATGAGCAGCACCTTCACCTCGCCGCGGTAATCCGCATCGATCGTGCCCGGCGTGTTGAGGCACGTGACGCCGTGCTTGAAGGCCAGGCCGCTCCGCGGCCGAACTTGCGCTTCGAGCTCCCGCGGCATCGCCATCGCGAATCCCGTCGGGATCAAGGCCCGCGCGCCGGGCGCCAGCGTCACGGGTTCCGAAACGGCGGCATGCAGGTCGAACCCCGCCGCCCATTCGGACATTTGCTTCGGAAGGGCTACGTCTTCATTCCCCGGCAGCCGCTTCAATTGAACTGGATACAACGAATTCCCTCCCTAGTCCGGACAACACTTTCTCGTTGCCGCCGACCAACGCGACGGCGCTTGCTTCTCCCATGATGCGTCCCATCATCTCGTTCACGTCGTCCATCGTCACCGCATCGATGCGTTCGATCATCTGATCGAGCGTGAGATGGCGTCCGAGCATGAGCTCGTTCTTGCCCAGCCGGTTCATCCGGCTGCTCGTGCTCTCGAGGCTGAGGATCAGGTTCCCCTTCAGCTGTTCCTTGCCGCGGTTGACCTCGGCTTCGCTCAATCCCTTGGCCGAGATCTCGCCGAGCAGCTCCATCGTCAAGTCGTATACGTCCTGCGTCTGCTTGGGCGCCGTTCCGGCGTAAACCGTGAACAGGCCGCTGTCTGCGTAGGACGTGTGGTACGAATAGACGGAATAGGCGAGTCCCCGCTTCTCGCGGATCTCCTGGAACAGCCGGGAGCTCATGCCGCCTCCGATCGCGTTGTTCAGCAGCGTCATCGCGTACATCTTCGGGTCCCCGATCGAGCAGCCCGGGAACGTCAGGCAGAGATGGTTCTGCTCGGTCTTCTTCTGATGAAAGAGCGCGTCCGAGCGGAAGACCGGGCGCGCCAGCGTCGACGCTTCGGCGCGAACGTCGAAGCGTCCGAAGTGGCGCTCCAGCAGTTCAAGCGCTTCTTCGCCCACGTTGCCCGCCAAGCTCACGACGACGTTGCCGACCGTGTACTGCCGGGACATGTAGCGGCGCAGGTCCTGAGGCCCCATCGCGTTGAGACGTTCCGCCGTTCCGAGAATGGAATAGGCGAGCGGATGATCGCCGTAAGCCGCCTTCGAGGCCAGATCGTGCACCGTATCGTCCGGCGTATCCTCGTACATCGAGATTTCCTCAAGGATGACGTTCTTCTCCTTGGCCAGCTCTTCGTCCGCCAACTGCGATTCGAAGAACATATCCGAGAGGATATCGACCGCGATCGGCAGATGCTGATCCAGCACCTTGGCGTAATAGCACGTATATTCCTTGGAGGTGAACGCGTTGACGTTCCCGCCGATGCCGTCGAAGCGGTCGGCGATCTCCTTCGCGGAGTGGCGCTTCGTTCCTTTGAACAGCATATGCTCGATAAAGTGAGAGATCCCGTTGTCTTCCGGCGACTCGTAGCGGGAACCGGTCTTTACCCAGATGCCGAACGAGACCGAACGGCATGTCGGAATCGATTCGATCATCACGCGCAATCCGTTCTTCAGCGTATACTTATTCAACCGATTTCCCCCTAGCGATGAATGATATCACTATACCAAAAATCGACACCCGACTCAACCGAACGACAAGTCTCGCCAAGCTCAGCCTCGCTTGGCCGGCTGAGCCGGCGCGGCATCCAACCGCCGCGGAGAGAGCGTGTCGGATACCGTGCCCGGCGTCAGCCCCTTCGCCCGGATCGCCCGGATCATGCCTTTGAGCGCCGCTTTGGAGGTCGGCGTCGGATGCATCAGGATCAAGGTGCCCGACTTCGCGTTCGCGGCCACCTTGGCGACGACGCCGTCCGCGGGCGGGAGCTTCCAATCGATCGTGTCCAGCGTCCACAGCACCGTCGTCAGTCCGAGACCGGCGGCGATGCGGACCGTCCTCGTGTCGAAGTCGCCGGAAGGCGGCGCGAACAGCTTGTTGCTGACGCCCAGCTTGTCCTTCAGCAGCGTCTCCGTGCGCACGATCTCTTCCCGTTGCCGCGCGTCGCTCAGCGTGCTCATATTTTTGTGCGTGTAAGCATGATTGGACACCTCATGGCCGCGCCGGAGAATCTCCTTGGCCGTCTCCGCGTTCTTCGACAGCCAACTGCCGTCGAGGAAAAAGGTCGCCTTCGTCCGCTCCTCGTCGAGCGTATCCAGCATCGCCCGGAGATACTCGTCTCCCCATGCCACGTTGATCATCAGCCCGACCATCGGCTTGTTCGGATTGCCGCGATAGACGGGCGAAGGCGGCAGATCCGAGAGGCCGACCTCGGGGGGCAATTCGCGGTATACCCAAGGGATGCCGTCCTCGGCGCCGCCAACGCGAATTCCCATCGCCTTCGCCCGCGCATAAGTCGCCTGAATGTCCGCTTCTCGGCCGTTATAGCCCGGAATCGCTTTCCATACGCGATCGACGACCGCATCCGCAGGGGCGATCCGCCGCTTGTCGGCGGCGCCCGCGATCCAGGCGAGCAGCGGATCGGTTGCCTCCGCCGTGCCGGTCTCCCCGAATGCAATGGCCGCCGAGCCTTCGTTCTTGACCGCTTGCACATAGTCGTGCAGCGGACCGTATCGCCCTGCCGCCAGCACGGCCGCGAGCAAGGCCAACATAATCCCGAGCCGAGCGGGAGACGCCTTGTTCATCGCTCCGATCCACCCCTTCATTTCCGATCTTGCCCGCGGTCCGGCAGGAACGCGCAAGCGAGCCTCGCCTTCCCTTGTCCGATCGATGCCTCGCCTCCATCCTATGCCAAAACCGCTCCGATTATGTACAAGTCCCCGGCATTCTCGGAGAAGTCGTTGCGGATGGCGTTTTCGACGGATCAGAATGTATAAGTTTCGCTTGGCAAAACAAAAAAGAGACTGACGAAATCGGTCTCTTTTGAGAAATCAAGATATGAAGGGTGTAGCGGCTTACTGTGTGGATACCTGCTCCGGATTCAGCAGCACCTTGCGGGACAGGTTGACGCGGCCCATCGCGTCGATCTCGGTGACCTTGACTTGCATTTGATCGCCGATCTTGACGACGTCCTCGACTTTGGCGACCCGCTCGTTCGAGAGCTGGGAGATGTGCACCAAGCCGTCCTTGCCCGGCAGAATCTCGACGAACGCGCCGAATTTCTCGATCCGCTTGACGGTGCCCAGGTAGATCTCGCCTACGACGACTTCGCGTACGATGCCTTCGATGATCGAGCGGGCTTTCTCGTTCGCAACCGCGTCGGCGGAAGCGATATAGACCGTGCCGTCCTGCTCGATGTCGATCTTGACGCCGGTATCCTCGATGATCTTGTTGATGATCTTGCCGCCGGAACCGATGACGTCGCGGATCTTGTCCGGGTTGATGTGCATCGTGATGATTTTCGGCGCGTACTTGCTCAGTTCCTTGCGCGGCTCGGCCATCACTTCGAGCATCTTGCCGAGGATGAACATGCGGCCTTCGCGGGCTTGGTCGAGCGACTGCGTCAGAATCGAACGGTCGATGCCGTCGATCTTGATGTCCATCTGGATCGCCGTGACGCCTTTGGCGGTTCCCGCCACCTTGAAGTCCATATCGCCGAGATGGTCTTCCATGCCTTGGATGTCGGTCAGGATCGTGAATTGATCGCCGTCCTTGATGAGCCCCATCGCAACGCCCGCGACCGGCGCCTTGATCGGCACCCCTGCGTCCATCATGGCCAGCGTGCTGGCGCAGATGCTCGCCTGGGACGTCGAACCGTTCGACTCGAGCACTTCGGAGACGAGGCGAATCGTGTACGGGAACTCGGATTCGGGCGGAATGACCTTCAGCAGCGCGCGTTCGCCGAGCGCGCCGTGTCCGATCTCGCGGCGTCCCGGCGCGCGAAGCGGACGCGCTTCGCCGACGGAGAACGGCGGGAAGTTGTAGTGGTGCATGAACCGCTTCGATTCCTCCAAGCCGATGCCGTCGAGGATCTGAACGTCGCCCAGCGGTCCGAGCGTACAGATGCTCAGCGCCTGGGTCTGGCCGCGGGTAAAGAGGCCGGAGCCGTGCGTGCGCGGCAGCAGCGAGACGTCGCCGGAGATCGGACGGATCTCTTCGGGCTTCCGTCCGTCGGGACGGATCTTGTCGTGCGTGATCAAGCGGCGCACTTCGTTCTTCACGATGTCGTACAGCACTTCCTTGACGTCGCCCAGCTTCTCCGGGGCGTCCGCGTACGCGGAGGCGAAGTGCTCGACCGTCTCCGCGTTGATCGCGTCGATCGCGTCTTGGCGCGCATGCTTCTCTTCGATACGGACGGCTTCGACCAGCCGCGCTTGCGCGAAGGCGACGACGTCGCTCTCGACGGCTTCGTCAACGGCGTGCAGCTTCACTTCCATCTTCGGCTGCCCGGCGGACGCGACGAGCTTGTCAATCGTGTCGACGATCTTCTTGATCTCGTCATGACCGAACATGATCGCTTCCAGCACGTCGGCTTCCGGCACTTCGTCCGCTTCGGCCTCGACCATCATGATCGCGTCGCGCGTACCGGCGACGACGACGTACATGTCGCTCTTCTCTTCTTGCTCGACCGTCGGATTGACGATGAATTGACCGTCGATTCGGCCTACGATGACGCCGCCGATCGGTCCATTGAACGGTACGTTCGAGATGGACAGCGCCGCCGACGTGCCGATCATGGCCGCGATCTCGGGAGAGCAGTCTTGATCCACGCTCATGACCAGGTTGACGATCTGCACGTCGTTGCGGAACCCTTCCGGGAACAGCGGGCGAATCGGGCGGTCCGTCAAACGGCTGGCAAGGATGGCCTTCTCGCTCGGACGTCCTTCCCGCTTGATGAATCCGCCCGGGATCTTGCCGACGGCATACAGCTTCTCTTCATAGTTGACCGTCAACGGGAAAAAATCGAGATCTTTCGGTCCCGGCGATGCGGTAACCGTGGACAGCACGACGGTGTCGCCGTAGCGGACGACGACGGCTCCGCTGGCTTGCTTCGCCAGCTTGCCGGTCTCGAGCGCGAACGGCCGGCCGCCCAATTGCATTTCAACGCGATGTTCCATTGGAAATCCCTCCTCTATTCGGACTTATGTACTTTCGACGCTATTCCCATTATTTCCTGCCTGCGGCTTGCTTAGGCAGCGATCCGGCGGCGATTGGTAAATTCAGGGTCTCGCGATAGTACGGAAAAAAGCAACCCGGTGCCGTCGGGATCATTCCCGTGCGGCAAGGCCAGGTTGCTTTCCGGTGGTGCGGAATTAACGGCGAAGGCCGAGCTTCTCGATCAAGGCGCTGTACCGTTTTACGTCTTTATTCTTCAGGTACGCCAACATCTTGCGGCGTTGGCCGACCATCTTGAGCAGACCGCGGCGGGAGTGGTGGTCTTTCTTGTGCTCCCGGAAGTGCTGCGTCAAGTTGTTGATGTTCTCCGTGAGGATAGCGATTTGGACTTCCGGGGATCCGGTGTCCGCTGCGTGGGTCTTGTGCAGCTCGATCAACTCTTGTTTGCGTTCTTGTGTCAATGCCATCCTATTCACCTCCAATGATCGTGATCTGACGAATCGCCGTTGGCCGAGCCGGCGCCGGTGAGTGCGCGGAGCCAAGCCAAGGTTCATGTCGCCGCGAATCGGCGCGTGCCGTCTTCGCAACGTGTTCTAGTATAGCATAGATAGGCTAGCGTACACAATCCCCGCGGTTCTTCTAGAGCGACGCCGATGCGAGCGCCGCCCGCGCCGATTCGGCGTCGCGGCCGATCTGCGCCTTCAGCTCGTCGAACGAAGCGAACTTCGTCTCCGGGCGCAGGAAGCTGCGGAACCGGACCGTAAGATTCTGCCCGTACAGGTCGCCGTCGAAGTCGAACAGATGCGTCTCCAGCTTCGGTACGCCGCCGGGCGCGTCGAAGGTCGGACGAAGACCGACGTTGATGACGCCCTTACGGGTGTCCGCAGCCCCGTCGACGCCGTCGATCGTCACGGCATAGACGCCGTGCAGCGGCAGCACGTAAGGGACATCCGGCTTCATGTTGGCGGTCGGGAATCCGAGCAGCCGTCCGCGCGCGTCGCCATGGACGACGACGCCCGTGATGGCGTAAGGACGGCCGAGCAGCTTCTCCGCTTCGTCGCAGCGGCCGGCGGAGAGCATCTCGCGGATGCGCGTGCTGCTCACCTTGGCGCCGCCTTGGAATACCGGTTCGACGACTTGCACGTCGATCGTCCCGCCGCCGGCCGTCCGCAGCAGCTCGGCATTGCCGCGGCCGCGGTGGCCGAACTTGAAGTCGAAGCCGACGACCGCCGTCTTGACGCCGAGCGGCAAGAGCAGTTCGGTCACGAACCGCTCCGCGGATACTTCGGCGAAGCCCATATCGAACGAGACGACGTAGGCGACCTCCATGCCGAGCTCCGCCAGCAGCGAGAGCTTGTCGTCGAGCGGCGTCAGGACGGTATGATAGCCGTCGTGGCCGAGAATCGTCCGCGGATGCGGGTCGAACGTCAGCACGGCCGGCTTCAATCCCTGGCGCTTCGCGAGCGAGACGGCGCGCTTGACAACTTCGGCATGGCCGAGATGTACGCCGTCAAAAAAGCCGATCGCGAGCGACAGCCCTTCGGGCTTGATCGCGCCTGGCGCAAGCGCCGACTGCCCCGATACGATTGCATGCGATAATTCGTAACGTTCCACCTGCTGTATCCCCCTGCACTCTTCGGACTACCGGTCTTCCTGCTCGTGACCGTTTTCCGGATGGAATACTTTGACGGCGCGTAGGACGCCCCGTTCCAATTCAGCGTCGAACAGCCCGAGGAAAGCGCCGTCCTCCCGATAAAGCCGCCACAGCCCGACGCGATCCGGGCGCGGCTGCAGATCGGCGAATCGGATAGGCTTGCCTTGCAGGGCGTGAAGCGGCGCGTCGCCGGATCCGACCGTGCGCGGCATGAAGCCGAGCAGCGTATCCGCCGGCAAGAACTTGTCCGCCAGCGCGCCCTGCTGCGCAAGCTCCGCCAGCGCCTCCAAAGTCAAGCTGTCGTCGGGTCCAAGACCCGCACTCTCGATTCGCCGAAGCTCCGCCATTGCCGCCGGCACGCCCAGCTTGCGCCCGATATCGACGCAGAGCGTGCGGATGTAGGTGCCTTTGGAGCAGCGCACGGCGAAGCGGACTTCGGGCTGCGGGCTCTGGACGTCGATATGCGCGATCCGGATGTCGTGTATCGTCACCGGCCGGGCCTTCCGCTCGATCGTCACGCCTTCGCGCGCGAGCTCGTACAATCGCTTGCCGTCCACCTTGACGGAGGACACCATCGGCGGCACCTGCTCGATATCGCCGACGAAGGAAAGCACCGCCGCCCGGATGGCCGACTCGTCGAGATGGCTGGCATCCCGCTCCTCGATCGTCCGGCCGGTCAGATCCTCCGTATCGGTGGCGATGCCGAACCGGAGCGTCGCTTCATACGTCTTGGGCATTTCTTGGAGGTACTCGACCATCCGCGTAGCCCGGCCGACGCAGATCGGCAGAACGCCGGTGACGGCCGGATCCAGCGTTCCGGTATGACCGATCCGCTTCACGCCGATGATGCGCCTCGCCTTGGCGACGACGTCGTGAGAGGTCCAGCCCGCAGGCTTCCAGACCGCCAGCACGCCTTCGGGCGTCGGGCCCGTTAACGTCTTGTTCATTCGGCATCCAACGCCTTCCTGATCGCTTCGACCACTTGGGCGATCGCATCCGGGAGCGGCGCCGCTACGCGGCAGCCCGCCGCCCGGACGTGCCCGCCGCCCTGGAATTGCTGCGCCACGGCGGCCACGTTCACGCGGCCGGCGGAGCGCATGCTGACTTTGACCGCATCGTCGCCGTGCTGCTTGAACAGGATGCCTACCTCTACGCCCTCGATGTTGCGCGGATAATTGACGAGTCCTTCAAGATCCTCGCTCTTGGCGCCGGTCTCGCTCATGTCCTCCGGCGTGACCCAGAGCCAGCCGACCCGCTGGTCTTCGCTGAACGTCAGCCGGGCGAGCGCCCGCTGGATCATCGACATTTGCTCCATCGTCATGCGCTCCAGCAGCTGCTCCGCGAGTCCGGGGCCGTCCACGCCCAGCTCGACGAGCTTGGAGGCGATGGCAAGCACCTTGGGGCTCGTATTCGCATAACGGAAGCCGCCGGTATCCGTGAGCATGCCGGTGTAGATGGCGGTCGCGACGTCGACGTCCAGCGGCACCCGGGCCGCTTCGAGCAATTCGAATAGAATCTCGGCCGTTGCGGCGGCGTCGAACCGGAGAAGATTCGCGGCGCCGAAGGCGTCGTTCGTCGGATGATGGTCGATGTTGAGCAGCTCCGCTTCCGGCGCGAACAGCTCCTTGGCGGCGCCGACGCGGGCGAAGTCCGCGCAGTCTACGGCGATGATCGATCGATAAGTACGGTCGGGCTTGCCCGCCGCGAGCGTGAGGAGGCGATCGCTCCCCCACAGGTATCGCAGGCGGGAAGGCGCCGGCCCATCATTGTATAAAGCATAGGTCTTGCCTAGCTTCTCGAGCAGCCAGCCGATCGCGACGGTCGAGCTGATCGCGTCGCCGTCCGGCTGGACGTGCGAGACGACCAGAAAATCGTCGCGTTCGCGAATGAACGCGACCGCTTTGTCCAACTGCTCCTCCCACGAGGAGAGGGCGGCGTCGCCGCCGCCCGCTGCCGTCGTTACGGGGACGTTCCCGTTCGAGGCGCTCATGCGTTGGGAGCTCCCCGGTTAATCTCTTGCAGCAGCGCTTCGATATGGCTGCCGTACTCAATCGAGCTGTCAAAGCGGAATTCGATCTCCGGCGTATGCCGCAGACGCATCCGGCGGCCCAGCTCCGAGCGGAGGAAGCCCTTCGCTCTCCCGAGCGCGTGCAAGGTGGCTTCCTTCTGTTCTTCGCTGCCGAGGATGCTCAGATATACCCGAGCCAGCGACAGATCGTTCGTCACGTCTACGCCCGTGACCGTGATGAATCCGATGCGGGGATCCTTCAACTCCGTCTGAATGAGAGAGCTGATCTCCTTCTTGATCTGTTCGCCGACCCGGCCGACGCGGAATTTAGCCATTGCCGTTCACCTCGTTTATGCTGACACGTCACGCAAGGATTAGCGTTCCACCGACTCCATGATGAACGCTTCGAGCACGTCGCCTTGCTGAAGATCGTTGAACTTCTCCAGCGTGATGCCGCATTCGTAGCCTTCCGAAACTTCCTTCGCGTCATCCTTAAAACGTTTGAGCGAATCGATCTTGCCTTCGAAGACGACGACGCCGCCGCGTACGAGACGCACTTCGGCATTGCGCGCGACCTTGCCGTCCGTGATCATGCAACCCGCGATCGTGCCGACCTTGCTGACCTTGAACGTCTCGCGCACTTCCGCGTGACCGATGATCTTCTCTTTGAAGACCGGATCCAGCATGCCCTTCATCGCTTGCTCGATCTCTTCGATGACCTTGTAGATGATGCGATGCAGGCGAACGTCGACCTTCTCTTGCTCGGCCGTCGCCGCTGCGCGCGGTTCCGGACGAACGTTGAAGCCGATGACGATCGCCGCCGAAGCGAGGGCGAGCGAGATGTCCGACTCGGTGATCGCGCCTACGCCGCTGTGAATCGTCTTAACGCGAACGCCTTCGATGTCGATCTTCTCCAAGGAGCCTTTGAGCGCTTCGAGCGAACCTTGCACGTCGGCCTTGAGAATGACGTTGAGATCCTTGATCTCGCCCTCTTTGATCTTGTTGAACAGATCGTCGAGCGTCACCTTCTGGTTCGACTTCATCGTGTCCTGACGCGTCTTGATGGAGCGCTTGTCGGCGATCTCGCGCGCTTTGCGCTCGTCTTCGAACACCATGAACGGATCGCCGGCTTGCGGCACTTCCGTCAGGCCCGTGATCTCGACCGGCGTGGACGGTCCGACTTCCTTGACACGGCGTCCGCGGTCGTTCGTCATGGCGCGGATCCGGCCGAAGCAGTCGCCCGCTACGAACGCGTCGCCGACTTTAAGCGTACCGTTCTGCACGAGGATGCGGGCGATCGGTCCTTTGCCTTTGTCCAGCTCGGCTTCGATGACCGTGCCGCGCGCCCGTTTGTCCGGGTTCGCCTTATAGTCGTTCACTTCGGAGACGAGCAGGATCATCTCGAGCAAGCCTTCGAGGTTGATACGCTGCTTCGCGGACAATTCCACGAAGATCGTATCGCCGCCCCAAGATTCCTGAACGAGACCGTATTCGGTCAGCTCTTGCTTCACCTTGTCCGGGTTCGCGCCCGGTTTGTCGATCTTGTTGACCGCTACGATGATCGGTACGTTCGCGGCCTTGGCATGGTTGATCGCTTCGACCGTCTGCGGCATGACGCCGTCGTCGGCCGCGACGACCAGAATCGTAATATCGGTAACCTGCGCGCCGCGGGCACGCATCGTCGTGAACGCTTCGTGACCCGGGGTGTCGAGGAACGTAATCTTCTTGCCGTGCACTTCGACTTGATAAGCGCCGATGTGCTGGGTGATGCCGCCGGCTTCGCCGCTGGCGACTTGCGTCTCGCGAATCGCGTCCAGCAGCGTCGTCTTGCCGTGGTCGACGTGGCCCATGATGGTGACGACCGGCGGACGGCTGATGAGCGCGTCCTCTTCGTCGTTCTCCTCGATCGTCTCGAAGTTCGTGTCCTCGACGACGATCTTCACCTCGGTCTCGACGTTGAATTCGCCTGCGACGAGCAGGATCGTATCCATGTCGAGATCTTGGTTGATCGTCGCCATGACGCCCATCATGAACAGCTTCTTGATGACTTCGGCCGCATCCTTGTGAAGCAGCTTGGCAAGGTCGCCGACCGTCATCTCGCCGCGGACGATAATCTTCTTCGGCGTGTTGTCGATCTTCTCGCGCGGAGGCAGGTTGCTCCGGCCTTTGCCGTTTTTGCCGCCTTTGCCTTTGCGCGGGCCGCCTCTGCCGCCTTCGTCGAACCGTCTGCCGAAATCGTTCTCCTTGCGTTTCGCGCCTGCGCCTGCCCCGCTATTGTTGTTGCGGTTGAAGTCGCTGTCGCGGGAACCGCGGTTGTCGCCGCGCCCCGCGCCGCCCGGACGGCTGCCGCCGCCTTGGCCGCCGCGACC
>NZ_JACJVP010000031.1 GCF_014212125.1 Cohnella nanjingensis
GTCGATCCTCGCGTCGCGGCCCTCGGCGGCCGGCCCCCGCTCGCGGCCCGCCGCGTCCGGCGCGACCAGGCGCCCGTGCTGCAGCCGGCGCTCCGCGAGATCGATGCCGAGCTGCTTGCCCAGCTTGTTCATGATAAACTTCTCGTGCGGCGTCACGATCGTGATCGCCTGCCCGCTGCGTCCCATGCGGCCCGTCCGGCCCGCGCNNTGATCGCCGTCCAGCGCGGGCTCGTATTGGACGACGAGCGCCAGGCCCGGCACGTCCAGCCCCCGCGCCGCCACGTCCGTGGCGATGAGCAGCTTCGTCTTGCCTTCGCGGAACTTCCGCAGCACTTCGCCCCGCTCCCGGCCGGGCGTGTCGCCATACAGCGCGTCCACGGCGAAGCCTTCGTAGCGCAGCTTGGCCAGCAGCTCCCCGATTCGCTCGATGTCGTTCACGAACACGAGCGCGGACTTCGGCTTCAGCGTGCGGACCAGGCGGCGGACGAGATCGATCTTGTCGCGCGCGTCGCTGACGAAGTACAGGTGCTCGATCGTATCCGGCAGCCCGCTACCGGCCTCCTCTTCCACCGTCGTCTCCCACGGGTCGCGAAGCCACCGCGATTCGGCCTCCCGCATCGCATCGGTCCGGGTCGCGGAGACGAACACCGTCTGCCTGTCGCGCGAAGCGCCCTTCAGGACGGCTTCGACGTCCGATCGGCCGCCTAGCGCGAAGACGCGGTCCGTCTCGTCGACGACGACGCGCTTCACCGCATGGAGCGGCAGCTTGCGGAGCGATACGACCTCGCGGATCCGTCCCGGCGTGCCGACGACCAGCGCGGGCTTGCCCTTCATCCGGTCCAGCTGGCGGGACAGCGCCGCGCCGCCGATCAACGCCACCGTCTTGATCCCGAGCGGTCCGCCGTACGTCTCGGCGACGCGCACGATCTGCATCGCCAGCTCCTGCGTCGGCGCGATGACGACCGCCTGCGTCTCGCGTCGCTGCGGGTCGATCAGCTGCAGCACCGGCAGCAGATACGCCAGCGTCTTGCCCGAGCCGGTCGGCGAGCGCAGGATGCCGTCTCTGCCGGCGAGCAGCGGCGGGATGACGCTCGCCTGCACCGGCGTCGGCGTCAGGATCTCCGCTTCCGCCAGCTTGTCCGCCAGCTCCGCCCGGAGTCCCAGCGCGGCGAACGATTCGGCGCCGGCGCCTTCGCCGCGCCCTTCCCGCTCCGTGCCTTGTTCTTCAGTCATAAGCTTGATGCTCCTTTGGGTATAGCCCCGCCGTGGGCGGGGTCGTTATTTCTTGTTCAGCAATCGGGCCACGATCCCGTCCGTCAGACGCGGGAACAGCTGAACCAGCTTCGTGCCGGCCGCCGACGCCCAAGGCAGGTCGATCTCCGCCCGTCCCGTGGCGACGACCGACACGATCGCGCGCGCCGCCTTCTCCGGCTTCATCAGGAAGCGGCGGATATTCCGCTTGTACGTCCCTTCGGGATCGGCGCGATCGAAGAAGGGCGTATCGATCGGCCCCGGATTCACGGCGGAGATCCGGATGCCCGTGCCGCGCAGCTCTTGGCGCAGCGAATTCGTGAAGCCGAGCGCCGCGTGCTTGGACGCCGCGTATCCGGTCGCCTTCGACGTTCCTATTTTACCCGCAAGGGAGGCGACGTTGACGATGTGCCCCCGGCCCGCCTGCCGCATCAGCGGCAGCACGGCCTTGCAGCAGCGGACGATCCCCATGTAGTTCACGTCCATCATCTCCTGGAAATGCGACAGAGGCGCTTCGTCGAACGGCACGAACTCGCCGTAGCCCGCGTTGTTGACGAGCGTATCGATCCGCCCGTACCGCTCCGCTACGCGCCGCACGGTCTCGTTCACCGCGTCCGCGTCGCGCACGTCCAGCGGATAGACGGCATGCTCGCCGCGGATCGCCGCGGACACTTCGTTCAGCTTGTCCACCGAACGCGCGGCCAACACGGGGATCGCTCCCCGTTCGGCGAGTATCCGGGCCGCGATCGCGCCGATCCCGCTGGATGCGCCGGTGATGAGCACGATGCGTCCTTGAAGGGACGAAGAGCCCATACGATCATCCTTCCTCTGTATGTGCGATTGATCCCTCTAGAGACCCCGAACGTTCTCGTTATATTAACAAAAAGCCCCCGAAGGGGCTTTCCTCATTGTACCATATCGTAAGGTTCGCGGACACTTCCGCTCAGGCGATCAGCACCTGGATCTCCATCTCGCCGATCCCGTCCATGATGAGCGGCACGGCGAGCGCCCTGCGCTTGTCCGTGTGCTCCTCCAGCAGCGTCTGTACGATCCGGGGCGGCGTAATATCGACCCGAACGCCTTGGTTGAAGAGAATGGTCGACGCGTTCCCGCTGATCATATTGCCCAGCTCCGAGATGGCGCTTTTGCCCAGTTCGTCGATCTCCGTGATGACGAACCCGCCCATCATCGCCGAGATGATCTTCAGCGCGACCGATTCGCTGAGTCCAAACACGATGTCTCCCGTCATCTGACCCGTCAATCCGATCTGGATCCAGACGTGACGATCGACGAACTGAATGTCCTTCACCGTCAGCTGTCCCGTGCTCGGACGGATCTGCACCATCTGCTCGATGACCATCCGCGCGGATTCCAAAAAAGGATTGATGTATTCTGCCTTCATGACCGAATGTCGCCCCCTTGCAACCGTTTCCTGACGAACCGCTAGCCATCCACCGTTGCCCTCATTATACTGAAACAAGCGGGACAAGTATACTCCCTTTTCGGAAAAAAGAGGTACTTACGGACGATATTGGCCCTTTGGTTGCAAGCCCTTCGGACTAATTTTTGTCAAATTTTGAGAGTTGGAGACGGGGGACGTTCATTTGCCTAACATTTGGGCTCACATTCAATTCGGCAGGGAAATCGCGGCCGATACGCCCTGGCAGACTTGCCTGGCGGACCGTACATGGTTGACGGCCTACCAGCTCGGCTGCCAGGGACCGGACTTCCTGTTCTACGACAACTACCTGCCGTGGCGGCCCGAGACGCCGGCGAACCGGCTGGGCTCGCTGCTGCACAACCTGCATTGCGGCCCCTTCCTGCTCGATCTGTTCGCTGCGGCGCGCGGGCGTCCGCTCGCGGATCCGGCCGTCGCTTTTGTGATCGGTTTTCTGCAGCACCATATACTCGACCGTCACATGCACCCTTACGTGTTCAGCCTATCCGGATTCAAGCGCTGGAACCACCAGCGCTTCGAGACGGCTATGGATTCGGCGATTCTGCTGCGGCGGGCGGGCATCGCGACGGGGACGACGCCCGTCGCGCCGGAGATCGATACGGGCGGGCGGCTGCCCGGCGGCTTCGCCGATACCTTCGGCCGGCTGGTCGCCAAGCACTACCCGGGACTCGCCGGGGCGATCGCGCCGGCGGCGCTGAACCGGGCGGTCGCCCAATTCGTCCAAGCGCAGCGCCTGTTCTTCGATCCGCGCGGCTGGAAGGGCAAGCTGCTGTTCGGCCGGATCGCCCCGTTCTCGCCGCCGCGGCGCCCGCCGGATTGGGACGTGCTGAACGAACGCCGAACGGCCTGGATCGATCCGACCGACCGCACCTGCCGCCGCGCGGAGAGCGCGATGGACCTGTGGGAGAGGGCGCTGGCGGATGGCGCGCGAACGACCGCCGCCGGCTTCGCTTGGCTGACGTCGTCGGACGAAGGCGCGGATGGCGCGCTCCGGGAGGCGTTCGCCGCGCTGCTCGGCAACCTCTCCTACGAGACCGGCCTGCCGTGCGGCAGCGCCTGGATCACCTATGCCGAGCCGGTCATCTGACGGACCGGACTGCCTGCCACGCTCCGTTGCTCTAGTCGCGAGATGGGCTGGGGGCATCACGCGCCGTCGCACTTAGCAGCGATTTGCGGCGAGGCGCCGAGTGGCGATATCAGTATCCCGTCTCCGCCTCGCGCCAGCCTTTCTCCAGATTGACGATCGCTAGAAGCGCGATCCCGATGAAGAAGAACAAGGCGATTGCGAGCAGCGCGGCTCGGCTTGAGCCGGTAAGGATGCCGACGAGGCCGAACGCAAGCGGGCCGCCGAACGAGAAGAACCGGCTCGTGAAGCTGAGGAATCCGTTGTACTCGGCCGTGCGGCCGGGCGGGATGAGCCGGCTGTAGATCGCCCGCGAGGTCGATTGGGCACCGCCCTGCACCAGTCCGACCAAGACGGCCAGCGCATAGAAGTGAAGCGCGTTGGTCATGTAGTAGCCGAGCACGACGATGACCACGTACGTCCACAGCGCGCCGAACAGCATCCGCTTGCTGCCGAATCGGTCCGCCATTCGGCCGAACAGCCATGCCGCCGGGAACCCGATCACCTGGGTGAGCAGCAGCGCCGTGATGAGATCCGTCTGCTCGAGGCCGATGTCGGTGCCGTAGCTCGTGGCCATGACGATGATCGTGTTGATGCCGTCGAAGAAGAACCAGTAGGCGATCATGAACTTGTACAGCTCCGGATACCGCTTGATGCCGCGCATCGTCTCGCCCAGGCGGCGCATGCCCGCGCGCAGGCGATCGGCATAGCCGCCGGCCTCCCGGCGTTTCTCCTGGACCCGGCGGAACAGCGGGAGGGAGAACACGATCCACCAGACGCCCACCATGGCGAACGAGACTTGCGAGGCGCCCGTCGAATCGGCGAAGCCGAGCTGCTTGTAGCCGAGGATCATGCCGAGGTTCACCGCGAGCAGCACGCCGCCGCCCAGATACCCCATGGCGAAGCCCCGGGCGCTGACGCTCTCGCGCATCGCGGGAGAGGAGACGTCGTTCAGGAGCGCGTCGTAGAACGTATTGCCCGCGCCGAATCCGAGCATCCCCGCCACGACGAGCACGGAAGCGAGCAGCCAGTCGCCTTCGCCGATAAAGGCCATTCCGAAACAAGCGACGGCCCCAAGCAGAGAGAAGGCGCGGAGGTACTTCTTCTTCTCCCCCGAGTGGTCCGCGATAGCGCCCAGCAGCGGAGAGATCATCGCGATGAGGATCGCGGCCGTCGTCTGGGTGAACCCCCAGTAGGAGGTCCCCCTCCCTTCCGGCAGGCCGCTCGCGGCGACCCCCGCATAGAAGATGGGCATCACCGCCGCCATGATCGTCGTCGCGAACGCGGAGTTCGCCCAGTCGTACAGGATCCAGGCTCGCACGATTTTCTTGTCGTCCTGCACCGATCGCCTCTCCCTTCAAGGATTCGTTTGTCTATTCCATTCGACAGGGATGGGTCCGAACTCCTGTGTCCGGCGAAGGTTTTACCGTAATTTAATGAAGCGATTGATTTGTAAACCGGCCGTCAACTCGCGACATGACAAGGTTGTGAGCGAAAGGAGAGGTAGCATCGCGGCATCATTGCTTCGTTCGCCACGCTGTAACCCGATATATTCGGGTTACATAGCGTCAATGCCCCGTTCGCCACGCTGTAACCCGATATATTCGGGTTGCGCGGCGTCAGTGCCTCGTTCGCCGCGCTGTAACCCGATTTTTTCGGGCTGCGCGGCGTCAGTGCCTCGTTCGCCACGCTGTATCCCGATATATTCGGGTTGCGCGGCGTCAGTGCCTCGTTCGCCGCGCTGTAACCCGATATATTCGGGTTGCACGGCGTCGATGCGGCCATGGTCCACCTCGCCACTCCTTTCTTATCTGAACACGCCGGCCCTTCGCTCACGAAGCGCAGTCCCGCCTCCGCGCCGCCATCGCCCGCCCCGCGCATCGTCTGCCGCCTTTCCACCAAGCGCCGGCCCGCAAGCGGCGCCCAAGACAAGAAGATCCCGGCGAAGCCGCCGGGATCTCCAAAAGTCCAATGCCTATCCTTATTCGCTCTGACAAGATTCAATCTCACCGGTGCCACTTGCCGTCCTCGCCCTTCCGTTCGGCATACCGGCCGGCCTTGGCTTCGGCGAGCGTCTCCTGCAGCCACTCCCGCTCCGCCCTGCCGTACATCAGCATGCCCTCGATCATCTGCCGGGCGCTGCCGGGCATCCGCTCCCCCCGCAGCGCAACGGTCTCCTCGAGCTGCGCGATGCGAGCATCGCAGGCTTCGAGCTGGCGCCGGGCGATCTCCGCGATCCGCGCCTGGTCGCCGTGCCGCAGAAACGGCATCGCCACCATCATCGGATGCTGCGGATGCGCCTGCTGCTCCAATTGATCGTAGAACAGCTTCGAGAACGCCTCCCGCCCCGCTGCCGTAATGCGGTAGATCGTCTTGTCCGGCCGATGCTCGCCGGGAACCGGGATGACCTCGGCCGCTTCGATCCAGCCTTTCTCCCGCAGTTGATCGACGGCGTAGTAGAGCGAGCCGTCCCGGATCTTGAAGGCGTGATTCCAATTCCGCGCGATCATCGTCTGCCGGATGTCGTAAGGATGCCGGTCGTTCTCCATCAACAGCCCGAGTATCAACAGCTTCATGGACATCTCCGATTACTCCTTGCGGTAAGCCGGCTCGGGCTTGCCCGCGGCGCCTCCGACTCGGGGCTCGCCGGGACGCGCGCCCTGCGGCGCCCCTTGCGTCGCTTCGAGCCGCGCCCGGCCCATCAGCAGGGCGAACACGAGCGCGATGACCGGCAGGACGACCGACCATTGGAAGATATAGATGATGGAATGGCCCAGCTTGTCGAGCAGCAGCTGCAGCACGTTGGCCGGGATCCCCATCTTGGACTGCACCGTCGGGTCGAGCAGCGCCTGGCCGCCTTTGATCTTGTCCGCCATCCCGGCGCTGGCGCCGGGCAGCGACTTCACGCCCGACTGGAACTCGTGCTTCTGCAAGGCGCCGAACACCGTCACCCCGAGCGCGGAGCCGATCGTCCGGAAAAAGGTGATCAGCGACGAAGCCGAGCCTTTGTACTGCGGCGGAACCGAGCTCAGCGTCGAGATGTTCAGGAGCGAGAACGATACGCCCATGCCGAGTCCGACGACAATCATATACAGCGTGATCATCAGGCGGCTGGTCGTCAGGTCCATCGCGTAGCCGAGCAGCGCGGTGCCCGCGACCAGCGTCAGTGCGGAGACGACCATGACGTCCCGGAAGCGGAGCTTGCCCGCGACGCGGCCGCCGATCTGGCTGCTCACGACGACGCCGAGCATCATCGGGATCAAGACCGTGCTCGTCTGGGTGGCGGTCTTGTGGAAAACGCCTTGAATGAAGAGCGGAATATAGGTCGCGCCGGCGATCATCACGCCGCCATAGAGGAAGCTGATCATCATGCTGCTCGTGAAGAGCCGCTTCTTGAACAGCTCGAGCGCGATGATCGGATCCTTCGCATACCGTTCGGCCACGAGGAACAGCACGAGCATGAGGCCGGATGCGACGAAGAGCGTAATCGTATTCCATCCGTTCCAAGCCCAGCCGTCCGAGCCGCCCAGCTCCAGCCCGAACATCAGGCAGAGGATCGCGCCCGCCAGCAGCAACGCGCCGAGCCAATCGATGCTCATCTTCCGATGATTCTTCGACTCGTGGTACGCGCTCAGGATGAACAGGAACGACAGGAACCCGATCGGGACGTTAATGTAGAAGATCCAGCGCCAGCTGATATTGTCCGTGATCGTAGCGCCCAGGATCGGGCCGAAGACGCTCGACAGCCCGAACACGGCCCCGAACAAGCCCATCATCTTGCCCCGCTTCTCTTGCGGGAACAGGTCGAAGATGATCGTGAAGACGATCGGCATGAGCGCGCCGCCGCCGATCCCCTGAATCGCGCGGTAGATAATCAGCTGATCCATGTTTTGCGCGGTGCCGCACAGCACGGATCCCGCGATGAACAGGAAGACGCCCGCGAGAAAAAACCGCTTGCGCCCGTACATGTCGGACAGCTTGCCGAAGATCGGCGTCGCCACGACCATCGCGATCATATAAGCCGAGTAGACCCAGACGAATTTGTCCAGCCCCCCGAGCTTCTTGATGATCGTCGTCATCGCCGTCGAGACGATCGTCTGATCCAGCGCCGACATGAACAGGCCGAGGAGCAGCCCCGCGACTACTAGCTTCGTATTGCTTCTTTTCGCATCCATTGCCAAACATCCTTTCGTTTCTCGAATCGGATCGGACCGATATACTCAAATTTGATTAACACCTTTGTTATTATACTCAAATTGGGGTAAGATGCAATCCTTTTTACATCTTTTGCTCACGCCCGCGAAATCTCCTATAATAGGATAATCGACAAAAGCTTTTTATATCTCTCAATTAACATGATAAAATATTTGAATAAAGGGGGCTTTCCGCGTTGAACATCAACCAACTGGAGACGCTGCTCACGATATCCAAGACGCTTAGCTTCCGCAAGGCGGGGGAGATGCTCAACCTGACGCAGCCCGCCGTATCCGCGCAGATCAAGAGCTTGGAAGACGAGTTCAAGACGATCCTCGTGGACCGGAATCATCCCGTCGCGCTGACCGACAGAGGCAAGGTTTTCCTGGAGCATGCGGAACGCATCCTCACCATCGTCGAAGAGCTCCGGCAGAAGCTCGCCGATCTGGATCAGAATCCGCAAGGCCATATCGTGCTCGGCACGACGGCTTCGATCGCGATTCAGATCCTGCCGCGGGTGCTGTCCTACTTCCAGAACCAATTCCCGCTGATCAAGACGACGATCGTCTCCATGCCCTCTTCGCAGGTGCTCGCCAGCGTGGAGAACGGGTCGGTCGACATCGGCATCAGCTATCTGTCCGATCGCAGCGCCCAAGTGGAGACGTCGGTCCTGTACTACGACACGTTCGAGCTGGTCGTCGCGCCCCGCCACCCGCTCGCCGCGATCGAACACGTCACGGTGGGTATGCTTAAGGATATGCCGCTCATCCTCTTGTCTCCGGATACGCTGGGCCGCCGATTCGTCGAGCGGATCTTCAAGGAGTACAACATCCAGCCGAACATCGCGATGGAGCTCAGCAGCAGCGAAGAGGTCAAGCGGATGGCGGAGCTGAACCTCGGCGCGGCCATCGTTTCCAAATTATCCATTGCAGGCGAGCTCAAACGAGGTACACTGAAGATGATTCCGGTGCGGGAGCTCGAGGTCAGCCACCCGGTCGGCGTCATCACCAAGTCAGGCCGTTATCTGAACAGCGCCATGCGCCAATTTCTGAACGACCTCAAAGGCATGCCCGAGGACCAATTCGTCGGAAGCGAATAACTTCAACTTCAGGAGGTAGGTTTTCCTATGGTAAAATTCGATCTGCATACCCATCACGATCGTTGCGGTCACGCTTCGGGCGTCATTGCGCATTATATAGAAGCCGCCGTCGATGCCGGCCTCGCGGTCATCGGCATCTCCGACCATTCCCCCTACTTCGGACGGGAAGAAGACCATTACCAGCCCGGCATCGCCATGGCCAAGAGCGAATTCGCCCGCTATGTCGAAGAAGTGCTGGCCTTGAGGACGAAGTACAAAGAGAAGATCGAAGTGCTGCTCGGCGTCGAATCGGATTATTTCCCCGAGCACCTGGACGTATACCGCAGCATCTACGAGCGCTACCCGTTCGACTACATCATTGGCTCGGTGCATCAGATCCGGGGTGTCAGCATCTTCAACCGGAACCGGTGGAAAAACTTGGACGCCGCTCTTCACGCGGACGAGAAAATTCGATATTATGAGCAAATCCGCGATTCCGCGAACGCCGGCCTCTTCCAGGTGCTCGGTCATATCGACGCCATGAAAGGCTACTATCCCGCGTTCTCCGACATTCGCGGCGCCGAACATGCGATCGACGACGCGCTCCGCGCGGCAGCCGCAAACGATATCGCCATCGAGATCAACACGAGCGGCGGGACGAAGGACGTCGGCGGCTGGTATCCGTCCGACGCGATCCTCGAGCGCGCGCTGCGCTTCGGCGTGGACGTCACGTTCGGATCGGATGCGCATGTGCCGGCCCGCGTCGGAGAAGACTGGGAGAAGGTCCGGGACCGGCTCCGTGAGATCGGCTTCGCCCGCTGGTGCTTCTTCAGGCAAAAGCAGAAAGTCGTCGTCCCGCTGTAACCTTCCGCCGCGAACGGCGGCCCCCCGCGCACAAAAAAAGAGGACCCCTCACCGCTGAAGGGTCCGCAAAGATATGAAAAGGGGGTCTTGTTAGTCATTCTAACCAAGCTCTACGACAGGACGGTAACAGCTATATTTCATTTGTGTGACAAGTAAAAACGGTTGCGCCATCCTTGGAAGAGGGCGAGACGTTTTTATCGGAGATCATACAGAACGACTTCCAGAAGGAGTGTGACCCCGAGTGGGACATACCAAGACCGCGCATCCGAAGGGCTTCCGGGCCGGAAAATCGGCCAAGGATCCCGACGTTCCCTACGATTTCCATCACCTCGGCCACGTGAAGGAGCAGTCCCGGTCCAAGCGGACGCTGTGGATTACGCTGTGGCTGACCCTCTTCTTCACGATCGTCGAAGTCGTCGGCGGCATCGCCTCCAACTCGCTGGCGCTGCTGTCCGACTCCGCTCACATGATCTCGGACGTCATCGCGCTGGGCCTTAGCATGACGGCCATCTATATGGCGACCCGTCCGCCCAACGCCCGCTACACGTTCGGGTTTCTGCGGTTCGAGATTATCGCGTCCCTGCTGAACGGGCTCGCGCTGTGCGTCATCTCGGTCGGCATCCTGATCGAGGGGATCCGCCGCTTCATCCATCCGGAAGAGATGGATTTCCAGCTCATGCTGATCATCGCGAGCATCGGCTTCGTCGTCAACCTGGTGCTGACGCTCGTACTCAGCCGCAGCCATCACGAGGAAGAGAACCTGAACGTGCAGAGCGCGTTGTGGCACTTCATCGGCGACCTGCTGAGCTCGGCCGGCGTCATCGTGTCCGCCATCATCATCTATTACACCGACCTGCTGTTCTTCGATCCGCTCATCAGCATCGTCATCGCCGCCATCATCTTCATCGGAGGCGCGCGCATCACGAAGGAAGCGGTGTTCATCCTGATGGAGTCCGTCCCGGACAAGTTCGATCTGGATGAGATCCGCGCCGACCTGCTCGCCGTCGAAGGCGTCGAGGACGTCCACGAGATGCACCTGTGGGCCATCTCGACCGACCACTACTCCTTGACGGCGCATACGTTCGTCTCGCCGGATATCCAGCAGTTCTGCATCATCCTGGCGGTGAACGAAGTGCTGGAGAAGAAGTACGGCATCACCCACTCCACCATCCAGATGGAGCACGCGTCCATTCATCCCCACGGAGAGTACGGGCGCGAATTCCTCCGTCACAAAGAAGAGCAGCTCGGCTCGACGACTTAAACGGGCCGTCGCTTGGCCGGGGAGAGCGGGCCTGCGATCAGCGCGCTCGAATCGCCGGCCCGGGAAGGGGTAGCGATATCTTTGATTTGGTTTGCGACCGCGGTCCTCAGCGCGCTCGTCTTCGGTCTGGCCGGCCTTCTCATGAAGGTCAGCCAGATGCGGGGCGGCGCGCTCTCTTCTTTGCTGCTGGGCTTGTACGCCGCGGGAACCTGCGGATTCTGGCTTCAGGCGCTGCTCGCGAAGAGCTGGCAGCCCTTCGACGGGCGCATCTGGCTGGCCGGCGCGGTCGTCGGGCTCGGATCGGCATGGGGCAATCTGCTGTTCATGCGGGCGCTCGACTACGGGCCGGCCAGCCTCACTTCCCCGCTCGCAAACGGCAATATCGTCTTCGTCATGGCGATGGGCGCGATCTGGTTCGAGGAGCCGGTCCGTCCCGTCGCGCTCGCGGGCGCCGCCGCGCTGATCGCCGGCATCGTGCTGCTGTCGATCCGGACGGGACGCAGGGCGCCTCGGACGATCGACTACCGCCGCTGGTACCCGCTCGTCGCGGGAGCGACCCTGCTGTTCGTGTTCCGCAACGGCGGCCTGAAGGTGACCGACTCGCTCGGACTGGACAGCACGTCGGTGCTGTGGGCCGGCTATCTGCTGTCTTGGCTCTGGTTCGCCGCGGCCGCTGGCCTGGAGGGACGCAAGCAGGCGGACGGAGCGGGCAGGGCCGTCCCGGTCGGACAAGCCGCCCGGACTGGCGCCGGCCCCTCCCCAAGCTTAGCCGGCGGGCGCTCCGCCCGCGCGATCGGCTTCGGCTGGGGACTGGCGGCCGGGATCTGCTCGTACGGCGGCCTCCAGCTGTACGCCAACGCGCTGGCGCAGGGCCCATCCTACCTCGTCGCGCCGATCTTCGCCGCGAACAGTCTGGTGGTGGCCGTCGGTTCCCTGCTGATCTACCGGGAGCGGCTGAGCGCTCCCCAACGGTTTGCCCTGCTGTTCCTGCTGCTCGGCCTGGTGCTCGTCCGCCTTTAAGTCCAGGGCGGTACGGCTGCGCCGGCTTGCTTCAGAGCATGACGAACGCCTCCCTTGCGGGAGGCGTTTTTGTATCAGTTGTTTCTATCTTCACTGGCGTCCTTTTGTAAGGATCCGGAACGTGACGCCGAATTTATCCGTTATATTTCCATAAGCGGGGCTGAAGAAACTTGCCTGCAGCGGATCGTTCACTTGCCCTCCCTCTTTCAGCGCTTCAAAATATCGGGTAGCCTTGTCTTTGTCATTGGTTTGAACAACGATGGTCACTTGCGTTCCCTTCTGGTAGCTGCCGCCGGTAAAATGGTCGGAGAGCTGAAGCTCCGATTCGCCGATTTTCAAGATGGCGTAGTTGATCAAGTCTTTCTTTTCCGGAGGCAGCGGGGATTCCGGATTTTCCGGCATATCGCCAAATCGCAGCGTATAGACAACCTTGGCATCTAGCGCTTTCACGTAAAAATCGATGGCCTCATTAGCGCTGCCGTTCATTTCAAGAAAAGGGATCAAACTCGTACTCACAACAATCATCTCCTTCGTTTTTACCGGGCACCGGCGGGCTTTTGCCTATTGGCCGGATTCCCTTGTCACTAACTATGTCGTAAGCGAGCAGGGAAACGTGACCAGATCGCGAAAAAAATTTGATTAGGATCGGAAACGCAAGAAAAAAACTGCATGTTTCGAACATCTCCGTCACAACTACCGAGTTGCGTACGACATATAAGTAAAAGGAAACGAAGAAAGGAATGTGGCGCTTGAACGATCAAAACTGGCTTGCGGAACAATTCGAGGCGCATCGGAACCACTTGCAGGCGGTGGCTTACCGGATGCTCGGATCGCTGAGCGAAGCGGATGACGCTGTACAGGAGTCATGGATACGTCTTAGCCGCTCCGATACTAGCGGTGTCGAGAATATGGGAGGATGGCTGACAACAATCGTCTCAAGGGTATGTTTTGATATGCTGCGATCTAGTAAATCGCGGCGCGAGGAGCTTGCGATGGTTAGCGTACCTGAACCGGTTACGAGCCGCCAGGACGGAAGCGACCCCGAGCATGAAGCGCTGATTGCCGATTCTGTCGGTCTTGCGATGCTCGTGGTCCTCGGAAAATTAAATCCCGCCGAACGCATCGCGTTTGTGTTGCACGATATATTCGCCTTGTCCTTCTCGGAGATCGCTCCCATTATAGGGCGCAACGAGGCCGCGGCAAGACAGCTTGCGAGCCGCGCGCGTCGACGGGTTCAGGGCGTCGAGACGACTTCGGGAACAGCGGAGCTCAAGCGAAAACGGGAGCTTGTCGATGCGTTCCTTGCTGCATCGCGCACCGGTGACTTTGAGAAACTTCTCACGGTATTAGACCCGAATGTCATACTCCGAAACGACACTGCGTTTGCGCCGGCCGCCAACTCGCCGGTTGTTCACGGTTCGCAAGCTGTGGCCAAGCAATTCGCCGGTCGTGCCCAGGGCGCGCGGTCGGTGCTCATAAACGGAACTGTGGGCGTCATCGTGGCTCCTCGCGGTCGATTGCTCTTCGCACTCGAGCTCAAAGTTGTGGATGGCAAGATCGCCGAGATCGACATGATTGCCGATCGACCACGCCTTCGCGGGCTCGATATAGCCGTTTTGAACGATGAATAGGCTAACGTTCCCAGTTAAGTGAATAAAACTAACACAAATTTATACGTTATCAATCATCTTTAAAATTTCTTGAGCAGTTTCATTCACTTCCTCAAGTTTTTCTCCTTCAGTTGGGGTTAGAGCTATTCTGGCTAGGTCGGCTAAGACTTCCTTAATATGGGGGATTGTTTCTTCTGGATGCTTTAGTAAAAATTCAGCAATCTCTGTTGCGATGGGCCAATTGATATCTTGGAGCCACTCTACGAGCTTTGGAATAATTGAATTCACAATTGACGGGCTTAAAGTAGGCAAGTTATAAACCCTTTCAAAATCATGTTTATCTCTTGGTAGATAAATACTAAGATAATCCTCCATAAAGATTTCTCCATTTCAACATTTATTTTAACCATCGAAGATCTTGCCCGTTAGTTGAGAAAACGGCAGCCCTTATGTCGGCCGCCGTTTCTTCGTGTTCTGTTGAGCTATCGTTCCCGTTAGCTGAACGAACTGAAAGGCATGAGAACCCCGATGGGCAAGTCTCATGCCTTTCTGCCATGCGTCGTTATTCGCCTGCAGCGAAGCTGTCGATCGCCGCGAGCGGGAGATGGTCGGTTACAATGCGGCTATAATGCGCCAGCCGTACGATACCGCTCTCATCAATCAAAAATTCGGCAGGTATTCGATTGAAGTTTGAACCTTCCTCCGGAGTAAGGGCAAAGCCGGCAGCAGCTGCTTCTTCGGCGAACATTTTCGTATTCGCATCGGCCATTGTCATACGTACTTTCTCTTCGGACGTCTCGACACCGTACAAATCGTACAAGTGCGCCTTCGGGTCGGCGACGAGCGGGAACGGAGCGTTTTGAGCTCCGACGTATGTCCGCATATTCACCTCCGGCGATTCGAAGACGGCGATGACGTCCATACCTTGTCGTTGCCAATCTGGATATCGGTCGATAAAATGATGCACCCGCAAATTGCAAAGAGCGCAAGCGGAGAAGCGCATAAAGGCGAGCAGCACTTTGCGGCCGCGATAACTATCAAGCGATATGGGATTGCCGCAGTGGTCGACGGTTCGGAATGCTGGGGCAATCATGCCCTGCTGAAGCTGGTGAGTCATCGGTGGATACCTCCTCTACTTGGGAAAAAGATTTACTGACCCAATATACCAGAAAGAGCAGCACCGCTTCTGTGACCTAGTCACCAAATAGCTCCTCCAATTCAGTGCGGCGGGTGATTCGTACCCAACCTCGTCCTGTCTCCACCCACCCCTGCCGCTGAAAACGCTGCAGCGTGCGGCTCACGACTTCACGGGCGGTGCCGATCTCGGAGGCAAGCTCATAATGGGTCATTCGCAGCAATGGCTGCTGCTCCGACGTGGAACTCAGCAGTGCTTCAGCCAGCCGCATATCCAGCGGTTTGGTCTGCCTCGCTTGAAACTGTTCGCCCATATGCATAATTCCTTCGAGCAGGGAACCGAACACGGTTCTACGGATCGACTCGTATTCTTGCACCCATCGGAGGAAGCTGAGTTTGGATACAAACAGCGCCTCGACCTCCGTCTCAGCCTCGATGACGGCTGGGTAGTCTCGTCCGCTCAGTCCGCTTAGCACAAGGAGAGCGCAAATTTCGCCGGGGTTAAGTTTATTGACAATCCGCTCGCTCCCATCCTTCCCGATTTGGCTGATGCGAGCACTACCGCTCAACAATAACATGCCATAGAACGTTGCTTCTTCCCGCTGAAAGAGACGCGATTTTGCAGAGAATGTCCGCACTTCCGGCTGTGCTTCAGCCCAATCCTCGGGGCAAACATCCCTCAAACACGGGAAAACTTCCAGCAACCGCTTATCCGTGACGATTGAAGTCATGCTCCGTTCCCATCCTTAAAATTTCGTTTTCTTTGGAGATCGAATTTTTTCCCCAATCCTACCTCATGGTTTACTCGTTTCTCCACCGTAATGCTGTAAATTATACCATAATCACCACACTAATCTGCCCGTTAGGATTCCTGTAGAGCGTTAATTTTGAGCTTTGCACAAAAACGAGCGACTCCGGTACGATGGGGTAGTCACGGGTCATAGCCCTTTAGCCATCTTAAGGAGGTCGCTCTATCTTGAAGTTTAAAGCTCAAGCCAAACAAAATCAACTGCTCGAACACATTTCAACCCAGCATCTGGTCGTCGGCATCGACATCGCCCAGCAGTCCCACGTTGCTCGCGCCGTCAACTTCCGTGGGATCCTGCTCGGCACTTCCCTTCACTTCTCCAACGACGACGCCGGCTTCAGCCTACTGCTGCAGTGGATGAAAGATCTGCAGGAAACGCACCAATTAAACGATGCCATCATCGGCATGGAGCCAACCGGCCACTACTGGCTCAGCCTCGCTGCCTGGCTCAAAGACCGCAGTCTCGAGGTCGTGTTGGTAAATCCTCATCTCGTCAAAAAGAACAAGGAAAACCGCGACAATACACCCTCCAAAAGCGACGTCAAGGATGCCTTGGTTATCGCCGACATGGTGAAAAACGGCTACTATACCTTCATCAAAGAAACCAGTGAAGTGTTCATGGAACTGCGTGTGCTCATGGCGAACCGGGAGACCATCGTCCATCGTCTCGTCAGCGTCAAGAACCAGATCCACCGCTGGGTCGACATTGTGTTTCCAGAGCTGCGACAGGTATACAAACACCTCTTGGGCTCTGGGTCGCTGGCTACACTGCGTCTCTTTCCAACGCCCGCCGATCTTCGAAAGCTCACCGTTCGCCAGGTAGTCGATGGCTGGAAAACAGTCATGAAGCGACACAGCGGTGAACGAAGAGCTGGTGAGCTGCTGATGCTGGCAGCTCGCTCGGTCGGCGCTAAGCATGCTGAGAAAGCCTACAAGCTTCATCTGCAACAGCTGCTGGCTGAGTATGATTTGGCTATGGAGCAGTTGCAGGTAATCGAGGATGCAGTGGCGGTTGCACTGGCCCGGATTCCGCTGGCTAAGCCGTTGCTGGCGATGAAGGGCATGAGCGTCCTTTCTGTCGCCGGCATTCTGGGTGAAGCTGGCGACCTCAGCGGTTATGCACATGGCAATGCGTTGCTGCGGCATGCCGGCCTCAACCTAGCTGAAGCGAGCTCAGGCAAGTGGAAGGGCCAGATGTCCATCAGCAAACGTGGCCGACCGCGGCTTAGGCATGCCCTATTCATGGCAACCATGGCCCTCATCATGAACGATGAAGCGTTTAAACGACAGCACGAATCGAATGTAAAGACGAGAAGCATGAAGCCGATGCGCTCAGTGATGAAGCTTTGCGGCAAGCTGGCTCGCCTTCTGGTTGCCATGGCACAAAGCGGCGAAGCTTACGAACCGGATCGAGCTCTTCCTATGAAACAAGCTGCTTAGCCGAATCTCGATTAGCACGAAAACTGGCTTATTCGCAGGATTTCAAGATTGCACGGAGTACCGGATTGCGTTGAGCAAAAGGGCACAGACCCGTACCGTTAGGATGACCGGCCTCCAACCACCGGATAGGCGTAACGAAGGAATGAAAGGGCATCGACCCGTCGAGAAATGGGAGTGAAAGCCTCCGGAGGTCACATGGAGCAGCGTGCAACAGAGTAGTAAAAAGAGGAGCGAAACCTCGCCCCTCCTGTTCCCGCATGCGGTTCGGTTGCCGAATCTGACGGTACAAAGCCTTTTCTGTCCAGATAACGATTTATCCCATGGTGAGATCCTGCGAATAAGCGAGCATTCGTGAGAAAACTACATTTTACCGAGGGAGCGCAATGTTCAACTAAAACATCCGTTCGTTTAAGAACACTTAGTTCTACCAATATTCAATCCCAATTTACAATCACTTTCTATTTACATATATAATTGTCATCAAAAGAATTGGAATAATAATTCCCAAACAACTACAGACGATACCTGTAATTGCTGTTTTTCTTCCACTTTGTTCATTAAGCCTTATTTCTTTTAGAGCTACAATACCAATTATTAAACCAATAACACCTAAAATAAATCCAACCCAGAAATATAAAGCAATTGATAGAACCCCTAGAACCAAAGAAGTCACAGCTTTTCTATTTAAAACTTTTCTTTCTAATATCCCCTCATTTCTCAATGGCAATCCCCCCTAAATATTCTCTTTATATAATATTCTTCCATAAATACTCCGATTCCTTCTTTAACTAAACTGCCCGTTAGCGTAACGAGGCTGCCGATAAATGCCGGCATCCTCGCCCTTGTTGTTTATTTAGCTATAATGTTCCGTTACGGCAACAGTGTCCGCGCGATCGCGTAATCAGGGCGTTTCCGTCCAAGCGCGCCTGAGGCGAAGCACGCCCTCCTCGATCTGATCGAGCGCGGGTTTGGCGAAGCTGAGGCGCAGGAATCCGGGACGCGTCCCGAACACCTGTCCGGGGACGTACGTCATGCCTGCCCGGATGGCGCGCTCCAGCATGCGCGTCTCGTCGGGATCGCCGGCTCCCCGCCAATTCACCCACAGATTCAAGCCGCCGTTAGGCACGGCGAAGGAGGCGAGTCCGGGTATCGCCGTATCCAGCGCCGCGCGAAGCGTGTCCATCTTGTAGGCCAACCGCTGCCGCAGCGACGAGATGTGGCGGTCGAACATGCTGGATCCGAGGAATTCCGAAGCGACCCACTGCGGGATAACGCTCATGCCGAAGTCCATCTGCTGTCTGGCGTCTGCCAGCCTGGCGATGACGGAATGCGGACCCAGCAGCCACCCGATGCGGAGTCCGGAGGCCGCGATCTTGGATAGCGAGCCGACGTACAGCATCTGTCCGTTGGCATGCGCCATAGCGCGGAGCGGCTGGGGCGGACGGCCGTCGAACGCCGTCAAACTGAACGGATCGTCCTCGACGATCGGGATGCCGAGGCCGGCGGTGACATCCAACAGCCTGGCACGCCGTTCGCCGGACAGCACGGTGCCGGTCGGATTCTGAAAGTTCGGGTTCAGGAACACCATCCTGAGCCGGTGCTGCCGATGCAGCGCGGCGATGTCGTCCGGGTCGATCCCCTCCCCGTCCACGGGCAGGCTGAAGACGCGCAGACCGGCGGAACGAAACATAGAGAGCGAGTGGCAATAGGACGGATCTTCGACCGCCACCGCATCGCCGGGACTCAGGAGACATTGGGTAATGAGAAAAAGCGACTGCTGCGAACCCGAGGTGACGAGAAGCGAGGAGCCCGCGGCGTCGATCCCCAGGTATTGGCACAGAAATCTAGCGATCGTTTCCCGTAGCGGGCCGTAGCCTTGGGGATCGTCGTAGCCCAGATGACCGCCGTAAGGCCGCTCTCCGAGCAGCCTTTGGATATGCTCGTTCGGGAACAAGTCGTCCGACAATTCCCCGCTGGCCATATCGATCGGCGCCTTCTCGCCGCGCAGTTCTTCACGAATACGCCGCATCGCGGCCAGATTCGGGCGCATCGTTCCGTTCTCCAAGTAGCGACGCCAGTTCGGCGCCTTCGCTTCATCCGATTCCGGATTCGACACGCGCGTACCGCTGCCTACCGTCCGGTACACCCAGCCGTGCGCGCGAAGATCCTCGTAGGCTTGAATGATCGTACTTCGATTCACTTGAAGGAGGCCGGCAAGCTTGCGCTCGGAAGGCAGCAGGCTCCCCGGCGGATACTCCCCCTGGCGGATGCGCTGCTGCAGGTGCTCCGCAATCTGCTGGTAGATCGGCTTCTTCGATTGTCGGTCCGGTTGCCACATTCCGCTTCACCTCCACGCTTCATTATGTGCGAGCCCAGGCGGAAGGACAAGCGTCAATTGGATGGGCAAATTGGATGGGCGATTCCCCGGCGCATTGGATGGTGAAGGATCGTTCGTCTCCTCTTATGCTTGAACCATATCCTCGTTTTTAAACAAGGCAGGTGAACTCCGTTGCATATCGGTTTTCTCATCGGCTCGGTCTTCGTGGTCATGGCGCTTGCCCTGGCGGCTACGCTCCTCGTGGGCTTCTCCAGGAGCAACCGAAGCGAATCTTCGGCTTACGGCAGAGGCACCGGCAAAAAGTGGACGCGGCTAGGTTCCATCTACGTCCTGTGCGTCGTCCTGATTATCGCGATTCTCCTCTTCACCCGGTAGCCGCGGATAGCGGTATCCCGTCCGCATGATTCGAATGGGAAAGGAGGAATACGGATGCTGTATATCGTCATCCTAACGTTCTGCATGTTCTTCGGCGTGGCGGTCGTCTTGGCGGGCGGCAAGCATATCATCGAAGCCGAGGAGCGCTAACTGAGCGCTTGCCGGCTTCGCCGCGCAGCTTCCTACTGCCAAAAAAGGGATATCCCGCATCCAGTCGATGGATGGGATATCCCTTGTTTATTGCGATCGGGTGCCGATCTGGCGTGCGCAGCGGCTGCGCCGACGTTGAATAGTCAGCTTATTTCAGCCAAAGCGCATCCAGCGCATATTCCCCCGGACCGATCAGGATAACCGCCAGGGCTGCGACGATCAGCACCAGATTGTACTCGTAGCCGTTGGACGTCGCCCACAGGCCGTTGCGGCCGTGCACCTTGAAGATCGAGACGAGCATCGTGCCGATCAGCAGCACGGCGCCGACCCAAGTCAGCAGGCCGAAGGCGAACAGCAAGCCGCCCGCCAGCTCCGCCAATCCCGCCAGCAGCGCCATCGCATAGCCCGGTTTGATCCCGATCGAATCGAAAAAACCGCCGGTCCCCTTGAGCCCGTGTCCGCCGAACCATCCCGCCAACTTCTGCATGCCATGCGCCGCGAACAGCAAGCCGATCACGACGCGTATAATGAACAATCCCCAATCCATAAACGTCACTCCCTCGTCAGTTGCAATTGTGTAGATTTGATGTCGACACCGCTATACTAATTGAATTTACTTACTTTTGTCAAGTATAAAACTTTTATATCGTTTTATTCTACCTTTTCAAAATAGCTTGTGCTACAATAAGAAGCGAAAGGGGTGAGCCGGATGGACTACTCCAAAATGTGTCCTAAATTCGAATTAGCTGCCGAACTGCTGGGCAAGAAGTGGACGGGGCTGATCATCCGCGTATTGATGGGCGGTCCCAAACGGTTTAAGGACATCAAGGAACAAATCCCCGACATGAGCGACAAAATGCTGACCGATCGCATGAAGGAGCTGGAGTCGCTCGGCGTCGTGAAGCGAACCGTATATCCCGAGATGCCCGTGCGTATTGAATATGAACTGACGGATAAAGGCCGCGACTTGAAGGAAGTCATTCATTCGATTCAAGATTGGGCCGAACAATGGATGTAACGGGACCCAGCCGATCGTCAAAGAGGCCGCCCGCATCGCCGGAATACCGGGATGCGGGCGGCCTCTTGTCGTGCCGGTCTTAGTGCGGCTGCTGCGGAGACGGACGGCTCTCGTCGAATCGGCTGATCGCGGCTTCCGCGCGCGCCAGCAGCGTCTCGGCGTCCATCGGGGCGGCTGCCCCATGCGCGTAGGCTTCGGGCTCCGCGTATCGAGCTTGCGGTTCGGCGGCTTCCGGTTCGGCGAAGATGTCCAGTACTCCGTCGTACAGACTGCCGCACAGACGGAGCAGAGCGGGCAAGAACAGCAGCAGGAAGAATCCGATGCCGGCCACGACCAGGGAACGTTCGAATGGGGACAGCGGCGGCAGCAGCATCTGCATGACTTCCGTATCGTTGAACAGCTCGAAATGATACAGGTACATCGAGACCTTGTAGGCGGCCGGGGAGACGATGAGCGCGAAGACCGTCGCCGGGATCGTCACCGCGACGACGAACATCGCGATGCTGATCGGGAACTGAAGGATCGCATAGCCCGCGGCGCGGATGCTCTGCGGCCGCAGGATGGTGCCGAACCAGCTCCGCCATGCGGAGGACGGCTGGCCGTCGTCGTCGGCGGCCGCTGCGCCGATCGTTGCGGGCGCGGCCTTCGCGCCGAGACGCCAAGAGTCCCATCTCCGTTCGTCGTCCTGCTTCATCTTCGACAGCCAGGACAAGGTGCCGGCCAGAATGGGAATACCGATTCCGATGATCGATAGGGTCAATCCGATACAAATTCCCGCGACGGCCACGACAAACATGGCGATTCCGCGCGGCAGCGCAAGCAGGAGCATCTTCCAAGCCGATATGGCGCTTCGTTTTCGCATAGGGGTATGCCTCGCTTTCCGTCTCTATGCCTCGATTGTATCAAGAGTGCTTGTCCGCGCATCAGCGGCTGCGGTACGGGATCGCACCCCGACCTTCGGCTAGGTGCGGCTCCTCCTCCCGTCACGCCAATCACCGTTATGATATCTTCTTCGTCCCACGATCTAAAACGACGATAGCTATAGCCATGACGATAACCAGACCGGCCGAGGTCATAATGGCAGACAACCCGGCATTGTTCAGAACGAATGCACCGAGTACGGCTCCCACGCCGGAAGAGGAGTTGAACACGGTCGTATACACGGCTGACGCCGGTATCGCCGCCTCCCCGCCTGTTCGCAATACCCAAGTCTGGATACCGATAAAAAGTATCGAGATTGCCGCACCCCAAACAACGAGCAGCGCCAGCACTGGCCCTATCCCGGAGCTCAGCCCGAACGTGCCCAGACCAATGAGCGATACGCACATAAGCAGTAGTGATACGGCGATGACCGTCTTCATGAAGCGATCGATCAGCGCCCCGGTTAGCACATTTCCGAGCAAGCCGGCGGCCCCGAAGCCAAAGAGCAAAGCGGCGATCATAGCGGGGGCAATGCCAGGGACGTTTCTCAGATACGGTTCGATGTATGTGAACGCTCCGAAATGCGCAGCTACCGTGAAGATTGCCACCGTATAGACGCGCCACAGCTTGCCGCTACGCAGCACGCTGGCCAAGGTGGCGAATCCGACCGATCCTTCGGCATTTATTTGCGGCAGCACGATGGCCATTAACAGCGCCGTGAGCATGCTGGCCGCGACGAGGGTGCCAAATGCCAAACGCCAGCCCCCTGTCTGTCCGATCAGGTTGAGCAGCGGAACACCCAGCACGTTCGCAATCGACATGCCGCCGAAAACGATCGAAGTCGCAAGGCCCGTCCGGTTCGGAGGAGCCATCTGTGTCGCAAGCGCGGCCACCATTGCCCAGAAAACGCCATGCGACAGCGCCCCGATAACCCGCGCCAGCATCAGAACCGGGAACGAATGGGCGATCATCGCAAGTCCGTTCGCGGCAGCCAGCACCAGCATCAACCCGATGAGCAGCGGCTTGCGCGGGAACCGGTTCGGCAGTATGGCTGACAGCAAAGCACTGCCTGCGCCAATCAGCGCATAGGCCGTCACGATGAGCCCTACCGTTGCGGGACTGCGCCCAAGATCGGAAGCGATAGACGATAGCAGTCCGATCGGAGCGAATTCGGTGGTAACAACAGTAAACATGGCAATGCCGAGCACTACGATCGCCAGCCAGCTGCGAATGCTAACTTTCGACGGTTCGGCTTGATTCAAAGCAACCTTAGACATAGTATCTCTCCGTATTGATCAGCCATATTAAATACCAATTGGTACATAATCGAGATAAAAGAAAAGCAGCGGGCAGCTGCTCTTAAATACGATGCAAAAGTCCTGCGAATAGTGGGCTGAGAGCGTTCCGAGCAAGCATTCGGACTGACTGCCGAGCGCCGCCCTAGAAACGTGCAATTCACGAATACTTTCTCTCCCTCCTGGCTTTGCGGTCGAGACGATAGCTGACTACAGCCAGCAAGGACGCGGCGACTGCCACGATGCCTCCGGACCAGGATACATCGATCAGCCTCATGTTCGTTGTCACCCATCCTCCGAGCGCCGATCCGACCGCAATGCCGACATTGACGGATACGGGTGTAAGCGACGAGGCCAAGTCCCGAGCAGCCGGAAAATGCCGGTCGGCCAAATCGATGAAATATAATTGCATCGTGGAATTCATCGCATAGACGACCAGGGCAATAAAGGAGATGCTGACCAATCCCCCGACCAGCGAACTCGCGGAAACATTCAGCGATGCGAGAATGACGGCCTGAATCAGGAACACATACCGAAGCTTGCCGATCCCATCCCGTGCGGCCATTTTTCCGCCAATCAACGTACTGAAGATGGACACGGCCCCATAAAGCAGAAACACTAAGCTGATATACCGTTCTGGAACCCCGAGCACCTCTTGCAGCAAAGGCGTCAGATACGTGTATACGGTATAAGTCGCCGCTATGCTGAAGGACGGAATGAAGAATGCGATCACAATACGGGGATGGGCGAGCAAGCCGATCTGATTTTTCAAGGAACTCCGCGTCCCTTTCATCCCCTTTGGAATGGTTGCCGAGCAAGAAATCAAAGAAATAGCGCCTAACAAGGCTGTAAATCCAAACGCCATATGCCAGCCGCCCCATTGCCCAATGGAAGTGCCGATCGGCACACCGATGACACTGGCCACGGTAAATCCTGCAAAAACGATGGCAATCACCGCCCCCCGCTTTTCGGCAGGCATCGTTTCGCTGGCAACCGCCATCGCGAGCGCTATCAAGACTCCGGTCACGACAGCCGTGATCATTCGGGAAACAAGCAGTAGTGCATACGACTCAGACAGGGCGGTTGCGATATTGCCGGCAATAAAGATGGCGATCAGCGTCAGCATGAGCGGATATTTGGCAAACCGGCTGAACAGAGCCGTCAAGAACGGGGTGCCGATGGCAAACGACAAGGCAAACGCCGATACAAGCGCCCCGGCCGTTGATATGGCGATTTGCAAATCAGCCGCTACTTCTGTAAGCAGCCCAACAATAACAAATTCGCTCGTCCCCAGCACAAAGGTTAATAGAAACAAATTCAACGTCAACAACTTTTGGTGTCTTGTCAACACTTCACTTCCATCCTCTCTCCCCCTCCTACGCCTAAACTAAGCTCTCTCGACGGCAATCTGCACCTCAGCTACATAAGCTTCCGGATCGCCTGTCTGTTCATGAGGGATGCAAATTTCGCGCCGCGGCTCGTTTTCGATCATTCGATAACCATTTCGCTCAATCCACAGCGCCAATTCCGTGCTGGCGGTGCAGCGGCTCGTCGTCCGGCAATGATGGATCAGCGTGGCCATTAGCGGAATGCCCGGCAACCGTTGGACTGCAAAGGGCGGCCGGCTTGGCATTTCGTAGGTTAGCAACCGAGCTGCTTCAATGTCCATATCTTCATCGCTTTCCTCGCAGCCATGCCACAAAACGATCTGCGACAAGGATGGCCGACCGGCATTGCCCAAATAAACGTCCAATTGTCGGAACATCTCCGGGATTTCCCGAAAAGAAGTTCTTTGCCGATAAGACAGCACCAATTGCGGTTCCACTTCTTTCAGCACGACATCATGCGCCACCCCCTGTTTCCCCTCATGCTCGATGGCGTCTAGCCGTTCTTGGATGCGAAACAACTTGGCCTGCTCTTTGTCCACAATGGACTGAATCTCGTGCTGCTTAATCCGGAACATCCCTCTAATTTGCTCAAGCGAAATTTGCTCGTCAATCATCCCGCGGATCTGCTCCAACGAGAACCCCAGTTCTTTGTAGGCCAAAATGCGGTGAAGCTGGAACAACTGATCGGCAGTGTAGTATCGGTATCCAGAGTAAGGATCGGTATGGGCCGGCTTGAGCAAATTCAGCTGGTCGTAGTACCGAAGCGTCTTGACAGACACTTGGCTTATCTTCGAAAACTCGCTGATTTTGAACATGGTTGCACCTCTCAATTGCAAATATTGCGCTTCTGCTCGCTTCTTCCGAAGTATAACTTTCCCGTTAAGGGGAGAGTCAAGCAGACGGCGAAAAAAGAAAATTTAGAACAGTTCCGCCGCCGCTATCTGGTTCCACTTCGACTGAGCGGACTTCCGAGCAGAAAAAAAGCCGCACATCAATGTGCAGCTGGTACGGCTGTATCTAGGGCCGACAGGTCATTAAAAGCCGGCAAAGTTCCGGTGGATGAAGTCTGCAACGAGACGTCCAATTTCATCAGGTGCGTCTTCCAGACAATAATGACCCACGCCTGTAAGCCGATGAACGGGAGCGTCAGGGAACAACTCCGTGAACAGCGGCAGAAAATGTTCCGCATGTAGCGTACGGTCAGACTCTCCCCAAATGGCCATTGCCGGCTTCGTGCGAATCATGCGAACGGCTTCGGCATTAGGTACTTCAAACTGGTGCGCGCCTGTAGCATACCCTTTCGCCCAGCCGATCGCGCCGAGACAATCCGACGGTTCGGAAAAGTGCGAGCCGTAAGCCGCCAGCCAGGTGTCGGTAATCAGGGCGTGATTCTCAAAACCGTTCAGTTTGAGCGTGCTGAGAATATTAAAGCCGAGTTGGCCCAACACGGCCTCGAGACTCCCGTCCTTCTCCGCCTGAACAACCCATTGGAACCAGGGCGAGACGCCAACATTGGCACTCAACCGGTCTCCGAGGCTGGGCTGGCCGAACGGTGTCGGCCCATTAGTCGAGATCAGCCTGTGGATGCGATTTGGATGGCGGGCAGCAAGCCCCATCCCCACCGGCCCGCCAAAATCGTGCATAATCAACGTGATATCCCGCAGGTCGAGCGCAAGCACGAACCGTTCGAGATTGTCGATATGATCTTGCAGCCAGTAGCTACGATCCTGAGGAGTCGCACTTTTGCCGAACCCCATATGGTCGGGGACAATGACACGGCAATCCGGGCTCAGGACCGGAATGAGGTGCCGAAACAGATAGCCCCAGGTCGGCTCGCCATGAAGACAAAGCACGGTCTCACCTTCGCGCGGCCCTTCGTCAACATAGTGCATGGCAAACCCGGGAGCGTCGGTGAAGTGCGGTGTGAATGGATAGGTACCGTCGCAATCCACGAGCGGATCGCGGTTGAGGTTATAAGGATACGTCATGAGGAATGTTCTCTCCTTAGAATTGAATCGGCAAATCCGGCTGGCTGAAACAAAAAAATCTTCCGTCGGTCATAATTGACGAGCAGCATGATGGTTGTCAGCGGCATGTGCCAGTTCGCTGTTAGACGTATAAGCGATGGGCGGCCTCCGCTATGTCTTAAGTTTTTCCATCTCCCCTCACACCTTTTGGATTTTTTCAATTACATACCGAAAAGTATACTATACCAATTGGTACGTAACTGGATGAAGACAAATATACATTAGGATTTCGTATGGTGTCAAACATAAAACGACATAAATTTGACTATTCCTTCGCTGAAGGATAAGATTTTAATATACTGAACGATATGAAAAGGAAGAGGATAGCTTATGGTTCGCCCCCGGGAGTTTAACGAAGAGCAAGCACTACATGCCGCGATGGAACTGTTTTGGGAGAAGGGCTACGAAGCGACTTCATTAAGCGATTTAACGGCAAAAATGGGCATTCAACGGCCTAGCCTCTACGCCGCGTTCGGAGATAAAAAAGAGCTTTTTGAAGCCGCGCTTCGCAAATACAACCAATTTCATGCTTCATATGTGCGCACACGGCTGCAGAGCGTACCGTCCGTTAAAGAAGCGTTGCGCGCTTTCTTTGCGGGCATTGTGGCGGAAGCGTGCGAGGAAGTGCCGAACCGGGGATGTTTTTGCCTGAATGTCATGGTCGAGTTGGCGCCACATGATGCCAAATTTGAAGTGCTGACCAGAGAGCACCAGATGTATTTGGCGGCGATCTTTCAGGAAACCATTGAACGAGGGAAGCGATCCGGCGAACTGGGGAATCATGTGAATGCCAAAGCGCTCGCTCAGACGCTCGTCGTTTCCATGATCGGACTTACCGTGTTGATGAAATCCCGCCCCGATCGAACATTTGCGGACAACGCCGCAGCAACCCTTGTCGCCTTACTGGAGTAAACCGATGGTTTCATCAAGGCGCAAGGACAACTACGACTGATCCTTCGGATACCGATCGGCTATAAGAATGCACGACTTGGCTCTTACCTCGACCGGACTTTCTCCGGCTTGTTGTACCTGGCATGGCTAGGCGCGCTATGCAAAAAAGCCTACGGCGGCGTACCTTAGAAAAGGCAATACCTGTCGTAGGCCTAGAAACCCTCTCATAAGCTCCGATAGAAAGAGGGTATCCCAGCCTGCCCTTACAGACAATGATCAATTTTTCCTCAGTACGGAGTTTGCGGCGATCGATATCAAGGCAAGCGCAGCAAACAGAATTCCGCCCCAAACGATTTCCCCCGTACCGGAGATAGCAATCAGCCAGCCTCCTACGGCCGTACCGATCGCGACACCAAGATTTGAGAAGGAGACGAACAGACTGTTTGCGAACTCCGGCGCTTGGGGCGCTTCCGATGTCAGCCAGATTTGACTGACGATAAGCCCGCTTGTATGCACGGCTCCCCATAGTACAACAATTCCGATAAGCCACATGAGCGACGCCCCTGCATATTGAAGAAGGATGTAGCACACCGCCAAAGCGATCGGATATAGCAGCGTCGTTCTCGCTAAATGCTTGCCGAGCAACTTGCCCGCATACCAGTTGCCCGCCACGCCGCTGGCACCGAAGACGACCAATAGCATACTCACAATCTTCCCGCTCATGTTTAAATGCTGTCCCATATATTCTGCAAAGTAGCTGTACACGGCAAACATCGCGGCGAAAGTAAAGCAGGCTGCTGCGATATTAAGCCACAGGATTGGCTTTCGCAATACACTGAGCTGCGCTCCGATTGAGGCCGGCTTCTGGTCGTCCGTTACGGTAGGAACCATTAAGGCGATTCCCAGTCCAGCGACCCCGTTCACAACTGCCGAGAACATAAAAGCAGCCTCAAGCGAAAACTGATCCGCAACGTAAGATGTCATCGGGATACCGAGTACCATGCCCAGACTGACCCCCAGAAATACTTTCGCGCTAGCCTGTGCGACCCGCTCTTTATCCGACAATATGACAGCCAATACGAAAGCGATCGAGAAATAAACCGGATGAAACAGGGCAGGAACGACCCGAAATACCAGGAGAATCGGAAAGAGCGGCGCAAAAGCCGAAGCGAGGTTGGAGAGGGCAAAAAGCGCGAGAATTCCGATCAGTACCCTTTTCCGGTTCCATCTGGACATCAGAAGCGTCATCCATGGACCAAACAGAGCTATAATAAGCGCAAAAGAGCTGACAAGCATGCCCGCTTGCGAAGCCGTCACACCATACTTCTCTATAATTGCCGGCAGTAGGCCGACTACACCAAGTTCAGTATTAATGATGCCAAAAATGCCAAGTGCAATAAAAAATAAAGAACCGCTACCTTTCACTGTCCATTCCTCCATGAATTCATTTATCTATATATCTGTTTTTATAGATGCTAAATATAAATGAACAGGCAGCCTCACGATGACGACTGCCTGCCTTACATTTTATTCTTAATAAAATCGGCTAGCTGCATAAGCGTTTCTTCGTTTCGCCGGTAGTACGTCCATTGTCCGTAACGCCGGGATTCGAGCAGTCCGGCTTTCTTCATCAGCAGCAAATAGTTGGAAACGACGGATTGGGCCAGTCGCGTTTTTTCCTGTATGCTTCCTACGCATATCCCTCCTTTGAAATCGGAATCCGGCGGCAAATACAATTGAGGTCCAAAATTTGCATCCGGTTTTTTTAGCCACTCCAAAATTTGCACACGAGTTTCATTAGACAATGCTTTAAATATGATCATTGTATCCATGCATATCATTATATCTGTATTTCTATATATGTCTATAGAAAACAAAAAACTCTTCGTAATGAAGAGTTCCCTGAACATGTTAGTAATAATTTGTATTTAAATTGATCTATTCAGACGGTTTATTTTTCATTCTGATAGGTCTGTAGAATGCGCGAATGTCGTTGGCCAGCAGCGCCGGTTCTTCCATAGCCGTAAAATGTCCGCCGGAAGGCATAGTGGTCCAACGAGTTACATTCAGATTGCGCATAGTCCAGGATTTGGGAGGCAGCACGATATCCGCGGGAAATATGGCCATGCCTGTCGGAACTTCTATGCGACCCAATGGCGGCAAGGAATGCGAATTTTCGTAATACATACGTGTTGATGATCCTATGGTGTTAGTCACCCAATAGATCATAATAGAAGTCAACAACTCATCCTTGCTAAATTTCTGGTTGAGGTCACCCTTACAATCGCTCCATGCGCGAAATTTCTCGATTATCCAAGCTGCCAAACCTACAGGCGAATCGGAAAGTCCATAAGCAAGAGTCTGAGGCTTTGTCGATTGAATGGACATATAGCCCCCCTCATGCGAGATCCATTCGGACGCGTTTTTCTTATATTGCAGTTCTTCTTCAGAATATTCCGACCCATCCCGTGAAGTCATGAGACTCCTTATAATGCCAACATCAGTTAGATGGATTCCAAATAAAAGTTCAGGATCATTTGCTGCCAGATACCTTGTAACACCGGAGCCAATATCTCCACCTGCAGCGGCAAATTTTTTGTAGCCTAATTCTTTTGTCATTAGTTTAGCCCACATCTTGGAGACACTAAAATTGTTGACGCCAGCTTGAATAGGGCGACTTGAGAATCCAAATCCAGGCAATGAAGGGACGATGACATCAAAAGAGTCCTCAGGATTACCTCCGTGACTAGCCGGATCCGTAAGGAGAGGAATGATTTTTTGATAACGAAGGTAACTGTCGGGCCATCCATGGGTAAGAATAATGGGCAGAGGGTCAGGTCCTTTGCCGCGCTCGTGTACGAAGTGTACATCTATCCCGTCGATATTGCAGCGAAACTGGGAAAAGCGGTTCAACTTGGATTCTTGTGCACGCCAATCGTAATGATCCCTCCAATAGGAAACGAGTGATTTTAAATCATTTAAATCCGTTCCTCGCTCCCAACCAGAGCCTTCTAATTGATCGGGCCAACGGATGTGGTGCAGCCTGTATTGTAGATCGTCGAGGATATCATCGGATACATGAATATGAAAACGTTCAATAGCCATAATTTGTCCTCCATTTGTTGATTCACAACAATATTATATCCTCTGAACGGGTATGCTACACTGTTATAAGTGAAACAACCAACTATACGATTTGATAGGTGATTCGTATGCCGCAAATAGACAGACACAAAGAACGTACCGTGAACATAGAATTTGCGGCCGTGGAGGATTTTGGTATTCTTCCGTATCCAGAACGGTTTACGCTGATTTTTATTACATCCGGAAGTATAAAGGGGATATTGAACCAACGTCCAATATCGATTAGCGCTCCCGGCGTCCTTTGCTTGGCTGAAGACGATCATGTGCAAGTGATCGACAAGATTAACGTATCTGCACAATCCTTTCGTTTTCATCCCGAATTTCTTAACTCCGTAGCTCTTTCTGAAACGAAGAATGACTTTCCTACACTTCTTCCTAGAATACAAACAGGCCTTTCCCTTTTTCAAAAAGATCATTTGTATTCCGGCGTACCTCGTGTAACCGAGAAGGCATATCCGCTGTTGCTTGAATGGTTTTTTGTACTTGGTACAGAAGTGCAGGCGCAAAGCGATGCACTATGGGCGTGCAGAATAAAAAAATATCTCATTCAAATTTTGGGTTTGTTGGAGGAGTTAAATCGAAGTCGTGAACCCTCGCCTGTCGATGTAGCGCTAGATTATATACACACTAATTATCCGCAAAAGATTTCATTGGAGGATTTGACGAAGTGTGCTCATTTGAACCGTGTGACGCTGAATAAAATGTTTCAGGAAAGATGCGGGAATACAGCGATTGGTTACTTGCTTTCGCATCGCTTGAAGGTCGCGAGTGAACTTTTGACGCATACAGATATGAGCCTTAATGAAATTGCACGTGCTACCGGATTTGAGTATGACACCTACTTTATCAAGCAGTTTACAGCTAGAAAAGGGGTATCGCCGACAACGTATCGAACTACCTCCCGTAAGTTCGCCACTGCTCAATAACAAAATACAACTTCAGCCGACAGCGAAAAACCGGCTGCCTATTTAGGAAACAGCCGGTTTTATTTTCACTCCCGACGAACGGCCGGTCGAGGGCCGCGAAGCCGAGTTCCTTCAGCCCGAGCCCGAGGTATTCGTCCATCGCGCCGGCATCATGAGGCGCCGTCAGGCGTAATCGCCGGGCTGCGTCTTGCTTTTCATCGCGACGCCGAAGTCGGTGTAGATCCGGTTCGTCAAATCGATGCCCCGTCCCCCCGCGATATGGTGCGACGGAACGCCCGCGGCGTCGAACATGTCTTTGTTGTAAAGCATGAGGGAAGAATAGCTATACACCGGAAGGCCGTACGTTTTGCCTCCGACTTTGTAAATGTTCATCAGTTCGCCGCCATCAACGGCTCCGACGAAACGATTCAGCGAAGGCCTCCGCTTCGTGAATGAGCGAATAGCGGCCCGCATTCGTTCTTCGGATGAGCAGCGTGTCTTCCCACAGCGGCAAACGATCGGGCAGCCCTTCCGACCGGACGACGACGCGCCGCCCCCAGCGCAGCCCCTTCATCCGCGCAAGCCATGCGGGGCCGTCGTAAACGACGATCCAGTCGTCCGGCAGCGCGGGCAAGTGCCGCTCCAGCCCCTCGGTCTCGGGGCGGTCGAGGTGCAGGATTAGGACGGCTGCCGGCAGTCGGCCATCCGCTTCGCCTACCTGCTCGAATAGACGGTTCAGCAGCCGCCTTTTCTTGCCGGCCAATCGGCAGTAGAGCGCGAGAAGGAGCAGTAGCAGCGCCCCTATGCCGCTCAGGCCCCCTCCCTCACGCGCTGACATCAGAGCGCCTCCTCCCCGTCTCGTAGGCGAGCTTCAACGTCTCCAGCGCCAGCACCGCGCAGACGACGGCACCCGCGAAGAGGCCAGCGGCGGGGAGCGGCAGCGCGCCGCGGCCGATGAATCCGCCGGCGAGGAGCAGGACGATCAGCGCCGCGTTCCGCTGCAGGGGGAACCGGCTCAGCGGGTGATGCGCGCCGAAGCAGCCGCAAGCGTCACCCGCTCCCTCCCTGCGGCGCTGAGTGCGGTGCCGCCGCCGGGTCAGTCCCGTGAACAGGAGCAGCAGCGCGACGGCGGCCGCTTCCTTGATCCCGCGAGGACCGACGTCGCCGGCGCAGAAAGCCAAGCCCAGCCCGAACTCCGCCGCCAGCACGGCGATGGCGATGCCGGACGCCGCCCGCGCGGGGACGATGCGATGGGCGATAATCTCCATGGCGAAGTTCGCGAACCCCGCCGCCTTCGCGTACCCGGAAGCCAGAAACGCGACGGCCGCAACGTAGTCGATCCCGAGTGCGATCCATTCCATGCGAATTCTCCTCCTAGCGACCGGATCGAGTCCAGATTATGGATGAGTAGGTCGGTATAGGCGCCGTCCAACTTCAAGTTCAGGTTTGTCGAGCCGACCTCCAATCATGCGGAAAAGGGAAGGACGACAGGCCCTTCCCTTCCCGCGCGGCAGTACCGCTTACGCGCAGCAGCCTTGCAGTTGGTCGCAATCGATGTACTGACCCTTCCCGGTATCCGAGTTGGTGCAGATGATCGTCTTGTTCGCCCAATATTGCTTGGTGTAGGACGTGCCGTTCGCCGTGCAGGAGCCGGCTTGGCAGTAATAGTAATCCACGAATTCGCCGTCATGGAACGTTCCCGGCGGACATACGCATGCCATATGCTTCACCTCCTTTCGTGCGGATCCCGTCCCGCAGCGCGACGAGTTCCGCTTCGTCGTGGGCCGTGCCCGCCGCGGCGACCCGCCCTTCGTCGTCCGTCAGGATCGCATAGGGCAGCGCCGAGATCGCGTACCGCCGCCCCATCTCCTCCTGCGCCAAGGCAATCACGGGAAAAGTCCAGCCGAAGTAGTCCGCCATCTCGCGGTTGTCCGCTTCGTCGCCCGTCGTGAACAGCCGGAACGAATACTCGGGCATCGCCCGCGCGGCCGAAGCCAGGTGCGGCAGCAGGTCGATGCAATCCAGACAGTGCATCGACGCGAAGACGAGCGCCGTCCGTCCGGCCGTCGAAGGAATCGTCTCATCCCCGGCAGGCTTAGGAATAATGTCATCCGTTGAAGGCGGTCCTTGGAACATCTTCTTCATCCCAACGTTGCCTCCCCTTTATGTCTCATACCAAGCGCGCTGCTCGGTCCACATGCGGCTGTACAAGCCTTGCTGGGCCAACAGTTCGTCGTGGCTGCCGCACTCGGCGACGCGGCCTTCGCTCATCACGACGATCCGGTCCGCCCGGCGGGCGATGCCGATCCGGTGCGAGATGAGGAGCACGGTCTGTGCCTTGTAGCGGTCCACGATCTCTTGCATGACCCGCATCTCGCTCAACGGATCCAGCGCGGAAGTCGGCTCGTCCAGCACGACGAGATCGACCTCTTCCTTGACATAGAGGCGGGCCAGCGCCAGGCGCTGCCATTCGCCGCCGGACAAGTTGACCGCGCCGTCTTCGAGGCCGCCGAGCGCGGTGTCCAGCCCCTCCGGCGCGGCGCGGAAGCGCGCCCGCTCTAGCAAGGCGGTCAGCGCCGCGTCGTCGCCGACCGATGCGATCCGGCCGACGGCGACATTCTCCCGGACCGTGCTCTGGTACCGCATGAAGTCCTGGAACAAAGCATGCATGCGGCTCGCTCGCAGATAGGGATCGATGTCTTCCACCGGAATGCCGTCATAGCGAATGCGCCCCGGTTCCGTCTCGTACAACCCCAGGATCGCCTTGACGAGCGTCGACTTGCCGGAGCCGTTCTCGCCCAGAATCGCCACCGTCTCCCCTTTGCGGAACGAGAGGCTCACGTCCGATAGCGCGGGAGCGGCACGGTTGGGGTAGGTGAAAGTAAGCCGCTCGATCGTCAGCGCGTCGCGGTAGGCGAATGGATGCATGTTGCCGCTCGATCGGGTTCGTACCGGGGACGTTCTCCCATCCATTTGCGGTTCCCGATGCGGCTTCTTCTCCCGCTTCGCCGATTCTCTCTGCGGCTGGGCAAGCGTTGCATCCCGCTCCCCCGCCGTCGCTGCCCATGCAGCAGCCGCAGCTGTCGCTCCCCCGCCGAGAAGGGCTCCGCCCGCCAAATGCGCATGATGCTCCCAGATCTTCGCGCAGCCTTGCACGATCGCCGAGACGTTCGTCGCCGTCAGACTCAGCGCCATCGTGATGGCGACATAATCTCCCGCCGTCAACTGGCGGTGTCGGATCAGCCAAGCCGCGAGCATGGCGACGATCCCGAAGCTCGCGACGGCGAGCCACTCCCCTTGGGCGTAGCTGCGGGTCTGCAGCCGTTCCAAGCGAAGCTGGAGCGCGTCGACTTGCCGCTTGTACTCCAGCCACTTGCGCTTGAAGTAGTCGGCCGTTCCATACAGGGCGATTTCTTTCTGCGCAGGCGCGCCGGTCAGCAGATCGAAGCAGTACAGATGCCGGACCGACCGGCGCTGGATCTCGCGGCTTAGCGAGACGCGCCGGCGGACCGTTCGCAGGTGCAGATAGCCTTTGGCCGCGCCTACGGCAACCGCAAGCAAGCCAATGCCGGCATAAGCTCCCAGCATGTAGTGGCAACCGAGCGCGGCCGTCAGCAGCCGCGCGAACAGCTGCCCCGTCTGGCCGTAGAGCTCGTATTGCTTGCCGTTCGCCAATCGCTCGTAGGAGAGGTCCGCCGCATAGCTCGGGTGCTCCTTGGCGAGCAACGGCAGCGACGATGTCCGGTCGATCAGCTCCAGGTCCCGCTCGTTGGCGAAGGCCACGCCGAGCCGGTATCCCCGATCGGCGGACCATGCGCCCAGGAACGCGCCGGTCAGCTGCATCGCGGTGAGCGCGGCGATCGGCAGGACGAAGGCCGCGCGTCCGGGCGCGAAGATGGCGTCCAGCACCCATTTGGACATGATGAGATTCGCGTAGGACTGCCAAGCGCCATAGACAAGCATCGCGGTCGCGAGCAGGACGGTCGCGCGATCGAAGCGGTAGACCGCCAGGAACGCCCGCGAGGCTGATCGAGCGGCTGCCGCGACCGTCTTCATTCGGCCGCGGGCTTCGCGGCGTCGCGCCCTGCGATAGACCGCGCGAGGCGTTCCGCGTGCTCGTAAGTATTGAAAAGCCCCGACGCCGCAGCGGTCCCGTCCGGGCGGAGGACGAGCATATAAGGGATCGCGCGGATCGGCGTCTGCCGCGTCAACAGGGCGATGTCGCACCGGAATATCCGGTCGGGAAGGCCAGCCGTCTCCGCGCGAAGATGTGCCAACGCCTCCTCGTCCCCTTCGAGCAGCACCCCGTAGGCCAGCTGCGGATGCGAACGCATCAACGCGATCGCCGGCTCCAATCGGCAGGCCTCGCAGCCCGTGCTAGCGACGAACAGGACGGCGCCGCTCTCGGCGCTCCGAATCCAGGACATGTCGGTCGGCCCGTCCCCCGGCCAGAGGTCGAGCGCGAGAGGAAAGGGCTTGTCCGCCGGATACTCCATCACGCTGCTTCTTAGAAATTTGCGATGCGCCTTTTGTTCCGTCTGTGTCATCTGCTTCATCTGCTTCATCCCCTTCTTCGTCTCCACCCTCGTCAACCGCTCTTCTTCGCCGCGACGGACTTGCCTCCCGCGTAAGGGACCGTTCCCTCCGCGCACCCGGCCCGCGGACGCCGGGTCCGGACTTCCCGGACCAGCTCGATCAGCTCCAGCGTAAGCGTCTGAACCGCCTCCTCGCGCGGCATGCGCATGTATCGGGACAACCGCTCGATATCTTCCCGGAAGTACGCGATGATCTTCTCCGTCGCTTCCTTGTCGCCTTGTCCGGAAGCCTCTACCCACGCGAGAACTCGTCCAGTCGGCTCCGCATGATACGAACCGCTTTTCGTTTCCATTTGTTCACCGCCTGTTGACTGATTCCTAACTCGTCGGCCGCTTCCCGCTCCGACTTGCCCTCGACGATCAGCATCCGCATGACGGTGCGTCCGGTGGACGGCGGGATCGTCATGAGCACCTGCTGCACGAACAGACCGGAGATCAGCTCTTCCTCGGCAGGCTCGGCCGCCTGTTCCGGCGCCAGCGGCAGCTCCTTTTTCCGCAGAAACCGGCTCCGGTATTGGATGCGCCAGGCCGCCCGCTGCAGCTGCGCCCGAAGCTCCGCGATCAACGCTTGTTCCTCCATCGGCGCCCCTCCTGTGCAGGTCTTTCTATCTATTAAGGAACCGCTCGACTTTATTCTACAACCAAAAAGAGAACATTTGTTCTTATTTTTTCCGGGAACAAAGACCAATTATTCGTCAGTGCCCTGTCATGGAGAAGGGAAGCCGAAGAAAGCGAGGTTTTGACGCATGCAAGTGGAAAACGAGAAAGAACGGCAAAAAAGACCCGTCATCCATGGCGACGACGGGTCCAGATTTTTAGGAGAGATTGAAAGTGACCATTTGAAGAATTATTGATTGATTAATTCCTATTGTCTATCCTTCAAGAACGACTTTTCTCTCCTTGCCGGGCGATTGAATGCAAGAGAAGCGCCGTTTTTTCTCTGCAACGCTTGAACCGTATCCCGAATTCCCTCTTCGAACGTCGTCGCCCGTACCGGTCCGATCGACCGCTCGTATTTGTCCCCGCTCAAGACAAGCGGCTCTTCGGTCAAATAAAGCATCTCCACGACTTCCTTCATGACCGGCACGCCCATGCCGAGCAAAGACAACCCTACTATTCCGAGCGGAATGACCGGTTTCGCGCTTCCGCTTGCCTGCCGGGCGATTCGCACGATCTCTTTGCCCGATATTAAGCCTGCACCCGGAATATGCCAGTTCTGACCGTAAGCATCGTCCCTGCCTGCGAGCTCTGCGATCATAAATGCCGCGTCCGGCAAGTAGACGAACTCCCGGGGGACCTTCATATTGCCGATGAAAAAGGCCATCTTGCCGGCCGCGATCGCTTCGAGCGTAGAGCCTAGATAGGAGGCTTCGTTCGCCGTGGGGCCGTAATAATCCGGCAAGCGGGCGATCATGACCTTGGCCCGGCTCCACCGCTCGTCGAACAGCATCTTCTCGTAAGCGAGCCTGGTCTTGCCCTTCCTCGTATGCGGCCGCTTCGGATGCTCCTCGGTCGCCCGAGCCGTCTGTCTTCTTCCATAGGGATAGATGCCGTCGATCGCGACTACTTTTAAGCTCAGCCGATCCGCGGCCTCCATCACCGATTCGCCAAGAGGAACCAGCTTGCTTGCCATCTCGTTATACGGCACGTTCGCGCAATGGAACAGGACGTCCGTGCCTTCCGAAGCGGAGACGACGTGATCCGGCCGGAAAGCATCTCCAACGGCAATCGTCATATGCTCCGGATTACCCAGCTTTGCCCTAAGTTGCTCCAGCTTCTGGCGGGATCGCCCGAAGGCCACCGTCCGAATCCCCCGCTTGACCAACTCCTCCGCAACCGAAGCGCCCGTACCTCCCGTAGCTCCTACTACAATTGCTTTTTCCAAAAGAATCACCTCATTCATTTTTATGGTTGATCAATCACTAACGACAATATACCATGCTGTGGTTGATTGGTCAATCACAATTATTGAATTCTTGTCCCGCGCCCGAATATTCTCGCAGGCCCGGATTTTGCATAAAAAACACGCATGATCTTACCAGGTCACAGGCTATAATGAAAATTGCGACAGGTTATAAAAGGATCGCAAAGCGGTGAATCCGGCCTTTACGAGCTGCAACGATAAAATCCACATGGTCTATCTGATTCTTAATTGGTGGTAAGCGGACATTCTGACATTCTAATCACCTATTGTTCCATCATCATAGATTTGTCAGACCTCCGAACCTCCAGACCTCCAGACCTCCAGAACTCCAGACCTCTAGTCCTCCAGTCCCCCAGACCGCCAGACCGCCAGACCGCCAGACCTCCAGACCTCCGAACCTCCAGACCTCCAGAACTCCAGACCTCCGCACCTCCAACGCC
>NZ_JACJVP010000032.1:0-29069 GCF_014212125.1 Cohnella nanjingensis
GGGATTGGAAAAGCAATCAGCGCAATGGGTTTGCAGACGTTCAGAAAAGTGCTTGATTCCGGGGCGAAGAATGGGGAAGAAGCGGTCGATCTGTTCCAAAAACCGATCCGGCTTCGTTTTCCGGAGCTGCGCGATAAAGTGCCTTATAAAAAATACTCGATTTATTTCGGACCTGAGCCGGGAATTCAGCTGCTTGAATATTTTAATCCGAATGTCGTCAGACACCTTTTAACCAATCTTTCAGAGGGATGAATCATGGGTGACAGAGCAAAATACGGCCTTAATCCCGAATTCCGTGGGACTAAGGCCGTTTCGTTTTGGTTAGCGAGGATTCGACGGCGCCGAGGGCTGAAGCCCGTCGGATTGACCCGTTGATGCCGGAATGGCTGCCGTCGTCACGTAGCTGTCCTTCAAAACATAGAGAAGCGGTTTCTCGGCTTGATTTTCGGCATCGAAGGCCGATACGAAGGCATATTGGCTGCCTTGCAGATTTACATCCAACTCGGTTACCTTATCGGCCTCGAGACTGAATTCCTCCGTCAACTGCTGATTGTTGCCGTTCAGCACCCTGATCTTCATCGACGAGGGGGAATACAGAATCAGATGCAAAGTATTGTATTTTTTGCCGAAGTTGAATTTCAAGTAGGGCGATCCCTCATACCAACCCAACCCCACGTTTTCCGCCGTAAAGGCGTAAGCTCCGTTAAACTGGCGATCTCCGAAAACGAGTTGCTTTTTGTCGATCACATCGTAAAATTTCTCGCTCCAATTATCCACTTTCACGTCTTTGGAATACAACGTGAGGTTGCTGCTCTCGCGCAATCCGACGGTTTGCGTGGCGGCGTCCCATGTAATCGGTATGTCAAAGGCTTTGGCTATGGCTCGAAGAGGCAAATACGTCGTTCCGTTATACGAGATCGCTTGCACTTCCTTGCCGTTGTCGTCGAGCGGGCGCCAGGCCTTGCCATCCAGACGGTATTTGATCCCCGAGTTGAGGTACGCTTTGATCTCGGTAAGATTGCTGGCGGCGAACGCTCCGGTCGAAAGCGAGAAAAGGGCGGTGACGACGAGCAACAGAATCACGCGTGTTTTCTTCATCAATAATTTTCCTCCACGGTTCATGATCGATCCATCGAGAAGGAGCATAACAGTATAAACGCTTCAAAAGCGTTTCAAAAAACGGGCGTCGGGCGGGGAAACGCTTTTGAAGCGCTCGCTGCCTTAAAATCGTTCAGAAAGGAGGGCTTTGGGATGTCTTCTTCCAGACAAAAATTCGGGATCGTTATCTTGACGGCCCTGATTTCCGTTTCGGTTCTAAGCCCCTTTCCTGCCGCGGCGGCCGAAGCGCCTAAATTTACGATCGATCCGAGCCTCACGATCAACGATCTCTTGATCAAAAACCCCCCTCCCGTACTCGGCAATCCGACTGCGCAGGTCCGGTGGAAGTCCCCTATAGAAAATCCGACTACTTCCCCGGTAATCGGCAAAGACGGAACCATCTACTTGGGCGGAGGCAACAAGGTTTTTGCGTTTCTTCCGGATGGCGGTAAAAAATGGGAATCGGATCTGGGAGGATTCGCGAGCGGCACGCCCGCCCTGGGGACTGACGGAACGCTCTACGTGGGCGTCATCAAGTTGGATGCGATCGCATTAAAAGCATATTCATACGTTTACAGCATCGATCCGGACGGAGAAAAGTTATGGGAATTTCCCATGGGCGTTTTAAAAAAGATCTGGATCCCGGATCTCAGCCCGGCGATCGGGGCCGACGGCACGATCTATGCAGGAGGCGCAGACAGCGGGAATCTGTATGCGCTTCAACCGGACGGATCGCAGAAATGGAACTATCACGCCGAAGGCGTCACGATGAGTCCCCCTTCCGTTGGAGGGGACGGGACGATTTATGCCGGAACGACGAATGGACTTCTATATGCCTTCAAGCCGAACGGCGGCGTGAAATGGACTTTTTCGACATCTAATCCTATTTATGAACATCCCGTGATCGGAGCCGACGGGACGATCTACGTCGAGTCATATTCAAAAGATTCGGGAGCCGTTCTTTTTGCCGTTAATCCGGACCATTCGAAGAAGTGGAGCCGCGACCGCCATGTGTACGCCACCCCGGCCATAGCAGCGGACGGTACGGTTTATATCGGAAGCGTTGACGGGGTGCTTGGTTTCGATGCCGATGGAAACGAAAAATGGAAGTTCAATCCCGGAAGCAGGGTACATCAGACGCCGGCGATCGGACGGGATGGCACGATCTACGCCGGAAGCGATAACGACGTTTTCTATGCGGTCCATCCGGATGGAACCGTAAAGTGGCAATATGCCGCCGGAGGCGTTGGAGTTTTCGCTCCTGTCGTCGGGAGCGACGGCACGGTCTACAAGTCGTTATCGACTTCCTTGGTCGCTCTCGGCACCGTCGGGGCAAGCACCGTAAGTTTGAATAAAAAGACGACCAGCCTTCAGGCGGGAGCCAGCGAAGCGTTAACGGCAACAGTTGTCCCCGAGGAAGCGGTGGACAAACGGATCCGGTGGAACAGCAGCGACATTGCAGTGGCGACGGTGGACGGCATGGGAAAAGTGACGGGTATCGCACCGGGCACGGCGAAAATAACGGCTACGACCGTAGATGGAGGTTTTATCGCCACTTGCGACGTAACCGTAACCCCCGCAATGAACGACAATCCGCCCGCTCCACCAAACGATGCGGCGAACCTGAAGGACATCGCGGGGCACAAACGGGAAGCGGAAATCGCCAAAGCGGTATCGCTTGGTATCGTATTCGGTTATCCGGACGGCACATTCCGGCCCGACGGGAACGTTACTCGCGCGGAATTTGCAAGCATGCTCGTCAGAGGGCTGTCCTCGGAGGCGGAAGGTGCGCCGCTCGTCTTCAAGGATAAGGGTCAAATCGGGGCTTGGGCGGCGAAGGCAGTGGGGCAGGCGGTGAAGCTTGGCATCATCCATGGGTATGAGGACGGCACGTTCCGGCCCAATGCGAACATTACCCATGCGGAAATGATCTCGATGGTCATTCGCGCCTCCGGCCTCGCAACGGACAATGCGCCGCAGACCGGCTTCTCCGACGATGCGGACATTCCGAAATGGGCGAAGCCCGACGTTTCCAAAGCCGAGGAAACCGGCATCGTCAAAACCGGAGATTTCCCGGGCGGCAAATTCGCGCCGCAAGCGCTGTCCACCCGCGCGGAAGCCGCGTCGTCCCTCGTCCGCATGCTGAAGGTTCGAAAATCGTGAAGAGGATGGCTATCTCCCGTTACATCGTAACGAGTCTTGCCAGTCTGCTGCTTCTCATTCTGTTAGCCCATCCTGTTCGTGCCGGCGATCGGTCGTTCGAAATTACGGATGTCGACATCCAGGCCCAAATCGATGCGGAAGGCCATATGCGCGTGACCGAACAGGATACGTACCGATTCCACGGGGCCTATAACGGCGTCCTCGTGCAGTTGGATTCTTCCGGTTCGGATGGCATCGGGGACTTCCAAGCCTACGAGATCAAGGAACAGCAGGAAATGCCGCTCAAGGTCGACAAATCCGGAAAAGGCAACCGTTTGCAGTACAAAGTGTACGACCAAGCCAATGAAGAAACGAAAATGTTCAAATTTGTTTATACGTTCAAAAATGTCGTGCAAGTTTACGCGGATACCGCCGAGCTGTATTGGAAATTTTTCGATAAGACGAATCCGAGCGACCTCGGTGCGGTACGTATTCGCGTCGACCTGCCGGGCGGCTTGATGAAGGACGAGATATCGGCGTTCGGACACGGTCCGCTCTCGGGGACGGTAAATATCGCCGAGGACGGCACCGTCGAGTACCAGGTTAGCCCTCTGCAGTCCGGACAGCTGCTGGAAGCGCGCGTGCTGTTTCCCGGTAGTTACGTCCCGGGCAGCACCAAAATCAAGAATACGCCGATGTTGGACCGAATCAAGCAGGAGGAGCTGAAGTGGGCGGATGACGCGAATGGCAAGCGGGCAACGCACGGGAGTTCGCTCCCGCGATCTCTTGTCTATGCCATCGCTCTCCTTGTCTTCAATTTGGGGCTTATCGTATTTCTGTACTTCAAATTCGATAAGGAACGGAAGCCGGACTGGAACGGCACCTATTATCGCGAGCTTCCCGCCGACGTGACGCCGGCGGTCGTGAGCTATTTGATGGATTTCAAAATTCAAACCCGCGATATGTTGGCCACGCTGATCGATCTGGTTCGCAAAAAACGCGTCGAGATCCAGGTTGTCAAGGAACCCGGCGGTCTGTTCCGGAAAGAAAAGACGGATTACCGGTTCCAACTGATCGACGAACGAACCGACGGATTGAAGCAGCACGAGACGTTTTTGATTCATTGGTTTTTCAAACAACTTGGCCCGAACAACGAAGTATCTCTCTCGGACATTCGCCAATACGTCAAGAAAAAGGCGAACGCCCGTATCTTTGCCCGGCAGTTGGCCGATTGGAAAGCCGCGGCTATCGGAGAGGCCAAGCAAACGGGGTATTTCGAAACATCCAATCCGGGTCAGAAGCTCGCCGTCTTCGTGTTTGTCGCCCAATTTTTCGCCCTGTTGTTCCTCGTACCCGCAGACTATAAATGGCTGGCATTCTTAACGATCCCTCTCTTTTTATATGGGCTTAAAATCAAACGTCGAACGAAGACCGGCGCGACCGAGCGGGCGAAGTGGAGGGCGTTTCAGCGGTTTTTAGCCGATTACAGCCGAATGGAATCCAGGGAACCGATGGCCGTTCATCTGTGGGAGCACTATTTCGTTTATGCGATACCGCTAGGCGTGGCGAAAAAAATGACCGCGATGGCCCATATCGACATCCGGCAGGGGAGCAGCAGCACCGATTCCTTCTACTGGATGGCATCGGACGCGGCTTTTCATCGGCATTTTGACCATTTCGCGGAATCTTTCGACAAGACCATATCCGCCGCGCAGAGTAACGCCTCATCGAGAGGATCGGGCGGCGGCTTCTCTTCAGGAGGCGGCGGAGGCGGCGGAGGAGGGGGTCGGGGCGCATTTTAAGGCGCTTGCTCCCATGTCATTCATTTGAATACGGGGGGAACTGAGATGGTCGGATATATTGTCCTCGGAATCGTTGTCATCTTATTGCTGTGGTTGATTCTCACCTATAACCGTCTCATCTTGCTGAAAAACCGGGTCCGCAACAATTGGTCGCAGGTGGATGTCGTTTTGAAAAACCGTTTCGACCTCATCCCTAATTTGATAGAAACAGTGAAGGGTTACGCGGCGCACGAAAAAGAGGCGTTCACCCGCGTCAGCGAGCTGAGAACGCAATACGCTGCCGCCGGCTCGGTAGAGGACAAAGCGGCGGTGAGCGGCGAAATATCCGGACTCATGAGCAGATTGTTGATGGTGGCGGAAAGCTACCCCGAGTTGAAAGCGAACGAAAACTTCCTCTATTTGAAGCAGCAGCTGTCCGCGATCGAGGATAAAATCCGCTTCGCGAGGCAGTTTTATAACGACACCGTGGAAGCCTACAATACCGCGATCATGAGTTTCCCGGCCAACCTGCTTGCCGGCCTGTTTAACTTCAAACAGGAACGGTTCTTTCAGATCGACGAAGCGGAAAAGAGCGGACCGCAAGTCAAATTTTGAAGGATCCTTTTTTTACGGATAAGAAAGGGGTTTCCCTATGGTTGATAAGAAATCGCTTTATGCTGTTTTCTCTGCTGCCCTGCTGCTGGCTTTTCTCACACCGCTTCAATCCGCTAAGGCGCTTGATCTTCAGTTCAATCCGGACTTTCGGATTGAGGCGAACCCGATCTTGAACACAAACCTGTTTTTGCCAAGTTCAAACGGCGTGGAGCGGTGGGCGTTCGAAGCCGGCGGAGATATCAGCTGGTCCTCGCCTGCAATCGGGCAGGACGGCACGGTGTATGTCGGATCTACGGACGGGAAGCTCTATGCGGTCGATCAAAAGGGAAAGAAGAAGTGGGATTTCGCGACGAAAGATAAAGTGTATGCTTCGCCGACGATCAGCGCGGACGGCACCGTGTTTGTCGGCTCCGGCGCTACGCTATATGCGATTTATCCTGACGGAAAGCTGAAGTGGTCGTTCGATGCGGAAGGCGTCATCTATTCCGAACCGGCTATTGGGGCGGACGGAACCGTCTATTTCGCATGCGAAGATGGGAAGCTCTACGCGCTCAAGGCGGACGGCACGAAGAGGTGGGCGTTCGCAACCGGAGGCGGAATGAGTGTCAATCCCGCTCTTGATTCGAACGGCAACATCTACGTCGGTTCACGCGATAAGAAGCTCTATGCGATCAAACCGAACGGAACGAAGAAATGGGAATTGACGACAATCAATGAAGTGAAATCCACGCCGGCGATCGGCGCGGACGGCACCGTCTATATCGCTTCCGGTGCCGAGAGAATGTATGCGGTCAAACCGGACGGCACGGTGAAATGGGAATTTTCATTGGATAAAAAGCTGTACGGAGGCAATGTTTATTCCTCGCCTGCGATCGGCGCGGACGGCACCATCTATGTGGGATCGGGCGGCTCAGGCATATATGCAATCAAGCCCGACGGAACGAAGAAGTGGAAATTCGATTCGGATGGCATTTTGGTAGCCACGCCTGCCATCGGCGCGGACGGCACCATTTACGTGGGTTCGGCCGATTCGAAGCTCTATGCGATTAAACCGGACGGCACGAAGAAATGGGAGTTCAAAACCAATGGCCAGATCGTCGCCGCATCGGCGGTCGGCCCGGACGGCGCGGTCTATATCGGTTCCGGCGACCGCAAATTATATGCCATCGGCATGGTAGCCGTGAACGGAGTAAACCTGAACAAAACCGTGTTTAAATTGGACGCCGGGCAAAGCGAGACGCTGCAGGCGACAGTTGCCCCGGGCAATGCATCCAATCAAGACATCCTATGGTCGAGCAGCGACGATCGCATCGCCCAAGTAGACGTTGCAGGCAAAGTGACGGGCATGGGGCCAGGCACGGCTACGATTACGGCGACGTCGGAGGATGGAGGCTACTACAAATCAAGCGTCGTGACGGTAACCGCCGCAAAGGACGCCCCTCCTCCTGCGCCGGAAAACGATCCCCCCGCCGCGGCAACCCCTCCCCCCGCTTCGCCATCGGATGCGGCGGACCTGACGGACATTGCGGGGCACAAGCGGGAGGCGGAAATCGCCAAAGCGGTATCGCTCGGCATCGTATTCGGTTATCCGGACGGCACATTCCGGCCCGACGGGAACGTTACCCGCGCCGAATTCGCCAGCATGCTCGTCAGAGGGCTGTCCCCGGGGGAGGAAGGAGCGACGCTCGCCTTCAAGGATAAGGATCAAATCGGGGCCTGGGCGGTAAAGGCAGTTCGGCAAGCGGTGAAGCTTGGCATCATCCATGGGTATGAAGACGGTACGTTCCGGCCCAATGCGAACATCACCCATGCGGAAATGATCTCGATGGTCATCCGCGCCTCCGGCCTCGCAACGGACAATGCGCCGCAGACCGGCTTCTCCGACGATGCGGACATTCCGAAATGGGCGAAGCCAGCCGTTTCCAAAGCCGAGGAAACCGGCATCGTCAAAACCGGAGATTTCCCGGGAGGCAAATTCGCGCCGCTGGCGATGTCCACCCGCGCGGAAGCCGCGTCGTCCCTCGTCCGCATGCTGGAGGTTCGAAAATAGAGGATACGGCGATATCGATTCCGTTAAGATCCTTTGACCTCGTCAAAGGATCTTATTTTTTTGCCGGGCTTGTCGAAAGGGATTTCCGCGCAATAAGCGAATACAATTGACAACGATCCGATTGACGATTGGAGGGGAGCCGTTTGGCAGGCTGCAGTTTTCGGCTGTTAGGCAGTTTGAAAATCACCCTCGACGGCGAAGACCTATCGGAAATCCCCGGCAAAAAAGCCGCGCTGTTGTTGGCGTACTTGATTCTCGCTTTTGACGCGCCTCCAAGCAGAAGGCAGATCGCTTTTCATTTCTGGCCCGACTCCACCGAGAAGCAAGCGTTGTCCAATTTGCGTAAGCTTCTTCACGATCTTCGGGAATCCGTTCCGAGAATCGACCGTTATCTGAAGATTACGCCCGCATCCATCCGCCTGGATCGTGAACTGCCCTTCGATTCGGACGTGCGCGAATTCGAACAGGCGGCGCGAGGAACAACGGTTACTGAGCTGCGCAGAGCGGAAGAGCTATACGGAGGAGAGCTGCTGCCCGGGTTCGGCGAGGAGTGGCTCGCGGCGAAGCGGGAGCAGTTGGCGCAAACGTACTTGACCGCGCTCGACAAGCTCGTTTCGATTTTGGAACGTCAGCGGGAGTACGCATCGGCTCTGTTTTTTGCGCAAAAGCAGCTTGTGCATGACCCGTTAAGGGAGAAAACGTATCGCACGGCGATGCGGCTGCACGCCTTGAACAACGATACGGCCGGCGTCGCGCAAATTTATCGGAAGCTGCACGTTGTTCTGCAAGCCGAACTCGGTATCGGCCCTTCCGAGGAGACGCTGCATTTGTTTGAAAGACTGACGAAAAACGGGAGCGGGATTACATCGGCCTTGCCAAGCCAAACCCCGCTGATCGGCAGAATCGGCGAATGGGAAAGCATGCTTGGCGCCTGGAGGCAAATCGCGGCCGGCGGAAACGCCCTGCTTCTATTGAAGGGGGAGGCGGGAATCGGCAAAACCCGACTGGCCCTGGAGTTTAAGGCATGCATGGAAAGCTTGGGGATTCAAACCGCCTTTGCCGGCTGCTATCCGTCGGTCAGGTCGCTATCCTATACGCCGGTAACGAACTGGCTTCGGAGCCTCCCGCTGCCGAAGCTCGGTTCGGTGTGGCTGTCCGAACTGGCGCGTCTGCTTCCCGAACTGTCGGAGCGGTATCCGGACTTGCCGAAGCCGTCTCCGATTCAAGAGAAATGGCAGTTGAACCAATGGTACGAAGCGATCGAACGGATGCTGCTGGCGAGCGGGCCGCTGATGCTTCTCCTTGACGATATCCAGTGGAGCGACGAAGAGACGCTTCAACTCCTCTCCTATCTTATACGGAGCGACTCCAAAGCCAAACTGCTCGTGGTGGCGACGATGAGAACGGACGAGGATGCGAGCGTTGCCGTCGCGCATGCGATGGGCGAGCTTCGGTCCGAACGAAAGCTGGCCGAAATCGAGCTGGCTCCGCTTAGCCGGGACGAAACGAACCGCCTGGCGGCCGCAACGGTAGGCGATACGCTGGCGGACCGCCATTCCTCGGCATTATTCGCGGAAACCGGCGGCAATCCGCTGTTTATTGTGGAAACGTTGCGGGAATGGCAAATGAGCGGGGACAGTGGCGAATTCCGTCTGTCGCCCGTGGCGAAATCCATGATCGAGAATCGGTTGAATAGGCTGTCGCCGGTCAATCGCCAGCTTGTATCGATCATCGCCGCCGTCGGAAGGCCCGTCTCCGCGGCGCAATTGACGATGGTAACGGACGTGGAGGAGGAAGCGATTCTTGCGCGCACGGAGCAGTTGGTGCAATTGAAGGTCTTGCAGGAGGCGGGGGACGGGAAATACGGCTTTACCCATGACATCGTCAAAGAAACCGCGTACAAGCTGAACAATGAGAGCAGGCGGCGCAGGTGTCACAGTCAAATCGCGAAAGGTCTGCTCGCCTATCACCGCGGGCGGATCGAAGCGGTTGCCGGGGAAATCGCCTTTCACTACGAGCTTGCGGGGATGGAACGGGAGGCCATCGCCTACTATGAAATGGCCGCGACGGCGGCGGAGAAGATCTATGCCAACGAGACGAGAATCCGTTATTACCGGAAGTTGTTCGGCCTGCTGCCTCCCGAACAGACTTTGCCCGTTCTGATGAAGCTCGGCGACGCTTTGATCGTGACTGGAGACTGGAACGAAGCGGAGAACGCTTACAAGCAATGGCTTGAGCGTTACGGATACTTGGTTACGATCAATGAGCGGTCCTATTGCGATGTCGCGCTCGGCAACTGCTTGCGCATGATGGGCAAATACGAGGAAGCCGGACTCCATCTGGAACGGGCGTCCTACCACTTCAAGCTGACGGAGAACGATGACGGACTTAGTTTCGCATACGGAACGCTCGGTATTTTGTATTACTTTATGGCGAGCTACGACAAGTCGCTTCGATACTTCATGGACAGAATGGAATTGTCTCGTACCGGAAATCAAACGCAAGACGATGTCCGGTTCCTCGGCATGATCGGCTTCTTGCATTACGACCAATGCGAGTACGACAAAGCGATTTATTGGTTCCAGAGACAAATCGGTCTAGCCACGGAAATCCGGGACTCGTTTTTCGTCGGAGAAGCAATGGGCGGACTGACTTTGGTTTATTTTGAAACGGACGATATGGATCTCGCGTACGACCGCATCGTCGAGAAGCTGGAGATCGGCAAGTCGGTCGGGGCGCGAATGGGCTTCGCCATGGGGCTAGGCATGTTGGGCAAATATTATCATCTGCTCGGTTCCCGCCTGCTAGCGGAACAATGCATCGCCTTCTGCCTTGAAGAAGCGGTGCGCATTCAGGATTGGCATATTGCCGCCGTCGTGCTCGGCATCGAAGGCTGCAATCTGATGGAGCAGCATCGTTATGAGGAAGCCGGCCGGTGGATCGAACTGTCGGCGCGGTTAACCCAGAAGCTTCGCATCCCTTTCTTCGAAAGCGAGGCGTTCTATTTCACGAGCCTGCTAAAGGAGCGGCAGAATCAAATCGAAGGCGCCGCGGAGGCTGCCGAAGAGGCGCTGAAGCTCGCCATTCGGCTCAAACGGCGGGACTTGCAGGTCAAGCTTCTTGTGCAATTGCTGCATCTAAAGACGGGCTTGGGACGGATCAGCCCCGGCGAAGCGATGGATGAGCTGCAACGTATGGCGGAACAATTCGCCGGCGAGCAGGAACTGGCCGCCATTCGCTTTGCGATGTGGCGGCTGGAATCCGACTCGCCCGTACATCGGACTGCAGCGTACTCCTTGAACGAATCGCTGTACCGGAAGTCGGGCAAACAGGAATATTTCGGCCGTTTGCGCGAACTTGGCGGCTTCAACCCAATCATCGCAGCACGCCCGTTACCGAAGCTCGCGGCCGAGGCCGTGCAGCAGAACCAAATTTCACCGAACCTATTGGAGGGTATCGATCGTTTTTTATTGCGCGATTGATTCGGAATTATACGCCTATGCGGAAACGCCCCATTCGTGCCGCTCCGCCGGCACGATTTCGAGGTCGCGGTACCGCAGCGATTCGCTTTCCGCCTCCTCGTTGGCGCGGTTGGCTTGTGCCAGCCGCCGCATGATCGAACGGATGCGCGCCAGCACCTCGCGAAGGTCGAAGGGCTTGGTGATATAATCGTCCGCGCCGAACTCCAGGCCGAGGACCTTGTCCGTGATGTCGTTTTTGGCCGTGATCATCAGAATCGGAATGTTCCGCTCCAACGGTCACCATTTTGCAGATGTCCAGACCGCCTTATGTCAGGAAGCATCCAATCGAGCAGCAGCAGATCCGGCCGGAAGCGCTCCATCTCGCGAATACCGGTCGCGCCGGTGGAGGCAATCCGACCTTCCCGAATCGAAACGAACGGCGAATGCCGCGCGTGAAGCCGATCAGCGCTTTCTCGCCCGCAACGCGGCGGTTGCCAGCAGCCCGGAAATGCAGCCCCAAATCGCGTTGGTGGCGAGGACGGCGATGATCGCGAACGGGTGGCGGAGCGGGCCTTGAAGCTCGCCGGTCAGGATCGGCGAGAGGATGCCGCTCAGCACGATCGCAAGGACGCCGTAGGCGATACCCGTGAGCGTCAGCGTCACGACGGGCTGGGGAACCCGCGCGACGATCGCGGCGACGATCCAGACGATCGTGATGATGACGGTCATGCCGATGGAGGCGACGGGTTTGCCGATTTGCTCCGACAAGCCCGTGATGCTCATGATCGGCCTCAGGCAAGCGAAGGCGGCAAGTCCGATAATAAGCAGCAGCTGGCGGCTATCAACGGGTTTAGCGGAAGGTTGCATGGTTCGCACCCCCTTCCTTTGTCGCAAGCAAGAAGCTCCGTCTCGCTTGCGTGGCGACATGGACCGACAGCACGAAGAGCAAGGCGGCGATGACGGGATGGAAGGCGCCGGCACCGGGAAAATGCGCGGTAAAGTACTGCGCGAAGATCAGCAAAAACATGCCGGCGCACATCCAGCGCAGCGTCTGCGGCAGCCGTCCCGGAAAAGCCAGAATCAGCATGATCAGCGGAACAAACTCGATCACGCGGACGAATATCCCGTGATCCCGCCAACGAAGCGAGTCGACGAATATCGCCCATGCCCGCCAAAAACACCTGCACCAGCACGCCGACTGCGAACAAATACGCCAATAACGTAAAACCGATGGCGAATATGGCGGCTCCTCTTGTTCTCTTGGTCGAATGATCGGACAATCGAATCCCTCCTGCCCTTCGATCTTAACAGCGCCATGTTGTGAACATGTTGCGATCGCTTGGCGAAGGCATGAAATTGATCTTCGATCGTCAATCAGGGCGTCGGGGACATCGCGGTCAGTTTGCCGATTTCTCCTGGGGGTCGTAAGGCAGCTGTACGCGAAACGTCGCGCCCGCCCCGACCCGGCTCGACGCGTCGATCGAGCCGCCGTGTGCCAGCACGTACGCTTTCGCGATGGCGAGGCCCAGTCCCGCGCCGCCGTCATGTCTCGTCCGAGCGCCGTCCGCCCGGTAGAAGCGGTCGAAAAGATGCGGCAGGTGCTCGGGCGCGATACCCGGCCCGTTGTCCGTCACCGTCACCTGCAGCCCCTTGCGTTCACGGTCCGCGGCCTTATCTTCCTCGACGTCGACGCGGACTGCCGCCCGCCGGCGTATAGCGAATCGCGTTGACGATCAGGTTCAAAAAAACTTGCGTCAGCCGGTGCGGGTCGGCGTGGATCGTCGCGCGGTCTGTCCGGCTTTCGAGGTTCAACTCGATCCGCTTGTCCGCGGCGTCGTCCGACACGTGGTCCAGAATGCGCTGCAGCAGCGCGCGCACATCGGTCGGCTGCCGCTCCAGCGGGAGCTTTTTCGATTCCGCCAGCGAGAGCTGCTGCAGATCGTCGACGAGGCGCGTCAGACGGAGCAGCTCGTCCTGCAGGGGCAACAGTGTCTCGGGCGTAACGGGCTTCCCGTTTTGCTGCGCCAGATCGAGCTTGCCCTGCAGGATGGCGAGCGGCGTTCGCAGCTCGTGCGCGACGTCCGCGACGAGATGCCGCCGGACCGCCTCGGCTTCCCGCAGCTGCGCGGACATCCCGTTAAACGCGGTCGCGACTTTGCCATACTCGTCCGTCGTCGTGACGGGGACCGCAATGCCGAGCTCTCCGTTCCCCAAGCGATCGATCGCGGGAAGGAGCCGCCGCAAGGGGGCCGTCAGCCAGCGGGAAATGCCAAAGGCGGCAAGCAGCGCGACAAGCACAAGGGCGATCGCGGCGCCGGCCAGCAAGAAGCCGACGGAAACCGCAATGCCGATCTGAATTTTGCGGAGTACGGCCGTTTCGGGATCGTAATAATACATATAACCGATCGTTTGGCCGTCGTCGCGGATCTTTCGCTGCAGGCCGAGCCGGGTGATCATTCGCGGGTCGGCCTCCGCGTCCGAATAAAGGCTCGCACGATCGGCGGACAAGAGGACGATGCGCACCTCGGTTTGCTGTGACTTCAGCCGGTCGATCCGCGCGCGGGCGCCGCTCCAGCTTCCGCCTTCATCCGTATAAGAGCGCTGAAGCTCCGCCTCCCATCGGTCGAGCGTCTCGCCTTTGGTCGAATCGATGATGGCGGCGAGCGAATGGCGAACGACGAGGTTGGTCGCCAAGACGAACAACAGACTCATCGCGACGGCGAGCGCCGCCATGGCGACGAAGAGCTTGCGGCCGACGTTCATTCGCGCTTACCGAAGCGGTAGCCGAAGCCGAACACCGTTTCAATATAGGATGGTTGGGCGGGATTGTCCTCGAGTTTACGCCGGATGCGGCTGATGTGGGCGTCCACCGTCCGCTCGTCGTTCAGGATGTCTTCGCTTAAGGCGGACTGGAGCAGTTGAAGTCTGCTGTAGACGATGCCGGGCTTGGCGGCCAGCGTCAGCAGCAGCATGAACTCGGTCGGCGTCAGGTCGACCTCTTCCCCGCGTTTCCATACGCGGCGCTGCGCTTCCGAGATCGACAGCTCGCCGCGCTCGATCGTCCGCGGCTCGACCTCCCGTCCTTCGATGCGCCTGAGTACGGAGCGGATCCGCGCCGCCAGCTCCCGCAGGGAGAACGGCTTGGTCAAATAGTCGTCCGCGCCCATCTCCAGCCCCACGATTTTGTCGCTTTCTTCCGTGCGGGCCGTCACCATGATGATGCCCATGGGGCCCATTCGTCGCAGCTCCCCGCACACTTCGATGCCGCTCTTGTCCGGCAGCATCCAGTCGAGCACGACAAGCGACGGCCGTTCGCGCGCGGCGACCCGGATCGCTTCGGGACCGGTGGCCGCCGTGACGATGCGGAAGCCTTCCTCGGCCAGGAAAGGCGCCATAAACTCAATCACGCCGGGCTCGTCGTCGACGAGCAGCAAGGTGCGTGTCATCCCATCCTCTCCTTGTCTGGTCGCGGTTTCTCTTATTGTAAACGGAAATCGCGGGAAACGGACAATCTCCCGTCATTTTCACGCCGTCCGCAACGAATCGTCAACGGATCGCAACAACTTGCCGTCATCCGCCGCGAAAACGCAAGGAAGAGAAATTCGTCCCCTTTCCGCATGGTATAATGAAGAACGGCAAGGGAAACATGCGTTCAAAGATCTTCACGGCATAGCCAAGATTATGGATTACGGCAACATGACGGGACAGATGTCCGTAGAAGATTCCCAAAGCGCGGCCTTTGGGCTGCTGGCGATGGTCGTCGGTCTAAACTTCTTTAGAGTAGCGAACATTCCGCCCATACGGGGCGAGGACAACCGGTACATCGCAGAGGAATATGTGAAAAGGATCACCGAAGCGCGACAAGGATAAGCAGACTAGGAGGGTCATGATGAATATAACGAAGGTGGAAACAGTCGGTGGGCCGATTGTCGTCGTAAGCAGCAGCGAGATATTAATAGCGGATGTTCAATCGGCATTGGATCTGATGGCAACCGTACGATATGAAGCGGACTGCGACCGTATCGTGATCGGCAAATCCTTGCTGAGCGAAAGCTTTTTCGATTTGAAAACGCGCCTTGCGGGCGAAATCCTGCAGAAGTTTATTAATTATCGGGTAAAGCTTGCTATTGTCGGCGATTTTTCTGCGTATGGAAGCCGGAGTCTTCGAGATTTCATTTACGAATGCAACAACGGTACCGATTTCTTTTTCTTGCCGACCGAACAACAAGCGATTGAAAAGCTAAGCATGTTGAAGTAGAAGAAGGAACGGGAGGAAGTTCGGTGTCCGATGCGCGGTTTGATCCTACGGAATATCCCATGATGAACATTCCGGCAGGCTGCGAACGCGTACGGCTACTATAGAATTTTCCGCGGCGGCAGCTGGGCGGAAGAAGCCAGGGGCTTCGGGGCGACGTGCCGCCGCCGCAGTCATCCTACGTTTCGAATCGATGATCTCGGCTTTCGGCTGGCCAGGTCCCAGTAATGCAGGCGCAAAATAAAAATTTTAGTCGAACGACAAGAACCGCGAAGGCTTCATGCTGCGCGGTTTTTGTTGTTTTTGTCCATTTTCTTTCATATTTCTTTTATTGGTCGCGAGTAGATTAAGAATGGATGAACATGAAGTTCCGGAGGTTGACGTCCTTGGCGCTTCTAAACCATTTCGATCCGCCAAACCAATAGCTGGAAAGGAGCAAGAAAATGCGCAGCGCAAGAAGAAAAGCCATCCCGTTGTTGTTAGCCCTTATCGTGATCGTCGGTGCCATTCCCGGGGGGATGCTCGGATACGGCAAGGCTTTCGCGGCAAATGAATTTACAGGAGACGGTACGTCCAGCAACCCCTATCTCATCCATACAGGATCTCAACTGAACAAGATCAGGGGGGAATACTTGGATGCTAGCCTCTACTTCAAGCTGACGGCCAATATTGACCTAAGCGGCTTCGCAGGCGGCACCGGCTGGGTTCCGATCGGGACTTGGGATCATCCTTTTATAGGCCATTTGGACGGCAATGGATACAAGATATCGGGTTTAAAGATAGCGGACAGTTCGAGAGATTACGCCGGGCTATTCGGTTATGTTGGAGGCGGCGGCTATATCGCGAACGTCAAAATGGAAAAGGCGAATATAGACGGAGGCAATTGGTTGGGAAGTCTGGTCGCCATGAACGATGGAGGAACAATCGAAAACAGCTCCGCTTCGGGAAGCCTGACCGGAACGAAAGGCGTAGGCGGCTTGGTTGGCAGCAACAGGGGGATCCTGCGCAACAGCTATGCAGCAGGAAGCGTGAACGGCTCCGAGAGTGCAGGGGGGCTGGCCGGGATCAACGGGGGAACGATCCTCGATAGCGCAGCAACCGTAGACGTGAGCGGATCTCTGCATGCGGGGGGCTTGGTGGGCTGGCAATCGCAAGATGGAGCAACCATCAGCAATAGCCATGCCGACGGCCGCGTGAGCGGATCGGAGAATGTAGGCGGCTTGGTAGGGTGGAATTATAAAGGCGTCATTGCCGACGTCAGCAGCGCCGCAGGAACGGTAAGCGGCATCGATGCGATGAAATATGTAGGCGGACTGGTTGGTTACAACGAGTACGGATCCATCAGCGACAGCAACGCTTCGGGGAGCGTGACCGGCAAGATCGAAGTCGGCGGCTTGATCGGTTACGACTATCGGGGAAACATCAGCAACGACTATGCGTCGGGAACGGTAACGGGCCTTAGCGGCAGCACCAATATCGGCGGCTTAGTAGGCGATACCGACTATGGAACGATTACGAGAAGCTACGCATCCGGCAAGGTAAAGGGAAGTGCCGATACCCCCTATGCGGGCGGCTTGATCGGCTATAGCTTGGCCGCAACCGTCAGCGACAGCTATGCTACGGGAGATGTAGCCGGATATAGCGCGGGCGGGCTGCTGGGAAGCAGCGATAACGGAGAAGTGCACAGCAGTTACGCAACGGGCAATGTAATCGGCACGGTAACGGTCGGGGGCTTGGTCGGTTGGAACGTGATGGGGCCGATCAGCGACAGCTATGCCGCAGGGAAAGCGAACGGAACAAAAAACGTAGGCGGCTTAGTCGGTTGGAACGTGAACGGCCCGATCAGCAACAGCTACGCCATCGGGAAAGTGAGCGCTGCAAGCGACGTCGGCGGCTTGGTCGGGTTTAGCTATGCGAATACGGTCGTCAACAGCTTTTATGATTTTGCCGCAACCGGGCAATCCGCCTCTATCGGAGGGGTAGGCAAGCCAACATCGGAGATGCGGCAGCAAAGCACGTTTGAAGCGGATCAAGCCAATCGTTGGGACTTTGCGAACCGATGGGCGATCGACCCCGATCGGAATGGCGGATATCCCTATTTGCGAGAAATCCAGGTTTATTTAGATTATGACGGCAATGGCCACGATGGCGGGACGGTCCCGTCCAGTTCGTCTTACATGCCGGGATCCATTGTCAGGATCGGCACGGGGACCCAACTAACGAAGGCAGGATACGCGAGCGACGGCTGGAACACGAAATCAGACGGAACCGGCACGAAGTATCGGCCAGGGGATCCTTATCCCATCTCGGCTACGACTACGCTATTCGCCAACTGGGTGCTGCCCGGCCCGACTGCGGCCATAACGTCCACGATGGGAACCGTCAGCACCGGAGGCACGGCGAATGAGACGATATCCGATATTCCGATCGGTACGACCGTGGCGGCGTTAAAGGCCGCGATTACGCCGACCGCGGGTGCCGCTTTTGAAATTTACGAATCGGACGGAACGACCGTAGCCGCGACATTGGCGACAGGTCATAAATTGATCGTAACCGCCTCCGATGGAAGCGCGCGGACGACGTATACCGTGACCGTCCGAAAGCCCTCAAGCGAGGCTACGCTGACGTCCGCGTTAGGCACCGTTAGCGCGGGCGGAACAGCCAATGAGACCCTTGCGGATATTCCTTACGGCACGTCGCTGGTTACGTTAATCCAAGCGATCACGCCGGCAGCCGGCGCGTCGTTCGATGTGTACGATGCGGATGAAGCGACATTGGCGACGAATCTGACCAGGGGCAGCAAGGTGATCGTCACGGCGGAGGATGGCGCGACGAAAGTCGTTTATGCCTTGCGATTCGTAGCGAACACGGCGGCTACCCTGACTTCGACCCTCGGTACGGTGAGCGCGGGAGGAACGGCGAACGAAACGTTCGTTGTACCTTACGCGACGACGTTGACCGCTTTGAAAGCAGCCGTTACGCCTGCGGATGGCGCGACGTTCGAAGTGTACGATGCGGACGGCGCTACGGTGGCGACAACGCTGGCGACGGGCCATAAGGTGATCGTTACTTCGGAGGACGGGAGTCATAAAGTCACTTATACCGTTACGATCGCTCCGAATACGGATGCTACGGTTACATCCGCGATCGGGATCGTCAGTACGGGCGGGACGGCGACCGAGACGATCACCCGCGTGCCCTTCGGGACGACGTTAGCGGCATTCAAGGCGGCGATTACGCCGGCGGCGGGCGCGACTTTTCAAATCTACAACAGCAATGAAACGACAGTATCGACATCGCTGGCCTCCGGGAGGAAGGTCATCGTCATCGCGCAGGATGGCGTTACAAGGGTCGTTTATCGCGTATACGTCGATCCGAACGCGGATGCGACGATAACCTCTTCGGTCGGCACCGTCAGCGCCGGAGGAACGGCGAACGAGTCGATTACGGTTCCGTACGGCACTACGCTGACTGCGTTAAATAACGCGATAAGGCCGGCCCCGGGCGCGGGATACGTCATTTACGATGCGGACGGAACGACCGTAGCCACCACGCTGGCTACGGGGTCCAAAGTGATCGTTACCGCGCAGGACATGGGAACCAAAGTGACTTATACCGTCACGATCGCGACGAACAGCGCCAAAGCGATCACTTCGTTCAGGCTGGCCGAGCAGACCGCCAACGCCGTCATCAACGCGGGCGCGCACACCGTATCGATAAGAGTGGCAAACGGAACGAACTTGAACGGATTGGTGGCCACCTTCGCCCTTTCTCCAGGCGCTTCGGCAACGGTCGGTTCCGTCGTGCAAGAAAGCGGCAGGACCGCGAACGATTTCACGGGCGCGGTAACCTATGTAGTCAAGGCCGAGGATAACAGCGTACAAAATTGGACGGTCACCGTGACCGCCGCGGCAAGCAGCGCGAAAGAGATCGCGTCATTTAGCTTTGCAGAGCAAACAAGAGCGGCAACCATCAATACGAGCGACCGCACGGTCTCGATTGAAGTGCAGAACGGAACGAGCCTGAACGGACTTGTTGCTTCGTTCACTCTGTCTGCGGGAGCCTCGGCGAAGGTGGGCGGAGCGGCTCAGATTAGCGGCACGACCGCCAACAACTTCGCGGGCGCAGTCTATTACACCGTAACCGCAGCGGATAATAGCACGCAGACCTGGAGGATTACGGTGACCGTTGCGGCGAACTCGGCCGCGACGCTGACGTCGGCGATCGGAACCGTAAGCGTAGGAGGAACGCCGAACGAGACGATCGCAAACATTCCGTATGGCACATCGCTAGCAGCGTTGAAGGCGGCTATCACGCCGGCGACAGGCGCGACGTTCGACGTGTACGAGGCGGATGGCGCCACGGTGGCGGCGGATCTCGCCTCGGGCTACAAGGTGATCGTCACCGCGCAAGACGGAACCACGAATGTGACGTATACGATCACCGTAAATGCCGCTCCGCCAAGCGGAGCCGCGACGCTGACGTCCGCCCTGGGCATCGTGAGTGTAGGGGGCACAGTCTACGAGACGATCGCAAACATTCCGTATGGCACATCGCTAGCTTCGTTGAAGGCGGCCATTGTACCGGCGGCAGGCGCGACGTTCGACGTGTACGAGGCGGATGGCGCCACGGTGGCGGCGGATCTGGCTACGGGTTACAAGGTGATCGTCACCGCGCAAGACGGAACCACGAAAGTGACGTACACGATCACCGTAAACGCCGCTCCGCCAAGCGGAGCCGCGACGCTGACGTCTACGATCGGAACCGTAAGCGTAGGAGGTACGCCGAACGAGACGATCACAAACATCCCGTATGGCACATCGCTAGCTTCGTTGAAGGCGGCCATTGTACCGGCGGCAGGCGCGACGTTCGACGTGTACACGGCGGATGGCATCACGGTGGCGGCGGATCTGGCTACGGGTTACAAGGTAATCGTCACCGCGCAAGACGGAACCACGAAAGCGACGTATACGATCACCGTAAATGCAGCTCCGCCAACATCCGGAGGTCCCTCAGTCCCCGACTATCCGAAAGTAGTCTCGACGAATGGCAGGCTTCATCTGCGCGTCGGCGAAGAGGGCGAAGTCAGCTTGGAGCAGGAAATTATCGTCTCCATCCCGGCGAATGCGACGGACAAAGAATTAAGGATTACCATCGAAAAAATCGCGAATACGGGCAGCTTGCTGGCGAAAGACGACGTTCTCGCGACCGCGATCTTCGAGATTCTCAAAAATAGCCCGGACTTCTTCGCCAAGCAGGTAACTTTGACTTTCAAGTTCGACCCGGCAAGCTTGAAAAGCTACCAAAGGGCAGCTATTTTCTACTACGACGAAGAGAAGAAGAGTTGGGTAGAGATCATCGGCAGCAAGGTCAATGGCCGTTATATTTCCGTTACGGTCAATCACTTTACGAAGTTTGCCGTATTCGCGGTAGGGCAAGCGCCGGATCAGCCGACGGATACCGATCCTGCGTTCAAGTTGAACGACATTGCGGGACACTGGGCGGAGCCCGCGATTCTGCAAGCGGCGAGCCGGGGGATTGTCACGGGTTATCCGGACGGAACCTTCAAGCCGAACCATATCGTAACCCGCGCGGAATTTACGGTTATGCTGGTCAAACTGCTCAAGCCGCAGGGATCGGACGCAGCGCTGACGTTCTCCGATGCTTCCAAGATAGGCGCTTGGGCGAAAAGCGCCGTGGCGCAAGCCGTGTTGGCCGGCTACATCAAAGGCTATGAGGACGGAACCTTCCGTCCGGATGAAGCTATAACGCGCGCCGAGATGACGGTGATGATCAAGAACGCGCTGCAGATGTCCGCGGATTCGTCGGAGGCAACCGGCTTTGCGGACGAGAAGAGCATCCCATCGTGGGCGAAGGAAGCGGTGACGGCGCTGAGAAAGCTAGGTTATATTCAAGGAAACGAGTCGAATCAATTCCATCCGAACGACAAGACGACGAGAGCGGAAGCCGTATCGGTATTGCTGAGATTGTCGCCGCAATAGTTCGATCGGCAGGCGGTAGTGCCAAAGGTTATTCTTTGACCGGACGAACGTCCGGTTAAGGAATAACCTTTTTTTATCTTCGATCGTATCGTTCCGGTTCATCACCGCTGTCTACAGAGGTTCCCCGATCCCGACGCTTGGCTTCTTGGTTCACATTCAGTTCATAAATTTACATTACGATCCAAGTAATCAGTCGCGTAGGAGGAATTGCAATGGATCATCTATATGGAAAGGGAATCCGCCCGAACCAGGGGGAATGGGCCGTCGAAGCGCGCGGACTCGTCAAAACGTTCGGCGACAATCGCGCGGTGGACGGCGTCGATCTGAACGTGCGCGCCGGTTCGATCTATGGCGTGCTGGGTCCGAATGGGGCGGGCAAGACGACCACGATCCGCATGCTGGCGACTTTGCTTCGGCCGGACGCCGGATCGGCGCGCATCTTCGGGCATGACGTGGCGAAGGAGTCGCAGATCGTCCGTCAATTGATCGGCGTGACCGGTCAGTACGCATCGGTCGACGAGTCGCTCAGCGCGACCGAGAACCTGGTCATCTTCTCCCGGCTGCTCGGGCTGGGGCGCGGGGAGGCGCGGCGCAAGGCCGCGGAGCTGCTGGAGGAATTCGGTTTGACGGAGGCCGCGAAGCGGCCGCTCAAAAACTTCTCCGGCGGCATGCGCCGCCGGCTGGATCTGGCAGCAAGTCTCATCGCGCAGCCGCCGCTCATCTTCCTGGACGAACCGACGACCGGCCTGGATCCGCGGACGCGCGCGCAGATGTGGGAGACGATCCGCCGGCTGGTCAAGACGGGGTCCACGGTTCTGCTCACGACGCAGTACCTGGATGAGGCGGATCAACTGGCGGACCGGATCGCGGTGATCGATCGGGGCCGCGTCGTCGCCGAAGGCACGGTGGACGAACTGAAAGCGTCAGTCGGGACCTCGTCGCTGCAATTGCGCGTTCAGAATGCCATGGACGTCGAGGCAGCCCGCCGGACCATTGAGCGGGTGCTCAAGGTTCAATCGAACGTGTCTTCGGAAGCCGGCAAGATCACGGCTCCGATGGCGGACGCCGACCGGGTGACCGACCTGCTGATCGCTCTCCGCGAAGCCGGTATTCCCTTGGCCGAATTGAGCGTGCAGAAACCGACGCTCGACGAGGTATTCCTCACCATCACCGGCCATGGCGTCTCCTCCGACGAACCGAACAAAGAGGGGGTAAGCGCATGAGAAGTACGACCATAAAGGCGGGCGCTCATCTCCCGCTCAAAAACCGCACGAGCTTCAGTCAGTCGGTACGCCACTCGTTGACGATGGCCTATCGCGGCCTGTTGAAGATTCGGCGCACGCCCGAGCAATTGTTCGACGTGACGCTCCAGCCCATCATCTTCACCCTGATGTTTACCTACATCTTCGGCGGGGCCATCTCCGGCGACGTGCAGAGCTACTTGCCTGTCATCATTCCCGGCATCCTCGTACAGACCGTAATCACGACTTCGATCGTCACCGGCGTCCAACTGCGCGAGGATATGGACAAAGGCGTATTCGACCGATTCAAGTCCCTGCCGATCGCGCGCATCGCGCCGCTCGCGGGAGCGCTATTGGCCGACACCATCCGGTATACCATTGCGACCGTGCTCACCTTTAGCATGGGCTATATCATGGGCTATCGGCCCGACGGCGGCCTGGGTCACGTCGCCATCGCCGCGGTTCTCGTGATTTGCTGCTCCTGGGCGATCAGTTGGATCTTCGCTTTCTTCGGCGTGATCGCCCGGACGGCCTCCAGCGTGCAGGGGATCTCGATGCTGGTGCTCTTCCCGCTCACGTTCCTGTCCAACGCGTTCGTGCCGACCAAGACCATGCCCGACTGGCTCCAGTGGTTCGTGAACATCAATCCGATCTCGCACCTCGTTACGGCCGTCCGCGATCTTGCCAACGCCGGAACCGCAGGTTGGGACCTCGGCATCTCTCTCATCGGCGCGGCTGTCATCGTAGCGGTCTTCGCACCCATCACGGTCCGCGCCTATATGCGCCGAACCTAGTTCGCCTTACCTCGAACGGCCGAGCGCGCTCTGCGGGCGGCGACGAGCTTCGAGATGGCCGGAACGGTTCGTTACGCGCCGTATAATTCTTCGGCCCATGACAAAACCTTTGTTCGAGAGCGTCACGGCAGTGACGGTTAAGGGAGGTTTTGTTATCAAACGGCTGGTCGTCATCGCGGCGGTATTGCTCATTGCAGGTTGCGCGAATCATCTGGTGTCCAACAAGCAATCGGTTCCGAAAGCAACAAAGGTCGAAACGCATACGCGCAATCCGGCATCCACGTCAACTTTAACGCAAGCCTCATCCATCTCTACGACGGGTGAGCGAAAATCCACGATCTCGATTAAGCAGCTGCCCAACGACGCGCAGAATTGGTTGGACGGGCTAAACCCGAATCTTGCGTCGCCGCCCAACGCTGTTAATCCGCAGCAGTCGGCCAATCCGCAACAGTCCGCCAATCCGCAACAGTCCGCCAATCCGTCCCAAGAGGTGCTGGATCTGGTGAACAAAGAAAGAACGAATGCGGGGCTGAAGTCGCTAAGCATGGACGGCAGCCTTTCGAAAGTGGCCATGGCCAAGGCGAAGGATATGCACGACAACCATTATTTCGACCATCAGTCTCCGACTTATGGATCCCCGTTCGATATGATGAAGACGTTCGGGATCTCTTACAACTCGGCCGGAGAGAACATCGCCCAAGGCCAGACGAGCCCGACGGAAGTCATGAACCAATGGATGAACAGTCCCGGGCATCGGGCCAACATCCTGAACGGCAGCTACACCCAGATCGGAATCGCCTATTACAACCGCGAATGGGTTCAAGAATTTACCGGATAGCCAGGCGAGCCGGCACGAACGCTGCGACGATGAATGGATTGCTTAAATGCCGCAAGCCGTTAAACGCGAGGAGATCCCGTGTTTAACGGCTTTGCTGCGTCTATGCGTTCGATCGGGAAATCTTAAGCCGCGGCCGCGGCATATCTCCATATGACGTTGCACAAGCGGGGAGGGCCTGATAGAACGCGGATTGCAGGCTGCGATAGGCGCAATTGTACCCTCAGGCATGCAATTGTACCTTTACGGTAAAAGCAATATTCGCTAAAGTGTCGATACGGCAAGCAGGAGAGGGCAATCGCATCAGGGTTCGCGCATCCTTATGATAGGATATGACAGCGCTCTCACTGGGGGGAGGGGGCTTCGCATGTTTAGCATGCCTAGATACGCGAGCGTTTTCAGGAATTTCCTTGTATCGTATATCGTCATCTTAATCATTCCGAGCATCGCGGGTTATATGTCCTATCAGACCTCGATCTCGGTTACGGAGTCCATCTCGATCGAGAACAGCGTCACCCAGCTTCAGAAAAGCAAAGAGCTCTTGGAGCGAAGAATCGCGGAAGTGGAAGGCTTCACGAGACAGCTGGCGATCCATAACGACCTCAATCTCCTGATGAACGAGCCTCCGGCGAAAGACAAGCAGAATGTGTTCGGCATCTGGCGCATGATGCGGGACTTGACGACGTTCGGCCAGACGAACGACTTCCTGCGGCATTTTTTCATTTACCTTCGCAATTACGACGTCGTGTTGACCCCGGGTTCGGCTTATTTCAGGCCCGAGCATTATTACGAGAATTACCGCTATGAGGACTTGTCCTTGGCCGACTGGAAGCGGACCGTGCTCGCCGCTACGCACCAGAACGAGATGATGCCCCTCCGTCCGTTCGTGACCCCGAACGGCCGCACCTCCGCGATAACCTATATGCAATCGCTGCCGCTGGACAGCTTCGGCGATACCTCGCCGGCGGTCGTGGTCGTCATCATCGACCAGAAGTCGATCCTAGGCCTGCTGTCGGGCATTACGGACGTGAACGGCGGCTGGGTCCATATTGTGGACGCGCAAGGCAGGACGATCAGCCGCCAAGGGGACAGCGACGAGATCGCCGACGCGCTGGCGAACGACCCGCGATTCGACGGAAGCCGGGCCAGCCAGTTCTACCGTGACGAGCTGGTGGTGACGATCCGCTCCTCCAAGAACGGGTGGGTCTACCATGCGGGCATTCCGAGAGCGGCGCTGATGGAGAACGCGAATCAAATCAAATGGATCTCCTGGACGGTCATCGGAGGCGCCTTGGCGCTCGGGCTGCTCATCGGACTCGCGCTCGCTTACCGGAACAGCGCCCCGATTCACCGTCTGCTGACCGCGTTCGGACAGGAGACGCACGCGGACCGCAACGCGTACGACTTCCTCCATGGCAATATCGCCGAGATGATCTCGAACAACGGCAAGCTCGAGACGGAGCTGAGACGCCAGCGGCCGCTCGTTCGCGACGCCTTCTTCAAGCGTCTCATCGCCGGCGAGTTCCGGACGCGCGAGGAGATCGTCGCGGCCGCGGTGCAGTCGAACGCGGGACTGAGCGGCAGCTCGGGCTACGCGGCGATTCTGCAGATTGACGGCTATGCCGGCATGGACAGCGTCGACATCCTGAACGAGCTGCATGCGGCCCGGCTCGTGCTCAAGCAATCGCTGCACGAGATGGCCGGCTCCGTCCCGATGACGGATCTGGGATCGGATAAGCTCGTCGCGCTGTTCGTCAGCGAGGAGTCGGGCGAGGGGAGCTACGAGCAAGCGCAGATCGACGGCATGTTGGGGCGGCTGGCCGAATCGCTGTTCCGGGAGTACAAGATCTCCATGAGAGCGGCGGCGAGCGCGAGATTCTCCTCGGTCACGGACATCAGCCACGCCTACGCTCAAGCGAAGCAGACGATGGAGCATGCTGCGGCGACCGGTTCGGAGACGGTGTCGTGGTATGGGGAGATGAAGCTGGACAGCGTCACCTACTACTATCCGCTTGACGTAGAGATGCGCTTGATCGGCACGCTCCGGGCCGGAGAGATCGGCGAAGCGCGAAGGATCGTGGAATGGCTCGCCGAGCAGAACACGGTCGTCCGCACCCTCTCCGCGGAGATGAAGCACCAGCTCGCGCTCGAGATGAAGGGAACGCTGCTGAAGCTGCTGGACCAGAAGATGTTCACCGAATCCGAGTCGATCGAGCCAATCAAGAACCGCATCGTGGCCATCCACCCGGGGGAGACGATCGAGAGCCTGCACGAGGAGATCATGGCGATCATGGAAGCGCTCTGCGGGTTGGTCGCGAGCAAGAAGAACGATCAGCACGTGCAATTGGTCGAACGGCTCAAGGCGCTGGTCGCGGAGCAGTACGCCAACGCCAATCTAAGCCTGTACAGCTTGGCGGAGCAGGTCGGCCGGCCGGAGAAGTACATCTCTCAACTGGTTAAGGAAGTCACAGGCAAAAATCTGTCCGACTACCTCGAGCGGATCCGGATCGATCAAGCGGCGCTGCTGCTGAAGGCGAACGGGCATACGATCGACGATATCGCCGCGCGGGTCGGGTACAACAGCTCCCATTCGTTCCGCCGCGCGTTCAAGCGCGTCACGGGCGTCTCTCCGAGCGCCTACCGACAAGCTGCCGAAGCGTGATGCAAGCCCATCCAACGACGACAACGAGGAACGGAGAAGTGGATATGAACGAGACGAGCACGATCATCAATGTAGCCGATTACGGCGCGAGGCCGGACTCGCGCGAAGATGCGGGTCCGGCGATGCGCAAGGCCATCGAAGCTGCCGCCCGGGCGACGGGACCCGTCGTGCTGCGCTGCGAGCCGGGGCGATACGACTTCTATCCCGGCGGAGCGGAGCGGATTCCGTATCCCGTCACGAACACGGCCAGCGAGCAAGAACATCCGAACATCGAGAAGACGATCGGCATCCGGTTCAAAGGATTGCGCGGCGTCTCGCTGGACGGCAACGGGGCGCTGTTCGTCTATCACGGGAAAATGACGATGCTCGTCATCGATGCCTGCGACGACGTGGGCATCCGTAACGTTCGGTTCAACTACGAGCGGCCGACGGTCGCGGAGATGAGGGTCGAGGCTTGCGGCGACGGGTACCTCGACGTCCGGGTCCATCCGGACAGCCGGTACGAGATCGAAGACGGCCGGCTGGTCTGGATCGGCGACGGCTGGCGCTTCGGCAGCGGGCCGATGCAGATCTGCGATCCGGTCGCCGATACGACGCGGCGGATCGACAACTTCCTGGAAGGCGACATCGCCGCGGAGCCGCTCGGCCCGTCGCGCGTCCGCTTCCGGTTCGGCACCGGTCCGATGCCGGAGGCGGGCGTCGGGCTCGTCTACCAGGCCCGCGACGGGATTCGGGATCAGGTCGGCGCGCTGATCGCGAACAGCCGGAACGTTCGCTGGACCGACGTCGGCGTGCACTTCGCCCATGGGCTGGGCATCGTCTGCCAGTTCAGCGAGAACGTGACGATCGAGCGGCTGGACATGACGCCCCGTCCGGAGACCGGACGCACCGTCGCGGCGTTCGCCGATTGCGTTCACGTATCGGGATGCCGCGGAGCGATTCGGATCGCGGACAGCACGTTCGCCGGGGCGCACGACGACGCGATCAACGTCCACGGCACCTATCTGCGCATTGTGGGACAATCTGCGCCCGACGAGATCACGGTCCGGTTCATGCATCCTCAGACGTACGGGTTCGCGGCGTTTTTCCCGGGAGACCGGATCGAATATGTCCGGGCGGCGTCCCTGCGGACATTCGGAGAGGCCGTCGTCGTCGAAGCCGAATCGATCGGCCCGCGCGAGATGAGCTTGAAGCTGGACCGCCCGCTCCCCGGAGATCTTCGCGCGGACGATGTGGTGGAGAACGTGACTTGGACGCCGGAAGTATACGTCACCGGCAACCGGATCTCCCGCATCCCCACCCGCGGCGTGCTCGTGACGACGCGGCGCCGGACGCGCATCGAGGGCAACCGGTTCGAGCGGACGCCGATGAGTGCCGTCTTGGTCGCCTGCGACGCGGGAAGCTGGTTTGAATCCGGCCGGACGGAGGAGATCGCCGTTCGGGGCAATACATTCGTCGAATGCGGCGGCGCGAAGCATCCGGTCTTGGCCGTCCACCCGGAGGTCGGTGAAGGGGAGCTGCGCGCGGCATCGCCGGTACATGCGCGCTTCGCCGCCGAAGGCAATACGTTCGAGCTTCGGGACGGCCCCGCGCTCGGTGCCCGGAGCGTCGGCAGCCTGACGTTCTCGAACAACCGGATCGTCCGGTTAGGCGGTTCCGGCGGCGGTGCGGTGGCGATCGAGCTGGACGCGTGCGGCATAGCGGAGATAGCGGGGAATCGCCTCGAAGGGGAGGCCCGTGCGGGCACGATCGCCGTTCGGCGGATGAAGCCGGAACGGGTGTCGCTCGAAGCCGGGCAGCGGCTCGAAGCCGCGTACGACAAGGCAGAAGCGGAATAAACGGACCGCATGCGAAAGGCCGGGGCAGAGGCTGTTCCAGAAGGTATCCCAGAAGGTATCCGAGAAGGGATTAAAACCGAGGGGACAGCTCCTTGACGTGTCTTCGCCGACGCAAGGCGAAAGTGATGTGCCAGAGACGTACCCAGTACGTCACTTTGCGCGTGTTCGCCTCACCAAGGCTAAAGAGACGTACCCAGTACGTCACTTTGCGCGTGTTCGCCTCACCAAGGCTAAAGAGACGTACCCAGTACGTCACTTTGCGCGTGTTCGCCTCACCAAGGCTAAAGAGACGTAC
>NZ_JACJVP010000032.1:29227-238637 GCF_014212125.1 Cohnella nanjingensis
ACCCAGTACGTCACTTTACGCTCCTTCGCCTCACCAAGGCTAAAGAGACGTACCCAGTACGTCTCTTTACGCGTGTTCGCCGCTCGCGGGAAAATAAGAAGCCGAAACGCTCCCGGGGAGGAGACGTTTCGGCTTCTTCGGTTGCCAATCCAAGATTAAGGAATCTGTTTCTCTCCGCCGCCGTCGGCCGGTGCGAAGTTGTGTTCGACCGAGGCTTCGAGGATGTCGCGTACAGCCCAGTGGCTGTTCGGAACGTCCCGCCATGGGGACTGCTCGACGCCATAGAGCGGCCCTCGGACCAGCGTCCGGTTGAGGACGACGACCGCTTCGGCCCGCGTCAGCGAATGATTCGGCCGGAACGCGCCGTCCTCGTAGCCTTTCAGGTAGCCTGCGCCTTGCGCGGCTCGGATCTCGTTCTCCGCCCAGTGGCCGATCGTATCCTTGAAGCCTTCGCCCGGAGCTTCAGACGTGGCTGTGACGCGAACGGCGAGGGCGGCCATCTCGGCGCGGGTGATAGGCTGCTCCGGCTTGAACGTGCCGTCGGCAAAGCCGTTCATCAATCCCATTTCCGTCGCCTGGGCGATGGCTTCCGCCGCCCAATGCCCCGGCTTGACGTCGCTGTACGCGCGGGTCGATCCGCCGGCATCGCGCGTGACGACGCGGGACAGGATCGTCGCCATCTCGGCGCGGGTGATGACTTTCTCCGGCTTGAACAGTCCGCCTTCGAAGCCTTGGATATAGGCGGCATGCGCGGCGGCGGCCGTATCGGCCGCTTTGACGAGCGCGAACGTGCTGAACTTGGAAGTCGTGAACTGGAGGCCGAAGCTGCCGCCGAACGCCGCGACGCTTCCCTTCTTGAATTCCTTCGTGCCGTCGCCGTGCTCGATGTAGACGCCGAGCCGTCCTAGTTCGGCTGCGCTCGGATTGCCGCCCTGTAGCGGCAGCATGAGCGACACTTCGCGATTCTGCAGATTCGTCTCGATCTCTACCGGCCGGCCGTTCAGCGCGACCTTGGCGCCGCCCGTCGCCGAGGCGACGGCCGTCGTCCCGTTCGCGCGCTGCACGATCTGCGCTCCAAGCTCCGCCGATCTGACCGGCACGAGCGTGAAGATCACGTCGCCGTCCAGTCCTTGGAGGGATGCGTTCGGAATATGGATCTTCGCGTGGACCGTGTCGAGGTCCAGATCGAGCCCGCTGCGGAAGATCCGGCCGACCGCGTCTTGGTCCAGCGTCACGTTGATTGAAGACGCCTCGTCCTTCGCATCCGTGATGGCGACGACGACCGCTTTCGAGCCGGACGCCTGCTGCCGGTCGATCAGCGCTTTCGCGATGTCGCCCGTGAGCTTCGCTTCGTCTTTGAAGGTTCCATCGGGCTGCTGCGTCCGCTTGACGATGACGATCGGCGTCGTATCGACGGTTCCCCCGCCGCCACCACCGCCGCCACCGCCGCCGCTACCGCCGTCGCCCGGGGACCCCGGATCCGGCTCGCTTGTCGATGCCGGTACGGCGAATCGGAGCGCGTCCACGAGCATCAGCTCGCCCGACGTTTTGACGACCTTGATCGTATGCAGGCCGTTCGCTAGCCCGCCGATCGCGAACAGCTGCTGCTGCGCGTTGCGGGTCGCCGCATGCGCGCTCACCGTCTGTCTCAGCTGTCCGTCGATATAGACGTCCATATCGCCTTGTCGCGGACCGGTCGGAGACAGCAGCTCCACGCCCGTGCCCTTGAACGCATACTGGAAGTATGCGCCGTTCTCCGCAGATGCGTGCACATCGTCTCCATAATCGCCCGCGAAGCTGAACGTCAGCTTCGTCGTGCCGACCGGCTGCGCTGCCAGATAGGTCGGCAGGAAAGTGACCCGACTGCCTTCTACCGTATAGTCGGCGCCGCGGACGAGCGCGCTCGCGCCGTTCGAGATGCCGGTCAAGCTATCGATGCTGGCGAGCACGTTCACGCTCAAGCCCGACGGCCCGGCAACGGCCTTGTCGTAGTCGACCGAAGAGACGTCGAGCAGATCGGGGAGCTGCACCCGCAGCGCGTCCAGCAGCATGAATTGGCCCGATCGCTTGACCGCTTTGATCGTATGGAGACCGTTCGTGAGGCCCGAGATGGAGAAGACAGTCTGCTGCGGCTTGTTGTGGGCATTCGCCTCATAGGTGCTGAACAAGCCTTGGCTCGCGTCGTCGATGTAGATCTCGATATTCCCTTGGCCCTGATCGACCTCGGTTAAGTAGTCGATGCCCGTTCCTTGGAACGTATACGTGAAGGAATCCCCGTTGTTCTCGACCCAATGCACATCGTCCTTGTAGTCCCCGAGGTTACGGCCGCTGCTGCGGTTCCACGCCCCGGTGTACCGAATGGCGGGATCGTCGTCGTTGATCATCGCGTAGCGCCCAGGCGAAGACGAATTATTCACCGTGACGGCGAGCGTCCGCGCGTCGCTGCGGGCGAACTCGAACGTCAGCTTTGTCACGCCGACCGGGCGGTTCGCCAGATACGCCTTCAGGATATGGACGACGTCGCCGGCTACGACGTAGTCTTCGCCTTCCTTCAGGCTGCCGTCGCCGTTCTTGATGCCGGTCAGACTGTTTCCTTCGGGAAGCGTCAGCTTCACCGCGAGGTCGGCCTGGGCCGTCGGACGCTTGTCGAAGCTGGCGACCGTCGGTTCGATCGACGTGCCGGAGATCGCCAAGGTCAGGCGCTGCGTATCGCCTCCGGCGAATTCGAACGTCAGCTCGGCCGGCTGGCCGGACGGCTGCCGCATCAGGTAGTCCGACTTGATCGTCACGACGTCGTCGCTGACCGTATAGTCGGTGCCAAGCTGCAGCGCCGCAGCGCCATTCTTGATGCCGGCGAACGAAGCGGAGCCGAACGGCAGCGCCGTCGTGATATCCGCCGGTTGATCCTTGTTGAAGCTGTTCGACGAAGGCGCCTCGAGCAGCGAGTTCGTCGTCACCTTGAAGGCGTCGAGGAGGAAGTAGTATTGGCCGCCGTCGTTCCGCACGATCCTAATGGTGTGCGATCCCTGATCCAGGCCCGAGATGCCGTACGCGGCATACTGGCCCGCCTGCGACGCGTTCTCGGCGTCAACCGTTTCCTTGAATTCTCCGTCGACATAGACGTCCAGCTTGCCGCTGCTGGGGCTCCGCTCCACCAGCACCTCGATGCCCGTGCCGCTGAACGTATACGAAACCTCCGGCTGCGTGCCGTTGTCCGGCTCTCCGTAGTGGACGTCGCCCATGTAATCGCCGAAGGAGCGGCCGCTGCTGTAGCCCCAGCGGTTGGCATATTGGATCGCCGGATCGTTGTCGTTAATCATGACGGTATGGGAGACGGCCGCGGCATCCGCCGCCAGCGCTTCCGGCTGCGTCTGGCTATCGCCGGCTGCCCCGTCCCCGGTCGATTGCGCCGTTCGCGCAGACGAGGAATCCGAGACGAGGACGGTCAGATCCTGCGCGTCCCGCACCAGTTCGTTGCCGCCGTTTCGCGTCCACGTTCCGGTGTATCTCATGCCGGTGTCGTCGTCGTTGACCGTGGCCGTGCCGCTGTTGGCCGTTACCTTGAACAGACGGGAAGCATGCGGCTCCAGGTAGACCGGCGCGATGCCGGAGGCGAAGGCGCCGAGCTCCTGATGGCTCCACAGATCGCGCACGGAGGCGGAGCCGTTCAAGCCGATATCCCGCCAGTTGACGCCGACCGAAGCGCCCTTGCTGCCGAGGTTGAACAAGGCTACCGTATACGTCCCGTCGCCGTTGTTGGCGTACCAGGCTTGCTGGTCGGACGCCGTCGACACCGGATGCACCGGGTGGCCGGCCTGATTGACGGCGATGACTTCGTCGTTGGTCAGCAGGCCGAGGCCGTATTCGTCCAGATTGGACAGGTCGTCGCCGGTGTAGAGCTGCGCGGACGAGGCGGCCCACAGCGTCATGGCCGTCTGACGCTCGTCCTTGGTCAGCCCGGAGGTCGCGCCATTGCCGACGTTGAGGGAGTCGAAGTCGTTCCATCCCCCGGGGCCGGCATCGCGCCACCACATCGCCGCGTCCGGGAACAGCCTGGCGATGTTGCTCCATTGCGTCATCCCGACGTCGCGGTTGTACGCTTCCACGTCCCAATCGACGCGCCAGCCGTTGGCGTATTGCTTCCAATAATCCGCGTAATTGTGATCGAGCGCCCAACTGAGCTCGAACCAGATGTGGTGCTTGCTCAGCGCCTGCGACCAAGCTTTGACGTCGTCGCGGGCGTCGATAGACGTATCGTTATGGCCGGAGCCGGGCGTCACGCTATCGAATTTGACGAAGTCGACGCCCCATGAAGCAATCAGATCGGCGATCGAATCGACATATTTCTGCGCGCAGGGGTTGCTGAAGTCGATCTTGTATCCGATGTTCCAATAATCCGCATATTTGTAGGGCTTTACGGCGATATCCCCGATCGTGCAGCCGGACGGCCCCGAAGGATCGTAGATCGGGAGGTTCTGCTCGACCGCGGCCGGGGATACGCCCGGGATGAGATAGATCCCGATCTTCTGCCCGTTGCGGTGCACGTAGTCGACGAGATTCTCGAATCCGCCGGGATACAGCTGCGCGCTCGGGATCGGCCGGCCGTAGCCGTCCATGCTGCCGTTCCAGCCCGCATCGATATTGATATAATTGTAGCCGTGAGCTTGCAGCTTCTCGTGCATGGCATCGGACATCTTCTTGATCTTCGCTTCGGAGATCCAATTGCCGGCTTGGCCGTCGTACACCTGCAGGCTGTAGCTGCTCCAGCCCATGTACGGCTTCAAGGCCAGTCCGTTGTCGGCCGCCGCCGCTACGTTCGGCCTCGGGCCGGCGAATCCGATCTGCGCGATGACGACGAGCGCGAGCAGCAGTCCGATCCAGCTCTTGCGCCGCCGATGTGAATGATGTTTCAATTCCCGCAACCCCTTTTAAAAGAAGAGTGGTCTTGCCCCCGCGCGGCAAAGCCTATCGCCTTCGACCGCGAGCGACGGTCTGGCGCGCCCTCCTTCGCAACCTCCTTTCTTCGTCAGGCCAATCATTTATGAGAGCGCTTACCGTACATCGATTGTAGATCAGGTCGCCTTTCTCCAGGTAGGTACAACTCGGTCGTTCATCGTACGAATTGTCCGATATCCGGGGTACAAATCGCGCGAAGAGCGGACATTTCGCTCCGGGATCCGGCGCGTCCCGCGAAGGACGGAGGTTCTGATCGCTTCTTTATAGAAGGAAGAGATGCGGCTATCGTCCTGCGCCCGGCCGGACCGTCCGTCTCGAAGCCGCCGGATTCCGCAATGAGTTCCGGTCTAAGGGGCGCCAAGGATGTGCCTAATCGAAGCCAACCTGCCATCGCTCCCAGGGCGGCACCTCGCAACCGTACGATGAAGGCGGGAGGAGGCGCGCGAGAGTGGCCGCCCAGCGCGAAACTGTACCTCGTTTAACGGGAGAGCTGTACGGTTGAAAACGCAATTGTACCTACCTCGCAGGCTTGAAACCCTTTACGATTGATCCTGTAGAAAACGCTCTCATAACATCGCGCATTGCATCCATCACGAATTGGAAGAAGGGATTCATTTGGAAGCCGCAGGCAAACGCCCCGAAGCCAGAAAAAGCTTCGCCAGGCACTGGCAGTTGTATCTCGTTATCGCACCGCCGCTTTTGTTCTTTCTGATCTTCAAATACTATCCGATGCTGAACGCCGTGCTCGCCTTCAAGGACTACTACGTCACGAAGGGCATATGGGGAAGTCCGTGGATCGGATTCAAAAACTTCGAAATGTTTTTCGAGAATCCGATATTCTGGACGCTCGTCAAAAATACGCTGCTCATCAGCTTCTATCTGCTGCTGGCGGGATTCCCGATTCCGATCTTGCTCGCGCTCATGCTCAATGAAGTGAGGAACCAGAGGTTCAAGCGGCTCGTGCAGCTGGTTACCTTCGCTCCTTACTTCATTTCGACCGTCGTCATGGTGTCGATTCTCATGCTGTTCCTGGCGCCGCGCCTCGGATTCGTGAACGTCTTCCTGAACCATCTGGGGATGAGCTCCGTGAACTTCCTCGGCAACCCCGGCCTGTTCTCCTCCATCTTCGTATGGTCGGATATCTGGCAGACGGCGGGATACTCCGCGGTGATCTATCTGGCGGCGCTGTCGGCGGTCGATCCCACGCTCTACGAAGCGGCGAAGGTAGACGGGGCTTCCCGGTTCCAGAAGATATGGAACGTCGACCTCCCGGGCATTCTGCCGACGATCACGATCATTCTCATTCTGAACGTCGGCAGCGTCATGGCGATCGGCTTCGAGAAGATCTATCTGCTGCAGAACAACTTGAACATCTCGAGTTCCGAGATCATCGCCACGTACGTGTACCGGATCGGCTTGCTGAACGCCAACTATAGCTTCGCGACGGCGGTCGGCCTGTTCAATTCGGTCATCAACCTGGTACTGTTGTTCTCGGTGAACGCGTTGGCTCGACGTTTCTCCAATTCTAGCATTTGGTAATCGAGGGGTGATGACATGGCAACAGCAGCAACCAGAATCAAGGAATCCGCAGCGGATCGGGCGTTTCTCATCGTCGTCTACGCTATATTGATCGTCGTGGTGATCGCCGTGCTCTATCCGCTCATCTATATCGTCAGCAGTTCGGTCAGCAGTCCGTCCGCCGTGTCCGCGGGGCGGGTATGGCTGTGGCCCGTCGATCTCTCGTTGAAGGGCTACCAGACGCTGTTCAAAGATCCGCAGGTGCTGACCGGTTACGGCAATTCCCTGTTCTACACGGCAGCCGGCACGGCCATCAGCGTGTGCCTGACGGTGATGCTCGCTTACCCGCTATCGCGCAAAACGCTGTTCGGCCGCAATCTGCTCATGATGGTGATCACGTTCACGATGCTGTTCAGCGGCGGACTGATCCCCACGTACATGGTCGTCAAAGCGCTCGGCATGATCGACTCGCGTTGGGCGCTGCTCATTCCGAACGCGGTCTGGGTGTGGCAGGTGATCATCGCCCGATCGTTCTTTCAATCGTCGATCCCCGAAGAACTCGTCGAAGCGAGCGAGATGGACGGCTGCAGCGACCTTCGCTTCATGCGGAGCGTCGTGATCCCGCTGTCCAAGCCGATCATCGCCGTACTCGTCCTCATGTACGCGGTCGGCCAATGGAACGCCTACTTCGACGCGCTGATCTATCTGAAGACCGCGGACAAGTTCCCGCTGCAGCTCATCCTGCGCAGCATCATCATCCAGAACAACAGCGGCAACTCCGTCATGGACGCGATGAAGCAGGTCGAACGCCAGCAGCTCGCCGAGCTGCTCAAGTATTCGTTGATCGTCGTCGCTACGCTGCCCGTGCTGATCATCTATCCGTTCGTGCAGCGCCACTTCGTGCAAGGCATGCTCGTCGGCTCGGTCAAAGGATGACCGGGCCCCGCGCCAATCGGAACCGGCATTCCTCGGGAGGGGTGATCGACATGTAGCGCGCCGTCGGAGATCGCGAACGAAACGGCAAAGGGAACGGCATGTACAGCTTCACCCAACCGACATGATGAAAAAGGGAGCGAAAAACGCATGTTGAAAAAGAGAATGGTAAGTCTGCTGGCGATCGTCCTGGTGCTGGGAGCGGTATTGTCGGCCTGTTCCAAAAACGGCAACGGGGAAGGCGGCGCCTCCTCGCCGGCGGCATCCGGCTCCTCCTCGGAGGCGGCCGCCAAGCCGGTCAACATCAAGATGTTCGCGGTGCAGGAGCCCAACATCGATCTGGCGACCAACAAATACACGCAGTTCGCGGAAAAGAAATTCAACATCAAGTTCAACTTCGAGACGGTCACCTCGGACGGCGCCAAGGAGAAACGCCAAATCTCGCTGGCGAGCGGCGACTATCCGGACGCGTATATGCTGACGGCCTACATCGATCAATTCTCGCAGGCGGATCTGCTGAAGTACGGCAAGCAAGGCGTGCTTATTCCGCTCAACGATCTGATCGACCAGTATGCGCCCAACATCAAAGCCGCCCTCGACAGCAACGCGGACTTCAAGGCGTTAAGCGTCTCCCCGGACGGCAACATCTACGGCTTGCCTTCCTATACGCAGTGCTTCCACTGCTCGTATCCGAACAAGATGTGGATCAACACGAAGTGGCTCACCGACCTGAAGCTGGATATGCCGAAAACGACGGAAGACTTCAAAAAAGTTTTGGAAGCGTTTAAAAACGAAGATCCGAACCATAACGGCGCGAAAGACGAAGTACCGCTCAGCGGCTCGATCGAGGATTACGGCGTGCGCGTCATTCCGTTCCTCATGAACGCGTTCGTCTACGACGACGACCGCAATCACCTGCTCATGAAAGACGGCAAAGTCTCTTCCGCCGCCACGACGGAACAATGGAAGCAAGGTTTGGCTTATATCAAATCGCTGTACGACGAGGGCTTGATCGATCCGGGCGCGTTCACCCAGAACTCCGAAGCGTTCAAGAAAATCGGCGAGAACGGCAGCGCGCAAATTCTGGGCGCCGGCGCGGGCATGCACCCGGCCATCTTCGTGAACATCGACGTCGGCAACAAAAATTCCAAAGACTATAACCCCGTTCCCCCTCTGACGGGGCCGGGCGGCATCGCCTTGGCCACGCACGACGGCGGCGGCGTATCCCCGGGCGCGAAGTTCGCCATCACGAATAAGGCGAGCAAGGACGCGCAAATCGCGCTGATCAAGTTCGTGGACTACATGTACACCCCCGAAGGTCAAACGAACGCGGCGTCGGGCATGGAAGGCATCGACTGGAGAAAGCCGAAGGAAGGCGAAGTCGCGCTCGGAGAAGGCGTAACGCCGCAGTTCGCTTCGATTCCCGCGGTGGAAGGCGAAGCGCCGCGCAACGCCGGCTGGAGCGGCATGGGCCACTTCTATCAGCCGAAGGAGTATCGCGACAGCTTCGTTCAAGGCACGGACATCTACGATTCCGCCAACTACGAGCGCCGGTTGTACCAAGCGACCCTGCTCTATCAAGGGCACGAGCCGCAGGAGCTGTTCCCGCTGTGGGCGATCTGGCTCGATCCGTCCGAGACCGACGAAGCAAGCCTGCTGCAGACGAACATCCGGACGTATATCGACGAGAACGCGCTGCAGTTCATCACCGGCCACAAGAACCTCGACAAGGACTGGGACGGCTACCTGAAAGGGCTGAAGGATCTGAAGCTGGACCGCTATCTCGAGATTTTGCAAAAAGCATACGACGGTTCCACCTTCAAGTAAACGGAAGGATGGCGGGCCGGGCGCTTGACCGCGATTCGCGGCAGCGCCCGGCTTTCTTTTATGAAAATGGGTCTTGGCCATTATCGCTTTCAGGGCTTACACGCCTAATAATCGCAGGGAATATTCGTCTTCGGTTGAGCAAAGGTCACCTGGAATTCATCGGCTGGGACCTGTCCGGTGGTGCTTGATGGTGGTTCTTTCTTGTGGCTCTTTCTCGTGGTGGCTGTTCCCCAATAAATTGTATTCATNNTACATTTACAACTGTTCGGTCGGAGTTGGAGGTCCGGAGGTCTGGAGGTCTGGAGGTCTGGAGTTCTGGAGGTCTGGAGGTCCGGAGGTCTGGAGGTCCGGAGATCCGGAGGTCTGATAAATCTATGATGATGGAACAATAGGTGCATAGAATGTCAGAATGTCCGCTTACCACCAAATAAGAATCAGATAGGCCATGTAGAATTTATCGTTGCAGCTCGTAAAGCCGGAAGACGATGACCGCGATTTTCTGACCGTGATCCGCCGTAAGCACATGATTAAGCAAAGTTGTCTTGCCTGCTCCTAGAAAACCGGTTAGCACGGTGACGGGAATGCGGGTATCGACGGGGGAGACTGTCATTGCTTTTCACTCCTTCAGATGTTTATTAAATGTAATAATTACTATTAAGAGAATAATGGATGAAGAATCGCTTGTCAAACGTACGGAACGATCCGTTGTCTGAAATATCATCATGTTCATGTGGAGGTTCAATAGGATCGGAGCTTTGCGGCATGATGACAACGTCCCGCATCCGATGGATGCGGGACGTTGTCGCGGGATGAAGAAGGGGATAGGGGATGAGGGGATGTCTCTTATCGAATAGAAGCTTCGTAAATGTCCCGAACGGATTGGGACAGCATCGCGTCGAATTCCTCGTCGGTCTGTCCGGCAGCGAGTCCCTGCGACAGGGCGCGCGAGAAGCTGGCGATCAATCCGTGATGGCGCGCGAGCTTCTCGTTGGCTTCCGCTTGCGAGTAGCCGCCGGACAGCGCCACGACCCGCACGACATGCGGATCCGCCATCAGATCGCTGTAGAAGTTGTCTTCCGTCGGGATGGAGAGTTTAAGCATGATTTTCTCGTCATCGCCAAGGGCCGACAACTGCTCGACGATCGCCGCCTTCAACAGCTTTTCCGAGGCAGCCTTGTCCGCGCTGTAGATATCGACTTCCGGTTCGATGATCGGAACCAGGCCCTTGGCTATGATTTGTTTGCCGATGGCGAACTGCTGCTCCACGACTTTGCGGATGCCGGCGGGATTGGCTTCCTTAATGACCGACCGCATCTTCGTCCCGAAGATGTTGCGCCCGACCGCCCGCTTTAACAAGTCGTCCAGATCGGGGATGGGCTTCAGGAGCTGAACCCCGTCTTCCGGGTCGGCGAGCCCTTTGTCGACTTTGAGGAACGGTACGATGCCCTTCCGCTCCCAGAGATAATCGGCGGTCCATTGACCGTCGATGGCACGGTCCATCGTGTTCTCGAATAAGATCGCGCCTAAGATGTGCCGGGAATCGAATGCGGGACTCTTGATGATGCGCGTTCTCATCTCGTGCACCAAGGCGTACATCTCATCCTCGTTGGAATAGCTGTTTTCCGCAACGCCATACTGCAACAGTGCCTTGGGGGTGCTTCCGCCGCTCTGGTCCAAGGCCGCGATAAAGCCTTTGCCCTTACGGATTCGATCCAATTGCTCGGCATTCATGGATAGTTCTCCTTCCCTTTGGTGGACTGAATGGCATCTTTGATATCATCATTATAGCACTTGGACGGTCCAAGCGGCGACATAGGCACACCTTGTCAGTCAGGAAGCGTGATTAACAAGCGAATGAAATGGATTTGGTTCGCGCATCCTACACGCAAGGAGGCGAAAACTGAAAATGTATAAAAAATTTGGGGTAGTGGCGTTGACTATGTTGCTTGTTTTTGTCGGAACAGGATGTACGAAACATAATGGTTTAAAAACGAATCAATATAAAGCACGTTCAACTCAACAAAGTACAAACGCCAATTCGACACATCCTTCCTTTAACAAAAAGGTTTCTGAAAAAATCACAAAGCATGTTATGACAGTTAAGGGCGTTAAAAAAGCAACTGTCTTTGTGCATGATCGCGATGCGATTGTCGGCATCGATGTAAAAGATGGCGAAAATACGACAAGGGTTGCGCAGAACGTGCGGAATAGCGCCGAAAAGGCCGAATCTGGATACAAAGTCCATGTAACGGCAGATAAAAATCTGCATACTCGTATACAAACCATTCATACGCAAAGTTTGGCGCCTCTGGACGGTCATCCGGTTCGAAACTTTGCGGAAGATGTCAGGATTCTCATTCGCGATATTGGCCAAACTGCTACTGCTCCTTTCCGTTGAAGCGGGGTGCGTTAACGCTCGCGAGCAGGGACGGTTATCCTATCCCAAGCGATGACCATCACGAATGGAAGGCTTGATTCCCAAAAGGGGTCATCCCGTAAGCGAACCGCTTAAGGGATGACCCTTCTTTTCTTACGACCCGCGGCAAGTCGGGTTATTCAAGCACGTAGGTTCTGAGCATGCCGCTATGCATGAGCTTGATATCGACGTCGATCGATTCCAGCGAATCTTTGGTCAAATGAACGTTACCTTGTTTTTCGATTCGCTTCCACCTATCGTAATGATGTACATACGTGGAGTAGTCAAGTTGGTAGATATCCGCTTTTAACGCAACCGCGTGAAGGAATGTCTCCCGGATCTCCTTCCGGATAAGGGATTTCGCGAGTCGCTTCATTTCCTGCTCGGTTGCGGCGTCGTTCATCTCGACGATATTGCCCTTAACGGACAGTTTGATTCGGTAACGGGGCAACCCCTTCACGAATGTCTCCCTCATTTTCACCTTGGGACTCCCTAACGATAGAACCCCGATCACCCGACCGCCGTCCATGATCGGAAGCGGCGTTCGCTCCGTCCCCGGGTTCATCCAGCGCAGCCCGATCAGTTGATCGTTGCTCAGCCATCCTTTGACGGTCTTGCCGCTGATGAGGAAGGCGCCGCTAACTTGCAGTTTGGGTTCCGCCTCCCGGTTCTTTTTCCATTGACTCTGGTTGACGCTAAGCGTGGGCAGAACGACGGTCTTGCCGGGCTCCAGAATGTCCGCAAAAAAATGAAGCCAGCGAATCGGTTTGATCCACGATCTTTGTTTGTAATTGCTAATCGGTTCGTGAAGAATCGTCGATATGGAAGACATATTGAATAAATCGGGCGTCGTGAACAACGTTTCGATGTTATCCCGCGTCCCGTAAATCCATTGCGAGAAGCGCGTATCGTAAAACCGGTCATAAGCGTCCTCGAATCCCTGAACCCCTTCTTTCAAAGCGGCTTCCGTCACGACGATCGAGGTGATATGGCTCCACAGCGTTTTTTGCTGAGCCGTCTGATACAAATGGTTGGCGGCCATGTTGACGGTTGCCCCTACCCCTTTCCCGACATAAGTAACGGGCGGAGACTCGCTCTTCCCTTTTTCCTGTTTCGCCACGTAACTGAAGTCAAGCATCTGCGCGAACATGGTATGCCGATGATCGGCATAGTCGAAGGCGATCGCGGATACGTATCGATTTTTTTCGATGTCGGAGCTGTCCCAACATCCGGTTAGCGATAACGTCGCGAGCGCGGCCGAGGCTATTCCAACGATCCGAATCGGATTCATGACTGTCCTTACTCCTTATCTTCGAGATCCGGTCGTCTTAGCATGACCGGCTTCTTGTCTTTCCAACGCTTCGGAACGTCCAATACCGCCTTTAGAATATCCTTGAACGAGACCGGGGATAGTGGTTCCAAATATCCGATGCCCAGCGAGCTTAGTCCCGACAAATAGACGACAATGGAGAACATGCCGATAAAAAAGCCGAACATGCCAAGTACGGAAGAGACGATCAGTACATACAGCCTCATGACGCTGACGGTTCCGCTAAGAGACAAGTTAACTAGCGTAAATGTCGATACGGCCGTAACCGCCGAAACGACCAGCATCGTAGGAGACGTTAACCCCGCGCGAATCGCCGCATCGCCGACGATCAAACCTCCGACGACCGCTACCGTTTGGCCAACGGCCTTCGGAAGTCGGGCCCCCGCCTCGCGAAACAACTCGAACATTCCCAGCATGAGCACCGCCTCCATCGAGACCGAGAGCGGCAGGCCGACTCTGGAGTTGGCCACGGTGGCCAGCAGACGGAAAGGCAATTGCTCGCTGTTGAAAGCGCATAACGCGACCCAAAAACCCGGCAAAAAAATGGCGACGAATAGACCGATCATACGAAGCAAGCGTTCGAAAGCCACGAAGTAATACGGCAAATGCAAATCTTCCGGCGACTTGATCTGCTCCAACAAATTGCTTGGAAAGATGAGGGCCATCGGCGATCCGTTCATCAGCACCGCCAGGCGTCCCCGCACCAAGGACTCAGCGACGAAATCGGGCCTTCCGATGTAATCGATCAGCGGGAAGAGGGGGGATTTTGAATCTCCCAGCGCTTCTTCCAATTGGGAACTGCTCAGCAACGACTCGGATTCAAACGCTTTGATCCGGTCGCGCGCTTCCTTGATCAAGGCGGAGGGGGCGATTCCGCTTATATGCATCAGGGACACTTCCGTCCTGGAATGGTCCCCCAACGTAAATTTTTCATTGTGTAGTTTGGAGGTGCGCAATCGTTTGCGGATTAACGCGACGTTCGTCGACAACTCTTCGGTAAACCCGTCCCGGGGGCCTTTTAACGAAATTTCGGTTAATGATTCCGAAGGGGTTCTCTTTGGAATGTTCTCCATGTTATGGGCGAAAAACCGTTTCGTCCGATGATGAAGCAGAAGCAGCGCCCCGCTGAACAGGCGGAGCGACAAGTCCTCGTCGGATTGCAGCTCCGTCAGCTCCAATCGGGCCTGCAGGGCGGTCCACGCTTCAGAATCGGATTTGCCGCTGCGGAACGACTGCTCCAAGGAGGGGAGAACGGTCTCGGACAACTGCTTGCTGTCCCCCATCCCTTCGCAATAAACCAACGTAAACGTCTCACCCGTTTCGCCGAAGGCGTTGGTGCTGATTTTGATATCCTCGCTGCCCCGATAATACGAACGCAGCTTCTCCTCATCCCACTCATGAATGTAGCTTTTCTTGTTCATGCCCCTGCCCCTTTCTTGCGCGCAGTCCATACTACCGTCAATAGCAGCCATAAGGAGGAGAAGAGAATAATGGCGAAAGCGCCGATATAGTACCATCTGACGATGCGCAGATAAACCATATCGTTGATCATCGGTATGGCTACCAGCAGCAGCAAAATGCCGGCTACGATGGCGATCGTGTATTTTCGCGAACGCTCGCTCTTGCTTTTCAGCAAATCGGCGATCAAATAAAGCATCAGCGAAATACGGATAAAGGCGCCCGCAAGCCATTGGTAGATCGACAGAAAATCCAGGTGGGAAACGTAGTCTCCGATCCGGACCAGCCGCCATTGCTCGAAGGTCGGGTATCTGATCTGCGCGGACTTATATCCGAAGGAGGCAATGGACCCCGCCAAAGGACCGATGGTCAATCCGGATATGATCAGCACCAGAATCATGAGATGATACCACTTGAATTTGCCGCGGATATGATGCTGAATCAGCACGAGAATGAATATCTCGATAAAGCTGCCGGCTGCATACATCATGCAAGATGCGATCGAGGAGAAGCGGTTCGTAAAGAGGGGAAAGAGAAGGGCATAACGCTTGAATTGGAAATTCGCCGACATGACGAAATAACCGAGCACCCAGACGGCAGGCAGCAACACTCCCGCGCAGATGGCAATGGATCGGATGCCTTTCATGGCCGAATAAACGCAGAGCGCGAGCAAGGAGAGAGCCGTCACCAGAATCGGGGTTTCCGGCAAGTACGAAGTCCTTGTCCAGACGATCACTTCTTTGAACGTCACAAAAGCGTTCGTCAGGAAAAAGGATAGAAACGGGACGAGTAGAAGCAGGGCTAAAGCAGGGTGAGCGTGCGTGCGAAGCCACGATAAAATGTTCGTCTGGCGGGTTTTTTTGGCGATCCAGTAGGGCAGCAGCGTCCACAACAGGCAGAGGGGGAGCACTAGAATGACGCTGATCCAGGAATCTTTATTGGCGGTATGGAGGAGCAAAGGGATGATCGTCACGTGGTTGTCGAGGCCGATCGCCATGATCAAGACCATGCTGGCCTGTAGAATGGTAATGCTTCCTTTGGGCAGCAAGGCTCGTATCCCTCCTCGGACTCGGTCACTCCAAGTATGGACAGTTACCAATCTAATTAGCCCTCTCCGCGCGACAAAAAATCCATACCGAATGCAGTTGCCGGCCGAACGCTAAGACGCAGCTGGCCTTCATGTTTCAATGCCCTCACTTATGATCAAACTAGGTTGGTGAGGAAAGCGAGGGGACATGGAGTGAAACGGAATAACCGTCCGCTACAAGAGCAAATCGGACAATTCAAAAGCGAGTTGGGCAACAGCGCCGACTTGTCCATACGCGAATGCGCCGTTGGGGTCAAACAAATACCGATCGCGGTCCTATGGCTGGACGGGATTGTTGACACCCAATCGCTGAATGAAGGCGTGCTGGCTCCGTTGATTTCTCGTACCCGAGAGTTAGACGTGACCGCGCATGAAGACTTATATATATGGCTTCAAAATTCCGTCATCACCGCCAAAAAAGTATCGCATGCGCTATCGATCGATCAGGCGATTACGCTTCTGCTTTCCGGGCATTCGATTGTGGTCATGGACGGATGCGAGGGGAGCATCGCAGTCGAGACTTTGGGAATTGAGACGCGCAGCATCGAGGAACCTGCTTCCACGGTCGTTGTGCGAGGCCCGCGCGACGGGTTCGTTGAATCGCTCGAGGTGAATGTGTCTCTCATTCGCCGGCGAATCCAGAACAAGAAGCTGCGAGTAGAAGCGATGACGGTCGGCAGCGTTACCCATACCTCAATCCTGATCCTCTATTTACAGGACCGCGCTCCGGAGGAGACCGTCGCCGAAGTGCGCAGACGTCTGAGTCAAATTCATATCGATGCCGTTCTCGAGTCGCATTATATTGAAGAAATCATCAGAGACAATGCCCGGTCCCTTTTCCCTACCGTCTACAGCACGGAACGTCCGGACGATATCGCGGGCGGAATCGTCGAAGGCAGGGTTGCGCTAATGGTCAATGGCACGCCGTTCGTCCTGCTCGTCCCGTGTACGCTATTTCATTTGATGAAGACTTCGGAAGATTATTATTTAGCTTACCCGGTGGCGACCTTCGTCCGCTGGCTTCGTTATATCGGCTTGTTCATTGCCTTATTATTTCCATCCCTATATGTGGGCGTGCTCATGTTTCATCCCGAGATGGTTCCGCCGTATCTCCTGAGCAGTATACTTTCCGCGCGCGAAGGCGTTCCGTTTCCGCTGTTGATCGAAGCGCTTCTCATGGAGCTCACCTTCGAAGGTTTGCGAGAAGCCGGTATTCGGATGCCGCGCGCGGTCGGTTCGGCTATCAGCATCGTCGGGGCGCTTGTTATCGGGGAATCGGCAGTCAGAGCGGGGATCATTTCTTCTCCGACCGTCATTATCGTTGCCGGCACAGCTATTTCCTCTTTTATTATTCCATCCATCGACCTGTCGGGCACCATACGATTGCTCCGGTTTTTCATGCTGATTTGCGCTTCGTTGTTTGGATTATACGGCGTTTTATTCGGTTTGATCCTAATTGGCATTCATTTAACGACGCTCCGCTCCTTCGGGATCTCGTATCTGGCCCCTATTGCTCCGTACAAGAAGGATGAAGCCCGGAAAACCTTGATTCGCGTACCCTGGTGGACACTACGAACCCATTCCAGAAGACATCGGTGATTGGGGGAACGGCATGCATACTTGGAAGCGCCCCTATTCCCGCTTGGGGCTTCGTTTATTAAAGGGATTTTCCCTTCTATTTTTGTTGCTTGTAATGAGCGGATGCTGGGGGCAAAAAAATATCGATCAACTCACGGTAGTCGCGGCGATCGGGCTGGATGCCGCCCCGGACGATCGAATCGAGATGAGCGTACAATTGGTGAATCCTACGCTGCCCGTAGCTGCAGGCGCAGGCGGACAGCGGCGACCGTTCGCCATGTATGCCGCCGAAGGCGACACGATTTTCGAGGCGATGGAGCAGATTCGCAAACAGGCGAAAAAAAATCTTTTTTTTCCGCAATCGCGAATCATTCTGATCGAAGAGGAGCTGGCCCGACGCGGAATTGAAGAATATACGGATTTCTTTTGGCGCGACACGCAGCAGAACCCGCTCAGCTGGATCTTGATCTCTAAACAACCCGCCCGCGATACGCTGCAGAAGTCGAAGGAATTGGAAGATGTCCCCTCCGAAGAATGGAGCGATTTTATTAAAAACAGACGCGGGAATTCATCCGTTACTTTGGAGCTGTATAAGTTTCTGCCGCGGCTGGATCAAGTCGGTTTCCAAGCGTACGCGGCAGGCATAGCTCCGGTATCCAAGGGCGGGGAAGAGACCATGGCCATTCGCGAAATAGCTGTTTTCAAGCAGCATAAGCTGGTGGGTTGGCTGACCGATAGGCAAGCGCAAGTCCTTGGCTGGCTGCAAGGCAAGTCGCACAACGGAATGATCCAATTTGAGCTGCAAGATCGAGGACCGAAGCCTGTCGTATTCGAATTGAAACAAATCAAAGTGCGACTGGTTCCCAGTGTTTACCGCAATCGGGTTGCGTATCGCGTCGGGATCAGGGCAAAGGCCGAGCTCAAATCCTCCGTAAAAAGTCTTGACTTGACAGATGTTCAAACGAATCGGTTATTGGAAAAGAAATTGGCCGCGCAAATCCGGGAATCCGTCGAACAAACGATTGAACGCGTATGCAGAACATATAACAGCGATGTCATCGGGTTCGGCGAAGCTTTGCATCAATCCTACCCGCGGCAATGGAAACGGATGAAGAAGCGCTGGAACGAAGAGTTGGCTGATCTGGACGTTCAGGTCAGCGTATCGGTTCCCATTATTAAAACCGGATTGAAAAGCGATCAACGCGGATTACAACCGGAATGAGCGAAAGGAGGAGGAGCGTTGAAACGTAAAATTTCGGATCTCCAATTCTTTTTCATCATTTTCGTCTCCGTTGCTTCCCTTACCTATTTCTCCATCCCGACGCAGCTCGTTCCGAAAGCGAGGCAGGATTTATGGCTATCGATGGCGATCGGTGCCGCCGTCGACATTTATGTCGCCTATATTCTTCATTGGCTGGGGCGAAAATACCCCGGCCAATCGCTTATCCAGTACAGTCGAACCGTACTGGGGCCAATCGGGACGCTATTTGGCTTTATTTTTGTCCTGTTTTTCTTAATCGTGATCGTTTCCGCCATGTGGCTGTTCTGCAAATTTCTTTCAACCACGCTGATGCCGGATACGCCAGGGATCATATTTTCGGCAACAATGACGCTTGCGACCGGCTGGGCGGCTTATCACGGTTTGGAATCTATCGCCAGATTGGCTCAATTCATTTCGGTTCTCATCCTGTCGGCTTCCGTGCTGCTGATTCTGTTTTCGATTCGGGAACTGAACCTCCATTATTTGCTGCCCCCATTCGAAAACGGAGTAGGCCCTGCGATCAAAGGGGCGGTTTACCCGGCGAGCTGGTTTGGCATCTGCATCGTCATAGGGATGTTAATGCCGCACCTTGCAAATCCGAAACGTACGTTCAAGATGAAAGCTTCTGCCGTTTTGCTCGGCGCTTTCGTCATGACCGTTACGTTTCTATGCAGTATGGCCGTCATCGGGCCCTATATGGCCAGTCGCATCGATTATCCGATTTACATGTTTTCCCGCATTATTCATTTGGCCTTTTTTGAACGGTTCGATATTTTATTGATGCTCATTTATATTTCCGGAACGTTCATCACTTTTTCGACGTTGTATTATGGCGCGGCGGTAGGCGCGGCACAGTTGTTCGGCACCCGAACGCATCGCAATTGGGTGAAAGCTTTTGCGATTTTTTTTGTCGCAAGTCCGCTTCTGCCGTTCAGCAATAATGCTTCGTATGCATTTCTCTTTTTCGATAAATGGTTTCCGTTATTCGGTTTGCTAATTGAGGGGGGAATCACGACGCTGATCTTCGTTGCGGCACTCGCCAAAGATAGAATCGAACGTCGAAGATAGCAAGGATTAAGATGTGTATGAGTTGCCCGAAGCGGCCTCGACCTTGGAAGTTCATCGGATTACAATGCTTCGAACACGCCTTGAGGCGTGTTTTTTTTGCGCCTTATTCGGTAATAGATTTGCCGGTCCAATTTACATACAATAAAGGGGGAAGGCAACGCTCCTCTCCATCAGAATCGTCAGATTCAAAAGATTCTTTTCATTCTCATTGAAAATGATTATCATTTATAGTGGCATGCCGGAGCATGTTCAGCAGGGGGAGAACGATGCCGAACGTATTGGAAATAACCGGACTCGCGAAACGATCGCGACAGGAGGGGAACGAGGCTTCCTCTTCCGGTCTTTTGTTCTCCGAAGTGACCGCGACGATCAAGGAGCCGGAACGGATCGCGCTGCTCGGCGTGTCGGGCCAGGGCAAATCGACGCTGCTGCGCATTCTGGCCAAGCTGGATACGGCGGATAACGGAAGCATCGCGCTCTACGGGACCGCGTCGGACGGCGCGGATCCGCGCAGGTGGAGGATGCGGATGGGCTATGTCGCCCAGCTGCCGGTCATGCTGCCGGGGAGCGTCGAATTCAATCTGAGGACCGTCAGCAGGTTGCATGGAACCGAATATGACCGCAAGCTGGCGGAGCGGCTGATGGGCGAGCTCGGTCTTGAGAATCTGGCGTTGTCGAAGCCGGCGACGGAGCTGTCCGGCGGCGAGAAGCAGCGGCTGTCGCTGGCTCGCTCGCTGATGCTGAGACCCGATGTGCTCTTGCTTGACGAGATTACGGCATCGCTGGACCGGGGCAGCAAGGAGAGAGTCGAGCGGCTGCTGCTGCGATGGCATCAGGAAGAAGGAACGGCGATGATCTGGGTGACCCATGACCTCGAGCAGGCGCGGCAAACGTGCGGCCGGGTATGGTTCATGGGGGAAGGCACGCTGCTGGAGGATACGCCTGCCGATGCATTCTTTCGGGCGCCGGCGACGGAACTGGCTAGCGCGTATCTGCGAACCCCCGCCGGAAGGGAGCTGGAGCATTCATGACGTATACGGCGCTTAGCTTCACGCTGTTGTTCGTGATCGCGACGATTCTGGTGTCCGTCTGGCAGAAACTCGGCCTCGAGCGGGATATCGCGTTGGGGACCATCCGCGCGGCCGTTCAGCTGCTGGCGGTCGGCTATGTGCTGCAATTCGTGTTCGAGGCCGATCATCCGGCTTTTCTGGTCCTCATTATCGCGTGCATGATCGGCGTCGCTTCCTGGAATGCGGGCAAGCGCGGCCGGGGTATGCCGGGTATCGTCTGGCGGATCGCCATGGCGTTAACGGCGACCGAAGCGGTATTAATGTCGCTGTTTCTAGGTCTACATATGATTAAAGCCACGCCCCAATACATCATCCCGTTAAGCGGCATGACGATCGGCAGCGGGATGATCGTCGCGGGATTGTTCATCGGTCATCTGAAGCGGGAGGCCGAGACGGTCCGGGGAGAGATCGAGACGCTGCTGTCGCTGGGCGCGACGGCGAAGCAGGCGATCCACGATTGCCTGAAGCGGGCGGTCAAGTTCAGCATGATCCCGACCATCGACGGGATGAAGACGGTCGGGCTGGTGCAGCTTCCCGGCATGATGACGGGGATGATCGTCGCCGGAGCCGATCCGGTCGAAGCGGTGCGCTACCAGATTCTGATCGTCTTCTCGTTTACTTGCTCGGCCGCGCTCATGAGCATGCTGCTGAGCGCCCTGATCTACCGTTTATGGTTCACCGCGGATCTGCGGATTCGAGAATGACGAAGAAGGAGGCGGATGCGGGAATGCGCTCGCAGGAGAACGATTACTTGAGCGGAACGATATTCGAGATCGTCGAGGCTCGCGTCGCGGCGCAGGCGCCGTCTTGGGCAGGAGGGGACTCGGCGCTCCGCCGCCACACGTTGTTGTTCGCGTCCGCGGGGTGCGGCGAACTGACCGTGAGCGGCCGATCGGCGAAGCTGGCGCCGGATCATCTGTACCTGTTCGCCCCGGGGACCGACGTTCAGCTGGAACTGGAGGAGGGACGGGAAGCGGAGATCTATTGGGTCGCGTTCGACCTGTTCCGCATGGCGGAGCGCTCCGATTCGATCCGGTCGTTCGAGCGGGACCTCACCTTCCCGGCCGAAGGGAATTACCGGATGAGCGGGAGCCGCTTCAAGCGCTTCTTCAGCCTGCTCGCCCAGGAAGGGGAGGCGCCGACGGGCGGAAGCCGGTTCCTCGCCCAACAATATTTGTACGAGATGCTGGATGACCTGCTCCAGCGGCGTACCGAATCGGCGGATTCGGACGACGCGCAGGCGGGGCTCAAGCTATCCATCTCCTATATGCAGCGGCACTATCGGGAAGACATACGCGTGGACAAGCTCGCGGAGCTCGCCCGTCTGCACCCGACTTACTACTCCCATCTCTTCAAGCGGACGATGAAGCGGACGCCCGTCTCTTTCCTGACCCATCTGCGCATGAACAAAGCCAAAGAGATGCTGCTGCAGACCGACAAGCCGGTGCGCGATATCGCGCGGGACGTCGGGTACGACGACGAATTCTACTTCAGCCGGCGCTTCAAGAAAACGAACGGCATCGCCCCGACCGTCTACACGAAGCGAAGCGATCTGAAGATCGTCTCGTTGTCCTATCCTTACACCGACCACTTGTATACGCTCGGACTGACGCCCTGCGCCGCCCAAGTCCATCGTTATATCCCATTGGAGACCCGCAAGCTGGATCTGCCCAAGCATGCGTCGGAGCCTTGGGAGATCGGCAGACAGGCATTCATCGACATCCAGCCCGACCTCATTCTATGCAAGGATAACGTGCTGCCGAAGGCAAGAGAGCACGTGAACGACATCGCGCCGATCATCTCTATCCCTTGGACGAGCAAGGATGTCTTCGAGCATCTGCGCGTGATCGCCGAGCTGCTAGGCAGGAAGCAGGAGGCCCGGCTCTGGCTCGACAACCACGAGAGGCGGGCGGAGCAGCTCCGCCGTCAGGTGCGCAGCTCGATCGGATCGGCGACCGTGGCGATCTGCGTCGTGAAGGAATCGGGTCTGCGGATGTACGGATCGCGCAACGTCGGACACGTGTTCTACCGGTCGCTCCAGCTCTCCCCGCCGGAGCGGATTGCGCAACTCATGGAGCCCCATCCGGCGGGAACGGCTTTCAATTGGACCGGATTCGCTCCCGAGGAGCTGGCGCATTTCGAAGCGGATTACTTGCTGCTCGCCGTATCGAGCGCGAATCAGCGGAGGAGCATCCAGCGGCTGCTGATGACGGAGCCGGCCTGGAAGACGCATCCCGCGGTACTCGGCCGTCGGGTCCGATGAGAGAACGGAATGTCGGCTCCAGGAGCGGCAAGGCCGTCGCCGCGTGCGCCATCTTGACTGTCGTCGCGCTGGCCGTTATCCTCGTCGGACTGAATACGGGAACGCTCCGCTTGTCCCCGGCCGAGGTAGGGAGAACCTTGTTCGGCTACGGGCCCGCCGACGGCAGCATCGCGCTGTTCGAATACCGTATGCCGCGCATCTTCGTGACCGTGCTTGCCGGCATCGGTCTGGGCACCGCGGGCGCGGTTCTCCAAGGCGTGTCGCGCAATGCGCTGGCCGATCCGGGCATTCTGGGACTGTATGCGGGGGCCGCGTTCGGTCTGATCGCATTCGTCTCCTTTTTCCGGACGATGGAAGGACCGGCGGCGCTGCTGATCCCGCTTTTTACCTTTGCCGGCGGGATCGTCATTGCGGTCATCGTCTTCGCGCTATCGTACGACCGCTATCGGGGGCTGCTGCCGATTCGGCTCATCCTGGTCGGCATCGCCGTCGAAGCCGGATTTAGCGCGGTGACGCTGTTCCTGTCGCTGCGCCTGGACGAGAATACTTACGCGTTCGCGGCCCGCTGGCTGGCCGGCAGCGTATGGGGCCGCGATTGGATCAACGCGTGGGCGCTGCTACCTTGGATCGCGGTACTCGTACCGTACGTCTATTCCCGCTCCCGCACGCTGGACGTATTGGCGATTGGCGACGATCGGGCTACCGGCCTTGGGATCGCCGTCACGCGACACCGGATCGCCTTGCTGGCGGCGGCGGTCGCCCTCTCTTGCGCAAGCGTCTCGATGGCGGGCGGGATCGGCTTCATCGGACTCATATCCCCGCATATCGCCAGAAAGCTGGCGGGCCCGATACACCGCCATTTCCTGCCGGTGTCGGGACTGACCGGCATGGTCATCCTGGTGACGGCGGATACGATCGGGCGGTCCGTATTCGCGCCGAACGCGATTCCCGCCGGCGTCGTCGTAGCTGCGCTCGGCGCGCCGTTCTTCTTGTATCTGCTGCTCAGGCATAAAACCTAAACGCATGGAGGTCATTTTCGCAATGAAAAAGTTTCGCATCGTCTGGCTCGTTAGTCTCGTCCTTATGCTCGTCGTTCTGTCCGCTTGCGGCCAACGCGCCAGCTCCAATACCGGCGGCTCCTCGCCGTCCGCTTCGGCCGGGAGCTCCGGCTCCGCGGAGACTGCGGCATCCGGCGCGTCGGCAAATCCGGTATCCGTAGCGACGTCCACGTCCGCCAAAGCCGACGAGATCTTGCACCGCAATCCGAATGCGAAGATCGCTTCCGTGTCGATTCATATTACGAATAACTTGCTGGCGCTCGGGATCACCCCGGCGGGTTCGGTCGTAGGCGGCGACGTGAAGGATTTCCTGCCGCTTGTCAAGGATCGGCTGCAGGGCGTCGCCCGGTTCGGCGTCGTGACGGATCCCGATATGGAGGCGATCCTGGCGCTCAAGCCGGACGTCATCTTCATCGACGAGACGTATTCCGGCAAGGATGTCGCCAAGTTCGAGCAGATCGCTCCGACGATCAGCATCGACATGGACGAAGGCACCTGGCGGGATCATCTGACGGCTGTCGCGGAGCATGCCGGCCGCGAGCAGCAGGCGCAGGCGTTTATCCAAAGCTACGACGCCAAAGCGGAGAAGGTCGGCAAGCTCATCCGCGCGGAGCTGGGCGAGAACGCCAAGGTCATGACCATCCGGTCGACGGCGAAGGAGCTTCGGGTGATGGGGATGAAGCGTCCCGTGGGTCCGATCATGTATGACGATCTGGACCTGCGGCCCGCCGCGGGCGTCGAGAAGATCGCCAAAGCCTACGAGGTCATCTCGCAGGAAGTGCTGCCCGACTTCGACGCCGATGCGATCTTCGTCATCATCAGCAAAGGCAGCGAAGCGCAGAGCAACTATGACGCATTGAGAGCCAATCCGCTCTGGGCCGGTCTAAAGGCGGTGAAGAACGGCCACGTGTACCTGCTCGACGGACAGACCTGGCTCGATTATTCGTCGATCGGACAGGACCTGGCGCTTGACGACGCCGACAAGCTGTTCTCCCGGACCTAGGCCGCGGTTCCCCCAGCTATTTTGAATTTCAGCCGGGACCATTTCCTGCTATATTAGAGAGAGATCAAAAAAGGAAGTGATGAGATGGGCGATTTATTGGCTCCCTGGCATATCTTAACGCTGGTCGTCATCGGGCTATTGTTGTTCGGACCGAACAAGCTTCCGCAGCTGGGCCACGCATCGGGAAGGATGCTGAGAGAGTTCAGAACCGCGCTTAGAGGCGAGGACAAGACCTCGGATACGGAGAAACCCAAAGAGCTGGAAGGCTAATTCCGGCAGGGCGAACGCCTGTGCAGGCTTGCGTTCTCCGCAAGGTACGATCGCATGGACGAAACCCTTCCGAGGAAGGGTTTTTTCTTTTTAATAGATCCCCTTACGGCCTTGGAATTACTGACAACGCCAGTCTCCTTCTTTAACTCTCAATACACATTTAATAACTAGGAATAGTTTGTTTTTTTCGTTGACGGTGTACCGTCCAGCCAGTATAGTAAATATTAGGGGGCCCAATCATGCCGCATCATTCGAAACGCTCTGCCATTCTGCAAGTCGCTTGCAGACTCGTCCGGGAAAGAGGAGCATCCCGGCTTACGCTCGACGCCGTCGCGAAGGAGGCGGGCGTAAGCAAGGGAGGTTTGCTCTACCATTTCCCGACGAAGGAAGCGCTCATTCAAGCTGCATTGGACGACTTCCTGAACCGATTCGATTCGAGCACGGAAGAAGAAGCCGCGCGCAACGCGAAGCTGGACAACCGTTGGGCGCAAGCTTATCTCAGGCAGACCTTCGAGATCAGCAAGGAAGATTTGGAGATGAGCTTCGGCATCTTGGCTGCCGCTTCCAGCAATCCCGACTTGCTCGAGCCTATGCGCCAGCGGTATATCGATTGGCAGAGCCGTATGACTGCCGAGTGCAGAGATCCGGTGGAAGCAACCGTGGCACGGCTGGCAGCCGATGGATTGTTCTACTGCGAGCTGTTCGGTTTTGCGCCTATGGATGAGAAGCTGCGTTCGGAAGTGCTGTCCTGCCTCCTCACCATGGTCAGGAAGAAGGAATCCTGATTCAGCGAATGATGCTTCAACGCGGTCGCGCCCCAGGCCCATCCTCGTTCGAGGCCGACGACCCGACAACGGGAGAAGAGAAAACAGGTTGGTTTTTTTATTGATTTAAAGCCAACTATTTCAATAAGTATAGTTACAAAACAAGTGAGGTGTTCGGATCTTGATCGCGCAGCGGAAACCCCATAGAAGAGGCAAGGAAAAAGGCAACGCGTTCTATCTGGGCATCTCCGGCCTATCCGTCTTGGCGGCCCTGTTCCTGTGGTGGCTCGCCGCCCGGAACGCTTGGGTCAACCCGCTATTCCTTCCCTCGCCATCGGACGTATGGGCCGCATTCGCGGATATCGCCAAGGAAGGCTACAAGGGTTCGACGCTGCTTGCGCACATTGGCGCCAGCATGAGGCGTATCTTCATCGCGCTGGCTTATATCTTCGTTACTGCCATTACACTCGGGATTCTATGCGGCAGAGTAAGGTGGATACGGGCGATATTCGATCCTTTCGTGGAATTCTATCGGCCGCTACCCCCGCTAGCGTATTATTCCCTACTCGTCCTATGGTTCGGCATTCAGGATACTTCTAAGATTGTGCTGTTGTTCTTGAGTGGATTCGCGCCGTTATTCATCACCGCCGTCCACAGCAGTAGCAGCGTGCCGATCGACCGGATCAACGGAGCGAAGTCCCTCGGGGCGAAGGGCTGGCGCTTGTATGTTTACGTGATTCTCCCGTCCTGTCTGCCCGATCTATTGACCGGATTGCGGACCGCGGTCGGCGTCACCTACGCGACCCTGGTGGCGGCGGAGATGATCGCGGCTGTCTCGGGCATCGGATGGATGGTATTGGATGCCAGCAAGTATCTAAGAAGCGATATTATCTATGCGGCCATCATCGTCATGGGGATCATCGCTATTCTCATCGATACCGCGCTGCGCCTGTTGATCAGGAGAGTGTCGCCGTGGGTTGAACATTAACCACTTTTGGAGGAGGAGATCTTATCCGATGAACAACATTCGAATCGCTTCGAAAAAAAATCTGCTTGCGCTGCTCTTGGCAGGGATGATCGCGGTACTCGCGGCTTGCGGCGGCAATAACGGCGATGCCGGCAAACAATCTGCTTCGTCCGGCAACGGGGCGAGCTCGAGCTCCTCGGCTGGCGCATCTGCAACCGCGGCAACCGACCTTCCCAAAGAGATCCGTATCGGCTATCAAGTATCCCCGAACGGAGAATTGACCGCCAAGGCGCTGGGCCTCGCGGAGAAGGAGTTCCCCGGCGTGAAGATCTCGTGGCTGAAGTTCGATTCGGGCCGCGACGTGAATACCGCGATCGCCAGCGGGAGCATCGACTTCGGCCTGGTCGGTACGCCTCCGGGAGCGTCGGCCGTCGCGCAGGGACTTCCCGATGAGATCTATTACATTCATGACGTGATCGGAGAGAGCGAAGCGCTGGTCGTACAAGACGCATCCGGCATTCGATCGCTGGAGGATCTAAAGGGCAAGACGATCGCCACGACCTTCGGCTCGACGTCTCATTTCAGTCTCCTCTCCGCCTTGAAGCAGGCGAACATCGATCCGTCCGCGATCAAGATTATCGACATGCAGGCTCCCGACCTGCTCGCCGCTTGGCAGCGAGGCGACATCGACGGAGCGTACATCTGGCAACCTGTCCAATCCAAGCTGCTTGGCGAGAAGGGCAAGATCGTCATCACTTCGAAGGAAGTCGCCGAAAAGGGCGCGCTAACCGGCGAATTCGGCGTCGTGCACAAGGACTTTATCGCGAAATATCCGAATGTCGTCAAACGTTACATCGCGATTCTGGACGCAGGGACGAAGTATTATCGCGACCATCCGAAGGAAGCGTCCGAAGCGCTATCGAAGGAGCTGGGTCTGACCCCGGAGGAAACGCTCAAGGCTATGAACGAGATTACGGTGCTGGATGCGTCTCAGCAGACCGATCCCAAGTATATGGGGACGCCCGAACAACCGGGCGAGTTCGGAACGCTGCTCAAAGCTACCGCAGACTTCCTCGTAGAGCAAAAGTCGATCAAGGAAGCGCCTGACGTATCTGTGTTCCAGAAGGCGATTCGCAACGACCTATACGCCAAATCCTGATCCCTACACCGGCATGAATGTCAATTCATAAGGAGTGGCGACCATGACCATGATAGCAACGGCGGAATCCGGCGGGATCGCGTTGAACGGAATTAGCTTAACATACAACCGGAAGCGATCGACCGTATCCGCGCTCCAGGGCATTGAATTGGACCTTGCGCCTGACGACTTCGTCTGCGTGCTCGGCCCGTCCGGCTGCGGGAAGTCCTCCTTGCTGAACATCGTTGCGGGGTATTTGGAACCGACCGAAGGCACGGTGCTCATTAACGGCAACGAGCATACCGAACCTAATGCCCAAGTCGGCGTCGTCTTTCAGCACGCAAATCTGTTCCCTTGGCTTAACATCGCCAAGAACATCGAATTCGGCGTCAAGATGGCGAAGCTTCCCCGCGCCGAGCGCAAACGGCGGGTCAACTTCTACTTGGATCTGGTCGGTCTTGGCCAGGCAGGGGCGCTGCTGCCGCACCAATTGTCCGGCGGCATGAAGCAGCGGGCGGCGATTGCCCGCACGCTCGCTACCGAACCGCGCATCGTGCTGATGGATGAGCCGTTCAGCGCGTTGGACGCTTTGACCCGAGAATCCATGCAGATGCATCTTCGCCGCATTTGGCTGCAGACGCGCAAATGCATTTTTTTCATCACCCACGACGTGGACGAAGCGCTGCTGCTTGGAAGGCGGATTCTGATCATGCATCCGAATCCCGGACGTATCGTACAAGATTTCGTCAATCCTGTCTTCGTTCCGGAAGGCGAATTCTCCTTCAGCGACGCGCGCGGCGGGCAGGCGTTCGCCGAGCTCCGCGCGTTGTTGATCTCGCAGATCGCGAACGGGAGCGGGAACGGGAGCTAAGCAAGAATAAGAGCTAATATAAGGAGGTCCTGAACGTGGAGATGTTCTGGTATTTGCCGACGATGGGGGACGGAAGATATTTGGGGACCGCCCACGGGGCTAAGGTGACCGACCTGCACTACTTTCGGCAGGTTGCGCAAGCCGTCGATCGCCTTGGTTATACCGGGATGCTGGTCCCAACGGGACATGCTTGCGAGGATGGCTGGGTCGTCGCGTCGGCGCTGGCACCGGTTACGGAGCGGTTGAAGTTCCTCGTCGCCGTGCGGCCTGGCGGGGTCTCGGTCTCGATCGCGGCTCGGATGGCCGCCTCCTTTGATCGCTTGTCGAACGGACGGCTGCTCATTAATGTCGTTGCGGGAGGCGACCCGGTCGAGATGAAGGGGGACGGCATCTTCCTCGACCACAAGGAAAGATACGAGGCGACGGACGAATTCCTTGTCGTATGGAAGCGTCTGATGGCCGGCGAAGAAGTGACTTTCTCCGGGAAGCACATCCAGGTGGAGGGTGCCAAGCTGCTCTACCCGCCATTCAATCGGCAATCGCCGCCGCTGTTCATCGGAGCCTCTTCGGCAGCTGGCCATCAGGTCGCGGCCAAGCATATCGATACGTATCTGACTTGGGCCGAGACCCCGGCGATGGTAGCCGAGAAAGTCGCCGACGTCAAAGCGCAAGCGAAGGCGCAGCATCGAGAGATCGAGATCGGATTGCGCGTACAGGTTATCGTTCGGGAGACCGCCGATGAAGCTTGGGCGGCAGCGAACAGGCTCGTGCAGCATGTCAGCCAAGCGGATATTCAAGAAGCGCAGTCCGTCTTGGATCGCTTCGACTCCGTCGGTCAGCGCCGCATGACTCAGCTGGTTCGCGATCACCAGGACCGTCTGGAGATCAGCCCGAACCTATGGGCGGGCATCGGCCAGGTCAGGGGCGGCGTAGGCACCGCCCTCGTCGGAGATCCGGATTCGGTCGCCGAACGGCTGCAGGAGTATGCGGCGCTTGGCATCGACCGGTTCATCTTATCCGGTTACCCGCATCTCGAGGAAGCCTACCGGGTCGCGGAACTGCTGTTCCCAAGGCTGCCTGTGGCGTATTCCAAACCGCCGGCGGTGTCGGAGTGGACGGCAATGGGAGAACTGCTCGCGGAGAATATTGCGCCTAAATGATGCAGAACCCGAGAGAAGGGGTACCCTGAAGTACCCGCTCTCGGGTTCTCTAGTCTGAAGCGGAGACACTCCGCTTCGCCCTTCAACGGCGGGTCATTTGCGATCTTCGTCCGAATGGCCCCCGAAGGTCTCTTGAAGATCGTCGATGATCTCGCGTACCGCGTCGCTGACCATGTCCGTCGGCGTCACGTCCTCTTGGCCGGCGGGGGTGGGCGAGGTGGCTTCGGTGTAGGAATCGGTATTTCCTGGTCCGGCGCTTAGGAGAGCAAGGTCAGGATGGTTTCTACAGCATGGTCTACAAATCGTCGATCGGGACGCGACTTCATCATCACGGTTAGTCCGATTAAGGCGACAACGAATGTCTGCGCCAAAGCTTTGGCATTCGTGTTCGCCGCTAGTTCGCCTGATCGGATCCCTTGTTCGATCGTTTCCTGGAACAGAACGGACAAATACATCTGATGCTCCCTGGTCAGCACTTCGAATTTCTCATCGTGAGGCGCAAGCTCGACCATCGTATTGATGCAGAAGCATCCCCGGTTGGGGCTTGCTTGGTATTCCTCCGCGACCAGGTCTTCAAAAAAAGCGCGGAACGCTTCTTTTGCGGAGGACTGATGCTGAAGTTTGCCCCGGACTTGCGCAGCGTGGACATTCGAGTATCTGCGCAGCGCGGCTTCGAACAAAGCTTTCTTGTCCCCGTAGGCCGAATAAATGCTCGGTCGTTGAATCCCCATGCGGGATGTCAAATCGCTTAAGGACGTGGCTTCGTAACCTTTCTCCCAGAACAGCTGCATGGCTTCGTCCAGCGCTTGCTCCTCATCGAATTCGCGCGGTCGCACCATCCGCCATCCCTCCTTCCCGTTCCATATCGAACAGTATGATATTAGTGTACTTTCGGAATGCTTGGATGTCAAACTAAGAAGTCATTCATCGTGCTTCCATGTGATAATATCCGTAATCCCTTGACAAAATGAAGGCCTTCAAGGTAACTTTAGCTCAATTAATTACGTACCAATCGGTATGTTATAAGGGATAAGAAAGAGGGAGAGGGTGGATAGCGTGGAGAAGGCGAAGAGGGAATGGGCGACAGAGGTCAAGGACGACGAAAGTGGCGATAGCCGCCGCGAATCCGATGCGGGGAGCAACCGTGCCGTTGGCGGCGCCGCTTTGCCCCGCTTTTTGGTTCTATTGTTTGCCGTGGCATGCGGGGCGGCGGTCGCCAACATCTACTATGCGCAGCCGCTGTTGGACGACCTGGCGGTCGCTTTTGGGATGGCGCATGCGACGATCGGCATCGTCATCACCGTTACGCAGATCTGCTATGCGATGGGGTTGATCCTTCTGGTGCCGCTCGGCGATCGGGTGAATCAGCGGCGGCTCATTCTCGGACAGATGCTGCTGTCCGCGTTGTCATTGGCGGCGGTAGGCCTTGCCCCGACGAGTGCCGTGCTGCTGGCAGGGATAGCGGCCGTGGGACTGCTTGCGGTCGTGACCCAGACGCTCGTAGCGTACGCGGCGACGTTGGCCTCCGCTGCCGAGCGCGGACGCGTCATCGGTCTCGTCACGAGCGGCATCGTGATCGGCATTCTGCTCGCGCGCACCGTCGCCGGCGTCATGACGGACCTTGCCGGGTGGCGTTCGGTTTATCTCGGATCGGCCGCGCTGACGCTCCTCATGGTCGGCATCTTGTATCGGTCGTTGCCGAACGCCGTCAAGCGGGACGGGGCGCCGCTGTCCTACGCCCGACTGCTTCGGTCCGTGTTTTTATTGTTGGCGCAAGAACGAATCTTGCGTATCCGCGGCGTGCTGGCGTTGTTGATCTTTACGGCGTTCAGCACGCTGTGGACCTCGCTGGTTCTGCCCCTCGGCGCGCCCCCGTTGTCTCTGACGCATAGCGAGATCGGGGCGTTCGGCCTCGCGGGCGTGGCCGGCGCGCTGGCGGCGGCCAAGGCGGGACGGCTGGCGGACCGCGGCCGGGGGCAGCGGACGACCGGCGTCGCGCTGGGACTGCTGCTGGCCTCCTGGCTGCCGATCGGCTTCGCCGAACGCTCCCTGGGCGTGCTGATCGTCGGCATAGTCGTCCTGGACTTCGCGGTGCAGGCCGTGCACGTCACAAACCAGAGCCTGATTCTAAGCGTGCGTCCGGAGTCCCGCAGTCGCCTCACCGCCGTCTATATGGTCTTCTATTCGATCGGCAGCGCGGCCGGTTCGATCGCATCGACCGCCATCTACGCTTATGAAGGCTGGACCGGCGTCTGCTTGTTCGGAGCGGCGGTCAGCGCCTGCGCCCTCCTCTTCTGGGCATGGACCCGTCGCTGACAGGGGGCACCGCCACACAACGAGGCGCCGCCCAAGCTCCGCCCGGGGTCATTGACAGGGGGTTATTATTTCACTATACTGTCTGTAATTCGATATGCGGTATACGTTGAAGGAGCCCAGTAGCAGCTTAGTCCCTGTCCTAGAAAGCCGGGGGAGATGGAACCCGGTACACACTAAGTCGGCGAATTACCTCTCTGGAGTATCTCGGGTCACGCCGAGCGGATTGGCGAACGATACCTCGCCGAGAGCGGCATGAATGGCGCGCGGCAACGCGACGGCCATTGGTGCAATCTGGGTGGTAACACGGTTATCCAATCGTCCCTATGTCTAATATAGACAAGGGGCGTTTTTTGTTTTCCCGTCATTCGTTATAGACTAATCTACAGAAATGAAGGAGCGGATGTTGTGAATATTATCGACGAATTGGAATGGCGCGATGCCATCAATCAACAGACGGATACCGAAGGGCTGCGGGAATTGACGAGTCAAAAAGCGGTCTCGCTGTACTGCGGCGTCGATCCGACGGGCAACAGCATGCACATCGGACACTTGATCCCGTTCATGGTGCTCAAGCGCTTCCAGCTGGCAGGCCATCGCCCCGTCATCCTGATCGGCGGCGCGACCGGCACGATCGGCGATCCGAGCGGCCGTCAGTCGGAGCGTTCGCTGCAGACGCTTGAGCAGATCCAGGAGAACGTCGAGGCGCTGACCGCGCAGATGAAGAAGCTGTTCGTGACGGATGGCGACAATCAGATTCGGATGGTCAACAACTACGACTGGACGCACAAGATCAACGTCATCGAATTCCTGCGCGATTACGGCAAGAACTTCAGCATTAACGCGATGCTGGCCAAGGACGTGGTGGCGAGCCGGCTCGAGAGCGGCATCTCCTTCACGGAATTCTCCTATCAGATTCTGCAGTCGCTCGACTACCTGCATCTCTACCAGCATGAAGACGTCCAACTGCAGATCGGCGGCTCCGACCAATGGGGCAACATCACGAGCGGACTCGATCTAATCCGCAAAAAAGAAGGCGCCGAAGCCAAAGCGTTCGGGCTCACGATTCCGCTCATGCTCAAAGCCGACGGCACGAAGTTCGGCAAAACGGCCGGCGGCGCGATCTGGCTGGATCCGAAGCAGACGACGCCTTACGAGTTCTATCAGTTCTGGGCGAACACGGACGACCGCGACGTCGTCAAATACTTGAAGTACTTCACGTTCCTGTCCAAGGATCAGATCGACGAGCTGGCGGAAAAGGTGCAAACGGAGCCGCACAAGCGCGAAGCGCAAAAAGCGCTGGCCGAGGAAATGACGAGATTCGTGCACGGCGAGGAGCTGCTGGAGCAGGCCAAACGCATCACCGCTGCCTTGTTCAGCGGGGACATCAAGTCGCTGACGGCCGAGGAGATCGAGCAAGGCTTCAAAGAGATGCCGACGTTCGAAGCGGCGCCCGAAGCGCAGAATATCGTCGACTGGCTGGTCGATCTCGGCATCGAGCCTTCCAAGCGGCAAGCGCGCGAGGATATCGCGAACGGCGCGATCTCGATGAACGGCGAGCGCGTGAGCGATCCGGCGCTCGAAGTATCGGCCGCCCAAGCGATCGGCGGACGGTTCATCATCATCCGCAAAGGCAAGAAAAACTACAGCCTGGTGAAAATGTCCTAGCTGTCGATAGAGCGAAGAGAGCTTCCCTCCAGATGCGAGGGAAGCTTTTTTTTTTGACGTATCAGAGAACATCTAGATGGAGGAGTTAGCCGTCTCTTCCATATGGATTTCCCTATATTGCTTTGGGGTGAGGTCCGTAAATTTTTTGAACGAGGAAAAGAAATGCCCCTTGGACAGGAAGCCGCATTGAGCGGCGATCTCCAATACCGAGAGACGGGTAGAGATCAGCTTCTCCTTCACCTGCTCGATTCGTTCCTGAAGCACGTAATCGGACAAGGAGACGTTCATGATTTCCTTGAACAGCTGACGGACATAGCTGACCGAATAAGAGAAATTGTCGGCGATCCGTTCAACCGACAATTGATCGTCGTGCAGATGATGGTTTACGTACTCTTTGATCTCGGTGACGATCTCCTCCTTGCGGCTTGAAGACTTGGGGACGTCGATTCCGGCGGCGAGCGTCTCGACGACGTCCTCCAGCCACGACTGGAAATCCTCCAACGTGCGATACCGATCGAGAAGCTGATGGATGCTGCCAATGCCTTGGGTCGCACTGGATTTGTTAAAGCTCTTCAACAGTTCGTAAGTAAAGTATGTCAAATAAAGCTTGCATTCCCGAAAAGGCATCCCCTGAATGAGTTTCATCTGCTTGCGAAGCAGCGTCACGGCCAGATCCTTGCGTCCGCCATGAATCGATCGGATCACCTCAGTCGTATCCAGCGCGTCGGAAGCGGCCGGATACCCTTCCATGAATTCCTCGTAATCGTTTTCAAGAAAGATTCGGCTTTCGCCCTTCAAAAATCTCAGCATCGTCATTTCGTAAATACGATCGTAAACGGTCCGAATGTTCGCGTCGAAGCCGTAGGCATTGCTGACGGCGACGGTGGTATCGACGTCCAGAATGCGCGCGGTCTGCTCGCGCACTTCCATCAAGCGGCGCTGAAGCTGGGAACTGTCCGGTTGGGGTCCTCCTATGAGCAGGATGAGATGATCGCCTCCCATGTCCAAGCCTTCGGCCTTGCAAGATCCGGCGCCGATGACATCTTCGGCAATGTTCCGAATGGCGTACTTAATCAGCTTGCGCGACGGAAAATCGTAGCGCTCGCAAAAAACGGGGAAGGCTTCGATCCGGATGACGGCCAGGAATAGGGACGCGAAGGAAGCCAGCTTGGTCCGGCGCTGGATGTACTCGATATTTTTCATCCCCGGCGTTCCATGCAGCACCCACTGGCTGAGAGATTCCGATCGGACGAGCTCCGACTGGTTCCTCATCGAGGCATGAAGGTGCTCCACATTATCCAGCAGCGCTTCGATGCCGTCGTCGATCCATTGAATGTCGGCCTTGGGCTCGGAGCGGGAGGACGGGAACTTAACCTTCCTCTGAAGCTTCTCCGACAACAAAGTCAACGAACGCAAGGAACGGCGCGAGCTCCAGAAGAACAGCATGGAGACGATTCCCAGCAGCAGCACTGTATACGCTATTAATTTCTGTTGAAAGGAAGAGATATGGCGCGTCAAAATGCGATACTCGTTCGAATAATACAGGGTCCAATTGTCGTTCGGCATGTCGGCCGTATGGACGAACCATCTCTCATGCGGAAGCTTGACCTGCAGGCCGCTTCCTTGCGCCTGATGCGCGGCGCGGTACAATTGCTCGCTCAGAGCGGCGTCCGGCCGGCCCAAGACCAGGTCTCCGTTCTCGTCCAGAATTCGGATATCCTGCTCCGAGGAGAGGGATTGGCCGAACAGGAGATCGGACAGCAAGGGCTTGTCGATTAGCAGCACCAGATAGAAGTCGGACGGCTTCTCGGGCGTGGCCGGCAGAACAAGCGCCAGGTTGTCCGTGCGGTCCAGCGTATGCGGGAAGAAGTGCAAATATTGAAGGCGGAAGGCCTTCACCCTCTTCAACATGGCCTGATCGGCGAACGATTCCAGCGGTACGATGCCGGCCTTCGAATCGACGGCGAGTCCGCTTCGCAAATTAATCAGGTACGAGCGCTGGATCAGCGGCTCGGTGGACATGAAGTTGGATTGGGCGACAAGCATCGCGTGGTCGACCATCGGGTCTTGGCGGGTATTGAAGAACCAGTTTTGGATATTCTGGTCTGCGTACATGCTCAGGCCGTAGGCTTTCAGATTGCCGAGTACGGTATCCGCCTTGGAGGCCAAATTATCGACTTCATGCTGCGAGTTGCCCCGGACCTCCAACATCGAATACTTCGCAAACTCCGAGGAGAGAAAGTAGACGAACGGAATGAGGGAACAGATGAGGATGCCGGTCAGGAAAAGGAAGGTGCGAATATAAGTTTTGTTGTAAAAAGCTTCAACATCGTATACGAACCCCTCGCGCCAAAAAGTCGAATTTAGTATACCATATGCCAGCCTGTACAACCTCTTCTCCACGAAGTCCTTATTTGACAGTGGCGGAACGAAGACTTCCGTTCCGGCCCATTCGGCCCCGAAACCTCAGGTTCGATACCCGATCCGACACAATGAGGACTATTCCCCCGGTCCGGAGCCGTTCATAATGAACATCGCCGGGACATGAATCGCATCGGAGAGAAAGGAGTGAACCGTACTTGATGAGGAGCATGTTAAGGGATATCGCCCGCAACCGCTTTTTGTATGCGATGGCGGTGCCCGGGATTCTATTTCTCGTCGTCTTCTCCTATATTCCTTTGGCCGGGCACGTACTGGCGTTCAAGAACTTTCAGATCAGTCAAGGAATATGGGGCAGCGATTGGGCGGGGCTGAACAATTTCCGTTTTTTCTTTTCCGGCCGGGATTGGATGCAAGTCACGTTCAACACGCTGTATTTAAACGTGCTGTTTATTGTTTTCGAGATGGGGTTTGCGCTTCTCATTGCGATCTTCCTGAATGAGATTCGCCTGAAATGGTTCAAACGGACGATCCAATCCGTCGTTTTCTTGCCCTATTTCATCTCTTGGGTCGTCGTCGGCTATATGACGTTTATCCTCTTTAACAATACGGACGGTCTTATCAATCACGCGCTCCAACGGAACGGCGTACGCGCCGTCGACTGGTACCAGACGCCGTGGGTTTGGCCGATCATCTTGACCTTGGTCCGCATTTGGAAAAACGCCGGATATCTCTCGATCATTCTGCTCGCCGCCATTGCCGGATTATCGACCGATTATTACGAGAGCGCCCGATTGGACGGCGCTTCCCGCCTCCAGCAGATGAGGTACATTACCTTGCCGCTGCTGAAGCCGCAAATCATCATTTTGATTCTGCTCGGAATCGGGCGGATCTTTTACGGAGATTTCGGCATGATCTACGGCATCATCGGCGACAACGGCATTTTGTTCCCGACGACCGACGTGATCGATACGTATTCCTATCGGGCGCTCAGACAATTGGGAGATTTCAGCATGTCTTCGGCCATCGTGCTCTATCAGTCCGTGATGGGCTTGATTGCCGTCGTTACGTTTAACTGGATCGTTCGGAGAATCGATCAAGATTCCAGATTGTTCTAAGCGGGGAGGCGGGCGCATTGGATCGTCCGGTCGTGTCAAGCGCGTCCAATCGGACCCGTTGGCGTGCGGGAATGTCCGAGAGGATGTTGGTTCTTTTCATCGGCTTGTTTTTGGTTGCGTTTTCTTTGGTTTGCCTATTTCCCTTTTGGCTGATGGTCATCAATTCGTTTGCCGTCGACAAGAGCTTGGCGGTCAGCGGATACGCCGTGTGGCCGAGCGGCTTCACGCTGAAATCCTACCGTTTCCTGCTGCAGGGCAAACAGATCTTTACCAGCTATGGCGTCACCGCCTCGGCAACGGCGATCGGTACCGCCGCGGGTCTCGCGGTTACCGCGTTGTTCGCCTACGTGCTTGCTCATCCGAAGAACAGGTTTAGCGGCGTCCTCTCGTTTATGACGTATGTGCCGATGATCTTCGGCTCGGGGCTAGTCGGCTTTTATCTCCTGGTCGTCCGGTGGCTGCATTTGAAGGATACGTTGTGGGCGCTCGTGCTTCCTTATATGATGAATCCGTTCTACGCTTTTATTTTCGTATCGTTTTACCGCTCGCTGCCCTATGAGCTGAACGAATCGGCAACCGTCGACGGCGCGAACGAATGGGTCATCTTCTTCCGAATCATCCGGCCGATCTCGACGCCGGTCATCGCGACGATCGGATTGTTCTATGCGCTGCAGTATTGGAACGACTGGTGGCTATCGCTTCTATTCATCGACAACAGCGATTTGTACCCGCTCCAGCTGCTGCTTCGGCAGCTCATGTCGCAGATGCAGCTGTCGACGCTGAACCACGGCAACGTCCTGGCTTTGCCGCCGGCGGAAGGGGTCAAGCTGGCGACCGTATGCCTTACGATCGGGCCGATTATTTTCGTGTATCCCTTAATCCAGAAATATTTCGTCAAGGGACTGACGCTGGGCTCCGTGAAAGGTTGAACAAGGGCGGTATGAACCGGCACAGCCGGATTTATACAATAATTCATAGCGATGGACACGCGAAGGGGGCTGCAAGCATGGTCAAGTTAAAAAGCCTGTTGATGGCGGCGGCTATATGGGGGTTGACGAGCGCGCTCGCCGGATGCGGCGGCAACGACGGGAACGATGCCGGGACCGCCGGCACCGGCGGGCAGAGCAATCAATCGTTGGCGCCGGTTACGCTGAAGGTGGTCGTTCCCGGAGGCAAAGGGGCCAATTTCGACGAGGTGATGAGCGAGGTCAACAAACGGTTAAAAGCAGATTTGAACACCCAAGTAGACTTTACTTTCATCGATTTTGGCGATCTGAATCAGAAAACGAACGTGATGCTGGCTTCGGGAGAGAACGTGGACTTGATCTTCGACGCTCCCTGGCTGCATCTGGACTCGATGTCCTCCCAGGGCTTCTACGAGGAGTTAACCGATCTGTTGAACCAATACGGTTCTCATGTGCGAGAGACCCGTCCGCAGCAAATGTGGGACGCCAACAAAATTAACGGCAAAATCTACGGCGTCCCCCTGGGGAGCGCCTACACCCAGCCGAGATCGGTCTTCATCCGCAAGGACCTGCGGGAGAAGCTGAACTTGCCGCCCGTTCGAACGTACGAAGACCTCAAAGCCTATCTGTACGCCGTGCACGATCGCGAGCCGGGCATCACTCCGTTGATCGCGGGGGCGGACGACGTCACTTACAGCTGGGTCAATTGGCTGGTCCGGGACGACACGAGCCTGGGCGTCCGTCCGACCAATGGGATCGGGGCCAGCCTGATGCTGTACTACAAGGGCAACGACGGGAAAGTCTACAATCTGTTCGACGCCCAAGAGCCGAAGATATGGACTTATATCGAGGATACTCGCAAGCTGTTTATGGACAAGGTCATGTCGCAAGACGTCATGACGAACAAAAGCTCCCAATCGGATATGCAGCTGCAGAACAAAGTCGCCGCCACGCCCCAGATGGCGTTCGGCATTCCCCAATCGTTTAACGACCGGCTGAAGCAGGTCGTGCCCGACGGAGAGCTGGAAGCCGTCCGCTTGTTCGACTTGAAGCTTGGCAGCAATCTGTCCAATTACAAGATGGACAACTTTATCTGCATCGTGAAGGCGAGCAAGCATAAGGATCGCGCAATGATGTTCCTCGACTGGGCGAATCAAAAGGACAATTACGATCTGTTGGAGCGCGGTATCGAAGGGAAGAACTGGAAGGCCGTCGGCGACCATCGGTACGAGACGTTAAACAGCGACGGCGGAATCGTCTCGTTTCAGCTCATGCTGAATCCCGTGCTGGAGCGGGAATGGGCGGGCACGGACGAGGAGACTCGGAAGTACAACCAGTTCATTGCGCAAGCGGACCATTTTACGAAGGACATCATGACCGGATTTACGTTCGACCCGACGCCGGTGAAGAACGAAGTGGCCCAGTTCTCCACCATTCAAGCGAAGTACTATAACGGCCTCTTTAACGGCGCGCTCGACCCCGACGAATATTTCGCCAAGTTCAAAGCCGAAGGGGAAGCTCCGCTCAAGAAAATTCAGAACGAGCTGCAAAAGCAGGTCGACGCCTTCTTGGGAAAGCAATCTTAAATCGAACGAGAGAGAAGCGATGGGGAAATAAGCTGAACGACGGGCAGCGTCTGGTGTTGATCGGCGGGGCCGATTCGCCGCCTCGGCTTCGCCGATGGCGGAGTCGGCCCTCTTTGTGCCAAGTCGGAGCTGCGGCCGCACAGGGGACTTCCGCTCATGATTCCGGCGGCGGCGCAACCGTTTCGCGAATGACCAGATCGGTCGGCAGCAGGATCTTCTTGTATCCGTGCGACGAGGAGTCGCGAATTTCGAACAGCAGCTTGGCCGCTTCGTAGCCGAGCATGTCGAAATGCTGCTTGACGGTGCTCAATGAAACCTTGGCGAATTTCGCGCTCTCGAAATCGTCAAAACCCATCAAAGACAACTGCTCGGGGATTCGAACGCCCTCGGCCGTAAGTTTATCGAGCGCTTCGAGCGCCCGCTTGTCGTTCGCGCAGAAGAGCGCCGTGATCTCTCCGCCGCGGATTTGGCCGGCCAGCTTCTCGTAGTCCAGGTCTCGTCCTAGATACAACCATTCGTCGTCGATGCCGGCCGAAGCATTGGACATCGCGCTTCGGTAGCCCTGGTAGCGGTCGCTCTCGGAGCTGAGATGGAAATCGTAAGCCGCGAAGCCGATGCGGCGATGCCCTTGCCCGATCAAGTATTCGACGGCTTCGTACGCGCCGTCGTGATTGTTGCAGGCGACGGAGCTCACGGGATAGCCGGCAGGGAACCGGTCGAGCATGACGAACGGAATCGATCTCCTGCGGATGTCGTCCAGATAGCCTCTGGCCGCATCGGGATCGGAAGAATAGACGAGCAGCCCTCTGATATCCGATTGGATGAGCTGCAGAACAAGTTCGCGTTCCTGTTCGAAGTTGTTCTCCACGAATTCGATCATCAGCTTGCAGTCGTTCTTGCCGAGGAAAGACTGAACGCCCTTCATGATTCGCAGATAGGAGCTGTCGTGCAATTCCAGCCCCGAAATAATAAAGGCGACCAGATTGGATGTCGCTTTGACCGCGGCCGCGCTCTGGTTGGCCACGAAGCTGCCTTTTCCCCTGACGCGATAGATGACGCCCTCGTTGACGAGATCCGTCAGCGCCTTCCGAACGGTAATCGAGCTGACATCCAGCATTTTGGCAAATTCCGATTCGCTCGGAATTCGATCGTCCTGCGATATTTCGTTGTTTTCAATCTGCGAGAGTACGTAATCCTTCACCAATTGGTATTTGGGGGAAGCCGTTTGTTTCTTGTCCACTTCGTTCACCTCAAGCGAGTCATTTCTTTCATTATAACGAACTGCGTATGAATAGTATACTAAGTGATCGTGAACTTCTATGGAAATAGGGACTTGTTTGCCGTTGGATATTCGCTCGTTTAGGGGTGAGGTGTCCGCGCTTTATAGGAAAATGTCGCAATTTCGTACCTCAAATTTGTATGAAAGGGTTTGCAAAACCAGAAATTTCGTATTATTATGAAATCAATCTTAGTATGATTTTATGTGCTACTTAGTATTATAACTTGACATCCCTGTTCCGGCATAAGAACGATGCGATCATCAACTTATTGGAGGGATCACGGTGAGTTGGAAATCTTGGAAGTCGGCAGGCGTATGGGTCGTCGCGCTGCTTACGATCGCGATGGCGCCAGGCGCGGCGCTTGCGGCGTCGGAGGATGCAGAAGCGGCGGCGAAGCCGGAGACGGGCGCGGCGTCCCACAAGAAGCAGGAGCCCTTCGCGATTCGGGTCGTGGATGCCGAGACGGGGCGAGGCATTCCGGCCGTTGAGCTGAAGACGACGAACAGCATTTTGTACTACACGGACAGCGCCGGCTACGTCGCCTTTGACGAGCCGGGTTTGATGAATCAGAAGGTCTTCTTTCATCTATCCAGCGACGGCTACGACGTTCCGGCGGACTTCTTCGGCAACCGCGGCCAGGCGGTCGACGTGACGCCCGGCGGGAGCGTCACGCTGAAGATGAACCGGATCAACATCGCCCAGCGGCTGTACCGGATAACCGGGCAAGGCATCTATCGGGACAGCGTTCTTCTCGGCTTGAAGCCGCCGATCGCGGAACCGCTCCTGAACGGGAAGGTCATGGGACAGGATTCGGTGCAGGCGATCGAATACCGCAATCGTCTGTACTGGTTCTGGGGAGACACGGATCGCCCGAGCTATCCGCTCGGCAATTTCCGGGTGACGGGCGCCACGTCGAAGCTTCCCGGGAAGGGCGGTCTCGATCCCGACGTCGGCGTCGACCTGACGTATTTTACGAATGACGAGGGATTCGTCAAGAGTCTGGTGCCGCCGTTGCCCGACGGAGCGGGGATCGCCTGGGTGTTCGGCTTGATGACGGCCAAGGACGCCGCCGGGAAGGAGCGGCTGCTAGCCGGCTACAGCACGCACAATCCGGACCTGACCGCCTTCGGCATTCTCGTCTTCAACGACGAGAAGAACGAGTTCGAGCAGCTCGTCCAGTTCCCGTCCAAGGACGATTGGCGCCATCCCGGCGGCCAGGCGAGCTATTACGAAGAGGACGGTAAAGGCTACTGGATGTTCACCGAGCATCGGATGCCGAATCTGCGGGTACCAGCCGCCTTCGACGCCATCAAGGACTATACGCAGTACGAAGCCTTCACCTGCTTGACGCCGGGCACGACCTACGACGGGGCGAACACGTCGCTCGAACGCGATGCCGAGGGCAATCTGGTGTGGGGCTGGAAGCGCGACACCCCTCCCCTCCGGCAGGACCAGGAGAAGGAGTTGATCGGACTCGGTCTGATCAAGCCTAACGACCCGCATTACTTCCAACTAAAGGATGCGGACTCCGGAGGGGAAGTTCAGATTGCCTCCAGCTCCATCGAGTGGAACGCGTATCGTCGTCAATTCGTGATGATCGGGCAGCAGGTGGGCGGCCAATCGTCGGGGCTCGGCGAGATCTGGTACGCGGAAGCGGCGGCGCCGCAAGGCCCGTGGACGACGGCCAAGAAGATCGTCACGCACAACAACTATACGTTCTACAATCTCGCCCACCACAAATTTTTCGACAAGGACGGCGGCCGCGTCATTTATTTCGAAGGGACATATACGAACACGTTTACGAACCATGTTCCGACGCCGCGGTACAACTACAATCAGCTAATGTATAGGCTGGACTTGGACGATCCGAAGCTTGGGCTGCCGCCGGCGCCAGCGGCGGCGAATCCGTAACGCGCCTTGCCGCAGGTCTTTCCGCCGCGCGCCCGCGGCGGAAAGGCGGCAATGGGCTGCACGCAATGGAAGGGGTGTTTTTTTGGAGACAACGTACAGAAAAAGGCTATTACCGAGACTTTGGAAGCAGCGATATCTATATCTCATGGTGCTGCCGGGTTTTCTGACGGTTTTGATCTTTAACTACTTTCCGATGTACGGGATCACGATCGCCTTCAAAGACTTCAACGCTTCCAAGGGAATCATCGGGAGCCCGTGGATCGGATTCAAATACTTCACGACGTTTTTCCACGATCCCATGGCGTTCCGGGTTTTGAAAAACACGTTGCTGCTAGGTCTGTACTCGTTGCTTTGGTCCTTTCCCGCTCCCCTTATTCTGGCTCTATTGCTGAACGAGCTAAAGAACAAGCACTTTAAAAAGATCGTTCAGACGGTGTCGTACTTTCCGCATTTTATCTCGGTCGTCATCGTGGCGGGGCTGCTGAAGGATTTCTTGGCCAGAGACGGGCTCGTCAATCGCATCGTTGCCTATTTCGGCGGAAGTTCGATCATGTTCCTCCTCGAGCCCGATTATTTCAGGACCATCTTCATCTCTTCGGGGATCTGGCAAGGCGTCGGGTTCGGCTCGATCATCTACCTTGCCGCTTTAAGCGGAATCGATCCTACCCTATACGATGTCGCGGAAGTGGACGGCGCCAGCCGGTGGAAAAAAATGCTGCATATCACTTGGCCGTCGATCCGACCGACGACAGTCATCCTGCTCATCTTCTCCCTGGGCGGCATACTCGGCACGGATTTCCAGAAAATTATTTTGCTCTATTCGCCGGAAACGTACAGCGTAGCGGATGTCATCGGTTCCTATGTTTATCGGCAGGGGATATTGGGCGCGAAATACGAGTACACGACGGCGATCGGCTTGTTCATGTCCGTCATTTCGTTTACCATCCTGTACATTTCCAACTGGTTCAGCCGCAAGGTTTCCGAAACGAGTTTGTTCTAGGGGGGCGAGAAGGTTGAAAAAGAAGCGAAGCGAAAGCGCGGGCTCCCGAATGTTCGACGCGATCAATATCCTCGTCATGGCCGTCATTCTGGTTGTTGTGCTTTATCCCATCTTGAACATCATCGCCACTTCCCTGAGCAGTTCCCGCTTCATCTCCTCCGGGAGCGTCACCGTTTGGCCGAAGGGCATTACCTTGCAAGCCTATCGGGACGTCTTCAAAGACCCGTTTATTTACAAAGGGTACTTGAATTCCATTCTCTATGCCGTCGGCTCCACCGGCATCATGCTGATCTTTACCTCCTTGATGGCGTATCCGCTTACGGTGTCGGGGTTTATCGGGAAAAAATTTTTTACGGTATTTCTCATGATTACGATGTTTTTCAGCGGAGGGCTTATCCCGACGTACTTGCTGATGCGCAGCCTGCACCTGCTGGATACGGTCTGGGTGATGATCATTCCCGGCGCGGTCGGCGCCTATAACGTGTTCTTGTTCCGAACCTTCTTCTCCAACATTCCGGCCGAGCTGAAGGAATCCGCGCTTATCGACGGAGCCAACGACCTCGTGGTTCTGTTCAAAATTATTTTGCCTTTATCGAAAGCGCTGCTTGCGACCTTTGCTTTATTCGGCTTGGTTGGAAGCTGGAACAGTTGGTTCGAAGCCTTGATCTACTTGAGAGACCAGGACAAGTATCCTTTGCAGATGATCCTCAGAAACTACTTGTTTGCGTTGGATACAAAGGCGATTCAAGGAAGAGTCGGGGCCGGCAACGTGGCGATCAACGGGCCGGGAGCGACGCTGGATCCTAAAGCCATTCGAATGAGCGTCATCATTATTACGATGTTCCCGATTATGGCAATCTATCCTTTTTTCCAAAAGCACTTTACCAAGGGCGTATTCGTCGGAGCTATTAAGGGCTGACGGATCGAGCTTGGACGAACGAACCGATCGATGATTCCAGGAGGGAAATTCCATGAAGAACAAAGCGAAGATCGCGAGCCTCGCCGCCGCCTCGTTGCTGGCCTTGGCCGTGGCAGGCTGCCAATCGTCGGATCAAGACGCCGACGGCAGCGGATCCCCGGCAGGCGAAAGCGGAGGGACGATCAGCTTCTCGGTCACGCTGCCATCCGGCGGCGTAGACGACGTGAACAGCATGGTCGGCAAAGAATGGCTGAAACAAATGGAAGCCAAGATGGGCAAGAAGATCGACATCAAATACAATTACATTCCTTCCTCCGAGTACGACGAAAAGGTCAAGCTGATGATCGCGAGCGACGACTTGACCGACTTGTTCGTCACTCCCTTGTTTTACGATACGACGGACATGGCCAAGCAGGGCCAAATTTTGGAACTGAGCCCGTACGAGAAAGACATGCCGAACTACATGAACTATTTGAGCCAGGTGAAAAACGGATTGGCGCGCGTCACGAACGCCGACGGCAAGATGTATTATTTCAAAGAAACGTCGAGACCCCGGTTTCCCGCCGACAGCGGAATGCTGGTCCAGAATACGTCCTCGTACCGCTACGATCTGTTCAAGGCCAACAACATGGACATTCCGCGGACGCTCGACGAATTTTACGAGGCGGCCAAAAAGCTGAAGCAGCTGTACCCGAACAAGTATCCCGTCAACACGAGATGGAACGATCTTCGTTCCTTATTCTCGGCGAGCCATATCCGAGCCGATATTTTCTGGAACGGAAGCAAGTACGAGTACGGCGTGCTCGGCGACGGCTACAAAGACGCGCTGCAATTCGCGAACAAGCTCTACTCGGAGAAGCTGCTGGATCCCGAATATACGATCGATACGGACGATACGCTGAAGAAAAAAGCGTTGAACGGCGACAACTTCATGTGGATGGCCGATTGGTTCACGCTTCCGGGCGATTATACGAGAACCGCTGACGACGGCAAAATTTTCGCCGTTTCGTTGTATCCGAGCAACCCGAAATACGGGACGGCGTGGCAGGAAGTGGCGAATGTCAACACGCCGGACTGGGGCTGGGCGACTTTCTGCATCAGCGCCAAAGCAAAAAATCCGGAGGAGCTCATCAAGTTTATCGATGCGCAATATTCGGACGACATCACGAGGCTGGTGTCTTGGGGCATCGAGGGAACCACCTACGCCATCGGCGACGACGGCAATCCGACCTTCGTGGATTCGATCAAAAACGCGAAGGATCCGTGGGTGGAAGGAGACAACTACGGGATGCGGGCGAGCAAAAAGCATAATCCCGGCCTGCAGATGTCGATCGATTCCACGGCGTTCGTAGATTTCGCCCCGAACGACTATACCGTGTTCGACGGCAAATTCGAAGAAGTGCCCATCGAAAAGTCGCCGTTTATCCGCAGCTTGCCCATGCCTCGCAACGCGTACATTCCGTCATGGTTCGAAGAGCCGGCTATTCAATTTACGCCGGACGAAAGCCAGCAAATTTCGGAGATCATGAACCCGGTCAAAACGTTCGTTACCGAAGAGCAGGCCAAATTCGTATCCGGCAAGAAAAACTTTAACGATTGGTCCAAGTTTATCGACAAGGTCCAAAAAACGGGCGACATCGAAAAAGTGCTGAAGATATACAACGATGCCGCGCAAAGAGTTCTGTCCAAATAAAAGGGAAGACGACGGGCGGTCCCTCCGTCATGCTTGGCGGCGGAACGTGCTGCAAGCGCTGGACATGATTTAATCTGGCGTTCATCGTAACCGGGTTTAATCGAGCCGCTGACCGGGCGGGAACTCGTGAACGGTCTTCTCCTTGCCGATCAAATGAACGCTTGCGGGAACCGGCGAACGGGATGCAAGGAGACAATCTAGACGCGCAGTTCGGCAGACAGCAAAAGAACGGTCCTTCGGGCTTACGCCCGGGGACCGTTTTTTGTTTCTTGCTTTACTTCGAAGTCCAGTATTCATTTCCGGTGCCGTTGGCCGGGACCGAATAGTCATGGGTGACAGATGCTTCCAAGATGTCTTTGTAAGCCCAGAAATCAGTGCTGATATCCTTCCACGGCGAGTCGACTTCTTGATTATTAGCCGAGCGGCCAAGCGCCCGGTTAAGGATCTTCACGGCTTCGGCTCGGGTCACGGCCTGATTCGGCCGGAACGTATCATCCGAGTAGCCGGATACGTACCCAAGCGATTCGACAGCAACAATGGCAGCTCGAGCCCAATGCTTGCCGATATCGGTAAACGAACTCTTCCCGGCGGTTGAAGTGTCCAATTTCTTTATTTTGATCAGAAGAGAGGCCAACTCAGCTCTTGTAACGGGGGCATTCGGATGGAACGTACCGTCCGGATATCCGTTGACGATAGACAGGCTGGAGAGTTTGCTGATCGCGTCTTTGGCCCAGTAAGCTGCAGGCACATCTTTGAAGGCAGCGGCTGAAGGACCAGCGGTGCCGTCCGGAATGATCCGCGCGAGGATGGTTGCCAGCTCGGCCCGTGTCAGGCTGCGGTTCGGTTTGAAGGTTCCGTCGCCATAACCGCTTATATAAGCGGAGTGGGTACCTTTATCAGCCAAGTTCGGATCCATGGCATAGTCCATCTGAACGATCGTCTGACCGACATGGATGATGCCATTGCGAATGTAGCTGGAATCCCCTTGTTGTTCATTGCGCAGATCCTTCCGGCTGTCGTATACGACATAGCCGTTCTTCTCGGCAATCATATAGTAGTCGCCATCCGGGTAGACCATCCACCCGTATTCGCCCGCAGCCGTGGTCACCTGTGGATTATGGTTCTGGTTAGGGGTCATGTCGGGCAGCTCCGGGAGAGATACGGCAGTGCCAGGCGTTCTGTTCTTGCTGCGATTCAGATCCGTATCCGCCCAATACAAGGTGGCGGTGGCTCCCGCAATCGGCTGTCCGGTCAAGCTGTCGGTCACGATGCCGAACGGATCGATAAGCTCGGTCGTGAGAGAAGCGGAACCCTTGGCATCTACAATAAGCACGGCCCTCTGACCGGCAAGCTTCTGGCCGTTCGGCGCGATAACGTTAAGGATAAGCGTGTACGTGCCCGCCGGTACATTGCGGAGTTGCAGAGTGCCTTTGTCGAAGATAACGGCGTCCGCCAGATTCAGTTTCTGGTCGGAATTCGTATGAATTTCTGCGGTAAATTTAACGCTGATGCCGATCCTTTTAAAGATATCAACGAGACTTCCGCCGCCGATACCGCCGATTTTGACTTCAACCGTTGTCGTTACGGTCGTAGTTGGGGGCGGCGTGCTCCCTGGAGGGGAAGCAGGCTGTTCCCGAGTAACGTTAATGGTGTACGACTGGCGCGTCGAGCCATCCTGCGCGGTCACCTCAATGACTATAGAGTTGACTCCATCGTTCAAGGCAATAGACTTTGCGGCGCCGCTGGGAACGTCGTCGCCATTGATCTTGATGGCGGCCGCAGTATCGGCTGCTGTAGCCGTTACATCCAAACTGTAAACGCTGTTGGCAACGGAAGCGGTATAAGCCGTCGTTCCGGACTCGAATGAAGGGCTAAGCAAACCTTTGCTAATCGTTAGATCGCTAAGATCTGCTTGAGCCGAAGCCGAACGAGTAACCGTAATCGTGTAGCTCTGCTGCGTCGTGCCATCCTGTGCGGTTACCAGCACGTTAATCGTGTTCGGTCCCACGGCCAGTGCGACGTTCTTGGCGCTGCCGCTGGCAACGTCGTCGCCATTGATCTTGATAGTGGCCGTAGAATCGGCTGCAGTAGGCGTTACATCCAAACTGTAAACGCTGTTGGCGACGGAAGCGGTATAAGCCGTCGTTCCGGACTCGAATGAAGGGCTAAGCAAACCTTTGCTAATCGTTAGATCGCTAAGATCTGCTTGAGCCGAAGCCGAACGAGTAACCGTAATCGTGTAGCTCTGCTGCGTCGTGCCATCCTGTGCGGTTACCAGCACGTTAATCGTGTTCGGTCCCACGGCCAGTGCGACGTTCTTGGCGTTGCCGCTAGAAACCGAGGATCCGTTAACTTTCACCGTTGCCGTGCCGTCGGCAACGGTAGGCGTTACATCCAGGCTGGCGGCGCTATTGCCGACGGAAGCGGTGTAAGTCGTTGTGCCGGATGCGAATGCTGGGCTTAGCGTCCCTTGGCTGATCGTCAGGTTGCTAAGGTCAGCATTCGCAGAAGCAGCTCGCGTTACTGTAAGGGAGTAGGTCTTCTCGGTCGTGCCGTCCTGCGCGGTTACCAGCACGGTAATCGTGTTCGGTCCCACGTCCAGAGCGATATTCTTGGCGTTTCCGCTGGTAATCGCAGACCCAGCAACTCTCACCGTTGCCGTGCTGTCGGCAACGTAAGGCGTCACATCCAGGCTCGTGACGCTGTTGCCTACAGAAGCCGTGTAAGCCGTTGTGTCTGCAGCAAAGGTTGGGCTCAGCGTGCTTTGGCTAATCACCAGGTTGCTAAGGTCAGCATTCGCAGAAGCAGCTCGCGTTACTGTAAGGGAGTAGGTCTTCTCGGTCGTGCCGTCCTGTGCGGTAACTAGGACCGTAATCGTGTTCGGCCCGACGTTCAGGGCGACGTTCTTGGCGTTGCCGCTGATAGCGGCAGACCCATCAACCTTCACCGTTGCCGTGCTGTCGGCAACGTAAGGCGTCACATCCACGTTCGTGACGCTGTTGCCAACCGAAGCGGTGTAATCCGATGTGCCGGAGGCGAATCCCGGACTCAGCGTCCCTTGGTTGATGGTTAAGTTGCTAAGATCCGCATTCGCAGAAGCGGCACGAGTCGCCGTAATGGTGTAGGTTTTCCGAGTCGTGCCGTCCTGCGCAGTGACCGTGATCATAATCGTGTTCGGTCCCACGTTCAGGGCAACGTTCTTGGCGTTTCCGCTGATAACGGTATCCCCGTTAATCGTCACCGTTGCCGTGCTGTCTGCAACGTAAGGCGTCACATTCAAGTTCGTGACGCTATTGCCAACCGAAGCGGTGTAATCCGGTGTGCCGGAGGCGAATCCCGGACTCAGCGTCCCCTGGTTGATGGTTAAGTTGTTAAGATCTGCATTCGCAGAAGCGGCACGAGTCGCCGTAATGGTGTAGGTATTCTGAGTCGTACCGTCCTGCGCAGTGACCAGAACGGTAATCGTGTTCGCTCCAACGTTCAGAGCAACGGTATATGCGCTGCCGCTGGCAACAGCAGTCCCGTTGATCTTCACTGTCGCCGTGCCGTCGGCAACGGTAGACGTTACATCCACATTGCTTACGCCATTGGCTACTGAAGCTGTGTAGGAGGTTGTGCCGGACGCAAATGCCGGGGAGAGAGTGCCAGCGCTGAGCGTTAAATTGCTCAAGTCGGCATTGCTGGATAGCGGTGCTGCCCGGGTTACGTCAATCGTGTAGGATTTAATGGTATTCCCATCTTGTGCGGTAACGAGTATGGTAACGGTATTAGATCCGACGATTAGCGGAACGGTTCGGGCGGAGCCGCTAGCCGTTGCGGAGCCGTTAACCTTAACGGTTGCGTTACTGTCCGCGATTGTAGGCGTTACATCAATGCTCGTAACAGAACTGCCTACAGACGCCGTATAGGAAGTCGTCCCTGCGCTGAAAACAGGAGTGAGCGTACCCGAACTAATGGATAATCCGCTCAGGTTGGCGTTGCTCGATGCCGCGCGCGTAACGGTTAGGGTGTAAGTCTTGGTTGAAAGTCCATCTTGGGCTGTAACGACGACAGATATCGTATTGCTTCCCGTATTAAGAAATACGGATTGGCCGGCTCCGCTGATAACGGCAGTTCCGTTGACGGTAATGGAAGCATTGACGTCCGCAGAAGTCGGAGTGACCGTGATGGAATTCGTCGCATTGCCGACGGATGCCGTGTAGGAGATCGTTGCGCTGTTGAAGTTAGGGGTCAATGTTCCGCTGCTGATGGACAACGCGCTAAGATTGGCATTCGCATCAAGATCCTGGGTCAGCAAAGTGCCACTGTCGCCAAGGGCAATAACTTTGCCATGTACTGACTTGATTCCGTTTAGCGCAGACGTTGTGCCTGACGTCTCGGTTGTCCATGCGATTCCGTCACCGGAGACCGTAATCACACCGCCAGGCCCTGCGGCACTGAATTTATTACCGCCGAAAGTAATGCCGTACAACGCAGTTACCGCACCCGGAAGGGTGCGCGGCGTCCAGGCAATGCCGTCCGTAGAGGTATAAGCCTGATTGGACTCCCCCACTGCAACAAACAAGCCTCGTCCGTAGGTAAGGCTAAACAAGTTTGTTCCCGTACCGCTCGTTTGGAGCGTCCACGTTGCCGCATTCGTAGAGGTATAGATTTTGCCGGAATCGCCGACTGCAACGAATAATGAGCCATTATAAGCGACACTGTTAAAGTCTACGCCTGCGGGTCCATAATTGGTCCAGCTGGCGCCGTCGTCGGATGATACGAGAATGGTCCCTTGCCAACCTACGACAACCGCTTTGCCGGCTCCATAGGCGGAGCCCCATAAATCCCGATTCACGACTGCCGAAGTTCGGGCGGTCCATGATCCTGGAGCGGCGTTAGGAGACGTCGTGATTTTCCCATCAATCCCTGCCAGAATCCAGGAAGTTCCGGTATAGAGCGCCGTGTAATAAGTTGCGCCGTTACTCGCGCCCGGAACCGTTTGCTTGGTCCAGGTTGTGCCGTCTGGGGAGGTGGAATAATCGCCTTGCGAACCTGTGGCCAGAAATTGCCCCCCTCCGTAATCGGCAGCATACAACGGATTCGTATGCCCTGACGTCCGGGGCGCCCATGTGCTTGCCGCAGACGCATCAGGCGTCCATGCGCCGAGACCAAGAGATGCAAAAACAAGCAATCCCGCAACCAGCAGGACCGCCATCCTCCTCATGTTACTTCTCCCTTTTCTACTGCTCATAATTTTCTCCTATCTATAGTTAAAATTAACTAGAACGATGTAATTAAATAGTAGCGTAATAATGAAATACCGTAAATTAAAAAATGGAAATAATTAATAGGCATATGATATGATCGAGTTGAATCGACATATTTCTCCAAGCCCTGTTTTGAAGGATGGGTGAGTATGGAACTAAGAGCCGCCGGTCTACAAGACGAGAAGTTTCTGTATGAGCTTTATGCCTCAACCAGGGAACAGGAATTGCAAGCATGGGGTTGGGATGAAGCGGCTCGGAGTATGTTTATTGAGATGCAGTGGAGGGCGCAAAGAGCCTCTTATTTGGCCTATTATCCCGGAGCTGAAGATTTTATTATCTGGCTTGGAGAAGAAAGGGCCGGGAGACTCTATGTATCTAGGTGCGCCGATCGAATCGTCTTGGTAGACATCGCCCTTTTGCCGCGACACTGCAACAAGGGTTTGGGCAGCCGGCTCTTGGCCGATCTTCAAGAGGAGGCAGCCCGAACAAGATTACCGGTACAATTGAGCGTTCGAATGGATAACCGGGCCAAGCATTGGTATGAGCGCATGTCCTTCACGGCCACCGAAGAAGACGGTTTGTATGTGCGCATGGAGTGGACGATGTCTTAGCCTTGGCAGTCTAAACTTACTTTAAGAGGTGATTGGGTTGAGCGAGAGGTACTTGGGGGAAATTCGATTGTTCGGCGGCAATTATGCCCCGGAAGGATGGGCGCTTTGCGACGGCAGGATACTTGATATTTCAAACAATGAAGTGCTGTACACCTTGCTTGGAACTACATATGGGGGAGACGGCGTCTCGACATTCGGTTTGCCTGACCTGCGAGGAAGGGTTCCGCTGCATTATAGCTCGACTTATCCTCAGGGAACGTTAGGGGGTACTGAATCTGTCACGCTGACCAGCAATCAAATGCCGGTCCACAATCATCCGGCCGTTGCTTCCGGATCGCCTGGCAACATCGATAACCCCGCCAATGCCTATTGGGCGGCGGCTCCGTCCAACAATTACTCGGACGGGTCGGGTCAGACGCTTGTATCCATGAGTCCCTCCTCTCTGTCTCCGGTGGGAGGCAGCCAGCCGCATAATAATATGATGCCGACTTTAGCGATTACCTACATAATAGCTACTACGGGAATCTTTCCAAGCCAGAATTAAGCCAACTTAATCGTAGAATGAGGAGGAATTGATAATTATGGGAGAACAGTTCCTGGGTGAAATTCGCTTGTTCGCCATCGGATTCGCTCCGAGAGGCTGGGCGGATTGCAATGGGCAGATCATGTCGATTAACAGCAACCAAGCGCTTTTCTCATTGCTCGGCACCACTTATGGCGGCAACGGCGTCAGCACCTTTGCGCTCCCGGATCTGAGAGGCAAGGTGCCGGTAGGTATAGGGAGCAGTTATCCGCTCGGTATGACGTCGGGCGAAGCGTCCCATACGATAACGACGAATGAAATTCCGATGCATACCCATCAAGTCTCGGCTTCCAACGTCGCGGCTTCTTCGGTCTCGCCGGAGACTGCTGTGTGGGCAAGCTCTTCGAATCAATTCGCCGCCTCCGGTAATTTGGGGCTTATGAATGCCCAGGCCATAGGCAGCGCCGGAGGCTCGCAGAGCCATTCGAACATGCAGCCCTATTTGACTGTTCGCTATTGCATTGCGTTAAACGGAATTTATCCTAGCAGGAACTGAGGAGGAACGGACATGGCAGACGCTTATACAGGGGAGATTCGGCTATTCGGTGGCAATTATGCGCCCAAGAATTGGGCGCTCTGTAATGGCCAATTGCTGCCTATCTCATCGAATACAGTACTATTTAGCATACTGGGTGTCCAATACGGCGGCGATGGAAGAACCAATTTCGCTCTGCCGAATTTGAATGGCAATACCGCCATGGGACAAGGGGCTGGTCCGGGACTTACGCCGAGAACGGTAGGAGAGTCGGTCGGCGCGCCTGCGGTGACGCTGAACGTTAACGAGCTTCCCGCTCATACGCATCATCCGCAAGCGGTTGCCGCGCCGGGCAACTCGACGGCTGCTACAGGGAACTTGTGGGCCGAGACCCCCAAGCAAGGCCGGGGAGGCACTCAACTTCCGTTATATGGAGCTACCTCTAACGTGCCCCTTTCAGCGCAAGCTATTAATACGGCTGGAGGAAATCAGCCGCATAACAATATGCAGCCCTTCTTGGCCATGAATTATATTATTTGCTTATATGGGGAATTTCCAGTTAGACAATAATCTTCTTATAGACAGCAACCTTAGTTCGGTACTCCACCGGACTAAGGTTGTTACTTTTATTCTGGAATGAAATACTTTTTTTGTGCAAGGATTTCCTGATGCATATCCGAGAGAACCTGATTGAAGTAAGAGGGATAATGACTCGGAAACGATGATCAGGGAGGAGCTTCGTGCGCTCGGAGGCATGCGCCTCTTCGGCGACAGCGCCGGAGAATCGCGATTTGAGCCGCGCTGCTCGGCTTCCGCCGACGTTGGCGATCGACGCAACGCCTCGCTCATTCGGCCGGCCAAGAGAACGGATGGGAGGTCCTTGCGTTCCGGACCTCCAGCATCACGTCCGATAAGTTCAGGCCGCGTTCCCTCATGTCGTCTACGTAAATATCCGCGCGGATCAGCCCCTTGTGAAGGATGATCGCCCGGTCGATCACGTTCTCGATCTCGTCGATCAGATGGGTCGTCAGCAGCACCGTCTCTTCGCCGCTCAGACCTGCGATCATCCGATTCAACGAGTCCCGGCGCGAGAAGATATCCTTCCCGACGAACGGTTCATCCATGATCAGATAGTCCGCCCGTTTGGCCAGGCCGGCGCAGATCTCCAGCTTCATCTTCTGGCCTTTGGAGAACGTCCTGATCTTGCGGTTCGCCGGGAGTTCATAAGCGTCGACCAAGGAGGCATAGCGCGCCTGATCGAACCTCGGGAAGTAATCCGCCAGGAACCGGCCGTACTTCTCCGGCGTCAGATCGGGCAGATAGCTGCCCTCCTCCGTAATGAACGCGATCCGGTCATACTGCGCCGTGACCGGTCTTCCCTCGATCGTGATCTCCCCGTTCTGCAGCTCGCCGATGCCCATGATCGCTTTGAGCAAGGTGGTCTTCCCGCTGCCGTTCTCCCCGAGGATGCCGACGACTTCGCCTTTGGGGATCGCCAGGTGGTTCACGTACAGCAGGGCATTGCTCGCGGGATAACGCTGATCTACGAATTTCAGTTCAATCATGCTCTGTGCCTCCCGCCGCGGGAATCGATGCTACGCTCAGATTCGCGAAACGCCTATAATCCATCGAATCATAGCTGAAGCCGCCTCGCGAAGCCTGTCCGTAGATCATCTCCATATTGTCTTCATTCCGATCGGTGAGGAGCTCTCCCCGGTAGACCAGCTTCGACTGCGCGTAGACGTAGATATAGAAATGCTGCGGAAGCGCGAGATCGTACATAGGCGATGCGTCGGAAGTCCGCGCTTCGTGAATGTTCCGGAGGACGTAAAGCTTGCCGTTCCGATAGCTCATATAGTTGGTATCGCCATACCCCAAGTTGGCGCCCTCGGCAAGGTCCGCCTGGACGGTATTGACGACTTGAACGCCGCGGGAGACGTCGAAGCTCAGAATGAGCCGTCGACCTTCGCTCCCCCGGAAGCTGACGTTCAGCATGTCCTGCGCCGGATCGGCGTACGCTTCGTAATTCTCGACATACCCATTCGTCCCGGCGGGCTTCTCCCCCGGCCGGCCCGGCAAGTAGAAGTCGGGAACAGACGCCTCGCCGAGCAGCTTGCCGCTGTCGCTGTCATAGCTGCTGATCTTCAGCGTAGGGCCCTCGACCGACAGCAAGATCAGCTTGGCGCCGACCGCCTCGAGGCCGAGCACTTCGATGTGCGGCTGCTCGGGAGAAGCGTTGGCGTCGAGATTGATCTCTGCAACCTTGCGGGCGGCATACTGCTTGCGGTCCACCGCCGGCGGTAAGCCCCATTGGTGGAAGCGAAGCTCGTAGATGCCGCTCTTGCCCGTGAATTCGGCGGATACCGGCACCGTGAAGTACACCTTGTCGCCGACCTTGGCTACGCCGTATTCCGGCTGGTTGGCGAAGGTGGCGCTATTGGTCTTGCCGTTCGAGATCGCGGGCGTGACTTCCGCCGAACCGACGGGGATGAAGTAGGCATCGGGGTTCGTGAGTTTGTAGGAAGTAATCTCATAGGTGCCGATCCCGCTCACGTTGAATTGCATGTCGTCGATTCGTTTGGCCATGCCGGGGTTGTAAGTGTACATATCGGCAGATCTAGGCTGTTCGAAGATCGCGGTGTGTGTCGTCACCGTCCCCGCTTGCAGACGGAAGTTCGTCCGGTGATAGCCGTCCAACAGTTCCCCGCCGATCGCGACATCCCCGATGGCGTCGCGGCTGCCGGTCAGATCCTTCAACGCGAAGGTGCCGTTGTCTCTCATCCCGTAGGTTTGTACGGCGATGGCGATCAGGAGCGCGATCGCCGCGACGAATGCGGGAATGGCGGCGTGTTTCTTGAATTCGGCCATTGTCGTGGTCCCCTCTCCTTTAAGCGATGGCGCCTCTTCGGATCCATCTCAAGCTGTGCCATACGAAGTACCCGCTGAGCGCGAGGAGCAACAGGCTGCTCGGGTACAGACTCTTGGACGCCATGTAATGGCTGGCCTCGTTCAAGCGATAGACGAGGACGTTGTACAGAACCAGCCCTGCGGTGCCGACCATGACGAATCCCGCGTACTTCCGGCTCCGCTCGCATAAGACGCCGTAGTAGAATCCGGTCGCGATGACGAGGAGCATGCTGACGGACGACAGTAAGCGGCTGAAGTGAAAGGGCAGCAGCAGCCGGAAAAAGTCCGATCGTACGAAGGCCAGGAACAGCCCGTTGTGCATGATCATCTTGCCTTCCTGATAGGCGCTCGCGCGATCCATGACGAGCGCGTAGCCAAGCCGGATGCTGAGGAGCTGCGCGACGATCAGCAGCAGCAGGCTGACGAGGAAGACGAGCAGCTTGCTGAGATAGAGCGACTCCCGCCTGACGGGCAGCGTCAGGTACGTATAGATGCTCTTGCCGCCCCAGTAGCCGGCATAGATCGTCTTCAGGAAATATGCGCATAGCAGGAGCACCAAGAGAAAGAAGAGGAGCGGGCAGCCGGATGCCGCGTACAGATCCTCATATCGCGCATGATTCGCAAACACGTTGTAATCTTTGGCCGCCGCGTTCAACAGATAGAGCGGAGCCAAGAGCGCGCCGGCGCACAGGAGGGCGACGAAGCCCAGCCAGCGGCCGAATTCCCAATTCAACAGACGGTACAAGCCGCGCAAACGAACCACCTCTATTGTATTAAGTATATAGTACAAGAAAGGCGCAGAGGCCCGATGGAACCGTCGATGCGCCGTTAATCCCAATGCTCGCTGATCAATTCGACGACCGTCTTGAACGACAGCTGAATCTCCTTGGCCGATTCGACGAACGACTTCACCAGCTCGCGCGTGAGCTCGGCCTCGATGCGTCCCAGGATGGCGTCATCGACGTAGACGACGCTTCCGAGCGTGCTGCTGGTCCGTATGAATCCTTCATCTTCCATCAGCTTGAACGCCTTCTGAACGGTATTCGGATTAATGTTCAGCTGCGAGGCGATCTCCCGCCTGGACGGCAGTTTGTCCCCTGACAGCGCCTTGCGCAGCAGGATTTGCCGTTTCACGTACAATACCGCTTGCAGATAGACAGGTTCCCGGTTGTTCAGCTTGAGATCGTAAAAGTTCAACACGCCTACATTCACCCGCTTCCTCGCATGACTGTATTATTGCAGTAGTACAAAGAGGTTGTCAATGGGGATCGGACGGGGGACATCCGAATGAATTGGCGATTTTCTTTTTCACCGCATGATGATGCTCCGCTTGCGGCCGTTCAGCGCCGCGACGGGAACGGCGAGCTTCGATCGGTTCCATGCGAATTGATTGGATAAAGGGCGTCCGGTAGGACGCCCTCTCGTTCTCCTTATCATCTCCGTCTGCCATGACCTCAGCCGGACCGATCCTCTAGGAAATACATATTTCGGTGCCAGATTCAGAAGCGGGTCGGTGATCTGGGAGCTCTCGAAGCGTGAACCGAGATCGGCCTGCCGCTTTATTCAGAAGTAGAATGACGACGATCAGGCGCATGTTGGTGATGGTCATGATCATCGTGCTTATGATGATCGTGTTCATGATGATCGTGCTCATGATGATCGTGATTGTAATGCCGATCGTGCACAATCGTCAGGCGCGGGCCGTGTCCGTTCCCCTGAGCATCATCCTCCGTATACCCGACGACTGCGCGAAGCACGTTCGGACGCTCGTCCAAGTCCGATCAGTCGACCGGCATCCAGACGATCTATCAGATGCAATGGCTGGCGGAGAAGGCGAAGGAGAAGGGATGGAACGAGCGCGTTCTGGACCAATGGGAATACAAAGCCATCTATAACGAACGGCTTTTGGCGCGGGTGAACGAGCGCGTCAAGCTTTTGAGAGAAGGCAAATTGAAGGCGGAGGATTAAGTGCGTCTTCGTTCCGACCCGGCCGGTTCCCCCTCCCATCGACATCGTCGGGGCCTGAGACGCTTTCGCCGCGGCTTCGCTGTGCGCGCTTGGCGCCGGAGGTACGGGGCCGGAAGCGGTTGCCCTCGCCCATTGCGCGTCTTCGGTCGTCATCCGGAAGATCGGCACGGCCGGAACCGCCACCTGGGAAGAAATCAACGAGGTTCATACCGGATAGGCGATGACGCCAACGCCATTCGAAAGGGGGAACGAAAATGCTTTCCGATCGTCATATTGATCGTTGGTTGTCGGGATTGATCGCCAAATACCCGGATTTGTCGGCATGCCGAAACGATACCGAAGCGGGTTACCGCTGTCTGTCGAGAGCCTACCGAGCCGGAGGCAAGCTGCTTGCGTGCGGGAACGGCGGAAGCGCAGCCGACAGCGAACATATCGTAGGAGAACTGATAAAGGGGTTCATGTCCAAGCGGCCGTTGTCCGCGGATCGGCGCATAATGTTTGAATCCCTATTTCAGAAGGACGGCGCCTATCTTGCCGACCATCTGCAGGGGGCGCTGCCGGCGATTTCGCTCGTCAGCCATTCCGCCCTCGTGACGGCTTATTCCAATGATGTCGCGGCGGATATGGTATTCGCCCAACAGGTATACGGGCTTGCGAAACCGGAGGATGTCCTGCTTGCAATCAGCACGTCCGGAAACTCCGGCAATGTCGTTCGGGCAGTTCGGGTCGCGTGTGCGCTCGGGGTGACGACGATCGGTCTCACTGGAAGCAGCGGCGGCACGCTGGCTGATTTGTGCGCCGTGACGATCCGCGTGCCTTGGAAGTCGACGCCCGACATCCAAGAGCGCCATCTTCCGATCTATCACACCCTGTGCATGATGGTCGAACAAGACTTTTTCGGCGGCATGGACGAGGACGGACTCGAGGAGGATGGCGATGTTCGAAGAGCATAAGCGGGAGCATCGGGAAGGCGAAATGGTCATGCTGCAGACGAACATCGACGACATGAATCCCGAGCTCTGCCCATACGTGAGCGAACGGCTGCTCTCGGCGGGCGCCCATGACGTATTCTGGATTCCGATCCTGATGAAAAAAGGGCGGCCGGGTTTCTTGCTGAATGTCTTGACGAATGCCGACCGTCTGAATCTCATGGAGACCATCGTCTTCGAAGAGACGACGACGTTGGGCATGAGGTATATATGGACGGAATGCAAGCGGCTTGAGCGCCATTTGGTCGATGTCGAGACCCCCTGGGGGACGATCGGAGTCAAAGTCGGCGTCATGGGAGGGAAAACCGTTCAGTTCGCTCCCGAATACGCGCAATGCGAAGCGGCGGCCAAAGCGAACGGCATCCCTTTGAAAACGGTATTCGAGGCGGCGAGGAGAGCTTATCAAGACTCCGTTCGCGCCGAAGGGGGCGAGACGGGATGAAAGGCGATTCTTTCGCGGGGACGCGGGATTATCGGAAATACATCATTCCCCTGGTATTTCTTCATATCGCGGGCGCTTCCATGCTCGGGTCCGCGACCGACCGATTTCCTGCTTTGTGGGGGATGGGTTTGATCGCGTATACGCTCGGCAGCGGGAATATCCAGCAATGGTTGGGGAAAATCGACATGGGCCGGTGGGGATACGGACTCGTCGTTCTCTTTGCCGTTGCTTGGTTGGTAGGCTATGCAGGCTGGAAGAAGGGAGATAGCCGTTTGCTCCCCCGCCGGATTTATCGCCGATAATGGACGGAAGGCGTAAACCGCGTATGTTGCGTTTTTACATACGCGGTTTTTTTCTTTGCAAAAAATCTATCTCGCACAACCTGTTAATTAAAAAATTATCTAAATTTTAATTGTTGATTGAGTTGGGGACTCTATTGAAAGTTAACGATTTCATGCCGACTTCATTGTCCCATGTTATTGTAAGTTAAAAGATCGTAATTTCGTCGCGAGATTTGTCACATCGGTGTAATTGTTCTATACTAGTTAGAGAAAAAAGAATTAACGAAACGTACTGAAGATGTTAATATTTAATTATATTTCGATATAGAGCAAAGCGAAGGTGCCGAAGGATGGCTAAGAAAACGAAGAAAGTAACGTTGCGCGACATCTCGGAAAAACTGGGACTATCGACGGCAGCCGTTTCCAAGGCATTGCGCGGACATGAAGGGATTAGCGAAGCGACCCGCGAGCTTGTTCTGGAGACGGCGAGAACGATGGAGTACAAGGGCGTTCCGGAGCAAAGTCCGGATGCCGCGCCGAATGCGGTGGTCTTCATTATTGTGAATCGCCGCGAATTAAAGGAACCTCATACGATGTCGACCTATTATTTTATCGATAACGCTTTAAAGACGCATGGCTGCCAGGTAGCCATTCACGGCGTGCCGATCGATGGCGATGATCAGGCCATATTCGATTTGATCGAACGGGACAATCCGCTGGCTTTGTTTTTGTTCGGGAGATTTTCGCAGAAGTTTGCCGAGCAGCTGCAAGCAACCGGAAAAATTATGATCGTGATTGACCACGATTTTCCTTCAATGAACTTCGACGTGGTTTTGACGAACGATAATCAGGGGGCCTTTGCGGCGGTACGCCACCTGGTTCACCTGGGGCATCAGAGGATCGGTTATATCGGCGACAACAGCTTGTCTCCCACCTTTCACGACAGGTACAACGGATTTATTGACGCCATCCGATACTGGGGGTTGGAACTGAATGAAAAGCATATCTATGACCTGCATTTCATCAACTCCTTCGGCGATATCGACTACAGCCCCGTGATGGAACGGCTTGACGCGGACGACTTGCCGACAGCGTTTTTCTGCGCCAATGATCCGATTGCTTACATCCTTAGCAACGGATTAAACGCCAGAGGCATCAAAGTGCCGGAGGACGTTTCCATCGTCGGTTTTGACAATTTAGAATCGTCGCAGTTTCAATATCCGCCCCTGACGACGTTGGATTATCCCCGTGAACATATTGCTCAAACCGCTGTCGAACTGCTGGTCTGGCGGATGCATCATCCTCAAGCGCCGTGTCGCAAAATTCTGGTTCAGCCCCGTCTCGTCGAGCGTAAGTCGACCGCAATTCCGCACAAGCCTGCCCTCTAAGCGTAATCGTCAGCGCAGCAAGAGAAAGACGCCTCTACCCTTTGGTAGAAGCGTCTTTTTATTCTAATTGATGTTAATATTAACTAAAATATTAATTGACCTAATGTTATATTTGGATTAATATATAACTGAAATCGGTTAATCCAACACGCAAGAGGGAAAGAGGTGCAATCGTTGGACTTCGTTCAAGTGAACGCTGAGGGGTCCGGTTTCAAGGAGAAGGGCACGGGGCGACGATTTATTCCTTTCGGCTGCAATTATTTCGATCCGATGACCGGTTGGGCCCGCACCTATGGCAACTGTTTTCGCCGGAGCGGACAGAACGTCACTTCACATTGGGATCCGTACTCGGCGGAAGATCATGTTCGTCCGCTTCATGCGAGTGATCCGATGAGTTTTCGGAAGAAGTTCAGACGTTATGGTGCCGGTCGGTCGTGGAACAGGCAAGGGACTTGGCGAGCGGATGGATGACATGGGGCTATTCCGACGTGAATACGGCGATGGACGCAACCAAAAGGAGCGGACTGGTAGACGATAATGGACGGATTAAGAGGTGGGGAGACGCCTTTCGCGGGTTGGCCCCAACCGATGCGGACGATGCGGCTTCTCCGGTTGGTTAGCAGGTGTGCGCTTTTTCTAGCTATCGCGGTATTATTGTTATCCGGATGCCGGAACGAACCTCATCGCGAATCGGATCAAGCGGGGGAACGGCAACCGAAAGCAACCGCAATGAATTCGGAGGAAAAACAAATGGATAATCGGACGCCCGACAAAGACATGTTCGCTCAATCTTTGGTGAACCAAGGGGATGAGCGAAGAATCGTCAAGGCGATGCAGAAAGCGCTTCGGAAGGAAAAAGTAACGTTGGGTTTTATCGGAGGCTCGATTACGGAAGGAGCTTTGTCTACCTCCCCTGACAACAGCTACGTTGGCTTGATTGGAAAGTGGTGGAAAGAGCAGTTTCCGGATGCGCAGCTCCAAGCGATTAACGCGGGAATCGGGTCGACGGGCTCATTAATTGGAGTTCATCGCGTAGACCAAGATCTGTTGAAGTTTGAGCCGGATCTGGTCGTGGTCGACTTCTCCGTGAATGATGAGTACTCTCCCGGCCTGGCGAATCAGTACGAAGACTTGATCCGTAAAATTCTACAGTCGAAAAACAAGCCGGCGGTTATCTTGCTCTTCATGATGCGGCAAGACGGGACGAACATGCAATGGGCGCACAGCCCGGTCGGACTGCACTATGATCTGCCGATGGTCAGTCTAAGCAGCGGCGTATGGCCGCAAATGCAATCCGGCCATCTCAAGTGGCAGGACTATTATGCGGACGACGTTCACCCGAACGATGCGGGACACCGCTTGGTCTCTCAGTTGATCATCAACCGTTTGGAATCCGTCCGCAGCCATGTCGGTCAATCGGAAGAACCCGATCTTGCAAGCGAAGAGTTGCCGGCGTCCATGACCTCCGACGGCTACCTGCATACCGAGCTGCTGACGAGCGATCGCCTCGCTGTTTCTTCCAATAACGGGTGGGTCAAGGAAGAGACGGCTCGTTTCTCGCCGGGATGGATCGCGACAAAACCGGGACAATCGTTCTCGTTTACGGTAGAGGCTGCCAATATCGGGGTGATCTATGAAAAATTGAACAACGGAAGAATGGGTCGGGTTCAAGTCCAAGTAGACGATCTGCCTCCCGTGGAACTGGAGGGGCACTTCTCGGCGGATTGGAAAGGCTACCCGGCCGGAGAGCTTGTCGCCGAAAATTTGGACGAAGGCAAGCATAGCGTGACGATTACGTTCATGCGCGAGCACCATCCGGACAGCACGGGGGAATTATTCAAAGTATGTGCGATCATGGCATCTCGCTAATAGCATACGAGAATAGAAAAGGAGATAACAAAATGGGGAAAATCAAAGGTAAAAAGGGTCTTGCTTTGATTTTGAGCGCGGTATTCATGGTCGCAGTCGTATTATCCGGATGCTCAGGCAACAAGGAAGCCGCATCGGAAGACAGCAAACCCGCTGCAACGGATAGCCCGGCGAAGCAGGAGGCAACGGAGACGGCGTCGGCTTCACCGGAAGAGAAAGAAGCGACGATTCGGATTACCGCGCAGGTTTTTACGCCTACGGACGAGAAAACGCCAACCGAGAATACGCCGATTCCGCGCGTGGCATTAGATAAAATTATCGAAGATTATCAGAAGCAGCATCCGAAAATCAAAGTGGAGATCGTGAAAGCGCCTACATCTTCGCGAGAAGAATACTTAACCTGGATGACCACCCAGATTGCAGCGGGAGAAGCGCCGGATATCGCATGGACGTCCGACTCCTTGCAAGGATTCGTAGAAAAAGAATGGCTGCTTCCGCTGGATTCTTATCTGGGGCAAGACAACCCGTTCGGCGATCAGAACGTGACCTGGATAGATTCCTTTACAAACCCGGAGCTGTTCCGGAAATTCCCGAACGGTTCGTACTATTCGGTTCCGATTGTGCAAGCAGCCGGCTCGGCGACTACGTTCTACTACAATATCGATATTTTCAAACAGTTGAACTTGTCCGTTCCCCAAACTTGGCAGCAATTGCTCGACGCGCTGAAAAAAGCGAAGGAAGCGGGCTATATCGCCGCCATTCCCGTCGTGGAGAATAAAGGCCCGACCTTATGGCAAATGGGAGCCCAAGTATCCATACCGCTTACGACCAATCTGCTCGGCGATTTTAATTACACCGGGGCGAAGAGCGCGGTGGAATTGAAAGGGGACGAATACATTCGGGCGATCAAGAAAGGAATCGTCTCCATGGACCGTCCGGAGTTCCGCGAGATCTGGCGTTTATATAAGGAATGGGCGCAAATGTGGCCGGACGGCTGGGCAACCCAGGATATGATGCCGCTTTGGCGCGAAGGCAAGGTTGCGGTGCGAGAAGGCGGAATGTGGGAGCTGCAGCAGGAACTTAGCGATACGAAGCGCCAATTCAAGTGGGGCGTATTCCCGATGCCTGCCGTCGGTTCCGATTCCAGCAAGTATGCCGTAGATCTGCCGAAGTCGAAAGGGTTTCAGAAAAATACGTCCTCGATGTTCGATCTGGGGATCGTGAAACCGACTGTGGAAAAGAAAGGAACGACGGAGGCGGCTATCCGCTTTTTGCAATATTTGACGACGGCGAAAGTGAACGAATATATGGTCAATGAAGTTCCTCAGGGACTTCCTACGGTGAAAGGCGCTGCGACCTTGCCGCTGTTCGATGCGATTAAAGAATCGGAAAGCCCGGTTTATCCCGAGATCAACATTCCGATGAACGTTTGGATCAACTCGGAGGCACGGGATACGATCGGCAGGAATGCGGCCATGTGGATTCAAAACAAATTGCCGGACGACAAGTTTTTCGCCAATGTGGAGAAGGCGCTGACGGAAGGCGCGGACAAGTCGATTAAAGAGCAGAAGCTGGACACGTCCAAGTGGTAAGTGACGGACGATGAATCGAGGCGAGGAGGGAGCCGTTCCCTCCTCACTCTTTACGATGGCGGTGACTTATGAAAAAGAAATGGATAACGTTGCTCGTGATCGCGCTATTGGCAGGCGTGATCACGATATTGTGGCGGGTCGACGAGAATCGGGAGATTGTTTTTGAAGTCAAGCTTGCTCCGGATCAGATGACGGCTGATGGGAAGAGCTCCGTTAACGTACAAATCCAGGTGACAAATACCGACGGTACCCCCCGCTCGGGGGACGATCTGCAAATTATTCGGCTAAAAGGACACGGGCAGCTGTCCGTCAGTCGGGTCAAGACGGATCGGAACGGTCATGCCAGCTTTGTTTATTTTTCTTATCGCGCCAGTTCTTTTACGCCTGCCATGACCAATGAAATCATGTTGTCCGACGTGTCGGTCGGGAAAATCGTAGGCGTATACAAAAGGCATGCGCTTGAGATCCCGGTTTTGGAGCCTGCGGGCGAAGACTCGGATAAGGGCGGAACCGATGGCGACGGATACATTTCATTAGGGGGATGACGATGTCACGGAAAATGCGCGAAAGCTTGCAGGCTTACTTCTTTTTGTCCCCCATTGTCATCGGGTTGTTGATATTCGCTTATTATCCTCCGTTACGCGGCTTGATTACCGCTTTTTTCGAATGGATTCCGGCCGGCGATCAATGGAAATTCGTCGGTTTCGATAATTTTGCCAGAATGCTTACGGATGAAGTGCTGATCGCTTCCGTTCCCAATATGATCCTGCTGATGTTCGGAGGACTTCTAATTGGCGTGACGGTCCCGTTCATCATGGCGGAGTTGATCTTCTTCGTTCGAAGCGAAAAGCTGAAATATTACTATCGCGTTATGCTTCTGCTTCCGCTTGTCGTGCCGGGAGTCGTGGGCATGCTCGTCTGGAATTTCATTTACGACCCGAATATCGGCCTGATCAATTCCTTGCTGGACGCGGTTGGGCTGGAACAGTTGAAGCACGCCTGGCTCAGCGATAGCAGTACCGTATTGTTTGCGTTATTGTTTATGGGTTTTCCTTGGGCGGCGGGCATCGGACCGTTGATTTATTTGTCGGGTTTGATGAACATTCCGACCGAAGTGATCGACAGCGCGAGGCTGGACGGAGCGACCGGGTTGAAGCGGGTACTTCAGGTCGATATTCCAATGGTGACGGGGCAAATCAAATTTTTCGTGGTGACCGGCATGATCGGCGGGCTTCAGCAGTTTGGACAGCAGCTGGTGTTAACGGGAGGAGGGCCGGGTTATTCGTCGATGGTACCCGGCTACCATATGTACGTGCAAGCATTCACCTACAATCATTTCGGTTATGCAAGTGCCATCGGCCTTGTGTTGTTCGCCGTCGCATTCGGGCTGACGATCGTCAGCATGAAGTTTATCAAGTCCGAATAGAGGAGTGCTGCCGCTTGAGGCTATCCGGTAAAAGAGCAAGTCAGCTTGCCCTGAACGCTTTTATCGTTTTATTGCTCGCCATGAGCATTTATCCGATGACGATCTTGTTGTTCGGATTCACGAAAGATTCGTTGACATGGCAATATAACCAATGGCTTCCGGCGCTGCCCATGTGGTTCACGAATTTGAATTACGCGTGGAAGCAAGTCGGTACCGCGTTCTGGAACACATTGTTCGTTGCGGCAGCGGCTACGTTGGGCGGCGTGTTTCTGTCTTCTCTCGGCGGATTCGTGTTTTCGAGAATGAAGTTTTACGCCAAAGAAATCATCTTCTACTTCATTATTGCTCTTATGATGGTTCCTGCAATTCTCGGTTTGATCCCGTGGTATTTGCTGATCAAAGAGCTGGGATTGCTCAACTCGTTATGGGCTTTGGTTTTTACGAGCGTGTTTGGCGCTCCTATTTTCGGGATTTTTTTGCTTCGCGGATTTTTCTCGTCGATTCCGGAAGAGTTGTTCGAAGCGGCAAAGATAGATGGCTGCGGCAATTTCAAACTCTATTATAAAATCGCGGTTCCGGTCAGCCTGTCTAGCCTGGCAACCTTGGCGATTATGCAGGTCATGGGAGTGTGGAACGATTTGGTGGGGCCGTCCATCGTGTTGACCAGTCCCGATAAGTTCGTGATTACGCTAGCGCTTCGCAATTTCTCCATGTCGATGAGCGGGGGCGGCATGCTGACGAACTATCCTGCTCTGTTCGCCGCCTACGTCATTTCTTCGATTCCGCTCGTGCTGCTATTCTTTTTCGCAAGCAAATATTACATTGAGGGACTAACCTCGTCCGGAATGAAATTGTAGGGGGAATGGGTATGAATTGGGGCGCCGTTCGCTCGAAGGCACTGCCGGTTGCTTTGGCTGCCTCCATTCTGTTGATCGGCGGTTGCAGCGCGGCGAAAAGCGGGGATGACAAACCTCGGGCCGCTTGCGCAGGCAAGAAGGGCCTCTGCGTTGATGAAGCGGGCACGCTGATGAAAGACGGTAAACCGTATCGGGGGGCAGGGGTCAATTATTTCAACGCATTCGCGCGTACGCTGCTCGATCCCGGCGATACGACATACCGGCACGGATTTGAAGTGCTGAAGAATTACCATATCCCCTTTGCGAGATTCATGGCGTGTGGATATTGGCCTAGTGAATTCAAACTCTATCTGGAGAATAAGGAAAAATATTTTCAATTGATGGACGGCGTCGTGAAGGCTGCCGAGGACAACGGGATCGGATTGATTCCTTCGCTGTTCTGGTATCACTCGGCCGTGCCCGATCTTGTCAAAGAACCTCGGGATCAATGGGGCAATCCGGACAGCAAAACGATGGTTTTCATGCGAGAATACGTTCGGTTATTCGTTACGCGTTATAAGGATTCCCCGGCGATTTGGGGCTGGGAATTCGGCAACGAATATAATCTGGAGACCAATCTCCCTAACGCGGCCGATCATCGTCCGCTGATTTATCCGAATCTGGGCACGGCAACGGAACGAAGCGCAAGGGACGACTTGACGACAAGCATGCTTCAGACCGCTTTTGCCGAATTCGGCAAGGAAGTCCGCAAATACGATCCGGACCGGATCATCATTACCGGCAACAGCATGCCGCGTCCTACGGCTTGGAACCAGAGAAAGTCTTTGCGTTTCCAGCAGGATACCGAAGGTCAATTCGCGGAAATACTTGCGGCTGAAAATCCGAATCCGGCGAACGTCATCTCGGTTCATTATTATCCGGGAGACGAGCAACGTTTCGGCCACGTTCTGGAACATAAAGAAATGCTCTCGCGGATGATGGATATTGCCCGAGAGGTCCGAAAACCGCTGTTTATCGGGGAGTTTGGCGTTAGCGACGCCGTGGAGGAAGGCGGTCTGCTGGATCCGGAACTGGCGGAGAAGAAATACATGGAGCTCGCTGGTGCAATCGGAGAAGCAAAGGTGCCGTTATCGGCTTTGTGGGTCTATGATTTCTACGGGCAGAGCGAGAACAACGTGACTGCGGACAATGGCAGAGCCTATCAGCTTACGGCTTTGGCGCAGCTAAACGACCAATTGGCGAAATCGTAACCTCGGGAGGTATATCCTTGAACATCAATATGGATTTACGCGATAACTGGCAAGTAACGGGTTACGGCCCGAAAGGCGAGGTCATCGGTCCGATCGCAGGAACGGTTCCGGGGCATGTGCATACGGATTTGTTGAAACTGGAAATGATCCCCGATCCCATGTGGCGCGATCAAGCGCTTGACGTGCAATGGGTCGAAGACTTCGATTGGGTATACGAAACCGAGTTCGTTTGGCCGGAGAACGGAAACCGCGCCGCCGCCGTTCTTCGCTTCGAAGGACTGGATACGCTCGCTTCCGTCTATGTGAACGACATGCTCGTCGGTTCGGCCGACAATATGTTTATCGAGCACGTATTTTCTGTTTCCGACGCCATTGTATCCGGTTCGAATCGCATCCAGGTTCGGTTCACATCGGTAAAAACCTATTTGCAGGATAAAGACGTCAACCGTTACGTATCCCTGTTCTCTCAAGATCGCGTGTATTTGCGGAAAATGCAATGCACGTTCGGGTGGGACTGGGTGCACCGGCTCGTTAGTTACGGGATCTGGAGGCCGGTGTACTTGGAATCGAAACCGGGCGGTTCCATCGGGAATACATGTTTACGCACTATACGTTTGAATGAACACAATGCGGAACTGGCGTGGGAAGTTGAAGCCGCGCCGGGTCCGGAAGGCTGCCGCCTGCAATTGGAACTGGCGGATCCTAGCGGGGTTGTGGTGTGGACAAACGAATGTAAATGTGAAGCCGAAAGTGTGTCCGGGCGATTCACGCTCGAGAAGCCCAAGCTTTGGTGGCCCGTAGGATATGGCGAAGCTTGCTTGTATCGGTTCCGGACACGGCTGGTGACGCACCAAGGCGAGACGGTAGACGAGCGTTGCGACGAAATCGGGATTCGTACGATAGAGGTGGAAGAAATCCCGGATCAACAGGGGAGTTCGTTCACGATTGTCGTAAACGGGCAGCGCATTTTCGCCAAAGGCGGAAACTGGGTTCCGGCTGATCCGTTCCCGTCCAGGGTGACGAGGGAGAAATACGATCATTTGCTTAACGCGCTTGTGGAAGGCAACATGAACATGCTGCGCGTGTGGGGCGGAGGCATCTACGAATTGCCCGCTTTCTGGGAAGCGTGCAACCGGATGGGCATTATGATCTCGCTAGACTTCATGATGGCTTGCGCGCAATATCCCGAGACGGAAACATGGTTTCTTGCGGCAATGGAAAAGGAAGTCAAGCACGCGATCAGAGAGCTTCGCAATCATCCGAGCTTGATTTTCTGGTGCGGCGATAACGAGCTGGCGATGAACAACAAGCCGGAGGACGATTATTGGGGGAAAATCGTCAGCGCTCAAGTGACGGCTCCTCTATGCGCGGAGCTTGATCCGTCCCGACCATACTTTCCGACCTCGCCTTATCGAGGATCGCCCTTCAACAGCCAGGATGCGGGGGATTGCCACTTCTCGACGTGGTACGATATCGATTTCATCCTGGGAGATATGACGGATTACCGGGAACAAATCGCCAGAGGACGCGGACGTTTCTTAAGCGAATGCGCGACCGCCGGGTCGCCGCCTTTTTCTTCGCTGCTGAAAATGATGACGATGGAGGACGTTGCCGACGAGAAGGGGGAGATTTGGGAGTTTCGCACCAAAGATAATCCTTACAACGGACAAGATGAACTGACCCACTACCGGATGCTGGAAAAAACGGCTGTGACGCTGTACGGCGAAAGCGAGGACCCGGTCGAGAGGGTGAAAAAGCTGGAGTATGTGCAGTACGAGTTCGCCAGATTGATGGGGGAGCACTATCGGAGGCGCAAGTACGCGACGAGCGGATTGCTGTTCTGGATGTACAACGACTGCTGGCCGGCCAGCGGCTGGTCGATGATCGACTATTACGGGGCGCCAAAAGCGGGATATTATGGCGCCAAAAACGCGTTCGCGCCGCTGATGGTGTCGATCGAAAACCTAGGAGACGAGCTTGGCCTATGGATGGTCAACGACACGCTTCAAGCATGCGAGGGAGAGGTTGCCGTTCGCGCGGTGCGGACGGACGGTACGTTCCTATTCGAGCGTCGATTTGCCGCCCATGTGCCGGCGCACGCCGCCATGCTTGTTGCCGCCGTGCGGAAGCAAGATGTCGGGCTGGCGTCCGGCGCCGCCGATGTCGTCGTCGAGGCACTCTGGCGGCCAGACGCAGGGAGGCAAGGACAAGGGCGCGGCGCGGAGAGCCGGACGGTGTATTTCGACGCGCTGCCGAAGGAGCTTCGGCTGCCGAAGGCAACGCTGCAAGTGGAAGTGCGGGCCGCCGACGACTGCTCTGGAACGATCGCCATTACGGCCGATGCTTTCGCCAGAGTGGTGACGATTGAGGAGGATCTTCTCTTGTCGGACAATTATTTCGATCTGCTGCCGGGCGAGCAGCGCATCGTCTCTTACCGGACGAGAGATGCCGCGCCGTGGACGGGAGCGCTGAAGGTAACATGCTGGAACAGGGTTACCGAATGCTGAGCCGTATAGCTCACCAATTTAAGAGGAGGATTCGGCATGGCGGAACAACGGCTTGTCAGAATAATCTCTCTATCCAAGGTTATGCTTTTCGCCCTCATCTTGTTTGCGGCCTCTGTATGGTTTGCCCGGTCGGTATGGGCAAATACGACGTTTACGGTGGATGCTTCGACGAACGCCGGGACGATTCGTTCCACCGAAGGAGCGATGATTGCCTGGGATTTGAGCAATTTCAGCAATCAGAACACGGTCGGGCTTCCCGACGGTTGGTTCAAGGCGGTGTACCCGTGGGCGAATAACATCATCATGATGACGTCGACCGGGGGACGCAGCACCAACGACATGTATCATGAAATCGCGGGAACGCCTTATTACAATTTCAATCCGTTATTGGAATCGGTAGGGAATGTGCTGCGGGCAGGGAAGGATGCGCAAGGCAACTTTACGATTAAACCCGTTATCGCGCTGGCGCAAATTCCGTACGAGCTTGCGCTGAACCCGAGCGCGCCGAGCTTCAACCCGTTCGGCGTCAATAACGTGAGCCAACCGAAAGATTATACGAAGTATTACAATTACATCCAGGCGCTGGCGCAAGCGTTGGTCAATAAATTCGGACTGACCGAAGTCGAGTCCTGGTCGTGGAAGCTATATACGGAGCCGGATAATAATCTGGGCTGGTGGGCGCCGTACGGTACGAATACGACATCCAACCGCGATGAGTATTTCAAGCTTTACGATTATACGAATGCCGCCTTGCAATCGGTCATTCCTTCCAACAAATTGGTGGTCGGACCGGGCAATATGTTGAACGAGACGACCTGGGGAAGCCAGATCATCGCTCATGCGGCTACCGGAACGAATGCCTACACGGGGACGACCGGCACCCAGATGAACACGTTTACGTTCTCCTGGTACGCCCGGCACGGAGCAGGCTACTACGATCTGACAAATTCCGGAAGCGAAAATTTGCAGACGCGCATCAACAGCTTCCAGAGCAGCTTGGCGCAATATCCGCAATTGAATGTTGCGCTCACCGGTTCGGACGAAACCGCTATGTACGATGATGAGAACGGAAATGCGTACCGCGCAGGAGACGGAGGCGAAGTCGGCGCTTCGTGGTACGCCGGTTTGTACAAGCGCGCTCAGGATAATCATCTAGCCCGGGTGACCCCGTGGTTCTTCTGGACGACCGGAAGCTTGACGAACCCGGCAGGCAATAAGTCCGCCATGTATAATGCTTATCTGCTGACCAACATGCTGGGGGCTTCGGGAACCGCCAACCGTTTGTCCGTAAATACATCGGGAACAGTCTCGAACCCGGGAGACGAAGTGCAATCCGTCGCCGCTTACGACCCGACCGCGAACACGATTCGGGTGCTCGTCTACAATCATAATCCGTCGCGGTCGACGAATGTGAACGAGCCGGTAACGGTCGCGCTGAACAATGTCGCTGCTTCCAACGGTTCCAACTACGTGCTGCGGCAATGGCGGGTGGACAGCACGCACAGCAATTTTTATCCGACCTGGTTGAACGAAAAGGCGTCGATGGGCATTCCGACCAATAGCGGAGTTGCCACGAATGATTTTGATCTGTATCAGTCGATTCCTTTATGGGGATGGGATTTCTATTTGAGCCGTATTCCTTATTACAATACGTTAAGCAACTTGCAGAAGATGCAAACCGACCAGACCGTTGCTCTCGCGGGCTCTTCGCTTTCCGCTGCGGTCACGTTGCCCGGTCATTCCGTAGCGTTGCTGGAATTTGTCGGCGTCAACCCGAGCAATGCGCCGGCGACGAGTCCGAAGGCGCCGACCGGCCTTGCCGCCGCGACGACTTCCAGTCAAGTCGATCTGTCGTGGAATGCGGTCTCCGGGGCGAGCAGCTACACGGTCAAGCGTTCCTTGACGGCAGGCGGGCCATATTCGGCTATGGGCAGCGGCATTGCCGGAACGTCTTATACGATCAACGATACTTCCGGGACGCAATACTATTACGTGGTTTCGGCCGTATCGGGAACGACGGAAAGCGCCGTTTCCAATGAAGTAGGACCGGTCTCGGTCGTCCTGTTCCAGGATACGACCTTCCTGAATACGGCTGCGAATTGGTCGGTCGATCAAGGTACATGGAGCGTGTCGAACGGACTGTATCAGGAAACCGTTGCCGATTCGAATATGAACCGTACGACCATTAAGAACATCAGCAATTTCCAGGATTTCAGCGCTTCCGTCGATATTCGTATCGATTCCCAGCCTTTCGGATCCAACAACTGGGCAGGCTTTCTTTTGCGGAAAACGAATATGAACGACAGCGTCACCGATAGCGGTTACCTGGTTGCCATTCAACCGAACGGAACGGTAGGCATCAACAGGGGAACGACGAATCTGGCCACCGTCTCTACTTTGGCGAATCCGACAACGGGCTTTGTTCGGATGAAGGTCGTGGCAAGAGGCCCGGTTTTCGATCTTTATGCCAATGGTCGGAAAGTGGCCACGGTACAGGACTCCACGTTCACGTTGTGGGGTGTCACTGAATATGAGAAACGGAACTCCCCGTTACAGTCAGTGACTCACCGTTACCTTCCGTTACAGAACCCAATAGAATCAAAGGATGTGCGTGTGTGAGTGTGTCCTGTATGCAGAGAGGACAACCTTTCCGGAGTGCGACAGAATCCGGCGGTTGTCCTCTCATTTTACGTTATTCGGGAGTGCCTGACGCTGCCAGGCGCTACCGCCGGCAGAAAAACATAAAAACGTTAGATGCCGCGTTACTACGGCGTTATCGCCGTTAACTCGATCCCGGAACAACTCATTTTGCAGCAGATTGTCTCAAATCAACAGCAGATATTTTCGGAACTGAATTTCGGAACTGACGATTATTTTCGGAACTGCCGCAAACCCGCGTCATCATTGGTTTTTTGCACTGGCGAAGGACTTTAATTCCGGAACAGCGACTAGAGTTCCTCCAGGAGCAGATTTGCTGCTTTGTTGGCCGGAATTATGTCCACAACGAGGCCCAATATTTGCATGTGTTTCTCTTTCGGATCGTAGATCATTTCTGGTATACCGTCGTTTTCTGAGATTAAATGCGCCAGCCCGTTCTCGGTCCGGAATCGTTTAATTGTTACCCCTTCGTCCACCATAACAAGAGCGATTTCGTTATCTTCGACCCTTTCCTGCTGTCGAACAACAACATATCCCCCATTTTCAATTCCTGCGTTTACCATCGAATCGCCATCAACTTTCACAGCAAAACAGTTTTTGAATTTATCAGCGACTCGGATATAACCTTCGATAAACCTCACCATTTCAATTGGCACCCCTGCGGCAGCACGTCCGAGGACTGGTATCGCACTAGGACTTGAATACGTGGCGGCCTTTTCCTGAATTTTCGGAGTTACATTCCCTATAGGTGCTGTTGAAGGTGAACTTTCAGGTAAAAAAATCTGATCGTCTTTCTGATTCAATGCCATCTGGATATATCGATTTACAAAAGCGCGATCCGTCTCGTTGAGTAGCTCATACAATTCTGCAAAGTGGTAATTGAATTCCCGTTTATCATTAAAAAAAAGAGGCTGCTTTTCAGTTGCGACTATATTCTGTGGCTGCGGATTCAAGTCGCCGCCTTTAAGAATCCAGTCAGTAGAAACTTTGAAGAACTCAGAAAGTGCAATTAAATTGTTTCCTCCTGGGACACTACCCTTCTCCCACTTATTAACACTACCTCTAGGGGCTCCGATTGCGTCCTCTAATTTGTTCATGGACAATCCCGCTGCTTCCCTTAATTCCTTGATCCTACTTCCAATAGAAGACAAGATAGCACCTCCACCGACTAAAATCTGGATATGTACTGACTAAATTCGGTACTTAATGACTAAAGTCTGCAATATGTATTGACTCTGCGGATTTAAGTCGGTATTATGTGGTTGTGGTAATTGAATTCCCAACTGAATTATATCAGTAAAGTGATCAAACATGCCATGGCTAAGAATGTCGAAAAAGGAAATCTCAAGGTAGGTGATAGGGTGAATCGTAAAAGGCCGATCACAGCATTTGGCTGGGCTATCAAAGAGAGGTTGGCCGCAAAAAATATGGATCAACGCGAGTTTTGCGAACTTCACGGTATTCCGCCTAGTCGACTTGCAGAAATGATCACAGGTACACGTAAATCTGTTCGTTACAGAAAAAAGGTTGAACAACTGCTTGGGCTGGATAGGCAGCATGAGAAGCAGGCCAAGTAAACGCCATAAAGGAGACGATCCACTTGGGAGACAAGGATAAGACTATCCCCGAATTCATCTCCTGGGCAAACGCAACCCAGATCTGGCAAGAGCATTGCCCAGGCATCAAATCCCCCCGCAATGCCGCATTGTTGGAAAGCGACAAACACGCGCTCACCCGACTCGCGGAGATGGCCGAGCCACTCGTGAAAGAAATCGGCCAAGTATCGCTGGAAATTGAACAACTGGAAAGCCGTAAGAGATTTCTCTCGGCGCTTTATAAAGCATTGGAGCAGCAATACATGGAGTATAGCGAGTCATATCAGAAGCGCTTATCGGCAGGTGAATCAAAATGAAACGGGTTAGAGTTTACAAAGGCTGGAGCATTTACGAAAGCACCGATGGCACATACCGCTATGCAGCCTATCTTCCCGGAGAATCGCCACGCGCTCTTTGCTCCCCCGAATGGGAAGCTGACAGCTTGCAAGAACTTGAAGACTTCATCAACTGCTATTAAGGAAGGAGGAACCGCATGCAAGCAGTGCTGACCGTCTCTAAGCTAGCTAGTCTTATGGGCGTGTCGGATCGCTATGTCAGGATGAAGATTGACAGGGGCGAGATTAAAGGTCAACAGACGCAGACTGCCGAAGGCAGAGGGCGCAGGGGTTACGTTATCCCAGTCAGTACCTTATCTGTCGAGCTGCAGCGCAAGTTTTGGACGAGTGATGCTGAAGCTGCCCAAGAGATAGCGCCCGAACCCGAAACACCCGCAAAGCAGGATGATCTGCAGCCAGGCATCAACTACACACTGGCGGAACTGAAGAATGCTGTTGGTGAAGCTAAGTTTGAATCCATGCTGCAAGAAGCCGAAGCAAAACTTTCCATTATTAAGGAAGCGATGAACCCGCCAGACGGGGTCGAGCGGACATACTGGATTAATACTTTAGCCAACCGCTATGGACGAAGTGCAGCCACCCTCTACCGCGACATAGAACGTTATCAGGAATTTGGGGTGTTGGGGCTTATGAGAAAGAACCGGTTACTGACGCAAGGGCCGCAGCGCTCATCGATCGACGAGGAAGTCGAGAAGCTCATCCGAGCCATGTACCTTGCGCGAACAAAGCCGAAGCCGGCGCATATCTTCCGGGAAACCTTGAAAATTTGTGAGACGAAGGGTTATCGCCCACCTTCCCGCGCTAGCGTATTCCGGTATCTTGCTGACATGGAGCAGTTTGAGCCTGACCTCTGCTGTTATGCCCGAGAAGGCGATGAAACATACTGGAAGCGATTCGCCGAAAAAGCGAGCCGGAAGGAACCGGACTTTGTCAATCAGGTTTGGATGGGTGACCACCACAAGCTCGACTTGTTCATCGCCTATCAAGGCAAGGCCGTCCGACCGTGGATGACCGTATGGTTCGACGTCACAAGCCGTGTCGTTGTCGGATGGACGCTCGCGATCAATGCAAATGGTCGAACCATCGCACTCGCCCTCCGCAATGCCATGTTGCCGAAGCGTATCCAAGGTGAAGACGGTGCGGAGGATGTGCTGGAGATCGGCGGTATCCCCGGCATGCTGTACATCGATAACGGCGAGGACTACAAGGCCCAGATGAGACAGGGCCGAGAGCATGAAGGCTGGGAACTCTCGCGGGAGACACGGGGAATTTGCGCAAGCTTGGACATCAAGGTCCAATTTGCGACGCCGTATCATCCATGGGCGAAGGGGCAGGTCGAGCGTTTCTTTGGAACCTTTACCGACCAATTCGCGCGTTATCAGCCCGGTTGGTGCGGAGCGAACAATAAGGCGCGGCCAGAAGGCTTCGATGAGAAGGCGCTCCTCGCAAAAGGCCAGCTGATGGACCTCGACGAGTTGACCGAGCGGGTCGAGACCTACCTGTACGAGTACCACATGACCGAACATCGCACTTTAGGTATGACGCCCTTGCAGAAGCATTTCAGCGTGCCGAAGATTCGTCCCGGATTTGCGGACGAGCGTGCGCTTGATATTTGCCTCATGGATGTCGATAAAGCAGCGGTTACGGCCAACGGCATCGAACGTTTCGGCACCAGAGGCAAGAAACGCTATTACTGGCATCCTGAACTGCCTGCCTATGCCGGTCAGAAGGTCATTATCCGCTATGATCCGAACCGGATCGGCGAGCTGCTTATCTTCCATCCGAAGACCGGGAGGTATCTGTTCTCGGCTACTAACAAGGAACTGCTCGCCTTTGACGCAAGCAAAGACGATATCAAAGAGCTGGAAAAACGCCGATCCCAGCAGCGCAAGCTCATTCGGCAGACCTTGCTCCAAACGCGAGCGAGCGTCGAGTCCATCACGAACGAACGCAAGGCGGCGGGAACAAGAGTTACGACGGCGAAGAACACGCCGGCAGTCGGAAACGTGCGGCCGATGCTCGGTACCGAGCAAGTCGTTAGGCAGCGTGACGATGAGGCCAAGAAATCAAAGATGAAGCGTCAGGACAAAGCTAGTGTGTTCGAAGACTATATCCTGCGGGAAGGTACGGAAGGCTAATCGCCTACCAGAAGGGGGAACCAGCATGACATTGTTGCAAATCACACCGGCCGAAGAGGTCGCATCCAAAGAAAAAACCCTCCTCCAGATGCTAGTCCGGAAAGAGGGCGTCAAAATCGCAGATGCCGCTAAGCAGATTGGGAAGTCTCGCAGCGCCATCTCACTCTATATTAACGATAAATACACGGAAACTGAAGACCTGAAAATTGCTGTAAGAGAATACCTCAAGGCCGTCGGTGTCTGGACAGAGGATTCCGAGGTTGACGAAGCTAAGCCGGCCATCGATTACATTATCGGATCGGACGAGCTGCCCTTCGTGGAAACCTCCGACGTCAAGCGGATGCGTTACGTTCTGAAGAAGGCCGCGACCAAGCAGAAGTTCGGTATCGTCGCCGGCGACCCCGGACTAGGTAAGACCGAAACGCTCAAGAAGTACATGCTCACGAATCCGGGCAGCGCGATCTATATCCGTTGCAAGTCCACCCACACCGTGAAGAGCCTGCTGCAAGAGCTTGCCGACGCCCTTGGCCTCCCGGATGCCGGTAGCGCCAACCAGCTGACGCGCCGAATCGTGAAACAGCTGATACGCAGCCCTCATTTCCTCATCTTTGACGAAGCCGATTTGCTGAAGACGGTCGACAAGTACGAGGCGCTCCGAGACATTTACGACGAAGCCGGCAACATCGGCGTCGCCCTGATCGGGAACCTGGCCCTGGCTGAGATGTTCCTGGACTTCGCCGATATGCGTCCGGAGCTGAAGCGACTGGCCGACCGCGCCCCCTTCCATCAGCGCCTCAACGGCCCCAGCCGCGAAGAGGTCGAGCAGCTCTTGGAGCGCGTCAACCTGACCCGCCCAGCTAGGCAGCTGATGATTCAGATCGCCATGAACCCCCGGAAGGGCGGCTTGCGAAACTGCGTTGAGATCCTCGACGTGCTGCTCGACATGACGGAAGGCAAGCCGATTTCCGAAGACATGGTGCTTGATATTGGACAGATCAATCTTAATGCGAATGCGTGAGGTGTGATTAAAGATGGCCGTTCTTATTCGATTCATCAACCGACTGTTGCGCTTGGCCGGCTTCCAGCCGGCGCAAACCAGTCAGCCGAATGTGTACCCTGCAACTACGCTGACGCCTATCAATACAGGCATCGTCCTTCGCAGCGAGAACGTACAGCGTCTCGCCATCCGGAAAAAGCGAAGTCAGGCGCGAAACTGGAACAAATGGCGAAGGCGGTGTTCACGCCGGGGAGGGCCGCCGTGATGGAGATCGTCGGCAGGACTGTCAGCCAGCAGCGCGGGAATCCGTTCGGAGGAGGCGCAGCGAGAAAAAAGCCTCTCCGGTGGGAGGATCGCATCCAAGCCGCCCGACGACGTGGAACGACGCTGCGGCGGTTATATCGGGACAAACCCCTGCACGTTTACCGCGTTTCGTTCACGCGGCCGAGCGGCCACAAATGGGATCTGATCATGGATGCCATCCGTGACGAGGCGCATGCCATTGAACGCGCGCGGGTCCATTATGAGGCTGTTGAGATCCACCGCGTTGCATTTATTGGCTACATGCCTTTACCCCATTAAGGAGGCGCTATGCGCAACTATCCAGGCCCGGTGGACCTCGCCATCCCGAACCAAGCCAACGAGCTGCGCGGGACGTGCGTCAGCGAGGTAACCACACGGCAAATGACATCTGAAGAGCGTCAGAGACTTGGTAGCCTTGAAGCTAACCCTCGGGACTCGAAATTTAAAAAGCCCTTCTCCCTCCCTACGAGGAGGAAAACCACTAATTGATGGAGGCGATCTACATGAAATTGAATATCCAGCTCGTGATCGACGACAACGTTGTCCGCGCAGCCTTAAAGGAACGCGGGGTCGATGTGAACAAAGCGAATATAGCACGGCTCGGCAAGCTAATCTCTGGCAATCACCTGCGTGCCGACGCAGAGTTTCTCCAAACCCTGACCGAAGACCGTTCGGAGCTGTTGATGCACGGCTTCACCTTCCGAAAGGAGGCCGAACGGATTGGATAAACGACTGATGGCTCAGCTTCGGGATTCTCATGTAGTGATCAAACGTGACGATTTGTCTCACTTGACGAAGCTGGAGCGAGGTGCTCTCGCGTTGGTTATGGAATCTGTTGCCCGTTACAGGATCGAGTCCGGCAAGCGGCCGAATCATCGATATCTTGTCATCAATACGGACGAGCCTTATGCAGAGGATATCGTCGACATCCTTCGTGCCAATGGTCACTGGGAAGACGGACAAGCGGGGCGGCCTCGTGTGAGTCGGGCGGATATCTACTGGGATGCGCTCAACGAAGTGCGGCAGCTCACGGCCGGTCACGAAGGCGAACCATTTGACTGCATCGGTGCCACAGCGGAATATGCGCTAGCCATAACGGAGCCGGCTGCGGCCGCACGAGAATATCTTCGCCTTAGCAACGTAGAGCGTGGCCTTCAGGATTACCAAAACATTATGCCTTCCGGTGCAACTGCTAAGGACGTGTTCGCCTGGATCGAATCTACCACCGGGTACCGCAGCGCTATGGAAGATCTGCCTGAGTCTTGAGGGACAGGCAATTATTACCCGATTGGGGGGGGAGAACATGCCATACATCATCCAAGATATGGACACAGGTGCTTGGCTGAAACATAAAACCGGCCATGGGGACGATCATCCTTTCGAGGACGTCTTCGACCAGACTGTCGCCGAACGCTATGTTGGGTTCGAACATGTATGCTACGTCGCGTTCTGGTATACCGACAAGGACCGCAAGTGGAGAATCGTCGATGTCGAATCGGAGGAGACGTTCGTTCATGCGGGAGGCGGAAAATTCGTTCGTGAAGATCGATCTGCTGTTTTTGAACCAGAGGAACCTGACAGTCTGACGCCTGCAAAACGCTTCCGTTGGACAGACCGGCTAGCCTGCGTAGAAGCATTATCCTTGGAGACGGCAGACAACGGCGGCAGATATGCCGCAGCACTCCGCACCATCCGACTCCGTGATTATTGTCGGAACGCTTCCAGAATGCCACAACGCCAGCATGCGAGCTTGAAACGCGATGTCAACAAAATGGTGAAGGATATTCTGCACATGCGGGAATCTGCCGACGTCGGGGATATCGTAAAGATTCAAAAACTTGTTCCGTCCGTCTTGCCTGGCAGCGCGATCCGCGACGGCCGCAAATTGGTAGAAGCGGAAGTCATCAGCAAAGTGAGAGTCGCATCGTCCTTCCGCTATCAAGTCAGGAGGCTGGACGATCAAGCGATTCAGACCGGTAACGGCCATCTGATCAAATCCATTGTTCGGAAAAACGACTCTATGAAAGGTGACTTGTATGACGAAAAAACGACCAGCAGCGCAGCCTACCCTCGTCGCACAGCCACCAGATCCTAATCGATCGTTTGTCCTCCTGTCGCTCAATGAACTGAACGCCGGAACGTTGGCCGTCTCTCTTGAAAGCCTCTATCGCCAGGTGCAACGACAGCCTAGAGAACGAAAGGTCGAAAAGCTCCACTTTGACGAGACGGGTCGGGTTCTTGATGTCCGTTACGCGGAAGAGGCTAAGCCATGATCAGCATGAAGGACGCCATCCAGCAGAACACTGGTCTGATGGCCCGCGTTGCGGAAGTGCAAAACCGGTATACTCCGGCGTACTACCGCGAGCAGCTCCCGGAACTGGCAGATCTCGACGTTACAGACGACCAAATCCGCAGGGCGAGTGTGCAGCTCTACGAGCGCATACGCCAGAAGGAACAGTGCGCGAGCTGCACAGGCTATCTCAAGTGTCAGCGGCCGGTAGATCATGAAGGCATGATCGTCGTCTTAGATGTGCAAGGGAACGACGAAGCCGCTCATGGCAGGCACATCTGCAGCCGGCTGCAGAAGTGTGAACGCTTGGAAGAATACCTGCTGGAGCAGCGCTGGTCGAAGCTCCTCCAACTATCCGGAAAGGCGGCCAATGACAAAGGACTTACGTTTAGCAATTTTCCCAGCGCTCAGACGCGCCGGCACAAGAAGCTCTGCGCTTACGTTCATGATTTCGCGAACAATTTTGAGCCGGGACAGCCAAAGAGCGGCGTTTACATCTTTGGGCCGCCGGGTACCGCCAAAACCCATCTGATGCTTGCGATGGTCAATCGTTTGGAGGAGCGGCGAATACCATGCCTATTCATTCGCACAGACGCTGTCTACCGTAATCTGCGGGGCATGCTCACCCGCAAGGAAGCACTGGATACCGTTCTTGAATCGTACAGCAGCACTCCTGTCCTGGTGATCGACGAGTTTGCTCAAGAAGCCGCTACAGATTTTACTGTCGACATCATCTTCGAACTTATCAACGCTCGTTACGGAAATGGATTGCCAACCTTCGCGACCAGTAATTACAGTCCAGATGACATCTACAGCAAGGCAAGCAAAAAGCTAGGCCTTGACGCGAAGGTCGAAGCAATCCGCAGCCGGCTCCAGCAGCTCATGATGCACAAATACATGGACGGTGAAGACGGCCGCCGTCTCAACCGGCCGGATCTATAAGGGGGAACCATCATCATGCCCTACAATCTTTTCGAAGTCCCGCAGGTGAACGGCTTGGACGAGCTAAACGCAGCCCACCGTGAGCTGAACCTCGCCTGGCAACAATTCGACCAGTCGCCGCCCGATCCGGCACTGATCGACGCGGCGATCTTTCGAATCAATTCAGCAGAACGCCGGTACAGCGCGATCAAGTCCAATCATCGAGATTCCCGCTCTCCCCGTTCTAACGAAACACTAACTACCACATCGAGAGGATGGCATCAATGGCTAAAACGAAAGAGCAACCCGTTTTCCAATCTTGGGACGAAGTGAACGAGGGGATGCGTTCCCTAATCGAGATCGACCAACACGTAACGAACATTGAGTCGACCATGAACAATCAACTGAACGAGATCAAGAAGGATGCCGAGCTACGAGCGAAGCCCCTGCTCGCCCAGAAAGAGAAATTAATGAAGGACATCCAGGCCTTCACGGAGCATCATATCGATGAATTCCGCGAGAGCAAGACGAAAAGTCTCACCTTTGGTGAGGTCGGCTTCCGCCGGGCGACTAGTATCTCGTATCGGAATGTCAAGGCCGTCCTGGAAGCGTTGAAACTGCACAAAATGACGGATTGCATCAAAGTGACGGAGGCCATCGAAAAGGATCAGTTAAGCAAATACGATGACGCCGCCCTTGCACGGATCGGAGTGAAGCGGACATCGAAGGACAAATTCTTCTTGAAACCTGCTGTCGAAAGGATTGAGGTTCAATGACAACGAGAATCACGCCGAAGGAACGGTCGACCAATCGGCCGCAGCCGCTCCTCCGTTCCCTACCAACCGGCCGAGCACAGGTCCAACTAGATATGGACATCACGACGTCGACGCGCGGCGCGATGGACTTACTGAGCGGTGTCAGCACGTTTATCCAAACAGCAGGAGATAAAGGGAAATTTCGCTTGATCCTCTCGCTCGAAAAAGCATCCGAGGAGGAATCCGTGAATGATGATAGCTGAACAAGCAATCGAATTTAGCCCCCACTACGACCGCCTCTTCGACGCCGATCTGACAACAACAGGCGGATCGTATCGCTGGATGATGTCGATTGAGGATTGCATCTGGCAATACCAACATGGAGTGGATAACTAGCGCGAATGACACATAACAAACAGAAGACCCTCATTCGTGAGGGTCGGACTGTTTCAGGAGGAACACTTGTGGCAAGCGGCTGCATTTTTGGGGAGTGTCCATATTGTGGTGAGCTGGTGTGGGAGGACGGATATAGCCTCGATAGATTCGACCGCATATGTTGCATAGGCTGCCGTGTCAAAGCAGGAAAGAAAGCCGCGATGGAACTCAAGCTGAAGATCATGCAAGAAGCGTTAGAAAAATTGTCTCGGGAATCATTTGTCGCAACTGAAGCGCTATTTAAAGTCCGAGAGATTGACGGGCAGCTTTGAAGTTGGTGATTGGGAGGGATTTAAGATAATGATCACAGCTGAACAACGAAGGAAAATATTCGGCCTGCAAAAGCAACATGCGGTAGATGAAGATGACCTGTACTCAGTGGTCGAGCAGATCAGCGGAGGCAGAAGCATCTCGGCCTTGACCAAGGACCAGGCTATCCAAGTTATCGACCGTCTGGCCCGACTGGCCGGGGAAGCAAAACCCGAGCAGCGCAGCAATCGTGCAAGCGATGCCCAGCTCAGCAAGATTCAAAAGCTGGAGAAAGACATGGGTTGGTCGACCGATCCATCCAGGCTACAGGGCTTCTTGCGCAAGGTCGTTGGCGTGGACCGGCCGATCTGGCTGACCAAGCAACAGGCGAGCAAGGTCATCGAAGCCTTGAAGAACATGCAGGGCCGCGCGGAACGCCGACCACCGCCGCAGCCATAAAACATTGCGGGGGAGGAATGTGTATGAGCATAGTTGAACATTGGGTAAATGATATCAGACCCGAAGACCTACCTGATCCGTATAACAACATCGCGCTGGAGATTGGTGTGGATCAAACAATGAAGATAGCCTTGCGTTTTGGCGGGACTCAGGTGTACTTTCCAAAGTACGACAGCGTACTGAGCAACGCCCGAGATCGCCAGATTCGCAAAGAGTACGACGGATACAATACGAAGGAGCTTGCATTAAAATTCAACTTGACGGAGAATTGGGTGCGGAGTATTGTACGGGGTAAGTCTCCGGAGGAGGATCTGGACCAGAACCAGCTGAAGCTCTTTGACGACGATCCCCTGTGAGTGTTTCACCAAAGTATGTTTCTCAACTGCTTTACCCGACTATATGAGCCATATTCGATAAGCTATCAATGTAACCACACATTGATAGCTTTTTTATTTTTCAAAGGGGGATTTCAACTGGATACGTTGCCTGTCGGAGTACTTGCATTTCTGGTTGTGACGATGCTTGGCGTCGTGAGCTATTTTCTCAAGGATCTGAACTCGTCGATCAAGCAAAAGGAAACCCAGCAAGACAAATCTTTGGACGGTATCAAATCGGAATTCAGCAAGCTGAAAGAAGAGCTGCCGGCGAAGTATGTGATGAAAGAAGATTTTAATCGAGTCCTGCATGAGCTCAAGGAAGATCAAGCTCGCAACCTGAAAGAACTGAAAGACGATCAGACACGCGCCATTGCTGGCGTCGAACATAAAGTAGATACGCTGACCCGGGACGTGCGCGACATGCTGCAGCTCGTCTCGAAACTTACAGGGGCTGGGGGCAAATCGGAATGAACAACTCAAACAAGGAAGTTCGCGGCTTCATCCTTTCCATTCTAAAGCTGCAATATCCAGGAACGGCGAGCGACCGGCTGATCAGTCTGACGCTGAACGATTCGCATCTTGAGTCCGCTCTGCCGCAGATTCGCGGTCACCTCCACTATCTCGAAGAAAAGGGCTACGTCAAGACGGAGGAAGGCAACGAACTCGGCATGCAGCGGACGATGGCGACGCTGACGGCCAAAGGCATCGACCTGCTTGACGGCAACATCCCGGATGAACCGGGCATCATGGTGATCCGATAATGTCCCGCCGCAAGCACAGCAAAGTCCTCCAGCTGCCGGAGGAGATCGTCGAAGCGGTCAACAAGCAACTGACGAGCGGCATCCCCTATCGCGACATTGCGGATGCGATCAATAAGCTGACCCCGGAGACCGGCATCGAGGTCAGTCACATGGCCGTGCAGCGATACGGCAAGGACTTCCTCGGCCGGCTGGAGCGATTGAAGATCGTCAATGAGCAGGCCAAGGCCATTATCGACTCGCACGGAGACGGCCCGGATACGGCGCTCAGCGAGGCAGCAAACAAGATGGCGCTGTCGATCATCATGGAGACGCTCCTCTCCGCACAGAACAGCCTGGAAGGCGAGAGCCTGACAGCTGTCATGCGGGCGCTTGCCCAGCTGCAGCGCAGCTCCATCGCGAGTGAAAAGCTGAAGTTCCAGTTCGATAAAGGCGTATCCAAGGCGGTCGCCGAAGTCCGGGCCGGTCTCCAGGAAGAGCTGAAGAACGATCCCGATCTGCATCATCGGCTGCTGGAGAAGCTCAGCCAAGTGGAAGCGAACTTGCTAGCCGCTGCCAATTAAGTCGCTGATTGAACGAAAGAGGTAGGGTTATCCATCCTACCCAGAGGCCTGGGATGTGGGTCCTCCCCCTCCCTGCATCCTGGGTCTCTGAGTGCGGATGGATATCGCACTACGCTCCTTGATAACGGCTGCCAAGCCGTGCGTCTGACAAGCGCACCATATCGCCCCTTATTAGGGATGCAGGGGCCGCTAGCCGAGCAATCGGGACGGGCTGGGAACCCGTACGGCGTTGCGACGATCCGGTTGATCCGGGGAGCGATCAGTGAGAACAACCGCGAACCTGCATCCGCTGGAGACGATGTCTCCGAATCGAGCCGGAGGTGATGGACAGTGAAGCCGTCCAAAGGCAAGACGAGCGGCTCCTCCCTGCTGCAGAGCCTCGTCGGCCAAGAAGAAACACGACAAACCGAAAGTTGGGAGCTTGCGTTGTGGGAGCAACATGCGATCAAGTTCTCGGCTGTCTATGCAAATAAAGGCAAGCTGCCCTTTGCCGGCCCCGCCGGATTGCGCCGGATGCTTGGGGCGCATGACTTGGAGTATTTCGGGAAGGCCTACTTCCCCCACTACTTCAGCCGGCCCGCCCCGGAGTTCCATCGTGAGCTTGACGCGATCTGGCAAAAAGGCGTGTTGAAGGGCTTGGTCCCGCTCGAACCCGAAACGGTTAAGCGGATCAGCCGCATGAAGGGCGTCAAGCGAGCGATTGCCGCGCCCCGTGGTCATGCCAAGTCGACATCCTTTACGTTCAAGGATGACATCCATGCCATCCTCTATCAGTACAAGCATTACATCCTGATTCTCTCCGACTCGTCCGACCAGGCGGAAAGCTTCCTCGAAAACATACGCGAGGAATTCGACGAGAACGAACGGATCAAGGAGGACTTCGGCGATCTACAGGGCAAGGTGTGGCGGAACGACGTGCTGCTGACTAGTACCGACATCAAGGTCGAGGCGATCGGTTCGGGCAAGAAGGTCCGGGGCCGGAAGCACCGGAACTGGCGGCCGGATCTCATCGTCCTGGACGATATCGAGAACGACGAGAACGTCCGGACCAAAGAGCAGCGGAAGAAGCTGTCGAACTGGTTTTTCAAGGCCGTTTCGAAAGCCGGCGATGATTATACGGACGTCGTCTACATTGGCACGTTGCTCCACTACGACGCGCTGCTGACGAACCTGCTCAAGAATCCCGGCTATCAGGCCAAGAAATACAAGGCCGTCATTACTTGGTCGAATCGACAGGACTTGTGGGACGCTTGGGAAGCCATCTACACGGATCTCGACAACGAGAACCGCGAGCAGGACGCTCTCACATTTTTTGAGACAAACCGTGAAGCGATGCTGGATGGGACCCAAGTTCTCTGGGAAGACAAGCTGTCGTATTACGACCTGATGGCCATGCGTGTATCGGAAGGTATTGCCTCGTTCAACTCCGAGGAGCAGAACGACCCGATCAATCCGGAAGACTGCCTCTTTAATGAGGAATGGTTCGATTACTATGACCCGCTGCAGATCGACTTTTCGGAGGGGTTCATATTTATCGGCTTCGTCGATCCCTCGCTGGGCAAGACGAAAAAGAGCGACTACAGCTCGATCATAACGCTGGCCGTCCAAGTGAAGACTGGCTACATGTTTATCTTAGATGCCGATATCCAGCGCCGCCATCCGGACGTGATTATCGAGGACGTGCTCCAGAAGGAGCGCTGGCTGCGTCTGACCTATGGCCGGGGCTATACCAAGTTTGGCTGCGAGACGACCCAGTTCCAATGGTTCCTGAAGGAGCAGCTCGCGGCTCGTTCCGCCGAGGTGGGCTTGTACCTTCCGATTGTCGAGGTCAATCCCAAGGCGGACAAGAAGATGCGGATCGCGACACTGCAGCCTGACGTCAAGAACAAATACCTGAAGTTCAACCGGCAGCACAAGCTGTTGATCGAACAGATGACAAATCATACCGAAAAAGGCGACTCCCACGACGACGGCCCAGACTCGCTGGAAGCCTGCCGAACGCTGGCTAAGGGCGTCGGCAAGCTGGATAGTAAGTTGCTGGGAGTCTTTAGGGGGGTGAAGATTTGGCCGCGAATTGGCTGAAGACCTTTATCGGTGAAATATCGAAGCTGCGCACGAACGCCTGGAAGATGATCACCGGTCGGATCGGAGGCAAGTACAATCTTGGGTCCAGCGGCCTGACTGTGGACAATAGCCGGGTGGATTACGCGAAGGCACGGGCGCTCTATGACAATAGCGAGGATAGCTATAAGTTGTCCGCCGGCTTTTGCAAGCCGCTCATCAATGCGAAAGCCGGCTTCATGGGCGTTCCTGCCTTCGAATCCGAAGATGAAGACGCCAATGAAGTGCTGAAGGATTTCTTCGGGGAGAATCATTCCAGAATGAATCGGACGCATGGCAAGGCGCTTTCGGAAGGTGACTGCTTTGTTTGGCTCACGCGGGAAGAGACGGACAACGTCCTCTATCCCGAATCGGGTGCGCGGCTGAAATACACCATCATCCCGAACGAAGAAGTTATCAGCATTTTGCGAGATCCGCTGACTCGCGAACCGGTCGAGTACGTCCTCCGCTCGACGGTGGAATGGTTGGACGACAGTGGCGAGAAACGGAAGACGGTCGTCGATCAGCGCATCACTCGACACCGGCGGACGGTCGAACTAAGCGGCGACTTGATTCCAGGCTATGAGAGCTTTCAAGAGATTCAAAATCCTTGGGGCTTCATTCCCATTGAGCATTTCCGCAACGAAGCGGCCGAACATCGGATCTATGGCCAGAGCGATCTGGAGCCTATCGAGCCCTTCCTTCGCGCCTATCATGACGTGATGATGGACTCGCTCCAAGGTAGCAAGCTCCACTCAACGCCTCGGCTGAAGCTGACGCTGAAGGATGTCTCTTCCTTCCTCGCCAACAACTTCGGGATCGCGAATCCGCTGGAGTTTGTGCAGAAAGGCGGGACGATCTCGCTGGAAGGCAAGGAGTTCCTCATTTTCACCGAGGGCGAAGACGCTGCTTTCATTGAAGCTCAGTCGGCCATGGGCAGCGCTGCCGATGCACTGCTCAAGCTGCTGTACTACTGCATCGTCGCAACATCGGAAACACCGGAGTTTGTCCTGGGCGTGCATACGCCATCGGCCCAGGCGAGCGTCTCCGAGCAAATGCCGGTCTTTGTTCGTGCGGTCAGCCGCAAAAGGGACAGCTTCGCCAGCAACTGGAAGCGACTCGCCCGCATGGTGCTCGCCATGACGGCAGCCGCCGAAATGAAGCAGTTCGAAACGTACGCGACCGAGCTGGTATGGGAAGAGATTGACCCGCGCGACGAGAAAGAAGCTGCCGATACGCTGAAGGCGCTGACGGAAGCTTTGGACACGGCCGTCCGGGGCGAGATGTTGTCGAAGGACTCGGCCGCCGAGTTCCTGAAGGCGTACATCCCTACCATGAAGGATTATGATGCGGATGACCAAACGGCCGACACGGAGCTGAGACGAATCATCCAGAACAGAATCGTTTCGGAGCGACTGGCGGACGGCGCGGCCGGGATTGAATTCCTGAATCGAACAAACGAGGTGGCATAGATGTTCTCTTTGCGCTACTCTCCGGGATCGTCTGTCCTGATCGTCTCGGACCAGTACGAATTCGGCTTGCCGCTAGGCGCTGAAGCTCGGGTTATCGAAGTGGACCCATCCGGCTTTACTGCCACCCCTTACCTTGTCCATGTACCCGCCATCAAACGCAGCTACTGGGTCGCTACCGGGGATCTCCGCACAGCGGAAGAGCAGATGGCGGACGAGGCAGACCTGATCATCCATCATGCCCTGCTTGATTTCGCGCTCGCTACGCGCAATCAGATCCTGTTCGATTCGCTCTACCCGGAGCCGGCAAGGTGAGACGAAATGAGTGATGACCTTGAGGCAATTAAGAAGGCTGCTGGCGAGTATGCCCAACTGGCGATTGCTGCTCGCCGGGAATTTATCATCCTACGCCTGAAGCAAGATACCGAGATCCGGAACGTGCTGATCCGCGCGGCCAGCTCGCTCTCCAAAACGATGGAAGGCGGCGGGAACGCACCGATCTCCGGCCGCCTGATGACCAAGATCGAGCAGCAACTGAAGGATCTCGCCAACCAGCTGCAATCGGAATATGCCGATGCCGTGGACGGTCAGATCAAGAAGGCGGTCGAGATCGGTACGCAGACGAGCAAGACGATCACGCTCAACCTGCTGACAGGCAAAATCAAGACGCCCCTCATCACGAAGCAAGGCATCGATGATGTCTTCGTACGGATCAATGAAGATGCCGTGCGGGCCATGTGGGAACGCACAAGCCATGGCCTGAAGCTCTCCAAGAGGATCTGGAACATGTCCGAGCAGAACGTCAAGGTGATGACAACCATCGTCCAGGACGCGGTCGCGACCGGGCAGGATGCCGTCCAGACAGCTCGGATGCTGGAGCAATATGTGAGGCCGGAAGCGAACATCCCGGTCAAGTATATGAAAGGACTCATGGAGCGCACCGAAGGCATCCCGGAAGATCTCAGCTACCAGGCGTTACGGGTTGCCCGGACGGAAGCGACGGCAGCCTTCGGTCTGGGCACAATTCGAGCGGCACAGGCATCGCCCAGTGCCATCGGCATCCAGTTCTGCTTGTCTCCCTCTCATAAGGTGCGAGACATTTGTGACGAGCTGGCCACACACGATGTCGGTCTTGGACTGGGGGTCTATCCGCTGAGCGATCCGCCACCCTATCCGGCGCACCCGAATACGATGTCCTTCCTGGTCGAAAAGCATCTGGAAGGCGACGCATTTGTGCAGGATCTGCTCGCCTGGGTGGATGATCCGAACAGCCAGCCGAACCTCGAAAGCTGGTATCAGGACGTTTACAAGCGGACGACCGCCTAGAATCGATTCTGAGCCGCTACGGGAATTGTCGCCCGATTGTAGGACGAGCGACGTTTACCCGCGTTATCACGCGTTATAACGGCGTTAACGGGCGCAATTTGCCGAACGGTGTCGCGCACATCGAAATTTAGAGGCACGAGGTGATGAAATGGGCAAAAAAATGACCTGGTCGCGGCTGCCGGGGATGACCAGCTCCACGATCCGGCCGGAAGACATTCCGCCGGCACCCGGGGTCGACGTCGAGGCCATCAAAGCCGGTGATGCCGATCCTCTGGAAGTGGTGGTCGAGGTACCGGCCGGCAAGTCGACACGAGGTTGGAACTACAAGCCAGAAAGTTTGAAGGCAATCGTAGATCACGTGAACCGCGATACGCTTTCCGGATTCCTCGGCCATCAAAAACCGGAGGATGTGTCGAGTGCATTCGAAGCGCCCGTGACGCACTGGGTCGGGGCTAAGATGGACGGCGCAAACGCCTACTTTCGCGGAGTCATTGACGCAGCTGCGTCGGATCTCAAACGCTGGATTCGGGCACGCAGGATTAAACAGGTCAGCATCTTCGGCATGCCCAAGTTGGCAACCGTCGCCGGGGAGACCGATGTGGTCGATTACCGACCGCTGTCCATCGATTGGACCCCTCTCGACCGGTCCGGTATGCCGACGAGGATCGTTGCCACTGGCGAGATGGACGTATTAGAAGAAGACGAAGACCAAGGAGGAACCCAAGTGAACTGGAAAGAACTGATCGCGCAGCTGCTCGCCCTTGTATCGGGCGGCACGGTTTCCGTGACCGATATCATGGCCGAACTTGATCCGGAAGGATCGGCCAAGGCCAAGCAGGACGCGGAGCTGATCGCCAGCATCCGCACCGCGCTCGGGATTGCCGATGATGGCGATGTCCTGGCTGCCGTGACGGAGGCTGCGAAGGCGCAGGCCGATGCCGGCAAGACCGATCCGAACGCGCTGGTCAACAACGCCGTCAAGAGCAAGGTCGCCGGCGAGATGGCGCAACAGCTCATCGCCAAAATGTTGCATCCCAAGGAAGATGCGACGCAGGAGCAAATCACCGGCGAGCTGGATGCGTTGCTCGCAACGCCGAACGTCAAGGAAATGATCAGCAAACTGCATCTCGACCACACCCTTACGGGCGATGGCGCAGGCGGCACGGCCGCAACCAAACGAACCGCGTCGATCTAAGACGCCAAGGAGGATCAACCAAAGATGAATCCTGTATCTTCAACGAAGTTCGCCGTCGGCATGAACAAGATCAGCGACGGCAAGGCGGTTGACGTGACGGTGCCGCAGAATACCTCGCTGAAGGCTGGCGACTTCGCCATGCTGGACGGGTTTTTCGGGCTCGTACCGATCAACGTCAAGACGGAGGCCGGCGAGACGGTCGTCATCCCCCTGCAGATCGATCAGGTCGAATATGCCACGGATCAGATCACGGTAGCCCAAGCCTTCGCCAAGGGCACCAAGTGCTACTGGGATGCCGCCACGAACAAGCTGACGGAAACGGCGTCCACGAATCGCCTGGTCGGTATTGTCACGAATGGCAAGTCCGCCAGCAACGTCATCGACTTCTTGCTCGGTCCGCAAATCTAAGCATCCGCGTCTAGCGGATAGCCACGGGAGGAAATCAAGAATGAAAGTAATCACGATGGACGGCCTCCGCGCCGCCCGGCGCACTGGCACGATCCAGCAACCTGTCAGCTACAAAATGAACGGAAAATCGCATGCCGTCACGAAGCAAATCGTCAACGGCGAGATGGATGTCCGCTGGTTTGAAAAACCGCTCGGCGAGCTGATGACGTTCGGCAGCATCGCCGATCAGAAAGCCTTCAGTGAGAAGGTCGTCCTGGACGTCGAACTCGGCCGGGAGCAAGTGCCGTTGCTGTACAAAGAAATCTACGACGAGATTAGCGACCCGAACCTGCCCAAATTGCTGGAAGCCAAATGGGCGCTGACTGGAGCTTGCATCTTCGCGGAGCACATCGAAGCCGGCGAGGTCAAGTTCAGCACGCTTATGGCTGAGCAAGGTCCGATAGCCAAGATCAAGACCTACACCGGCGGTTTCGAATATACGAAGGAAATGTTTGAGTACAATCAGACTTACGACGTTGAGACGCTCAACAAAGGCATGGGCGAAGGCTGGAATGCACTGCTCAACCATCTGCACCTCGGCGCGATTATTACCGCCACCTACAAACCGGAGAACAAGACGGCTGTCGTACCAGGTGAAGCCGGCGACGAGCGCTGGGTGACGTTCTATCGCACTCTTTCGGCTGCCGTGAAGGCTGCCGCGACTGCGAAGCGACCGGGTACGCTGCTGCTCGCCGCAACGTCGGACCGTCAGGACATCGAACAAGCGTTGAAGGGCTTTACGCATGATGGTACGGTCTACCCGCCGATTCCAGGTATCACGACCATCGTGTACTATGACGGATACCAGATCACGGTCGGCAAAAAGGAATACAGCTACCCTGGCGTTACGCCGGGCAAAGCGTATCTCATCCGCCCGAAGCGCGGCTTCAAGGAACTGATCAAGCGCGACTTGGAGATTGAGACCAATCAAGGCGATCTCTCCCGCCTGGTCGAGAGACAGGTTGTCGGCTACGGATTCCGCGGCGTGTTCGCGGCAATCGGAGAGAACATTCAAGAGATCTCCTTCTCCTAATCAATACCTACAAGCAAAGGCCGGCAGTTCGCCGGCCTTCGTGCTGATTGGAGGGCAATATGATCGCAACCCCTGAATCCATTGTGGAGCTGCGAGAGCTGTTGGACGAAGAGATCCCGGATGGCGGCAGCGAAAAGGATACGGCGTTCACCGATGCCCGGCTAGTCTCCTTGCTTACGGCGGCCAGCAATTTACATGCAGCTGCTGCAGAGGGATGGCGCAGGAAAGCGGCGAAGCTGCAGAAACGACTCGGCGAGATGGCGTCCTATTCGGTCGGCGATGAAAAGTACCAGTATACGTCGCTCTCGTCTGCGCTTGAAGCAGCGCTGAAGATGGCCGACACGTTCGACGAAACGGCTGGGAAGTCCTCGTCGACCGGCAGTCTCATGATGCGGTTGACGCCGCCGAATATCCTATGATCCCTACGATTACGCCCGCGATGCGTGAGCGGCACGTCCGCTGGAACATTGCCCAGAACCCGGTGGAGATCCTGCTCGAACGCACGAGCAAGGTCCGCGCCGGTGGCGGGTACCGTGACGAAAAGTCGAGCCATGGCCCCTTTACCGTTCGCATCTACATGGCTAGCTCCGCAGGAGCCAACGAAAAATCGTCCACAGTCGGAACCAAAAACGTGAGCGCCACATTTTCGCTATTGGCCGATGCGTCTGCGGACATCCGGGCCGGGACTGATGTGACGGACCGGTTCGAAGCAGCCGGGGTCGGAAGTTTTGAAGTCTCGGACGTTGTGCCGATCATGTTGCAGGGCGAGATATGCGGTTATCAAGTCAAGCTGGAGAAGGTGACCTGATGGGCTTGGCGGATCAATTCCAGCAGAAGATTGAACGCCGGCAAGCGGCTACGTTGGCCCTCGGACAACATTGGGCAAAGCGCATGGAGTCAGAGGCCAAGCAAAAGGCGAGCTGGCGGGATCGCACCGGCCACGCCAGGCAGGGCATTCATGGTGGCGTGGAAAAGCGCCGCGACGTCATCGTCTTATATCTGGCACATAGCATGCGCTACGGCCAATGGTTGGAGACAGGCAGCGCACCGCATGTCATCCGAGCCAAGACCAAGCGAGGGCTGTTCTGGGGCGCGACCCGCGCGAACGGAAAACCGCTGATCGTGAAGAAAGTCAACCATCCGGGAACGAAGGCCCGCCCCATCATCCGACCTACCATGGAAAGGAACCTGAAGGGACTGCGGGCCGATCTGCGCAAGATTTGGAGCGATGGTAAATGAGAAATGGCATACGGCAGCGGCTGCTGACGGCCGTACCGGGCATCACGGATGTCTACGAGCCGCACGCTGCAGATGCGGATTCGGTTAAGCCGTACCTTGTCATCACCCAGGGCGAGGACAGCGAAGAAAGCGACTGGGCGGGCTTCCGGCGCATCATCGAGATCTGGCCGGTCGTGGACCGGACGAGCTTTGCCGAGGTCGACAAGCTGGCGAAGCAGATCCAGTCCGCGCTGGACGAGCAGCTGCTGGCCGATCCGGATACGAGTGAAGTGTTCACCTGCTCGTATATCGGATCAAACGGTGCGGACGAGGTAGACACGGAATGGAACGCGATTACGCGGGGGCTGCGGTTCGCAGTCTATGCGATTCAGCCGGTCGGCCTGCCGGAGCTTGCCGTCGACGATCCTTGGCTGGAGGCGCTGGCTGTTTGGACGGAGCAGCAGCTCGGCGCTGACTGGACCGTCTACCGGGGACTGTGGCCGCCGGGCTACACCCGTCCTTCCGTCCTCTGGCGCATTGCCGGCATGGAAACCGGCGAAGTCGCCGCTGCGGCCATTGAAGTCCGCATGCGTTTTGTCGGTCATGTCCTTGGCACGTCCCAGACGGAGACGAATGCAGCATTAGTGCTGCTGCCTTGGAAGCTGCAGACGTCCGTCAAGATCCCGCTGGATCTGGCGGACAGGCGATACCTGCAGGTTATCAATCCGGCAGCGGACCACAAGGCCGATGCGCTGACCGGCGGCCAGCTCAGCGTCACCCTGAAACGGAAAGTCGCACGCCCGGCGGACTTCGCTCCGCTGATGGCGCAAATCTATTCCACTGGAAAATTGGAGTGAGGTGCAACCGTGGCAAAAACCGAACCGCAAGAACAAGCGCCCGCTTACCCGCGCGCCGAACTGCTGGCCCATAGCGAGCAGCTCTTCGACGTCCGGAGCGAGATCCTGATCGGCGCTCTGCACGGCCGCCAGCAGGACGAGTACACCATTGACGAGGTCCGGCTGGCAGTTAAGCAATTTCAAGAGAGGAAGGTGAAGTAAATGGCTGGAGGTACGTGGAGCCCGACAGATATGCCGATCCTCCCCGGTTTCTTTTTGAATTTCAAAGCGGCAGCTCTTGCTGCTATCGGCCCCGGTGCCCGAGGGGTTGTAGTGGTGCCGGTCAAGGCTCACTGGGGTCCCGTGAAGTCCTTTGTCGAGATCGTGAGCGAAGTCGATATCGCGAATCGCTTTACGGATGACGAGTCGAGCGGCGCGACGGCCTATACGACGTTACGCCTGGCCTTACTGGGCGGGGCCAAGAAGGTACTGGCCTATCGGATCGCGGACAGCTCCGCTGCGAAGGCGTTCAAGGTTCTGCAGGACACGACTGCGACGCCGGTTGATGCGCTGCGCATCGAAGCGCTGCATCCGGGTGCCAGAGCGAATGCATTCCGCCTGGTCGTACAGCCCAATCTGGTCGATTCGACGAAGAAAGACATCAAGCTCTATGAGGATACGACCCTGCTGCGGACATTTACTTTCGCGAGCGGCACAGTACAGGCGGCGGTCGACGCCATCAACGGCGACGCGGCTAACCAGTGGATTACGGCTATCAAGCTTGCGGACGGTAACGGTACGCTCGCCAACCAGGCGGGCGCCATACTGAGCGCCGGCGCGTCTGGCATCTCCGGTATTGTCAACGCAGACTATACAGCGGCGTTGTCGGCCTTCGAGACGCAGCAGTTCAACGTGTTGGCGCTCGACGGGATCTCCGATCCTGCCCTGCAAGCAAGCGTGGTCGCTTGGGTAGCGCGAGTGCGGAACGAAGGCAAGTTGATTCAAGCGGTGCTGGGTGGATCGGAGGCGGATGACAAGGCCAGTGACGCCGTCAGCAAAGCGACGGCCCGCAGCGCCAGCTTCAATCATGAAGGCATCATCAATGTGGGCACAGGGGGCGTGCTGGCTGGCGTTTCCTACAGCTCGGCTCAGACATCGGCCTATGTGGCCGGTTTGGCGGCGGGAACGCCTCTCTCGTCCTCCACGACGTATGCCCCATCCCCGTTCTCCGACATTACCCGGCGCTGGTCGAGATCCGAGCAGGAGCAAGCCACCAAGGGCGGTGTCTTCCTGCACATCCATGACGGCCGCCAAGTGAAAGTGCTGAAGGGCATCAATTCGCTGGTAACGCTCCGGGCAGGCCAGAATACCAGCTTCAAGAAAATCCGCGCGATCAGCGTTATGGACGCCATCAATACGGATCTCCTGCAGGCAGCCGAAGACAACTATCTGGGCAAGGTCAACAACACGGCGGAAGGCCGTCTCGCGCTCATCTCAGCCATGAAGGCCTACATGCTGACGCTCGCCCAAGGTGGGGTCATCGAAGCCACGGGATATGACGTGATGCTTGACCCGGCCTACCATAGCACGGCCCCGACCGGTGCTGCCCTGCCGGATCAGGTGTTCCTGAAGTGGACGGCGCGGCTTACTGACGTCATGGAACAAATTCTCGGCACGTTCATCGTGCAATAAGGAGCGATCCCATGCTAGATCCAACCAAAGCGATTCTAGGCACCTTCGGACAGGCCTTTATTGGAGGTGTTTGGCAGACGAACATCAACCACCTGGAAGCAAATGTCGAAGTCGAAAAACGTGAGCTAAAGCTCTCCGGCATGACTTGGTCCGCCTTTAAGATGGGCATCAAAAAAGGCACCGGCACGATGAGCGGCTACAAGATCAGCAGCGCCATGATCGAGCAAGGATTCAAAAAGTTTAACATCATCAGCAGGTTAGACGATCCGGAAGCGTATGGCTTCGAGCGCATCGAGCTGGAGAATTGCATGGTCGACAAGGTTCAGCTCGCCAACTGGACGGCCGGTGAAGAAGTGACCGACGAAACGCAATTTACGTTTGAGGGGTTCACCCTCCACGACAAAATCGAAATTTCCTAAGGGGGACTAGAACATGAGTAACAACGAAATGATGACGGAAGAGCAAGTGCTGCAGAAACTGCTTGAAGCTGACTCGGTGCCAGAAAGAGCGGTGCAACTGGCGCGTCTCGGCATCCCGGTGAAGCTGCGCGGATTGACCGGCAAAGAAGTGTTCAACATCCGGGAACGCGCGACGGAGCGCAAAGAGCGCAAAGGCCAGACGATTGAACGGCTCGATGACGAGGCCTTCAACGTCTCGCTGATCGCGACAGCAACCGTGTCGCCGAATTGGGGAGACCCGAAGCTGCGGGCCAAGTTCGGCAGCGCGAGCAACGCCGAGGAAGTCATCAAGCGTGTATTGCTAGCCGGCGAGCTGTCTGCGCTGGGTGAAGTGGTCTTGGATCTCTCCGGCTTCAATACGGAGCTGGAAGACGTAAAAAACTAATCAAGACCGGGCGTATGGCGAGCATGCTGCACTTGATGTGGGTGCGGCATCACCTGCGACCCGGTGCATTTTGGGAGCTGCCTCGCGGAGAGCAGCTCTTTTTAATGGCCTCCATGGAAGTAGAAATGGAGGCGCTGAACCATAAACCGGAAGGGGGCCGGCCTTGAAGGGAGTGAGACAATACGGCCAAAGATGATGAATTATACCGCGTTGACCTAGTCATCGGGACTAAGGGCTACGAGGAGACGACGGCCGAGCTTCAGGCCATGGACAAGTTCATGGCCCAGATCGAGAAGCGTTCGGCCGCGCTAAGAAAGGTCTCGGCTTCGCCTGCTGTGCGATTGAATGACCGCGTGACGGAACCGGTCCGGCGAGCCACGTCATCCCTGTCTACCTTGGACAAAGTCAAGGCGTCGCCTGCTGCCAAGCTCAATGATCAGGTATCCAGCAAAGTTCGCGCCGCCGGAACGCTGCTGACCGGCCTCACCCGTCGCACGTGGCACGTGACAATCCGCGCGAAGGATCTCATTACCGGGACAATTGGGAGCATCAAGTCGACGCTCTTCTCGCTTCCCGGCATGCTCGGGATGGCGGGCGGAATCGCCGGCGGGGTTGTAGCACCCACCAACTTGTCCGGTCAAATGGAACAAGCGAGAATCGCATTCGAGACGATGCTCGGCTCAGCGACCAAGGCCAGGCGATTACTGGATGACCTTCAGGACTTCGCGAACCACACGCCGTTTGAATTCCCCGAGCTGCGGGATTCATCCAAGCGGCTGCTGGCCTTCGGCTTTACGGCCGAAAAGATTATCCCCATGATGACCGGGATCGGGAATGCCGCATCTGGCCTCGGACTTGGCAGCGAGGGGATTGGTCGTATCACGCTCGCACTCGGCCAGATGAAGGCGAAAGCCAAAGTCAGTGCCGATGAGATGCTGCAGCTCACTGAGGCAGGTATCCCGGCCTGGGACATCCTCGCGAAACGAATGGGGATCAGCACAGCCCAAACGATGAAGCTCGCCGAGAAGGGACTCATCCCGGCGACTCAGGCAATCGAAGCGCTGATTGACGGTATGAACCAACGATTCCCGAACATGATGGACAAGCAGTCCAAGTCCTTGTTCGGTCTCCTTAGCAACATCAAGGACACGTTCAACTCCAAGATCCTGATGCGTTGGGGTGATGGCATTCGTACTGCGATCCAACCCAGATTCCAGAAACTATCCGACTGGATCGATAACAACGAGGCCAAGATCAAGCATTGGGGCGACGTTCTCGCCAAGAGCGGTGGACAGGCAGCGGATTGGGTGGGTCGGAAGTTTGAGAAGCTGATATCTCTATTCGACGACCCCACCTTCCAAAACGCTGACTTTTTCGGCAAAATGAGAATCGCTTGGGATAAGCTGATCTCTGATCCTTTCGCGGAGTGGTGGGCAGCTGGCGGACAAGCCAAGGTCAACAACATCGCGGCCAAGATGGGCGATGCGATTGGCGGGACGCTTGGCGGCCTGATCATGGGGGCGCTCGGCGTGGCTGCTGGCGACAGTTCGGCAGATGAGTCGCCTTTCCTGCAGGCGGGCAAGGTGGCCGGCAAAGCGTTTCTTGATGCCTTTCTTGAGGCGTTCGATGCTGGGAAGATAGCGTCCAAAGCTTCAAATGCGCTCGCGGATGTTAATATGCAGGCAATCAAAAATCCAACTAAGGGTAATTTGATTAACGCTGGTCTCGTCGACGCATTTACAATTACACTTGGGTCTATCCTTCTGGGAAAAGTCCTAAAGCCGATCAAGTTAATCAAAGGTTTGTTTGGAAAAGGAGTAGCAACTGGAACTGCTGCAGCAGGGGCGAAGGTTGCGGCTGAAGCAGCGACGCGAGCAGGCGCAGCAACCGTTGCCGAATCCGTTGTTACAAGAGGAGCCGGAGCAGCCGCAGGGGCTACCGCAGGAGCTGCAGCATTTCCAAAGAGTCCCTACAGTCCTGGTTGGAATCCGCGTTATGTTACGCCGCCTAGACCTGGGGTCCCCTTGCCTCAGACTTTTCCAAAGGGTATACCACTAGCCGGAAATCTCGTCCGAATGTTCATCGGCCCAGAAACAGTCCCTTTGATTGCTGGATCATTAATAAGTCAAAATCTTATCCAGCAGGATCTCAATAAAAAGGCGGACTTTAAGTCGATGTATCAGGACAATCCGACTATGCTTGAATGGGGTAAATTACCAGAGTGGCAACGATTTGGAGTAAACAGCGGGGCACCGATCACCCGAGTCCCGGAGCCTTCGGCTAACTATAGCCAACAACAAGTTAACAATGCCGCTGCCTATTTATCCGGAAAGGAAATCACCCAAGAAAACAAAACGAGCCTTATGGTTCACGTCCCAGCTGGAGCTGTCCAGATCAACATGCCGGCGGCCGAGCTTGATTATGAGACCATCATGCACGACATCGGAACCAATTTCGCCGAAGTGATCCGGCGCGCATACGAAAATAAATAGAGGAATTTGCCATTTCGTGGCGAATGAGTCTATCATCAAAGTTTCGTGCGGAGGTCCCCAATGGTCGTCGCGTTTTTAAATGAACATGTATGGGCATTCCAGGTCTTCTTCTTTCTCCTGATCCTTGTATTCATTTGGATGGCAAAGGATGTTATCTGGGCAGTTAAGGAGAACGATAAAAAGAAATTTACATCGTCTGCAGTAGTTATTGCAATCGATGTTTATCTTCTCTTTGCAATCTACTCTATCTAGTGAGGTGCCTGATGGACTTCCTCTTACGCGATTCCGCCGGCGGGCAGTTCACCTTTCCGGTCAATCCGGAAGAGGTGACCATCCGGCGCGAGAAGCAGTACGAAACCGTCAATATCATATCGTTGGGCGAGATCGACGTCCCACAAGCGGAGAAGGTGAAGGAAATCACCTTCTCTTCTTTTTTTCCTGCGGAATACGACGAGAGCTATTGCCGTTACTACCCGGTCAAAGACCCTAAGACGGCTATGGATTACCTGACGACCTGCATGGTGGCAAAGAAGCCTCTTCGCCTCATCATCGCTTCCGGCGACGTCAAGGTGATTAATGCGCTTGTCCTCCTCTCCGCGCACAACACGAGCCTGAAGGGCGGCGAGCCTGGGGACATCTACTTCGAAGTGACGTTCCGAACCTGGCGGCCTATGCAAGTCCGCACCGCGACGGCAACCAAGCCCGCGTCCGCGAGCAAAGCTACGACTGCTGTGCGGTCGGACACGAAGCCGGTGCCGAAGACGTATACGGTCGTCACGGGTGACAATCTGTCTTCCATCGCCAAGCGACTGCTTGGTAGCAGCTCGAAGTGGAGCGCCATTTACGAGAAGAACAAGGCGACCATCGGTTCTGATCCGAACAAGATCAAACCCGGTCAGAAACTGGTGATCCCATGAGTTATCAGGTGATGCTGGCCGGCAAATATCAGCTAGACGACTTGGTCGAGAGCTTATCGCTCGAAGAGGCGCTCGACGAGGTCGCCTATCGCGCGACGATTAAGCTGCTCGTAACGCCTGACCTGCCGCAGCTGGCTCCAGGCCAATCCATTGAGATCAAGGGTACGCCCACCGATGGCACGGATATCGTCACAATCCTTTCCGGCGTGATCTGGGAATGCGAAAGCACCAGCGCCAACAGCAAGCACCTTCAGCTGATCGCCTATGACAAGATGATCTATCTGGCGAAGTCAGACGATGAGCGCCTCATGACCGCCGGGCAGACGGCAGCTCAGCGGCTGAAGAGCTACGCAAAGGACTGGCAGATACCGCTCGGGAACATAGTGGACACCAAGATCCCCCTTGCTCGTGACGTCAAGCGAACGAAGTCCATCTGGGCCATGATCCAGGAGGATCTGAAAGAGACGGCGGACAAGGGCGGTGGCATGTTCCGCCCGCGTATGACGCCGACAGGTGTTGATCTGCTCCAGCTGGGTAGCAACAAGACGGTGTGGGATCTCGACATTTTGCAGGAGATCGGGCAGCGCCGCACGCTGGAAGGGGCCGTGACGCAGGTGAAGGTGTTGGGCACCCAAGCGCCGAAAGCAAAGACTGCCCCGGCCGAAGTCGATACCAGCAAGATGACCATGGAAGAGATCGGCCGCAAGTACGGCGCGACCGTATCTGGAACCGGAACCGGCAAAAAGGCCAAGATGCCCGAACTTCCCTCCCCTGTTCTTGCCGTCATTAAGGGAGAGACAAGCAAGCTCGGGACTATTCAGAAAGTGATACAAAATGACAAAATCAAATCGGCAGCCGATGCGCAAACAGCCGGAAAAAAAGAACTCGGCGGCATCCAGGAAACCTTTACAGTCTCCGGCCCCGACAACAACCTGATTCGGGCCGGGGACAAGGTTAAGCTCGGGGAGATGCTGTTATTCGTTACCAGCGTCAAACGGGACTTGGGTCAGCCGGGTCACATGGACTTGCAGCTTGCAGCTGAGAGCAAGGTAAGGAGGGATTACTATCGAGTCACCGTTTAAACAGATCGTTAGAGCGATGGAGGAGCGCTTCGGCTCAATCGCCCAGCAGGCCGTCTCGGGTGTACCGGCCGAGCTTGGCACCATTACTTCAACGGGCTTACTGCTTGATTCATTCAAGCACGAGCTGAAGGATTATCTCGTCGCGGACTGGCTGGTCGATGTCCAACTCCCTCCGTTCTCCCTGGTCGGCAAGATGAAACAGCCGGTTGATGCCGATGGCAATATACTAAGCACGACGACGACTTCGAGCTGGACAAAGTTTGAATTCAACGAGACGACCATTCGTGAAGTGCGGATGAACTGGAAGGCAGGTATGCAGCCCGGTGACCGTGTACTGGCCGTACCCGTTAACGGTGGACGTGATGTGATCGTGATTTGTAGGGTGGTGGATGCGGGTGGCTAACCTATTCCCGGAAGAAGAGGCCAAGGTGGAAGATGCCGAACAGTCGGCCGCCAACGAAGTCCCATTCGGCCGATCATGGCGGTTCGACTATGATACCGGCGATTTCTTGATGACACCGACTGGCGAGGTTGCTCCGGCCCAGGAGTCGGAAGCCTGGCTGGAATGGTGTAAGAAAGCGATTCGGACGGAGCGATACAAATACCTGGTCTACTCTCACTCTCACGGACAGGAATTCGAAGACTTGATCGGGCACGGCCTGTCTCGCCCGGCCATCGAAAGTGAGATTATTCGAATCACGACCGAAACGTTGCTGGAAGATCCCAGGACGGCAAGCGTTGATAGCTTCACCTTTAACTGGGAAGATGACAGTTGCTTCTTCAACTGCAGCATCTCCAACGTTCGGGGCGATGGATCTACATTAACAGGGAGCGTGGTGACGACGTAATGGCAAAATTGCCTGAATACCTAAGCGAGCAAAATGAAGAAGACATTTTGAGCCGCATGCTCTCCCGCGTTCCCTCCGATGTAGACAAGTCGGAGGGATCTTTTATTTGGGACTCTCTCTCGCCGGCATCCTTCGAGCTGTTTACCGCATCTCTATGGGCGCAGCAAGTGCTGCAGCGAGCATTTGCTTCAACAGCGTTCGGCCCATATCTGGACCTGCGCTGTGAGGAACATGGGGTGACGCGGCGGCCGGCGGTCGCGGCCATCGGCACTGTGCAGTTTAGCGGCGTCGCGGGCACGGCCGTGCCAATCGGAACGCGGGTGGCAACGCTCGCTGATCCGGTCACCAGCTCAGCCTCTATTGAGTACGAGACGACCAAGACCGTATCCATCGCGGAGGACGGGACCGCGACCGTCGAAGTCAAAGCGGTTGAGCCGGGTGCCCGTGGGAATGTCGCTGCCAGTGCGATATCGCTGATGATCACGCCGATGACTGGGATCAGCACGGTCAGCAATGCGGCGGCCACGTCGGGCGGTACCGACGTGGAGTCGGATGCATCTCTTCTAGAGCGATTTTTGATCCGCGTACGCAGCCCGGGAACAAGCGGGAACAAAGCGGATTACATCCTGTGGGCGCTTGAAGTGCCGGGCGTCGGCGGGGTTCAAATCCTGCCTCTCTGGAACGGGCCGGGCACTGTGAAGGTCACCCTCCTCGACTCTGCGAAGCGGTCGCCGAACGCGGCGCTGGTGGCTGCCGTGCAAAAGTATATCGCGCCGGCCGCCGGAACCGGCGAAGGGAAAGCGCCGATTGGTGCCAACGTGACGGTGGCTGCTGCTACTGAGGTACCGATTAACGTCTCGGTCAAGGTTACGCTTGCCGTCGGATTTAGTCTGTCCGAGGTGCGGGATCTCTTCGTTGCCGGAACCGTCGCCTATCTGCAGGGGTTGGCCTTTAAGGATACGCTTGTGCGGTGGACACGTATATCTGCTATCCTGCTGGATATCCCGCCGGTTGTCGATTATACGGATTTGGTCGTCAATGGCGGGACTGTCAACGTGGAGATGATGCCGGGTCAAGTCGCGGTGATCGGGGCGGTGACGATGAATGCGACCTGATGTAGAACTGCTGAGTATCCGAGGCAATGACATGATGACGTACTTGCCGGGCTTCTTCCGGACATCTCGGATCATGTCTGCGATTATCGATAGCCAGGGTGCAGAACTGGACGAGCTGAGAAAGGCGCTTGATGAGACGCTCTCTCAGTACTTTGTCGCATCCGCCACGTGGGGATTAGACATATGGGAGCAGGAATTCGGGATCTCGACTGACGTTTCGAAGCCCATCGATCAGCGTAGATCCGTCGTCCTTTCGAAAATGCGCGGCACGGGCACCGTGACGGTTGCGTTGATTAAGCGCGTAGCTGAAGCCTATGCGAACAGTGAATTGCTTGTAGCGGAGGACTTTCCGGAATACCTGGTTACGATCACTTTCATCAGTGCGTATGGCGTTCCGCCAAACCTGGCGGACATCCAGCAGGCCATTCGCGACGTTCTGCCCGCGCACCTGGACGTCAATTTCGTATTCCGTTATTACCTCTACAGTCAACTCAAAAATAAGACGTATGGGCAGGCAAAGTCCAAAAAATACGGAGAGGTCTACAATGGAGGTCTTGCATAATGGCTGAAACACCGAAATTTAAGTTTCCGCTCCTCGATGACAGCATGACTGCTGACGTGCCTCGCGATTTTAATGCGCTTGCCGCGCTTGTGGAGGCGGCGATTCTCACGAGAGAGGACAGCGTCAATAAAGGAAAGCCAAACGGTTACGCCGGCCTGGACGCATCGGGGCAATTACCCAAATCATTATTTGGATCTGGCATCGACGCGGATAAGTTGGGCGGCTCCCCTGCAGACATAAACCCGAACGCAAACACGATTGCGAAAAGAGGGCCTACTGGAAATTTGGCGGGGCAAGTCCTTGTATCACAAATACCAACAGGGACAGCACCGCTAACGGTAGCGTCCCAAACGGTAGTAACCAACCTGAACGCGGATATGGTGGACGGGTGGCATGTGTCCACAACGGCGGCGGCCAGCACCGTGGCCGGGCGTGACTCGTTGGGTGACATAACGGCCCAGCGTTTCATTGCGGCAATGGAGACGGGCACCGCGCCGTTTATTGTGCTGTCAACGACGGTTGTTCCCAACCTGAACGCGGACATGGTAGACGGGTATCACGTAAGGAATACTGGCGGCGGCATACCACTAGCTAATTCGGTCGTTAGTGCAAACCTCAACGCGGACATGGTGGACGGGCTACATGCCGCCTCGTTTGCGAAGTACGGCGGAGGTGTGCCGGCGTCCACCCTCAATAATGCGGCTACCTTGGACAGTGGAATGTATACGACTAGCGAAGGGCCAGGTATAGGGCTTCCGGGTTCATGGTACCACGTCATCCACATGCGCCACGCGTCGAACGATGGCCACGCAGCACAAATTGCAATCGAGTACTTTAATTCGGGCAGTATGTACTTCCGTAGCGCAAACGGTACAACATGGGGATCGTGGAGAAAAACTGCGAGCGGAACAGACACATGGTCTAGCGAAACTGCTCCAGGAGTTCATAACCGGAATGGCTATCAAAAACTACCTAATGGTTTGATCTTCCAATGGGGACTGGCCGACCCAAGCACTACAGACTATCGCAATACAACCGTGTGGTTCCCAATGACATTTCCTAACTATGTTTGTACAGTTATTTGTACGCCTCATGGTTACGAGAATCAAATAGGTGTTGAAAATTTGACAACGTCTAGCTTTTTAGCACACTCATATTTTTCACCAATTAAAGGTTACTTCTGGTTTGCAATCGGGAAATAAGGAGGCGTGAGTAAATGAGTCAGTATTACGTTAACTTTGATGCTTCGGGGAATGTCTCCGGATTCTACCTCGACGAGCTTCACGGCGATACAATTCCGGAAACCGCTAAACCAATCACAGAGGCAGAGTGGCAAAGATTCACCCATGAAGCATGGAAGTGGAAGTTCGACGGCGAGAGAATCCGCGAGAAAACACAGGCGGAACTCGACGAGGAAAATGCGAACTTGCCGCCGATTAAGAAGTCCCCAGAGCAGCGGATTACGGAGCTGGAGGGCGAGAGCGTACAAACCATGTTGGCCGTTGCCGAAGCGTACGAAACAGCTGTAGCAGACAACGCACAACGGGAACAAGAAGCCGTTGATACCATGCTGGGGCTTACTGAGGTTTACGACCTATTCCTGCAGCAACAAGAGACGATCCAAACGTTACGTGCCGAAGTAGACGCCCTGAAAGGGGGTGTTAGCTAATATGGCTCAAGTATACGCCAACCTAATCCGACGAGGCATCAAGACTATCGAAGACGTGCCGGAAAACAAGCGCGAAGAAGTGCAAGCCATCCTAAACGCCGATGCTTAGGCGGTTCATAGGGTGGCTTTCGCTTTTATACCACATGGGGAGGGGGTGGGGAGACATGGCAGTCGTTTACGCTACATTGATTATCAAGGGTGCTTACACGTTCGACCGAGTACCGGCCAACCAACAGCCGAAGGTCCGGGAATATCTGGCCGCGCTGGAGCTGGACACGGACGGCAAGCCGCTGGAAGTGTAAAACAATCGGGCTCCGCTTCAGCGGGGCCTCTTAGGAGGAAAACGTGGACAATTTCTTTACATGGGAAGTGTTATACACCATTGGCGGGGCTTCCCTGCTGACTTTCTTTATCGTGCAATACCTCAAAACGACACTTGATCGTTTTATCAACTTGCCCACAGATGTTTTTGCGGTCCTTGTGGCTTTCGCTGTTCTAGTTGCCGCTCAATTGGCGCTTGGCGCGAACCCTGCCAGCTGGAAGCTATACGCATTGTCATTCGCAAATGCCTTTGTTGTGTCGGCAGCAGCCGGACATGTTCACGACAAGGTGATCAATCCCCCCGGAAGGAAAGGAGATGAAGAAAGTGCGGCAAGGAATTGATTGCGCCCAGCCCCTCACTACATCGACGGCTGGTAAACTATATGCTCTCAATTACCGGTTTGCGGCTCGCTACCTTGTGCCAGCGGATTATTCCTGGAAGCGACTCACGCGCAAAGAAGCAGAAGCCATTTCCGCTGCAGGTCTGCAAATTGTCTCAGTTTTCGAAACAAGTGCTAATCGCCCCGAAGGCGGCGCGGCAGCCGGGGTCAAAGATGGCATTGCGGCCTATAAAGAAGCCCAGGCAATCAAACAGCCCCTTGGAACTGCCATTTATTTTGCTGTTGATTACGATGCCAAGGCGGATGACTTTGATACAATCGCAGCCTACCTCAAAGCCGCAGCAGCCCAGATCCCTGGTTATTCCATCGGTGTCTATGGTTCATACACAGTAGTTGAAGCCATGGCAAAACGCGGCGTGGCGTCGAAATTCTGGCAAACCTACGCATGGAGTGGCGGAAAACGTAGCGCTCGAGCTGAAATTTATCAGTACAAAAATGATGTAAATGTTGAAGGGATTCGCCTTGATAAGAATGAAGGGAACGGCTCCGAGGGCGCATGGTCTACAGTTGAAATTGCACAGGAGGCAATGACTGCTGAAGATGCGAACAAAATCATCAAGTTTCTCTCCGCTGCTTGGGGCGCCGCAAGCACTCAAGAAGACAAGCTTGAATTTAATCGATTGGCGAATGAGCTGAGGAAAGTTTCGGGGCAACCCTTTCAGTAAAGAACGGTAATACGTCTAATTTATACGTATTATTTATTGACACGTATAATATACACGTGTTATAATAAAGTCAGAGAGGAGGACAAGGATGAAGGCTTACAGCTCCCGGGAATTGATAAAACTAATCGAAGACGACGGATGGTACTTCGATTACGCTAGAGGCGATCATCATTACTTCAAACATCCGACGAAGCCCGGCAAAGTGACAGTCCCTCATCCGAAAAAAGACTTTCCGATTAAGACGCTTCTAAATATCCTAAAAAGTGCAGGAGTTGAGGGCTGAAAGGCCCTCTCTCCTCCAAGGAGGTTAACTATATATGGGCAAAAAAGACGTATATCGGTATTGGGCCGCATTTCATTATGCGGATGATGGCGTGTCTGTGAGATTTCCTGATTTGCCCGGATGCCTCACCTTCGGGAACACTGATGAAGAAGCTCACGCAGCTGCACGTGAGGCACTGGAGGGCTTCATCTACGGACTTGAGAAGGACGGAGACCCAATTCCCGATCCGACTCCCCTGAGCGAAACCGTAAAGGTACTGGATGAAGACGAAGCTGCCGTTGAGGTTAAGGTGTATATGCCAACTGTCCGGGACGCGATGGAGTCAAAGGCTGTCAAAAAGACGCTCACGATCCCGAAATGGCTAAACGACGAGGCCGAAAAGCAGAATATCAATTTTTCTCAAGTGCTGCAGGAGGCGCTAAAACGTAACCTCGGTATCGAACAGCAACAATAACCCGACTGCAGCAAAATGATTCGGACTCCTGGGTGATCAACCCAGGTTATTTTTTTTAGCTTGTACAAGAACATGTGTTCCTATTATGATGTGAAGTGAGAACCATAACTTAGGAGGTTGAGATGCTCTACAACGAAGATTGTGTCGAAGGGTGCAAGAAATACATTGCAAATGATTCGGTTGATCTAATTGTCACTGACCCACCATATAACTTGGGGTTCGGGGGCACCAAACAGACGAAATCCAAACAACCGAGATTTTCTATCATCGCGAATGATCAACTTAGCCATCGCGACTATCAAAGATTTACGTTTCAGTGGCTCCATCAAGCATATCGGGTACTCAAGCCTGGTCGCCACATCTATGTGTGCATCGACTGGCGGATGTACCCACACATGGTTCTCTGGATGCGGCGCGTCGGATTCATCGTTAAAAACTGCATTGTTTGGGACAAAGAGCGTATGGGCATGGGATGGCAGTATCGGTATCGGCATGAGTTTATCATCTTTGCCGTTAAAGACGCGACGCGAAACCGCCGGGTAAAAACGCGGACGTCGACAGATGTATGGCGCTATCCCCGTATTCCCGGGAATAAAACTGTGCACCCCACCGAGAAGCCGCTGGATCTTATGAGCAAAGCTATTCAAGAGAGTTCTGAGGAAGGGGAGCGCGTACTCGACTTATTCATGGGATCAGGACCAGCGGCGGTTGCAGCTCTAACGTTAAACCGTGAATTCACGGGTTTTGAAGTTGATTTGTCTCATTTTGATACGGCGAGCAAGCGTGTCTCCGAACTGAGTTTTAACAGATGATCAAGCGTCCAGATAAAGATACCTGCAGTTGTCTTGCGCGCGGAAAGTGGCGTTATCAATTCATTAATGGTGAAAAGGTGTACATGTGCGTCAGGTGCAACAAGCCTAAATATTCCCATCACACGATAGCAGTTGCCGGATCAACAAACCGACACTGGGAACATCATGAATGGTAGGTGAGAGCATGATTGGAGAAAACATAAGCAGGCTTCGAATACGGAAGAGTTTAACAGCTCAACAACTGGCTGAACGGACAGGGCTTACTAGAGAACAGGTACTACGATTCGAACATGGAGAGGCTCGACCATCGGATATTCAACTCTCAATATTAGCCAACACGCTCGATGTAACAGTGCCTAGAATTTTGGGCACAGACATCGACTTCACTAGATGCAACATCCATGTCAACGGGGGCCTTCCGTCCGATGAGACGAGCCTGGAGGACCTTAGAGAGTGGATTCGTGAGATGGATCGAAAAAACGCCCTTCGCCGATAATTGGCGCGGGGCGTTTTCGCAAATATCGTGCGACTTTTTCGCAAATTCGGTGCGACGCTACACACGTCGGGGTATATCAGCTTGATTTGTTTCAACAACACGGTTTCTTACGCGAATTTGAATATTACGAATTTGCCGAATATCCTGTCGAACCTGACCGCCGCAGGAGGCCAGGGAAGCATAACGTTGAACTGGGACATGGATGCCAAAGCGGCGACGTATAAGGTCGAACGGAAAATGAACAGCGGCGACGCGTATACGACAATCGCGAGTTCGCTGACCGGCTCTTCGTATCGGGATACGACCGCGCTGAACGGAACCTCGTATATTTACAGAGTCGCTTCCGTCGACAGCCTGGGGAGTGTCGTCAATACGTCGAACGAGGCGACGGCTGCCAATTATGCGTATAGGGACTTTTTCACGAACGGCTCTTCCAACTGGACGGCCAACGCGGGAACGTGGAGCGCGTCGACCGGCGTTTATAACCAGACGAGCAAGACCAATAATCCGCCGATGTCGACGCTGAATGGATTGACGTACGGCAATTTCCAGGCGCAGGCTGTGGTCAAGATTAACGGTTCCAGCAATCCGGACAATTGGGCCGGCATTGTTTTCCGCAAGACGAATGCGGCCGATTCGCCCTGGACCAGCGGTTATCTGTTCGTCATACAGGCGAACGGGACGGTAGGCTTCTCCAGGCAAGGCACGGCCGTAGGGCCGGCGGCGAGCACCGGGTTGGACCCGACAGCCCAATACGTCACGCTGAAGGTCGTTGCGAACGGCAGCACTTTAAGAGGATACGTGAACGGAAGTCTCGTGATCACGACAACGGATACGACCTGGAGCTCGGGCTATTTCGGTCTCGTCACGTTCAACAACAGCGCAAGCTTCCAGAACGTGCTGATCACAAATTCGATCCCGGCAACGCCGACCTCGCTGAGCGGTTCTTCCGCGACCGGTTCGCAGGTTGTCAATCTTACCTGGACCGCCTCGAACGCCAATAGCTATGTGGTTATGAGAGCGACTTCGGCAAGCGGTCCCTTCACTATGATCGGAACGGCGAACGGGACGTCGTTCACCGACAATTATGCGTTGATAAACCATGCTTATTACTACTTGGTCACCGGCGTTAATTATGCAGGGGCCGAGAGCAACGATTCGAACATTGCGGGGCCGATCGCCGCAAGCTATTGATCGCCGCCATAGAACCGCCGCAGGGCTGCTCAAGCCCTTAATGCGGTGGTTCTTTTCGTATGCGGTTATCCGGAACGATGAGGAATGACGCGTTATCCATCATTCCTCACTTAACGTGTCGGGATACCGTTCAATCTTTGACGAAGTCTTGCTGCTCCTTGCGGACTTTTTGGAGATCCGTCTTGAGCGCCAGCACGTCCTCTTTCAGCATTTGGACGTCTTTTGCGGGCCGGCCAGTCTCTTCACTCCCCGGTCGCGCTTTCCGTCGCTAACATTTGCAGGGGGGCCGTAAGCAGCCGTTCGAATACCAAGGCGACCGCGCCGATGGCGTTCTGGGAGGAACCGAACGTTGCGGGTTCAATGGTCAAACGATTTCGGACGAAAAAATATATGCGTTCTTTCACGCGAGCTCTTATTTCTTCCATATACATGTCGAGATAAGGGTAGAGCCTGCCGCCAAGCACGATGATTTCGGGGTCGTACGCATTGAACAAGGTCGTTAACGCGGATTCCAGATCGCGCAGCGTAACTTCGAGACATTGCAAAGCGCTCGGATCTTCTTGGCGAACGGCATGAAAAAATTCATCGATCGAATCCCCAGCCGACCAACGGCGCAAGATGCCGGGGATCGATCCGACCGTCTCCCAGCAGCCCCTATTGCCGCAAGCGCACAATTGTCCGTCGGGCACGAGCGTAATATGTCCGACTTGGCCGTACAGCCCGTTCGCGCCTTCTGCCAATTCTCCTCTTGTAATGACGCCGCCGCCGATTTCCATGCCCATTGTAATAAAAAGAAGGTCCCGCACGCTGCGGCCTTGCCCGTATCATCGTTCGGCCAAGGCGGACGCCCGGGCGTCGTCCTCGACGAAGACGCGAAGTCCGAATTTTTTCTCGAGCGTCGATGTGATCGGGTAGCTTTCCCATCCGGGAAAATTCGGCGGGCTCAGCAGCTGTCCGGATTTGCGATCCATCGGTCCGGGAATGCTGACGCCGAGGCCGATGACCGGCGTTCCTCTGGAAGAGGCGTAACGGCCCATCGAGCGGACATGCGGAGCGATCAAATCCAGAATTTTCTCGGGCTGGCCGATGCCGACGGTGTTGCCTTCCACCGATTTGATAATGCGCCCCGCAAGATCGGCCAGCACCACTTCGAACGAGGTCCGTCCGATATCGAGACCGATGATCATATAACGGTCCGTGCGCAGCTTCAACATGACCCTTTTGCGGCCGACGGAACCGGAGGACGTTTCCGATTCGCGGATAAGCCCTGTCTGGAGCAACTCCTGGGTGAGGTTGGTGATCGTTCCCGAAGTCAGTCGGGTCAACTAACCAGATCGACGCGGGAGATCGATTCATGCTCCCATATCTTCTGCAAAATGTCGGCCATGTTTTGCTGCTTGACTTTCTGCAAATAAACCGGTTTCAAGGTGGTCAACGATCGGTTCTCCATTTGCTTTATTTATTAAAATTATTATACTAAACTTGAATTCACCGCGCAAAAGGATGGGGAGATAGCTTTCGGAGTGTCGTTCGCAATATAAACTTACTCATTAAGTTATTATCCAAAGCCGACAAGTGGCCTTGGACGCGCTCGGATCGTCCGGCGGCGGTACGCTCAATACCGGGAGCGAGCGTTCTCCGGCACGGGATCTTGTTTCGACTTGAAGGGCAATTATGCATCGTCAACAGGGATGTATGCCAGGCTGCGCGCCAATCTCGCGAGCGCGAGCCCGGGCCGTGAAGCCGCCGACCTCATGATCGCCGCGTCGAGCGATGGAAATTCCATCACGAAGGGCACTTTATCCCGTAAAATCGATCAATCTGCCACTTTGGGAAGCACGAATTGATTTTTTGCCTACGGAGAAACGACGATCCCTCGGCCATTCGGAATCCGGCCGAGGAATCGTATCGGTTAGCGATGTTGAATGGATCCGCCCTCGACTTCGTCGCGTCCGTCTCCATAAGCAGGCGCATACCGACGCACGGGATGAATCCAGTAGAACAGGGCGATCGCGAGCAGCAGCAGCGCGCTGACGGCGACCGTCACCGTCTCGTCGAACCGCTCCGCCATCCATCCGCCCGCGATCGGTCCGAGGATGACGCCGATGCCTTCGATGCCGGACAAGACGCCCCAGCCCGTCGCTTTCTGATCGGCAGGGACAAAGTAGGACATCAGGGCGTTCCATGCCGGAAGCACGGCCGCGTATGCCGTACCCAAGCAGGCCGCCAGCAGGAACGTGCTGAAGAATTGGCGGGAATAGATGAGCAGGCCGAGAGAGACCGCGAGCGCGGCGAAGCCGACGATCAGGAGACCTTGATGCCCCCGCTTGTCGGCCAAGCGGCCCATCGGGATCAACAGCAGGACCGTCATCAGGCCGCCGCCCATCAAGACGAGAGAGTAGCTGGAGTAATCCAGCGTCAGATAACGGGAGGCAAAGCTCGGCAGCACGGGCACCAGCAGTCCGGCCGCCAACGTCTGCACGATCATGCCCGGCACGAGCGGCTTCATGCGCGACAGCTTCCGGCGCAGGTCGCGCATCTGCTGCTTGAGCGGGACGGCGGCAGCGGACAGGCTGCCCTGGACGAACGGTATGCGCTTGGCCGCGGCCAGCGCCCATCCGGCGATCCAGATCCCCGCGAGCAGCCAGAAGGTCATGGCGTAGCTGCGGTCGATGAGGAAGTTGACGGCCACCGGCCCAAGACCGAGCGCCGCCAGCCAGACCGTGTAGACGGAACCCATCTGCGAGCCACGCTGATCCTCGCGAATGAGCGAGAGGCAGAGCAGCCAGATCGGGGAGATGCCGATGCCGAGCAGCGCGGCGCCAACGATGATCGCCCACGGAGCGATGATGCCGTAGGAGAGGAACAAACCAAGCAGTCCTAGCAACAGGAACACGTTCAGAATCAGACGAAGCGGGAACCGGTCGAGCGCGTAGCCGGCGACGAGCTTGATGACGGTATCGGCCAAATAATGGACCGAGATGGCGACGCCGACCGCCGCGATCGTCATCTGCTGCTCCGCGGCATAGGCCGGCAGGAAGGAGAGCAAGAACGCGCTTCGGACGAGCTCCGTCAGGAACAGCGCGAACGTAAGTTGGACGACGGAAGTAGATTTGCCTATTCTCTTGGCTTCGCTTGGATATCCCATGCTTTACAACGCTCCCGTATAGTGGCTTGTGGATGGAGAAGAGCTCATCTTCCGGCTGGCGATCGTACGGAGCACATCCCGGACGATCGTATCGGCTGCCCTTCCCTCGGCGAACGCCTCATGGCGCGTGGATAGCGTCTGTCTGAGCGCGGCGGAGTCGAACAGTTCTTGGACTTGCGCGACGATCTCCTTCACGCTCGCGGACACCAAGGCGGCCTGTTTGCTCTCCAGATAGCGGGCATTCTCCCTTTCCTGTCCCGGGAACGGCTTGAAGATCAGAATCGGGGTGCCGATCAGGATGAGCTCGGACAAGGTGATGCCGCCGGCCTTGGTGACGACGCAGGCGGCTTGGCGCATCGCTTCGTGAAGCGATTCGACATAGCCGAACAGCCGTATGCGAGGCTCATGCGCATAGCGGCGCTGAAGCTCCCGTCTCAGCCGATCGTTTTTCCCGCAGATCACGTCCACGTAGACGCCGGGAATCGTCAGCAGGCTTCGGACCAGGGGCTTGATGTCCGGCAAAGCGCCGTGGGCGCCCGCGATAACGAGGATCGATCGCGAGGCTGCGCGCGCGCTTGGCTTCGCGCGAGATTCATAGAAGAGCTCCCGTACCGGGATGCCGCTGACGGTAATCTTGCCCGGCTGCACGCCGCGATCGACCATATCGCGCTTCAATTCTTCGGTTGCTACATAGTATTGGTCCGCGTCGGTGAGGAGCCAACGGTTGTGCAGGCTGAAGTCCGTTACGACCGTGAACAGCGGAATGTCGGCTTCCATCTTGGAGAGCTGATCGGAGACGCCGCCGAAGGGGAACGTGCTCAACACGGCTTGCGGCTGCTCTTCCTCGATGATTCGAACCAGCCGCCTCATCCCCAGAAACTTGAACCCTCTGGCCCATGCGCCGCGCCGATCCATATTTTTCGTCCGATCATAACTCCAGCCGTAGTAGTTAAAGCCATAGTTCGAGAAGGCGGAGCTGCGCGAATACAGATACCGCGAGATTCGATTCAGACCGGGATGCGCTTCCTGGAACAGGTCGATAATCTTGACGTTGTCGATGCCCTGCCGATAGAAAGATTGCTTGAGGGTCTCGGATACCTGGATGTGTCCGTTTCCGTAACCGGCGGTAAGGATGAGGATCTTGAATGGATGCTGCACCGTCATTCACCTTCTCAATATGATCTAGATATATAATATTTCGATCTAATTACGGCATATTTCCGCACCATGTCTCCGGCACGTCACTCTCTTCTCATTGTAATAAGTTGGGAGGGCGGGCATCATCGTCGGACGGCGGGTTCGGCACCCGCAAGAGGTCGGACCTTGCGCCCGACCCAAGTCGAGTCTGGCGCCTCCTTCACGCGTAGCACTTGGAAAGATCTAAGCGGGGGTGCGCGTGCGGAACCGTCATGAATAAACCGCGGCTGCGAAAGAGCCGTATGCCTGACGATCGACACTGTCGGGTAATACGCGGATTTTGCAAGTTGTCCGTTTCTTGTTATTGAACGCAGCCCCCATTGACAGAACAATTCCGCCAATCTAAGATGGGATATATGAAGTGTAACATGTTACAAACAAAAACGAGGGATCGATTCAGATGATCAAGTTCGCCCAAATCGAGAATATGCTGACGACGGATCGGGTGTACAAAGAACTGAAGAACGCCATTTTCAAGCGTACGCTGGCACCGGGCCAGAAGCTGGACATTTTCGAGCTGGCGGAACAATTCAACGTCAGCAGAACGCCGGTCAAGGAAGCGTTCAACCGTCTGCAACTGGAAGGCCTGATCGTCATCAAGCCGCGCAAAGGAACGTATGTGGCGGAAATCGACATCGACCGGATCATGGAAGTGTTCGACGCGCGGCTCCTCTTCGAGACGCGGTCGGCGAAGATCGGGGCGGCGCAAGGGACGCAGGAAGATTTTCGCGCGCTTCGGCAACTGATCCATGAAATGGACAAATTTTACGAGGCGAAGCCGTTCGATTCGATGAACTACAATGAATTGGACATCCAGTTTCATATTCAGATCGTGAAGATGGGCCGGAACCAAGTCATATTGGAGTTGTATAAAGGCCTTAACGCACACCGGGTCACGGAACGTGCCTTCTTCGACAGAGCTTCCGAAAAGGTAGAATCGAGTCACTATCAACATCTTGAAATCGTCGAGGCGTTCGAGAAGAGGGATGAGGCGCTTGCCGTGTCGCTGGTCGCCAATCATATCGAGAAAGGGAAAGAGGTGCTGAATCAATCTCAGAAATAAGGAAAGGATGCGCGCGCAACTTCATTTCAACAAATATAACATGTTACATGTCAGAACAAGGAGAAAGGATGGATACGAATGAAAATCAATGAAAAGGTATTCGCGGCCAAGACGATGCTTTCCGACACGACGCCGCTGCACACCTTCCTCGTCAAAGGAAAAGACTTTTCCGTATTGATCGATTCGGGCGTAGCGACTATGTTCGGCGATATCGTCGGCGTCGTGGAACAATCCAAATCGTCCGACATTCGTTTTCTCTTCAATACCCATCCGCACGCGGACCATATCGGAAGCAACAGGCAACTGAAAGAAAAGTACGGTCTTCTCGTTGCGGCGCCCGTCGGCTCCGAACGCTGGATCGAAGACATGGAATATCATTACGAGCAGTTCTGCCTGCCGTTCCCGGAAATTCTGCCTCATTCGGATGAAACCAAAAGGGACATTCTCGGACTGATGGACGGCGGATCGAAAGTCGATCTCTCGGTAACGGAAGGCATGACGGTCCGATTGGACGGCGAAACGCAGCTGACTACGCTTGCGTTATCGGGGCACATGATGTACGAGATCGGGTTCATCGAACACAGCACGAATACGCTCATCTTGGGAGATGCCATCACACTCTATGAAGGAGATTTGTTTCCCGGGCATTTCAGCCCGAAGCAATACCGCGCCACGGTCAAGAAACTTGGCGAGCTCAATCGCAAGCATCGATTCAACCAAGTGCTAACGGCTCATTTCGAACCGACGGATTCGGAAGGGCTGAACAAACATCTGCTTGGGGTTCATCATATGATCGATCAGGTCGATTGGACGATTCATCAAATTTTGTCGGAAGCTGCCGAACCGCTTTCGCTGGAACCGATCTGGAGGGCGGTATGCGAGCGGATGGGCCGCATTTTCGAATTCCGCGGGCTCGCCATGGTACACGGGCATTTAAGCGAAGCCGTTCAAGACGGAAGAATTTTGCAAGTCGACGGGTTATATACGGTTCGATAATTTTCCATGAGGAGGAAGGGGGTGCGCGCAATGGAGTTTCTCGCCGAAAAGCAAGTGGAACAATACGTCGCAAGAATTGGCGAGCTTGTTCAATCGAATAGGGTGTCCGTTCAACGTTTTAGCGGAGGGGTTTCCGGCTTGGTATGGAAAGTAACGGCCGGCGGAGAGAAATGGGTGCTTAAGCAAGCGCTCGGCAAGCTGGACGTGGCGGAAGACTGGTTCGCGGACGTCGGGCGGATCGAGCGGGAGCAGCAAGCGATGCGGTTCCTGGAACCGATGATGCCGGATGGAAGCGTGCCGCGGGTCGTGCATTCCGATGCGATCAACCATGTGTTTATGATGACATGCGCGCCGGAAGAGGCCACGTCTTGGAAGAAACGATTGATGGAAGGCGAATTTCAACCGGACGTCGCGCGCAACGCCGGACTGTTGCTCCGCGCGATGCACGAGAACAGCAGACGGCTCGCCGGCCAAGCGCAGCAAGAGGCGTTCGGCGACATGACTTATTTTCGCGAACTCAGGATCGATCCCTTCCACAGGCATCTCATCGGCAAATATCAAGAGTTGGGACCGGAGCTGGAAGCGCTGATCGGCGATCTCGAAGAGAACCGAAATTGTTTGGTCCATGGCGATTTCTCGCCGAAAAATATGCTGGTCGACGATAATCAGCGAGTTATTCTGCTCGATTACGAGGTTGCGCATTGGGGAAATCCGGTATTCGATCTCGCGTTTCTGCTTGCCCATCTTCTGCTTAAAGGCTGGGTGCTGGGGAAGCAGGCCGATGCGCTACGATTAATGGAACGATTTCTGGAGGCCTACGACTTCAACCAAGAAACGGATGCCCGCTTGATCGGACATACGGGAGCGTTGCTCCTCTCCAGAATCGACGGCAAATCTACGGTCGGCTATGTCAAGGAACAGAAGCTGAAGGAGCTTGTCAGACGGACGGCCATGGATTGGATTCGGCATCCTGCCGACGAGGCTGTAGCGAATTTAAGAGAGGCAATGAAAGGATGACGACGACCCGATGAGTACGATCGCGCGCGTTCAAGGACGCGAAATTTTGGATTCCAGAGGCAATCCGACGGTAGAAGTAGACGTGGAACTGTCGAGCGGCCATACCGGACGAATGATGGTGCCTTCCGGCGCATCGACCGGACGGTTCGAGGCTTGGGAGCTCCGAGACGGGGACATGAACCGGTATCGGGGCAAAGGCGTAAGCAAGGCGGTCGCGCATGTCAATTCGGAGCTCGCCGAAGCGATCGTCGGACAGAACGCGTTCGATCAGGAGCTTATCGATCGCATGATGATCTCCCTTGACGGAACCTCCAATAAATCGAGATTGGGCGCGAACGCCATTCTCGGCATATCGTTCGCCGTCGCTCGCGCGGCGGCGAACGCCGAGGAGAAGCCGCTGTACCGCTATTTGGCGAATCGTTATTTGACTGGCGGGGCTTCGCTGAATATTCCGCTTCCGATGGTAAACATCATTAGCGGAGGGCTTCACGCGGGGAAGAAGCTCGACGTGCAAGATTTCCTGGCTGTTCCGGTCGGTGCGGATACGTACCCGCGAGCGCTGGAGATGCTATCGTCGGTCTATTGGAAAACGCAAGAGATCATCAATGAACGCGGCTACGTGGGATGGCTTCTCGCTGACGAGGGAGGATTCGGCCCGTCGCTTCAATCCAACGAAGAGGCGCTCGAACTGCTCGTATCCGCCATTGAGCGCGCAGGGCTGCGTCCGGGCGAAGATATGGCGATCGCGCTGGATATCGCATCGAGTCATTTTTATGATCCGGGCAAAGACACGTACGAGCTGCAATCCGAAGGCCGAACGTTGCATGCGGGCGATATGATCGATGTGCTTGAACGCTGGTGCGGCCTATACCCGATCGTGTCCATCGAAGATGGCTTAGCGGAGGACGATTGGAATGGCTGGCGGGAACTCACGCTCCGACTTGGCGGCAAGCTGCAATTGGTCGGCGACGATCTGTTTACGACCAACCCGGATCGCATTCGCAAAGGCATTGATGGGAAGGCTGCCAATTCGGTGCTCGTTAAGATGAACCAGATCGGCACGCTGACGGAGACGGTCGAGGCCGTCAATCTCGCCAAATCGGCAGGATTCAGCACGGTCATCTCCGCCCGTTCCGGCGAAACGGAAGATGCGACGTTAGCCGATTTGGCGGTCGGCCTTGCGGGAGGGCAGATCAAGATCGGTTCTCTGGCGCGTTCGTCGAGATTATCGAAGTACAATCAACTATTGCGCATCGGAGAACAGCTTGGCGGCGCTTACATCGGCCGAGCGGCGCTAAGACGCTAATCAAATTGGGGATGGAGGAACAAACGATGAGATTGCTTCATAAAACCGCGCTTATTACCGGAGCAGGCTCCGGGATCGGCCGGGTAACGGCGCTGCGCTTCGCCTCGGAAGGGGCTCAGGTGATCGTGAACGATCTGAAGGCAGCCGACGGAGAAGAGACGGTCCGTTTGATTCGGGAGCAGGGCGGAGAAGCAACGTTCTTGCAAGCGGACGTGACGAAAGCAAGCGACGTAGAGCAGATGGTCGAGCGGGCGCTTCAAACCTACGGAGCTATCGACATTTTGTTCAACAACGCCGGCATTTCCGGAATCGGGGCGATTCACGAGCTGTCCGAGGAGCTGTGGGACCGCGTCGTGAACGTCAATATGAAAGGCGTCTTCCTGCCTTGCAAATACGTCGTTCCGCACATGATCGAGCGCGGGTCCGGCAACATCATCAATATGTCCTCGGCGATCGCCGAGATCGGGCTCATGAAGCGGGCGGTTTATGCCGCGACCAAGGGAGCGGTGTTGACGTTGACCAAGTGCATGCAGGTCGATTACGCCTCGCACAACATTAGGGTCAACGCGCTGCTGCCAGGAACGATTCTGACGCCGTTCGTGGAGAAATATTTGAAGGAGTCGTATGCCGATGCGGAAGAGGGATTGAACACGATCCGCAGACGCCAGCTGACGGGCGACCTCGGCAGACCGGAGGACGTGGCGAACGCCGCGCTGTTCCTCGCATCCGACGAGTCGAAATTCATGATGGGATCGCCTCTCTATATCGACGGGGGCTGTACGTTTGGCAAGATGGCATGACGGCAAGATGGCATGATGACGCGGACAATTCAGACGATCGGGAGATGAGGGGAATAAATGAAGCTGCTTGTCGTAAACAAAGACGGGAAATCCCGCGTCGGCATCAAGCTAGATGACGGGATCCGATTGGTGGATGCTTCGCTGCAGGATATTCTGAATCGCGGGCTTGACGGATTGGCCGGATTGGAACCGACCGGCGGCGAGTTGCTGAACGAGGAACGGCTCGAATATGCGCCATGCGTTCCGCCGGATCGCAAAGTGATCTGCGTCGGACTGAACTACCGCAATCATGCGAAGGAAGCGGGGCTGCCGGTTCCCTCCACCCCCGTATTATTCAATAAATTTTCGAACGCCTTGACGGGACATGGGCATAAGGTAAAGCTGCCGGATGTGACCTCGCAAGTCGACTATGAAGCGGAGCTGGGCATCGTCATCGGGAAGAGAGCGAAAGACGTCGCTCGCGAAGAGGCGCTCGACTACGTTTTCGGGTATTGCTGCATTAACGACTTGTCCGCCCGAGACTTGCAAAATCGCACGAGCCAATGGCTGCTCGGCAAAAGCTTGGACGGCTTCTGCCCGACCGGCCCTTATCTCGTTACGGCCGACGAGACCGGCAATCCGAACGAGCTAGGCATCCGTTGTTACGTGAACGGGGAGCTGCGCCAGAACTCGAATACGAAGGATATGATCTTCTACGTCGACGAGATCGTCAGCTATATTTCCCGCCATATCTCGTTGGAACCGGGCGACTTGATCTTGACGGGAACGCCGGAGGGCGTCATGTTCGGTTATCCTGACGATCAGAAAGATTGGTTGAAGCCGGGTGATACGGTGACGGTGGAAGTAGATAAGCTCGGACGATTAAGCAACGAACTCGTATAAGGAGGCGTAGCCGATGGATTTCCAAGGGAAAGTCGCGATCGTCACGGGAGGCTCCAAAGGGATCGGGTTCGGAGCCGCGCTCAGATTCGCTCAAGGCGGGGCGTCGGTCGTAGTCGTAGCGAGGGGAGCCGCTCAAGCTGCGGCCGAGCAGATTCGCCGGGAAACGGGGAACGACAGCGTAATCGGGATCGAGGCGGACGTATCCAATCGGGTACAGATACAATCCGTCGTTCGGAATACGGTAGATGCTTTCGGCGGTGTCGATATTCTGGTGAACAGCGCGGGCGTCCAACGATACGGAACCGTTGTCGATACCGAGGAAGACGTGTGGGACGAAGTGCTTGGCATTAACGTCAAGGGCATGTATTTGACTTCCAAGTACGCGATACCGGAAATGCGCAAGCGCGGAGGAGGCGCCATCGTGAATGTCTCCTCCGTGCAGGCTTACGTCGCTTTGGCAGGGTCGGCCGCTTACGTCACTTCGAAAGGCGCGATCAATTCGCTCACCCGGGCCATGGCGCTCGACCACGCCCCCGAGGGGATCCGGGTCAACAGCGTTTGCCCGGGGTCGATCGATACGCCGATGCTGCGCTGGGCCGCCGATCTGTTCAAGGGCGATCAGACGCAGGATGCCGTGATCGAATCTTGGGGGCGGATGCATCCGATCGGGCGCGTCGGCACGATGGAGGAAGTAGCCGAGCTGATCGCGTTCCTGTGCGGAGACAAGGCTGGATTCATTACGGGCGGGGACTACAAAATCGACGGCGGGCTGCTCGCGTCTGCTGCCGTCGTATTGCCGAAATAGAGGAGGGGGAAGCGCTAGATGAAAATCGTCGATATCAGGGCCACCACCATCACCGTTCCGCTCGAAGCGACTTTGCGGCATGCGGTTGGCGCGCATTGGGGACGTTTCGTGCGCACGATCATTGAGATCGAGACGGACGAAGGCATTATCGGGTACGGGGAAATGGGAGGCGGCGGGGAAAGCGCGGAGCTCGCTTTTGCAGGCCTGAAAAGCTATTTGCTCGGTCACGATCCGTTCTTATTGGAAGAGCTGCGCTTTAAAATTTGCAATCCGACGGCGAGCCTCTATAATAATCGGATGCAGCTTTTTGCGGCAATCGAGTTTGCCTGTCTGGACATCGTCGGACAGAAGTTAGGCGTTCCCGTTCATCAGCTCCTGGGCGGCAAAATAAGGGATCATGTTCCGTTCGCCAGCTATTTGTTTTTCCGCTCGCCGAACGAACCGGGCGGTCCGGGAGAAGTCAGAACGCCGGTACAATTGGTTCAGCACTGCGCCGATTTGAAGCGGGAGCACGGTTTTACGGTTCATAAGCTGAAAGGCGGCGTGTTCCATCCGGATTACGAGCTGGAATGCTACAAGGCGTTAGCGGCCGCATTCCCGAACGACAAGCTGCGGTATGATCCGAACGCCGCGCTGAACGTGGAGGAAGCCATCCGCTTCGGACAGGCCATCGAGAACTTGAACAACGATTATTTCGAAGACCCGACATGGGGATTAAACGGCATGCGCAGAGTCCGTTCGATGGTACGCATTCCTACGGCCACCAATACGGTCGTCGTCAATTTCGAGCAGCTTGCGGCGAATATTCTCGATCTGGCCGTGGACGTCATTCTGCTCGATACGACCTTCTGGGGCGGGATCAGATCTTGTATCAAGGCAGCCGGCGTATGCGAAACGTTCCAGCTTGGCGTCGCCGTTCACTCCTCGGGCGAGCTCGGCATTCAATTGGCGACGATGCTACACATGGGGGCGGTCGTCCCGAATTTGTCCCATGCGGCGGATGCGCACTACCATCACTTGCAAGACGATATTCTGGTCGGCGGCAAAATGAAATACGTGGGCGGCGCCATTCAAGTGCCCGACGGTCCGGGTCTAGGCATCAAGGTCGACCGCGAAAAAGTGCGCCAATATGCGGAGTTATATCGCGAGCTTGGCGGATACGCGTACGATAAGGACCCGCTGAGGCCGGGATGGTATCCGATCGTACCGAACGAGCGCTGGGCGGATCCTGCGCTAGTCTAAGTCAGGGGAGGAAGCGCAATGGCTCGATATCGGCCCCAACGGAATTACGGGTGCAGGGTTCACGATCAGATCAGCTATTTTGGCTTGAAGACGATCGTACTGGAAAATGATTTGGTGCGCATATCCGTATTAGCGGACAAAGGCACGGAAATATTCGAGTACTTGTATAAACCAAAGGATCTCGACTTCATGTGGCTGACCGAGAATGGCGTGCAAAATCCGAACGAATATTTGCCGACGTCGCCCGATCCGGTCGCAACGTTCGTCGATTACTATTCCGGCGGTTGGCAGGAAGCGTTCCCGAACGGCGGGCCGACGAGCGTATATCTTGGCGCGCAATTCGGACAGCACGGCGAAGTCGCCCATATGCCTTGGGATTACGAAATCGTTCAGGATACGGAGCAACTCGTTTCCGTTCGTTTTCGCGTCAGGACGAAAAAAGTTCCGTTCCGGTTGACCAAAACGCTAACGCTGGAACTAGGCTCCTCCTCGCTTCTGATCGAAGAGCAACTGGACAATTTGAGCGAAATCCCGCTGCGTTACATGTGGGGGCAGCACATTGCGTTCGGCAAACCTTTCTTGGAGCCGGGTTGCAGCATTATTGTGCCGGATAACGTGAAAGTGTTGACGGAAGCCGTCGAATCTCCCGTTTCTCCGCCGGGAAGAACTAAGCGGGGCATCACATACGATTGGCCGTTCGGCGTCTCGGCAACGGGGGAACAGGTTGATCTCTCCGTACTCCCGGAGAAGGGAACGCCGTCGGAGATGATGTATCTGACGGGCTTCGGCGATCAGGCGTGGTACAAGGTCGAAAACGGCTCTCTGGGTATGGGTATGAAAGTAGATTGGGACGGATCCGCTATGCCGTATTTGTGGTACTGGCAGGAATACGGGGCAACCGAAGGTTATCCTTGGTATGGCCGGCATTACAATATCGGATTGGAGCCGTTCTCCAGCTACCCTACGCTTGGGCTGGAAGAGGCGATTCGCAATGGTAGCGCAGGAGCGATAGGGGGCGAAGAGAGCAAGGTCTTCCGCATACGGACTACGCCATATGAATTGAAATAAACCTTAAAGAGCCCTCTTCGCATAAGAGGGCTCTTTAAGGAATTTAAAAGGTACTGGCTTTATTCGTATCCGGACACCAACGGGAAGTCCGGTAATATCGGATCAGGACATCGACCGCTTCCTCCGTCCGAAGATAGGTGAGCGCTTCCGCTGCATAAGCTCTGACGTAACGATCTTTGCTATGCAAAGCTTGCGCCAAAGAACGGACGACTTGTTTTGCGTCGCCTTCCTTGCCGGTACGCAGCAATGACAGTGCTGCCGTATAGCCGATCTTATTTATAATATAGCTTTGATTGCTCGCGTACGTGTCATTCGATTTCTGAGTTTCGGTCTCGCCGAGAAGAGATTGTTCCAATATTTTCGTTAAGGAAGGAACGACTTGTCCCGATGCATTTCCGATCATGCCCAATGCTTCGATCGCATTCCGGCGAACCCATTCGCTCTCGTCCTGCAAGCTTGCGATTAATGATGGGACCGCCTCTCCCGCGGAAGGTCCGATCATGCCGAGCACGAATGCCGCGAGCGCCCGCCGTTTTTCATCCTTATGCTCCAGAACCTTGAGCAACCCCGGTACGGCCTCCGCGCCGGCTCCCTGCAGCCCGTAAGCAGCCCGTTCCGCGACCAAAGTTGTCCCACTCGCGATATGACCGATCAATTGTTCGACTCCCTTGGGTCCCACATGACCAAGCGCATAGGCGGCGTTCAAGGCCGTCGTTTCCACCGAATCGTTCAGAAGAAGCCCTAACGCGGAAGCGCTGGCTGCCGCAACCTCTCCAAGCAGTCCCAGTTCGTCCGCAGCCCGCCCCCGAGCGTCCGCATCCTCGGTTGTAAGATCTTGCCGTGCTTGCGACAATCGGGCCGCGTCCGAAGGCGTGCCGCCGTGCCTTGCCGTACGCTCCCCCCGGAGCCAATCCCAAACGTCCTGCCATAGGTTCAGATGGACGGCAGGCGTCCCTTCCGGTACGATCATCTCCTTGCTTTGATGGTTCCAGCTCGGATATTCCGGCGCGCGAAGTCTGACGAACTGGAACTTCAGCATGTAGCGATCCAGATCGGTCACATTAAGCGTTGCTTTATGCCACAAGTCGAAATGGACCAGAACCATCGTTCCCGCCTTGCCTGTCGGCAACAGCGTCTCGCCCCGATCGCCGATAAATTTCTCATAATATTGCGTGCCCGGCATGATGGCGGTCGGTCCCAGCTCTTCCGTAATGTCGTGCGTGTAATAGAAAATCATCGCCCACCACGGCCGGTGGCTGCGCATGGAGGACCAGAAGCCGTCCTTGTGCCATTGCCCGCCGCCCGGCGTCTGGTTCTTCGGCTGGTTGTAATGACAGTGCCTGTGCGGATGCATGTAATAGTCGGGCCCTAGCACGCTCGTTAAGGCGCCTTTGACGACCGGCGTATCGAAAAACTGCTGAATGTCCGGCACCCGTGGCAAAATGTTGTTGCCGGGGTTGCCTTCTTCGTGAAAAACATGATAGATCTCGTTCATGACGCTCTGATGAAGCTGAAGCGGCAAATCGTTCCGAAGCACGAGATAGCCTTTGGCAATGAACTGCAACATTTGCTCATCCGTCAACAAGTATTTGCTATCCAGCATGTTTGATCTCCCCTTAAACGCGGATTTTATTCAACGAAATTGTATCAATCGGCGATTATTGTGTATTTACAGAAACGTCAATAATTTATACAATCGTCATGTAAATTGTTCGAAATTATGGCAAAGGAAGTGGTCGGGAACATGGATTTCGCCGGCTTTCATCCGTATGTGTATTATGCAACCCGGTATCCTTTTTCCAGAGGTCAGGCGAGCCGCAATCGGTTTTGCTACGCTTCCTCGCTTTATTTGATTAGCGAAGGAAAAGGCATCATTCACACATCCGGGCGTACTTATGAAACGCTTCCCGGCTCCCTCGTCTACATGCAGGCCGGACAGCCGCACGATTGGATTGCCGACAGCCACGATCCGATGGTCCATATTTGTTGTTACTTCGATTGGGCATACATGGACCGCCGGGCCGTCTTCACCCAGCCTAGTATCATCTGCTATGACAAAGCCCAGTTGCAGACGTCTTTGATCGGACCTGCATTTCCTCACTTCATCTCTGAGCATTCGAAAGTGGAAAAGAAGCGGATATGGATCGATATGTTCGAGAAGTTTTATACCGATAACGAGTATACAAACGAGCGGACGTTCGTTCGCAGCTTAAAGATCCAGAGCCGTTTTCAGCAGTTTATCGAGCTGTTTCTCGCTTTAGCCCTAAAAGAGGAGCATATCCCCGATCCCCGCATGAATAAGCTGCTTGAACGATTGGATCAGGATCTGGTGCAGGGCGATCTGCAGCCCCTGGCAACATATTATAATGAACTGCACGTAAGTCGAGGCTATTTCTTCGAGCTGTTCAAACAAGCTACCGGCTTGCCTCCCGTACAGTATATCAACCAATTTCGGATGAATCGCGCGAAGGACGATCTGCGCTTTACGAACCTCAGCGTCACGGAAATCGCAGATAAGCACGGATTCTCATCCGTGCATTATTTTTCGAAGCTTTTTCGCCAACTAAGCGGCAGATCGCCGCGGGAGTTCCGTGAAGAGAGCAATGGAGCCCTATGACTGAGGCTTGCATTCGGGTCTGAAAAAACGTAAAATAAACCTCACCTGATATTTCAGATTTTAGATAGGGTTCATTTGACGTGAAAGGAGGAACCGTATGTTCGATCTTGCGCACACCGAGCTTTCGGAGAAAGTCTATCAACTGCTGAAGAAGATGATTTTGAATCGGGAGTTTGTCGGTGGGCAAAGGCTGGATCTTCGCGATCTGGCGCTGAAAATGAATATTAGCCGCACGCCGCTCAACGAAGCGGTGAAAAGGCTCGTTCTTGAAGGGCTGATTGAAGTGAAGCCCAGATCCGGCACGTTCGTCTCGACTCTGGATGTTGTCGCCATTAAGGAAGCGACCGAGATCAGGCGAATGATCGAACAGTGGTGCGTCATTCATTTAAAGCCGCCAAAATCGGAGCAACTTGCGGTTACGCTGGAAGGCATACTTGAACTTGCGCAAGCTTCGTTAGCTGCGGATACGTTCGACTATCAAAGCTTCCTCGAGTTGGACGTCCGTTTTCACATTGAAATCGTCAGAAGCGGCGGCAACCCCCGCATGTTGGAGCAGTACAAGTCGTTGAACAACTTTTTTCATGCGGCGAGAGTTTTTTTCTTTCAAAATTCCGATCGGTCCGTTGCGGGACATCATGAGCATCAAGACATCGTTGCGTCGATCAAGCGTTATGATTTGCAGGAGGCTTCCCGTAAGCTCGAGGAACATATACTGAAAAGCGAATCGATTATGACCGATTATTTGCAAAGTATCGGCGGGGTGCTTTAACGAGCATCTTTATTTTTGCCGCAACAGAAATTTCAGATTATAGATATTAGATTTCGGCATGGGTGAAACCATGATCATAAAGGAGATTGCTCACATGACACAAGCTCACCAAATTGCAGGGTTCGAGTTCGATTTTTTGGAGAAAAATCTGTACTCGGCGGTTATTGCCGACATTTTGGACGATCTTGGGTACCGCCAGCAAACGTTCGGAGCGGGGATTCGCCTGATCGATCCGAGCCTGAAAATCAGCGGCCGCGCCTTTACGGCCCAGGCGGCCAAAGTATTCGATATTCCGGCGGAACCCTACAAGCTTCAGATGAAAGCGATCGATTCCGTATCGTCAGGCGAAGTATTCGTCGTCTCTACGGGAGCTCCGGACGAGGCCGCGTTTTGGGGAGAATTGATCGCGACCGCATGCCGGGCGCGCGGCGGACGGGGAGCGATCGTCGACGGCCTAAGCCGAGATACGGCGAAAATCATGGAGATGAAGTTTCCGCTGGCGACAAGAGGGCAAGTTCCGACGGATTCCAAAGGGCGCATTAATTTGATCGCGTACCAACAACCGATCGAGATCGATGGCGTTCGTATTCGTCCCGGCGATTATGTATTCGCGGATATCGACGGCATCGCCGTCGTTCCTCGGGTGATCGAAGACGAGACGATCCGGAAAGCGATGGAAAAGGTAAGCGGCGAGAACGTCGTCAGAGAAGCGCTTCAGAACGGGATGCTGTGTACGGAAGCTTTCAAAACGTTCGGTATTCTTTGACATTCCACACGGCTAAAGCCGTGGGATTCTTAGCTAGCTGGTGCGTCCGCAGTCCGTTTCCGGTTTGGACAACTGCTAAGTTCGGGGCTGTGCCAACAGCCCATCCTAGGACGGTGCATATAGCATCCTAGGCTGACAGACTGTTACCGTCTGCCACAGGTTGTCGCATGATATTGATGGCTCCAACCCGATCACGGTGCGCATGAAACCCGCATGAACACCTGTACGTTCGGTCAACCGCTTTGTTTCGCTTTCCGCATATAGGGCAAGTTTGCGAGGTATAGGCAGGATTTACTTCTATAATCCGAATACCTGCTAATGCCGCTTTGTATGCGATAAATATTTGCAATTGATAGAACGACCAGTTGTGCAGGTTTTTGGCGTTTTTACGACTTGTTCTTGTCGTCTGGCGAATGTTCGTAAGTTTCTCGACCTTGATGACGGATACTTGTTGTTCTTTCGCCATGTTCACGATCTGCCGGCTGATCTTGTGGTTTTGGTCTTTCATGTAGCGGTGTTCCTTGTTTTGTTGCTTGCGGATGGCTGACAGTTTCTTCAGTTTCCCCAGCTTCCTTCGACGCGAACTGTATTTGCGGCGGATGTACTTATTTTGTCTGCCGCTCCCGACAAACTTGGTTTTACCTGTAGATGTGACCACGACTGCCGGCACTTTCAATCCCAGATCAACACCCATTGTTGAATCGCCGATAGCTTGTCCGGTTTGTATTTCGACGGAAACCTGAACGTACCATTTGCCCGATTTCTCTACGACCTTCAAAAGCCCGCGTTTTCCGCTTGCCAGAAGGTGATTCTCGCGTTCGGACATACGGGATGCGACCCTGAGCCGCTGTACTTTCCCATCCATCAAGACCGGGAATGCGACTGAGTTGCTGTTAATCGAATAATTTTGATTGTTCACGTAGTAGGCTCTACGCCTTAAGATCGGACAGTTCCCTTGCTTATTCGTTTTCTTATGGATGCTTCTTGCATCGCGAATGACTTGATTCCGTATCGCTGAAGGCAGGTTAGCCCTAATGTCTTTTGATGTTAGCTTGGGGAAAATTCCGGCACGTTCTGCTTGCATGGTGAGTCGGTTTACGGCGTCGATATAAGCTGTCCCATGTTTGCGCAACAATGCGGGCTCGACGGGAAATATGCGAATCTGAAACCGTTACGATTTGCATCTATTCGCCTCCCTCAGGAACATTATACCAAACAAGTGTTCGTACCAATAGAGTTGTGACAAAAAGACTTCGTTGATCGCTGAACGAAACGAGAACAGCAAAGATGTAGGACAGTTAAGCTGTCTAGCCTTGTCCAAAGCCGATTCATCCCATGCTTGAAGGCAAGGGCTTCTCGGTTTATCTGTAAGCACCCTACTACGAAAAGGGGAACGGCCAATTGAAGCTCGGACTCGGACTATATCGCGATAGATTAACGAAGGATAATTTCAGATTCGCCAAACAAGCCGGGTGCACGCATATCGTCGCTCATCTGGTCGATTATTATAACGGCATCGACGGCTTGCCATCGACCGACAAGGACCGGAATATGGGCGTCGCGAAGCCCAATGACGAGATTTGGTCTTACGAAAGCCTAGTCGTTTTAAAGAAAGCGATGAACGAAGAAGGCCTGGCATTCGAGGCTATCGAAAATTTCAGCCCGGCGGATTGGCACGACGTGCTGATGGACGGCCCGAAAAGAAACGAGCAGATAGAGCATCTCAAGACGATCATCCGCAACGTGGGCAAAGCGGGGATCCCCATCATCGGTTACAATTTCAGCATTGCCGGCGTATGGGGGCACGTGAACCGTCCGGTCGCCCGTGGAGGCGCCGTCACGGCGACGTTTAACCTTCAGGAAGGACCGGAAGAAACGCCGATCCCTTATGGTCAGATTTGGAACATGACCTATGATTTTAATCCGCCGCAAGGGTTTATTCCTCCTATTTCATCCGAGGAACTGTGGGAAAGGCTGGAACGATTTCTGAAGGAAATCGTTCCGGTAGCGGAGGAAGCCGGCGTCAAGCTGGCGGCCCATCCCGACGATCCGCCGATGCCGACGGTTCGCGGATACGGCCGGCTCGTGAATCAACCGCAGCTGTATCAGAAGCTGCTCGATATCGTTCCCAGCTCCAGCAACGCATTGGAGTTTTGCTTGGGCACGCTTCAGGAGATGACGGACGGCGACATCTACGACACGATCGATCAATACAGCAGACAAAACGCGGTCGGGTACGTGCATTTCCGCAACGTGAAGGGTAAAGTGCCTCGCTATCAAGAGGTATTCGTGGATGAAGGCGACATCGACATGATCCGGGCGCTGCGGGTGTTCAAGAAGAACGGATTCGACGGCGTGTTTATCCCGGACCATACGCCGCAGATGACGTGCAAAGCGCCTTGGCATGCGGGGATGGCTTACGCGCTCGGCTATATGAAAGCTGCGCTGGCGATCGTGAATCAAGAGCAGTAAAACTAGGCGCGGAGGGATTGTATGTTTCCGGACTTAAAAGGAAAAGTAGCGGTCATTACCGGCGCTTCGCAAGGGATCGGGCGCGGGATCGCGATTCGATTCGGGCAAGAGCGGATGAAAGTCGTCGTCAACTATCACAGTAACGAAGAGATGGCCGAGATGACCGTGAAGGAAGTTCAGGCTGCCGGGGGAGAAGCGGTCGCCGTCAAGGCCGACGTAGGCATCGAAAAGGAAATCATCGCCCTCATGAATACGGCGGTCGAAGCCTTCGGCGGCTTGGATGTTCTGGTGAATAACGCCGGCATTCAAACGACGACGCCTTCCCATGAGCTGACCTTGGACGATTGGCACAAAGTGATGGACGTTAATTTGACCGGCGCTTTCGTCGGCTGCCGCGAGACGATCAAATATATGCTGGAGCATGACATTAAGGGCAGCATCTTGAACATTTCGAGCGTTCATCAGAAAATACCGAAGCCTTTTCATGCGCATTATGCGTCCAGCAAAGGCGGATTAAGGATGCTGACCGAGACGTTGGCGCTGGAATACGCCCCGCGAGGCATCCGCGTCAATACGATCGCTCCCGGAGCGATCGTGACGCCGATGAACGAACATATTTTGTCCGATCCGCGACAGAGCCAAGACGTGCTTTCGCTGATTCCGATGAATCGAATCGGCGAGCCCGAGCACATCGCTTCCGCAGCGGCGTGGCTGACTTCGGAAGAAGCCGGCTACGTAACGGGCGTAACCCTTTTTGTAGACGGCGGAATGACGCTATATCCGATTTTCCTCAAAGGGTGAGCAGGTATGAGGCTTCAAAAAAACAATAATAATACAACAAATATAAAGGCGCTCTCGTGTTCGAACGGAATGTTCCTACCTATAATTAAGCTAACAAACATTGCATACGCGACATCAACCCTTTCCAATGTTTGTCCAATGATGAAAGCTTCTAGCCGATGTATGATGGGGGGGCGGAAATTGCAACGCGGAGGTTCCATTTTCAAACCAAAATGTAAGCGGTAACATGAAGAGAGCTTCGCCATCTAACAAGAGGGGTGCATTTCCATGAAACAAGTCAAAAAAGGCGTTGTTTTCGCGCTTATTGCGGCAGTGACATTATCTTTGGCAGCCTGCGGCAATTCCAAATCGAATTCCGAACCGAATAAGCCGTCGTCCAGCGCGGCGTCGAACGCTCCGAATAACAATTCGAATCTTGTCGTTGCCGGCGTCGTGTTCCAAGAAGACCAATTCATGAAGCTGCTATCCCTTGGTTACCAGGATGCCGCCAAAGCCGCCGGCGTCAAAATATTGACGGGCAACACGGCCAACGACCAAGCGAAAGAAGCCGAACTGATCAATACGTATGTCTCGCAAAAAGTGAATGGCATCGCCATATCGCCGCTGAACGAAGAGTCTTCCATCGCCGTATTGAAGAAAGCGGACGAAGCAGGCGTGAAAGTCGCGATCACGAATACCGCGCTGACGAATGCGCCGTTTGCCGTTGGCGGCTATACGTCGGACAACAAAAACATCGGTCAAACCACGGGCAAAGAAGCCGCGCAATATATTCAAGAAAAGCTTGGCGGCAAGGCAAAAATCGCCATTCTCCAATTTAAATCGCTGCTTCCCGAACAAAGCGCCGACCGAGTAAACGGATTCCTGGAAGAAGTGAAAAAAGTCAACCCGGACGTTGAAATCGTAGCGGATCAAGATGCCTGGATTCAAGACAAAGCCGTTGCCGTGACAGGAGATATTCTCACGGCTCACCCGGAAGTGAATCTGATCTATTCAGCCAACGAAGGCGGCACGATCGGCGCAACGATGGCCGCAAAAAATGCCGGAAAAGCAGGCAAAGTGGTTGTTTTCGGCACGGATGCAAGCGACCAACTGGTTTCCATGCTGAAGGACGGCGATAACGTTCTTCAGGCGATTACCGGACAAGATCCTTACGATATCGGATATAAAGCAATGGAACTGCTGATTAAAGGCCTGAAAGGCGAAGATATTAGCGCAAGCAAAGGTAAAACGATCATCGTAGACGGCATCCTGCTCAGCCGTTCCAACCCGGATGGCATTGCCAAATTCGAGGCTGATCTTAAAGCGAAAATGGGCAAGTAACATTGCCGTATCTCCATGAATGAACGGGTTGTCCGGATCGCCGGTCTCTGACAGGGTATCTTGGATTCGGGCAACCTGACATTGACATTATATAGAAAACTGCGAGGGAGAGCCCATGAGCGTATTGGAGACGAACGGCATATCGAAGTTTTATCCCGGCACGGTAGCCTTAAATCGAGTTTCCGTTTCGTTCGAGAGCGGGAAAGTGCATGCGCTCCTTGGAAAGAACGGTTCGGGAAAATCGACTTTGCTCAAAATTTTTTCAGGCGCGGTCGAGCCTTCGCAAGGAGAAGTGATTTTGGACGGCGTACCCTTGAAGTTTCATGATCCGAGCGATGCGCTGACGAAGGGGATTGCAACGGTTTATCAAGAACTGAGCCTTGTGCCCGGCTTGACCGTCGCAGAGAACATTTTTCTTGGTCGAATGCCGACGAAAGGCATGTTCGTGGATTGGAAAAAGACTTACGAGATGGCGGATAAGTTATTAAAAGAGCTTGGCGTAGACATTTCGGCAGATCGAATGGTGTCCGACTTGAGCGTCGGACAAGCGCAAATGATTGAAATCGTGAAGGCGATGAGCTATAACCCGTCGGTGCTCCAACTGGACGAACCGACGTCCGCGTTAGCGAAAAACGAAATCGATTCCTTGTTTAAGATGATCCGGAAGTTAAAAGAGAAAAACGTCATCATTATCTACGTGACGCACCGGCTGCATGAGCTGTGGGAAATCGCGGATACGTGCACAGTATTGCGCGAAGGACACTATATCGGAAAATCATCGATGCAGGAATTGAAACGCAAGGAACTGATCGGCATGATGTTCGGCGAAGTAGAACTCCAAACGCGACCTACGGATTTGACGATAATGAACGAGGTTGTTCTTGAAATAAAAGGGTTAACGCGTAAAAACAAATTCCAGGATGTCTCCTTTCAACTCCGAAAAGGCGAAATCGTCGGAATCGCGGGGATGCTGGGTTCGGGCCGCACGGAGCTGCTGAAATCGATTTTCGGCGCGGATTCCTTCGACAGCGGAGAAATCTATTGCCATGGCAAACGTATGAAGTCTCCGACCCCCGAAAAAATGAAAAAAGCCGGACTTGCTTATACGCCGGAAGATCGAAAGCATGAAGGGCTGATTCAAATCGCTTCGATCAAGGATAATTTGTGCACGGCAAGTTTGAATTCCTTGGCGAAAGGTCCGTTTATTCGCAAAGAAGTCGAGTCCGAGTTCGTTCGAAGGCAAGTGGACGACCTGCAAATCAAGGTGGCGGACGTGACGCATCAAGTATCCTCTTTATCCGGAGGGAACCAGCAGAAGGTCGTTGTCGGCAATTGGTTAAACACGAAGCCAAGCATTATGTTTTTCGACGAACCGACGCGCGGGATCGACGTTAACGCCAAGCAGCAAATTTTCCAGATCATATGGGAGCAGTCGCGTAAAGGCATTTCCAGCATCATGGTTTCATCGGAGCTCGAGGAACTGCTTGAAGTATGTCATCGCATTCTTATTTTAAGAAACGGCCGAATCGCCGGGGAATACGTTCCCGAAGACCTCACGATCGAAGAACTGTATGCGCTTAGCATGGGGGGAGAAGCATCTTGAAATCTAGCATCGCGAATACAAAAGACAATTTGCCTCTTTTCTCTTCGGCAACGAAGAAAATGAGCAAACACGCCTTGGAAATCGTTCTGTTGCTCATTATCATTGTCATGACATTTGTGTCGAACGGCTTTCTTACGACGGACAATCTGCTGAACATTCTTAGGAACATGGCTTTGCAAGGCTGCATCGCCTTTGGCATGACGATGGTCATCATCGCGGGCGAGATCGATCTTTCCATCGGTTCGACGGTTGCCTTAACGGGGGTCATCGTCGGTCTGACTTCCGGCAAGCTTGCCGAGTCTGGCATCATGTCGTTGGATGTTGCCGTTATCGTAGGGATTCTGGTCTCGTTTATCATCGCCGGGCTGATCGGAATGTTCAATGGATGGCTGCTAACGAAATACAAGGTTCCTTCGTTTATTATTACGTTAGCGGTAATGAATATCGTATACGGCATTGCGGCGGTCATTTCCAAGGGATTCCCGGTTACGACATTGCCTTCGTGGTACAATGTACTGGGCGCGGGACAAATTTATAAGATCCCGGTTCCCGCTATCATTTTGCTTGCGGTCTTTGCCCTTATTTTCGTCGTGATGAATTATACCAAGTTCGGCCGTTCCGTTTACGCGGTCGGCGGCAACCCGGAATCCGCACGCTTATCCGGCATTAACGTGAAGAAAGTCAAGATCGTTTGCATGATGGCCGTTCAGCTTTGCGCTGCGCTAAGCGGCGTACTCGTTTCCTCCCAGGTGATGTCCGGCTCCTTCAATTTCGGCAAAGGCTGGGAAATGATCGTCATCTCCTCGGTCATTATCGGGGGAACGAGCTTGTTCGGAGGGGTCGGCAAAGTATGGGGCACCTTTGTCGGTCTTATCTTTCTAGGCGTACTCATAAACGCCATGACGCTGCTCAACGTGAACGAATACATCCAGTATATCGTGCGCGGGTGCTTGATTCTGGCTGCCGTATTGGTGACGACGATTCAACTCATGAGAAGGCGAAGCTGAACCGTTCCATGCGGACGAATGATCCCTTTTCCCTATGATTATAGGGTAAAGGGATTGTTCCATCTCCAGAGGAAGGAATGAGGGGCATCTTTCGAAATATCGGTTTCCGGTTCAAGATGTTCGGCAGCATATTGATCGTAATCCTCGTTCCTTTGATTATCGTAAGCGTCTTGCTTTACAAAAGATCCGAGCATTCCATTACGGAACAAACTTCCAAGGTCGTCATCAGCAGTATCGGGTTTGCCGTTCAAAATATCGATTCCGCGTTGGACAACGTTACCGGAATGAGCAAGCTCATCTTATCGGACAGCCGTCTGCGCTCGCTTGCGGAACAAGAAACGCAACTGGCGCCGGAGAAGAAAAACGAAAAGTACGCAGGGCTTCTCGATCTCCTCGGCTTTATCATTATACGGATCAAAACGATGAACATCATGGAAGGCATCGATTCCTTCGATCTCTATTTGACTCATCAGAATGCGCTCATCGATTCGAAGTCGACTTATTATGAAAACGTGGATACGAATAACGTTGATTTCGTCAAATACGCCCGACAAACGGACGGCGTTGAACGTTGGTTCGTCTCGACGCCCGTCGATTACTATACGTTAAACCGAATCAAGTCCCGTTTGGAATCCGATAAACAGATCACGTACAACAAGGTATTAAAAGACGGGAACGACCGAACGATTGCCGTATTGGCCGCAAACGTAAACGTATCGTACATTAGCGACTATTACCGGAAAATCCAAAGAGGCGTTCCCGGGGATTTCGTTGTTCTGGATGAAGACGCGAACGTCGTGGCGTACTCGGACAAAAGCGTTTTGGGAGCGAAAACCGATCTCAACTCCCGGATTAACGAGCAAATTCGTCGATTAGGACGAGACAGCGGAAGTTTTTTTATTGATGGCCGAAAGCAATTTGTCGTGTATTCCATTTCCCAATATACGCAGTGGAGATACGTCGTTGTAATACCCGCGTCCGAAATTTTGGGGAAAGTGTTCGAATTGAGACAGTTTCTCCTTGTGCTGGTCTCGATCACGGCGTTATTAATATTCGGAGTCACTTACTTCATGTCTCATCTGTTTTACAAACCGTTGCTGAAGCTTGTGAAGGCCATGCAAAAGATCGAAAACCGGAATTTGGATTTCCGGATTAACGACAACCGCAAAGACGAGTTCAGACGCGTGTACCAAGGATTCAACGACATGGCCGGCGAGCTGAGGGTGCTCGTCAAGGACTTGGCGAACGAGAAAATCTTAAAGCAGGAAGCGGAAATCAAGCTGCTGCAGGCGCAAATCAATCCGCATTTTTTGTACAATACGCTCGATTCCATCTACAGCATCGCGAAAATCAATAAAGTCGAAGAAATATCGCAAATGGTAGCCGCTTTATCCAAGTTTTTCAGAATCAGCCTGAGCGGCGGCAGAGAGATGGTGACGTTAAAAGAAGCGGTGAGCTTGGTCGTCAATTATCTAACGATTTTAAATATTCGTTATCGAGGGGAAATCAGCTTCCGCATCGACTTGCCCGATGAGCTTGCAGACTGCCCGGTACCTAAATTGCTCCTTCAACCGATCGTTGAGAACGCTGTCTACCACGGCATCGAAAAAAAGAAGGGACAGGGACATATCTCCGTTACGGCTTCTTCCGATCAAGGACGTTTGCGCCTGATCGTCGAAGACAACGGCATCGGCATGAGCGCGGACAAGTTAAAAGAACTGAGGGAATCTATCGAATCGGGATCGAAGGACGGGGCAACCAGTTTTGCGTTGAGAAATATATACCGGCAAATTCGGCTGAAATACGGGACGGATTACGGCATCGAGATCGAGAGCGCGTATGGCAAAGGAACGAAAGCGACCGTAGAAATCCCGATTCTACCTAAAGAGGTGTTGTCCGAATGACTTCGATGATCGTCGTCGACGATGAAGTGTGGATTCGAGAGAGACTGATCCATACGGTTGATTGGAAGGATCTCGGGATTGGCGAGATTCACGAAGCGAGCTGCGGCGAAGAAGCGCTCGAGAAGGCGCTTCTGTTCGAGCCCGATCTGATGTTGACGGATATCCGCATGCCCAATATGGGAGGACTCGAATTAATTCAAAACTTAAGAGATCAAGGGCTTCACACGAAAGCGATCATTATCAGCGGCTACAGCGATTTCGAATACGCCAAAAAAGCGGTTTCGCTCGGGGCGTTCGACTACATTCTGAAACCGGTGGAGGACGATGATTTGCTTCAAGTCGTCGGAAAATGTCTGGAGCAGATTCAGATCGAAAAGAAAAAGGAAGAGCTCCTGCAAAAGGCGGATACGCAAGTCAACAAAAGGCTGCCCTTGCTGAAAGAAATGTTGTATGTCGACTTGATCAACGGCAAGGTTCAAGACGAACAACAATTTCGCGGAACGTTAATCGACTTTCAGATCGGCAATACGAACCTTAACCATGTTTGCGTTATCTTTCAAATTCAGTCGCCCGACAAATCGTTAGATGCTTGGAACACCGAATTCGTGCAATTCGTCGTACGCAATTTAGCCAGAGACCATCTTCAACCATTCAGCGACAACGATATCGTGTTAACGCATTCCGGAGAGACGGTAGCTATCGTCTCGTCGATCCAAGACAGGGAAGCGATTCGTCGGCATATTGACTCCGTAAGGAGAGAGATCGATCGATTCGTTCACAAAATTTCCGGCTGTTCGATCGATGTGGGGATCGGGGAATCATGTACCGACATCCGGGATATTTCCAGATCATATCGGAATGCCAAGCATTCGTTGCTGCTAAGCGGTTTTCCGGCCGCGGATAACATCACTGCCGCGAAGAAGCCGGTGAGATTGGAGGCCTATAAACATTACGACATTGAAGCGCTTGTCAATTTGGTGAAATTGGGCGATAAGGAAGCGGCGTTAGCCAATTTGGAGCGGTTCGTGGCGGCCAATCCGCTCATCGATCCGACTGAATTGAAGTTTATTTTCATTCATATCATCAACGCGATCACGAGAACGGCAATCGAAGGCAAACATTCCATCGAAGATTTTTCAAGGTTCAGCCTGCAATTTTTCGAATTGCTGCAGCGAGCGCAATGCTTGCGGGAGATCCGGCAGTTGCTTGAAGAAGCGCTATTGATCATCATTGCTTACATGGAAAGGACGCAACAGAAGAAAACGCGAAAAGTGATCGAAAACATCGTGCGATATATGGAGGCTCACTATAACGAACCGATTAATTTGAATGTCATTTCCAAAAAATTCTTTATGAATGCTTCGTATTTAAGCAAAATCTTCAAAGAGGAAATGAACGTTCCGTTCAGCAGATATCTCATGGAATATCGGGTGAGCAAGGCGGCCGAACTTATGAGAGACCCGACGATAAAGATTTATGAAATCGCGAGCATCGTCGGCTATGACGATATCCCTTATTTCACGAAAACGTTCAAGTCGATCAAGGGCGTCACTCCAGTGCAGTACCGGGAAAAGCTAGCAGCTGACAGTAAATAACGATCGAACAACGCCATATGAATCGGAATAAATGAATATGGAACAGCCCTCTTCGCAAGAAGAGGGCTAATCTTATTTGCGCCGCCATTCGATTATGCTTTTACAGCCCCGAGAGTGAGCCCTTTGACGAAATATTTTTGCAGCAGGGGATATGCCAATATGATTGGCCCGATGGAAAGGATACAAGTGGCCGAAACGGACTGACGTTCGACGTCGTCGTATTCCCTAACCATTTGAATCTGGTTCCGCTGCTGTCGGAGAAGTTTCCTAATCTTCGTATCGTTATCGATCATCTGGCCAAACCGCCGTTCGGATCGGACGGTTGGGAGGAATGGGCACGGCAGTTAAAGCAAGCGGCGGAAAATCCGAACGTGTTCGCCAAATTGTCCGGTTTGAACACGGCTGCCGGCAACGGCTGGTCCGCAGAGGTGCTGCGGCCGTGCATCGCCTATGCGATGGACGTCTTTGGCGCGGAACGGTTAATGTTCGGGAGCGATTGGCCGGTGGCCATATTGAACGGCAGTTATGACGAAGTATGGGAAGAAACCCATCTGGCCTTGTCGGAATTTGCCGCATCGGAAAGAGCCGCCGTTTTTGGAGGCACGGCAGCCCGGTTTTATCGGATTCCTTAGATATACACCGAATACCTACGGCCAGGCAGAGAACCTGGCCTTTTTTTTGGCTTGCCTATTAATCTATTGATTTCGTTATTGCCGCCCATCGTCGTTTTAGATAAACAATCGGTTTCTGAGCTAAAGATCGCGCCGACCTGGTATTCTATACTTATAAATAACGCCGGTCCGGGAGACGTCCCGGCAGGCGAGATGGCGCTGTCCGATGCGTTTCCCGTCGCCCATCTGCGCACCGCGGACCGGATCGAGCTGACGCGCCCCCAACCCAATACTATGCCCCGAATATCCGTACGCGTCGGGATGGCGAAGATACGGGCGGAGCGTAAAAGGAGAGATAGTCGATGAACAACAAGCAAATCGTATTCGAGGCGCCATGGCGGGTCGAGGTGCGGGAGACGCCGATTGCGACGGGCGGACTCGGCGCGCATGAGGTGTTGGTAAAGAAGAAGTATACGCTGATCAGCCCGGGAACCGAACTGGCGTGCCTGTCGGGGCGGGAAGGGTGGTTCGGCATGCCGGGCGTGCCCGGCTACGCAGCCGTGAGCGAGATCGTCGAAGTCGGCAGCGGGGTGAAGGACTTCAGCGCCGGCGACCTGGTCTTCCATTACGGCGACCACTCGGCCTATCAGGTCGTCCCGGCGAACGGCGTGTTCCTGCGCGCGCCGCAGAACGTGCCGCCTACGTGGATCCCGTTCGCGCGGATGGCGACGGTCGCGTTCACTTCGATTCGGGTGTCGAACATCGAGCTGGGCGACGCCGTCGTCGTGACCGGGCTGGGTCTCATCGGCAATATGGCGTCTCAGCTGGCCAAGCTGCAGGGCGCGTCCGTGTACGGCATCGATCTGTCGCAGCGTCGTCTGCAGTTGGCCGAGGAGACCGGGATCGACGCGGCGCTGCATCCGGATCGCGCAGACGTCCGCGAAGCGATCCTGCAGCGGACGAACGGCGAAGGCGCGTCCGCGCTGATCGAAGCGACGGGCGTGCCGAAGGCTGCCGTCGACAACTTGCCGCTCCTCGCGAAGTACGGCGAGCTGATCCTGCTCGGCAGTCCGCGCGGGGAATATCAGACCAACGTGACGGAACTGCTCAATTACGTTCATCTGATCAACTATGGCAGCATCTCCATCCGGGGAGCGCACGAATGGCGCTTCCCGGTCGCGCGGGACCCGTTCGTCAAGCACTCGCTCGTGCGGAATTCGCAGATCGTCTTCGACTTGATGGCAAATCGGCAGCTGAAGATCGAGCCGCTGATCAGCCACGTGCTCCGGCCGGAGCAGGCGGCGGAGGCGTATGAGGGCTTAAGGAACGATAAAGAGCGTTACGCCGGCGTCCTGTTCGACTGGGCCTAAGCGGGAGGGACGCTTCGGTACGGATGCGGCGAAGAGAAGACTGCTCCGATTCATAGCGCTTCGGCCCGTGCGTCCCATTCGCCGAAGCGCGCCGCCGCAGGCAGCGTGAAGGCGAACGTCACGCCGTCGCGCTCGTTCGTCGCCTCGCAGCGGCTGCCGTGAAGCTCGAGAATTTGCTTCACGATGGCGAGCCCGATCCCGGTCCCCCCGCTGGACCGGTTGCGCGCCTTGTCGATCCGGTAGAATTGAACCCAGATCCGCGACAACTCCTCCGCCGGAATGGGATCTCCCTCATTATGGACGGACAATCGCCATCCGTCGCCTTCCACCGCGGCCGCGATCGTGACCGTCCCGCCGGCCGGCGCATGCCGGACGGCGTTCGTCACCAGATTCGTCAACACTTGTCCGATTCGGGACCGATCCGCCATCGCGGGGACGGTCCCGTCTGCCGTCGCGGGCAAATCCAGCGCGACCCGAATCTCCCTCCCGGCTCCGAGCGCTTGCGCGCGGCCGGCAGACTCCCGGAGCAGCTCCGCGGCGTCGAACGGCTCCCGATTCAGGCTGTATTGGCCGGCTTCGAGATGGGACAGATCCAGCATGTCGCCGACGATCGCCGACATGCGGCGGGTCTCGTCGAGGATCACCTCCGCGTACTTCTCCCGCTTGGCCCCCGATCCGATGTTGTCCTGCAAGCCTTCCGCATAACCCCCGATCAGGCTGAGCGGCGTCTTGAGCTCGTGCGACACCCCGGTCACGAAGTCGCGGCGCATCCGCTCCAGCGCTTTTTCCTTCTCGATATCTTCCCGCAGCTTGTCGTTGGCCGTCTGGAGCTTCTCGAGCGCCTGCTGCAGGTTGTCCGCCAGGAAATCGAACGTCTGCGCCAGCTTGCCGATCTCGTCCTTGCGCCGCCAGCGGATGCGAGCGGAAAAGTCGAGCGACGCGAGCCGGCCGGCGCGCTCGTTCAAGGAGCGAAGCGGCTTGGTGAGGATGCCGGCATAGAGGAAGGCGAGCAGCGTCACCAGTACGATGGAGATGCCGAACGCGTACCACGAGAAATCGCGGATGACGCTCGCGGCTCCGATGACCGGCTGCAGCGAAGAGGTGGCGAACAGCACGGTTCCGTTGCCCTTGCCGTCTGCATGGATCGGCGCAACCGCGATCAGCTGATCGCCCCCGAACTTCTCCGGTCCGACGCCCTTCGTCCGGTACACCAGCGTCTTGCCCTGCGTCAGCACCCGGTCCGTGGCCTGCGGGTCGTTCCGCCATTCTCGCAGCGCCAGCGTGAACTTCCTCGTTTGCTCGTCGAGTCCCGGGCTGGGCAAATTCAGCAAGGCATCAAGCGGCGAACCGGGCAGCAGGGCGTCGTCGGATGCGCCCGACTCCTGCGCCCCCCTTTGAATCATGGTCATGCCCTCGTTAAACGTCACCAGAGAGATGGACGCGTAATAATCGTTCTCGAATCGGGAGAAGTAGGGAGGGAACCCAGACGGGGGAAACGATGTTACTTCGCTCGCGTACCGGTCTTTGATAAGATTCATCTGCGTCGTAATATCCTTGATCTGCCGGCGTTCGTAGAAGGAGGAGAAGCTGCCCGCAAGCGCCGATAGCAGTCCGCCTATCAGCAGCATCACGGCGAGAAAGGTAATGGCGAACAGCCGGAAGGCGATCGAGTGTCTCCATGCCGTCATGACGCCACCTTCATCCGGTAACCGTTGCCTCGCAGCGTAACGATCCATTCCGCCCGGTCCCCCAGCTTCTGGCGCAGCCGCTTCACATGGGTATCGACCGTCCGGACGTCCCCCTCGTAGTCATAGCCCCAAACGGCGTCCAGCAGCATCTCGCGGCTCAGCACCCGGTTGCGGTTGCGGACGAAGTAGAGCAAGAGATCGAACTCCTTGGGCGACAGCGCAATAGGAGCCCCCTCCAGGAACGTTTCCCTCGCCGTGACGTTCAACACGAGGCCTTCGACGGCCACCGCTTCGGAATCGTCCTCGGCCGCCCCCTCCTTTTTGACGGGTTCCGCCCGTTTCAGCAAAGCTTTGATCTTGGCCGCCAGCACTTTCGGACTGAACGGCTTGGTCATATAGTCGTCGGCGCCGAGGTCGTAACCGAGCAGCTTGTCGTCCTCTTCCGACTTGGCCGTCAGGAAGACGATCGGCACGTTCGACTCGGCCCGGATCGCTTCGCACACATCGTACCCGTCCAGACCGGGCATCAGAATATCGAGCAGGACGAGCTGCGGCCCCTGCAGGCGGAACGTCTCCAGAGCCTTGTCGCCCCGGTCGCACTCGCACCACGCCAGACCCTCCGCTTCCAGATAGTCGGCGATCAACTCCCGGATGCGCCGTTCATCCTCGACAATCAGCACTTTCGGCTGCATGCTCGCTCATCCTTTCCCGTTTTCCGTTCCCCTGCCCTTGGCCCTCTTATTTTAAGTCAGCCCCGGAGGCTTTGTCACGCCGCAGGCTGTCACACGGTTGTCACACAACGCGGCTATGATGGGTTCGAATTCAAGAGCGGACGCGCTGCGGCGCATCCTCGGAAGGAGGCACCCATCTGAAGCGGCCGAGTCTGCAAAGCCGGCGGGACGCGCCGTTCGTGCTGCTGTTCCTGGCGCCGAGCCTGGCGGGATTTCTTCTTTTCTTCATCCTCCCGTTCGGCGCCGTCATCTATTACTCGCTCATCGACAATCCCGTGAGCGGCCATTTTGTCGGTCTCGACAACTACCGGACATTAGAGGCCAGCGGCTCGTTCCGCAAAGCGTTCGTCAATTCCCTGGCCTTTGCCGGCTTTGGCGTCCCTCTGCTCTACGCGGCATCGCTGGGGCTGGCTCTGCTGCTGAGAGGGAAGCTGCCGCTGCGGCAGTCGTTCAGGACGATGTTCCTGATGCCGCTGGTCGTTCCCGTCGCCTCCGTTATCCTAGTCTGGCAGACGCTGTTTCATTGGAAAGGCGCGATCAACGGCTTCTTCCTCCATTGGGGATTCGATCCCGTCGACTGGATGAACACCCGGTGGGCGCTCGCCGTCATGCTGATCGTATTCGTGTGGAAAAACGTCGGCTACAACCTGATTATTTTCCTCGCGGGTCTGTCCAACATCCCGGCGGAGCAGTACGAATCGGCGTCCATCGACGGCGCGGGAGCGGTCCGGCGGTTTCTGCACATCACCTGGCCGGGGCTCGCCCCGACTTCCTTCTTCGTGATCGTCATGAGCATCGTCCAGTCGTTCAAGGTATTCCGCGAGACGTACCTGGTGGCGGGCGCTTACCCGAACGACGCCATCTACACGCTCCAGCACTTCATGAACAACATGTTCCAGTCGTTGGACTATCCGAAGCTGACGGCGGCGGCCGTCCTGCTGTCGATCGTGATCGGGGTCACGGTGTACGTCCTGTTCCGGTTGGAACGCCGGTCCAGGGAGGCGCTGTCATGAGGGATGCGCTGCGCCGGATGTCGACGCTCCTGAAATGGCTGCTGCTGGCCGTGTTCGCGCTGATGATCTTATTCCCCGTCGTCCTGACGGTCAGCAATTCGTTCATGGCCGAGCAGGAGATCGGCCGGCATTACGACGCGCTCGGCGCCGACTCGACCGCCGCCCGGGATCATGCCGCGATTCGGCTCATCCCGGAGCGCGCGACGCTGTCCCAATACAACGAGATCTTGCTTAAGCGGCCGAAATTTCTGCTGCATTTCTGGAATTCGGCGAAGCTGACGCTCCCCATCATCGTCGGTCAGGCCGTTGTCGGCACCTTAGCCGGATACGCGTTCGCCAAGCTGGTTTTCCCCGGGAGAGACAAGCTCTTCTTCGTCTACCTGCTCACGATGCTCATGCCCTTTCAGGTGACGCTCGTGCCGAATTATCTCGTGGCGCAGCAGTTGGGCCTCCTGAAGAGCTACGGAGCGATCGTGCTGCCCGGCATTTTCGCTTCCTTTGGCGTATTCCTGATGCGGCAGTTCATGAGCGGCATCCCGAACGGCTATCTGGAAGCGGCCAAGATCGACGGCGCAGGCCACTTGCGGGCATTCCTGCACATCGTCTTGCCGCTCGTCAAGCCAGGCATCGCCGCCCTCGTCCTCCTGTCGTTCGTGGACAACTGGAATATGGTCGAGCAGCCGCTCCTCTTCCTGACCGAACCGATCCGCCAGCCGTTGTCCGTCTACTTGGCCTTTATCGCCGAAGGGGCGCGCGGGGTCGCGTTCGCCGCATCCGTGCTGTATATGACGCCGATGGTGCTCATCTTCCTCTATGGCGAAGAGCATCTCGTGGAGGGGATTCAGATGTCGGGCATCAAAGGCTAACCGGAAGAAGGAGGTGACATTCGCACATGCAACGACGCAAAAAAGCGCTGCGCTGGATGATCGGCTTGTTTTTCGCCATCCTGCTCGTCTTGACGTTTCTGTCCAGTACGATTCAAGGCTTGTCGCTGCCCAAGGTGTCCGTAGACAAGCCCAAGACGGGCGGACTCGAGCTCACCGTATCGGGCGAAGGGTTCCTCCAGCCGGCCTATACCGCTCAGCTCTACGCGAAGGGGGATTGGACGGTCGTCAAGATCCTCAAAAACAAAAACGACCGTGTGAAGCGCGGCGATCCGCTCCTCACGTTCGATACGTCTTCGACCCAACGAACGCTGGAGGACGAACAGGCCCGCTACGATCAGCAAGAGCTGCAGTTGGCCAAGCTGGCGGATCAACTGAAGACGATGCTGTGGAATGACGATACGGCCGGGATCGACAACCAGAAGCGCGATATCGAAGCGAAGCGATTGGATCTGCAGATGCAGAAGCGCAAGATCGACGATCTGAAGCAGCAGATCGCGGATGGCGGTACGCTGACCTCGCCGGTGGATGGCGTCGTAACGGCGATTAACGCCTCCGAAGGCGTCGCGGCCGGCCGCGGCCAGCCGGTCGTCGAGATCGCCGCCGACAGCTCCGGCTACCAGTTCTCCGTCGTGGCGGATCGCAACGACGCATCCGCGCTTCGCATCGGCGACAAGGTCAGCATACAGCTCGAGGAAACGCCGCGAAGGAACATCGAAGGGAAGATCTCCGCGATCGAGGACGCGGCGGCGGACGCCAGGGGCGCCGGCGCCGAGAGCGGGGCGGAGGAGACCAACAAGAAAATCACGTTCGACGTGAAGGAGGCCAAGCTGCAGCCGGGCCTGAAAGCCTCCGTCAGCATCACGAGTACGAGTCATTCCTTCGGCATGCAAATCCCGAAGTCGGCGCTTCATCAGGACAATAGCGGTTATTACGTCTTCACGGTGAAGGAAAAAGACGGACCGCTCGGCTCCGCCTACTACGTCAGCAAAACCTATCTCCGGATTCAAGACGAGAACAAAGATACGGTCGTGACGGACGGGATGATGCCCAACGAGCAGTTCGTCACGGCATCCAGCGAGCCGCTCGGCGACGGAGACCGCGTACGGTATTGACTTCATTCATCGAATATAAGGGAGGACGACGAAATGAAAAAGCAAGCGAACGGATGGAAGACGGGGGCGCTGATCCTGCTGTGCGCAGCCATGACGGCCTGCGCGGGCGGCAAGGACAAGGGCGGAGCTGGCGGGACGCCTGCCGCCGTAGGCAGCGAGACCGAGAAGTCGAACGGCAAGACGGTCGTGACCATGAGCGTCCTGACCAAGGACCGCTATCTGGCGGAAGCGGAGCAAAAATTCGAAGCGGCGCATCCCGACATCGACATCGTCTTCGACGAGCTTGTGCCGATGGACACGAGCGAAGTCGGCGGCAAAATGGTCATGCGGCAAGGCGGTGGGGCGGAATCGGAAAAGGAGAAGCAAGACGCGGAGAAGTATGCGAATAACGTCAACACGGCCATCATGTCGGGCAACGCGGCGGACATCATCTCCGTCGAAAATCTTCCTTTCGACAAGTACGCGGAGAAAGGGCTGTTGGCGGATTGGAACGCGCTGGCCGGAAAAGACGGCAGCTTCCGCAAGTCCGATTATTACGAGAATATTTTCAAAGGGCTGTCGCAAGGGGACCAGTGGTACGGCATTCCGACCTCGTTCACCCTGGACGTCATGCACGGGAACGCCGAGCTGCTGAAGCAGCATCAATTGGACGATAAGACCTGGACATGGGACCAGTTCGTCGATCTGCTCTCCAAGACGAAAACCGACGGTAAATTTGGCTTGGCCGCCATACCGCCCGAATCGCTGCTCGGGTACCTCGTCGGATCGGTATACGGACAATTGGTGAAGAACGACGGCAAGTCCTGGACATTCGATGTCGCCGCGTTCGAAGCGTACATGGAGAAAATCAAGAAGCTGTACGACACCGGTCTGGCGACGTCGGAGATGATGGGGCCGGACACGGCGAACTTTAATCAAATGAACATGAATTCTCCGATGGATGTCGTGCTGATGCCGCAGATGGGCGGCAAATCGCAGGCGATGCTTCGCCCGCCGGGGATCGGACAGGACGAGGGCATTCCGTTCAAGTCGGGTCGGGTGCTCAGTCTGAACGCCAAATCGAAAGTGCAGGACGCGGCCTGGTCTTTCGTTAAATTCCTGCTCTCCGAAGAGATGCAATCCTCGATGTCTCTGATGCAATTCCCCGTCAACCAGGCTGCGCTCAAAAACAAGCTGGTCGAGACGAAGAACATGCTGGAAGGCAAAGGCGGAGGGGGAAAAAAGGGGGGGATTCAAATCAAAAACAAGGACGGCACCACGCTCCAGCCGAAGCTGAGCGATGAAGATATTATGCGCGTGGTGAACCTGATGCCGTCCGTAAGCAAATATAGCAATCAGAATCCGAAAGTGCTGGCCATGATCGCCGAAGAATCCGCCGCTTACTTCTCCGGCAGCAAGTCGGCCGACGCGGTGGCCAAATCGCTCGCGAGCCGGATCGGCACTTATCTGAACGAATAGTTTGCTCGGCGAAGGGGCGACGAGCGCGGGGGCGAGCCTTGCGCGATCGCGCAAAAGAAATGCGCGGCCGGTCGCGGAATCCGCGGCCCACTACGGATTCGCCGACGCGAGGGGTTTGGTAGGATAGGGTTGCAACTCATTCCTTCCTGCGATAAAGGAGACACCTATGCGCAAGTTTCCCTTTCCCTCCGGCCGGACGTTCCGCAAGCTGCTCGTCGGCGGGTTGACCGCAGCCTTGCTCCTCCCGACCGCCGCCTCCGCTTCCGAGTACGCGCCGCCGCTGGCCGGGCCTTCCGATCCGCAGGAGGTCTATCCGTTGGCCGACTTCGTCAAGGACAATATTCCTACGATCATTCGCAAGCCGGGAGCGGCGTACCGGTACGACAATTGCGCTTACAACCTGCTCGGCTGCGTGGTGCAGAACGTAACAGGACAGCCGTTCGAGAAGGTCGTCCGGGATCGGATCTTCGCGCCGCTCGGCATGAAGAACAGCTACTTTGTCCTTACGCCCGACGTGCAGCGGCGGCTGGCCACCCCGTATGACGGCGACGGCCAGCCGCTGGCGCAGTACGCCACCTTCCCGAACGATTCGTCGGACGGCCTGGCCATGAGCCAGCGTACGGTCGAGTACCATCTGACGTCGATCAACCAGAAGCTGGGGGTCAAGACGTGGATCGGCGCGGTCGCCAGAGGCTACGAGCTAGGCTTGCTCGGCACCGTGTGCCCGGGGGAAACGTAAGGCCCGAGCCAGGCGCTACGACTTCGGTGAGGAGACGACGCTCCTCACGACAAAGGCGTCGCCCGCACGGTTGGGGAGCGACGGGATGGCCACGATCTTGCCGTTCCGAAGCATATAGCCTCTATCGGAGAACTTAAGCTTCGGAATTTTGCCGTTCAACCGGCATTGGGTGATGACGATCGGGCGGAATCGCACTAAGGAGGTCAGCGTGCCGTTCACCAGTGGGGCTTCAACGATCCATTCCGCCGTAGATTGCGGTCCGTTATAGGACTGCACGGTCTGGAACGTCCATTTCTGCGTCGCGTTCCGAAGCCGAATGGACCAACGGGTGCCGCTCAGCTTCGCGATGACCGCCTGCATGCGGTCGCCTGCGTGCACCGGCAGCGGAATGACGGTCTCCGCCGCCGGGAGGATCTCCCACCAAGCTTCGTAACGGGCTTGGCCGTTCACATAGTCATGCGACGTCCCGGTCTGAATCAAGCTGGTGTTGTTGAAGCCGTCGATCCCGATCCAAGCGGAAGAAAAAGCGGATCTGGCCGTAGATTGCACAGCCGGTACGGTCCAGCTCGCAGAGATGCGCTTCATGGTGCCTTTGCCGCCGGAGATGGCGTATCCCGCCCAGTTGGCGGAGGACCAGCCGAATCCGCTGTGCAAGGCTGCATTCACCTTGCGGATCATGCGCGAACGTTGACGTCGGACGTGTCGAATCATAGGAATCTACCACCGCCTGTCAACTGGGATGCTACTAGTCCATGCAGTTGGGGCAGGAGAGGCTTGGACGAATGATAGAAGGGAAAGGCCGGATTTTGGAGCGCGCCGCGGATTCAGTCCGCGCTAGCCGAGAGCCCGCGTATCTTTTGAACGCCTTCATTCGTGTATGAAGAGACGCTTCATGCAGGGTGGGCTAATCGCATGTACGAATTATTGAAGGATAAGACCTATCTCGCCTATTGGCTGGCTGTCGTCATCGCGATGACGGGCGATGCCATCGCCCGAATCTCCGTCATCTATCTTCTCTCCCGGATGACGGACAATCCGCTCTACATTGCGCTCGTCATCTTCGCGCAGCTGTTGCCTTCCGCCCTGCTGGGCATCTTCCTCGGGCCGTTCACCGAACGTTATCCCAAACGGACGATCATGATCTCCGCCGATCTGAGCCGGATGGCGATCCTGCTCGTCATGATCTTCTTCGTCGACGCGCCTTGGATCCTACTGACGCTCGTTCTGCTCAGCGGCCTCGCCAGAGCCGTCTTCGAACCGGCACGCATCGCGTCCGTCCCCCGCATCGTCGGCGGACACAGTCTACCGGCGGCGATCGCCTTGTTCCAGAGTACCGTCCAGACCGTCAACATCGTCGGTCCGATGCTGGCCGGCCTCTTGCTGGTCATCGACCATCCGCCCCTGATCTTCTCGATCAGCGCGGCGGCTTACGCATGCTCGGCGCTGTTGTTCAACCGGATCGGGGTGCTGAGAGAGGAACAGAGCCAGGTTCGTCCGAACCCGGGAATGTCCGATACGTATCTAGCCTCCTTGCGCGAAGGCATCCGGGAGACGATGGCGCTCGCGTCCATCCGGTATCTGATCTTCATGATGATCCCCGTGATGATCATACTGGGCTTGTTCACGACCAACTACAACGCGCTGCTGCTGCAGACGTTCCATGCGGAGGCGCTCCAGTTCGGCATGCTCGAGGCGGCGTTCGCGGCCGGCGCGATCGGCGGGGCGCTGATCGGCCCGAGACTCATGAAGCGCCGTCTGCGGCCCGGACTGCTGCTCCAGACATCGACCGCTCTCCTCGGCCTCTCGCTGCTGCTCGTGATCCCGATGAGCATATGGTGCGAGACGGCGGGCATGTTCCCCGTCTACGTCTGGTGCATCCTCGCCGGATTGTCCCAGGGACTCTATCAGGTACCGCTCAGCTCCAGCTTCATGATGAAGCTGCCTCAGCGTCTGCTAGGCCGCGGAGCATCCCTGTTCAACGCTTTGATTCATCTTTGCATGGTCGTCGGCGTCCTCGCGGGCGGTTGGCTGGCCGGCCTGGCGGGCGTAGCGGCCGTGATGGGCTATGCCGGCGCGTTGCTGCTGGTCGTCGCGGTCTTCGCGCGATCGGCGAAGGGCTTCCGAGAGCTTCAAGAGGAGCTCCCCGAGCGAAAGGAGCCGTAAACCTACTCGTCCTCTCGGATCGGCATCGGCGATTGCAGATATCTCCATAGCTGGTAGAATGGTGATATTTGGAATGGGAGAGGCGTGATGACGTTGCAGACCTATACGCGAGGGCAACTGGCGAAGCTGGCGAACGTGAACGGCGAGACGCTGCGATATTACGAGAAACAAGGTCTGCTCCCGCCGCCCGCACGTTCCGAGTCCGGTTATCGCTTGTACGCGGATGCGGATCTGGCGAGATTGGCGTTTATTAAGAACGCGCAGTCCTGCGGCTTCACTTTGCGGGAGATCAAGAAGGCGTTGACCCGCTCCGAGCGCATGGGGCTTGGGATCGACGATTTCCTCTTGGCGATCGCGCAGAAGCGGGACCGCATCCGCCGGCAGATCGCCGAGAAGCAGGAGACGCTGGCGAGGCTGGACCGACTCGAAGCGCAACTATGCCAGACGGACAAGTCCCCGCAGATTCGGGATACGCTTCGCGAGCTCCATATGGATACGTAGGACTTGACCTTGTACCTTGCTACAGGCTGTAGGATGGCGATAGACCAAGCAGAGGCAGGGGATCCTTATGGACAAGAAGACAAGCGCGGAGACGCTCTTGGCGATCAAGAACCATCTCCGGCAAAGGAGCAGTTACGAGAGCCAATCGGTCGAGGAGCTGCGGCAGGGAATGGAAGAAGCGGCGAATCGGTTGCCCCGGCAAGAAGACATTCGAATCCGGGAAGCATCGATCGGCGCCTTGGGCGGGGAGTGGATCATCCCGGATCTGTCCGGGGACATCCCGTCGGATCAGGTCATTCTGTACTTCCACGGCGGCGGATTCGTCGCCGGCAGCTGCGCGACTTATCGCGATCTCGTCTCTCGAATCGCGACAGCCGCAGGAATCCCGGCGCTCATCGTCGCCTATCGTTTGGCGCCGGAACATCCGTATCCCGCCGCGAACGAAGACTGCCTGTTCGCCTACCGCTGGCTACTCGCGAACGGATACGACGCCGGCCGGATCGTGCTCGGCGGCGACTCCGTCGGCGCCAGCCTCGCGCTCATGACCTTGCTCTCGCTGCGCGATGGAGGAGAGCCGCTCCCGGCAGGCGCTTTTCTGATATCGCCGCATACCGACCTCGTCCATCTGGACGGCGCGTCCTACGAGAGCCGGTCGGCGCTGGACCCGACCGGGAGCCGGGAGGGAAGCGGCAGGATCCTGCGGGACTATCTGGGCCCTCGCTATCGCGAGGCGGCAGATCTTCCGCTGCTCTCGCCGCTCCGCATGAATCTGGATCGGCTGCCGCCGCTCTTTCTCCAGGTCGGAGATCAGGAGGTACTATTGAGCGACGCGGAGCGGTTCGCCGATCGCGCTAGAGAAGCCGGCGTCCAGGTCGAGCTGGAAGTATGGGAAGACCTGTGGAGCGTCTTCCACTACTTGGCGTACATGCTGCCCGAGGCAAGGTCGGCGATCGCGAATCTGGGCGCCTTTGCGCGCAGCCGGCTCGGCGAGCGGGACCTTGAACGCTCACGGCCATGACCTGACGGCAGCAGATTACGCTTCGCGGGCGCGGTTTTTCCAGGAGGACGACTTCGATCTAAGGTTGCTTGAAGATCAGCAGATCGGCTTGGCGTATTACCATTGCGCGGCGGCGGATGCCTTCGCGGCAACCGCATCATGAAGCCGATTCGCGCGTCGAAGGGAATCATGCTCTTCATCTCTAGGACCTTCCATGGGGAAGGTCTTGTATTATTTTCTTGACGGCCTTCTGAATAGTGAGTATACTCACAAAAGAAAACAATATGTGAGTATACTCAATATATGTATACTCTCAAAGCGGGCGCTGGAAAAGCGATAAGGAGGCCATCCCGATGACAACGACGTTATTCGTCAAAGCCAACAACCGGCCGAGTGCCGACTCGGTCAGCGTACGGCTGTACGAGGCATTCAAGTCGAGCTACCTGGAGGCGCACCCGGATGAGGACGTAACGGAACTGGACTTGTATCAGGAGCATCTGCCGTATATGGATTCCGATCTGATCAGCGGCAGCTTCAAGGCCGGCAGGGGGATGCCGCTCACGCCGGAAGAGCAGGCGATGGTGGACGTCGCCGATCGGTACCTCGACCCATTCCTGGCCGCCGACAAAGTCGTCATCGGATTCCCGCTCTGGAACAGAACCGTCCCCGCCGTCCTGCACACGTATATCGATTACTTGAATCGAGCCGGACGGACGTTCAAGTACACGCCTCAAGGCCTTGTCGGATTGGCTGCAGGCAAGCGCGTCGTTCTGATCAATGCCCGAGGAGGAGACTATTCGGAAGAGCCGATGGCTTCTGCCGAGATGGCCGTCAACTTCGTCCTGAGCAATCTCCGGTTTTACGGTATAGCGGACATCACGACCGTGATCGTGGAGGGCCATCATCGCTATCCAGATCGCAGTGAACGGATCATCGCGGACGGCATCGAGCGGGCGATCGAAGCGGCAGAGGCCTTCTAGGCGCAGCCAATCAAAGCGGTTCCCGCACGCAACTAGACGAGACCCCGAGCCATGACGGCTAGGGGTCTCGTCGCGTCGTGAGAAGGCATGTCCTCGCGGCTCATAGCATGCCGATCAAGCATCCGCGAAGCCGGTCTATGGATGATAATGACGGTCACCGGTCCGGGAACCGGCCTTCATCGATTCATCCGGGACAGGATACGCGTAAGCTTGCCGATCGCGTAGTCGAAGTCGGCGAGATCCTCCTCGCCGAGGCGGCCGAGCTGCGCGCTGAGCACTTGGTGGAAGGACGCCCACCGCTAGTGGACGGGCTGCTCGCCCTGCTCCGTCAAGCGCAACCGGAAGGATCGCTTGTCGTCCGGGTCCGGGACCTTGACGACAAGCTGCAGCGCCTCCAGCTTGGCGATCAACGGCGTCAACTGCTGCTTGGAGATCTGAATCCGCATCGCCAACGGCGTCATGGCGATGCCGTCCCGCTGATGGTACAGCTCTTCGAGGATATGATACTGCAAGTGCGTCAAGTCCGAGCGCTTCGGCAGCTTGGCGGGTTTGCCGAGCTTGGCGAAGAGCAGGGGAAGGAGCTGAATATAGCCGGCGGCGATCCGATCGGTCTGGCCCGGAGGCAAGAAGCTGACGTCTACCGCGACGGATCGGGAGGAGCTGTCGATGCACATGGCGCATCCGAAGCTGAACCGCAAGGGGATCAACTACGATGTCGGCACCTATACCCGCGGGAGACACTCGCCGTCGTCCCGAGAGACGTTCGATCCGGAGACCGTTCGGCGGGAGATGGAGATCTTGAAGAATGATCTTCATTGCACGGCCGTCCGCATCTCGGGCCAAGACGTCGCGCGGCTCGCGACGGCGGCCGAATTCGCGCTGCAGCAAGGGCTGGAGGTCTGGTTCTCCCCCTCCCCGGTCGATGCGGACGAGCAGGAGACGCTGCGCTACTTGACCGATTGCGCCAAGGCCGCGGAGCGGTTGCGGTTGGTCGATCCCTCGGTCGTGTTCGTGGCAGGCTGCGAGTTGACTTTCTTTATGAAGGGGCTGGTGGACGGAGAGACGGCCTTCGACCGCATCGGGACGTTCATGAAGCCTTGGCGTTTGCTGAAGAGCACGATTCGCAGGGGGTCCTTCCAGAAGCGCTTGAATGCCTTTCTGGCGGAGGCCGCCGACGCGATCAGAGGACATTTCCACGGTCAACTGACGTATGCCTCCGGGGCGTGGGAACAGGTGAATTGGGCGACGTTCGATCTCGTCTCGGTCGATAATTATCGCGACGCGCACAACCGGAAGACCTACCGCGAGAAGCTGAGGGCGTACTTCCGATTCGGCAAGCCGGTCGTCATCACCGAATTCGGCTGCTGCACCTACCGCGGCGCGGAAGACAAGGGCGGCATCGGGTGGACGATCGTCGACCGGAGCTTGACACCCCCGCAGCTGAAAGGCGAATATATACGGGACGAGCGCGTACAGGCCGACTACTTGACGGAACTGATCGACCTCTTCGCGGAGAAGAAGGCGGATGGCGCGTTCTGGTTCACATTTGTCATGCCGACCTATCCCGCGCATGAAGAGGACCGCTATAATCTGGACACGGCCAGCTACGGCGTCGTCCGGGCGCTGGCGGATCGGCCCGGTACCGTCTACGGCGGCATGCCTTGGGAGCCTAAGCTCGCGTTCGCGGCTTTGGCCGAATCTTATCGCTCGCATTAACCTCGGGAATCGGCTTCGGGAAAGGAGCGGGTAACTTTGCGCAGGTATCGGCCTCTTCAACCTCCCGTCTTGCAGAACGGTCTGCAGGATGCGTCGTATCAATACCGGGAGTTCGCGCCCCATCCGCTGCTGGCGCCTTATGTGGCTTGCTATTGGACGATCGACGCCCAGGCTTCCGGCGAAGGCAGGCTGCACCGGATCCTGCCGGACGGATGCATCGACTTGATCTTGGACCGGCGCGCGTCTTCCTTTTCTCAGGGAGCGATTGCCGCAGGCTTGATGACCGGCTACGAGACGATCCGCCTTCTGTCGGATTACGCCATGTTCGGCATCCGCTTCTACTCGGACCATGCGAGGCGGCTGTTCGGATATCCCGTCTCGGCTTGGACCGGATACCACGTGCGGCTGGATGAGATTTGGGGGAGCGAAGCGCGCTTCCTCGCGGAAGAGGCGTTGTCCGCTCCGACCGTGCCCGAGACGATCGCGGGGGTGGAGCGCCGGCTGCTGCGCATGCTGCATCGGACCGATGCGCCTGGAGATACCCTGTTCCAGACGGGCATGCAATATTTGTACGCGAGCCGGGGGACGATCTCCGTACGCGCGCTGGCGGAGCAGCTCGGCTACTCGGAGAAGCACCTCCGCAGAACCTTCCAGCAGGAGCTCGGCATGAGCCCGAAGGAGCTCTCCGGCATTATCCGGTTCCAGAGCCTGCTGGGAGAGCTGCATCGGGGACAGCCGTCCCGCCTCGCAGATCTGGCGGTCCAGTACGGCTACTACGATCAATCGCATTTGAACCGTCATTTTCAACGTTACTACGGATTAGCGCCGACGCAGATCTTTTTGTGAAGTTGTCCGTTTTTTCCTATTCGGCAGAGCCGTTCTAAGGCGATCATAGAGGAGAAGCGACATCGATTCGAAAAACGGAAAGGTGGAACACCGCATGAAGCCTCGAATAACGGTACTGACATTGGGCGTAGACGATCTGGAGAGATCGCTCGCCTTTTACCGCGACGGATTGGGCCTGCCGACGGAAGGGATCATCGGCCGGGAATTCGAGCATGGGGCGGTGGCCTTCTTCGATCTGCAGGCCGGGTTGAAGCTCGCCATCTGGCGCCGTGCGGATCTCGTCCACGAGACGAAGGTGCCGCCGTCGGCCCCCAGCTCCAGCGAGTTCACGATCGGTCACAATGTCGGTAGCAAGGAAGAGGTCGATCAGGTCATGGAGCAGGCGCGCAGGGCGGGGGCCGTCATCACGGATCCCGCGCATGACGCCTTCTGGGGCGGTTATTCCGGGCACTTCCTGGACCCGGACGGCCATCTGTGGGAAGTCGTCTGGAATCCCGCCTGGACGTTCGAGGATTAGCGCAGGGATACGGGCCGAACGGCCTTCCGGTCGGCTGCGCGCTCCAGCCGCCGGCTCCAGAGGAGCGCGAGCGGACCGACCAGCGTGACCAAGATCTCGTCCAGGGGAGCGACGTCAACCCCCATCGCTCTCCTCCGCGATCCCGTCCATCCTAGTGCCCATTTCGGGAACCATAAACAGAAGCGGCGGCGGGTACATTCCCGTCACCGCTTCTGTTTATGGGTCTGGCGCATTCACTTGCCGGGGTAAGGATCGATCGTCCGGATCGCGCCGTCCTCGTCGTAGCGCAGCTCGGCGAACTTCACGCAGCGTTTGTTGTCCGCGCCGCCCGACAGCGAGCTGTCGTGGTAGAACAGATACCACTTGTCGCGGAATCGGACGATCGAATGATGCGTCGTCCAACCGATGACGGGGGTCAGGATCGTGCCTTTGAAGGTAAAGGGTCCCAGCGGCGATTCGCTGACGGCGTACACGATCTTATGCGTCGTCCCCGTGGAGTAGGAGAGATAGTAGAGGCCGTTGTACCGGTGCATCCACGGACCTTCGAAGTACCGGCGGTCCTCGTCGCCGGCCAGGATCGGCTTCCCGTCCTCATCGAGGATGGAGATCTCCCGGGCAGCCTCCTTGAACGAGAGCATATCGTCGCTTAATTCGGCGACCCTCGGTCCCAGCGCGGGCTCGGTCGCGGCAGGTCCCTCGGCGTCCGGCCGGAAGGCGCCGCCCTGCCATTTCTCCAGCTGTCCGCCCCACAAGCCTCCGAAGTAGAGATAAGTCCGGTCGTCCCCGTCGACGAACGCGGCCGGATCGATACTGAAGCTGCCTGGAATGTAGGATGGTTGAGGCGAGAACGGCCCGGCGGGCGACTTCCCGGCCGCGACTCCGATGCGGAAGACGCCGTCTTGATCCCGCGCGGGGAAAAACAAATAGTAGGTATCGTTCTTGAAAGCGGCGTCTGGCGCCCACAACTGCTGCTTGGCCCATGGGATATCCCGGAGGTGAAGCGCTTCGCCGTGATCCGTCACGGCGGACAGCGACTCGTCCAGGGACAGCACATGATAATCTTCCATGTCGTATTGATCCCCGTTATCGTTCGATTCCCGCGCATGATCGAGATCGTGCGAAGGATAGATGTAGATCTTTCCCTCGAATACATGCGCGGACGGGTCCGCCGTGTACATATGGGTGACGAGAGGTTCGTGGGGCTTGGCCGGGCGTGTCATCTTTGGTTCCTCCTTGAGGGTCATCTTGACAGTGCTGTTCTCTCATCTTATCAAACGCATCCGGGCTTCGAACCCTCAAATAGTATGGTTCGTAGCCAACAAACGATAGAACAAACGCGCGCGGGGGCAGTTTGTCGTTCGCGGAACGTTTCGAATTCCCGTTCGCGGCCTGCATTACTGCGACGGTTTGCGGACGGATGCCGATGTTTGACGGGTGACCATTAGGTAAATTAAAGTAAAATGACATTCAAAACGAGAACCGACTCGCGCCCCCACTGTTCAAACGGCATTTTATCGCGTAAGGTTCAAGGAAAGAGAGGCGTAGCGTCCATGATGACAAAGACGGATATCCGGGCTTATCTGAATCGCCTCGGCGTAGCGGAAATTCAGCCGCCGACGCTCGCTTACTTAGCTGAACTCCATCAAGCGCACGTGCGGACGATTCCTTGGGAGACCGTCGATATTTTCGCCGGAAAGCCGGCTCCCATCGACGTCGAACAATCCGTCCGACTCATGATCGAGGGCCGGAGCGGATATTGCTTCCACCTCAACGGCGCCTTCAGCACGCTGCTTCGCGCCTTGGGCTACAAGGTCTCCTGGCACCGCGGCGGCGTGCAGCCGCTCGGGGAAGCGCCGCGCGTGAACGGCTTCCATATCGGGGTGACGGTCGAATTGGCGAACGAAGCGGGCGAAGCCGAGACCTGGATCGTCGACGCGGGCCTGGGGGATATGCCCCTGGCGCCGTTGCCCCTGCGGGCGGGCATCTACGAGCAAGGACCGTTAATCTACCGGGTGGCGGCGTCGGAGGTTGCGAAGGGGGGCTGGCGCTTGGAGCACCAGGTGCCCTCATCCTACGTCGGCGTGGACTATGCGCCCGAGGTCGTAACGGGCATGGAGACGTTCGAGCCGCAGCACGAACAGTACGTCCGTTCGCCCAGCTCTCCCTGGATTCAGCTGTTCCTCGTCCGGCACAGGCATGCGGAAGGCAGCAACGAGCTGCGCGGATGCATATGGAGCAGGCGGGATCGAGACGGCTTGACCAAGACGGAGCTGCAGACGAGATCGCAATGGTTCGAGGTGCTGGGGGACGTCTTCCATGAGCCGCTCGTTCGCTACGACAGACAGGAACGCGACGAGATCTGGCGGAAGGTCAGCCGGCTGCACGAGGAATGGAAGCGAGCGAAGGCGGCTACGCACGGGTGACCGGGCAAGGGCCAAGCATCGGACATCGCCGACGGGGAGGAATGAACGGATGAGAATCGTATTGGCTCCCGATTCGTTCAAAGGAACGCTAAGCGCCGCGCAGGTATGCGCCGTCATGGCGCGCGGCATCGGGGAGGAGCTGCCGGACGCCGCGTTCGATGCGGTCCCGATGGCGGACGGCGGAGAGGGAACGCTGGACGCGATCGTGAACGCGACGGCGGGGGAGCGGGCGGAGATCGTCGCCAGCGGCCCGTTCGGCTCGCCGGGCCCGGCATCGCTGGGCGTCATCCGGCAGGACGGGGAGCGCTGGGCGGTCATCGAAGCGGCCGCGCTGTTCGGCCTGCCGCTCTTGCGGCAGGAAGAGCGCAACCCGCTGCATACGACTTCGCGGGGACTGGGAGACGCGATCCGCGCGGCGCTCGATCTGGGGATCCGGCGCATGGTCGTCGGACTGGGCGGGAGCGCGACCAACGACGGCGGCATGGGCATGCTCTCCGCGCTGGGAGCGCGCTTCGTGAACGGTCAGGGCGAGGAACTGCGCGGGTTCGGCCGCGACCTGGCGGCCGTTGCCCGGATCGACTACGCCCAGCTGGATCCGCGGCTCGCGGACTGCACGCTGATCGCCGCCACCGATGTCGCCAACCCGCTGCTCGGTCCGCAGGGCGCCACCCGGGTGTACGGTCCCCAGAAGGGGGCGGACCCGGACGCGGTGGAGCGGCTGGAAGCCGGGATGGCGAGGTACGCCGACTTAACGGAGCGGGCGGCCAGGGTCCGCTATGCGGAAGCGCCTGGAGCGGGAGCGGCGGGCGGGCTGGGCGCCGCGCTCCTGGCGGTCGGGGCGCGGGTGGAGCCGGGCGCCCGCGTGGTGGGCCGAATGTGCCGGCTGGAGGAGCGGATCCGGCAAGCGGACCTCGTCGTGACGGGCGAGGGGAGCAGCGACGGGCAGACGCTCTACGGCAAGCTCCCTCTCCATGTCGCCAAGACCGCGCAGGCCGCGGGCAAGCGAACGTTCCTCCTCTCCGGGAGTCTCGGCGACCGATGGGAGGATCTGCTCCATTATTTTGCGGGATGTCTGTCGACGATAACGCGTCCGGCAGCCTTGGAAGACTGTCTGCCGCACGCGGAACGCCATCTGCATCTGGCGTCGCGCAATCTGGGCCGCCTGATCGCCGCCGGTCGCCCCTGACACGCCTCGCGCGCCGCTTCGTTCGCGGAGCGCGAGACCCAAAGCCATAGAGCAAGCCGCAGCCGAATGATCCGCATTCGGCTGCGGCTTTTTTTGGGTCGGATCTCGCGGCCGAATGCGCCGAGGTACAGTCGGTTCTCGGCATCTAGGAGGGTGCGATCCAGAAGCTGCAAGGGTCAAAGAGCGGTCCGGTTTCCTCAAACGAATATCAATCAATCGACATGCAGACTGCATCCAAAATGGAATAATCCGGATAAATAGAACGATTTGATGTTCGGAGGCGCCGGATCTCACATATTGATGCATATCGCCTCGATCCGCTAGAAGACGGCTACCAGGTGGTATAATGGGAGCACCATGACGCAAAGGGGAAGCACATCATGCGGGACTGGCTGGCAGCCCTCATTCCACACAAGCTCAAATACCGTCTGTTCGCCGTCTTCGTCCTCGTCATCCTGCTGCCCTTCAGCATCTTGAACATTTATAACTATCGGAAGATCGAATCGCTCGTGCAGAAGAAGATCAGCGAGCAGAGCCACGAGCAGCTCGACAACCTGCATCGCTCGCTGGAGGACCAGCTCGGCATCGCGTTCAAGACGCTGATCTTCCTGGAGCAGGATTCGGACGTCCGGCAGATTCTGCAGCACCCGGAGCGGCGTTCCGTCTTGGACAACAAAACGCTCATGGAGGACAAGTTCAAGGGGCTCAACAACAGCTTCTTCCTCTACAATCCATCCGTCTACTTCACCTTGCTGGACGACAGCGGGCACGTCTATACGTCGTATCAGCCGAGGTTTCCGCTGAACTACGACCGGATTGCGTCCGATCCGTCCTTCGTCTCGCTGCGGAAGACCCAATCCTCCTACCTGTGGGTGTCGGACGACGAGAACTACGTTTCCCGCGACATCACCAAGAGTCCGACGCTGCTGTCGCTCTACGCCGAGCTGCGCGACCGCAACAACCGCCCATACGGCACGGCGAGGATCAGCATCGACTTCTCGTTCTGGTTCCAGTCCGTCCTGCAGAAGTCGGCCAGCGATCAAGCCTACTTCATCATGACGCGTAAGGGCGAGCGGATCGCCGGCTCCGTGCCGGATGCCGACCTGTCGCCGGAAGCCGTCTCGCAAGTGACCGCGCTTCCGCAGAACGGCTATTGGACGGACAAGAAGGGCGACGAGCTCGTCAACTTCAGCTATCTCTCTTCCCTCGACTGGTATATGATTAATCGCATTCCGCTCCACGTCCTGTTCAACGAGATCGAGAGCTTGAAGCAGCAGTACTTCGTCACCTTCTATATCATCACGGGGCTGTTCGTCGCCGTCGCCTTCATGATCGCGTACACGTTCACGAGACCGCTCTCCCACATGCAGCGCAAGATGAAGGAAGCCGTGCGCAAGGACCTTCGCATCCGACTGCCGGAGAAGCATTACAAGGGCGAGATTCTGGAGCTGACGCGGACCTTCAACACGATGATGGTCGATATGAACGAATTGATTCAACGGCTGAAGGCCGAGGAGCGGCAGAAGGACGCCGTTCATTTCCAGATGCTGCTCGCCCAGATGAACCCGCACTTCCTGCTCAATACGCTCAACACGATGAAGTGGATCGGGCTGCGAAGCCGGAACGAGGAGATCGTCGAGATCTGCCTCTCGCTCGGCAAGCTGCTGGAGACGAGTCTCAATTCGGACGTGGACCTCATCCATCTCCGGGACGAGATCGCGCTGACGAAGGCGTTCGTCTACATTCAGCAGGCGAGGTACGGCAACCGCTTCGAGGTCGAGTTCAGCTATGAGGAGGACATCCAGTATGCGCTCGTGCCGAAGCTGAGCCTGCAGCCGCTCGTGGACAACGCGATCCGGCACGGAATCGGCAACATGGCGGAAGATGGCCTCATTCGCATCCGGATGGGCCGAAGCGCGTCGTCGCCGGATCAATTGACGCTGGAGGTCGAGGACAACGGCGTCGGCATCGCGTCTGCGCGGCTGAACCAGGAGGCGGGACGGAAGCGCCCCGGCATCGGGCTCGCGAACGTCCGGGAGCGGCTCCGGCTGCTTTTCAAGGAAAAAGGGGAGCTCGAGACGGTTCCGCTGGCGCAGGGGACGCTGTTCCGGATGCATCTGCCGCTCTTGCTGTCCGAGCCGTACGAGAGCAGCCGTCAATCGATATCCTGAATCGGGCAAGAGCAAGGAGGCGCATGCGCATGTGGAAGGTGCTGCTGGTGGAGGACGAGACGTTCGTCCGCGAATCGGTCAAAGAGATTATCCGGTGGGAGGACATGGGCTTCACGCTGGCCGGAGAAGCGGGCAACGGAGCGGAGGCGCTCGAGCTAATCCGGCGGGATCCGCCCGATCTGGTCCTGTGCGATATCGTCATGCCGCAGATGGACGGCCTGGCGCTGCTGAAAGAGACGCGCAAGGCCGGGATCGCGTCCAAGTTCGTCATGCTGACCTGCATCGGCGACTTCGAATCGATGCGGCAGGCGATGGAGTTCGGCGCGTCCAACTATATCCTGAAGCTCTCGATGAGCGTGAAGGACCTGCGGGAGACGCTGACCAAGATCAGCCTGGAGCTATCCGCAGCGTCCGCCTCGTCCGGCGCTTCCGCTTCATCCGGCATTACGTCCCCGGCTCCCGCCCCCGCGCAGGAGCCCTCGGCTCGGCGGACGAGCGCCCTGCCGAACGGCACGACGCATCCCGAGGTGATCAAGATCATCGCCTATATCGAACAAAACTACGATCAAGACATTACGCTGAAGTCGCTGTCCCGCTACGTGATGATGGGGGAGAATTACGTCAGCGCCCTGTTCAAGAAGAAGACGGGCGAGACGCTGATCCACTACCTGCACCGCATCCGGGTGGAGAAGGCGATCGAATACTTGAAGCGGACCGACCTGCCGGTGAACCGGATCGGCCAGCAAGTCGGCTTCATGAACGACAACTACTTCATCAAGATCTTCAAGCGGCTGACGGGCACGACGCCGAGCCAGTACCGGCTGACGAGATAGAACGATTTGGTCCCTGAACGGACGGCGCGGCGGCCGGGAATTGCACATTTCTGTTCCATGTTATCCATGATTCTGTTCCTATCTGATCCTCCCTGCGTCTTGCTATCCTGAAGTTGCGACAACATTCGAAGGTCATTCAGGGAGGTCGTCTCTTGTGAGAAAAAAAGGCTGGTTCGCGGGAATGGCAGCGCTTGCGCTCGTCGCGGGCACGTTGGCGGGATGTTCGGGGAAAGGCAATAACGGCGGCGAAGCCGGCGGTAGCGGCGGAGCGAAGTCGCCGTCCGCGAGCGCATCGGCAAACGCGTCCGGGAAAGCCGGCGAGCCGGTGAAGCTGAAGATGTGGGGAGGCGTCCCGCCGGAGGCGGGCCCGCAAGCGGTCGTCGACGCGTGGAACAAGGATCATCCGGACGTCCAGGTCGAGTACGTCCGGTACGTGAACGACGACGAGGGCAATCTGAAGCTCGACACGGCGATGATGACCGGGCAGGACGTCGACCTGTTCGTCAACTACTCGATGTCCCAAACGGCGAAGCGGAAGGAGTCCGGTTTTACGCTCGACCTAAGCGCCTTCACCGACTACGATGTCGACGCCAAGATGGGTCCGGACGCGGCAGGTTGGAAGATCGACGGCAAGTACTATGGAATTCCGACGACGAAGAGCTCGTTCTTCGTCGCGCTCAACAAGGATAAGCTGGATGCGGCGAATCTGCCGGTGCCGAAGGATTGGACCTGGGACGAGCTGCGCGAATATGCCAAGAAGCTGAAAGCCGGCGACGGCTACGGCTTCATCCAACATACCGAGCCGTTCGTCGATCCGATCGACTCGGTGCTGTCTCAGGATGGCTATACGAAGGCCGACGGCACGTCGAATCTGGACGATCCGCTCGTCCGCAAATGGCTCGAGACGCTGAACGGCATGATGAAGGAAGACAAGACGACGCCGCCGCTCGGCGAGCAGCTGACGTCGAAGATGCCGGTCGAACAGATTTTCCTGAGCGGCGAGGCGCCGATGCTCAATATCGGGGCGTGGCTGCTCCGCAGCTCGAACAACTTTACGGACTACCCCCGCGACTTCAAGATCGCGTTCGCGCCGGTGCCGCGGCTGGCGGGCAGCGCGGACAAGTACGTCACGCGCGGCGGGATCGGCGACTACATCTCGATCAACGCCAAATCGAAGCATACGGATGCGGCTTGGTCGTTCCTGAAGTGGTACGCGGACGGCGGCATGGCGCCGTTGGCCGCGGGCGGCAGGCTCCCGGCCTCGAAGGACGCCGATCAGGAAGCCGCGCTGAAGAGTTTGCTCGGGGACAAAGCCGATACGTACGACCGCGACTCGCTCATGTACGTCATGTTCGACAACAAGACGCCGACGTACGTCCGCTCCGTGCCGCAGGAGGTCATGGACCTGCGCTCGCAGGAGTACGAGAAGTACTTCCTCGGCTCGCAGACGATGGATCAGACGATCTCCGCCATGGTGTCGAGGCACAATGAGTTTCTGAAGACCGCCAAGTAACCGATAGAACGATTTGATGCGATCCGCGAAGAGGCCGCCCCGCCGGGGCGGCCTCTTTTTTGCATGGTTTTGTGGGATAAAGACGATGGATTTGTTCCTTATGACTTGCCCGCCCGGTTGATAGACTGGACGTATCCCCCGAAGAAGCGAGGCATGAAGCGCATGAACAACCATTGGATGAGAAGGCAGCGGCTGCTGGGTTACGTGTTCGTCGGCCCGAGCATGATCGGCGTGCTGCTGTTCTTCCTGATCCCGGCGATCTACTCGTTCGCCCTGATGTTTACGAACTACAAATTCATGAATCCGAAGGCGGGGTTCGTGGGATTCGATAACATCGCCCGTCTGCTCCGAGATCCGCTCTTCTACCTTTCGCTGAAGAATACGGTCATCTTCCTCCTGGCGGTTCCGGTCTCGATCGCGCTAGGCTTCGTCGTCGCCGTCATCCTGAATCGGCGTCTCTACCTGAAGCGGCTGCTGCGCGGCCTGTACTTCATGCCGTATATCACAAGCGGCGTCGCCGTCGCTTTCGTCTGGATGCTGCTGTTCCATCCGAAGCAAGGACCGATCAACGGTTTTCTGAGGAGCGTCGGCATCGCGCATCCGCCGGGCTGGCTGTCCACGACGACCAGCTCGATGTACGCTATCGACATCATCTGGGTCTGGTTCCTGCTCGGGTACAACATGATCATCTATCTCGCCGCGCTGCAAGAGGTGTCCCCGGAGCTGCTGGAGGCCGCCAAGATCGACGGGGCGAAAGGATGGCAGACGCTTCGCAAGATCATCTGGCCGCTGGTCAGCCCGACCACCTTCCTGTTGCTCGTCACCGGCTTGATCATGACGATCAAGACGTTCGGCATCATTCAGGCGATTACGCAGGGAGGACCCGGCAACAGCACGACGATCCTCTCGCTCTATGTCTACCAGAACGCGTTCCGGTATTACGACATGGGGTACGCGGCGACGATCTCCTGGGCGCTGTTCGCCATCATCCTGGTCATTACCCTTCTGCAATGGCTGGGTCAGAAAAAGTGGGTTCACTACTAAAATAAAGAAAGGGGTCCCTTCATGGAGATCCATCGCCGCCTATCCCGCGACGTCCCGAAGCGGCTAGCCGCGACGATCGTCATGCTCGCACTCGCGATCGTCATGGTCATTCCGTTCCTCTGGATGATCAGCACGTCCCTGAAGACGCCGGCCGAAGTATTCGAGTACCCGATCCGCTGGTTCCCCGCGCACCCGACCTGGGCGCACCATCTAAAGGTGTGGACGGGGCCGAAGAGCTTCGGAACTTACTACCTGAATTCGCTCAAGATCTCGATCATCGGCATGGTCGGCGCCACCTTCCTGTCGGCGTTCGCCGCGTACGGCTTCGCACGCATTGCATTCAAGGGCCGCAACGCGCTGTTCCTCATCTATTTGTCGATGATGATGGTGCCGCCGCAGGTGCTGTTCGTGCCGAAGTTTATTCTTTTCGAGTGGGCGGGCATCTACAACACGCACCTCGCGCTCATCCTGCCGGGGCTGTTCACGATCTTCGGGGTGTTCATGCTGCGCCAGTTCTTCCTGACGATCCCGCACGAGATTTCCGAGTCGGCGTTCATCGACGGCGCGGGGCACTTCCGGATCTTCTTCCGGCTCGTCCTGCCGCTGGCCAAACCGGCGCTCGCGACGCTGGCGATCATCGACTTCTCCTGGCAATGGAACGACTACGAGAACGCGCTCGTGTTCCTGATCGACGAACGCCTCTATACCGTCCCGCTCGGTCTGCAGAACTTCATTCTCGAGAATACGGTCGACTACAACGGCATGATGGCCGCCGCGTCGGCCGGCATCCTGCCGATGATCGCGGTCTTCGCGATCGGACAGCGCTATATCATTCAAGGCTTAACCAATTCCGCGGTCAAAGGGTAGGAGGAGACGAAGATGAGAACGTAAACGATCCAGTCGGTCATCACCCAGCAGCGAAGTCCGGGTGTGGGTGTTGATCGAGAGCCGCAGAGGGTGAAGGACTAGGCATGAAAGAGGGGGTGTTGGACGCCCTCTTTGGCGGACTGCGGGTGAGACTCCCTCTTGCATGGTGGCCTTGCGTCGCCTAACGCAAAAAAACAGCCTGAGCGATTCCCGCTCAGGTTGTTTTTGCGCGAGCAGATCCACCGCCCGTAATCACACCAACGGCGTCATGCCCCGCTCGACCCACGTCTCGTAGGTCGGCCCATACAGGCCGGGCACGCGCAAGCCGGCTTGGCTCATCAGGACGGTCATCTGGCCGCGATGATGGGCCTGGTGCATGAGGGTGAAGCGCAGGGTAGCGCCATTCTGCCATTCCTGGCCGAACAAGACTTGGCTCTTGGCCAAATCTTCGTCCTGCCACTGCGTCTGCACGGCGTGGACCAGCCGCTCCCCGATCCGGCGATATTCGTCCGCGATGGCTGCCGCGCTTCGCTGGATCGCTTCGTCCTCCGACGGGCCTTCGAACGCCAGGCCGCATTGGGCCATGAATTGGGGGGACTTGACCAAGTGCCAAGCCAATTGTCCGAGCGTCCTCCGATCCTCCCGGATCGATTGGCTCAACGAAGCGTCCGTCAAAGCGTTCATGACTTCCAGCGTCATGCGACATTCCTGATTCCATTCCGAGACAAAGCCGTCGATGGTTGTGAACATGATCGATTCCTCCGTATACGGTAGTGGGTTTAGACTTCTTCCATAGTATAAGGGACAACTACTGACAATTACGATCAGTCAATTTTAAAAAAACTTTATCAAATCTGAAAGCAACGATGATATCGGTTTCGATTGCGTTGACATTATAATGTTTTATTGACCCGATGGACGCGGCGTGCTATGTTAAGTTCATAACGTTATAATCTTTTCGTCTTCTTATCATGGTATGATTGTGCAACCCCCATCGGTGCGCATGCGTGCACCCTTCGATGGGTGCGCCAGAGCTAAAGAAGAAGGTGAATAGGTTGGCTGAACGAATCGTGCTGCAGAACGTGAAGCGCGTGAACGAGGAAGCGATCGACCTCGCCATTGATGACGGCGTCATCGCCGAGATCGCCGGCGCGGGGAGCCTGGGCGGCGACCGGGTTATCGATCTCGCCGGCTGTTACGTGTCGAGCGGCTGGATCGATCTCCACGTCCACGCGTTCCCCGCGTTCGATCCCTATGGCGACGAGATCGACGAGATCGGCGTCAAGCAAGGCGTGACGACGATCGTCGACGCCGGCAGCTGCGGCGCGGACCGGATCGCGGAGCTCGCAGCGAGCCGCGCGCAGGCCCGCACGCGGCTATTCGCGCTGCTCAACGTCTCCCGGATCGGCCTGGCGAGGATCGACGAGCTGTCCGATCTGGTCTGGATCGACCGGGCGCAGGCGATGAGCGCCATCCGTGCGCTGCCGGACTTTATCGTCGGCTTGAAGGCCCGGATCAGCAGCAGCGTCGTCCGCGAGAGCGGGCTGGAGCCGCTGCGGATCGCGCGGCAATTCGCGCAGGTTGCCTCCCTGCCGTTGATGGTGCACGTCGGATCGAAGCCGCCGCGCACCGAGGAGATCCTTCCGCTGCTCGCGGAGGGAGACGTAGTCACGCACTACTTGAACGGCAAGTCGAACAAGCTGTTCGACGATGCCGGACGGCCGCTGCCGGAATTGATGGCAGCGCGCGCCAGAGGCGTCCGCCTGGACGTCGGGCACGGCACGGCCAGCTTCTCGTTCCGCGTGGCCGAAGCGGCCAAGGCGAACGGCGTGCATTTCGATACGATCAGCTCGGATCTGTATCGCGGGAACCGATTGAACGGTCCCGTCTACAGCCTGGCCCGTGTCATGTCCAAGTTTCTGTACCTCGGCTATCCGTTGAAAGAAGTCGTCGCCGGCGTGACGAGCCGGGCGGCCGCATGGCTGAACATGCCCGAGCTGGGACGCATTCAAGTCGGAGACCGCGCCAATCTCACGCTGTTCGAGGTTCGCCGCGAGCCGGTCGCGCTGGTCGATTCCGAAGGGGACGAACGTATCGGTCATCTTCATCTTGCAGCCAAAGGGGTTATCGCGAATGGGCGATTCATGGAATGCTAAATACGGATTAAAACGGGTCATCAACGCGAGCGGACGCATGAGCATCCTCGGCGTGTCGACGCCGAGCGACACGGTCATGGAAGCGATGAAGCAAGGCGGGCAGCGGTACGCGGAGATCGCCGACCTGGTGGACAAGGCGGGCGACTATATCGCGGGCATCCTCGGATCCGAGGCGGCGGTCGTCGTCAACTCCGCTTCGAGCGGCATCGCGCTCTCCGTCGCGGGCATCGTGACGCAGGGCAGCCGCCGGCTCAGCGAGCGGCTGCATCAAGAGCACATCGCGAAGAACGAGATTGTCATCCTAAAGGGACACAACGTCCAATACGGCGCGCCTGTCGAGACGATGGTCTACCTGGGCGGAGGCAAGCTCGTCGAGGTCGGCTATGCCAACGAAGGCAAGGCCGAGCATATCGCGGACGCGATCGGCGAACGCACGGCCGCGATCCTGTACGTGAAGAGCCACCATGCCGTTCAGAAGAACATGATCTCCGTCGAGGAAGCGTGGGAAGTCGCCCAGCGTCACGGCGTGCCCCTCATCGTGGACGCGGCTGCGGAGGAGGATCTGCAGAAGTACGTGAAGTGCTCGGATCTCGCGATCTACAGCGGCTCCAAGGCGATCGAAGGCCCGACCTCCGGCATCGTCGGCGGCAAGCGCCGGTATGTAGAATGGGTCAAGGTTCAGTTGCACGGCATCGGCCGCAGCATGAAGGTGGGCAAGGAGACGACGTTCGGCCTCCTTCAGGCGCTGGACGAATACAGCGTCAAGACCGATCGCAGCGAAGAAGAGAAGGCGGCGATCCAATCCTCGCTGCTGCCGCTGAACGACATTCCCGGCGTCAAGGTATCGATCGTGCAGGACGAAGCCGGCCGCGCGATCTTCCGCGGGCGCGTGCAGATCGATCCGGCGCTGTCGGGCACGACGGCCAAGGACGTCGCGAAGGGGCTGCAGGACGGCGAGATCGCCGTCTATACGCGAGACTACGGCGTCCGGCAAGGCTACTTCGACATCGATCCCCGCCCGCTGCAGGGCGACGACATCACGGTGATCGCGGAGCGGATCCGCGCATTGACAGGAGGCAACTAACATGTCCAACATCGCCAATCGATGGTACAAAGGGCGCGCCGCGCTGAACGTGCTGGCGAACAGCGTCGAGAACGCCAAAGAAGTATTCGAGGCGGCGGAAGGCCACGTGCTGGTCGGCGTCCTCTCGAAGGATTATCCGACCGCCGAGGCTGCCGCCCTTGCTATGCGTCGCTACGGCGAAGCGATCGACGAAGCCGTCTCCATCGGCCTTGGCGCCGGGGACAACCGCCAAGCCGCGGTCGTCGCGGAGATCGCGAAGCGCTATCCCGGCAGCCACATCAACCAGGTGTTCCCGGCCGTCGGCGCGACGCGCGCGAATCTGGGCGGCCAAGACAGTTGGATCAACAGCCTGGTATCCCCGACCGGCCAAGCCGGCTACGTGAACATCTCGACCGGTCCGGTCAGCGCGGCGCAGGCGGAGCGCGCGATCGTACCCGTCGAAGCGGCCATCGCGCTCGTCCGCGACATGGGCGGCAATGCCTTGAAGTACTTCCCGATGAACGGTCTCGCCTGCGAGGACGAGCTTCGTGCGGTCGCGAAGGCTTGCGGCGAAGCCGGGTTCGCCCTGGAGCCGACCGGCGGCATCGACAAGGATAACTTCGAAGCGATCCTCCGCATCGCGCTCGAAGCGAACGTGCCCCAAGTGATCCCGCATGTCTACTCTTCCATCATCGACAAAGCGACGGGCAAGACGAACGTCGAGGACGTGCGCGAATTGCTGGAGACGATGAAGAAGCTGGTCGACCGTCATGCCTAAGCGAATCGCAGCCTTCGGCGAAGTGATGATGCGCCTTCAGGTGCCGGGCTACGAACTGCTGACCCAAGCGAGCAGCTTGAACTATTCCTTCTCCGGCACGGGCGTCAACGTCAGCGCCGCGCTCGCCCGCCTCGGGCACGAAGGCTATCTGATCACCCGCCTGCCGGAGAATGCGCTGGGGGACGCCGCGGCATCCTATCTACGGAAGCTGGGCATCCTGCCCAACTTCCTCCGCCGGGGCGGGAAGTACATGGGCCTGTATTTCCTCGAGAACGGGTTCGGCGCCCGTCCGGGTAGGGTCACCTATACCAATCGGCTGGAGAGCAGCTTCAATACGGCGCCGGCGGACGCCTACGACTACGAGGAGCTCGCGAAGGGGATCGACATCGTCCACTTCTGCGGCATCTCGCTCGCCATGAACGACGCGGTGCGGCGGCATATGAAGGCGCTGGCCCGGGCGGTCAAAGCCCAAGGCGGCACCGTCGTCTTCGATTGCAACTATCGTCCCGCCCACTGGGGCGAAGGCGGCTATGCGTTGGCCAAGCCGCAATACGAGGAGATGCTGGGTCTGGCGGACATCGTCATGATGAACGAGCAGGACGCGATGCTGACGCTGGGCATGCCGACGACCGAGACCGATCGACTGGCGCAGCTGGCCGAGCTGATCCCCGCCGTCGCGCGCCGGTACGGCATCGCCGTCGTCGCGGGCACGCACCGCGCCATTAACGGCGACAATACGCATTCGCTGCAGGGCTATCTGTACAAGGACGAAGCCTTCGCCTTCTCCGACAAGCTCACGTTCGCCGTCTACGACCGGATCGGCGCCGGCGACGCCTATACGAGCGGCATCGTCCACGGGGAGCTGCAAGGCTTCGCGCCCGAACGCACGGCGGGCTTCGCGGCGGCCGCCGCGATGCTCGCGCATACGATCGCAGGGGATACGCCGATGTCGTCCGAGCGGGACATCCTCCGCGCGATGACGGATGCGACCGGCGACGTCGAAAGGTAGGAGGCGCCCATGAAGCTGTCCCGCAACCAAAAACCGCTGTATCTGCAGATCATGAACATCCTGAAGGACCGCATCCTCCACGGCGTCTACCCGGTAGGGACGAACATCCCCTCGGAGCCGCAGCTCGAACAGGAATTCCAGGTCAGCAAGATCACGGTCCGCAACGCGATCAAGGAGCTGACCCGGGAAGGCTACCTGGAGACGGGCAGCGGCAAAGGGACGAAGGTCATCCGCAATACGTCGTCCTCCAAGCTGTCCAAGCTGAAGCGATTCACGGAAGTGCTCGTGGAAGAGGGGCACCGCATCCGCAAGCAGCTGCTCCGCGTGGAGGTCGTGGACAACGAAGCGGAGACGGAAGCTTATCGGCTGTTCGGAGAACGCTGCCTGCGCATCGAGCGGGTGTACCATCTGAACGAGGCGCCTTACATCCACTACACGCACTACCTGACGATCGGGGTGGCGGGGATGGATCTGACGGACCTGAGCGCCCAATCGCTGTACGGCCTGCTGGAAGAGCAGGACGTGACGCTGGCGAAGTATCGGGACGAATTCTCCGTCGAAGCCGCGCCGGCGCCCGTGCGGGCGGCGCTGCGGGTGGACGAAGGGGCTTGCCTGCTGAAGCGCACGCGGTATTCCTACGACGCCGAAGGCGCGCTGGTGGAACTCAGCCAAGGCTATTATCATACGGAGATGCACAAGTACGTCGTCAACTACGACGTATAGGTAGATCCGAACGGACGACTCCCTCTGCATCGCGGGGGCTATGGGACCACCCGTAGTCTGGCGGCGGCAGGGGGAGTTTATTATTGCGGAGGTGCGCCATGATCGAATGGTTCCGGAGATCGCTCAAGCGCAAGATCTCGATTCTGCTGCTCGTCTCGATCTTGTTCCCCCTGCTGTCGCTCGGCTTCTTCTCTTACGTCATGGCGTCCAATCTGACGGAGGAGAAGGCGAAGCAATCCGGGATGAGCGTGCTGCGGCAGCTCGGCACCAACCTGGAGTTCACGATGCGGGATATCGAGAACATGTCGCTTTTCCTGATCGGCAACAAGGACGTTCAGCTCTACCTGCGGAGTCCGGAGGAGGAGGCGGCCATGCAGCAGACGCGGATGATCGAATTCATCTCCAACCTGACCTATTCCAAAAACTATATCTCCGACATGACCATCTATCCGGACAGCGGCGCGGTGCCGGTGTCGAGCACGACGATCTTCGCGACGGATCTGCCGGACATCACGCGGACGCAGCCGGAATACTTCGAAGCGCATCCGTCCTGGTGGACGCCGCTCTACCGGTCGAGCACGGCGGCCGGGCAGAAGCGGGTCATCTCGCTCGTGCGTCCGATCCGCAACCTGAATTCGTTCCGTCCGCTCGGCAAGCTCGTCATCAGCCTGGACGAGAGCGTCGTGGCGCGCATGCTGCAGCGGTCCGGCATCGAGGGCGGCGGCTATCTACTGTTGGCGGATGCCGAAGGGCACGTCCTCTCCGGCTCGATGGAGCGGCTGCCCGCGACGCTGGACGAGGTGCTGCCGGGCTTGCCGCCGATCGAGGAGGCAGAGGGGGCCGTGGACTACAATCAAGGGCCGCGCCGTCTCACCGTGCTGTTCCGCTCGCTCCCGATGGCCGACTGGACGCTCATCGAAGCGATCCCGGCCGCCGAGTACAAGGCGCAGAACCGGTATGTGCTCGCGCTGACGGCGGGGGCGGTGGGCGTCGCCCTGCTGGCGATCGCCGCGCTCGTCATCTTCTTCGTCCAGCGGATGACGCGTCCGCTCCGCATGTTGACGGACTTCTTGAAGAACACGGATCCCGAGAAGCCGATGCAGATCTATCCGGTGGAATCGATGGACGAGGTCGGGCAGCTGGTGCGCAGTTATAACAAGCTGGGCGGACGCATCGAGCGGCTGACCGAGCAGGTGAAGCTGACCGAAGCCGCGCGGACGGAAGCCGACATGCTGGCGCTGCAGGCGCAGATCAATCCCCATTTTCTGTACAATACGCTGTCTTCGATTCATTGGATGGCGCTCATGAAGCAGGAGCACGACATCGCCGAGATGGTCGGGAACTTGAGCGACTTTCTCCGGTTCAGCTTGAACCAGGGCGCGCAGTTCTGCACGGTGGAGCAGGAGATCGCCCACGTACGCCACTATGCGAACATTCAAGCCATCCGGTACCCGGATCAATTCGAGATTCTGTTCGCCGTCGATCCGGAGCTGAACGGCAAGACGATGCTGAAGCTGCTGCTGCAGCCGTTGATCGAGAATGCGCTCGCGCATGGCGTTCAGAAAAAGGCAGGCAAAGGCACGATCAGCGTGCATGCGAGCTTGCAGGGCGCGCTGATGACGTTCGCCGTCGAGGATACGGGCATCGGCATCGAACCGGACAAGCTGCAGCGGATCGTCGCGCGGCTGAACGAGCCGGAGGCGCCGGATCTGACCGCCAGGGACCACTATGGGCTGCGGAACGTTCACCAGCGGCTCCTGCTGCATTACGGCGCAGATGCGGGTCTACTGATTGAGAGTACGGCAGGCGCAGGGACGCGCGTCTCGTTCACGCTGCCGGTCACGGAGGGATCGCCGACATGAAGGTCATGATCGTAGACGACGAAGTCATCATCCGCAACGGACTGAGCACCGTCATCAAATGGGAAGAGCTCGGCTTCCGCCTGCTGCCGCCGGCCGCCTCGGCGGAGGAGGCGCTGGCGCGGTTCCCGGAGGAGCAGCCGAATATCGTCTTGACGGACATCCGCATGACCGGCATGGACGGGCTCGCGCTGTCCGCCGAGATGAAGCGGCTGCTGCCGGACACCGAGATCATCATCCTCACCGGATACGACTCCTTCTCCTACGCGCAGCAGGCGTTGCGCGACGGCGTCAACGACTACCTGCTCAAGACGAGCCGTCCCGAGGAGATCATCATGGCCGCCATGAAGGCCAAGCAGCGCCTGCTCGAACGCTGGGCGTCCCGCAGGCAGGAGAGCATGGGCCGCTCCGCCTTCCGCGACAGCCTGCTGGAGCGGCTCTTGACGGAAGAGCGCCCGTCCGCGGCCGCCGAGTCGGTCTCCGAGCTGCTGCCGGGCTTGCGCCCGGACGCCGGCGCCTACCAGGTGATGATCGCCGCCGCCTCGGGATGGGGGAGCGCGCCCGCCGACCGATCGCTGGCCCAATTCGCCGTGGCGAACATGACGCAGGAGCTGATCCCCTGCGAGACGCTGCTGCGCAAAGACCATGTGCTGATCGTGCTGAGCCGGCCGAACGACGGCTGCCGGACGGAGCAGGTCGAGGCCGAGCTGACGCGCATCAGCCGGAAGCTGAAGTGCCGGCTGTTCGCGGCGGCGGGCTCCTGCGTGGCGTCGCTGCAAGGGCTTCGGCAGTCGCACGCGGAGGCCGCGTTCGCCTTCGCGTTCCGCTGGATCGCCGGCGAAGAGGCGCTCATCCCTTACGACCGGGTGGCCGGCCGCAAAGGCGGGAGAGCGTTCTGTACCCAAGAGGGAGAGGCCCGGTTGATCGCGATGCTGAAGACCGGCAGCGTGATCGAGCTCCGGCGCTGGGTGGACGAAGCGATCGGCGCCCAGCTCGCGGACCCGGAGGTGACCCCGGACTCTCTGCAGGCGTATATCCACTCGGTCGTCCTCTCGGGGCAGCGCTGGGTCGAGCGGATGATGCAGGCGCTCGGCGAAGACGCGTCGGCCGACGAGCAGCTGCGGCACGAGCCGCCCGACCGCGACGGCCGGCCGCAGGAGGCGCTGTTCGGCCGGCTTCAGTCCGTCATGGAGCTCTATCGGGAGTTCCTCTCGGGCGAGCGGGTGTCGTATATCAAGCGGGCGGTCGCCTATATCCAGACCAACCTCGATAAGAGCCTGACCTTGCAGCAGGTGGCCAAGCACGTCCATCTGAACCCGAGCCACTTCAGCGAAGTGTTCAAGCGCGAGACGGGCTGGACCTACATCGACTTCGTGACGCGGGAGCGCATCGCCCGCGCGAAGGCAATGCTCGAACAGTCCCCGGCGAAGATCAGCGAGATCGCGGGCAGCGTCGGCTACGAGGACGTGAAGTACTTCAGCCAACTGTTCAAGAAGCTCACGGGACAGACCCCTTCGGAGTACCGCCAAAAACCCGATGGTTCTCCCCCCTCCTCCTAATGGATGTCCCCTGCCCATCGCGGCGGGGCGACTCTATACTGAAGTTGTTCCACCGCAAGGCGACATCGAACTTCAATCAGGAGGGGTAACATCGGATGAAGAAAAAGACAGGGGCGCTCGCCGCTCTCACGTTGTCGGCGTCGCTGGCGCTGGCCGGTTGCGGCAGCGGCGGCAAGGAATCCGGAAACGCAAACGCGAATAACGGGCAGGGCGACGGCAAGGAAAAGGTCACGCTGTCGCTCTGGCACAACTATACGGGCGACGATCAACGCGCCAAGACGATGCGCGCCATCGTCGAGCAGTACCAGAAGGACCATCCGAACGTCGAGCTCGACATCCAGGCGATTCCGCCCGACGGCTACCGGACGCGGCTGAAGACGGTGGCGGCGGCCAACGAGATGCCCGATCTGTTCGTCATGTGGCCAGGCGTGATGACGAAGGAGTTCCAGGCCGGCGACTTGATTCAGCCGATCAACGAGCTGCTGGACAGCAAGACGGAGTGGAAGAACAACTTCCTGCCCGGCTCGTTCGACGGCTTCACGATCGGATCGGACATCTATAGCGCGCCGATCGCGCTGTCGCCGACGTCGATTCTCTACTACAACAAATCGATCCTCGATGCGAACGGCCTGCAAGTGCCGAAGACGTGGGACGACCTGCTGAAGGCCGTCGAAGTGCTCAAGAGCAAGAAGATCACGCCGATCGCGCTGGGCAACAAAGCGGCTTGGCTCGCGCAATCGAGCATCTTCAGCTCGCTGGCCGACCGCGTCACCGGGACGGAATGGTTCCTGAAGGCCGCGTCGAACGACGGCGCGAAGTTCACGGATCCCGAATTCGTGAAGGCGCTGACGTACTTGCAGGATCTGCAGAAGGCCGGCGCGTTCCAGGACGGGTTCAACGCGCTCGACAATACGCAGATGGAGCAATACTTCGCCCAAGGCAAAGCGGCGATGATGATCGACGGCGGTTGGGCGCTGACCAACCTGGCGGCCACGGCGTCCCAGGACGCGATGTCCCAGATGGGCGCCGCCGTCCTGCCTTCGATCCCGGGCGGGAAGGGCGATCCGAACACGCTGTCCGGCGTCGTCGGCACGGGTCTCGGCATGGGCAAGAAAGTGTCCGGCGCGAAGAAGCAGGCGGCCTACGATCTGCTGTACGCGATGGCCGGGCCGGACGCGCAGAAGCGCGTGCTGGAGAGCAACCAGCTGGTCAGCTACAAGGTCGATCTCGACAAGAGCAAGGTCACGCCGATCTTCGCCGAAGTGTACGCGCTCGTCAATAGCGTGAACAGGACGCCCGTGTACGACGGGGTGCTGTCCTCCGCCGTCGCGGACGAAGTGAACAACGGCCTGCAGGATCTGCTGATGGGCGGCAAGCCGGAGACGATCGCGAAGAAGATCCAGGACGCCCAAGACAAGTCGACCCAATCGGATAAGAAGTAAACATCATCGCATGGGAAACGCGGTTTCGGATCTCCTCCCGCGGAGAGCCGAAACCGTTTGATCCCGTTGCCCGAAGGAAAGGGAGGGGGCGTCATGACGTCTACCGGCCGAGCTAGAGGATTTATCGCGATCGCGCTGCTCCCCGCGCTGCTCTTGTTTCTGTTTTTCGTCATCGTTCCGATCTTCTGGTCCGCGTATTACGGCTTCTTCGACTGGAAGGGCATCGGGTCGGCCAAGTTCATCGGGTTCGGCAACTATGCCGAAGTCATCCATGACCCCGTGTTCTGGCGGTCCTTCAAGAACAACATGCTGATCGTCGCGGCGTCCGTCTTCGGCCAGGTGCCGATCGCGCTGGTGCTCGCGCTCCTGCTGCTGCGCAACGCCTGGATTCATAAGTTCATCCGCACGTCCGTGTTCATGCCGATGGTGCTGTCGTCCGTGGTCGTCGGCATTATCTGGGGCTACATCTACCACCCGGAGATCGGGATCTTGAACTTCCTGCTCGACCGCCTCGGGCTCGCTTCGTGGAAGCGGCAATGGCTGTCCGATCCGAGCGTCTCGATGTATTCGCTGATGGTTCCGATCATCTGGAACTATATCGGCCCTTATCTCATCCTGTTTCTCGCCGCCCTGCAGAATATTCCCAGCGAGATGGACGACGCCGCCAAGATCGACGGGGCCCAAGGCTCCCGCAAGCTGTTCTCCATCACGCTGCCGCTCATATGGGACACGATCAAAGTCGCGGTCGTGCTCTGCATTTCCGGAAGCCTCAAAGCGTTCGACCTGATCTACATTATGACCGGCGGGGGACCCGCGCACTCGACGGAGCTGCTCGCCTCCTACATGTATAACAACACGTTCTCCATCTATAGATTTGGCTATGGCAGCGCCGTCTCCACGACGATCATCCTGATCAGCCTCGTCCTGATCGCCGGCAGCCAATATCTGATGAAGAGAGACAACAGGTAAGGGGGGACCGTCCATGCAATTGCGCCATTGGCGGAACGGATTGACGAACGGTCTCATGACCGTTTACGCGCTCGTTACGCTGTACCCGCTGTTCTGGCTGTTCATCAGCTCCGTGAAGTCCAACGAAGAATTTTATTCCCGGCCGTTCCGGTTTCCGACGACGTGGCACTGGGACAGCTTCTCCCGCGCGTGGAAGATATCCGACATGGGAACGGGCATGTTCAACTCCGTCATCGTGACGGCCGTATCCCTCGTGCTCACCTTGGTCGTCGGCGCCCTGGCCGCGTACGTGCTGTCGCGCTTCCAGTTCCGGCTGAAGTGGCTCGTCATGGGGGTGTTCCTGCTCGGGATGCTGATCCCGATTCATAGCACGCTCGTGCCGCTTTTCATCGTCATGAACAAGATTCATCTGCTGAATACGTACGGCGCGCTCATCTTCCCTTACGCGGCCTTCGAGCTGCCGATCGCGATCTTCATTCTCCAGGCGTATATGAATACGTTCCCGAAGGAGATCGAGGAGGCGGCGTTCATCGACGGCATGGGCTACTGGGGCATCTTCGCCAAGATGATGCTGCCGCTGTCCGCCCCGGCGCTGTCGACGGTCGGGATTCTGGCGGTGCTGCGCTTCTGGAACGACTTCTCGTTCGCGCTCGTGTTCATCAGCAAGCCGGCGCTCAAGACGCTGCCGCTCAGCTTGTCCATGTTCGCCACCGGGTACATGACGGACTACCAGCTCACGATGGCCGCCTTGGCGATCGCGGTCATCCCGACCATCGTCGTGTATCTGATCTTCCAGAAGTCCATCATGCAGGGCATGGTCGCCGGCGCGGTGAAAGGATAAACCGTTCGGCACGGCATAACGACGGGAGGATAACGAGTTGAAGCTGCGATTGGAGGGAGACCTGGCGGATCTGCGGCCAGGCATCGAAGCGTTGGCGCCCGAGCTCGGCATCGCGCCCGCGGACAGGGACGGAACCGTCGTCCGCGTGGCGGCTTCGGCGTCGTCAGAGACGCTCGAGGTCGGCATGGCGGAAGGGGAAGCGTATATCCGTTACGGACGGAAGCATCAGTTTTTCCGCGGCCTCGGCCTGCTCGTACAGCGTCTGCGCGAGGGCGCGGACGAGCCGTTCGTCATCCGGGAGCGGCAGCAGTTCGACCGGATCGGACCGATGTTCGATCTGAGCCGCAACGGGGTGCTGACGCAGGACGCGTTCGAGCGCTTGCTGAACAAGATGGCCTTGATGGGCTTGAATTCGGTCATGCTGTATATGGAGGATACCTACGCCATCGAAGGCGAGCCCTACTTCGGCTACATGCGCGGACGCTATACGCAGGCGGAGCTCAAGGCGATCGACGACTATGCCGACCGGTTCGGCATCGAGGCGTTCCCCAGCATCCAGACGCTCGCGCACCTGGAGGAGTTCCTGAAGTGGGAGCCGGTCTCGCACTACCGGGACACGAAGGGGGCGCTGCTGGTCGGCGACGCGCGGACGGACGCGCTGATCGCGCGCATGGTTGCCGCGGCCAGCGCTCCGTTCCGCAGCCGCCGCATCCACATCGGCATGGACGAGGCGGAGGAGCTCGGGCGCGGCAAGTACTTGGACCGCTACGGCTACGCCGAGCGGTTCGACATCATGACGGCGCATCTGGACAAGGTGCTGGCAGCCGTGCGCGACCAAGGGCTCGAGCCGATGATGTGGAGCGACATGTTCTTGAAGCTGGCGTCCGACAGCGGCAGCGAATACTACGACGCGGAAACGGCGATACCGGAAGAGATGGCGCGCCGCGTGCCCCGGGACGTCGCCATGGTCTATTGGGACTACACGCATATGGACGCCGCGGATTACGAGAAGCAGATCGCGAACCACCGTCCGCTCGGCAGCCGGCTCGTCTTCGCCGGCGCGGTGTGGATCTTCAACACGTTCGGCGTCAACTACGGCTTGTCGCTGAACGCGTCGGACGCCGCGCTCCAGGTGTGCAAGAAGGAAGGCATACGCGAGGCGTACGCGACGATGTGGGGCGACGACGGCAACGAGGGCAATCCGTTCGCGGCGCTGCTCGGCCTGCAGCTCTACGCGGAGCATGCGTATTCGGCGGACAAGCCGTCGCGGGCGCAGGTGGCCGCGCGGGCGAAGTTCTGCACCGGGATCGACGCCGAAGCGTTCCTGCTGCTGAAGGACTTGGACGAGGTGCCCGGCTCCGAGCCGGACAATCGCAGGCAGAGCAATCCTTCGAAGTTCCTGCTGTATCAGGACGCGCTGCTGGGGTTGTTCGACAAGCAGATCGAAGGCTTGGGGCTGGCCGCGCACTACGCCCGGCTGGAGGAGCGCATCCGGCAGAGCCGGACGCCGGGCGCGGCGCTGGACGAGATCTTCGAGGTGCCGCAGCGGCTGTGCGCCGTGCTGAAGCGCAAGAGCGAGCTCGGCATCGCGCTGAAGCGCGCGTACGACGCCAAGGACTGCGACGCGCTGCAGCACGCGGCGACCGTGACGCTGCCCGCGATCGCGGAGGCGGTGCGCGAGCTGCGCGCCGCGCATCGCGCGCAGTGGATGCGCATGTTCAAGCCGTTCGGCTGGGAAGTGCTCGACATCCGCTACGGCGGCGTCGCGAACCGGCTGGAGTCGGCGTCGCTGCGGCTGCTCGACTATGTCGAGGCGCGCATCGACCGGATCGAAGAGCTGGAGCAGGAGCGGCAGGTCTACAGCTCCGCCAACCGGTTCAACCAGCGGGGCACAGGCTGGTGCAGCTACTACTATCGCATGGCTTCGCCGAACGTGTTCTACCATGTGGTGAATCCGTTCTGATGCTTTGCGTTTCGCATTTTCTTACGACCGCTTCCCCCGAGAGGGAAGCGGTCGTTTTCATTATGTCCGCCGCGCGGTCAAGCCGGGAAGGGGGCGGCGCGAATCCCGCGCGAAAGCGACATTCGCCGGCGCGAACCGGAAGGGCGTCGGGACTTCGATCTAAAAATAGTGTACCGTAAATGCTAAACTTAATGCACTCCGCGCGAGGTTAAGATAAACACGTGCAAAGCAGACAGACACAGGCCTAATCGCAACTATGCAGAACAAAGACATCAGAGCAGGGGGATGGATTCGTTGAAAAAAATGAAAACGGTTGTAGCAAGCGCGGCGGCGCTCACCGCGTTCGCGGCGGTCTTAAGCGGATGCGGCGGCTCCGGATCGAACGATACCGCGGGCGGCGCGTCCGGCGGCGAAGGCGCCAAGGACAAGAAAGTCACGCTGACGATGCTCGTCTCCGGGAACAAGGCGGCGGACGGGCAAGACTTCGAGCTCGACGTGCTGCCGAAGATGGTGCACGACAAGTTCCCGAACATTACGCTCGAAGTTCAGAAGCTGCCCGACGACCAGTACAACACGTCGATCAAGACGAAGCTGGCCGCCGGCGAAGGCCCCGACTTCTATCGCATCTGGCCGAGACTGGGCGGCGGCGCGAGCGTCATCGACCTGTCCAAAGCCGGCTACCTGGCGGATCTGTCGGATCTCGGCTTCATGAACAACATCAGCGCCGGCGCCAAGGAAGATATGTCCTATGACGGCAAGATCTACGGCATCGCCAAGGGCATCGACATGCTCGGCACTTACTACAACAAGGACTTGTTCGCCAAAGCGGGCATCTCCGACATTCCGCAGGACTGGGACGCGTTCCTGGCGGCTTGCCAGAAGCTGAAGGACGCGGGCGTCACTCCGATCGTCATGGGCGACAAGGATCCATGGTGGATTCAATTCGGCGCTTACCAGTTGGCCGCGAATACCGTCTACGCGGAAGACAAGGAGTTCGACGTCAAGCTGCAGGCGGGCGAGCAGAAGTTCACGGATCCGAAGTGGATCAAGGCGATCGAGATGTACAAAGAGCTGTACGACAAAGGCTACATCGCGAAAAACACGCTCGGTCTCGGCGGACCGCAGGCCACCCAGATGTTCGTAGACGGCAAGGCGGCGATGACCTTCGACGGCACGTGGGACTATCCGACGCTGACGGCCAAAGGCGCGGCCGACTTCGAACGCGGATTCTTCCCGCTGCCGGGCAACGCGCCGGGCAAGCCGGTCTGGCAAGCGGTCTCGACCGCGGCGGGCTGGGGCGTCAACGCCAAGACCAAGAACCTGGACGCCGTCAAGGACGTGCTGAACTACTGGTTCGACGACCAATCGGATCTGTTCCAGGAGTGGGTGAAGCTGAATCCTTCGATCAGCGCGTTCAACGGCGTGCCGCTCACCAATGAGCTGTACAAGCCTTCCTACGAGCTTTATCAGAGCTCCGGCAATTCCATCTACTTCGCGAACCAGATGTGGCCGAACGGCGTAGCCGACATTCTCCAGGTCAAGTTCGGAGAGATCATCGGCGGTCAGCGTACGACGCCCGAAGACGTCACCAAGGCGATGCAAGAGAAGTTCGACCAGCTCTGGAAGAAATAATCGAAACGACGATCGCTTGTCCCCGGGGGCCCGAAGAGGCCCCCTTCCAATTCGATCGGGAAAGGAAACCCACCTCATGAACTCAGCGGTATTGAAGAAGACGATGTATTGGTTCGTCGTCCCTGCCTTGCTCATGTATCTCGTCTTCTGGATCTACCCGATCCTTAAGCTGTTCCAGTACAGCATCTCGGACTACAACGGCTATGTGCAGCAATTTAATTACATCGGCTTCGACAACTTCAAGCAAGTGTTCAAGGACGGCATCGTCGGCACGTCCTTGTCCAATACGTTGATCTATACGGTCATTTTCGTCGTGTTCAGCAATGCGATCGCGCTCGGATTGGCTTTTGTCCTGAATATGAAAATACGAGCCACTGGCCTTTATCGTACAGCCGCCTACATCCCCACGCTGTTCAGCGCTATCGTCGTCGGCTTCATCTGGAGCTACGTGTACATGCCGGAGAGCGGCCTGATCGCGAGCGTGATGAACTGGCTGGGCATGAACGGCTCGGATCTGAACCTGCTCGGCAGCTACGGCTCCGCCTTGTACGCGATCTCCGCCGTCGAGGTGTGGAAGCATATCGGGACGAGCACCGTCATCTATCTCGCGGGCCTGCAGACGGTGCCGCAGGATCTGATCGAAGCGGGCAAGATCGACGGCGCGAGCAGCTGGAAGATCACGCGGTTCATCCGCATTCCGCTGCTGGCCACCTCTATTACGATTAACGTGACGCTGAGCGTCATCAACGGCTTGAAAGCGTTCGACTATCCGTTCATCATGACGAACGGCGGTCCGGGACGGGCGACGAGCACGCTGCTCGTCGACATCTTCCGAATGGCGTTCAAGGAACAGCAGTTCGGACTCGCGTCCGCGCTGGCCGTCATCTCCTTCGCCGTCATCATCCTCATCACGACGCTCTTCGTGACCAGACTGAACAAACGGGAGGTGTCGGCGTGAATTCCGCAGCCAAGAAGACGCTTGTTCACATCGGGGTCTCCCTCGTGGTTCTGGTGAACCTGCTGCCGCTCATCATCGCGCTGTCCAGCTCGCTCCGATCGGTCAAGAACATGACCAATCCGCTCGTCCTGTTCAACGAATTCACGCTGGAGAGCTACCGGGCCGCCTTCACCAAGATGCACTTCCTGCAGGCGCTCCTGAACAGCGTCATCCTGACGGTCGTCTCGGTCGTCGTGGTCGTCCTGTTCACCGCGATGGCGGCGTATCCGATCGCCCGCATGAACAATCGCATCAGCAAGTTTCTGTATCTCTTCTTCCTCTCCGGACTCGTCGTGCCGAGCCAGATGATTATCATCCCGATCGTGCAGACGATCCAGGGGCTGCATATCCCGAGCTCCCAGTTCACGCCGATCCTGATGTTCATCACGTGCAGCATTCCTTTCTCCTCGTTCCTGTACACGGGCTTCATCAAGAGCAGCATCCCGCTCGAGGTCGAGGAGTCCGCGCTCATGGACGGCGCCGGCCTGCTCCGCCGGTTCTGGCAGATCGTCTTCCCGCTGCTGCTGCCGGTGACGGTCTCCGTCATCATCACGCAGGGCGTCTGGATCTGGAACGACTACTTCTTCAACATGATCTTCATCTCGAAGACGGCGCAATCCCCGCTGCCGCTCGCGATGCTCGGCTTCCTCGGGGACCAGACGAACCCGACCGCCTGGAACGTGCTGTTCGCCGCCTGCTTCCTGTGCGCGCTGCCGCTCCTCGCCGTCTTCGCCTTCCTGCAGAAGTACTTCATCGGCGGACTCACGGTCGGCTCCGTCAAAGGCTGATCTCGCCGTCGATCTCCGAATTCCTTCCTAACGCAAGACACGACAAACGGGCCTATCCTTAGGCCCGTTTGTCGTCGTCCGCGGCAAGCAGCCGATATTCCTCCGGCGTATAGCCGGCTACCTTCTTGAACACGCGGAAAAAATATTTGGGATTGTCGTAGCCGAGCGCTTTGGCGATCTTGTACACCTTGTCGTCGGTCGTCCGGAGTAGGATCTTGGCCCGGTCCATGCGGACCTTGTTCACGTAGTCAATGAAGTTGACGCCTGTCTTCTCCTTGAACAGATAGCTGACGTAGCTGGGATTCAGGAAGAAGAGCGACGCGATCTTCTCCAGCGTGAGCGTTCGGTCGTAGTGGCGCTCCACGTACGTCCGGATATTGTCGACAAGCTGGTCGGAGGCGTACGCGCTCCGCTCCCGCAGCATCGCGGCGATGTCGGGCAGCAACTGGAGCAGGTAAACGCGCAGCGACTCCGAATCGAACGAGGTCCGGAGCACGACCTCGAAGCTGGAGGAAGCCGGCGGTCCGCCGGCGACCGCCAAGGTGCGCTGAAGCAGCTCCCGCGCCTCGTGGACGAGGATGCGGCACGTCTCCTTGACCTCGGCCAGCGTCAGCCCGGACATCTCCCGCAAGTCGTCGAACAGCTTGCCGATCCATTCGGCGACGCGCGGGACGTTGCCGGATTCGAGGAAAAAGACGAGCTCGTCCATCGGCTCCCAGGCGACGGCATCGGCGGCCGGCCGTCCGCCGGCATAGCGGGCGACCGCGGGGGCGTCCCCGGCCGCGGGTCTGGCGTCCAGCGCCGCGACCGTCTCCCGGTAGGCTTCCTCCAGGCGGCGCCAATCGGTCTTGGCGCCGCTGATGCCGATCGCGGACCCGGCCGGCAGATGGCCCAGCACGAGATGCGCCGTCCGCTCCGCATAGGCCGCTTCCTCGTCTCCCCGCATCCGGTCCGGCAGCGGGAGGAGGAGGAGGAGGAAGCCCATGCGGTCGTGATGCGCATGCGGGACGTAGAGCGCGTCTGCCGGATCCGTCCCGGCCGGCTCCGCGGGCAGCCGATCCGGCGCCGTCAGCGTCAGCAGCGCGTACCGGGCGGCGTCCGGCAGCGAACGCAGCCGGCTGGACCGCATGACGGGCGCTTGATCCGCGCGTTGGATGCCCAGGATCAGATGGCACAGCGTCTGGAGGTCGGCGGCGTAGCTGAGCGCTTCCTTCTCGCTCTCGCTGCGGGCCATCTGCGCCCGCGCGGACCGCTCCGTCTCCAGGAGGCCGACGGCTTTGCGCAGCGTCTCCTGGATCTCGTCCCGGCTGAACGGCTTGAGCAGATAGCCGACGGCTTTGGCGGAGATCGCTTCCCGCATGTACTCGAAGTCCGAATAGCCGCTGACGACGATGATCTTCTTGTCCGGGAAGTCCGCCTGCAGCAGCTTCAGGAACGACTTGCCGTCCATCTCCGGCATTCGCATGTCGGTGATGACGATGTCCGGGTCGGCGCTCCGGATGAGCGCGAGGCCGTCTTCGCCGTTGTCGGCTTCGCCCGCGAACGCCAGCTCGCTTCCGATTTCCGTCGCGCGTATTTTTTTCAGCATGCCCCGGCGGATGAGCGCCTCGTCGTCGACGATGATGAATGTGTACATGATGTTCACCTCTACGCGGATTGGGGGACGTCGACGATGACCTTCGTCCCTTTGTGCGGTTCGCTCTCGAGCGTCAATCCGTATTCCGGCCCGTAATAGAGCACGATGCGGGAATGGACGTTTTTGAGCCCGATGCTGTATTTGTTGCGGTGGCCGAGCTCGCTGAAGGCGGGCGGCTCGCGCAGCAGGCGCTGCAGATCGGCCAGCTGTTCGGGCGACATTCCGATGCCGTCGTCCTCGACGACGAACCGGATGCGGCCGTCGGCCGCGGTCGCGGCGATCGTGACGCAGCCTTTGTTCCGCGTGTTCTCGAGGCCGTGGTAGAGCGCGTTCTCGATGATCGGCTGGAGGATCAGCTTCAGAATCCGCAGGGAGCCGATCCCTTCCTGGATATCGAACCGAAAGTCGATCTTGTCCTCGTAGCGGATCTTCTGGATCGTCAGATAGTTGGTCACATGAGCCAGCTCCTCCTCGATCGCGACGAGCTCGCTCTCGGTCTTGATGCTGTAGCGGAACATGTCGCCGAGCGCCTTGGTCATGACGGCGATGCTCTCGACCTCCTCGATCTCGGCGATGCTGTTAATCGACTCGAGCGTATTGTAGAGGAAGTGCGAATTGATTTGCGCTTCAAGCGCTTTCATCTGGGAGTCCAGCGTGATGAGCTTGTTCTGGTAACTCTCCTTGATGTGCTCGTCGATGTCCCGGATCATGCTGTTGTATTCGTTGTAGAGAATGCCGATCTCGTCGGTTCGCGCCAGATGCTTCTTGGTCGTGACGAGATTCAGGAACTTGTTCTTGCGCATCGTGCGGCTAAGCTCGATGATCGGCTTCGTGATCAGCCGCGAGAGGATGACGGACAGCAGCAGGAAGATGGCCGCGCAGGTGAGCGAGATATAGAGAATCAGCTGCTTGGACACGCCGTACTGCTTGTACAGCTCGGAGAGCGAGATCGAGGCGACGATCCGCCAATCGTTGTCGGGGAACGGCTTGATGACGGTCAACGTCCCGTTCTCGGTCTTCTCGATCGTCTCGTTCGCCCGGCTCGCGATCATCCGGAGCGTCGCGTCCGGCAGCGGCTGGCCGATCTTGCTCTGATAATTGTCGTAGAGAATCGTGCCCTTGCCGTTCACGAGAAACATGTTGGTCATGTTCGGCACGATGTCCTTGTCGATGCCTTTGAAGATATCAAGCCCGCAGTCGAGCATCAGCACGCCCAGCAGCTTGTGCGTGTCCGCGTCGTAGAGCGCCCGGGAAAAGGTGATCGACGGCTTGGCGTTGATGATGAACGGCTTGGTGTCGGCGTCGCTGATGTACAGTCCGCCGCTCTTGTCCAGCGTCCGCCGGTACCATTCGTCTTGCAGCGGCTTGTAGTCCAGCACGAGATCGGTGCCGATCCCGTAGCTGATCGAATTGCCGTCGGGCAGGAAGATATAGATGCCGTTCAGATAGCTGTTGCTAAGCACGAGATTGTTGAAGAAGAAGAGCATGTTCGTCCGGGCGACGAACAGATCGTATGGGGTAATATCCGATTTGTTGTTCAGCTTGTTCAGTTCCTGAGCGACGGTCGTGGCGCCTGGCTGGGTGGAGAACTGCTGGAACGTCAGCGTGATTCGGTCGATATTCTGGAAGATCTGGTCGATCCGCTCGACGGTGCTGTCGATATTGTTCGTCGAGACGAGGGAAACCTGCCGGCCGACCAGCTTGGTGTAGCTGTCGTAGCTCGCGATCGTGACGATGAAGACCGGGATGATCGACACGGCGAGGAAAACGAAGAACAGCTTGGTTCGAATGTTGCGGTAGATCATGATGCCTCCCCCTGTAAGCGCTGTCCTAAAGATAGTATACCATATGCTAGCGCGAAAGGAACAAAAGAAGAGCGTCTGAGGGACGCTCTTCTTATTCGCAAAAGCGGAGATTACTGGCGGAGGGCGGCTTCGAACCGCAGAGGCTCCCCGGCGCCGTAGCCGACGAGATCGTAAAGCTCGGCGGCCGGCCGGCCGTACTTCGGCGCCTTCCGCCACATGTTCGGCCAAGCGGTGCGGCGGCTCCGGTCGGGATCGTGGTGCGGGCCGAACAGATTCTTCAATCCCCCGCAGACGCGGAGCGTCACTTCATGGGTGCCGGCGGCGAGATACGGCGCGAGGTCGGCCCGTCCGCCGTCGTCGATGCCGATCAGGCCGACGCGGATGCCGTCGACGAAGAGCGAGCAGGCGGTCGCCTCGAGGTCCTCCGGGAGCACGGCCAAGACGGACGCCGCATCCCGCGGAACCTCGAGCGCGTACCGGTAGCGGAACGCGCCCGGGTAGAACGGATAGCCTTGCCCGGTCCAGGCGCCGAGGGCGACCGGCTTCGGCGCCTCCAGCCGCCACGCGCCGTCCGCAGATCCGACGGCGAAGGCGCCCCGGAGATAAACCGGCTCGACTTCGAGACGCACGTCGAAGCGGGCCGCCGTCAACGTTAGCGTGTTGGCGCCTTCGCGGAGGAACGGGCGAATGTCCGCGGCCCCGTGGTGATGATCCAGCCACGCTTCGCCGGGCAGCCAGGCGGCCGGGCGTCCGTTGACCTCCAGCGCGTAGCATGCCGTCCGTTCGGCGACGAGATAGAGCGGTTCGTCCGGCAATCCGGCGCCGGCGTCGAACCGGTAGGTCGCGGAGAAGCCGCTGCCCTCGCCGAACGCGTTGCGGTCCAAGATGCGCCGCTTGAACTGTACCGAGTTGTCCCACGGGTTCTGGTTGAAGCCGCGGTGGCGGAACAGCGCGTGTCCGGCTTCGATCGTATTCATGTCCTTATAGGTTTTGCCGTCTACCGAGAGATCGCAGTAGTCGATGACGAGCACGTTGGGCTCCTCGGGCTCGACCGCCAGCAGTGGCGCGGAGAGCGGACGTGTCTCCGAAAACGGCTGCGCGTCTCCGCCGGCCTTCGTACCGTTCGCGAATTTCGCATATCCGGCGGCCGTCGTCCCGCTCATGGATGTCGCATTCTCGTCGGCGGGCGCGTCCGCTTCGGGCACGCGGCCGACGACGAGGAGGAGCGACTCGTTGCGGTTCAGCCGCATCGGCAAGCCCACGCCGAATGCGGTGCGGGCATAGGCGACCGATTCGGTCTCGCCGTTCCACGGATTCCATTTTTCCAGCCGGCCGCCTTCCAGCTCGACGAACGATTCGTACGCGCCCATGCTGTGGTTGACGAAGAAGTACACGGTTAACCCGTCATCCAGCTCGCGGCGCATATGCGCCATGCCGAGCGGCCACGGCGAAGCGCTCTTGATGCGCTTGGGCAGCGTCCGCGCCAGCTCGCGCTCCAATCCCGGCCAGCCGTCGACGCTGCGGTAGCCCGGCAGCGCCGCGAGCGCCCGGTAAGCCTCCGGCTTCCGCTCGCCTTCGATATAGGGGCCCGGCTCGCCCGCCGCCAGCACGATTCCGCCGGCGCCGAGGAACGCCTGGAGCAGGTCCATCGTCGAAGCGTTCAAGTTGCGCGTGTCGCCGGAGACGACGACAATGCCGTATTCCTGTTTTCCGACAGCAAGCCGGTCTCTCCGGACGCGGCCGTGGCGCTGCATGATGAACTCGTCGCCCAGATCGAAATCCCACTGACCGGCCGTCAACGCTTGCAGCATCGCCAGGTACGATCGCATATCCGGATTCAGCGGCGGCTTGTTCCACATGATGTCCGAGTCCTCTTCCTCCTTCGGCACCAGATATCCGGTCGTGGTCGGATGCAGCACGAGGATGCGCTGCTTCGTCGCGCCCTGGGAGAGGAGGTAGGAGACGCGGCCGTTGTAGTCGTTCATACCGGTATAGTCTTCCCACCAAGGCTCGCGCCAATCGAACGATTGCGGATGATCGCGCTTGCGCGCGCCGGCCGTCGTCGTAAGCGTATAGTGCGGGTTGAGGAAGTTGATGCCGTGGACGAAGAGCCAGTCCCCCATGCGCTTGTAGTCCTCCAATGCGGAATCCCAGCCGCCGGCGCCGTAGGCTTCGCAGAGAACGCGCGTCTTGCCGAACTGGTTGGCCACGCTCTTCGCTTCGAGCAGCGTCACGAGCAAGTCGTCCGTTGGCTTGTCCCGCAGCGGGCTGCCGAGCAGCAGATCGATCGCCGGCCATTGGAAGTATTCGTAGGCCGACATGATCGACGGCGAGACCATCATGCCGCCGGCGAGCGGCCAGAAGTTCTCCAGGAAGTGCCCGGTCCATGCTACGCCGTGTTCTTCGCACCAACGGGCAATCGGCTGAATGGAGTTCTCCACCCAGAGCTCCCGCACGGTGCAGTAATAGTCGTAGCGCACCTTGACGGGGTCTTTGACATAGCCGTCGTACGGCACGTTCTTGAACAGCGCGGGCAGATGGTCGAGCAGATGGTAGCCGCGGCGCTTCTCGAATTCGGCGGCGAACCAGTAGCTGAAGGGCAGCTCCGTCTTCTTGACGTTGTAGATGCCGCTCCCCGTTACGGCCGGCTCGTCGGTGAAGATCGCGGGAATCCGGCTGCCGAAGTCGGCGCCGAACCGCGCGTAATACGCTTCGTAGGTGCTCTTCAGGAAAGCCTGGGTCACTTCGGGACGCATCATGTCGACATAGGCGAATCCGCCCAGCCAAGACATCGTCTGGGGCGGAACGATCTCAAGCGAGAGGATCCATTCGCCGTGCAGATGCCATTCCTCCTGGGGGACGTCGGTCAAGTCGCGGCGGATCGCGGACAGCTCCCGGCCGTTCTCCGCGACGGACACGGCATAAGCCCGCAGGAAGTTGCTGTTCACGACCCACTTCGGCGCGGACCCTTGGCCGTCCCGGAATCGGGCGATCGATTCGATCCGGTACGTCACGGACGTCGCGAGACAGTCGGGCAGCTCGGCAGGGACATGTCCGCCCGCGAAGCCGGAAGGATAGGAATTCTCGTCGTAGATATACAGCTTCAGATCGAGCCGCTTGGCGGCATCCAGGGCATAGGCCCACTTGTCGAACCAGTCTTCCGACAAATATTCGGTGACGAGTCCCGGACGCGGGTGCACGAATGCGCCGCCGAACCCATGGTTCTTCAGCTCGCGGAGCTGAAAGTCGATGACGGACTCCGACATCTCGTCGTTCCATACCCAGAGCGGAGCGGTACGGTACGCGGGGGGCGGGGCGCGGAACGGATCTAGCAGATGGGTCATGATTAACACACTCCTATGGGCAATCTTGGTTTCTTGCAGAAGGTTCATTCGCTCGAAAACGGGATCAAATGCGGCGAATAAGCTTGTACAAGAGTATGATATAAGGAAAACCACCTTGCCGGCATCCGATGATGTTGCTCAAAAATCCAGTATTCGTGCTAGGAGGGAACATGGTGAATATCTTCGAGGATCTGGACCGGCTCCGTTCCGCGAGCCTGGTGGCATCGCCATCGGCGTTTGCCAGATCCAGCTTGATCTGCGTGCAATTCGCCGGTCATTACTTTACGAATCCAGGCTATTCGATCGAGCGGGCGCACTTGGACTCTTATCTGCTGGTCTGCACGCTGAACGGCAAAGGATATTTGACCTACAGGGGGAAGACGCATACGCTCGGCCGAGGCCTGGGCTTCCTCATCGACTGCAGGGAGGCGCATCTGTACCGAACCGATCCGGAATCGCTCTGGGAGTTCGCCTGGGTGCATCTGATTGGGCAGATGGGGCAAGATCTGGCGGCGCAGTTCTTGAAGCAGGGGGAGCCGATCTTCGAAGACGGGGACGGGCGAATCGCGGACGGCATCCGTCAGGTGCGCGAGCTGCAGATGAACCGGGACGAACGGTCGGATCTGTCGAGCTCCGCGCTGCTCGTCCGGATGTTGACCGACGTGCTGCTCTCCGCCGCGGGACAGCGATTGAACGAGCCCATGCCCGCCTGGATCGATGAGATCAAGACGTATCTGGAGTCCCGGATCCAGGACGGCGTCCGTCTGGACGATCTGGCCGGCCGGTTCGCGGTGAGCAAGTACCATTTGTCCCGGGCGTTCAAGCGGCATACCGGCTACAGTCCCTATGCGTATCTCATGAACCTGCGGATGTCCGCGGCCAAAGCGCTGCTGAAGACGACGGATCTTAGCGTGGAAGCCATCGCCTACCGCGCCGGTTTTACGAACGTCACCCATTTCATCCAACTGTTCAAAAACCGGGAGCGGGTGACGCCGCTGCAGTTCCGCAAAGCTTGGCAGGGGAATCCCGGACGCGCTTAAAAATCCGCATCTAAAGATAGTGCACCCAAATCGCCAAAGGAAATGCACCCGTCCCGCAGTTATGATAGCGATAGGCACGGCTGGCAAGTCCCATTCCTTTCAATCCGAAAAAGGTGGTTCGAATAGAGATGACAAAGCCCCGCGTACTCCTGTTGAAAAAGCTGCCGGACGAAGCGATGCGCATCATCGGCGCGCACTGCGAGATCAAGGCGTACGACGAGAAGCGGATCGAGACCCGGGAAGGGCTGCTGGAGCTGCTGTCGGACGTCGACGGCTTGCTGCAGACGGACGTGCGGATCGACGCGGAGCTGCTGGCGAGCGCTCCCCGTCTCCGGGTGGCGAGCAATCAATCGGTCGGCTACAACAACTTCGATCTGGCGGCGATGCGCGAGAGAGGCGTCGCGGGCACGCATACGCCTTACGTCCTCGACGATACCGTCGCGGATCTGGTGTTCGCGCTCCTCTTGTCCGCGGCCAGGCGCGTCCCCGAATTGGACCGGCTGGTGAAGCGGGGGGATTGGGGGCGAGACGGGGCGCAGGCGGAAGACCACTTCGGCATCGACGTGCACCATGCCACGATCGGCATCATCGGCATGGGCCGGATCGGGGAAGCGATCGCCAAGCGGGCGGCTCTCGGATTCGATATGCAAGTCTTGTACACCAACCGCAGCCGCAAGCCCCGGGCCGAAGAAGCGTACGGCGCGCAGCGCCGTCCGCTGGAGGAGCTGCTGCGGGCGTCCGACTTCGTCGTGCTGATGACGCCGCTGACGGCAGAGACGCGCGGCATGATCGGCGAAGCGGAGCTCGCCTGCATGAAGCCGACGTCGGTCTTCGTCAACGCGTCCCGCGGGCCGTTGGTGGACGAATCCGCGCTCGTCCGGGCGCTGACGGAGAACCGGATCCGCGCCGCCGGCCTGGATGTCTACGCGGAGGAGCCCGTCGATCCGAACCATCCGCTCCTTCGCTTGCCGAACGCGGTGACGCTGCCCCATATCGGGTCGGCGACGGCCAAGACCCGCTACGACATGGCCATCGCGGCGGCCAACAACCTGGTAGGCGGACTCCTCGGAGACAGGGACGTCCATCTGGTTCCCGAGCTCCAATCTTAACGACGAAAGGTGATTCCTCATGCATATTCCTGAAACGATGAAAGCGGCGGTCATGACGAAGCCGCGCGAGATCGTCGTCGAAACGCGTCCGGTGCCGGAGCTGAACGGCGACGAAGTGCTCGTCAAAGTCATGGCGGTCGGCGTATGCGGTTCGGACGTGCACTACTACGAGCACGGCCGAATCGGCAACGCGATCGTGAAGAACCCGATGATCCTCGGCCATGAATGCGCGGGCGAGGTCGTCGCCGTCGGCGGCGCCGTGTCTCGCTTCCGCGGCGGGGAACGGGTGGCCATCGAGCCGCAGACGACTTGCGGGCGCTGTCCGGCTTGCAAGTCGGGCAAGTACAATCTGTGTCCGGACGTCGTCTTCTTCGCCACGCCGCCGGTCGACGGCGCCTTTGCGCAGTACGTCAAGGCGAGGGAAGACTTCCTCTTCCCGATTCCCGATCATCTGCCCTATGAAGAGGCTTCGCTGGTAGAACCGTTCTCCGTCGGCATTCATGCCGCCAACCGAACGGGATTGAAGCCGGGCGCCACGGTCGCCATCATGGGGATGGGCCCCGTCGGATTGATGGCCGTCGTCGCCGCCAAAGCTTACGGCGCGAGCCGGATCTTCGTCACCGATCTGGAGCCGATCCGTCTCGAAGCCGCCCTGCGGCTGGGCGCGACGCACGCTGTCAACGTCCGCGAACGGGACGCGGTCGAAGCCATCCTGGCCCGGACGGACGGTCTTGGCGTCGATGCGGCCTGGGAGACGGCGGGCAATCCGAAGGCATTGCAATCCGCGCTGCTATCCGTGCGCCGAGGGGGCAAGCTGGCCGTCGTAGGACTGCCCATGCAGGCCGAGATTCCGTTTAACGTCCACGCCATTACCGACCGCGAGATCGATATTTACGGCGTGTTCCGCTATGCCAATACGTATCCTAGCGGGATCGCGTTTCTGGCGTCCGGCATCGCCGACGCCGCGTCGCTCATCACGGACCGCTATTCGCTCGAACGGACGCAGGACGCGCTGGAGCGGGCGCTGAACAACAAGAGCGGCAGCCTCAAGGTTATGGTCTACCCGAACGCCTAATTGCAAAGGAGAGCCGAACATATGGCGGATCTAAAGCTGGATTCATTGACATGCGAATATCGGAAAAACCCGCTCGGAACGGACGCGAAGCGGCCCCGGTTCGGCTGGAAGCTGATCTCCGAACGGAGAGGCACCGTCCAGCAAGCTTACCGCATCCAGGTTGCGGGACCGGACGCGGCATTCGACGCGCCGCTCTGGGACTCGGGCAAGGTCGCATCGGAACAATCCATTCAAGTGGCGTACGCGGGTCCCGAGACGGCGTCCCAAACCCGCTACCATTACCGCGTACGCGCGTGGGACAACTTCGGCCGGGAATCGGACTGGAGCGAGACGGCTTGGTGGGAGACCGCGCTGTTCGCGCCGGACGAATGGAGAGCCCAATGGATCACGCCGGATCCGGCCGCGTTGGATCCGCAGGCGAAGGAAGCGTTCCTGCTGCGCAACCGGTTCGAGACGGCGCGGCCGGGCATCCGCTCCGCGCGGATCTACGCGACGGCCGCGGGCGTCTATGAGCTCTATCTGAACGGCCAACGCGTCGGGGAGGACTTGCTCGCGCCCGGCTGGACGAGCTATCGCCACCGGCATCCCTATCAGACGTACGACGTGACGGAGCAACTGCGCGAAGGCGCGAACGGGATCGGCGTCCTGCTCGGCGACGGCTGGTACAAAGGGGAGCTGACTTGGCTCGGCACGCGGAACATCTACGGAGACCGCCGCGCGGCGCTGGTTCAGCTTCATATCCGCTACGCGGACGGCACCGACCAATGGGTCGTCTCCGATCCGAGCTGGAAGTCTTCCGCGGGCCCGATCGCGTGGTCCGAATTCTACGCGGGCGAACGGTATGACGCCCGACTGGAGAAGGACGGGTGGAGCGAGGCCGGCTGCGAGGAAGCGGATTGGTCCGGCACGGCGGCGGTCGATCTGCCGTTCGGGCATCTGGTCGCGCAGGAGAACTGGCCGACCCGGGTCACGGAGACGATCCGGCCGCGGCAGCTTCTCCGCACGCCGGCCGGAGAGACCGTGCTGGATCTGGGGCAGAACCTCGTCGGACGAATGCGCCTGACGGCGGACGAGCCGGCGGGCGCGGTCATCCAGCTGCGGCATGCGGAGGTGCTGGACCGGGAGGGCAACTTCTACGTCGGCAATCTGCGCAAGGCGGATCAAGCCGTCGAATACGTGGCCCGTGGCGGCGGTCCGGTGTCGTACGCGCCGCACTTCACGTTCCAAGGCTTCCGCTACGTGAAGGTGGAGGGACTCTCCCACCTGACGGAGGAGCAGCTGATGAAGGGCCTCGTCGCGGAAGTCATCCACTCCGACATGGCGCCTACAGGCGCCTTCGTGTGCTCGGATCCGATGGTGAACCGGCTGCAGCAGAATATCGTGTGGGGACAGCGGGGCAACTTCCTCGACGTGCCGACGGACTGCCCGCAGCGCGACGAACGGCTGGGCTGGACGGGGGATGCGCAGGTGTTCGCCCGGACGGCGGCGTTCAACTACCATGTCGGCCCGTTCTTCGCCAAGTGGCTGCGCGACCTGAAGGCCGACCAGCGGCCGAGCGGCAGCGTGCCGTACGTCATCCCGAACGCCTTGGGCGACTACACCTCGGAGATGTGGGGGGACGAGACGTACACCTCGTCGGCTTGGGGAGACGCAGCGACCGTCGTGCCATGGACGATCTACCAGGCATACGGGGACGATCGGCTGTTGGACGAGCAATACGGCAGCATGAAAGCCTGGGTCGAGTTCATCCGCCGCCAAGGCGAGGACGAGTTCGCTTGGGATACGGGCTTCCAGTTCGGGGATTGGCTGGCGCTGGACGCCCATGAAGGCAGCTACTTCGGCGCCACGCCGGGCGAGCTGGTCGCAACCGCCTACTACGCGCTCTCGACCCGGCTGCTCCGGGACGCCGCTTCGGTGCTCGGCAAAGCGGACGACGTCCGCGAGTACGATAGCCTGTGGCGCGGCATCGTCGCCCGTTTCCGCGAGACGTTCGTCTCCGCGGACGGCGGCATGAAGGACAAGACCCAGACGGCGCATATCCTCCCGCTGACGTTCGGGTTGGTCGAGGGCGAGGTCCGCGCGCGGATCGCCCGCGATCTGAACGAGCAGGTCGTCGCGAACGGCTACCATCTCAGCACCGGATTCGTCGGCACGCCTTATCTCTGCCTCGCCTTGTCGGACAACGGCTATCACGAGACGGCGGTGCGGCTGCTGCTGCAGGATACGTACCCGTCCTGGCTGTACGCCATCACCAAGGGCGCGACGACGATCTGGGAGCATTGGGACGGCATCAAGCCGGACGGCACGTTCTGGTCCGACGACATGAACTCCTACAACCACTACGCCTACGGCGCGATCGGCGATTGGATGTACCGGTACGTGGCCGGCCTGGACATGGACGAGACTTCCGCCGCCTACAAGCGAATCCGGATCGCCCCGCGGCTGGGGAACGGAGAGCTGACTTCCGCCGAAGCGTCCTTGGACTCGCCCTACGGGCATTCGGCGTCGAGGTGGCAACTCGAGGGGCGGCAGGCGACGGTGGAGGCGACGATCCCGGCCAACGCCGGCGCGGAAGTGATCCTCTACGGCGCGAAGCTGGCGACGGTGAAGGAGAGCGGAAGCGAGCTGGGCGAGGCCGCGGGCGTTCATGGGTTCGCGGAGACGGCGGAAGGGGTCCGGGTGTCGGTCGGATCCGGCCGTTATCGCTTTACTTTTGAGCGGGGCTAAAGGGATCGGTCAGCGGAGACAGATATGCGGAAGCGGAAATAGCGCAGTTGCGCGGATGAACGGCCTCAAGCAGTGTATGATAAAAGACCGCAATCCAAAGGCGATGCCTTCGGATTGCGGTTTTGTTTGTTTTTCTGGAGGAGGAACTGAGGCCATGCGGTCTGGTCAACGGGTTCCGAGAACCGGGTGCGAAGGCCGAGATAACCGCAAAATGCGGTTATCGGGCGCCGCCCAAACGTCCTCATGCGGCCTTGCCCCCGACCGGCGCCCGGCGGGATCGTCCGCGCAGCCCGGTCGCCATCACCGCGACGCCGAGGAGCGTGCCGGCCAGCGGGACGAACAGGGCGGTACGGAAGCCGTCCAGCATCGCCTCCGGCGAACCGCCCGACCCGGTGGCGGCGACGTTGACGGCGGTGACAACAGCGAGGCCGAGCGCCGCGCCGAACTGGAACGAGGTGTTGAGCAGGCCGCCGGCCAGTCCCTGCTCTTCCTCGGCGACCCCGTCCGTGGCGGCGATCGTGAGCGGTCCGTAGGTGAGGGAGAAGGCGATGCCGGTCAGGATCATGGTCGGGAACATCGCGGCGTACGACCAGTCCGCTCCCATCGGCAAGAAGAGCGCATAGGCCAGCGCGGCCAAGAGGAGGCCGCCCACGATGACGCGGGCGTTGCCGAACCGGTCCACGAGCTTCGGCGTCAGCGTCGGGGCGAGTACCGCGTCGACGCCGACGGCCAGGAGCGCGAGACCGGTCTGCAGCGACGACCAGCCGCGCAGCTCCTGCAGGTACAAGACGGTGACGAACTGGAAGCCGAAGAACGATCCGGCGAACAGCATGGCGCTTAAATTAGCTCGGACGAGCGAGCCCGAGCGGAAGATGCCGAAGCGCACCAGCGGCGCGGCGGACCGCCGTTCGAGCGCGACGAAGACCGCGAGGAGGAGAAGGCTGCCGGCGAGCGCGGAGGCCGTCCAGCCCCAGCCTGCGTTCGGCGCTTCGACGACGGCGTAGACGAGCAGGAGCATCGCGCCGGTGACGGTGCCCGCGCCCGCCAGGTCGAAGCTTTGACGCGGACCGCGTTCGGCCGGGTCCGTGCGCCCGACCAGGCGGGCGGCCGCGATCAGGATGCCGAAGGCGAGCAGGACGGGCCCGAAAAATACCCATCGCCAATCGATCTCCGTCAGCAAGCCCCCGACGACGAGGCCGAGCGAGAACCCGGCCGCCGCCGTGCCTGCGTAGACGAGCAGCGCCTGGTTGCGCTGCGGGCCTTCGGCGAAGCTCGTCGTGATGATCGACAAGCCCGCCGGCGTCATGAAGGCGGCGCTCACGCCGGTCAGGAAGCGGGCCGCGATGAGGACCCATCCTTCGGTCGCGAATCCGCCCAGCCCGGAGAAGACGAGGAAGACGGTAAGCCAGAGCAGGAACATCCGCCGCCGGCCGAGCAGATCCGCCGCTCTGCCGCCCAGCAGCATGAAGCCCCCGTAGCCGAGCACGTACGCGCTCACGACCCATTGCAGCGCGCTTGTCGACATTCCTAATTCATCGCGGATCGACGGCAGCGCGACGCCCATCATGGACACGTCGATCCCTTCGAGGAAGATAGCGCCGCACAGGACGAGCAGCAGGCCCCAACCTCCCTTGTCTTTTCGTTGCGTTGAACCGTCCTTCCGGTGGATCTCGTTCATGATCATGCCCCTTTCCGCAATCGTGGTGCCAACCGGGGCGAAGCATATGCTCCGTCCTACCGCGCTGGTGTAAGGGCATTATGTCGCATATAATGGTTGATGAGAAGTACGCACTATTTTGTATTATTGCTACCTAAAGGTGATATAGGCACCAAAAAGTACCTTAGATCCGATTTCGATCCGACGAACGCCGCCAACCAACGCGGATAGCGCGAAACACGAGGAGGCCAAGCATGAAACCGCAAACGAAGCAGCCGGTCTACAATATTCCCGTCGAGGCGACGCTGGATGTCATCGGCGGCAAATGGAAGACGCTCATTCTGTGCCATCTCACCTACGGTTCCAAGCGGACGAGCGAGCTCAAGAAGCTGATGCCGGGCATCACGCAGAAGATGCTGACCCAGCAGCTCAGGGAGCTGGAGGAAGACAGGGTCATCATCCGAACGGTGTACAATCAAGTGCCGCCGAAGGTGGTCTACGAATTAAGCGAGATCGGTAAGTCGCTGGAGGCGATCATCGACCTCATGTGCGATTGGGGGGAGAAATATATCGGAGGGGAATGGCAGCAAGACCAGCCCCAATAGAGGATTGTCCTGCCCAAGTCGTTATCCGTCCCCTTTTTGGATCCTCAAAAGGCGACGGGCTTTTTCCCGCATCTGACGTGCGACAACGTGCTTCCTTCATGCGAAGTAGGTATCCGATCCGGCAATCTGCCGGATCGGGGATAGCGAACATTCAGGTCAAGTTTCACTGAACCCGAATATTCGCTATAATCGTTAACGGTGACTGTAGAAGGAGGCGAAGGATGTTGAAACACGTAGCCGTATTTTGCGGTTCGAGCGACGGCGCTTCGGACGTCTATCGGGCGGAGGCGCGATTGCTGGGCGCCGAGCTCGCGAGTCGCGGGATGACGCTGGTCTACGGCGGCGCGAGCGTCGGGCTTATGGGCGCCGTGGCGGATGCCGTGTTGGAGGCAGGCGGACGGGCCGTCGGCGTACTGCCCCGATTCCTTCAGAGCCGAGAGATCGCCCACAAGGGCTTGTCCGAGCTCATTCTGGTCGATACGATGCACGAGCGCAAAGCGAAGATGGCGGAGCTCTCGGACGGCTTCATCGTGCTGCCGGGCGGACCGGGCACGATGGAGGAGTTCTTCGAGATCTACACCTGGGCGCAGCTCGGCCTGCATCGCAAGCCATGCGGCATTTTGAACGTCAATGGCTACTACGATCCGCTCGTCGCGCTGTTCGACCATATGGCGGAGGAGCGATTCCTCCAGGACAAACATCGCGGGCTGGCCCTCGTCGACGCGGACGCGTCCGATCTGCTTGATCGATGCCTGGCCTACGAGCCGCCGACGGTCAAGACGTATCTGACCGAGAAGCAAACCTAAGAAGCATGGCCTAAAGCCGCCATTGCCGAACCCCCTTTTCGCCAAAGGGGGTTTTTCGTCGTTCCGGCCGATTGTCCGCGCTGGCGTATCGAATGAGAGCGCAACATTCCAAAACGGCGCCTATGGTACAACTAGAGCGAACCAAGAAAAGGAGCTGACGAGCAAATGGAAATGTTGAAGGGCAAAGTCGCATTGGTAACGGGAGCAAGCCGGGGGATCGGACGGGGTATCGCCCTTCGGCTGGCGCGGGACGGCGCCGCGGTCGCGGTTCACTACGGCAGCAATAAGAGCGCGGCGGAAGAAACGGTTCACGCCATTCGCGAGAAGGGGGGGACGGCCTTCGCGCTCGCGGCCGACTTGACCGCGATCGGCGATATCCATGCCATGTTCGCGGCATTGGACGCGGAGCTTGAACAGCGCTTCGGAGACAACGGCTTCGACATTCTCGTGAACAACGCCGGCATCGGACAATCGCTGACGATAGAAGAGACGACGGAGGCTTCGCTAGACGAGGTGATGGACATCCACGTCAAGGCGCCGATCTTCGTCATTCAGCAAGCGCTGACCCGACTGAGAGACGGAGGGCGTATCGTCAACCTTTCGTCGGCCGTCACGCGGATCGCTTTCCCGAATCTGCTGGGCTACAGCGTCTCGAAGGGCGCCGTCAATACGCTGACTTATGTGCTGGCCCAGCAGCTTGGGCCCCGCCAGATCACCGTGAATGCGATCGCGCCCGGCTTCGTCGAGACCGAGATGAACGCCGATACGCTGTCCGACCCGAACGGCCGTCAATTCGCCGCCGGCCTGTCCACGTTCGGCCGCTGGGCGCAGTCCTCGGATGTCGCGGATATCGCCGCGTTCCTGGCCTCGGCGGACGGCCGTTGGGTGACCGGGCAGGTGCTCGATGCGAGCGGCGGATCCCGTTTGTAAGGTGCGAAGATGAGCATTCGGCAGAGGGGGCTGTTGTCGCTGAGCGCCGATCAGGCGGACGTTCGCATTCGTGGGGAAGTTGTGTTGTTGACGTTCAGATCGGCCGTGCCCGTGACGTTTACTGGATCTCATAGGCCGAAGCGCCGAAGAGAGGAACTTCGAACGAAAACAACCAACCGCGGGACCGAAAAAAGCCGAGCCCGAATAGACCATACGCCGGAAATCTCCTTGGAGGAGATTTCCGGCGTTTTTGATGGGGACGAATAGGGCTATTCCAAAAACAGCGTATCGAACGGATAGTCCGCGCTGCCATGGCGGTAGGCGCTCGGGGAGAGTCCGAGATAATGACGGAAGACTTGGCCGAAATAGCTGGGACTCTCGAAGCCGCATCGCCGGCCGATCTCTCGCGCGCTCAGCTCCGTTCGCCTAAGCATCGTGACGGCGGCCTCGACGCGGCGCCTGCGCAGGTATTCGAGCGGCGAGATCTTCTCTTGCCGCTGGAACAGCCTGCAGAGATAAGCGCGCGAGACGCCGCTGTGCGAGGCGATGTCCGCGAGCGACAGGTCGTCGGCAAAGCGTTCGCGCATGAACCGTTTGGCCAGGTCGATCGGCGAGGGCGCCCGCTGCTCCGGCTGCAGGAGCGAACGGGCCGGCGCGAACAGCGAGAGCATCCATTCGTACAGCAGGGCGGACAAGGCGGCTGAATCGGTCACGCGATCGACGGACACCGTCCGGTAGAGCGACCAAAATCGCGCGATCGGCGAGGCGTCGGACGCCAGCGAGAGCAGGGGGCTGCGCCGCTCGAGTAGACGGTTCCACAGCCGGACGGCATCCTCTCCCTTGGCGTTCAGCCAGATGAACTCCCAGGGCTGTCCGTCCCGTCCCGCATAGTAGTATCGGTGCGGACTGGGGCTGGTGACGAGGAACGCGGTCCCGGGCCGCAAAGGAAACGTCTCGCCTGCGAGTTCGATCGCGCCTTCTCCGCTTAACGTGTATTGGAAGATCAAATGCCCCGCGTCGCTGCGCGCCAGGCCGTCGTTGCTGTAATCCGGGGATTCGGCGGTCTGCCATCCGATAGAGTCCAGCAGCATATAGGGCAGCGGTTCGGCATAGCGAAAAGCGTAGGATCCGGGAATCAGCATCGGGGGCCTCCTTGGTCGGGCACGGCCATGCCGGCATGTAAATTCTTTGATATGCGGAAAAAGCGAAGCACAATCGCCACATCCAATATACCATATTGGAATCAGCGCCGACGATCCGTAAAGCCGAGTGCCGAACAGGCTTCCTGGAGGTCAATATAGCGATAGGATGCGTTGAACATATTGGGATTGCGAGGGGGAAGATGCGCTTGTTAAGATGAGAGCGACAAGAACGATAATTGGATCTTACGGAGGGTGAAGATGGAAGCTACCGCCGCAACTTTTGAGACCCGCTGCCTGAGCTCGCTGACCAAAGTATTCGCGGACGCCGCCCCGGCGGACCGCCCCGTACAGCGCGGAACGGCGCTATGGAAAGAGACGTACGCTTTCCAAGTCGCCTACCGTTCCTCGCGGGCGATCGGCCGCATGCAGATCGCCGCCCAGTCTCCGCTCGCGCCCTATCTCTCGCTGAGAGAGGTCGGATTATCGCCTTCGGAGCTGCCGACATTGGAGAACCCGGACCCGGGCTATCTGCGGACGGCGCCGGGGCTGTACCCGGATCCCCTCTACCCGCTGGAGGACGGCATCCGGGCATTCCCCGGGCAATGGCGCTCCGTTTGGGTGACGATCGCGCTGCCTACCCGCGCGGAGGGAGAGGCGTTGCCGGGCGGCAAGTCCCAGGCCGCGTTCCCGATCGAGATCGCGTTCGAGGACGAAGAGGGAGCGCGGCTCGGCGGGGAGACTTTCTCGCTGACGGTCATTTCGGCCGAACTCCCGGAGCAGAAGCTGATTCATACCGAGTGGTTCCACGCCGACTGCATTGCGACGCAATACGGCGTAGGAGCGTTCAGCGAGGAGCATTGGCTACTGCTGGAACGATACATTCGCAACGCCGCCGACCACGGGGTCAACATGCTGCTGACGCCGCTGTTCACGCCGCCGCTCGATACGGCCGTCGGAGGGGAAAGGCCTACGGTCCAACTGATCGGGGTAACCCGGCTCGGCGAGGACGACTACCGCTTCGACTTCGCCCGGCTCGAACGCTGGGTACGGATGTGCCGGGAAGCCGGCATCCGGTACTTCGAATTCTCGCACCTGTTCACCCAATGGGGAGCGAAGCACGCGCCGAAGATCGTGGCGACGGTTAACGGCGAGGAGCAGCGCATCTTCGGTTGGGAGACCGACGCGGGGAGCGAAGCGTACCGCCGGTTCCTGGACCAATTCCTGCCGGAGCTCGTCCGATTCATCGAGACCCAGGGTATCGGGGAGAGCAGCTATTTCCACGTATCGGACGAACCGTCCTTGGAGCATTTGGGGTCGTACCGGCAGGCGCGCGAGCTGCTTCGCCGGCATCTGTCCGGATTCAAGTTTTTCGAGGCGCTGTCCGATTACGCTTTTTATGAACAGGGGCTCGTTCCGACCCCGGTGCCGGCCAACAATCATATCGAGCCGTTTCTCGAGCACGGGGTCGAACCCCTATGGACTTATTACTGCGTCGGACAGCACCGGGACGTCTCGAACCGCTTCTTCAGCCTGCCTTCCGCGCGCAACCGGATCATCGGCCTTCAATTGTACAAACACGGCGTTCAAGGTTTCCTGCATTGGGGCTTCAACTTCTGGTATACGCAATACTCGATCCGCGCGGTCGATCCGTTCCGCGTGACGGATGCGGGCGGCGCCTTCCCGTCCGGGGACGCCTTCGTCGTCTATCCGGGGGCCGAAGGGCCGATCGACTCGCTGCGCTGGGAAGTGTTCCGGGAGGCGCTGCAGGACATTCGGGCGCTGGAGCTGCTCGAATCGCTGCGCGGCAAGGAAGCGGCGATCGCCGTGTTCATGCAAGGCCTCGAGCAAGGGGAATTGACCTTCTCCCAATATCCGGCCGACGCCGAATGGCTCCTCGGGGCGCGCGAGCGGATCAACCTCGCCATCGCGGAAGCGCTCGGCGCTTGATCCGGCTGTCCCGCAGGCAGCATTGAACGTAGCGTGTTGAAGCCAAAGCTTGAGCGGATTGGCCCGCGAATCATCCCGTACGGTAAATGTACGCCGGGGTGAGGATCATACCGATGAGCAGGCGAGGCGGAACGATGCCATCGCAGGGAATTATTCACGCCCTCCGCCGGCGAATGTCTGAGCGAATCCGGGAAACGATATTAGCGAACTTAAAAATCAACAAGGTCAACACACCTAGGGAGGTTCGCGACTTGAAGAAAACGATTCGCACGCTGGCAGCAGGCACCTGTTTGTCCTTGTTCTTGGCGGTTCCCGCTTATGCGGAGAGCGTGACGCACGCCACCCCGACGCCAACGCCGAGCTCGACCGTCAAGACGGGCGTAACAGGCTATTCGACGACGACCGGCCGCACCAACAGCTTCAACAACATGACCGGCACGGGCTATCCGACGCCAGGCTACACGACGCCAGGCTACACGACGCCGGGCTACACGACGTACGGCTATAATGGGTACAATACGAACGGCAACAACATGAACGCCTATAACATGAACGGCTACAACTATTATCCAAACAATGCCTACGGTACCCACAACACGTATCGTGCGCGTTCGACGACGACGGACGGTATCTACCGGACCCGGGCGACGACGACTCGCGGCTCGAACTGGGGCTGGCTGGGACTGCTCGGCCTGATCGGTCTGGCGGGCATGCGCAGCCGGAACGGCGAACCGAACCGCGACCGCTAAGCACGGCCATTCGGACCTGGTTGGTTGCTCGCTCCAAGTAGCGAGCGACGCCGGGTCCGTTTATTTATGCCCGCCCTTCGCGATAGCCATGCCTAAGCACCCTTAGAGCGAGCGATCCGGTCGTCGGATCCGTCATGGGAACCGGAGATCTGGTCATCGACGGCCAAGTCTCCGGCTCCTATAATGGAATGACTAAGACGGATATCGAGCGCAGGAGCGTGACAGGATGCATACGGTATTGGTCGTCGATGACGAAGCGATCGTCTGTCAAGGAATCAAGGATTTTCTCGAGGCTTCCGATCTCGGCATCGGACAAGTGTTGACCGCCTGGAACGGCTATGAGGCGCTCGATTACTTGCGCATGGAGTCCGTAGATCTCGTCCTGACCGATATTCAGATGGACGGCATGAACGGCATTGAGCTGATGGAGTCGATCCTCTCCGAGAAGCCGGACATCCCCGTCGTGGTCATATCGGCGCACGATGAATTCGATTACGCGCAGAAATGCATCCGTCTTGGCGCCCGAGACTATCTCATCAAGCCGGTCCTGCTCCCCCAGTTGCTGGAGATCGTGAGGCGAGCCTTGTTCGAGCGGCATGAGAAATACAAGCTGCTGCTGGAGGATTCGCTCAAGCTCAAATTTTCGCTCGCCGGCATATCCTCTCTTCGCACCTATCTGTTGAATGAATGGCTGTCCGGCTCGCTCGCCAGCGCGGACGATTATCGATATATGATGGACCAATTCGGCTTGTCCCTCCGAGGACCGGCTTTTTCGGTGTTTGTCATCGAGCTTCAGTGGGATCGCGCAGGCATCGAGCAGGCGCCTGTCCAAACGCTGAAGGACCGCAATCTGCTTAAGTATGCGGCGGTCAATATCGCGGAGGAGACGCTATCGGATTGGGAAGCGCTGGCCTTCTACGGTCCCGGCAACCGCGTCTACGCCATCCTTCAACTGAAGGAATCCGCGCTAGACGCCGCCGTCGCCGAGCATCAGACCAAGCTTCATATGATCGGCCATACGCTCGCGGGCAATCTCTCGCAATATTTGCATCTGACCGCGATCGTCGGCATGAGTCCGTTCAGGCCGGGGGTGGAGTCGCTGCCCGGAAGCTGCCGCGAGGCTTGCGACGCCGTTCGCTGGCAGGGCTTGTACGGCGGCCATCAAGTCTTCTTCGCGGACGACTTCTCCAAGAAGGAAGCGTTGGACGAGGCCGACTGGCAGGAGCGGACCGACCGGTTCGTCGCCTGGATGAAGACCGGCAGGAGAGCGGACGAGGTCCGGGAGGCGGTAGACCGGCTCATGGACGACATCGGGCCCGTCTTCGAGCGCGAAGACGCCGCGGCCGGCATTCCGCTCAGCATCGCTTACCGGGTCTACGCGCTGCTCCTGGAGCGGATAGATACGGCGGGCGATCGCTATCGTTCGCTCGATCCGCTCGTTTATTTCCGCTTTCCGTTGGCGAGCCTCGAGATCAAGCGACGGCTGACCTCGTTCCTCACGGAGGCGGCGGATCTGATTTATTCGTCCATGACGGATCACGATCAAGCGGTCATCCGGCAAGCGGTCGACTATATCAAGCGGCAATTCCGATGCAAGGGATTGAAGATCCAAGACGTCGCCGACCACGTTCATCTGAGTCCCAACTATCTCAGCTATCTATTTAAGCTGATCACGGAAGAAACCGTATGGGAGTACGTCACGAAGCTGCGCATGGAGGAGTCCCGGCACTTGCTCCGGCACACGGCCAAAAAGCGGTACGAAATCGCGGACGAAGTCGGCTACGAGTCGCCGGAGCACTTCAGCCGCGTCTTCAAACGCTACTTCGGAGAAAGTCCCAACACGGTGCGCGGATGAGGGTGAGCAGCTTGTTCAAACGTTGGCGCTCGCAGCGTCTGATGAACAAAGCCATCCTGTTCGCAAGCGCCTTCATCCTCGTCCCGATGCTGCTGATCTTCTGGTTCGGATCCGGCCAAGCGACGCTGGCGATCAAGCAGCAAGTGGGCAAAGCCTTGTTCGAATTGAACAAGCAGAATCACGCGACGATGGACCGGGTGCTCGACTCCATCGATCAGACGACGGTCGCGATCATGGGATCGGAGATCGTGCAGCAATGGAGAGCGGACGACGGGCTGGACGAACGGGAGCGCGTGCGTCTGTACGTGAAGACGGAGAAACTGCTCGCCGACTATACGATGAAGGAAGTGAAGTACTCGCTGTTCGTCTTCACGGATCGGCCGGCCGACTATGACTTCGCCCCGTCTACCGATATCTCGGAGTCGGGCGTTTTCTTCGTCCAGGCGGGCAAGCTGCCGCCGTGGCTGAACCGGGCGATCGAGGCGGACGGCGGCGGCGCGGTGCAGATCATCAACCGCTTCGGATACCGTCTGGAGGAGCGGAGTACCGTCGCCTTCGCGCGAGCGATCCTCGATTACGGCGGAACGGGCAAGGCGTTCAGCATTCTCGTGGCCACGCAGATCGACAACGTGCTCAAGGCGGAGATGAATTCCGTCGCTTTGCCGGACGGCGCGCAAGTGTTTCTGACCGACGGCCAAGGCAAGGTGCTCGCCGGCTCGGCGCCGACGAACGCTTCGTTCGCCTATCCGAACGACGGCAAACGACTCCTGCCGAACGTAGAGACCGCGCACGATCGGATGTACATCGATCATGTCAGCTCTACCTATGCCAACCGTCTGGTGTACGAGATTCCCCTCCGCTCGCTGATCGGCTCGCACAACGACGTCCAGGAGATTATCCAGATCACCGCCGTCTGCTACTTCCTGGTCATCCTCGCCGTCTTGTTCTACTTCGGCAAGTCTCTCCTCCAGCCGATGGCTCGTCTCGCCAGCCTCACCCGGTCCTACGAGCCCGGGAGGCAGCCTGCGGAATATGCGGAAGTCCGCCGCAAGGACGAGATCGGCTTCGTTTTCCGTTCCTTCTATCTCATGACGGATCGGCTGAACCAGCTGATCAAGGAGAAGTACGTCATGGAGATCAAGCAGAAGGAATCCGAGCTCATGCTGATGCACTCCCAGATTACGCCTCATCTGCTGTACAACACGCTCGATTCGATCTACTGGTACGGGATTCGCGGCGGGGTGCCGGAGGTGGCGGAGATGGTCCGGGATTTGTCGACGCTGCTGCGGATCGGGCTCAGCCGCGGCAAGGAGATCATCACGATCCGGGAGGAGCTGAACCACGTGGAGGCTTATTTGCATCTGCAGGAGAAGCGCTATCAGCATTCCTTCCGGTCTCATCTCGAAGTCGATGAAGCATGGATGGCGTATCTGCTGCCCAAGGTGATCGTTCAGCCGCTCGTCGAGAACGCCATCCTCCACGGCGTAGGGAAGATGGACGGGGAAGGCGAGGTCTGGATCCGGGTCGAACGATGCGGAGACGATCTTGCGATCGTCGTCGAAGACAACGGGTTCCGGCCCGTCGACTTCGCGAAGATCGAGGCGCTGCTGTCCGGCACCGCCAACCCGGATCAGGGCTTCGGCATCCGCAACGTCCATCGGCGGGTCCAGCTGCGGTTCGGTCCGCGCTTCGGACTCTCTTACGCGCCTCGCGAGAGCGGGGGCGCGCGGGCCGTCATCCGTCTGCCTGCCATTCGCGACCTGCAGGCGCTCGCCGCGCATGCCGAATGATCGGCACGCAAGCCATCCGCACGTTCTCATTACCGCCTCGGCGCACCTTGCGTGCGTCTTTTTTAGTTCGTCTTCGGTTGGGCAAAGGTCGCCCGGAATTATCGGCTGGGACCTGTCCGGTGGT
>NZ_JACJVP010000033.1 GCF_014212125.1 Cohnella nanjingensis
CGTCACGCCCGCCGCGGCCCGCTTGCTCGGCGCCGTCGCGACGGCCGCCGAATGCGGCGGCTGGCGCGTCCTGGCCGCCGCGGCGCTTCTTGCCCTTGCCGCGCGCGAAGCCTGGCGCGTTCGCGCAGCCCTTGGCGCCGATGAAGTTCACGCGGCCTGCGCCGCGCGGCTTCATGTCGACCATTTCGAAGTCGATATTGTAATCGTCCATGTTCACCCGACCTACCCGAATACGCACTTCGTCGCCGATCCGATAGACCTTCGACGTACGCTCTCCGATGAGCGCCATGTGCAGCTCGTGAAAATGATAATAATCGTCCGACAGATCGCTCAGCCGGATCAAGCCTTCAACCGTGTTGTCCAGTTCGACGAACATGCCGAACCCGGTCACGCCGCTGATGATTCCGTCGAATTCCTCGCCGATCTTATCCAGCATGAATTCGGCCTTCTTCAGCTTGGCCGTATCGCGTTCCGCATCGACCGCGACGCGCTCGCGCTCCGACGACTGCTGGGCGATGTCCGGCATCCGGACGGCCAACTTCTCGAAACGGTCCTCGGGCAGCGTTCCGCCGTTCTCCAGCACTTCCCGCATTACGCGGTGAATCACCAAGTCCGGATAGCGCCGGATCGGCGACGTGAAGTGCGTGTAGAACTCGGCGGCGAGCCCAAAGTGGCCGAGGCTCTGCGCGTCGTACTTCGCCTGCTTCATCGACCGCAGCATCATCGTGCTGATGACGGTCTCTTCCTTTGTATCCTTGATCTCTTCGAGCAGCGTCTGCAGCGCGCGCGGATGGACGGAGTTGCCCTTGCCGCGCACGGCGTAGCCGAAGTTCGCCGCGAACTGCATGAAGTGCGTCAGCTTCTCGCCGTCCGGTTCCTCGTGGATCCGGTAGACGAACGGCACCTTGAGCCAGTGGAAATGCTCGGCCACCGTCTCGTTCGCCGCCAGCATGAATTCCTCGATGATCTGCTCGGCGACCGAACGCTCGCGCTTCACGATGTCGACCGGCTTGCCTTCCTCGTCCACGATGACCTTGGACTCCTGGAAGTCGAAGTCGATCGCGCCGCGGCGCATCCGCTGATCCCGCAGCGCCATCGCGAGCTCCTGCATCGCCTTGAACGTGTCCACGAGCGGTGCATAGCGCTCCAGCAGCTCATTATCCTCGTCCACGAGGATCTTGCGCACGTTCGTATACGTCATCCGTTCCGTCGTCTTGATGACGCTCGTGAAGACGTCGTGGCGCACGCGCCGCATCGTCTTCGGCTCGAACTCCATCTCGCACGACAGCGTGAGACGGTCCACCTTCGGATTGAGCGAGCAGATGCCATTCGACAGCCGGTGCGGCAGCATCGGGATGACCCGATCCACCAGGTAGACGCTGCAGCCCCGATTGTACGCTTCAAGGTCGAGCCGCGAATTCTCGCGCACGTAATAGCCCACGTCGGCGATATGCACGCCGAGCAGGTAATTGCCGTTCGGCAGCCGTTCGACGTTGACCGCGTCGTCGAGGTCCTTGGCGTCCTCGCCGTCGATCGTGACGATAACCTTGTCCCGCAAGTCGCGGCGGCCCTGGCGTACGATCTCCTCCTCGGCGATCGCGTCAGGCGCGGCGTCGGCCTCGTCCATGACTTCCTCCGGGAAGCTCTCCGGCAGCCCGTGCTTGCGGATGATGCTCAGAATATCGACGCCCGGGTCGTCCTTGTGCCCGAGCACTTCGACGATCTCGCCTTCGGCGGCCGAGCGGCCTTCCGGATAGTGGATGATGTTCACGACGACCTTCTGGCCGCTGACCGCCCCGTTGAACCCGTTGGGGCGGATGAAGATATCCTTGTTGATCCGCTTGTCGTCCGGAATCACGAAGCCGTAGCTCTCATGGTTCTCGAACACGCCGACGACCTGCGTCACCGCGCGCCGCACGATGCGCACGACTTCGCCCTCCATGCGGGCGCCGTTCTCGCTCTTGGAGGTCACGCGCGCGAGGACGGTGTCCCCGTTCATCGCGCCCTTCAGGTCGTTCGCATGAATATATACGTCCGGATGGTCCTGCTCGTCCGGTAACAAGAAGGCGAATCCCTTCGCATGGGCTTGCAACCGCCCGCGAAGCAGGTTCATCCGTTCCGGTACGCCATAGCGGTCCGAACGGGTACGCATGACTTTGCCGTCCTGCTCCAGATCCGTCAGCATTTTCAGGAAGGCCTTGAAGTCAGCCGCGTCTTCTATGCCGAAATTTTTCTCCAACTCTTGGTACGTCATCGGCTTGTATGCATCTTCTTGCATAAAGCCTAGCAGCTCCTGCTCCGTACACAATGGCACCAGCATCACCTCGTCTTCCCTTAGTATACACGCTTTAGCCGTACCCCAATCGGGCTATCCGCCCGCGCGTATGCACAAAAAAAGCGGGAAGCCTTCGCTTCCCGCTTAGTTGATCCGCTAATTACGCCTTCACGACGTAGGCTACGATCAGCGACAGGACGAAAAATCCAACCGCCAGCACGATCGTCGCGCGTTGCAGCACCAGGTCCAGGCCGCGCGCTTTCTGCTTGCCGAACAGATGCTCTGCACCACCGGAGATGGCGCCCGACAGACCCGCGCTCTTCCCGCGTTGCAACAGGACGACGCCGATCAAGCCCAGCGAGAAAATGACCAATACGATTTTCAAAGCAATTTCCACTGCTTCCACCTCCTGAGATGCCGGAACAACTGACGCAGTCCGATCAATACAAAAACAGTATTCTCATTGTATCACACGGGCACGAAAGTGACAACCGTCTCCGTACAAGGACGATCGGCGGTTTATCGCGGCAAGGAGCGGCAGTCACGAGACGAAGTCTCCGCATCTCGCGCATAAGGCAAGCCAACCTCATTCCCTCATTCCCCGTTTGGCGGCCAACCGGACCCCTTGACCCATTAGTTGCATTTGTACATCTTATTTCCCCTCCAAAGCCGTCCAACGCGTAAAAAGTTGCATTCGTACATCTTATTTAGTCGGATCGGACGAAAAATCGCCAAATCGTCGAAATAAGTTGTACGTTTACAACAAAATCGGCCATTTACCCCATTTCGCAGTCAATAAGATGTACTTTTGCAACTTATTATCGGCACGGCCCCAAATCCGGCATTCCCCGCTACGCTTCTCTCGCCCTTCACACGATCCCCGCTCTTCCGTAACAGGCCCGCCTTTCATGTCCACCGAACATCCGCACGATCTCCCGTCCTGCGAATCGTTTCGTCTCTCCTGTCACCGGCACTCGCGCGATCTTATACGCTCTCCGGTTAGTGCTCGTCACTTGCGCCTATCGCTCAATACCCGTCCGTCTTGCCGCCCATCCGCTTGGCCTCGTCCACGGCCCAGTCCGCCTTGGCGGAACTGACGTGGTCGCCGCCGTTGCTGCCTTTGCCGTTTCCGTCACTGCCACCGTTGGTGCCCTGACCGCGCCCGTCACTGTTGCCCTTACCGTTTCTGCTGTCACTGCCGCCGTTGGCGCCCATACCGTTTCCGCCGCCGCCGCTCTTGCCCCCGCCGCTTCCCGCTTCCGCGTCCGCCTTCGCCAGCCCTTCGCGTACCCGGCGCCCGTAATCGGCATCAGCCTCCGTGAAGTAGCCGATCATCCGCTCGCGGATGTCCGGCTTGCAGATCTTGAGCGCCCCGACGAGATTCTCGATCAGCTCGTCCCGCTCCCAATCCTCGAACGCGCGATACGTGTCGCCCGCCTGGCCGAAGTCGTTCGCCCGCTCGATCTTCTGCCGGACCAGCTTCGCGTCGTAATGCGGCTCATGCTCCGCACCCTCCGCCTTGGCCTCTACCAGCCCGCCGAGCGAGGACGGCTCGTAGTTCACGTGCGGACTCTGCCCCGGCGCGGCGTCGACCCGATACTCCATCTGGCCGTCGCGTTGATTGGTCGCCACGTGCGTCTTCGGCGCGTTCACCTGCAGCTGCAGGTAGTTCGTCCCGACGCGATGGCGCTGCGTGTCCGAATACGAGAAGGTGCGGCCCTGCAGCAGCTTGTCGTCCGAGAAGTCGAGGCCGTCCACGAGCACCCCGGTTCCGAACGCCGCCTGCTCCACTTCGGCGAAGTAGTTGACGGGATTGCGGTTGAGCACCATCCGCCCGACCGGGAAGAACGGGAACTGCGCCTGCGGCCACAGCTTCGTCGGATCGAGCGGGTCGAAGTCCAACTCGTCGTGCGCGCCGTCGCTTATGAGCTGCACGCTAAGCTCCCACTCCGGATGCTCGCCCTGCTCGATCGCCTCGTACAGATCCTGAGTCGCATGGCTGTAGTTCAGCTTCTGAATCTCGTCCGCTTCGGACTGGCGCAGGTTGCGGATCGGCAGCTTCACCGGCTCCCAATGGTACTTCACCAGCACGCCTTCGCCCGCTTGGTTGACCCACTTGTATGTATTCACGCCCGAGCCCTGCATCTGGCGGTAGTTCGCCGGAATCCCCCATGGGGAGAACAGGAACGTCACCATATGCGTCGCCTCGGGGCTGAGGGACAGGAAGTCGAACATCCGCTCCGGATCGTTCAGATTGGTTACAGGATCCGGCTTGAACGAGTGCACCATGTCCGGGAACTTGAGCGGATCGCGGATGAAAAAGATTTTCAGGTTGTTGCCCACGAGGTCCCAGTTGCCGTCCTCGGTGTAGAACTTCACGGCGAAGCCGCGCGGATCGCGCAGCGTCTCGGGGGAGTGGCCGCCGTGCACGACGGTGGAGAAGCGAACGAAGACCGGCGTACGCTTGCCCTGCTCCTGGAACAGCTTGGCGCGGGTATATTTGGAGACCGGCTCGTCGCCGACCTTCCCATATGCCTCGAAGTAACCGTGCGCCCCGGCGCCGCGCGCGTGCACGACGCGTTCGGGGATGCGTTCCCGGTCGAAGTGCGTGATTTTCTCGAGGAAATGATAGTTCTCCAGCGTCGTCGGCCCCCGGCTGCCCACCGTCCGCACGTTCTGGTTGTCGGCGATCGGGTGTCCCTGCCGGTTCGTCAAGGTCATCTCTTGGTCCTGCTGCGGTTCGCGCTCGTTCGGCGCCATCTGGCATCCCTACCTTCGATATGGAATCGAGGGTATTGTTTCCAAGCCGAAGGGGAGTATGCGATACACAAGCCGTTCATCGGCAGGAAAGCCGCGGACGCGAAGCGAGCCGCTTCGTTCGTGCCGGTCGCTTCGAGATCCCCGTTCCCGCGGGGATTCCGATTATTGGCGCTTTGATCGGCAAGATCGTCTCCTATGCCCGTAACATTTTTGCTTAAAATGAGAAGAGCCGATGGGATCATCCCCCATCGGCTCTTTAGGTTTAATACGCGCTTTTGCCCGCTTAAATCCAGCCGCGCTCCTTGAACCAAGCGTAGTTCAGCTTCGCGCTCTCGAGCGAGTTCACGTCGTACCGCTCTTGCTCGATGATGACGTACTCGACGCCTGCCTTCTCGGCAGCCGCCAGCGCGGAATCCCAATCGACGGAGCCCTTGCCGATCTCCGTGTCGTTGCCGTCTTCCTTGAAGTCCTTCGCGTGCACGAGCGGCAGACGGCCTGCGTACTTCGCGATGTAGGCGGCCGGATCTTGGCCCGCTACCTTCACCCAGCCGAGGTCGAACTCGGCGAACAGCTTGTTCGCCGGCAGGCGCTCGAACAGATGGTCGATGACGAGCTTGCCGTCGTACGCCGGTTTGAATTCGAACGCGTGGTTGTGGTAGCCGAACGCGAGGCCTGCGGCCGTCACGATATCGGAAGCCTGCTCCAGCGTAGCCGCGAACTTCGCGATGTCGTCTTCGCCCGGGTTGTCCGCCAGCGGATACCACGGCACGACGAAGCGCTGGATGCCCAGCTCCAGGGCGTACTCGACTTGCTGCTTCAGGTTGTCAACGAGCTTGTCCGGCTCGTTGACGGTCAGGCCGACGTGCGCGGAATTCGCGTTCAGTCCGGCGTCCTTCAGCGCTTGCTTCAGGTCGCGGGCAGCTACGCCATAGTAGCCGGCCAGCTCTACGTTCTTGTATCCAATCTCGGCAATCTCGCGAATCGTTCCGAGGAAATCCTTCTCGCTGCGGTCACGTACGGAGTACAGCTGAATCGCCACTTGCGGCTTGCTCATGGAATAACCTCCAAGGTCGAATTTGCACGCGCTGCAAGCGCATGCACGTCTCTTCCCCATTATAGGCCCGGCGCGCGTCCGGTTACGAGTACGGTTTTGGCTCAGTTATTATGGGATTTGGACGTCATGCCCCCGATACCGGAATCTCCCCCGTCACCGGCAGGCGCGCTTTCGAGTACTTCCTCCATCCAGGATGCTTGGCCCGGAAATACCGACGTCGCCGCTCTTCCCGGATGAGACCGATTCGTTGCACAACGCAAAAAAAAGAGCCCGGCCCTCGGGCCGAGCTCTTCATCTAAGATCCAGACACGCGTGTTAACGGCTGAACCGCGGCACGATGCCGCTGCCCTGCTCGCCCGCGGCCTTAGCCGTTCTTCCGCGACGCGGACGCACGGACCCCGACGGTCAAGATCTCGCAGGCGCCCAGCGTTCTCGCGAATCCGGCGCCGTCCGCCGCGGCCGGCAGCGCCGCGCCCGTACGCTCGAGCACGTCGCTCTCGTAGGCAGCGCCTGCCGCTTGGACGCGCAGCTCCGCCGCTTCCGGCCGCAGATTGTACCATCGCAGCAGCAGGTCGCCGCTCTCTTCGGCAATCTTGGCCGAGGAGAACGCGACGCCCTCGCCTTGCCAAGCGAGCAGCCCGTGATCCGGCTGCAGCGCCCCGGCATGTACGCCGGTCTGCGCGGCCGTCCACGGCACCTGGAATTGATAAGCTTCCGCATACGCTCCGCTGACTGCGCCGTCGCCCGCATGCGGGATGATCTTCATCTCTACGGTGTGCGGACCGATGCATTGCGCTTCCGGCGTCGGGAATACGCCCCAGTCGCCAAGCTCGGCTACTGCGCGGAGCAGCGTGACGGCGATCGTGTTGCGCCCGTCGCGCAGCACCTCGTACTCGTTCAGCCCGAAGTTCGCGATCGTGAGGCCTTGCGTCCCGTCGCTGACGTCGGCGAACGCCTGCTGATGCTGCGCGTTGCTCGGGTTCTCCCATTCGGCGGCCGGTTCGTTGTCGCGGACCGCCACCTCGAAGATGGCGTCGGCGCGATGGACGGCCGTCGTCAGATCCGTCGGGAACAGCGCGCGCACGCGATGATCCTTGGCTTGGTTGTCGAAGGAGGCGCGGATGCCGACGCCCTTGCCGCTGCGCTCGAGGCTGACGATCGTCGTGATGACGAGCGGCACCGTCTCGGCGACGCGCTGCGCCTGGCGCTCCGGGAAGTAGACGGCTTCTTGCTTCTCGATCTCGAACGCGGCGTCCGCCGAAGCCGGCACGGCCCAGCGATGCACGATCTCGATCGCGGCGCGGTACGGCGTATCCTCGACGACGCGGATCCCTGCCGCGAGGCCACGAGTCGTGAGCGCCTCTTCGCCGTTCGGCTGCTTGTACATATACTCGTTGCCGATATCGCCGGTGTCCTCGTACACGAGCAGGTCGCGGTAGGTGCGGCCGCTGGCGCGGTCGGTGACCGCGAGCGAGCCGTCGTCCGCGATCTCGACGCGCAGCGCGCCGTTGTCGAGTACGCGGCCGCCTTCGACCAGGGAAGCCGGTTCAGCGCCTTCCTGCTTAGCGGCCGCCTTCACCCAGCCGTAAGCCTTCAGGCCAAGCGCAGGCACGTCCGTCGCTTCGAACGTCAGCTTCACGCGGCGCGACCAGTACGGCTGACGGAACTTGTCGTCCGGCAGGTCATAGCCGAACTGCAAGCCCAGATCCTCCATCGTATAAGGCACGGCCGTTCCTTCGCCGTCGATCAGCGTCCGGCCGGTCACATCGATCGCCTTCATCCGGCCGGTCATCTCGGCGGCCGGCAGGCCGTCGCGGAAGTACACGCGCGCGACGTCCAGATCGACCTCGGTGACGCCGCTGCGGGACCAGCCCGTCGTGTTGTAGGCGATCAGCGGCAGCGCGTCCTCGCCATAAGCGGCGAAGACCGTCGTGTCGACCGCATCCGCCACGAATTGCTTGGCATCGTCCACGATCGTCTCGGCGACGTGCCGGCTCTTGTCGAACCGGGCGACCATCTCGCGGTGCACCTCGTCGACGCTGCAGCCGCAGATGCTGTCATGCGGATGGTTCTGCATGAGCGTCTTCCAGGCGTAGGTGAACAGGTGGTGCGGGTACTCGCCGCCGATCGCGTGCGCGAACGCCGCGAGCGGCTCCGCCACGCCGGACAGCAGCGACTGGCCGCGCTGGTTCATCTGCTTCAGATACACCCGCGCGGAAGCGGTGTTCACGAGCGTCGACCAGCCGTCCGTGCGTTGGCTGCGCAGCTCGCCTTTTACGACCGACAGCTCGTTTGATAGCGCACCGTTCAGCTGCGTCAGGTACTCCTCGAAGCTGGAGTGCACGAAGTCCGTGTCCGGATACAGCTGCCGCGCCACGCGGATCGCCTCGGACAGGTCCGTCTGGATCGGCTGATGATCGCAGCCGTTCATGAACAGCAGCTGTCCCGTCGACGCGTATTTGCCGGCTTCGTCGAGCTTCCGGTCCCAGTAGGCTTTGGCCTCCGCCTCGTCCACCGGCACCTCCATGCCGTTGCAGTACCAGTTCGCGAACAGGATGCCGAGCACGCGCGAGCCGTCCGGTCCTTCCCAGATCAGCTCCGAGAACGAGGACTCGTAAGCGGAATCGGCAACCGTATTGTTGAAGCCGGTCGGCTTCACGCCGCGGCCGAACACGGCGTTGTCGATCCCGGCCTGGCGCAGAATCTGCGGGGCCTGCCCGATGTTGCCGAACGTGTCGGGGAAATAGCCGACGCGCGCGATCGTCCCGTAGCGGGCGGCGTCCTGGTGGCCGATCTGCAGGTTGCGCAGGTTGGCCTCGCCGCTCGTCAGGAACGCGTCCTGCAGGATGTACCACGGTCCGATCTGGATCCGGCCTTCGCGAACCCACCGCTCCAGGCGCTCCCTTTGATCAGGCCGCACCTGCAGGTAGTCTTCCAGAATGATCGTTTGGCCGTCGAGATGGAAGCTGCGGTACTCCGGATCGCGCTCCAGCGTGTCCATCAAGGTGTCCATCAGCTTGATCAGTAGCACGTGGTGCTTCTCGTACGGCAGGTACCATTCCCGGTCCCAGTGCGTGTGCGAGATGATATGCGCGGTGCGGCGGTCCGGCTTTGCGGCCGCGCCCGGCTTCTCGTTCCTATTGTCCATCGTTCGTCTCCCCTCTCCTTAAGCCTTGGCTGCGCCCGCGGCGCGCACTTTCACTTCATCCGGACGATACACGTTCGTGACCCGGCCTTCCCGATCCGTCGCGAAGAGCACCGACCGCTCCCGCTCCAAGGCGAAGCTATAGGTCAAGCCCGTCTTGACGTCTTGAACTTCAATGTCCGCGTCATAGGCATACTCGGAGACGAAGACGTACAACGCGCCCTCGGACATCGAAAGCTTGCGGCCGTAAACGCCCTGCAGGTCGCCGCCCTGAATCCAATGCAGATCCGGTACGTATCCCGACGCCTCGAGCGCGTAGGCGTACAGCGCCGCGACCGTATCGGTCCGCTCGTTCAGCTCGACCGGCAGCGGGCTCCAGAGGATTCGCCCTTGGCCGTGCGCCGCCTCGACGACGTGATCCGCGCCTGCGGCTGCCGCACGCGCGACGCCCGCATTTGCACCTTCCGCAGCGCCTGCATTTACAGTTCCCGCAGCATTTGCGCCTTCAACGCCTACGACCGTACTGCCAGCCGCTGCCGGCACTTCCTTCATCACCTCGGCGATGCGGCGATGGCCGTACGACACCGGATAGACGCGGTCTCCGATCGCGAGCCGCTCCTCGCGGACGACGTTGACGAGCTTGCGCGCGCCCAGGACGTCCGCCAGGCGAGTCCCATGGCGCCAGTAGGCGTCGATGCCCGCCGGACCGGTCAGCAGGAGCGTCGCCCCCGTCCGGCTCACGATGTCGAGCAGCCGGGCGAACGCGGCGTCATCGACGTTGTGCGCGGACGGCAGAACGATCAGCTTGGCCGGGTCCGCTTCCAGCGCGTCCAGGTTGTACTCGGACACGCCGCGGAACGGCACGTTCAATTCGTAGCCGAGCACGCGCGTCGCCCGCGTCGTCGCGTCGAACGCCAGCTTCCGGTTGGAGAAGTCGTTCGAATACGGGAACACGACGGCGACGTCCTCGAGCGCCCGCCCGCGGAACAGATCGCGCGACTGCGCCATGAACGCCCCGAAGTCGTAGGAGACGTCCGCCTCCGGCTTCTCTGTGCCGTCCGCCCGCAGCGCGCCGATATGCGATTCGTTGGCGTTGTCCATGTAGAAGTTGGTATTCCAGATCCACTGGATCGCGCCCGCCCCGCCGGTGGAGAACGCATATGCGTACTTGCGCTCCAGCATGGCGCGCAGCTCTTCCTCCGACCGCTTGGCGAAGCCCGCCGGCGTCTCGACGTACATGATGCCCGTCTCCTGCACGACGTTCGGCTTGTTCGCCGTCTTCGCGAAGATGCCGTCCCAGAGCAGATAGTCGTTCAGCCACCAGGAATGCACCGTCGTATAGTCGACCGCTTCCTCATAGAAGAACGGCGACGGACGCTGCGCGCCGAGCGCCTCGTCCTGCCCGACCGTCACCAGGTGATCCGGGCATTCGTCCTTGATCGCGTCGTACAGCTGCTTGGCCCAGCGGTTGTGCATCTCCATCGAGAACAGCGCGTAGTCCAGCCAGCGCGTCCCCTTCTTGCCCTGGTGCATGTCCTGCACGTCGAAGTTGATCTCCTCGGGCTCCGGGATCTTCGCGCTCGCGAAGTCCGGCAGCTCGCCCGGCGTCATGCTCCAGCGCGCCCGCAGCGTCTCGATCGCGCCGTGGCGCCGCTCTAGCCACTCGACGTAGGCGGCCTGCTCGAACGGATCGCGGCTCGACCGTGGACCGTCCGCGAAGATGCGCGGCGGATCGAACATCGACGGCTCGTTGATCAGATCCCAGTCGACGTTCGTCGTGTTCCGGTGGCGGCCGACGATCGACCGCACGAACCGCTTCTGCGCTTCGACGCTGCGCGGGTCGAGGTACGGATTGCGCCCTTCCCACGGCTCCGGCGTGAACGAGAAGAACGTAAACGTCAGCTGCAGGCCGTGCTTCTTCGCGGTCAGGATGAACGCGTCGATCGAACGAAGCACCTCTTCGGAAGCGTGGCCGTCCACCTGCATGACGTTGCGGTACGCGGTCCAGATGCCGGTGCGGATCCAGTTGATCCCCGCCTTGGCCATCTGCGCCATGTCGCGGTCCCAGACGGCCGCATTCGGGAGGAACAGGAACTTGCGCGCCACGTCGGACGTCATGTACGTCATGCCGACGACCGGCAGCGGCCGGCCGTCCTGCTCGAAGTAATCCCGTCCGGCGCGGATCGGGCTGCCCGCCGACAACAGCGCGGCATCCGCAGCCCAGAACCCTTGGCGCAGCACGCGCGTCTCGCCGGCGGCAGACGTCGCGGCGCACGTCACGGCGTAGAAGCCGCTGCGCAGGTCGATCGGCAGTGGCAGCCGCCGGATCTCCAGCCCTGCGCCGACTTCGATCTCGAGCGTCTCGGCATGGACTTGCTCGCCCGAGCCCTCGTGCGTCACCGCGATCGCGAACGTCCAGGCGGTCTTCGCCGCCGCCGTACTAGCGTCAGTAACGTTGCCTCCCGCAGATTCCGCACCCCGGCTATCGCTGGCCGCGCCTGCTGCGCTGCTCCGCGCGTCCGCAGCCGCCACCGTCGCAGGGACAAATGCCCCGCCCCGTCCCAGCCGCTGCGCCTGCAGCGTCAGCATCGGCCGCTCGTGCAGCTCGTACGACGCATAGCCCGGCTTCACCCACAGGTCGGTCGTCCCTGCGGCGCAGAACGCCGCCCAGCGTCCCAGCGCCTCGATCCCGCCGCGCTCCACAAACTCAAGCCCGAGCGGTACGTTGACGAACAGCCAGCGGCCGCCCGCAAAGTCGCCCTTCGTGTTCTCCCACAGCACGGCGGGAGCGGCGACCTCCCGGCCTGCCGCCGAGACGCCCTTCAGGAGCGCATAGATATGCGCGTCCATCGGACCTGCTGAGCCCATCTGGTGCGGCAGGTCGCTCGACTTGGTCACGTGCGGCACGAGATTCCACGTATCCGAGACGTCGAACAAGCCTTCGCTGCCCGCGAAGAGCGGGATATCGTCCAGCGCCGCCAGCCGGGCGATCGGTTCGCCCTTCACCGGCAGCATCTCGTGGATGCGCAGCTGGCGGTGGTAGGCGGTCGTCTCCGGCTCCGCCTGCCAGCCGCCGTCCGCCTGGCGCACCGGCACGCGGAACGGCGCGCCGCCCGCGCTCACGAGACCGCCGCCCCGCTTCAGGAAGGCGAGGACCGCTTCCCAAGCGTCGGCCGGGAAGTACGGCGCGTGCAGCGAGACGAAGACGCCTCCGGACGCCTCGTCCAGCCTCGCGGCGAGCTCTGCGGCATCGGCGACGGTACCGAGCGCGCGGAGCGAGTCCATTCCGTGCGCATCAAGAGACAAAGCCCCCGGGAAGGAGGCGTCATAAAAGAAGATCGTATTGGATTTGATATGTTGACCTGCATAAAGGTTAGGCATCGAGCAATCCCTCCTGCATCGCCTTGTAGACGAGCTGCGAGAATAGGCTGTTGGACCAGGCGAACCACTTGCGCGTGAACGCGGCCGGGTCGTCGGCGTGGAAGCCCTCGTGCATGTAGCCGGTGTCGGCGTCCGTCGCTTCGAGCATGGCGATCATCGCCAGCTTCTCCTCGGCGGTCGCGGCCGTCAGTCCCTGCATCGACAGCGCCATGTGCCAGATGTAGTCCGGCGGCGTATGCGGACTGCCGATTCCCTTCGCGGCCTTGCCTTCGTAGTAGAACGGGTTCGCCTTGCTCAGCGCGAAGCGCCGCGTATTCCGGTAGACCGGATCGTCGGCGCCGACGTAGCCGAGGTACGGGATCGAGACGAGTCCCGGCGTGCCCGCGTCGTCGAGCAGCGCGTAGTTGCCGAAGCCGTCCGTCTCGTAGGCGTAGATCGGTCCGAACTCGGGGTGCCGGTAGATGCCGTACAGCTTGATCCCGTAGTCGATCTCAAGCTCCAGCCGCGCCATTTCCTTCTCGAACGACAGGTCGCGGAACACGAACTCCGCGATCTCCCGCATCTGGCGGAGCGTCACGACGGCGAACATGTTCGCCGGGATGTTGTAGTGGAACTCGCAGGCGTCGTCGCTCGAACGGAAGCCCGACCAGACCATGCCCGTGTAGTTGACCGGCATGCCGATGCCGTCGTTCATGAGCGAGTCGGTGATGATGCCGTTGTCCCGCTCGAAACGGTACGGCGAACGCTCGAAGTGCCGCTGCTCCGTCTTCCACAGGTCGACGGCCGCGCGCATCGCCGCCTTGAAGTCGGCGTCGAAGATGTCGGCCGAGCCCGTCGCCTTCCAGTAGGCGAACGCGAGCCGCATGGAGAAGCAGATCGAGTCGAGCTCGAACTTGCGCTCCCACACCCAAGGCGACATGTCCGTCTTGTCGTCGGTGTTCCAATGCCAGTCGTTAGCCAGCTCGTTGAACGCGTTCGCGTACGGGTCGATCCGGATATTGCGCATATGAAGCTTGATCAGCCCGCCGATGATCCGGCGTACGTCGGCATCGTCCTTCGCGAACGGGACGTAGTGGATAACCTGCTCGACCGAGTCGCGCAGCCACATCGCGGGGATGTCTCCGGTGATGACGAACGTCGTGCCGTCGTCCAGCAGCTTGGTCGTCGTCTCCAGCGTGTTCGGGAAGCAGTTCTTGAACAGCCGGAGCAGCTTCGGACGGTGCGCGAGCCTGCGCTCCGCCTCTTCCAGCACCTCGCGGATCGCCGCCGGCAGCGGCAGCTCCGGCATCGCGATCTTGGGCAATCTGAATTGTTCCATGTCGTGTATGACCTCCGTAGGCGGGGCGTCCGGCCGTTATTCCTTCACGGCGCCGACGGTCAACCCTTGAATGAAGTAGCGTTGGAAGAACGGATAAGCGAGCACGATAGGGCCGGTCGCGAGCACGACCATCGCCATCCGCGACGTATCCTGCGGCATCGACTGCAGGATGCCAACGCCGAGGGACGGATTGTTCGTGTTCTGCAGGATGAACTGCATGCTGTTCTCGATCCGCATGAGCATCGACTGCAGCGGGACGAGGTTCGGCTTGTCGATGTAGAGCAGCGCGTTGAACCAGTCGTTCCAGTAGCCGAGCGTGCTGAACAGGGCGATCGTCGCCAGGCCCGGCAGCGCCAGCGGCAGCACGAGCCGGACGAAGATGCCGAGCTCGCTCGCGCCGTCGATCTTGCCGGACTCGATGATCGCGTCGGGGATCATCGTGACGAAGAACGTCCGCATGATCATGATATAGAACGCGTTGACCGCCATCGGCAGGATGAGCGCCCAGATCGAATTCTGCAAGCCGAGCAGTTGCGTGGTCACGATATAGGTCGGCACGAGGCCTCCGTTGAACAACATCGTGAAGAACGCGAAAAACGAGAAGAAGTTGCGGTATTTGAACCCTTTGCGCGAGATCGCGTAGGCGAACAGCGAGATGAAGACGAGACTGATCACGGTGCCGACCGCCGTGACGAAGATCGTCACCCCGTAGGAGCGCAGCAGTTGGTCGCCCGCCTTGAACAGATAACTGTAGGCGTCGACGCTCCATTTTTTCGGGAACAGCGAGTAGCCGTTCTTCGCCAGCGTCTTCTCGTCCGTGAACGAGATGATCGTGACGAATAGGAACGGGAAGACGCAAGCGATCGCGATGATGGCGGCGATCAGGTTGAAGGCGACGTTCCAGGCCGGCGACAGCCGGTGAAAGTCGCGCGAGCGGATGCGCGTCAAGGATGCCATAGGTAGATCTCCTTTCTCGGAAGCGGTCTCCTGCTTAGAACAGGGCGTTGTCCTTGTTGAATCTGCGGACGACGTAGTTGGACGTGATGACCAGCACGAAGCCCACGAACGATTGGTACAAGCCCGCGGCGGTGCTCATTCCGATCTCGCCGGTCGTCTTCAGCCCGCGATAGACGTAGGTGTCGATGACGTTGGTGACGGAGTAGAGCGTGCCCGAATCGCGCGGCACTTGATAGAACAAGCCGAAGTCCGCGTAGAAGATCCGTCCGATCGCCAGCAAGGTCAGGATCGTCATGAGCGGCATGAGCATCGGAAGCGTGATGTTGCGGATCTGCTGCCATTTATTGGCCCCGTCGATCATGGCCGCTTCGTAGAGCGACTTGTCGATCCCCATGATGGCGGCGAGGTAGACGACGCTGTTGTAGCCGATCGACTTCCACAGGAAGACGACTATGATGATGAGCGGCCAGTACTTGGGATCGGAGTACCATTGGACCGGATCCGCGCCGAAGGCGGCGGCGATCTTGTTCACCATGCCGCGGTCGAAGCTCAGGAAGCTGTATACGAAGTAGCCGACGATGACCCAGGACAGGAAGTAAGGCAGGAACATTCCGGTCTGGTACCATTTCGCCAGCCGCTTATTGGCGATTTCGGAGAGAACGATCGCAAGCCCCACGGCGAGCACGAGGCCCACGACGATGAACACGGCGTTGTAGAGCAGCGTGTTCCGCGTGATGACGAAGGCGTCTTCGGTGCTGAACAGGAACTTGAAGTTGTCGAAGCCGACCCATTTGCTATGGATGATGCTGGCCAGGAAGCCGTCTTGGCTGACCCGGTATTCCTTGAACGAGATGACCGTGCCGATCATCGGGAGATACGCGAAAAAGATGAACCACAGGGTGGCGGGAAGCACCATCAGGAGCAGCGCCTTGTTGCGGTTGATGTCCTTAGCGAAGCGTCCTAAGGCTTTCATAATCAATCACCCCTTCGAAGATGTGAACCGTAGGCGAGCAAGAAAAAACGGGCGAATGCCGAACATTCGCCCTTTGCCGCTATGCCGTTTCCGGATTGCCGATTACTTGTTGTTGGCTGCTTTCCATGCGTCGAGCTGCGCTTGCGCTTCGGCCATGACTTTGTCGAGACCGGCCGCTTTCAGCTTGTCGATCGCCTTCGGCAAGTATTTGTCCGGATCGACCGTACCCGTCATCAGCGGCGCCCAGTAAGCTTCCTTCGCGTTGTTGATGGCCGCGATCTCGTTGGACACCTTCGACATGTCGAAGTTGAAGCCGAGCAGGACCGCCGGTTTGCCGGCCGCGTTGTACTTCTTGAACTCGTCCCACTTGTTCTCCGGGTCGCCCGGGTTCAGGTAGGTCAGCATGACGTTGCCCAGCGAGAACGTCGGCATGTCGTAGTTCTTGGACTCCGGCAGGTTCTCCATGTGCGTGTCGTCGATCTTCTTGTAGTGCGTGCCTTCGATGCCGGAATCCACCATGTTGCGCAGCACCGGATCGGTGTTCAGCAGGTTCAGGAACTCCATCGCTTTCTCCGGATGCTTGGAGTTCGCGGAGATCGCCTGCATCGAGCCCATGACGGACCAGTTGTAGATGAGCGCGTCGCTAAGCGGCGTGGATACGATCGGGTATCCGGCGCTCGTCGACCAGAGGTTGTCGGCGAACGGCTGCGTCGTCGCTTTGTCGACGAACCATTTGCCCGTCACCATCGCGTCCGAGGAAGATTCGGTCGTCGCGGCTTCGGTCGGAATGTAGCCGGCCGTGTAGTACTTGTGCATCGTTTGGAGCGCTTGCTTCATCTCCGGCGTTTCGAGGACGTTTACGACCTTGTAGCTGTTGTCGTCCAGCTTGACGGCGAGCGGGAATTTCTCGATCAGGTAGTCGTACGGCACGTACGGTCCGTAGTTCTTGTCGACCTGGAACGGCATGACGTCCGGATTCTTCTCCTTGACGGCCTTCAGCAGCGGCTCGAGGCTCTCCAGCGAGCGGATGTTCGAGATATCCAGCTTGTCGGCGTCGAGGATCTGCTTGTTGAAGCGCCATACTTCTTGGGAAGGAAGCTCCTTGTACGCCGGGATGCCGTAGTTGTGGCCGTCGACCTTGGAGCCTTCCAGGAAGGCCGGATCCAGCGTGCTGACGATGCCTGCGCCTTCTTTTTTCAGCAGGTCGTCGATCGGCTTGAACGCGCCTTTGCGCGCATTCTGCACGTAGTCGAACGCCCAGGAGGCGGTGAACATGATGTCCATCGGCGTGCCCGAAGCGGTCAGCACCTGCATCTTCTGGTTGTAGTCGCCCCAGTCGATCATTGTCATCTTCACGGTGACGCCGATTTTGTCTTTCGTATATTTGCTGACTTCCTGCATGACCTTGTCGACGTCCTTCTGCGGCGTGCCGATCGTGTACCAGTTCAGCTCGACCGATTCTCCCTTGGCGGGGCTGCCGCCGCCGGATGCCGACGGGCTGGCGGATCCGCCGGATGCGTTGCCGTTGCTGCTGCCGCAAGCGGATAGCGCCAGCGAAGCCGCCAATACGGACGCGAGGGTGAGCGTCATTTTTTTGCGGTTGTTGCTCATGTGAGAGCCTCCCTTTTTCTATCTGCAGTAGTGTGCTTCAATTCATATCTCAACATTAATCGATGAAAACCGTTTCAAAAATACAAGAAACCAAAGATATCATGTACAAACTAAAGAAAGGAACCGCCGAACGCCTTCGCGCGTCACAGCAGCCCCTTGTATTCGCTCGGCGAGATGCCGACGTGCTTCTTGAATTGCTTGTAGAAATAGCCGATCTCCAGGTACCCGACCTGCCGCGCGATCTCGTTCACCTTCAGCCGGCTGTCCTTCAGCAGCTCCTTCGCCTTGTCGATCCGGAACTTGTTGATCCGATCCGCGAAAGTATCCCCCGTCTGCTTGTGGAACAGGTGCCCGAGGTAGTTGGGATGGATATGATACTGCTCGCCCAGCGACTTGAGCGTCAGCCCCTCGGTATAGTGCGACTCGATGTGGCGCAGCACCTGGCGGATGACGGGGCTGAGGTCCTCGCCGGAGTATGACTCGACCGAGAGCTGCGCGGCGGACTGGACCGCCCGCTCGACCTCCTCCAGCGAATCCGCGCCCGTGATGCGCTCCAGCGCTTCCTTGAAGCCCTCCCCCCGGTCGCCGCGGCTCAGCTTGTCCGCCTCCATCTTCATGCGGATGACGAGCTCGATCGCGGCGGTCTTCGCCCGGGTCGGGTTCAGCCCCTCGGCCGCGCGGATCGCTTGGAAGTCGCTCGCGATCTGGTCGGTCAGCGCGTCCTGCTCCCGGGCGACGACCCACTTGGCGTACACATCCCAGCTCAGCAGCTCTGCGGGGAAGGCCGTCTCGTCGGCGGACGGCAGCCGGTCATAGTCGACGAACGCGCGGTCCGGCAGCACGAGGAAAAACTGCTGCGCCTTGCGCGCCTGCTCGTAGCTGGCGCCGACCTCGGCCATCGGGCAGGCGCCGCCGATCGAGACGCGGACGGGACTGGCATGCCCTTCGAGCGCGTCAGCCAGCGACTCCAGCGCACGGACGGCTTCGGCCTTGCCCGTCTCGGGATCGTCCAAGCCGAAGACGATGACCGTGTCCTCCTCCAGGTCGCGGAACACGACGGCGGCGGATTCCTCCTTGAACCGCGCCTCGGCGGCCTCATACGCCGCCTCCGCGCCGCCCTGCGCCCGCAGCACCGCGACGGCCGCGTACGGCTTCGTCAGGTCGATGCGCAGGAGCGCCGTCCGCTCCGCCCATTCGGGCGGGGAGATGCGGCCGGTCAGGTAGCGGTACATGACGTTGTCGCGCAGGATGCCGATCTCGTCGTCGCCGAAGGGGCGCTCGGCCTGCTGCGCGTTCAGCTTGTCGACCGTCCCGGAGAGCGTGGCGTGGAGCTCTTCGAAGTGGACCGGCTTCAGCAGGTAGTTCTCGATGCCGAGCCGCATCGCTTGCTTCAGGTAGTCGAATTCGTTGTATCCGCTCAGGATGATGACCTTGAGCTGCGGCAGCCGCTCCCGCGCGTGCCGGATCAGCTCCAGACCGTCCATGACGGGCATGGAGATGTCGGTGATCAGAATGTCGGCCGGCGCCTCCCGGAGCCGCTCCAGCGCCTGCTCCCCGTTCTCCGCGGTGCCGACGACCTCCAGGCCGAAGGCGGACCAATCGACCGCGTCGCTCAACCCTTCGCTTATGAACGGCTCGTCATCGACGATCAGAACTTTATACATCGCTGTTCGCTGCTCCCTTCTCATCGCCGCCCGGCCAGCGGACCGTTACTTCCGTGCCGCTGCCCGGCTCGCTCTCGATATTCACGCCGTTCGGTGGACCGTAGACCAGCCGCAGCCGGTCGTGCACGCTCCGGAGGCCGAACGAGACGCCTTGGCCCTCGGCCTCCGGCAACTCCAGCGCCTGCCGGATCTGCCGCAGCCGCTCCGCCGCGATGCCTCTCCCGTTGTCCGCGAAGCGGACGACGATCGACTCCTCGTCCCGGCATGCCGCGATCGTCAACCGGTTGTCCGACCGTTGCGTCTCCAGGCCGTGCACGATGTAGTTCTCCACGATCGGCTGCAGCAGCATCTTGAATACCGCGACGTTCGCGAGCGCGGGATCGCATTCGATCGTATAGGCGAACTTGTCCTTGTAGCGGATGCGGAACAGCTCCAGATACAGCCGGCACATCTCCAGCTCCTCGGAGAGCGTGCACGATTCGCCCGTATGGACGACGTTGCGGAACAGCGCGGCGAGGCTGTAGATCATCTCGCCGACGTCCTTCGCGCCCTGCGACATCGCCCGCATCCGGATCACTTCCAGCGTATTGTACAGGAAGTGCGGGTTCACGCGGGCCTGCAGCGCGGCCAGCTCGGTCTGCTTGATCCGGATCTCGGCCTTGTATTCCCGGTCGATCCGCCGGTTCAGCTCGTCGAGCATCTCGTTGAAGCTCTGCGAGATCTGGCCCAGCTCGTCCTCCCGCGGATCCTGGAGCCGCGCGCCGAGATCGCCGCCTTCGACCTTGCGTATGAAGCGGACGATCTTGTTCGTCCGCTTCGCGATGCGCGCGACGACGAGCGACGGGATGACGACGGCGACCGCGATGCAGGCCGCGCTGATCAGGATGATCGTCCGCCGGAGTCCTTCGTAGGCCTTGGCGACCTCCCGCTTCGGCGAGATGCCGACGACGAGATAGCCGGCTTTGTTCTGCGTCAGCAGCGAGACGTAGGACGGCTCGTCCAGCTGCTCGACGGGTTTCGGCGACTGCAGCTCGCTCATGTACGGGTAGGTCTCGCCGTAGCCCCGGCCGGACGAGTCGAACATCACCTGCCCGTCCGGCGTCAGCACGAGGATCTTTCCTTTGAGCGGCTTGCCGGCCTGGGCGAGCGACTTGCTGACGAGGCCGGAGTCGAAGTAGACCAAGAACTGGCCGATATTTTTCAGCGTGTTCTTGTCGTTGAGCTGGGCGCGCATCGAGTAGAGCTGCTGATCCCATTGGCCGATCGTCTTGCGCACCCAGACGTTCGGCGTCGAAGCGACAGGCCCTTCGGCCGACATGACGTCGGGCACGTACGAGTTGCCCCGGTTCACGTTGAACAGCTTGCGGGTGCCGAACGGCATATAGACGTACATCTCCTGCCGCTCGGCGCTGTACAGAATAAGGTTGCGGATGTCCGGGTCGGTGTCCCGCCGGTCTCTCAGGAACGCCAGGATGTTCGAGCTGCTGTCGTCCCCTCCGGCGTAAGCGCGGTCGAGCGTATACTGCACGTAGTCCTGGTAAGGGTGCGTTAGCAGGTAGGAGGCGCTGGCCGCCAGCGTGTCGTTTCGGTACACGTCCGCGATCGCATTCTGCACCCATTCGTATTTCTCGTCGATATAGCGGCTCACCCGGTCCATCGCTTCCCGCTGGTTGTCCAGCTCGCTCTCCACGATCGAGGCGGACATGAAGTTGAACAGCAGGTAGGAGAGCGTGATGATCGTCACGATCACGATCGCGGCGAAGGTCACGATCACCTTGGTGAACAGGTTGTTCCGGATATAGTTGCGGTAGATTTTCCCGAGTCTCAACGGTATGGTTCCCTCGCAGGCAGGCAAGATGATAAATCGCGTGCACCCATTATAGCATGCTCATCCTCGAAGGCGCGCCACTCGGAGGAAGCGTCCTGCTGACTGACCAACCAGCCGTCCCCCGTACACAGCAAAAAGACGAACCCGTGTGCATGCACAGTCGGGTTCGCCTTTTGGGAAGTTGCATTGGCTTCGCGCTGCAGCGCGAGGCGGATTACTTCAGGTTGCTCAAGTTGTAGAACGCCTTCTTGCCCGCGTATTGCGCGGCGCCGCCCAGGCGGTCTTCGATGCGGAGCAATTGGTTGTACTTCGCGACGCGGTCCGTACGGGACGGAGCGCCCGTCTTGATCTGGCCGGCGTTCGTCGCCACCGCGATGTCGGCGATCGTGCTGTCTTCGGACTCGCCGGAACGGTGAGAGATGACAGCCGTGTAGCCGGCGCGCTTCGCCATCTCGATCGCGTCGAACGTCTCGGTCAGGGAGCCGATTTGGTTGACTTTGACGAGGATGGAGTTGGCTACGCCCTTCTCGATGCCGTCAGCCAGACGCTCGGTGTTCGTGACGAACAGATCGTCGCCGACGAGTTGGACTTTGCCGCCCAGACGGTCGGTCAGCAGCTTCCAACCTTCCCAGTCGTCTTCGGAGCAGCCGTCTTCGATCGTGATCAGCGGGTATTTGTCTACCCAGCTCGCGAGCAGGTCGACGAACTCGGCGGAGGTGAAGGACTTGCCTTCGCCTTCGAGGTGGTATTTGCCGTCTTTGTAAAACTCGGTGGAAGCGACGTCCATGCCCAGGAACACGTCGACGCCCGGCTTGTAGCCGGCTTTCTCGATCGCTTCGATGATCGTGGACAACGCTTCTTCGTTGGAGCCGAAGTTCGGCGCGAAGCCGCCTTCGTCGCCTACGGCCGTGTTCAGGCCTTTAGCCTTGAGGACGGACTTCAGCGCGTGGAAGATCTCGGCGCCCGTGCGGAGCGCTTCCTTGAAGGTAGGCGCGCCTACCGGCAGGACCATAAACTCTTGCACGTCGACGTTGTTGTCGGCATGCGCGCCGCCGTTGACGATGTTCATCATCGGAACCGGCAGCGTCTTGGCGTTGAAGCCGCCCAGGTAGGCGTAGATCGGCAGGTCCAGCGCGTCTGCCGCAGCGCGGGCTACCGCGATGGAGACGGCGAGGATCGCGTTCGCGCCCAGCTTCGCTTTGTTCGGGGTGCCGTCGAGCTCGATCATCTTGCGGTCGATCGCGACTTGGTCCAGCGCGTCGTAGCCGATGATTTCCGGCGCGATGATGGAATTTACGTTTTCTACGGCTTTCTCGACGCCTTTGCCGAGGTAGCGGTCTTTGTCGCCGTCGCGAAGCTCAACGGCTTCGTAGGCGCCGGTGGATGCGCCGGATGGCACGATGGCGCTGCCGAACGCGCCGGATTCGAGACGAACTTCAACTTCGACAGTCGGGTTGCCGCGGGAGTCGAGGACTTCGCGTGCGTACACGTCAGAGATAATCGTCATGGGTTGAACACTCCTTAGGGTCGTTAATTTAGGGTCTTGATGGCACGCGGCCTTGGGACTGCACTAGGTATGTTACGCGCCCGGCAGACAAGCGTTGCATTCTCTTCGCCTGTCGCTTGCGCGGTTGATCTTTCATGGCGTAAAGGATGATTGAGCAGGGCTGCAACCCGATTCTTTCGGCTTACAGACCCCAGGTCGCGCGATTTCGGCGTTGTAACCCGATTTTTTCGGCTTACAGACCCCAGGTCGCGCGATATCGGTGCTGTAACCCGATTTTTTCGGCTTACAGACTCCAGTTCGCGCGTTTCGGCGCTGTAACCCGATTTTTTCGGCTTACTGACCCCAGGTCGCTCGATTTCGGCGCTGCAACCCGATTTTTTCGGCTTACAGACCCCAGGTCTCGCGATTTCGGGGCTGTAACCCGATTCTTTCGGCTTACAGCCCCCAGGTCGCGCGATATCGGTGCTGTAACCCGATTTTTCGGCTTACATACTCCCCATCACGCGGCTCTTGGTTAGCCCTGGATCAGCGTGCGGCCCGTCATCTCGACCGGCTGCGGCAGCTCGAGCAGCGTGAGCAGCGTCGGCGCCACGTCGGCCAGGATGCCGTCGCTGCGGAGCGTCACGCCCGGCTTGGTCACGATGCACGGCACCGGGTTCGTCGTATGCGCCGTGAACGGACGGCCGTTGTCGTCGATGACCATGTCGGCGTTGCCGTGGTCCGCGATGATGACGGCCATGCCGCCCTTCGCCAGGATGGCGTCGACGACTTTGCCGAGGCAGGCGTCGGTCGCTTCGACCGCTTTGATCGTCGGCTCCAGCATGCCGGAGTGTCCGACCATGTCCGGGTTGGCGAAGTTCAGGATGATCGCGTCGTGCTTCTCGTCCTCGATCTCCTTCACCGCCGCGTCCGCGACTTCGTAGGCGCTCATCTCCGGCTGCAGGTCGTACGTCGCCACCTTCGGCGAGTTGATCAGGATTCGCGTCTCGCCCGGCAGCTGGACGTCGCGTCCGCCGCTGAAGAAGAACGTGACGTGCGGGTACTTCTCCGTCTCCGCGATGCGCAGCTGCGTCTTGCCCTGCTGCACGAGCACTTCGCCGAGGGTGTTGTCGAGCTCCTTCGGCTTGTAAGCCACGAATCCGCCGACCGATTCGGCGAACAGCGTCAGGCAGACGAAGTACAGCCCTTTCGGACACTTCGGACCCCGGTCGAAGCCGCGGAAGTCCTCGTTCGTGAACACGTTCGACAGTTGAATCGCGCGGTCCGGACGGAAGTTGAAGAACACGACCGCGTCCTCCGACTCGACCAGGCCGACCGGCTTGCCGTCCGCGCCCACGATAACCGTCGGCATGACGAATTCGTCCATGACCGACTTCTCGTACGATTCCTTCACCGCTTGGATCGGATCGACGTAGGTCGGGCCTTCGCCGTACACCATGGCGCGGTAGGACTTCTCCGTCCGCTCCCAGCGCTTGTCGCGGTCCATGGCGTAGTAGCGCCCTTGAACCGTCGCGATGCGGCCGATGCCGACTTCTTCGATCTTCGCTTGGAGCTGCGTCAGGTAGCCCACCGCGCTGTCCGGCGCGACGTCGCGGCCGTCCAGGAACGCGTGGATGTACACGTCCGTCAGCTCTTCCTTCTTCGCGAGCTCCAGCAGCGCGAACAAGTGCGCGATATGGCTATGCACGCCGCCGTCGGAGAGCAGGCCGTACAGGTGCAGCTTCTTGCCGTTCTGCTTGGCGTGGCGGACCGCGCCGAGCAGCGTCTCGTTGTCGAAGAAGTCCCCTTCGCGGATGGACTTCGTGATCCGCGTCAGATCCTGGTACACCGTACGTCCCGCGCCGATGTTCAGATGGCCCACTTCGGAGTTGCCCATCTGTCCCTCCGGCAGGCCGACCGCTTCGCCTTGGGCCGTCAGCTGCGTATGCGGATACGTCGCCCACAGGCGGTCGAAGTTCGGCTTGTTCGCTTGGGCGACCGCGTTGCCGTGGGTCTCCTCGCGAAGGCCGAAGCCGTCCAGGATGATCAGCGCAACCGGTTTGGGTGCGGCCATCTTACTTCGCCCCCTCGACGAGCGCTGCGTACGATGCCGGCTCCAGGCTGGCGCCGCCGACGAGCGCGCCGTCGATATCCGGTTGGCCCATGTATTCCGCTACGTTGTTCGGCTTCACGCTGCCGCCGTATTGGATCCGGACTTGGGCCGCGACTTCGGCGCCGAACAGGCCGCTCACGACGCTGCGGATGTAGGCGATGGCTTCGTTCGCGTCGGTCGCGCTCGAAGACTTGCCCGTTCCGATCGCCCAGATCGGCTCGTACGCGATGACGACTTGGGCCGCTTGCTCGGCCGTGAGGCCCGCCAGCGCGGCTTCGGTCTGCACGCGGTTCACTTCGTCGGTCTTGCCGGCTTCGCGCTCTTCGAGCTTCTCGCCGACGCACACGATCGGAGTCAGCCCGTGCTTGAAAGCGGCATGCGTCTTCTTGTTGACGGTCTCGTCCGTCTCCGCGAAGTACTGACGGCGCTCGGAGTGGCCGATGATGACGTAATGCACGCCGAGATCCTTCAGCATGACGCCGCTCACTTCGCCCGTGAAGGCGCCGTTGTCTTCGAAGTGCAGGTTCTGCGCGCCGACCTTCAGCGACGTCCCCTTCACGGCTTCGACGAGCGCCGGCAGCGCCGTGAACGGCGCGCAGATGACGCTCTCTACGCCTGCGACTTCGGCCTTGCCCTTGACTTCGTTCACGAACGAGACGGCCTCGGAGACCGTCTTGAACATTTTCCAGTTGCCTGCGATGATCGGAGTTCTGCTCATGGGTTCACCCTCACTTATCGTTTAGCGCCACGACGCCCGGAAGTGCTTTGCCTTCCATGAATTCGAGCGACGCGCCGCCGCCGGTGGAAATATGGTCCATCTTGTCGGCCAGGTGGAACTTCTCCGCAGCAGCCGCCGAATCGCCGCCGCCGATGATCGTGTAGCCTGCCGACTCTGCGCAAGCCTGCGCGACCGCGCGCGTGCCGTGCGAGAACGGTTCGATCTCGAATACGCCCATCGGCCCGTTCCAGACGACCAGCTTGGAGTTCTTGATGACGTCCGCGTAGATCTCGCGCGTCTTCGGTCCGATATCGATGCCTTCCCAATCGGCCGGGATGCCGTCGGTGTCGACGATCTTCGTGTTCGCCTTGGCGCTGAATTCGTCCGTGACGACGATGTCGACCGGCAGGTAGAAGTTCTTGCCGAGCTTCTTCGCCTTCTCGAGGAATTCCAGCGTCAGGTCGAGCTTGGAGTTGTCGCACAGCGATTGGCCGATCTCTTTGCCTTGCGCCTTGAGGAAAGTATAAGACAAGCCGCCGCCGATGACGATATTGTCGGCGATCTCGATCATCTTGTTAATGACGTCAATCTTGTCCTTGACCTTGGAGCCGCCTACGATCGCCGTGAACGGACGCTCGGGGTTGTTCAGCGCTTTGCCGAGAACGTCGAGCTCCTTCTCCATCAGCAGGCCGGATACGGCCGGCAGATGATGCGCGATGCCTTCGGTGGAAGCGTGAGCACGGTGAGCGGCGCCGAACGCGTCGTTGACGTAGACGTCGGCGAGCGCCGCGAACTGCTTCGCCAGCTCCGGATCGTTCGACTCTTCGCCCGGGTAGAAGCGGACGTTCTCCAGCAGCAGCACGTCGCCGGCGTTCAGCGCGTTCGCCTTCGCCAGGACTGCTTCGCCTACGGCTTCGTCGGCTTTAACGACCGGCTTGCCGAGCAGCTCGGACAGGCGGGCGGCGACCGGCGTCAGACGCAGCTCTTCCACGACTTCGCCTTTCGGACGGCCGAGGTGGCTCGCCAGGATGACCTTCGCGCCTTTCTCGATCAGATAGCGGATCGTCGTGAGCGTCTCGCGGATGCGGGTGTCGTCGGTGATGGCGCCGTTCTCGAGCGGTACGTTGAAGTCGACGCGTACGAATACTTTTTTGCCGGATACGTCGATGTCGCGAACACTTTTCTTGTTCATGGTCCACACTCCTCCTACTATTCAAAAGCCTGTATCGGCCGTCGGCGGCCGGGAGCCGCCGGGCCGCCCGAAGATCGGTTCCGGGCGGGATCCGGCCCCCGGATACGGCGTCGGCGGCGATCCTTCCCGGGCTACGCAGACGGAAAGAGGAGCGCGGCGTCTCCTCTTTTCCGTTTTCGAGAATTTAAGTTCGGTCTTACAGGCCTTTGCTGGCGATGAAGGTTACCAGGTCTACGACGCGGTTGGAGTAGCCCCATTCGTTGTCGTACCAGGAGAGGACTTTGACCATGTTGCCTTCGACGACCATCGTGGACAGCGCGTCGATCGTGGAGGAAGCGGCGTCGCCGTTGTAGTCGCTCGATACGAGCGGCTCTTCGGAGTAGTTCAGGATGCCTTTGAGCGGGCCTTCGGAAGCGGCTTTGAGGGCGGCGTTCACTTCTTCGACCGTGACGTTGACTTTCAGCTCGGCAACCAGGTCGGTTACGGATACGTTAGGCGTAGGAACGCGCAGCGACATGCCGTTCAGCTTGCCTTTGAGCTCCGGCAGGACGAGAGATACCGCTTTGGCGGCGCCCGTCGTGGAAGGAATGATGTTCTCGGCGGCGGCGCGAGCGCGGCGCAGATCCTTGTGCGGCACGTCGAGTACGCTTTGGTCGTTCGTATAGGAGTGGACGGTCGTCATCATGCCCTTGACGATGCCGAATTGATCGTTGATGACCTTCGCGAAAGGCGCGAGGCAGTTCGTAGTGCAGGAAGCGTTGGAGATGATCGTGTGTTGGGCCGGGTCGTACTTGTCTTGGTTGACGCCCATGACGATCGTGATGTCTTCGTTCGTAGCCGGTGCGGAGATGATGACTTTCTTCGCGCCGCCTTTGAGGTGAAGCTCGGCTTTGTCCTTCGCGGTGAAGATGCCCGTCGATTCGACGACGATCTCAGCGCCTACGGAGCCCCAAGGCAGGACGCCCGGGTCGCGCTCCGCGAATACTTTAACCGTCTTGCCGTTGACGATCAGCGCGCCTTCGGCAACTTCAACCGTGGCGTCCAGCTTGCCGTGCGTCGTGTCATATTTAAGCAGATGAGCCAGCGTGCTGACGTTCGTCAAATCGTTGATCGCGACTACTTCTACGTTAGGGTTGTTCAGAGAAGCGCGGAATACGTTGCGTCCGATCCGTCCAAAGCCATTAATACCGATTTTTACCGTCATTGATGGTTCCTCCTTGGAAATTCTTATTTTTATTTTGATCTATAGCAGGCGCCGCTAAGCGCCGAGACCACAAGTTCTTCCTGGGCGAGGCTAGGCGTGTCTGAGCGCCTCCTGGGCCGCCGCCTCGTCGGTGACGAGCACGTCGTCGTGCCCGAAGCGCATGACCGCCGCGATCGCCTCGCCCTTGCTATGTCCGCCCGCGACGCCGATGACCGACTCGGCCGCCTCGATGTCCTCGAGCCGCAGGCCCGCGGTCGCCATCCGGTGCACCACCGCGCCTTCGCGGTCGAAGTAGTAGCCGAACGCCTCCGCCAACGCGCCGTCCCGCAGAATCTCCTGAACGGTGTCGGCGTCCAGCTTGCGCCGCCGCGCCATCGCCGTCGCGTCGCCGATGCCGTGGACCACGATGCGCGCGCTGCGGATCATGTCCACCACTTCCCGCACGTTCGGCTCCTGCATGATCGACTGGTAGGCTTCCTCGCTCAGGTGGTCGGGCACGTGCAGCATCCGGTACCGCGCGCCCGTCCGCTTCGCCAGCTCGGCGGCGATCGTGTTCGCTTGGTAGTCCACGCTCTCGCCGAGACCGCCGCGCGCCGGGACGAACCAGTTGTCCCGCAGGGGGGACGGCACCGAGAGGTGCGCCGCGAGGCGCGCCATCGTGGATCCGCCCATGACGGCCACGACGTCGCCGGGAGTGAGCACGTGGCGCAGCACCCTGCTCCCCGCGCGGCCGAGCTCCCGCTTCACGTCGTCGGAGTCGTCCGAGTCGCCCGGCACGATGACGACCTGCTTCAGGCCGAACTTCGCGCGGACCGCCTCTTCCAGGTCCGCGAGGCCGAACATCTCCTTGACGAGCGGCTCCATCTCCTCCAGGAGACGTTTGCCCGCGTCGCTCAGCGTCATGCCGGCCGTGCCGGCCTCGAGCAGCCCTTGGGCCCGCAGCAGGTCGAGCTCGGCGCGCAGCGTGCGCTCGGTGAGATCGACGCTGGCGGCCAGCGTCCGCCGGCCCACCGTTCCCGACACGCGGATGCGGTGCAGAATGTCGTAACGCTTCTGCAGCACCTGAACCAGGTCGGGCACTAGCTTCTTCTGAATGTCGAGCATCTTCCGCATTCCTGCCGTCTCTCCCTCGGTTACCGGAATCGCGCCTTCTTCTGAATGCGGATCGTCGAAATGAAGCGGACTGTGTTGGACCGAAAACGTCCCACCACCTAATTTTAAGTCCCACTTCATGCTTTCATTTTAATTCAATGACGCTTCGCTTGCAAGCCTTGACTTCAACGATTCGTCACATTTTCTTATCGCTCGGCCTTGACCGCGTCGTCTCCCTTCCATATCGTTCCTGCCCGCAGCAGGCACAGCCGCGGCCGTTTACGCGTGCAGCTTGGACACATATTCTTACCCCGTTGCGCGGTTTCGGATTTCCGCTTGCTTTTCCTACCCCCATCGCCTATAATGAATCTTGCTGTTGTTGCAAGCGCCCGTGGTCCAACGGATATGACGCAGGCCTCCGGAGCCTGAGATTGGGGTTCGATTCCCTACGGGCGCGCCAACCCAACCTTACACAGGATTCACCATCCTGCAGACAAGCAAACCCGCGACCGCCGAGAGAGGTCGTTTTTTTATGCCCTTAGTTTGACTTTCTTTGACTTTTGCTTTCTGATACTTTAGAATGTAGTCATTCCATTTCCAAAGGAGGGATCTTCGCATGAGCTTCGTCCCTATGGTTGTAGAACAAACGAACAGAGGAGAGCGGGCGTACGATATCTATTCCCGTCTGCTGAAGGACCGGATCATCTTCTTGGGCACCCAAGTGAACGACGTGGTGGCCAACTCCATTATCGCGCAGATGTTGTTCCTGGCTGCGGAAGATCCGGAGAAGGACATTCATCTCTACATCAACAGCCCAGGCGGATCGATCACGGCCGGGATGGCGATCTTTGATACGATGCAGTACATCAAGCCGGACGTCTCTACGATCTGCGTAGGCATGGCCGCCTCGATGGGCGCCTTCCTGCTCGCGGCCGGCGCCAAGGGCAAGCGCTTCGCGCTTCCGAACGCCGAAGTGATGATTCACCAGCCGCTCGGCGGCGCCGAAGGCCAAGCGAGCGACATCGAGATTCGCGCGCGTCGCATCCTGAAGCTTCGCGACAAGCTGAACGGCATCCTCTCGGAACGCACGGGCCAACCGCTCGAGCGCATCGAGAAGGACACCGACCGCGATAACTTCATGGAAGCCGAGCAAGCCCGGGCGTACGGCCTCGTCGACAAAGTCATCGAGAAGATCTAACCCGAATCGCACGAACAAGCCCGCTCTCTCCGAACCGGAGGCAGCGGGCTTGTCTTTATTCCACACCAACTGGCCCATCTTTTTACCACACAAACTCGATTTTGTCAAGAAAAATTCAAAGGCTTGAATCACCCCTCTGCGAACGCCCATCAACGTGATATGCTATAGCAAGGAAACATTCCATAAACCTCCATATCTTGCTATGGAATAGGAATCACGCAAAAAGGGGGATCTCCTCAATGAATCAGCACACCCATTCCTTGCATTTGGTGCCGCGCCCCTTGTCCGCATCCGAGATGAACAGCGCCAACTCCGGCAACGACGATCCAAGCCACATGATCGCTCGCAACTTGAAAGATAAGGCATCGTTGCTTCGTCCGCTGAAGGACGAGCATTTGCTGGAAGTATATCGGGAAGCGAAGAAAATGAACTTGTCTAGCGAATTCATCGAACTGCTGGAAGATGCGATCGAGCTGCGGAATCTGGAGCACCGTCTCAAAGCTTAATCCAGCCGCAGGCAGCCTGCCCAGCATACGTCAAGGATAGGTTCAAGCTCACCCATGCAAAGCGATCGGATGCAGGCCCCATCCTGCCGATCGCTTTTTTTCTTGTCTTCATCCGAGTCGGGATACCGAAGGTCCGGGGCGCTATCTACAGAGAAGAGCCTGGCAGCGTCATCCGCTCCCAGGCTCCGGCCTGCCGTCGTTACTTCATCTCGTACTGCACCGTCACGTTCGCCGCGATCTCGATCTGTCCCGTCTGAATGGAGGAGCCCGCATCGGCAGCCGCGCTCGCCATCTCCTTCGCGAACAAGGCGTTCTGCCGGATGATCGGCACCGACGCCGCTTCGCCCTGCACGATGTTGATCACCTGGCCGAGCTGACGCTTGGCGGATACGGCCAGCACGTTCGCTTTCGCGTCCGCGTTCGCCATCGCCTTCTTCAGCGCCTCCAGCTGGTACTGCTCCTCTTTCTCGGTGCCGAACTGCACGCCGTCCATCCGGTTGGCGCCCGCCGCGGAGACCGCGTCCAGCAGCTTGCCGATGTTATCCAGATCGCGGTAGGTAACCTGGACCTGGTGCGAGGCGAGGTAGTCCTTCAGCTTCTGGCCTTCCTTCTCCGTATACGTGTACTCGGGCTGCACGCTGAAGCTCGTCGTCTTCACGTCCTTGCGATCCAGCTTGAACGTCTCGTACAGCGTCTTCTCCACCGCCGAGAACCGTTTGGCCGCCTCCTGCTGCGCCGCTTGCGCCGTCGCGCCCCGCGCCTCTACGGCGAAGTTCAGGTAAGCCACGTCCGGCTCCACCTTAATCGAACCTTCCGCGCCGACCGTAACCGTATTCTGTACGTTTGCCGTTGTTGCGGCCGTGACCGCCGGCGATTCCGCAGACACCGCTTGCACGCCTCCATTCGTATAGCCGAACCATCCCGCGACTACCATTACCGTAGCCAGCACTGCGATCTGCACGCCTTTTGCCCGCATGATCGTAACCCCTTCCGTCAGTTTGTCTATTCAACGCTTAGCATAGGTAAAAGGTTGCAGGATTACCAACTCGAATTTGCAGACGAGATCCCGGTGCAGAGGGGCGGGCGGCGCGGAGATATGTCCCTATGCAAAAAGCTCCCGCAAAGGGGAGCTTTGAGCGCATTCTCGCTTATTATTGGTTCTCGAGCTCTTCCTTGCTGACGAGTTGGACTAAAGCGGTTACAGCTTGCTCCGCATCCGAACCCTCGGCACTGATGGCTACCTCGGTGCCCGAACTGATCGCGAGACTCATGATTCCCATGATGCTCTTCGCGTTCACTTTCTTGTCTTCCTTCTCCACGAAGACATCGGAGGAGAATTTATTGGCTTCTTGCACGAATAATGCCGCCGGTCTGGCGTGAAGCCCCGTCTTAAGCCGAACAACCACCGGCTGTCTCGTCATGGAACGGATACCCCCTATCTTGATCTCATCCCGGTTCACGGGACCCACCGCGCATGGTCTGTTACCTATTATAGCATTAGTCAGAACCATTACGCCACCAGGTTATACCGTGCCGTTACGGATTTTTTCGGCCCACTCGTCGATTTTGCGGAGACGATGATTCACGCCCGATTTGCTGACCTGGCCTTTGAGCATGTCGCCGACCTCTTTGAGGTTCATGTCGGGGTGCTTCAGCCGGATCTCCGCGACTTCGCGAAGCTTATCGGGCATATTCTCCAGGCCGACTTCCTTCTGCAGCAGCTTGATGTTGTCGATCTGCCGGACCGCGGCGCCGATCGTCTTGTTCAGGTTCGCCGTCTCGCAGTTCACGATCCGGTTCACCGAGTTGCGCATGTCCCGCATGATGCGGACGTCCTCGAACTTGAACAGCGCCTGATGCGCGCCGATGATGCTCAGGAACTCGATGATCTTCTCGCCTTCCTTGATGTATAAGATGAAGCCCTTCTTCCGCTCGATGAATCGGGCGTTCAGTTGGAACTTGTTCGCGAGGTCTACGAGCGCCTTGCAGTGTTCTTCGTACATCGAAGCGATCTCCAAGTGATAGGAGGAGCCCTCCGGATTGTTCACGGAGCCGCCCGCGAGGAACGCCCCGCGCAGGTAGGCGCGCTTGCAGCACGACTTGCGCACCAGGTCCTTGTCGATGCTCGGATGGAACTGGAAGCCCGCTCCGGCGATCTTCAGATCGCTGAGCAGTTGGTCGACGCCGGCGGGCACGCGGACGATATAGACGTTGTTCTTCTTCAGGCGCATCTTCTTGCGGACCAGCAGCTCCGTCGGCACGTTGTACTGCCGCTTCATGAGCGTATAGATCCGGCGGGCGATGGCCGCATTCTCGGTCGAGACGTCCAGCACGATCCGCTTGTTGGTCAGCGACACCGACCCGTTCATGCGGATGAGCGCGGACAACTCCGCTTGGTCGCAGCAGGATTCCGTCTCGATCATCGTTAATTCTTTCTTGGTTTGAGCAGCGAACGACAACCGTCTCTCACCCCTTTCGCAACATCCAGTCTTTCACCAGCTGGTAGATATGCCCGCTTAGCTTCGCCGCGTCGTGGCGCAGATACGTGCGGAACATCACGAGCCGGTCCGCGATCACTTTGTAGCCGCGCCGCTCGACTTCCTCAAGGTCCAGGTGGACGGCCTTGGAGCCCTGTTCGGCGTACATGCTGTGCACTTGGGGCGGGATCTCGCCGTCGTTCACGATCACGTAATCGAACAGATGGTGGCCGACATGGGCATGAACGGCGTCCAGATGGTCGCTCACCGAGTAATCGTCCGTCTCTCCGGGCTGGGTCATCACGTTGCAGACGAACAGCTTCACGGCATCCGCGCCCACGATCGCCTCTGCCAGCTTCGGCACGAGCAGGTTCGGGATGATGCTCGTATACAGGCTCCCGGGACCGATCAGGATCGCATCCGCCTCGCGGATCGCCTCGACCGCCTCGACGAGCGGCTCCACGTGCTCCGGCTCGATGAACACCCGCTTGATCGCGACGCCGGCCTTCGGAATCTGCGATTCCCCGACGACGATCGTGCCGTCCGCCATCTCCGCTTTGAGCAGGATGGCCTGGTTCGCGGCGGGCAGCACGCGCCCGCGTACGGCCAATACGCGGCTCAGCTCCCGCACGCCGGTGACGAAGTCGCCGGAGATGTCCGTCATCGCCGCCAATATCAGATTGCCCAGGCTGTGTCCGGCCAATCCGTTCCCGTTCTGAAAACGGTAGGACAGCATATCCGCGAGCAGCGGCTCGGCATCGGCGAGCGCGGTCAGCACGTTGCGGATATCGCCCGGCGGCGGCATCTGCAGCTCCTGCCGGAGAATGCCCGAGCTGCCGCCGTCGTCCGCGACGGTGACGATCGCGGTAATATCGAGCGGCTTCTGCTTCAAGCCGCGCAGCATCACGGACAGCCCGGTCCCGCCGCCCATGACGACGATCCGGGGACGACGCGTCAGCGGCCCGGCGCCGATCTGCGCCTTAGCCATGCCGGTCCCGTTCCGCGTCGCGATGGCTCACGCGCACCGATTCGGTCTCGCCCGCGCTGAGCATCCGCCCCAGGTACTCGCCGATGGCGACCGAGCGGTGTTTGCCCCCGGTGCAGCCGATGCCGATGACGACTTGGCTCTTGCCTTCTTTGTGGTACAAGGGGATCAAATATTGCAGCATGTCGAGCAGCTTCGACAGGAACGTCTGCGTCTCCGGCCACTTCATGACGTAATCGTACACTTCGCTGTCCTGCCCCGTCTTCGGACGGAGCGCATCGACATAGTGCGGATTCGGCAGAAAGCGGACGTCGAAGATCAGATCGGCGTCGATCGGCACGCCGTACTTGAAGCCGAAGGAGGTGACGTTGATGGAGATCTTGTTGCGGTCCAGATTCGTGAACCGCGAGACGATCTTGTCCTTGAGCTGCGCGGGCTTCAGGCTGCTCGTGTCGATCACCTGCGTCGCCCAGCCCTTCAGATCCTCCAGCAGCTTGCGTTCCGATTGGATGCCCTCGAGCGGCATGCCGCCTACGGCGAGCGGGTGGCGTCTGCGGCTTTCCTTGTAGCGCTGAACGAGCACCGAGTCGGTCGCGTCCAGGAACAGGATCTCATAGTGAATGGTATAGTGCTCGCGGATATAGCTCAGCGATTCGGACAACGCGGTGAAAAACTCCCGGCCCCTCAAATCGATGACCAGCGCCACCTTGCCGATGCGTCCCTGCGATTGATCGATGAGTTCGGCGAACTTCGGGATCAGCACCGGCGGCAAGTTGTCGACGCAGAAAAAGCCGAGGTCCTCCATGCTCTGGACGGCGATCGTCTTGCCCGCCCCCGACATGCCGGTGATGATCACCAGCGTCGGTTTGGTTATCGTCGTATCCATCTCCATCTCTCCTTCCCCATGCAGGCCAACCCTAACCATGCTGTGACGTGAAGCAAAAACGGCTTCGCCCGCTTGCCGTGCGGTGAAGTCGTCTGAACCGGAACGATGCGCGAATGCGGACCGCTCCATGGCGCGGATCCGGACCGCTCCGCCATGAACAAAGCGCCTGCCCGCCGGTACGGGCGAAGCAGGCGCCAAGTCTGAAGTTAAGCGTAAAGGAAGAGGCCCGCCGCGCCCACGACGCCGGCGTTGTTGCCCAGCTCGGCGGCGACGATGTCCACGCCCTTCTGCGCCGCGTCCGTCGAATACTTGCGGAACACTTGGCGGATCTGCTCGAACAGATATTCTCCCGCCTTGCTCACCCCGCCGCCGATGATGAAGCGCTGCGGGTTGATGACGACCGCGACCGCCGCCATCGACTTGCCCAGATAGAAGGCTGCGCGGCTCACGATGCGCTGCGCCACCTCGTCGCCCGCCTTGGCGGCGTCGATCACGTCCTTCGCCGTCAGCGGCGTCTCGATGAGCGACAGCGACGTGCGGTCCCCGCGCTCGACCGCGTCCTTGCCCATCCGGATGATGCCCGTGGCGGAGGATACCGTCTCTAGGCAGCCCATCTGGCCGCAGCCGCATTGGATCGCTTCGAGGTCCGGCACGATGGACATATGGCCGAGCTCGCCGGCCATGCCGCTGAAGCCCTCGATCAGCCGGCCGTTCACGATCAGTCCGCCGCCGACGCCGGTGCCCAGCGTATAGCAGACGCAGTTCTGGACGCCTTTGCCGGCGCCGCCCCATACTTCGCCCAACGCGGCTACGTTGGCGTCGTTGTTGATCTTGATCGGCTTGGCGAGCTTCTCCTCCATGATCTGCCGCACGGGCACGTTCCGGAGGGGAGGCAGGTTCGCCGAGAAGTCGATGATGCCGTTCGGAATGTCGAGGAATCCGGCGATGCCGATGCCGACGCCTTTGACGTCATCCCACTCCTGCGTGCCGGGAGGAACGAGCTCGTTCACATAAGCGGCGATATTGCTCATGATCTTGTCCGTACCCTGGTCCGTATCGGTCGGGCCCTCGAACGTGCGCAGCAGCTCTCCCTTGTCATTGCACAAGCCGATCTTGATGGAAGTTCCACCTAAATCGACGCCAACGTAAAGCGATTGAGACATAGTGGTCGACACCTCATGATTGTATTGGACTCATTACGACGGTTCGCAAGCCTCCGTAGAGGGCGAACGCGACATAAGTTTAAACAAGCTTCCCTTCGGCGCGTCTGCCGCGCCGTGCCGCCGGCCGGATCAGCCGAGCGTCTGGCTCCAGTCGTGCACCATCGAGCCTTCGAGATACTTCTCGCAGTCCAGCGCCGCCATGCATCCGCTGCCGGCGGCCGTGATGGCTTGGCGATACTTCGTGTCCTGAACGTCGCCGCAGGCGAATACGCCAGGGACGTTCGTCTCGGAGGAGCCCGGCTTCGTCACGATGTAGCCGTGCTCGTCCGTCTCCACCTGTCCGCCGAGGAACTTCGTATTCGGCGTATGGCCGATCGCGATGAACACCCCGTGCGCATCCAGAATCTCCTCTTCGCCGGTCTCGTTGTTGCGGACCTTCAGCCCGGTGACGCCCATATCGCCCGCCACGACTTCCAGCGGCGTACGGTTCAGTCCCCAGCTGATCTTCTCGTTCTCGCGCGCGCGATCCTGCATGATCTTGGAGGCGCGCAGCTCGTCGCGACGGTGCACGAGCGTCAGATCCGACGCGAAGCGCGTCAGGAAGTTCGCTTCCTCCATCGCGGAGTCGCCGCCGCCCACGACGATGATCTTCTTCCCGCGGAAGAAGAAGCCGTCGCAAGTCGCACAGGTGCTGACGCCGCGGCCGACGTTGTCCTTCTCGCCGGGAATGCCCAGGTACTTCGCCGAAGCGCCGGTCGAGATGATCAGCGTCTCCGCCGTCAGCTTCTCCCCCCCTTCGAGGTTCAAGGTGAACGGACGCTGCGCGAGCTCCACCGAGTTGATCCAGCCGGTGCGGAACTCCGCGCCGAAGCGCTCCGCTTGCTTGCGCATGTTCGCCATCAGGTCGGGTCCCATGATGCCCTCGGGGAAGCCCGGGAAGTTCTCGACATCGGTCGTCGTCGTCAATTGACCGCCCGGTTCCGGGCCTTCGATGACGAGCGGGCTCAGATTCGCGCGCGCTAAGTAGATGGCGGCCGTGAGGCCTGCGGGTCCCGTTCCGATCACGATGCTCTTGTAAGATGACATAATTCATTCCTCCTCGGCCAACTGTAATTACGATTGTAACAGTTGAACCGTTGTTCCGCAACAAACGTTAGCCTTGTTCCTGGAATGAACGGTTCGTTAGTTTTAGCTTCTCCCGAATGCCGCAAGCTTCGTCAATCCGGTTCGCGTAGCGGCTGATCGTCGCCTGGGAGGCGCCGTAGCGGCTGACCAGATCGGCATAGGTCACCGTCTTGCGGTGCATCTTCGCCGTCCAATACTCCAAGGCGGCCGCCCATCCCGAAGCGTTGTGCAGCTTCGGCACGTCCGGGTAGACGCGCGAGAGGTAATCGACCCAGAGCGTCATCATGTCATGCTGCTGCACGACGTCGTACCGCTCCGCCATCTGCGACATCGCCTGCTCCAGGATGCCTTGCCAGGAGCTGTCCCAGACCGGCAGGCGCGCGGACCTTCGGCGGGCTTCCAGCGTGAGCGTGCGGCCGCTGAACATGACGTTCAGCGCGTCCTCCACGCCGATCGACCGGAGCACCAGCACGGCCACCCGCTTCAGCTCGTCGTCCTCCTCGGGATCGACGAGGAACGCCTTCAGCGCCTCGATCACCTCTTCGTCGGCGACGAGCCCCAGCGCCTGAATGACCTGCATCTTCGTGCGCCGGTCGCCGTGGCGCAGCGCCCAGAAGAAGGACGAGCGGATGAGCGGGTCCTTCTTCAGCGTGGCGGAGACGAGCTCCGGCCGCTTCTCCCATTCGCGGAACTGCTCGTCGAACGGCAGATGGTAATGGTACTGGGCGGGCGCCTTCTCCTGGCCCTCCCTTACCTTGGCCAATTTGCGGAGGTAGAAATCAGGCACCGCGGGCGACGGATCGAGGCGCTTGGCCTGCAGCCAGTGGCGCTCCGCATCGTCCAGACGGCCGATATTCGCCGCGGCCACCGCCGCGAAGTGATGCAGGCTCGGCTCGCCCGCCAGCTCGCCCGTGCGCAGCAGCCTGCGGAAGTGCCGGTAAGCCTCGCGGTGGTCGCCGATGATGCCGAGCGTCGTCGCCAGCTTGAAGACGTGCTCGGGGTGAATCGGGACCGTCTTCTTCAGCACCGCGACCAGCGACGTCAACTCGGACCGCTGATTCGCGTGCTGGTAGAAGATCGCCAGATTGCAGAGGGCGTGCAGATTGCCGGGTTCGGCCGCCAGCACTTCGCCGATCGTCTGCACCGACTTGTCGAACAGGCCCATATAGTAATAAGCCAAGCCCAGATTGTTGCGCGCGGCGAGGAAGTCGGGCTGCCGCCCGATGATGTCCTCCAGGATGCGCACCGCCTCGGCGAAGCGGCCCGCCTCGAGCAGCTCCCGCGCCTTGTCGTGGGCGTAGAGGTTCTCCTTGGACTTGATCGTCGACAGCTTCGTCGGGCGGTTCAGCTCGTAGTTCAGCAGATCGAGCAGCTCATCCGCCTCGTCGAGGAACTGGCCTTCCGCATCCGTCTCCAAGTAGCGCACGAGCGATTCCTCGGCCGCTTCGTACAGCTCCATGTTGGCGTAGTTGTTCGCCAGATAGTAATAGCATTCCGTCATGGCGGGGTCGATCTGATCGAGCACCGACCGCAGAATCACGTTCGATTCCTCGTATCGCCCCATCTCCGACAGAATGCCGGCCATGTTGCAGTGGTTCACCGGATTGTCCGGCTCGTATTCGACCGCCCGGCGGAAGTACTTCAGCGCCTTGTCGTAATGGAACCGATCCAGCGATTGCACCGCCCGCTCAAAGAAAAAAGTCGCGTCCAAAGAGAACGGAATCACTTTCGGGCGACGGCTCTTCGCGATCGCGCGCTTCCGCTGATTCATCGGCAAGGCACCTCCCCGGTAGTTCATTCGTCTTGTCTAAATTGTCATACCCTGTCGTCCGTCGGCCCGCAGCCGTCTTTTCGTCAATCCGATTATAACACAGCATCACCATCCATAAAACCGCGTAATCCTGGCTTCGCCGCGCCGCGCAAGGGGAAACGGCTCCTCCCTCCTCGAAATAAGGGCGGCCCGCCGGGAACGAAGATCCCCGCGGGAGCGGCGGATCGCCATACGAATCCGTACGGAATGAGCAAGAAAGGACCGCCCGCGTCCGCCTGTCGCGGAGGGGAGATCCTTTCTCCTACACGTTGTTGGATTCGATTGTCGCTAGACGCCCGCGGTCTTGAACAGCGTGCTGATCGAGCCGCCTTCCATGATGATCTTCGTGGCTTCGGACAGCATCGGCGCCACGGAGAGCACCTTGAACCGTTCGGAACGGTCGTTCGGCAGCAGGATGGTGTCGGTAACCACGACCTCCCGGATGTTCGGGTGATCCAGCTTCTGCAGGGCGTTGCCGGAGAACAGCGGGTGCGTCGCGCAGACGAAGACGTCCTCGGCTCCGCGTTCCTTCAGTCCCTCGACGACGTTCACGATCGTCGTGCCGGTGTCGATCATGTCCTCGATGATGATCGGCGTGTAGCCTTCGACTTCGCCGATGACGTGGGTGATGACCGACTCGTTGTGCGCCGGGCGCTTCTTGATCATGATCGCGAACGGAGAGTCGAGCTGGTTCGCCAGCTTCTCCGCCGTAGACGCGCGGCCCGCGTCCGGCGAGACGATGACCGGGTTCTGGATGTTCTTCGCCCGCAGGTAGTCGCTGATGAGGTCGAGCGCCGTGAGGTGGTCCACCGGGATATTGAAGAAGCCTTGAATCGCCGGCGCGTGCAGGTCGATCGTCACGATCCGCGAGGCGCCTACCGTCGTCAGGACGTCGGCCACCATCTTCGCGGAGATCGGTTCCCGGGGCGCCGCTTTGCGCTCTTGGCGCGCATAGCCGTAATAAGGAAGCACGATGTTGATCGTCCGAGCGGAAGCCCGCTTGGCGGCATCGATCATGACGAGCAGCTCTACGAAAAAGTCGTTGATCGGATGAGATAACGATTGCACGAGGAACACGTCGCAGTTACGGATCGTCTCCTCATAGTGAACGTAAACTTCGCCGCTCTTGAAGCGCGAAAGCTTAATCTTGCCGAGAGGCAGACCTAGCTGGTCGGCTATCTTCTCGGCCAACACCGGGTTCGATGATCCGGAAAAAATACGAAGCTTGCTGCTGTACATGTGCCCCTCCAAAGGTTCGGTCGAGTAAGGCAACCGCGAATCTATCTTCCCTATTATTATACATGAGATTCCACCGTTCGCCAAAACCCTTCTTGCCCGAATCTAGGGCATTCAGCGGCCGCTTTGTTGCGAAAATCCGACATTTGGCGCCAAGCGCGCAGCATCTCCCGGGCAAAGCCGGTCTTAGTCCTTCTTGACCGGTTTGCGATGGCGGAACTCGAGCTCCTGCAGCACCTCGTCGAACGGGATGCCCTGCTGCTTCAACAACACCATCAAGTGGAAAATGAGGTCGGCCGCTTCGCTGCGCGTCTCGACGTTGTCGTGGTTTTTGGCTCCGATGATCACTTCGGCCGTCTCTTCGCCGACCTTCTTCAGGATCTTGTCGAGCCCCTTCTCGAACAGGTACGTCGTATACGCGCCTTCCGGGCGCTCCGCGTAGCGCTGGGCGATGGTCGTCTCGAGGCCCGAAAGCGCGGCGAACCGGTCCGGCGCCGGCCGGCGCTCCTCCGGCAGTTCTCCGTCCGCGTCGCGATAGAAGCAGCTGTATGCGCCGGTATGGCAGGCGGCGCCGTTCTGCTTGACGAGCGCGAGGAGCGTGTCGCCGTCGCAGTCGTAACGGAGCGAGACGATCGGCTGCGTATGGCCGGAGGTCGCGCCCTTGTGCCACAGCTCCCCGCGGGAGCGGCTCCAGAATACCGTCTCGCCCAGCTCCAGCGTCCGCCGAAGCGATTCACGGTTCATATAGGCGAGCATCAGCACTTCCTTGCTGCCCGCGTCCTGAACGACGACCGGCACGAGGCCGTTTTCGTCCCATTTGATCTGATCGGCTAGCGATTGCGTCATCGTACGTTCACTCCTTGGTTCCGGAGAGTGTCCTTGACCTCCCGGATCGTCACTTCCTTGTAGTGGAAAATGCTCGCGGCAAGCCCTGCGTCCGCCCGCCCTTCGGCGAATACGTCCGCGAAATGCCGCGCATGGCCCGCGCCGCCGGAGGCGATCACGGGAATGCCGACGCGGTCCGACACGGCGCGCGTCAGCGCGATATCGAAGCCGTCCTTCGTACCGTCGGCGTCCATGCTCGTGAGCAGAATCTCGCCCGCGCCGCGGCGGGCCGCTTCCTGCGCCCAATCGAGCGCCTTGATCCCGGTCGGGTTGCGGCCGCCGTGCGTGAACACTTCCCAGTCGCCCCATTCGGCATTATACTTCGCGTCGATCGCGACGACGATGCACTGCGCGCCGAACGTGCGCGAGCCGTCCGCGATCAGGTCGGGATTCTTGATCGCCGCCGTATTGATGCCGATCTTGTCCGCGCCCGCCCGCAGCAGGCGCTTCATGTCCTCCACCGCGGAGATGCCGCCGCCGACGGTGAACGGAATCGTGATCTCGCCTGCCGTCCGCCGGACGACGTCCACCATCGTCGCGCGTCCCTCCACCGAAGCGGAGATATCCAGGAAGACGAGCTCGTCCGCGCCTTCGCGGTCGTAGATCGCCGCGAGCTCGACCGGATCTCCGGCATCCCGCAGGTTGACGAAGTTGACGCCTTTCACGACCCGGCCGTCCTTGACGTCCAGGCAGGGGATAATCCGCTTAGCTAGCATACGCGCTCCCTCTTTCTATTCGCAGAATGGCGCGACCGGGCCATGACGCATCCGCATCGCCGCAGTGGGCGGGCCGCGCTGACGGCGGCGCCACAGTGGGGGCCCGCCTGACGGTGGCGCCACAGTGGGCGGCCCGCCTGACGGCGACGCCTCAGTGGCCGGCCGCGCTGACGGCGACGCCGCAGTAGGACCGCGTCTGACGGCGGCGCCACAGTGGGGCGGCCGCGCTGACGGCGACGCCTCAGTGGCCGGCCGCGCTGACGGTGACACCGCAGTGGGCGGCCGCGCTGACGGCGACGCCGCAGTGGGCGGCCGCGCTGACGGCGACGCCGCAGTGGGCGGGCCGTGCCCGATGGCGTTGTCCGCCAGCGCTGAATCTCCGGCCTCCCTGAAGACGGCGAAGAATGCGCGATGACAATGGGTAATGATTCATGGCCGAGTCGCGCCGATCATTCGTGTTTCGTTTAGACTCCCGTGTACCGCTTTACCGCATCTGCGAGGGAGATGTTGCCCGTATACAGCGCCTTGCCGACGATCGCACCGCCGACGCCCGCGCCCGCGTGCTGCACCAGGTTTGCCAGGTCCTCAGGCTTGCTCACGCCGCCGGAAGCGATTACCGTACGCCCCGACACCTGCGCGAGACGCGCGATCGATTCGACGTTCGGACCGCTCATCATCCCGTCGCGGGAGATGTCCGTGAAGATGAACGTCTCCGCGCCTTCTGCAGCGAGCGCGACGGCCAGATCCTCGGCCTTCACCTCGGACGTTTCGAGCCAGCCGCGCGTCGCGACGTAGCCCCCGCGCGCGTCGATGCCGATGGCGACCTTATCGCCATGCTTGGCGAGCACCTTGGACACGAACGCGCGGTCTTCGATCGCCGCCGTGCCGAGGATGACGCGGGAGACGCCGAGCCCGAGCAGGCGCTCCACGTCCGCCTCAGTGCGCAGACCGCCGCCTACTTGCACCGGCACCTGCACCGTGGACGCGATCCTTCCGATCAACTCGTCGTTGACCGGATGGCCGGCCTTGGCGCCGTCCAGGTCGACCAAGTGTACCCACTGGCCGCCTTGCGCCTCCCAGTCGCGCGCCGCCGCGACCGGATCGTCGTTGTATACCGTTTCTTGGTTATAGTCGCCCTGGACCAGACGGACGGCTTTGCCGCCCCGGATGTCGATCGCGGGATAGATGATGAACTTGGACATGTCAATGGTCCCTCCGAACGGGGTTGGAGTGCGTTGCGGCCATGAATTGCTTTGTAACGATAAAAAGTATCGTTACGGCAACGGAAGCAGCCATTTTTTGCTCTGTAGCGATAGAAAGTATCGTTACAGCGGCAGATGAGGTCGATTGTTGGTCTGTAACGATAGAAAGTATCGTTACAGCGAGAGATGCGACCATTTTGTGCTCTTTAACGATAGAAAGTATCGTTACAGCGGCAGATGAGGCCGATTGTTGGTCTGTAACGATAGAAAGTATCGTTACAGCGGCAAATGAGGTCGATTAGTAGTCTGTAACGATAGAAAGTATCGTTACAGCGAGAGATGCGACCATTTTGTGCTCTTTAACGATAGAAAGTATCAATGCGGCGGCGTTCGCGGAGACACGCGGTTAACGGCCCCTCTATCTGCCTCGCCCGGGCTGAGATAACCGCACATTGCGGTTAACGGCCCCTCTATCCGCCTCGCCCGGGCCGAGATAACCGCACATTGCGGTTAACGGCCCCTCTATCCGCCTCGCCCGGGCCGAGATAACCGCATTTTGCGGTTAACGGCCACTCAATCCGCCTCGCACGGGCCGAGATGACCGCATTTTGCGGTTAACGGCCCCTCATCTTGCTCCGGCCGAGCCGAGATAACCGCACATTGCGATTAACGCTTCGGCTCAACGCCGCCCTCGGCGAGCTCCACGAACCGGCGCAGCAGCGCCATGCCGAGCTCGCCGCTCTTCTCCGGATGAAACTGCATGCCGTACACCGAGCCGCGGCCGACGATCGCCGTCACCGGCTGGTGGTAGTCCGCCGTCGCGAGCAGATCCTCGCGGCGTTCCGGCAGCACATGGAACGAGTGGACGAAGTAGACATGGCCCGGCGCAAGTCCCGCGAACAGCGGACTCGGCTGCGCGAAAGCCAGCTCGTTCCAGCCCATGTGCGGCACTTTGTAGTCGCCTTCGAAGCGGACGACGCGGCCCGGCAGCAGACCGAGTCCTTCGTTCCGGCCGTACTCCTCGCTCTCCGAGAAGAGCAACTGCATCCCGAGGCAAATCCCGAGCAGGGGTTTGCCGGAAGCGGCGTATTCGCGTACAGTCGCGTCAAGTCCGGTTTCCCCCAGGTTGCGCATCGCGTCGCCGAAGGCGCCGACGCCCGGCAGGATCACGCCGTCTGCGGCCAAGATCTCCTCCGCCGAGGACGTGACGACCGCATCGCAGCCCAACCGCTCCACGGCCTTGCTCACGCTGTGCAGGTTGCCCATGCCATAGTCGATGATCGCGATCACCCTACAGCACTCCCTTCGTCGATGGCACGCCTTTCACCCGGGGATCGATGGACGTTGCTTCGTCCAGGGCGCGTCCGAGCGCCTTGAATACCGCTTCGATCATGTGGTGCGTGTTCTTGCCGTAGTGCACGATGACGTGCAGCGTGATGCGCGCTTCGAGCGCCAGCTTCCACAGGAACTCATGCACGAGCTCCGTGCTGAAGCTGCCGACCGTCGCGGACGGATACTCCGCCCGGTATTCGAAATGCGGCCGGTTGCTCACGTCGATGACGACCTGCGCCAGCGCCTCGTCCATCGGGACGAAGACGCTCGCGTACCGCTTGATGCCGGCTTTGTCGCCAAGCGCTTCGCGCAGCGTATGTCCGAGGCAGATGCCGATGTCCTCGACGGTGTGGTGATCGTCGATATCCACGTCTCCGCGCGCCTCGACGGTCAAGTCGAATTGGCCGTGCTTCGCGAACAAGTCCAGCATGTGGTTTAGGAACGGCACGTCGGTCTCGATGTTCACCGTGCCGGTGCCGTCTACGCCGAGGGCCAGCTTAATGTCCGTCTCATTGGTCTTGCGCGCGATCTCCGCGCGGCGTCCGCCCGCTTGTTCTAAGGATTGCGTCATTGAGATTCTCCACCTTCCAATCGGATCTCGACCGCTCTCGCATGGGCTTCCAGGCCTTCATGCCGCGCCAGCGTCGCGATGCCGGCGGCATCGCGGAGCAGCGCTTCGCGGCTGTATCGGATCAAGCTCGATTTCTTCACGAAGTCGTCCACGTTCAGCGGCGACGAGAACCGCGCGGTCCCGTTCGTCGGCAGAATATGGTTCGGGCCGGCGAAGTAGTCGCCGACCGGCTCCGAGCTGTACGGGCCGAGGAAGATCGCGCCCGCGTTCTCGATCGTGCCGAGCACCGCCATCGGGTCCTCGGTGATCACTTCGAGATGCTCCGGCGCGAGCTTGTTGATGACTTCTACGCCCTCGGCGAGGCTCCCGACGGTCAGGATCGCACCGTACTGTTCGAGCGAACGCTCCGCGATCTCGCGCCGCGGCAGCGTCGCCACCTGGCGGTCCAGCTCCGCCGCGACCGCCTGAGCCAGGCGCTCGGACGTCGTCACGAGCACCGCCGAAGCCATCTCGTCGTGCTCCGCTTGCGACAGCATATCCGCGGCGACATACCGCGGATCGGCGCTGTCGTCCGCCAGCACGACGATCTCGCTGGGCCCTGCGATGCTGTCGATGTCGACCGCGCCGAATACGGCGCGCTTGGCGAGCGCCACGTAGATGTTGCCGGGCCCGCAGATCTTGTCGACGGCGGGGATCGACGCCGTCCCATAGGCGAGCGCCGCGACCGCCTGCGCGCCGCCGATCCGATACATCTCGGTCACGCCCGCTTCGGCGGCCGCCACGAGGATGTACGGGTCGATGCCTTCGCGTCCGCCTGTAGCCGGCGGCGTCACGAGCGCGATTTCCGGCACGCCCGCGACCTTGGCCGGCAGCACGTTCATGAGTACCGACGAAGGATACGCCGCCTTGCCGCCCGGCACGTAGAGGCCGACCCGCTTCAGCGGACGCATCACGACGCCGAGCATCGTGCCGTCCGGCTGAAGATCCATCCACGAGCTGCGCTTTTGCTTCTCATGAAAAGCCGTGATGTTGGCCGCCGCCTGCCGCAGCGCGTCCAGAAACGCCGGCTCCACCTTCTCGTAGGCCGCCGAGATCTCGGCCTCCGTCACCCGGAGCCGATCCGGCGTCAGCTTGACGCGATCGTGCAGCTCCGTGTACCGCAGCAGCGCCTCGTCGCCTTCCCGGCGCACCGCGCCGACGATCTCGGCCGCCGCCTCATTCTGCTCGCGCGAGCCGTATTCGCTCTCCCGCTCCAAGCGGAAGCCGCTTGCCGGTCCGATATACATACCGTCTCCCCCTCGCTTGCCAGCTATTTATTCCTTCAAGGCCGCCGCGCCCCCGACTGCCCCGCCAGACGCTGGAGCAGCTCGCGGACAGCGTCTCGCGCGCTCGATCTGCCGCACCCAGCGCGCCGGATCTGTCTGGCGAAGCCGCTTAAGCCCGCACAGCGCCGGCCAGCGTCTGCGAGATCCGGTCGCACAGCGCCTGAATCGCCGCGTTCTGCAGCCGATAGCTGACGCGGTTCGCGATGAGCCGGCTCGTCACCGAGAACAGCGTCTCCATCTCGACGAGCCCGTTCTCCTGCAGCGTCTGCCCCGTCTCGACCATATCCACGATGCGGTCGGCCAGACCGATCAGCGGAGCCAGCTCGATCGAGCCGTTCAGCTTGATCACCTCGACCTGCTGTCCGCGTTCGCGGAAGTACTGCGATGCGACGCTCGGATACTTCGTCGCCACGCGAGGATTGATGACCGGCTTCCAATTCGGCAGGCCGATGACGGACATGCGGCATTTGGCGATGCCGAGATCGAGAAGCTCGTAGACGTCCTTGTTCTCCTCCATCAGCACATCCTTGCCCACAATGCCGATATCCGCTACGCCGTATTCCACATAGGTAGGTACGTCTACAGGCTTCGCCATGATGAACTCCATGTTCGCTTCGGGGACCGGGACGATCAGCTTGCGCGAATCGTCGAAGTCCTCCGGGATCGGCAGGCCGGCTTGCCGGAACAGCTTGCTCGCCTGCTTGTAGATCCGTCCCTTGGGCATCGCTACTTTCAGTACCGCGCCGCTCTCCGTCATGCCTCTTCCCCCTCTCCGATGCCGAACGCCACGAGTCCGTCGTAGCGCCGCCCCTGATATACCAACGGTTCGCCGTTCTTTGCACGGTTTGCCTTCGTCTGGAGCAAGGCCTCCACAGCTCCCCGCTCTTCGGCCGTGCGCACCGCTTCGGTCACGACCGATTCGCCTGCCTCGCGGCGTTTGCCCGCTTCCGCCAGCGCCGCGATCCGCGACGGCTCCGCATAGAGGATCAGCGTCGTCCCGTTCGCTTCCGCCTCGTCCTCGACCACTTCCAGGATCCGCGTCGTCTTCAGCGCGAAGCCCGTGGCCGGCGCCGGGCGCCCGAATTGCGCCAGCAGGTTGTCGTAGCGGCCGCCGCTCACCACCGGGAAGCCCAGATGCGCCGCGTAGCCTTCGAACGTCATCCCCGTGTAATATGAAAAGTCGCCGATCATCGTCAGATCGATCAAGACGTGCTCCTGGACGCCATATGCCCCGAGGACGTCCCACAGGTCGCACAGATGGCGAATCGCCAGATGCGCCGCGTCGTTGCCGCTGAGCCGCAGCGCCTGGTCGCATACTTCCTGACCGCCGCGCAGCCGCAGGATGCCTTCCAGCTCCGAGCGGATCGGCTCCTCGAGCGACAGCGAGCGCAGAATATCGCGGTAGCCGACATGATCCCGCTGCAGCAGGCACGCCTTCAGGCTCTCCTGCGCTCCCGCACGCCCCGGCAATGTCTCCTCGAACAGCCCGTTCAGGAAGCCGACGTGCCCGACGGCAATCTTGAACTCGGGCACGCCCGCAGCTTGCAGCGAGGCGATCGCAAGCGCGATGACTTCGGCGTCCGCCTCGGGGGACGCGTCGCCGACCAGCTCAACGCCGGTCTGGAAGAACTCCGCCTCCCGTCCGCCCTCTTCCTCGAAGGCGCGGAACACGTTCGCATGATAGCTCAGGCGCAGCGGGAAAGGTGTCTCCTTCAGCAGCGAAGAAGCCACGCGCGCGATCGGCGCGGTGACGTCGGAACGCAGCACGATCGTCGTACCGCGGTGGTTCAGCAGCTTGAACAACTTCTGGTCGGAGGTGGCGCTCGCCACCCCGACTGTATCGTAATATTCGATGGTCGGCGTCATGATCTGTTCATAGCCCCAACGGTGCATACAAGCCAGCACGTTCCGCTCGATGCGCCGCAGCTTCGTGACGGCATGAGGCAAATAATCTTTGACGCCGGTCGGTTTCTCAAATCCTTTAGGCTTCGACAAGCGGACGACCTCGTTTCGTTGGCGAATAACGCTTTACTGTATTAAAGTGCTACCAAGTTACCATACTGCCAAAATAAAGATTTTGTTCAACTTTATCATGAAGCGCCCCACCCGTCAAGGCGCGCCGCAGGCGCGGAGGTTTCAGCCTCCGCTTCTATCCAAGCTTCCGCGCACGCATCTTTCTGTGCTTCTATCCACGCGCTTTGCCTGCGCCTCTGTCGCCGCACATTTGCACGCGCTTCNNGCGCTTCTATCCACGCACATTCGCCTGTGCTCCTGTCCACACACATTGGCCTGTGCTTTCTATCCACGCTGCTGTCCACGCATCCCCAGCCCCGGCCCGAGCACCGGCTTCTCTGCAGCCGGGACAAGCCCGGACCGCAAAAAAAGAACCGTGCGCGGACTCGCTCTCCGCCGCTTCCGGTTCTCCTCTGCTATAGCCTTCTGGAGGCCGGTGTTGCCTTCAAGGAAACGCGGGTCCCAGCAGCCCCCAATGGCAGGCCTTCAGTTCTTTCCCATTGCTCGCTTTGCGTCCGGTGCTGCCCGCCCAGCTGAGACAATCCGTGGTGACGGCTTTGGGGATCGCCTTCTTCATATCCGCGATGAGCTCCGCCGGATCGTCGGACATGCCGCCCGCGTTGACGCGATAGCCGTTCCGGTCCTCGGGCCCGTTGATGCCCCGCTTCACCGTGAAGGTGACGTCCATGCCGAGCTGATGGCAAACCTGGAGCAGATCCTTGGAGAAGTCGCCGTACGGGAACGCGATGACTTTGAGCCGATTGCCCAGCTTGACGGCGAGCACTTGGTTCGCTTTGTCCAGATCCTTGGTGATGCGAGCGAGATATTCTTCGTGCGTCTCGACCCGCTTCTCGCCGTTAATGTTCATATAGAGCGGCGCAGCGAGCACCCCGCGGATGCGTTTGCCGTTCTTGGCGACCGGGAACTCCATATGCGAGTTGTACGTGTGGCTATAGAAGGAGATTCCGTTCTGATGCATCTCCTGCACTTGATCCCAGTTGAGCTTCGGTACGCCCTTGGCCTTCGGATTGCCGACTGTCGATACGATCAGGAAGCTGGTGGCCGGCGCTTGATACTGCCTCAACAGCGGATAGGCATACTGGTAAAAGGACGCGTAACCGTCGTCGAACGTGAGCAGCACCGCATTGTTCGGCACGCGCCCGCCATGCAGCATGAAGTTCACGTATTGCTCCATCGTAATCCAGTTGAACCCGGCTTCCTTCATCAGTTTGAGCTGTTCCGAAAAGCGGTCTACGGTTAGCGATTTGTCGTTCAGCGGCGTTTGCGATACGTCGTGGTACATCAGGACGATCACTTGGTCTTGATAATAGACAGGATTGGGAAGCTCGCCCGCAGGTTGGTCGTCCCCCTCCGGCCGCTGCGTCCCGTGGGCGCCGACAGCGGCGAACATTCCTCCGCCTACGACGAGCAGGAGCAGCCCCGCCCACACCAATATCGCCAACCGCCTTTTCATGGATGTTGCCTTCTTTCCTTCAAGTATGGCCTAAATCCGACTTCCTGTCCCCGTCCCCCAGCTCGCGGAGCGGATTTCCCCCTACCCGCGCATGGGCCGGCACGTCCCGGTGCACCACCGACCCGGCAGCCACTACCGCGTGGTCGCCGATCGTGACCCCCGGCAGGATCGTGACATTGGCACCTATCATAACGTGCGAACCGATGCGGATGTTGCCGATCCGATATTCCTTTATCAGGTATTCGTGCGTGAGCAGCGTGGAGTTGTAGCCGATGATGCAATTGTCGCCGATCTCGATCCGCTCGGGGAAAAAGACGTCCACCATCACCATGAGGGCGAAGGACGTCTGTTTGCCGACCCGCATCTTTAGGATATGTCGATAGATCCAATTCTTGACTGACAATTCCGGGCAATATCGGGCGGCCTGGATCGCGATGAAGTTGCGCACCGCTTTCCAGCGGGACACCGTCCGGTACACCTGCCATAGCGCGTTCGGCCCTTCAACCGGATAGCGCTCCACTTGTCTCAACGGCTATCCCTCAATTCCGCACAGGGGGATCAATTCGCGCATGTCATGAATGATGTGCGAGGCGCCGGCTTCGCGGAGTACGGCATCGCCCTTCAGAGACCAGGCGACGCCGACCGGGATGGCGCCGGCCGCCAGCGCGGACAGGATGTCGACGCCGCTGTCGCCGACCATGAGCGCGCCGGACGGATCCTCGCCAAGGGCGCGAAGCGCGTTCTCGACCGGTTCCGCATGCGGCTTCGGATGCGTCACGTCGTCCAGCGTCACGATCACGTCCATGTAGTCGTACAACCCCAACAGCTTCAGCGCCCGTTCGGTCGTCTCCCGCATCTTCGTCGTCACGACGCCCAGCTTCAAACCGTGCGCCTTCAGCAGCGGCACGACTTGTTCGACGCCGGGGAACAGCGATACCATCTCGTCATGATGGTGCAGGCTGTATTCCCGGTAGGAGGCCAGCAGCTCGTTCACCTCTTCGCGGCCGGAGAACTGGCGCATCTGCGAGAGGAGCGTCTGGCCCATCAACGGAATGATCTCATCCCGGCTGAACGCCGGCGGGACGATTCCCTTCAGCGCATATAGGAACGCCTGAATGATCAGTTCGTTCGTATCGATGATCGTGCCGTCCAGGTCAAACAGTACTGTCGTGATCGGGTTTCTCTGGCTGGTCATGCTTGACAGTCCCTTCTTCGACTGGCGCGGTACGGACGGCCGGCTCTGCGGCGGCCGGCGCTGCCGGCTCGTCTGCCGCGTTCGGTCCCGCAGCCGCGACAGGGTGCTTGTAGTTGACGAGCGGATCGAGATACCGCTCCTTGGCTTGACCGTTGCGGCGGCGCACGATGATCATGACGATGCTCGCGATTATGATGAGCAGCGCCAGCAACTGGGAGCTGCGGACATTGCCGTAGTCGGGATCAAGGTAACCTTGCTCTCCGAAGATCCACTTCATCGGCGTCCAGAGCGCGTCCAGCAGCGAAGCGAGCCATGCCGGACCTTGGAAGGCTAGGCTGTCCGTGCGCAGCGCTTCGATGAAGAAGCGGCCGATCGAATACCAGATGAAGTAAGAGAAGAAGAGCTCGCCCGCCCGCAGGAAGCGCTGGCGGCGGAGGACGAACAGGATGATCAGTCCGACCAAGCTCCAGAGCGATTCGTACAGGAAGGTCGGATGATGATAGACCCCCGAGCCGGCCGCGTCGACGACGTACATCTGATCGACGATGAAGTTCGGGAGATGGAGCTTGTCCCGCAGGAAGGTCTCGGTAGTCGGTCCGCCGTAAGCTTCCTGGTTCACGAAGTTCCCCCAGCGTCCGATCATCTGGCCGGCGAGCAGCGACGGCGCGCAGATGTCGACGACGCGCCAGAAGGAATAACCCTTGGAGCGGAAATACACGACGCCGCAGATGAGCGCGCCGATCAGCGCGCCGTAAATCGCGATCCCGCCGTTCCAGATCTGAATGATCTCTCCCGGGTGCTTGCTGTAGTAGCCCCATTTGAACAAGACGTAGTAGAGCCGAGCCGCGATGATCGCGGACGGCACGCCGTACAGCATGAGGTCGAGGAAGAAATCGGCCGACAGCCCGAACCTTTTTCCTTCCTGGATGGCGAGCAGCAGGCCGACCAGCGCGCCGGTCCCCAGGATGATTCCGTACCAGTGAACCGACAGCGGGCCTAGCGTGAACGCGACCGATTCCAGCTTCAGTGGCAACAACATGCGTATCCTCCGTCTCTCATGTTCAAGGGGCCGTCCGGCCCCCTGAATCGGTTATTCGTAGTCTTCGTCGGCGATCGCTTCCGTCAGCTTGTTCGTGAACTGCAGCGCGGCGTTGTAGCCCATCCGCTTCAGTCGGAAGTTCATCGCCGCCACCTCCAGGATGACGGCCAAGTTCCGGCCCGGCCGGACCGGCACGGTGACGAGCGGCACGTCGGTGTCGATGATGCGCGTCGTCTCCTCGTCGAGGCCGAGGCGGTCGTATTGTTTGTCCTGCTGCCAGTTCTCCAGCTTAATGACGAGGCTGATCTGCTTCTGGTTGCGTACGGCGCCTGCGCCGAACAGCGTCATGACGTTCAAGATGCCGAGTCCACGGATCTCGAGCAGATGCTGGATAAGATCCGGCGCGCTGCCGTACAGGTAGTTGTCGGCCGTCTGGCGAATCTCGACCGCATCGTCCGCGACGAGACGGTGGCCGCGCTTCACGAGCTCGAGGGCCGTCTCGCTTTTGCCGATGCCGCTGCCGCCCGTGATCAGCATGCCGACGCCGTAGACGTCCACAAGTACGCCGTGAATCGTCGCCGTCGGGGCCAGCTTCTTCTCCAGGAAGTTCGTGATGCGGCTGAGCAGGATCGTCGTCGCCGTGCTGCTCCGGAGGACGGGGCAATGCCGTTCTTGCGCGACTTCGACCAGTTCCGGAGGGACGTCCAGACCGCGCGTGATGATGATGCAAGGGGTGTCGTCCGCACAGATGCAGGCCATCCGCTCGCGGCGTTCTTCGGAAGTGAGCGTCTCGAGGAACGCCAGCTCCGTCTTGCCTAGGATCTGGGCCCGGTCTGCCGGGTAATAATCGTAATAGCCGGCCATCTCCAGGCCCGGCCGATTCAAATCGTCCGTGACGATGGTGCGCCGCAGGCCGTCTTCGCCGGCGACCACCTCGAGCTGAAATTGCTGCACGAGCTCGGATACTCTCACTTTTTTAGCCATCGTACAGCTCCCTCCAACGCTCCTGTTATCCTAATTATCGTATCGGAAATGAAGCCGGAAATCAATGTAAAAGCGGCCGCATCAGGGCCCTTTGGCCCGCATGACGTAAAAAAGCGCCCGGCCGATATCGGCCAGACGCTTTGGGGGAAACGGGGATTAGGCTTCCAGGATGTTCAGCTCGGAGTCCTTGTCGAAGATATGAACTTTGTTCATATCGATCGCGAGCTTCACGTTCTGGCCTTCTTGCAGGCCTGCGCGGCCGTCTACGCGGGCGATGACGTTGTCTTTGCCCAGGCCGTTCAGGTACAGGTACATCTCGTGGCCGAGGTTCTCGGACACTTCGATGCTGGCGTTGATGACGGAGTTCGGAGAAGCTTCGATGAATACCGGCTCTTCGTGCAGATCTTCAGGACGGATGCCCATGATGATCTCGCGGCCGATGTAGCCTTTGTCGCGAAGGACTTTGGCTTTGCCTTGCGGCACTTCAACGTTGACGCCCGTCGCTTTGAACTTCACGGCGCCGCCTTCTTCGGACAGCTGGCCCGTGATGAAGTTCATCGCAGGAGCTCCGATGAATCCGGCAACGAACAGGTTGACCGGATGGTTGTAGAGCTCTTCCGGCGTAGCCGCTTGTTGAATGAGGCCATCCTTCATAACGACGATCCGGTCGCCCATCGTCATGGCTTCCGTCTGGTCATGGGTTACGTAGATGCAAGTCGTCTCGAGACGCTTCATCAGCTTGGAGATGTTCGCCCGCATCTGCGTACGCAGCTTGGCGTCCAAGTTCGAGAGCGGTTCGTCCATGAGGAAGACTTGCGGTTCGCGGACGATTGCGCGGCCCAGGGCGACACGCTGACGTTGACCGCCGGACAGCGCCTTCGGCTTGCGGTCGAGCAGATGCTCGATCTCGAGCGTGCGAGCGGCTTCGCGAACGCGACGGTCGATCTCGTCTTTGCGGAACTTGCGGAGTTTCAGGCCGAATGCCATGTTCTGATATACGTTCATGTGCGGGTAGAGCGCGTAGGATTGGAATACCATCGCGATGTCGCGGTCTTTCGGAGCTACGTCGTTCACGACGCGGTCGCCGATGTACAGCTTGCCTTCGGAGATCTCTTCGAGACCCGCGATCATCCGCAGCGTGGTCGATTTGCCACAACCGGACGGGCCAACCAGCACGAGGAATTCTTTGTCTTGAATGTCGAGGCTAAAGTCGGTTACCGAAGCTTTGTCGGTACCGGGATATTTTTTAAATACATGCTCTAAACGTACGCCTGCCATTTGCGAGTTCCCCCTAACGCTTCGTTTAAGGTACAGTCCTATCTTACCGCACCGGTGGGCGACTGACTATGCACAATCCGTACAAAAAATTCATTTCCTTTTCGTAACTTTGTACAATAGCAGCATGATTCGGACGAGCACCGCGTCGTTGAAGGAGCGAACGTCCAGTCCGGCCTCCTGCTTCAGCTTGTCGAGCCGGTAGAGCAGCGTATTCCGGTGGATGAAGAGGCGCTTCGCGGTCTCGCTTACATTGCAGTCCATCGCGAAAAAAGCATCCAGCGTCGAAACCGTCTCCGGATCCGCGAACAAGTCCTGCCGGCCCGCCATCTCTTCCATGAAGCGCGTACGCACCGGCTCGGGGATGCCGTTCAGCAGCCGTTCGAGGTGGATCAGCCAAGGCAGGTGCACCTGCATGCCGACGTGGAACTTCCTGCCGAGATAGATGGTCTCCCGCAGCATCCCGACCGTGTAGACCAGACTCTCCGTCGGAATGATCGGTTCCCCGACGGCCACGTGACATTCGCCGCCCCACTCCTCGGTGAACATCTGGTGCAGCCCGGTCGCGAGCGATTGGAGCGCTTCCTTCGTCTCTTCGCGTTCGACGAGCTCTTCCTCAGTCGTGTCCACTTCGGCCAGCAGCCGATCCGAGCCGAGAATCAGCCATTCGCGTTCGCGAATGGGAATAAGCAGCATCTCATCGGAGATATAAGAGCGGAATGCCTTCTCCAGCTCGACGTAAGACGGTTCGCGGGCATCCGATTGCTCGCTGAGCAGCAGGAAAGGAATCATGCCGTCGAACAAGCGGTTGTGCAGTTCCAACCTGTCCGGAATCTCCGCGCGCCAATCGCCGGCTCCGATGGACTGTTGGATCCAATCCCCGAGGCGCCGCGCCTGGTTCTCCATATCGGTAATGCCGCCGGCCGGCTTCGTCGCCCCGCCCTGCAGCGCCCACTTGAGCAGTTCTCTCTCGAGCGGCGTCAGCTTGGCTTCGCTCTGCAGGATGTGCAGCTCCGCTCCCTCGGTCTTGACGACGAGCCAGAACGCCTCGCCCCGCTGCAGATAATCGCCGGGCTCCGGATTCTTCGCGCCGCCTTCCGCCGTCCATGCCTTCTTCGTGATCGTCATGGCCTCTACAGGAGCGGCTAACAATTGCTGCAATCGCTGGAGTCTTGTTTTGTTCATTCCCGCAAGCCCCCCGTCGTCGCATGGCGTTATCCATATTGTAACATATACGCGGGGTGTCGGGCGAAACGCTTCAAAGCCGTTTCATTAATGAAGCATCAGCATCACGACGATCGACATGAGCGCGAAAACGGCAGCGATTAAGTACAGGAACGATACGGTCTGAACCTGCGTCAGTCCCCATTTCATCAGACTATGATGGGTATGCAGGTTGTCCGCCCGGTGCAGACCTTTGCCTTCGATCAGCCTGCGCGTGAAGACGATGGCCGTATCCAGGATCGGGACGCCCAGCGCCAGCACCGGCACCAGCAGCGACACGAAAGTCGCGCCCTTGAGCGTGCCCTCGATCGCGGTAACCGCTAAGGTATATCCCAGGAAGGTCGCGCCGGCATCTCCCATGAAGATTCTGGCCGGATGGAAGTTGTAGGTGAGAAAGGCGAGGCAAGAACCGGCAAGCGTCAGCGCGATCATCCCGGTCACTTCCTGGAAGCCGATCATCGAAACGATGAACAGGGTGAGCGAGGAGATCACGCAAATGCCCGATGCGAGGCCGTCGATGCCGTCGATGAAGTTCATCATATTGATCAGGGCGAATACCCAGATCACGGTAAAAAATAAGCTCCAGCCGGGCGAGAACAAGATCATCGACGAGGAGGAAGGCGAAGAGACGCCCGCGATGCGGATCCCGTACCAGACGGGGATCAGGGACACGAGCGTATAGATGATTAAGCGCGGCCACACGGGGAACTCCCGTTGGTACGCCTTGAAGGCGTCGTCGGCGATTCCCGTCACGACGAGGAGACCTCCCCCGACCGCGATCGCGCGGAACAGCTGGATGTCCCGGGTAAACAGGTACGCGGTGACGATCACGCCGATATAGATGGCGATGCCGCCGCTTAAGGGTACGGGATGGGCATGAATCTTGCGGCGGGTCGGGCGGTCGACGAATCCGATGCGGATGGCCAACATTCGGACCAAAGGCACCAGCAAGACGACCAGCAGGAATGAAAACGCAAGCGCGAACAGGTACATCATGCGCGGAGTCCTCCGAAAGGCGGGATACCTTAGCGTGCCCTCGGTCATGCGTTTTCCATTCGTTGGCCATGATTCGACGTGAATCCTATAAATGGCGGGATGACGCAAGAAAATGCGTAAACGCAAAAAAACAGACGTTCGCACGTCTGTCTCTGATTGATAAACTGGTGAGCCATGTAGGACTCGAACCTACGACACCCTGATTAAAAGTCAGGTGCTCTACCAACTGAGCTAATGGCTCGGGTAAACTGGTGGAGGCTGATGGATTTGAACCACCGAACCCGAAGGAACAGATTTACAGTCTGCCGCGTTTGGCCACTTCGCTAAGCCTCCATGTACCCGACCGGTAGCATGCGCACCTATCGGCTTGCTTATACCGGGTCAAACAAGTGGTGGCTCGGGACGGAATCGAACCGCCGACACGAGGATTTTCAGTCCTCTGCTCTACCAACTGAGCTACCGAGCCAAAAAAAATGGCGGAGCTGACGGGATTCGAACCCGCGGTCTCCTGCGTGACAGGCAGGCATGTTAGGCCTCTACACCACAGCTCCGAGTAAATTCATGGTGGAGGCTGAGGGGATCGAACCCCCGACCCTCTGCTTGTAAGGCAGATGCTCTCCCAGCTGAGCTAAGCCTCCATGAATGTCTTCCTATAATAAGGGTGGTAGCGGCGAAGGGGATCGAACCCCCGACCTTTCGGGTATGAACCGAACGCTCTAGCCAGCTGAGCTACGCCGCCACGCTTGATCGCGCTCGGAACTTGTCCGATACGCTACAGAGCTTGCGCCCTGAAAACCGGATGCGAAACGAAGCTAGAAACATCTTTTCCTGTGGTATGCTGCGGCTTGAGCCTTTACCTTCACCCTAACGGG
>NZ_JACJVP010000034.1 GCF_014212125.1 Cohnella nanjingensis
CCGCCGGACTTCGTGCTCTTCCAGACGCGTGGACCGCTCGTGACGCGCGACGTCGACGTGCTCCGGCGGCTCGTCCGCCATCGCCGCCAGCAACGCCCGCGAGAGCCGCTCTTTGGCTTCGAGCGGCTGATAAGGGTCCGTCACCGACGAGAAGAACACGGTGACGGGCCCTTTGCGCTTCGCGCGCGCCAGCTCGCTCGCGAGCGTCGCGGGTTCGCCTTGCTTGCGCTGCGCCCACTCGCCCCACGGCTCGCCGCGGAACAGCGCCACCGGCAATCGCCGCACGTAGCAGTACGAGCACCCGTACGCGCAGCCGACGTACGGGTTCAACGTGTGCGTATAGCCGGCGAGGAAGCCCGTTGCCGGCGTCAGCCAGCGCGTCCGGCTCACGCCCGGCCTTCCCGCTCCGCGGCCGCCGCCGACTCTATGCGCGCGTCCGCGATCGCCTGGGCGCCGAGTTCCGGCACGCACCAGTCGATCTCCGCTTGCCCGAACGCGCGCAAATACGCATTCGCCTGCGAGAACGGCTTGCTCCCGAAGAAGCCGTTGTACGCCGACAGCGGGCTCGGATGCGCCGAGGCGATCACGCGATGGCGGCGCTTGTCGATGAAGGCCGCCTTCTTCTGCGCATGGCTGCCCCATAAGATAAAGACGAGCGGCTGCTCCCGCTCGTTCAGCGCGGCGATGACCGCGTCCGTGAACTTCTCCCAGCCGAGTCCCTTGTGGGAGTTGGCTTGGCCGGCGCGCACCGTCAGTACCGCGTTCAGCAGCAGCACGCCCTGCTTGGCCCAATGCGCGAGATTGCCGTGCGACGGGACGGCGCAGGCCAAGTCTTCGTACAGCTCCTTGAAAATATTTTTCAGCGATGGCGGCTGGCGCACGCCCGGCTGGACCGAGAAGCTGAGTCCGTGGGCCTGTCCGGGTCCGTGGTACGGGTCCTGACCGAGGATGACGACCTTGGCGTCGGCATAGGGCGTCCAATGCAGCGCCTGAAAGATGTGATGCATATCCGGGTAGACGACCTGTTCCCGGTACTCCGCCGCGAGCCGCTGGCGCAGCTCCCGGTAATAGGGCTGCTCCATCTCCTTATGGAGCAGCTCGTTCCAATCGTTGGTGAACACGGCTGGCATGTAGGGGTCCTCCTGATTTATGATGATGAGAGATGTACGAGCTTCCATTATAGCAAATCGACCGCAGACTTACGCTGCGCAATCGAAGGAGGACCTATCGATGTCGCCGATCTACTGGTACGACAATCAATTCCTGCCCGCTGAGGCGGTACGCGTCTCGCCCCAAGACCGGGGCTATTACTTCGGAGACGGCGTCTACGAGGTTTATCGCGTCTACGGCGGCCGCCTGTTCGAGACCGGGCTTCACTACGAGCGTCTGGCGCGGAGCGCGGCCGGCGTGAAACTCGCGCTGCCCTTCGGCGAGGCCGAGCTGGAGGGCGTCCTGACGGAGCTGGTCCTGCGCAACGAAGTGCGGGAAGGCACCGTCTATCTGCAGATTACCCGCGGCGTCGCCCCGCGCAATCATCTCTTCCCGGCCGATGCCCAGCCGATGGCGATGGCGTATTGCAACGAGGTTGCGCGCCCGGTCACGACGATGGAGGCCGGGATCAAGACCATCACGCTCGAGGACACGCGCTGGCTGCATTGCGACTACAAGACGCTGAACCTGCTCGCGAACGTGCTGGCGAAGCAGGAGGCCGCCGAGCGCGGCGCAGGCGACGCCATCCTCCGCCGGGGCGACATCGTCACCGAGAGCAGCGCCTCGAACGTCATGATCGTCAAGGACGGCCGGATCCTCACGCATCCTGCCAACAACCTCATCCTTCACGGCGTCACGCGCGCCGTGTCGTTGCGCCTCGCCCGCGCCGAGGACATCCGGGCCGAGGAACGTCCCTTCACGGTGGACGAGCTGCTGGCGGCCGACGAAGCGTTCGTCACCGGGACGACCGTCGAAGTGACGCCGATCGTCTCCGTCGACGGCCGTCCGATCGGCTCCGGCGAGCCCGGCCCCGTCACCCGCAGGCTGCAGCGGGCCTTTGCCCGGGCGATCGGGCTGGAGAGCTGAAGCGGAGCATTATCGCCAAAGAAGCGCCAACCCTTTGCGGTCGGCGCTTCTTTGGCGTCCTGGCGTCTGTCCTATTCGTCCGCCTCGATGCTGAAGATGACGTAGCGGTTGAGCTGCTTCTCGTCTTTTTCCTTCTTCTCGACGATCCGGTATTCGTCCGTCTCCGGCTCCAGGATGACAAAGTAAGAGCGGTTGTTCTCGCGGTTCAAGATTTTGGCTTTGTCGATAGCGTACTGCTTCGTCATGATGTTTTGCTCCCCGTGTGTCCGGATCGATTTATTTCAGAATACCTCTTTTCTACGCGGAGCCTCTCATCTCCTGCTTCCGCTTTTCGAGAATTGCATTCCATTTTTCGCGAGGCTTTGCGTAGCCGGGCGGAAACCCTTCAAGCGCCTTAAACCGGCGGTACCGGCGGCACCGGCGCTACTGGCGGAATGGGCGGAATCGGAGGCACGAACGGATCGGGCTGTTGCGGAGGGACGGGAAATGGCGGGAACGGCGGAACCCATTTCAACATGTTGATCTCTCCTCGTCAAGACTGATCCAATAACTTACTCTGGATGAGATCAAAAGCGGATAGGCGGACGTCCCTTGTTCGCTAAAATGGACGAATGCAAGCAAACGAAGGGCATCTCCGGGCTGCTACCGGAATGCCCTCTCTTATTCTTTTTGGCCACTGCCGCGCGATTTCCTGCAGCCGCCCGCCCAGCAATCGCAGTTGCGATCCGAGCAGGCCGCTTCCGGCCGGCATCAGCGTCTCTCTTCCCCTCCCGCTAATCCCAAGGCAGCTCCACGATCACCGCCGACTTGTCGTCGGACTTCTTGTGCCGCGGGTACCGCTCGCACGAAGCATCCTGCTCCTCCATCGCGGCCAGCTCGTCCATGTACGGCCCGATCCCTTGCGCGTCCAGCCGGTCCGCCAGCTTCTCCCACTTGCGCGGATCGTCGTCGTTCTCGATAAAGTGGAACATGCCGTCCGTCACCGCATAGATGCGCGCTAGGTTGGCCGTGGAGAGGCTGCCGTACTCCAACGTGTCGGCCAGCGCGGGATCGCCGTTCATGACGGCGTAACCGTCGGGTGCGTTCGCTTTGTCCCGGTTGCACTTGAACACCGGCTTCAGGCGGCTCGCGATCTCTTCTTCCGACAGCTTGCCCGACTGGGCGAGCTGACGCTTGGCGTTCAGCGCCTTGAGGTCGAAGCCCGCGACTTGATTGCGGGTGAGAACCCGCACGTCGCCGTCCTTGTACCGGGCCAGCAGCATGCAGTCCCCGGCTTGCACGTATTCGACGCGCGCCCGGCTCCACTTCACCACGGCGAACACCGCCCCCCAGCGCTTCCACTTCCCGGCGACGTCGACGCCGGCCGCCTCCATACGCTGCATCAGCGCCGCATTGGCGCGCAGCACCGCCGCTCTCAAGTCCGGCTCGGGATCCGCCGCGCCAAGCTCATCCGCCAGCAGCCGGGAAGCGACGTAGCCGCCCGTGCGGCCTTCTTCGTCCTGATAAGGCAGCATGGCCGACACGCCGTCGATGACCCCGTAGACGTGCGCCTCCGGATTCACGACCACGGCATCCTCGTTGGGCGCCGACGGATCTCCGGGTCGCGTATCCTGCGCGACCTGTACGCCGTACGGCAGCTTCAACTCGCGGTAGACGCGCTGCCACCGGGATTGCAGGCCGTCCGTCGGCGCGTCGGGACGGAAGCCCAGCTTCAGATACGTACGTACGGCCGGCAGCCGGAAGTCGTCGGTCTCCAGTACCGCCCGCCGCTTGCCGTCCGCGGCCATCTGCCGCAGCGCGGCCAGGCTGACCCGGTAGCCGAGTCCAAGGCCGGCAAACGCGGGATCTACGCCTACCATGTGCAGGTAGCCGCAGTCTTCCTCCCATTGCGGCTCCTGCCAGGCGCAAGCCGTCGCCACCGGCGCCTCCCCCGCGCAGACGAAAAGCACCCGCTCCGGACTGAAGTAGTAGTGGGATCGGATCGTCTTCTGGAAGCTTCGGCTCCATCCGAACGCCCGCTCGACGATTCGTTCCCAATGGGCTTCGTCCCCGGGCGCGAAGCTTCTTAACGTATACCCTTCCGGCCATGTATCGTCCGGGAGGCAATCCAACGATCTGCGCATGACCAATTGCGGCAGCTGTCTCTCTTCGTTCATCCTCCGCTCCTCCTGTCACTCTTTCGAAAATCGGGAAACGCGACCGGCGCGCCGCCCCGTCTGCGCGACGCCTCCGACAGCGCGAAGATGCAGCTCCATTCGGCCGCGTCGTAGACGTCGATGGCGGGCCGGCGCCGTGCCCGGATGGCCGCCGCGAATTCCTCCAGCACGAGCTGATTGGACCCGCCGTGCCCGGTCCCCCTCGAAGCCGCCTCCATTTGCTGCCACGAAGGGGAGTCGAACGCTTCAAAGTAGCGGCCGAACGGCTCCCACTGCCCTTCCGGTTGTCCGCCCCAAGGCGGCGTCGCCATCGGCGACCGCCCCTGAAGCCAGACCAGGTCTTCTTCGCCGTCGTGCCGCCGGGATAGATAGGCGCCATCCGTTCCTTGCAGCGCATAGTGGTGCATATTGTGCGGCCTTGCGGACGTCCAGTCCACGCGCAGGTGAATGAGCACGCCGTTCGCCGTGACGATATCCGCGACGGCCGAATCCCCCTGCTTCCAATATCCCGCTTGGGCGGCCGGATGGCCGTGGCCGAACTTGTCCCGGAAATAGCGCCGCAACGACCGCGAAGGGGACGAGAACGCGGAGAGCGTGGCGAACCGGTCTCCTCCGTTCTTGCCGAGCCCCAGCCATTTGGCGAGCGGTCCGATCGAATGGGTCGGATAGTTGAGCCCGTCGTAATCGCGATGTAGCTCCCCTCTCCAGGTCAGCGATCCGTCGGGCGCGTGAACCGCGTGCCGCAGATCGTGGATGTATCCCCCTTCGAGGTAAGTCAACTCGCCGAACTGACCGCTTTCCGCCATCCGCTGAACGACGAGGCTCTCGCGCTCGTAGCAGTAATTTTCGGCCAGCATATAAGTCAGCCCGGTCCGCTCTACGGTCTCGACCAGTTCCCACGTCTCTTCGAGCGTATGGGCCGCGATGACCTCGCTCAGCACGTGCTTCCCGGCGCGGAGCGCCCGGATCGCCTGGCGGGCATGCAGCAGCATCGGGCTGGCCAGCAGGACGGCGTCGACGGTCGGATCGTCCAGCATGCGATCGTAATCGGTATACCCGGCAACGCCGGGGTACTCCGTCTGCCACTCGGCGAGCACCGCCTCCCGCAGATCGCAGATGGCCGAGAGACGAATCCGGTCCTCCAGCGCCGACAGGATGCTCCTGAACCGGCCGCCCCGGTTCCCGCCGACGACCGCCAAGCGAATGGGTGGATGAGTCATGTTTTCGCACCTCTTGTTTTATTTGACGGACCCGATGACAAGTCCTTTTTTGATATATTTCTGCAGCGCGACATAGATCGCGATCGGTGGAATCGACGTCATGAACAGCCCGGCCAGCAGCAAGGGATAATCGGTGTCGAACCGCTTCAGGATCGTCGCCACGGCGACCGTCATCGTCTTCAGATCATCCGACTGCAGGAAGATCAGCGGCGTGAACAGATCGTTCCACCAGCCCGTCGCGTTAAAGATGGCGAGCGTGATGATGCCGGGCGCCGACAGCGGCACGACGATCCGGGCGAGCGTCCGAACGTACCCGATCCCGTCGATCTTGCCCGCCTCCAGAATCTCGTTCGGGATGCCCCGCATGAGCGCGGCCAGCAGGAACACGTTCGAGGGTACGCTGGTGATCGCCCAGAGGAGGACGACGGAGGCGAGATGATCCACGAGTCCGAGGCGCGACAGGAGAAGGAAGTTCGGCACGACGAACGTGATGCTGGGGATGGTCATCGTCGCGATGATCGTCATATATAATCCCTGGCGGAACGGGAACCGGATCTTCGCGAAAGCGAAGGAAGCCGGCACGGTCAGCGCCATCGCGAGCGCGAAGGCGGCGGCGGCGCTGAAGAGCGTGTTGCCGAAGAGGCGAAGGACGTCGAACCGGTAATACAGCGCCTTGAAGTTGTCGAAGTTCCACTCGGACGGCAGGCCGCCGGGATTCCGGAAAAAGTCGACCGCGGTCCGCGAGCTGTTGACCGCCATATAGACGACCGGGTAGAAATCGAGGACCGCAATCGCGATGAGGACGAGATAGATGATAAAGCTCGCAGGCAAAGACCTTCGGTTGGCCATGGCTTGTTCGACTCCCTATTCTTCGAAACGGTTGGACAGGCGGATTTGCGCCCAGGACACGAGCAGCACGATGACGAACAGCACGATCGACAAGGCGCTGGAATAGCCGAGCTGTCCGGGCGACTGGAACGCTTTGATATAGATCATGTAATCGATGGGCGTCGTCTCTCTTCCCGGTCCGCCCTGGGTGACCGAATAGACGAGCGAGAACAGGCCGATGAAGCAGTAGATCGCGTTGGTGACGGTAAAGTAAACGATCGTGGGCACGAGGGACGGCATGGTGATGCGAATCAGCCGCTGCCACCAGCCCGCTCCGTCGATGCCGGCGGATTCGTAGATCTCGTGGGAGATGGACGACAGGCCGGACAGGAAGATGAGGACGCCCTGGCCGAGCGTCTGCCAATAAAAGCAGAAGATCAGTACCAGAAACGCCGTAGGCGCGCGGGAGAGCCACTCCGTATTGCCGTCGGACAGTCCGATCCCGCGTAGGAACTGGTTCACGACGCCGGACTGGGCGAACATCATCTTCATCAGCATGCCGACCACGACGGCGGAGAGAATCGTCGGAATATAATAGAGCGAACGGAAGAACCGCCAGCCGCGCACTTCTTCGAACAGCAAGACGGAGACGATGAGGGACAGCAGGAGGATGCCCGGGATCGACAGCAGGAAGATCGCGTTGTTGCGAAGCAGCGTCCACAATTCTCCGTTGGTGAAGATGAAGGTATAATTTCTCAGGCCGATCCATTCGGCGTCGGCGCCGTTCCATTTCGTGAAGCTGTGAATGAAGGTGTTGACCATCGGGTAGAACACGATCGCGGCCAGGGCGAGGAACGCCGGCAGCAGCGACAGATAGCCCGTCAGGGATTCCCTAGTACGGTAATGCATGGCGGCAAGCCTCTCTTTATCGGAAAGGATCGAATCTTCGCGGCGATCCGCCGCCGCGAAGATTCCTGAAAATCAACTTTTACATGTTTTGCTGCTTTTACTTCTGCGCGAGAATCTCGTCCCGCTTCTGGTCCAGCTTGGTCAGGAAGTCGCCGGCGTCCAGCTGGCTCTTGATGACGAGGGAGTTGAGGGAGCCGATATAGTCGGACAGCTCCGACGGATAGATGTTGTCCGGCCAGAAGATCGTGGAGGGCTCGCTCGCCCATTGCTGCTGCCGGATGACGAGCGGATTCTGGGTGAACTGGGCGGCGTCGACATTTTTCAGGTTCAGCAGCTTCCCGTAGCCGTCCTTGAACCGCGCGATCTGCTCTTCCTTGCTCACCAGGAAGAGGATGAACTTTACCGCTTCTTCCGGATGCCCGGACGACTTGGAGACGACGAAGTCCGCTCCGGTGCCCCCGATGCCGCCGTCCTTCACCAAGGCCGCGTCGCTGAAGTTCGGAATCTTGATCATGCCCAGGTCGTCCCCGAGCGCGGCGTGCGCGTCGTTGATGAGATTGAAGCCTCCGAAGATGAGCGCCACCTTGCCGTTGTAGAATTGCGTCTCGTGCTGGTCGGTCTTCACGTAGCCGTCCTTGTAGAGCTGAAGGTAGCTCTTCATCACCTCGAGCAGCTTCTCGCCGTGGAAGTTCAGCTTTCCGTTCACGATATCGTTGATGCCGGACGTGCCGACCATCTGCGCGAACCAGTAGTCCAGGAAGTAGACGAAGTCGCCGTCCTCGCCCGTACCGATCGGCGTCACCCCGCTCGCTTTCAGCTTCTTCAGCATATCCGCGAATTCGGCGTAATTCGAAGGAGGGTTCTGTTCGGGATCGACGCCGGCCGCGGCGAACAGCTTCTTGTTGTACAAAATGCCGATCGTGCCGTCGCTGCCGTCCGGGATGCCGTAGATCGTCCCCGTATCGGCGAAGTTCTCCGTCACCGCGTTCCAGCCGGTCATCGCTTCGATGTCCGACGGCTGCAAATACGAGTTAAGCGGCTGAATGAACGACTTCAGGTCCATCGTATAATTGCCCGACCACAGGTTCGTAACGTCCGGGCCGTTGTTCGCGATGCCCGCCGTCTGGAACTTCGTCATCGCGTTCGCGCCATCCGGGATGTCCTGGATGTCGATCGTGACGTTGGGATGGGCCGCTTCGTAACGGGCGATCGCCTTGTAGATATAGAAATCCTCTTTTTTCTTCGTCTTGTCGTTCTCGTCGATCGTCGGATAAGAGGTGTTCCAGAAGACGAGTTTGACCTTCTTCCCGGGCGCTTCGCCGCCTGCGGCCGACGATGCCGAAGGCGAGACGCCGCCGTTCGCGGAGCCCCCGCCGCTGCCGCAGGCCGACAGCAAGACGAGACTTGCGGCCAGCAAGAGCGAAGTTCCTTTGTGCTTCCTATTCATTTCTCCCTCTCCCATCCCGATTCTCATTCGATTATTGTTCCTTCAGCATGCCGTGATAGCGTCCCATCCAGTACGGAAGCAGGAACCACGTGCCGCTCTCCATCGAGCCCGATGTGTAACTGACGCCGTTGTACTTCACCTTCGTGTAGTCGACGTAATCGTTGTTGAGGATCGTCGCGTTGGTATAGCCCGAGAAGGCCGTGAACGGGCTCGAATTGAACTTGTGGATGTCCGTCTCGTCCAGCGGCAGCGGCCGGCTCGTCGATACGACGCCTTTGCGGTCTCCGTTGATCTTCGTATAATCGCGGTAGTTGAAATATTGCACCAGCGGCGCGTCGGCCCGCATGCTGTTGTTGACCGGGAAGGAGACGCGGTATTGCGGCATGCGCGCCAGCGCCCACGCGGCCGCGCCCAAGTCGGCGTCCGTACGTTCCGGGTACGTCTTCTGATACAGGTAGATGTAGAACGGATTGTTCTCGTCCTTCATGTTCGCCCACCACTGATCGAACACGCCGCGCAGCTTCGCCACTCTCTCGGAATTCGGGTTCTCGTTCATCTCGATGTCGATCAGCGGCAGGAACGCCATCGCGAACAGGTTCTCGTCCGAGAAGTTGACGGCCAGTCTCCAATTCTCGGAGGCGTGGATCGCGCTGTTGATGTCCGGATAGTCGTCGAAGTCGCTCGACAGGACGTCCTTCTTGCGCTGAATATATTGCTCCATGATCTCGATGTAGCCGATGCCGCTGGTCGCGTCGGAATAGCTGCTGTCGCGGTTGTCGTAGCTGCCGCCGTCCGCGCGCGGCGTCCACAGCTTGTCGTACACCTCGCGGAACAGGGCATTGTCCGCTCCGTACAGCTCCGGCTCGAGCGAGGTCAGGTAGATGGCCGTCTTGACGAAGCTCACGATCTCGTCCGCGTTGACGTCGCTCTCGTACCCGCCTTCGTACTCGCCGGGAGGCACCCCTTCGGTATTGAGGGTGTAGTCGATCTGCGGCGCGAAGTACGTGGCGTTCCACCGTGCCCAGGTCGTCGGATTGCCGGTCGCGTCCAGCATCGCGAAGCCGTTCGTGACGATGCCTTTGACGATCCGGTCGGCGAACTGAATGGCCAGCTGCTTCAGATGCGCGTCCTCCGCGCCCGTCCCGTCGAACAGATAGTTGGCCGCAAAGTACAGCAGCGCCATCTGGCCGTTCACTTCGTCGGAGGAGGTGTCCGCCTTGTAGATCACCTTATCGTCGTTGGCGTTGCCCCCGTACAGCTCGGCCAGCATCGGATCGACCGCTTCGACGACCGGCGACTTCAACCGCCAGACGACGTTGCCGCTCTTGTCCGCGAGCACGGGGAAGATTCCTTTGTCGCCATAGTCGTCGGCATAGGCATGGCCGGTCGCCGCCGCATAGGCGCTCTCGGCTTCGGCCACGAGTCTCGGATCGGTAATCCGCAGCTCTCCCTTCTTCCGCGCGTCGGACGTATCCACGGCCACGCCGTACACGGCCGTCGACACCGAGCCGTCCTCCAGCACCGTTTCCGTCTTTTGCTTCTTGAACCACAGGCCGTTCGGCTGCGAATCGCCCTCCATGATATAGGAGCGGGCGATGAAGCCGTCGCCGCGTCCGGAGATCTGGGCGAGCAGCATGACGGCCTTCGCCGCCCGGGTCGCGTCGGCCTTCGCCGCCGCCATCTCGGCGGCGTCTCCCTCCCGCTTGGCCGTCAAGTACCGGTAGATCTCGCCGATCGCGTATTCGCTCGTCCACAAGCCGTCGTTGTCGTTCGTCGTCGGCCTGCCGACGTACGCGTCCCCGTTGCGGGCATACGCGACATCCTCGCCGATCATCCCGTTGCGGTCGTTGACCGTTCTCGTCAGCCGCTCGTACGTATCCGCCTTGTCCTTCAGCGATGCCGTCGTCACGACGATATGAACGATGCCGTTGCCGTTGCGGACCCATACGCCGCTCTGGCCGTCCGCATATAGTCCGGTGACGCGGTCGTCGCCGTTGTACAGATAGCGCGGACCGGCGAGATATTGCGCGTAGTCCCGCGGATCTTTCTCCTTGACGTTCAGGCGCTGCAGCCCCTTCGTCGTGCCGATCCAGAGCGTATCGCCCTCTTGCGCGAACGCCGTCACCTGCTCCAAGCCGATCGTCTTCAGCACCTCGAGCTGGTCCGGAATGGTCCGGGAAGCGTCCAGACCGGCCAGAATGGCCGCTTTCTGCGCTTCCGTTAAGTCGGCGGACCGATTGAATTCATCGTTGCTGAAGTAGACCATCTTCTTCTGATACGTCTCGCCGATTACGGTCGGCGAATAGGAAGCGTTCGGCGGCGGGCCGTCGCTCGCCATCGCGGGCAGCGGCGCGCTAACGGCGATTAGCAGCGCGATCGATGCAAGCTTAAGACGTTTGGCGTGCTTCTTCATGTTCATGTTGTCCGTCCTCCTCATCTAGGGCGTTATTGATAACGAATACGGGAGACGCTCCGGTCGGTCAGCACCCACAGATGATGATCGTCGGCCAGCAGCGCCTGGATCGTCCCCTTGAAGTCGGTGCCTTCCGCGAAGTGCTTCACCGCGCCCGGATCGGCCGAATACGGATCGAAGCGCTTCAACGTCGTTCCGGCGCCCGTCCACATGAAGCCGGCGCGGTCGATGACGTTCACGCCGCCTGTCTGACCGAGAACGGCCAGCGCGGACGTCTGGAACGGATAGGTGTAATCGACCGTCTTCTTGCCGGCCAGCACGAGCGCGTAATCCCGGAGCGGCTGCGGCACCGCCGCGTCGTCCGTCTTGTAGAATTCGACGTCGCCGGTCGGCAGCGCGCTCTTGAACGCGCTGTAGCGGGTGGCAATCTCGTCTTGGCCGAGCGCCCGGGAATAGACTTTGACCTGTCCGATCGCGCCCTCAAAGTAATGGATTACGTCGCCGTATGCTTCCGCGTCGCCGCCGATGATCAGGTCGTTGTACTCGTTGATCGGAAGCGGCCCGGAAGTCGAATTGCTGCCGGTCAGCGCTCCGTTGACATAGAGCTTGATGGAGCCGTTCGCGTACCCGTTCGCGGCGTCGCCTTCATAGACGGCGGTCAGATAGAGCACCTTGCCCTTGACATTCTGGATGACATCCGATTCCGCCGGGTCTTTCGAATTTTGCGTATCGAAGACGAACTTCTTGTCTTCCGCGGCGTAATAGAGGCAATAGCCGCCGTTCTCATAGTTGCCCAGAATGTGATACTCGTCCTTGGACAAGTCGCTGTCCGGAGAAATATAGACGGCCGTCTCCATCGTCAAGGCATCCTGCTTGAACAAGCTGCTGTTAAAGGTTACCCGGGCTATCGAACTCGGCTTCCCTCTCGCCCCTTGGCCGTCCAGCACGAGCGCCTTTTTGCCGAACAAGGAATCGTCCTCGATCTTGGCGTTGTTCTCCAGCGCGGCGTCGTTCTTGTTCAACGTGGCGTCCTTCACGGTTTTTCCGGAGACGTTCGTGAAATCCAGATCCAGGACGTCCGCGGCTTGGGCGTCGTACCCCGTGCCTGCGCTCAACGTTTTGAAGGAGGCGGTGACGGGCGCGGATTCCTTCCCGTAAGCGTCCAGAGCCTTGACGGACACGGTATATGGGGTGTTCGGCCTCAACCCCCTCGCCGAGAACGTATGGCTCGAAGCTTCCGTATAAGGCGATACGACCGAAGGAGCGCCGATCAGCTTGCCGTTGACGGTGACGATATAGGCGTCCACCTTGGTGTCGTCCGTCGCCTTCGGCCACGTCAGGGTGGCGGACACGGCGGATACGTCGGACACGTTCAGCTTCGTTCCTATCTTGAAGACGGGGTTCTCGGCGTCCGTCGAGTACTTCCGGGCCGATTCCACCGGACGCTTCAAGTCGATGACGTAAGGGGTTCCGATCAGCGCTCCGTCCCGGTCCAATTCCCTTCTCTCGACCACGACTTGATCGCTGTATACTTTTACCAGCAAACCTTGCGAGACGCTCTTGTCCAGGTAAATGTCGTTGTCGTTGGCGTAGCCGTGCGCCTGAACGAAGGCGGTAGCCCCGTCGTTGATGCGGATGAAGCCGTCGGCGGCGTTGATCGTGTTCGGGTGCTCCAGCGTATAGTGCGTATGCCCCGTAATCAGAATGGCGTTCGGATGGCTCGCCATGACGGCCTTCAACTTGGCGTATTCGGCCGGGTTGTTCCATCCGGCGCCTTCGCTGCCGTAGGTGGTGTTCTTGTAAGGGTAGTGCATCAGGACGAATACCGGCTTCTTGGCGTCTGCCGGGTTCCCCTTCTCGTCCGTGCCGATCTTCTCCTTGAGCCATTCGTATTTGGCGTCGGACATGGCGCTCCGGTCGTGGTCCACGACGATAAAGTGGTATCCCTTGACCCAGGTATCGTAGAAAACGCCCGCGTTTTCGGCTTTCGGGTCAACGGCTTCCACCTGATTCCCGTTCCCGTCCATGCCGGTCTCCTTGTAGAACCGGTCGGCGGCGGCATACTTGTCGCCGCCGAGCTCGTCGTTCGCGGCGTAGTACTCGTGATTGCCCGGAGCGACGATCGCCTTGGCGCCCGCCGGCTTGTTGGCGTTCAGAATGCCCATCGCGCTCTCGTATTGAGCGACGGTGCCGGCATCCGTCATGTCTCCGTCGACGACGATTGCATTGTAGTTGCCCAGCGATTTATACACTTTCAGCGCTTGTTCGAACTTGGCTGCGGCGTCGACGGAGACGTCCTCGATTCCGACATGCGTATCGCTCACGACGGGGAAAGTCAGAATCGGCTCGGCGTTAGAACCTCCGTTTCCGCCCGAAGGCGGGCCGCCGCTTCCATCCGTCGGGCCGCCTCCAGGTGCCGGATTGCCGCCACCCGGCGCTGGGCTTCCGCCTCCCGGCGCGGGGCTTCCGCCTCCCGGCGCCGGAGTGCCGCCCGCCCCCGGCGAACCGCCGCCCTCCGTCGGGTGCCGCAGGTTCATGGCCTTGTCCAGCAGGACGACCGCCTCCGCCCGGGTGATCGACGCCCGCGGCTTGAAGGAGCCGTCGCGATAGCCGGAGAGGAGATGCTGGCTGACGAGGGCGTGAACGGCCTCCCTGCTCCAGCCGGCGATGGACGCCTCGTCCGTAAAAGGCGCGGCCGCGGCATCGCCCGCCTGCGCGCCTAGCCGGAGCATGCGCGCCAGCATCACCGCCGCTTCCTGCCGGCTGACGGGGTTCCCGATGCGCACCGTGCCGTCCTCGAAGCCGGCGAGATAGCCCGCCTTGACGGCTTTGCGGATGTCCTCGTACGCCCAACTGGACGCGGACAAATCTTTGAACTTGACCTCGCCCGCTTCGACGTAGCCGAGCGCGCGGTTTGCAAGCGCCGTCCATTCGGCCCGGGTGAGCGGACGGTTCGGTTCGATCTTGCCGTTCGAGCCCTTCAGCAGCCCGGACTGCGACCAGCGCGACAGCGTGCTCTCCGCCCAGTGGCCTTGAATGTCCGACGGCGCTTGAGCAGCGGCCGCGAACGAAAGGCCGTTCGGTCCCGCCCCGATCAGGGCGGATACGAGCGCGACCGCGGCCGCGCCCTTGACCGATACGGCGGTCCATTTGCCGACTTTCATTTTCCATTCCTCCCGCTTGCGATCGTTGATAGGCCTGACTACCTTCATGATAGGAGGAAAAGGACATGCCGGGGACTACAGCGTATGACCGATCGTTTATCTTCCCGGATCGGGATGACGCGCTGATCAAGCCTGGGTACGGCCCATGTAAAGGGGATGTAAAAAGAGGGGTTGTCTTTAACCGGAGATGACTTTTCGTTTATCCGTCCAAATATCGCGAAGGGGAGCTGCCGCGGACTTTCTTGAACATGCGGGTGAAGGAGCTGAGATTCAAATAGCCGAGCTTCTCGGAGATTTCCGTCAGCGTCTTGCCGCTCTTCATCATGACGATGGCGAGCTCCGTCTTCTCGTACAGCACGTACTCCGTGAAGCTCGTCCGGCTGACTTCTTTGAAAAGTCGGCTCAAGTAGCTGCTGTTGATATAAAAGGCGCTCGCGATATCCTGCAGCGAGATTTCCCGGTCCAGGTGCGTCTTGATATATTGCTTGATCAACAGGACGATCTTGGCCTTGTCCTCGCCCGAATGCGTCAACGCGAACAATCCCTCCAGACGGTCCATCTCTTCCTCCAGCAGGGCGACGGTCTCGTCCAGACTCGGCGCCGCATAGATTCGATCGACGAGCCGGTGATGGGCCGCCTGCTTGCCGGCGGCCAACGCTTCGCATGCGGACCAGGCGCGGAAGAGAAATTCAGTCATCGTGTTTTTGACGACGTGGGGATGAAGCAGCGGGGGCCGGGTCAACGCTTCGCGAAGCTCGCCCAGCTTCTGCTTGGCCACGGCGAACTGAAGCGATTCTAGCCGTTCGAAGATGTCCCTCCTCAGCTGCTGCTCCGGCTCGGACAGCATCTCCCGGAGCGGGCCGATCGGCGCTGTCTCCAACGCGTAATACGCGCGCTCCGCCGTCTCCCGCGCGATCGGCGATTCGGCAGCTTCTCCCGACAGCCGGGCTGTCCCGGTCTCGCCGCGCTCCCGCGTCAGATCGAACGAGAGACTTTGCAGCATGCCGCACAATTCGTCCATGTCCAAGGTCGACTTCAGCATAAAATCGTTCACCTGCAGCTGGATCGCTTCCCGCATGTATTTCATGTCCTGATGGCAGGTCAGCACGATAAACCGCGAATCGGGGCGTTGCGTTTTGGCATAGCGAATGAACTGGAGCCCGTTCATCTTGGGGAGCTCGATGTCAACCACCACGATATCGGGCAGGTGAAGCTTGAACAATTCGTAAGCCTCGTCTCCGTCCTGAGCTTCGCATACGAGCTCCATTCCGAGGGTGGACCACGGAATCGCTTTTCGGAGGCCCAACCGGACCAGAATCTCATCTTCGACGATCATCACTTTCATGGCGCTTCTCCTTCTTTCGGTTGAGGTTCGAGCTGATAAGGCAGCGTCATCTTGACGCGCGTATAGGCGTTCGGCCGGCTCTCCACCGTAATGCCGTAGAGCTCGCCGTATTCCAGCTTGAAGCGCTGCTGCAGATTGGACAAGCTCAGGCCGCCCGATGCGCCGGAGGGACGCCGCCTGGGCTGCAGCAGCTGGCCGAGACGATGCGGGTCGATTCCCCGCCCGTTATCCTCCAGCGCGATGACGAGCGACCCTTCCGCGAGCTGCGCCTTGATCCGCACTAGCGGCTCCCCCTGAAATGCCGGAGCGAACCCGTGGACGATCGCATTTTCGAGGATCGGCTGGATCGTGAACTTCGGAACGAGGGCTTGCCGCGCCGGCTCGTCCAGCTCCAGTTCGACCCGAATTTGCTTCATCGATCGGATCTCCTGGAACCGGACGAAGCTCATCGCGTAGGCCGTCTCCTCTTCCAGCGTGCTGTAGCGCACGTCGGTGTTGCGCAGCGTGTAATCCAGCATCTTCGTCAGCGAGAGAATGGCTTCCGCCATCGTCGGATCGCCGTGCAGCACCGCCATGAATCGCAGGGTATTCAGCGAGTTGTGCCAGAAATGCGGGCGCATCTGCTCTTGCAGCCGCTGCAATTCCAGCCTCCTTTTCTCCCCCTCGCCCCGTTTGATCGTATGGAACTGCTCCCGGATCTCGCCGAGAAATTGGAAGATGCCCTCGCTCAGCGTCTCGATCTCGCGAAATCCCTTGTAGGCGTACGGCTCGGGCATGCGGCCTTCCCGATACTGGCGGACCATCCGGGACAGGCGGCGGACGGGCATCGTCACCTTCGCGTACAGAATGCCGAAGAACAACGCGACGAACAAGACGGAGATGCCCATCGTGAGCGCGGTGATCCGCCAGATGCTCACGCTGTCCGCGTGCAGCAGATAAGGCGGGATCAAGGAGACCATTGTCCAAGGCGTCGCGGCGATCTGCTTGTAGATCAGGCGATAGTCGGACCCGGACAGCCGGACGTCCAGCGCGCCTTCGTCCTTGTTCCGGGCTTTGATGGAGCGGTAGACGCCGTCCAGCGCGGCTTCGGCGTCGTCGCCGAAGCTGGGCGGCAGCTGTTCATTGTGGAAGAGAGTCGTCAATTCGCCTGAGAAAATAAAGACGGGGTTGTTCTCGTCGATCTGGGCGCGGTTCAGCATGCGCTCGATCTGCGAACCGTTCAGCTCGATCACGAGCAGGCCGAGCGAACGGTTGTTGCGGGTAATGTTCTTGCTGACGTAGAGGGCGTTCGAGGACGACGGGTCATGGAAGTCGCCGGCGACGTTCCAATGGAGAAAATCGTTGTCCAAGGCAACCCGGTTGCCGAACCAGGGGAAGGCGGACACGGCGGTCGTCAAGTTCCGCTCCTCCGGCGCATTCACGGCGGGATAGGCGTACACTTCTTCGCGGGCGCTGAAAACTTGGATATGGACGGGAAGCCGTAGATGGTAGTATTCCGAGAATTTGCGCAGCTCTCCCTCGACGGCCTGCTTCCGGTCGGCTCCGCCGTCTTCGCGCTCCAGCGCCCCGATCAGGTCCGGATGGTTCGAGAGCGTACGGGCGAAATCGTCGATGTAGTTCAAATAGTTCGACAGGTTGACGGACAGCGAATCGATATTTTCGGCGATCATCTGGGAATACTGCCCTTCGATCGTCTTGGTCGATTGTTTGCCGACGATATAGCCTTGCGAAGAGATCGACATCAGGACCATCAAAGAAACAAGGACGAACATGAGCAGCTTCCAACTCGAGAACGACGAAGCCCAGCCGGATCTCCATTTCATTGCGCAGTCTCCCGTTCATCAGGATGGAGACCTATTATATTCCTCTTTTATTTTCCGAATATTATTTCGTTCCTAGCGGAGTAGCGGAATAGCGGAAACGGCAAAAAAAAAACGCACAGCATCCATTTTCATGGAAGCCGTACGTTGTTCCTATCGCTATGTATGCCGAAGACCGGACTCGAACCGGTACGGGATTGCTCCCGGCAGATTTTAAGTCTGCTGTGTCTGCCATTCCACCACTCCGGCGCATCAAGAACACGCAAAGATACAGCTGGCCAAGCCCCGTCCGTTAGACCAACGAGGTACATAATACCATGGCTGGGATGCCGCGTCAACACAAAAGCCCTTCGCGATCGGCCCGGGCCACGCCCCCCCAAACGTCGGGCTACGCATCGAAGTCCAATCAAAAACGCCTCCGCTCACCATCGTTCGGAGAACGAAAGTGATGGAGGCGGGTCGCGTATCGTCGTGAAGGTGGTTTGATTGAAATCCTCTGTGGTGGGCCCTGAGGGACTCGAACCCCCGACCAATCGGTTATGAGCCGACAGCTCTAACCAACTGAGCTAAGGGCCCTCGTCGTCATGATCCTACGAGGATAATTTGGTTGCGGGGGCAGGATTTGAACCTGCGGCCTTCGGGTTATGAGCCCGACGAGCTACCGGGCTGCTCCACCCCGCGTCGTTTGTATCAAGTCTCCTTCAATGGCGACAAGAATTAATATACTACATAACCGATACTATCGTCAAGAAAAAAAAAGAAAAAAAATAGACGGAGATCGTATTTTATTTGTCCCCGTCCGTCTCCGCCTTCGCTTCTTCCGCTCCGGCCGCGGCATCGGCTTGGGCCATCTCGGCCAGCTTCTGCAGCAGGATGTGCTGCGGCATATGCATCAGGTGCTCGAGCGGCACCTTCAAATGGGCGGCCAGCTTCTGGGCGGTATCCGCCGATAAAGGCATTCTGCGCATCTCCAAACACCTCCCCGTTCAACGACCTTACCACATGCTCAGGCCGGCTGCAAGACGCGCCGCAGCCGGCCTGGATCATGTCCGATGCCTTTATTCGGTTCAGGGGACGTATCGAACGCCGTACTTGCCCTTGCGGGACCGGTAGACCTCGATCTCGCGCGGCATGTCGACGCCGAACAGCCAGCCGTCGTGCTCCATTCGGCGCACGAGGCAGCCCGCTTGGAACTTGCTGTCGTAGAGGCGGGACCAATAAATCCATTTCATCGCGTATCCCTCCGGAACATGGTTGTCCTGGCTATAGGATACGCGTCTGGCCGTCCGCTTATTACCCGCCCGCGGCTGCCCGCACCATGGCCCGCTCGCCGGACATGCCGCCCATGCTCTCCTGGCGCAGCGAATCCATCTCGGCGTTCAGATCCCCGGTCGGATTCAGCTTGATCTTCTGCAGCAGATCGTTGCCCTTCGTCTCCCACTTCGCCAGCGCATCGTCTAACGAGATCTTGCCTTCCGTCGCCTGCTGGAAGTAGATCTGTCCGATCTCCTGAATCATGTTCAGATTCGGCCGCTCTTGATACAGCTTCACGTCCGCATCGCTCCTCGCGTAGGAGCCGGGCTTCACGCTCGTGAAGGCCTCCACGTGATAGTTCTCGCCGTCCTTCGGCTTAATGTATTTCTGGCGGACGCTCAGCTCCGAATTGCTGCGCGCCTTGAACTTCGCCACTTCTTCGCTGTTGTAGTGCTTGATGAATTCCCAAGCGTCCTTCGGATTATGTCCCTTGGCGTTGATGACGAGCAGACTGCCGAGGCCGATGTTGCCGCCTCCCTGCGCTTCCGGATGCGAAGGCAGCGTGACGACGTCCCATTCGAGCTTCTCGGCGCCTTTCATCTTGTCCACGTTTTTGTTGTAGGCGATCAGATCGTTCACGTTATAGTAGCCGCCGATCTCCATCGCGACTTTGCCTTGGAAGAACGGTCGGTTCTGATAAGGATTATAGCGGCCGTCGTTGTTGTTGTTCTGAAAGTCCTCAGGGTGCGGCATGACATGGTCTTTGTACAGATTAAACGGCTTGCTCAAAGCTTTTTTCCATTGCTCCGTGTTGACGGTCATCTTCTCCCCGGCGGCATCGAACATGCGCAGCTTGAGCGGATCGGCGTATTGATATTGGACGTCGTAATAGTTCAGTCCGCCGCCCCAGCTGCTCAGGTTGAAGCCGTATACCGCATCTTTGCCGGTGCCGGACTTCATCGACCGGGCCAGCGTGAAGACGTCGTCCCAGCTCATCCCGTCGGTCGGCGGGTTCACGTTCGCTTTGGCGAACAGCTTCTTGTTGTAGAACAGCGCGGAGCTGTAGAACGTCGGCGACAGCCCGTACAGCTGCCCGTTGCCCTGCTCGCGGATCGCGTCCAGCACGTTCGGCAGGAAGTCCGACAGATCCATCTTGTCTTCTTTGATGTAAGGATCTAGCGGCTTCAGCAGATTGTCTTCCACGAGCTTGCTCAGCGAACCCAGATCGGTGAGGACGACGTCGACCGGGTTGTCGCCCGTCATGATCCCGCGCAGCTTCTCGTTCGGGTCGACCTGCTGGGCCTTTTTCCGCTCCTCTTCCGTCGCGAACTGCATATCCGAGTAGTCGATGGCGTTCACGAACTCGATATCGATATTTTTATGCGTCAGCTCGAACATATCGGTCAAGTCGCGGCGGTAATATTCCTCGCTGTCCTTGCTCCCGTAGGCCATCCCGATCCGCAGCGTGCGCCGCTCGTTCGGATTGTCTTTGCTGCCGAAGCTGCACGCGCTGAGGACCGGCAGGATGGCGATCAGCGCCGCTAACCCCGCGACCCATTTTTTGTAACGAACCTGATTCGGATTATGCAATGAAAAAACGCTCCCCTCAACCTTTTCAATTGGTGCAATTTGGATATGGATATCGGCAAAAAAAGCCGCGCGGATCAGCGCTCTTGAGGACTGACCGCGCGGTGATTGTCTGTGCGTAAGATACGTTAGATGATAACGTTAGCCTCTATACATGATCGGACCGCCGCCGCCATAGACGTCTCCGCCTACGCCGTCGATCGGGCCGTTCGGCTTGAGCTTGATCTTCTGCAGCAGATCGTTGCCCTTTTCCTCGAATTCCTTGAGCGCTTCCTTGACCGTCTTCTGGCCCTGCATGACCTTGTTGAACTCCGTTTGCCCCAGCTGGCCGATCAGGTACAGGTTCTGACGTTCCTGCTCGATCTTGGTCTCGCTCAGCGACTTCTGCGGCGCCGGCTTCAGCTTCGTGAAGGCGTCGAGGTTGTAGGTCATGCCGTCGCGCGGCTTGATGAAGGCTTTGCGGGAAGGCATCTCGTAGCTGCTGCGCGATTTGAACTTCGCCCATTCCTCGCCGTTCATGAACTTGACGAATTCCCAAGCGTCGTCCGGATTCGCCGCTTTGGCGTTGATCGCCGACAGCGTGCTGAGGTTGATGTTGGTGCCGATGCCGGGCGCCTCGTTCGTGAATTGCGGCACCGTCACGACGTCCCACTCGAGCTTCGGCATCTTGAGTTTCTCGTAGTTCTTGTTGAAGGTCTCGATATCGTTCAGCATGTTGTATTGGCCGATCATCATCGCGGATTTGCCCATGAAGAACAATTGGTTCTGGTACGGATTGTAGATGCCTTTGCCGTCGTTGTTCTGCTGGCTGCTGTAGATGGCTTGCATATCTTCCTGCGTCGGCACGACGTGGTTCTTGTACAGGTCGACGATCTTCGTCCAGGCGTTGGCCCATTGATCCGTGTTCACGGTCATCTTCTCGGCCTTGTCGTCGTAGATCTTCATCTTCAACGGCGCTACATAGTTCGTCACGTCGGAGTAAGGATCGCTGCCGCCCCATTGGTTAAACGTGAAGCCGTACGTGCCGTCCTTGCCGCCCTTGCCCGACGCGAGGCGCTTCGCCATGTTGAACACGTCGTCCCAGCTCATGCCGTCGGTAGGCAGCTCTACGCCGGCCTTCTGGAACAGCGTCTTGTTGTAGTAGAGCGCGGAAGGCATGAAGGTCGGCGTCAGCGCATAGAGCTGATTGTCTCCGCCGAGCTCCTTGATCCCGTCGATCACCGTCGGCACGAACGCGGTCGTGTCGATCTTGTCTTCCTTGATCATCGGATCGAGCGGCTTCACGAGATTCTCCTGCACGAGCTGGCTCAGCAGGCTCGGCTGGTCGATGATCATGATGTCGACCGGATTGGCGCCCGTCATGATCGCCTTTACCTTCGCCAGTTGATCGACCGGCTGCTGCTGCTTCTCCGGCTCTTCGAACTGATTCTCCGTGTAGTCGATCGCCGGGACGATCTCGATATCGATGTTGTTGTGCGAGTATTCGAACAGATCGGTGTACTGCTGGCGGAACCAGTATTCGTCCTGCGAGCTGCCGTACATCGTGCCGATGCGGAGCGTGTGGCGGTTGTTCGGATCCTTGTTGTCTCCGCTGCTGCAGGCTGCGAGCAGCGGTACGAGCATACTGAGCGCCATCCCGCCGGCAACGACGCGGCGGATCTTCTTGTTGTGCGGTTTCATGCGGTTTCCCCCTCTAATGGTTTCGGTGCGCGAATGACGATCTTCTCTCCGTCGAACTCCATGCTGGCTTTGTCCCCGATCTCCAACTGCTGCAAGTACTCCTTCGGCACCTGCAGGCGGCCGACCCGGTCGACGACGACGTACGCTTCGTGCACCTCGTCGAGCGCGTCTACGCCGTGGAGCGGAGGCGCGCCGTCGAGATTCGGATTGCGCTTGATGAATTCGGTGCTCGTCAGGCCGTCGCGGATGGCGACGACCCGGTCCACCTTGCCGGCGAGCGACAAGTCGTGGGTGACGATGACGATCGTCACGCCGAGCTCCCGGTTGAACTTGCGGAAGATATCCATGATCATGTCGGATGTCCGCGTATCGACCGAGCCGGTCGGTTCGTCGGCGAGCAGCAGCTGCGGGCGGTTCGAGAGCGAGATCGCGATCGCGACCCGCTGCTGTTCGCCCCCCGACAGCTGCGTGAGCTTGTTGTGCATCCGTTCTTTGAGGCCGACCCATTCGAGCAATTGCTTCGCATAGGCGCGGTCGACTTTGCCGGAGAACATCATCGGCATCTCCACGTTCTCGATCGCCGACAGATACGGGATCAAGTTGCGCGCGTTGTTCTGCCAGATGAAGCCGACCGTCTCGCGTTTGTACTTCACCAAGTCGTCGTCGCTGACCTTGAGCAGATCCCAAGGTCCGACGCGGACTTGCCCGGCGGACGGGCGGTCCAGCCCGCCGAGGATGTTCAGCAGCGTCGACTTGCCGCTGCCGCTGTTGCCGATGATCGCCATCATCTCCCCGGGCTTCACCGACAGGTTCAGCCCTTGCAGGGCGACGACTTCGAGATCGTCGGCTTTGTAGATCTTCACGAGGCCTTCGCATTGAATCATCGTTTAACGCTCCTCTCCCAGCTTGACGGCTTGGTGGACCCGCAAGCGGCGGATGTGGGTGACCAAGATGGCGACGCCGATCGCCATCATGACGCCTACGACGATGTACAGGCGATAGGTATCCGTCGCCTGGAAGATGACCCGGAACGGCGGCACCTGGCCGGCCGTATTGTCCGTCGTCTGCAGGAACGGGAGGAACAGGACGCTCGCGAGCTTCCCGATCCCGATGCCGAGACCGATGGACAGACCGGCCGTGAACACCTGTTCGAGGAGCAGCATGCCGGTCAACTGCTTGCGGGACAGCCCCATCGCCCGCAGAATCCCGATCTGGACGATCCGGCCCGACAGGTTGAAGAACCAGTACAACACGTAACCGGACAGAGAGACGATGATCGAGACCAGGAAGCCGAGGCTTAGAATCCCGAATACGCCGCCGCGGGCCGGATGTTTGCTCTGCGCGACCAGCTCGCTGCGCGCGTCCTGGATCGTCGCGATCTCGACGCCTTTGGCCTGCAAGGCCGGGATGATCGGCGCCGTGAGCGCGCCCGGCTGCATCTTCAGCCAGACGTCGTACGGCATCAGCGGAACCTGGTCGTAGATATAGTCCAGATTGGCGACGATGAACGGGGTCGTATCCGGATACTGCGACGGCCAGTACGGCAGCGTCGCCGCGATGACGAATTCGATCGATTGCTCCTGCAGCACCGCCTTGATCGAATCCCCCGGCTTCAGATTGTACTTCTTGGCGAGATTCGAGGAGACGAGCGCGTAGCCCGGCGACTTGCCCAGGACGGCGAGATACTTGTAGAAGCCGGCCGGGTACAGATCGTCGCGGAACCAGGCGACGCGGGCGAAGTCGACGTTGTCGATGCCGACGATCATGCCCTGCCCGGCCGTGCGTTCCGCCACCGTCAGACTCGTCTTGGCTTGCAGCACGCGCGCCGCTTGCTCGACGCCCGGCAGCGTGCGGAACACTTCGAACGGCGGTTCGTTGAAGATCGTCTTCGACGGCGTCGGCCGTTGGCCTTGGCCGCCGCCACCGCCGCCACCGCCGCCACCGCTACCTCCGCCGGAGCCTCCGCCCGAGCCGGATGGCGCCTTCACTTCGGGACTGCCCTCCCAAGAGGCGGATACGACGACGTCCGCGCCGTGCTTGTAGAGGATCCGCTCTTCGGAGTTGAGCCCGATCGTCCGCGCCGCCGAAGCGTTGTACACCCCGAGGCCTAGCGTCAGGATCAGCAGGATCATCAGCGGATAATACGACTTCGACGAGCGCGACAGCTGCGTCAACGTCAGGTACAGCGGCACCGGCAGGATCGACCGTCCCAGCCAGCCGAACAGCTTCAGCAGCAGCGGGAACAGTCGCAGGAACACGAGTCCCGCCGCGAAGATGCTAATCGCCGGCACGAAGAACAGGAACGGTTGGACGTTCAGCTGGTCGGTCGTCATTCCGGTCTTGAACGAGATCATCTGGCGCTCGTTGAACAGGTACCAGCCGTAGCCGGCCACGCCGACGAGCACGACGTCGAGGAACCAGCGCTGCCAGACCGGAGCGCGGTTGCCCCGTGCGACCTTGCGCTTGTAGTCGACGATCGACGTGCGCGTGAACACCATCGCCGGGATGACCGCCGCCGCGATGGCGACGAGGACGGCGACGGCGCCCGCCAGCACGCTGTCCGTCGAGAAGCCGACCGGGATCGACTTGCGGTTCACGAACTCGAGGAAGCCGCTCGCCGAACCGATGCTCTTCGCCATGAACCAGCCGATGAACGGCCCCGTGAGGAGCGAGACGATGCCGAGCAGCGCCCCCTCCAGGAGAAAGAGCAGGAAGATCTGCCTCGTCCCCGCCCCACGGCTTCGCAGGACCGCGATGTCGGATCGCTGCTTCTCCAGCGATTGCTGCGCGTTCATCGTGATGAAGTAGAAGACCATCGCGATCATCGGCGCGGCCAGCGTGAACAACATCGTCTGCAGCTGGATGCTGTCTCTGCGGAACTGGCTCAGCATCTCCGCGAACGAGATCTCGACGTGCGTATCCTGCAGCCGCTGATTGACTTCGATGTCCGTTCTGCTCAGCGTGTGCGAGAGCGGCGACAGCTGACTCGTCTTGATCTCCCGCAGATCGTACGCGCTGTACCAGCTCGCCGTCTGCAGCGGGATCTTCTTTTCCTTGACCAGGTCTTCCAGCATCGCCGGCTCCGCGATGAACAACGTGTTCATCTGATTCTCGAGCCCTTGGTACCAATACTTGGTCGAATCGGCCTTCGGCTTGAACGAGCCGACGATCTCGACTCTCAGCTGCAGGTCCAGTCCGCCGTAGATCGGGTAGTAGAGAACGTCCCCGACATGCAGATCGTTGCGGTACATCGCTTCTTCCATCATGACGGCTTGGAGCGTGCCGTCGGACGAGGCCCGGTCGGCGTACCATTTGCCGCCGGCTTGGTCCGACTGTTCCTTGAGCCCGCCGAAGGCGGCCAGCGTCATCTTGCGGGTTCGGCTGGCGTCCACCTTGGTCGAGTCCTCCGGCTGCACTTCCGCGCTTCGCAGCGCCAGGCTGCGTTGGTTGGCCTCGGTCGGGAAGCCGATATCCGCCGGCACGTCCTTGGTGATATAATCGTCTACCTTGGCGAATGCTGCGGGATCGGTCTTCCCGTTGCTCGGCTGGTACCGGATCAGGAGCGATCCCGCCGGCATACCTTCGCTGTTCTCCTTCAGGGAACTGGCGACGACCCGCTTCAGCGCCCCGTCCGCGTACATCGGAATGCTGGTCGTGAACGCCACGGCCACCAGCAGCCCCGCGAGCGTGCTCAGGGTGAGCCAGCGGGTGTTCCACATTTTGCGAAATAGAAACCGGATCAGCGCCATCGGTTACCGTCCTACGACTTTCTGCCCCGGCGTCAGCCCTTGCAGCACCTCGGCATCGGTCGACGTCTGCTGGCCGACCTCGATATCCACCTCGCGCTTGCTTCCATCGGCTTCGGCTACTTGCACGTACGTGCGCGCGCCGACCGTACGGAGCGCGGAGAGCGGGATGACCACCGCGTTCTCCTTGCGGTTGACGACGACGGACGCCGTGAGCGGCGTGCCCCGCGTGGCCGACTTCGGCAGATCCTTGACTTCGATCAGCAGGTAGTCGCCGAGATTGGTCACCTTCGGCCCTTGGCCGTTCGGATTGCCGCCGTTGTTGCTGTCGTCCTTGGGCTGCGGCAGCGCTTTGATCGTGCCCTTCACGGTGCCTGCGCTGTTAATGTCGACCTTCGCTTCCATGCCGATCGCGACCTTGGCGAGATCGTCCTTGGACATCTCGGCGGCGACGATCAGACGGCTCGGATCCGCCACGATGCAGATCGGGTCGTACGCCTTGATAGCCGCGCCTTCCTGCACGTTCATCGACACGACCGTCCCGGAGAACGGCGCGGTCAGAACGGCGTCCCCGACGTCCTTCTGCAAGTCGGCGAGCTGCTGACGGGCTTCCTCGAAGGCGATCTGCTTCTGCTCGAAATCGATCGGATCCATCTCGTCCTTCTGCCGCAGCGTTTCCTTCATCTGAAGCTCCTGCTGCCGGAACTGCAACTGCTGGTTACGGATGTTCTTCTTGATATCCTCGACGTCGAGCTCCGCGATCGCCTGTCCGGCTTGCACCTTGTCGCCGGGTTGTATGTATAATTTCTTGAGCCGCTTGCCGTCGAGCGTCTGGGAAGAGAAGTACAGCGTCTTCTCCTGCATCGACAGGATTTTGCCGGATCCCGCTACCGTCGTCTCCAGCGTCTTGGTCGTCACTTCGTACTCCGGCTTCTTCGACACTTCCGGAAGCTGGATGGACGACAAGTCTTCCTCCGCGGGTTCGTTCGGCAGCAGCGAGCAACCGGTTAGCGCCACGGACAGCGTCATCGCCGCGAGCAGTCCGGATGCCTTGCGCGAACGGTTCCTTCCTTTATCCTGCGACGAATACGCCGTCCACCATTTCGTAAACATGGTCCGCAACCTCCATAATCGTGGTATCGTGTGTGGTCATGCAGATCGTGACGTTCTCCGATCGGACGATCTCGCGGAACACCGTCATGACCTGCGCGGCCATCTGCGAGTCGAGCTCGGCCGTCGGTTCGTCGGCGAGCAGCAGGCTTGGCCGGTGGGCGATCGCCTTCGCGATGGCGACGCGCTGCTGTTCCCCGCCAGACAGCTCGAACGGCCGGTGATGCATGCGCTTCGCGAGCCCTACCATGTCCAGGCAGGTCGTGATGCGTTTCTTCCAATCTCCGCGCGGCGTCTTCGCCATGCGCAGAGAGAGTTCGACATTCTCGTAGGCGGACAACAAGGGCAAAAGCGCATAAGCTTGGAAAATAAAGCCGATATCCTTGCGGCGCACCTCCGTGCGCCGGTCGTCGTTCCATTGATGAAACGGCTGTCCGCGGAAATGAATCTCCCCTTTGGTCGGCGTATCGAGACCCCCCATCAAGTTCATCAGCGTCGTTTTGCCGGAGCCGGAACGCCCCTTCAGCATGATGAGTTGATGGGTTTGAAGCTCAAGGTCGATTCCCTTAAGCACCCGCAGCTTCGAGTTGCCGACGTCGAAAGAACGTTCAACGCCGCGAACGCTAAGCAGCGATTGCCGGTCGGCCGCTTCCATTGCCTTTCCTCCCTCTCTCTACCAATTTCTTTTCCATTCATTATAACGATACGCTGCGGCAAAAAGTTACGCCTTTAGCGTTTTTTTATGAGAAATCTTTAATGCGTTCTGTAAGCCCATAAATGCCTTATCGCTCTAGGGCATGCGCCCAATAAGGACGATGAAATAACGCCCGATTATCTTATATCTGCGAGATTTTATGTGATTTATTAGCTCGACAATGTTCGACACAAAATCCCTCGAATAAGAACGCGCGTTTCTCACCCCCCCTCCTTTTTAAGTGAAGATCAGCTTCTTGCGTCTGGCACTGCCGCTGCGTTCGGGGGTTTGTGCACGGGTTACCACTATCATCGGTAAATTCAATCGTTCCGTTTATTGCGCCCCTCATGGGGGTTTTCTTATAACCCATAACCGCCTTATTCGACAATGGGCGATCGGCGCGGGTCCGACTCCGGTTTTTTCGCCAACCACTTTATAAGCGCGGGTAAAATTGTGTATGATGAAGGAATAACATGTACCCGCAGGAAAGGTTGGTCGCATTGGAAAACAAATCGCCATCGTCATCGAACTTTATTAAGAATATCGTGATCGAGGATCTCGAAGCCGGACGGGTTACCGAGGTCGTCACCCGCTTCCCGCCCGAGCCGAACGGCTATCTGCACATCGGCCACGCCAAGTCCATCTGCCTGAACTTCGAGCTTGCGGACGAATTCAACGGACGGACGAACCTGCGATTCGACGATACGAATCCGCTCAAGGAAGACCTCGAGTTCGTCAACGCGATCAAGGAAGACGTGCGCTGGCTGGGCTTCGAGTGGGACGAGCTCCACTACGCCTCCGAGTACTTCGGGCAAATGTACGAATACGCCGTCCGCCTGATCCGCAAAGGCAAGGCGTTCGTCTGCGACCTGACGGCCGACGAAATCCGCGAGCAGCGCGGCACGCTGACCGAGCCGGGACGGAACAGCCCGTACCGCGACCGCTCCGTAGAGGAGAACCTCGACCTGTTCGAGCGGATGCGCAAGGGCGAATTCCCCGACGGCACGAAGACGCTGCGCGCGAAGATCAATATGGCGTCGCCGAACATCAATCTGCGGGATCCCGTCATCTACCGGATCTCTCACGCCGTCCACCATCAGACGGGCGACGCCTGGTGCATCTATCCGATGTACGCCTACGCGCACCCGATCGAGGACGCCATCGAGGGCGTGACCCACTCGATCTGCACGCTCGAGTTCGAAGATCAGCGCCCCTTCTACGACTGGGTGATCGAGGAATGCGAGACGCCGGCCAAGCCGCGCCAATACGAATTCAACCGTCTGAACGTGACCAATACCGTTATGAGCAAGCGCAAGCTGAAGAAGCTCGTCGAGGAGCAGATCGTCGACGGCTGGGACGACCCCCGCATGCCGACGATCTCGGGGATGCGCCGCAAGGGGTATACGCCCGAAGCCATCCGCGCGTTCTGCCGCGACGTCGGCGTCGGCAAAAGCTACGGCGTCGTCGACGAGCGCCAGCTCGAGCACTTCATCCGCGAGGACCTGAAGCTGAAGGCGCTGCGGACGATGGCCGTGCTCCGGCCGCTGAAGGTCGTGATCACCAACTACCCGGAAGGCGAAACGGAGTGGCTCGAAGCGGAGAACAACGCGGAGAACCCGGAGATGGGCAACCGCCAGATCCCGTTCTCCCGCGAGATCTATATCGAGCAGGACGACTTCATGGAGAACCCTCCGAGCAAGTACTTCCGTCTCTTCCCCGGCAACGAAGTGCGTCTCAAGCACGCCTACTTCGTCAAGTGCGAAGAAGTCGTCAAGAATGAAGCAGGCGAAGTCGTCGAGCTGCGGTGCACGTACGATCCCGAGACGAAGAGCGGCTCCGGGTTCACCGGACGCAAGGTGAAGGGCACGATTCACTGGGTCGACGCGTCGAACGCCGTCCCAGCCGAGTTCCGTCTGTACGAGCCGCTCATCGCGGACGAAGCCGAAGACGATGACGAGGGGACGTTCCTGGATCACGTGAACCCGAACTCGCTCGAAACGCTACAAGGCTTCGTCGAGCCCGGCTTGAAGGACGTGACGGGACAAGAAAAGTTCCAGTTTTTCCGCCACGGCTACTTTAACGTCGATCCGAAAGTCAGCGAGCCGGGCCGGCCGGCGTTTAACCGGATCGTCTCGCTCAAAAGCTCGTTCGATCCGACCAGCGCCAAGTAACCTTTTTGTCCGCCGCAACGTCCAATACGATAGCTGAAATCGGCTCCTTCCCTCGGAAACGTTCGGGGGATGGGGCTTTCCTTTTCAAATCGAAAGAGGTGCGCAAGATGAGACATAGCAAGAACCGGTTCAAAATGATATTGCTCGGAACGGCGGCGATCGCCGCCCTGTCGGGATGCGGGGGAACCGGGGGAAGCAGCGGATCGCCCGCGGCAAGTCCGACCGCGCAAGCTCCATCTTCCACAGCGCCCTCCGGGACAATACCGGCCACCCCGTCTCCCGGCTTAACCGAATCTCCGCCACCCGCCTCCTCCCCCACGTCCGGTGAGACAAGCGGCGACCTCATTCGCGACAAGATCGCGGGCATGACGCTCGAGGAGAAAGTCGGCCAGATGATTCTCGTCGGTTTTGAAGGCAAGCAGTCGCTAGATGCCGAGACGCTGCGCATGATCCAGCAGGACCACGTCGGCGGGGTGATCCTCTATGCGCCGAACGTGTCAGACATCAAGGGCACCGTCGCGCTCGTCAACAAGCTAAAGAAGGCGAACACCGCCAACCCGGCCCCGCTTTTCGTGAGCGTCGACCAAGAGGGCGGGAAGGTCAGCCGCACTCCCAAGGACGAGCTCGTCTCCTTCCCGCCGAACGCGACCGTCGGCCGGACGAAAAGCGCAAAACTGGCCGAAGAAATGGGTAGCCTGCTGGCGGAGGAGATTAAGGCGCTCGGGTTTAACGTGGACTTCGCGCCCGTACTCGACATCAACAGCAATCCGAACAACCCCGTCATCGGCAACCGCTCCTTCGGGGCGACCGACGATCTCGTCACCAAGCTGGGGATGGCCGAGATGAAAGGCATGCGCGACGCGGGCATCGTTTCGGTCGTGAAGCATTTCCCCGGTCACGGGGATACCGGCGTGGACTCCCACCTGGATCTGCCGGTGCTGAAGAAGACGACCGAGCAGTTGCGCAAGCTCGAATGGATTCCCTTCGAGGAAGCCGTGAAGCAGAAGGCCGACGCCGTCATGGTGGCGCACATTCTGTTCCCGCTCATCGACCCGAACGCGCCGGCCTCCTTCTCCAAGATCATCATCGGCGACCAGCTGCGCGGCACGCTCGGCTACCAAGGCGTCGTGATCACCGACGACCTGACGATGGGCGCGATCGCCAAGCATTACGACCTCGCGAAGGTCGTCGTCGATACCGTCCGGGCGGGCAGCGACATTCTGCTCGCCGGGCATGGCTACGATACGGAGAAGGCCGTTCGCCAGACGCTCATGAAGGCCGTACAGAACGGCGACTTGACCGAGAAGCGCATCGACGAGAGCGTCTACCGGATTCTTTCGCTGAAGGCGAAGTACGACCTGACCGATAAGGCCGTCCCGGTCCCGAAGGTGAGCGACCTGAATGATCGCATCCGCGCCTGGCGCGAAGCCGTGAACGCCGCCGCGAAGTGATCTAGGCGCGGTACGCCCTGCCGACAAATAAAGAAAAGGAACGATTCGACAGCCGGACGGCAGTCGAATCGTTCCTTTTTTGTTTGTAACCTACCTCGCTTCGGAAGACTTCCTTCGACCGTTATCCCGTTCGCTCAGGGAATACGGTACTACTTCTTCAGCAACGATCCATTTCTCCATTATCCCTTTCGCTCAGGAATAGGACACTACTTACTCCAAACTTTCCATTTCTCTAATATCCCTTTCGCTCAGGAACTACGGTAACCTCCTCAACTTGACCATTATCCCTTTTCGCTCAAGCTCGACGGGGATATCGCGCACACGCCGAATCACAGACATCCTTCTTCCTGAGCGACGGGGATATTGCGCAAACGCCGAATCACGGACATCCTTCTTCCTGAGCGACGGGGATATCGCGCAAACGCCGAATCACGGACATCCTTCTTCCTGAGAGACGGGGATATCGCGCAAACGCCGAATCATATGCACCCTTCTTCCTGAGCGACGGGGATATTGCGCAAACGCCGATTCACGTGCACCCTTCTTCCTGAGCGACGGGGATATTGCGCAAACGCCGAATCACGTGCACCCTTCTTCCTGAGCGACG
>NZ_JACJVP010000035.1 GCF_014212125.1 Cohnella nanjingensis
GGATATTGCGCAAACGCCGAATCACGTGCACCCTTCTTCCTGAGCGACGAGGATATTGCGCAAACGCCGAATCACGGACACCTTTCTTCCTGAGCGACGGGGATATTGCGCAAAGTTGAGACGAGACGCCTTCCCTCCCCTGCAGTAAGGTTGACCTTCTCTCCCGACAGGAGCGAACGGGCAATCAGCCTCGCTCCCTCCCTCTACTGCCTAACGGTAATGGCGTTGCCCGACGCATAGCGGCGCAAGCCGACATAGAACAGGACGATGCCGATTGCGAGGAGTCCTAATGTGACCAAGACGGCGACGAAGACGAATGCCGGATCGAAGTACCGGAGCAGCCCGATCGGCAAGTAGCTGATGAACCCCGCCGGGACGACGGAGAACAGAATCGTCCTCGCGACGCCGCGGAAGATATCCGAGGGATAGGTCGTCAGCGCGACGAAGCTGTTGAACACCTGTTGCGCGATCCCTTCCGAATTGCCGTACCAGAAGGCCAAGCACCCGACGATGATCATGATGCCCATGAAGAGCAGTCCGGCCAGCAGCAACCCTGCCGCGAAGAGCAAGAATCCCCGAATGGTGTGATCCCCAGCCCAGGCATAGACGAGCAAGCCGAACAGGAAGTCGCCTGCCGCCATGACCGACATGCGGCTCGCCAGCACGTGCAGCAGCACCGGCTTCGGCTGGGAGAGATAGACGTCCAGCTGCCCCGACGATACGATCGTCGCGATCCGATAATAGTTGCCGAACAGGACGCTCGCCCAGCCGAAGCCGCCCGCGCTGATCGCCCAGAGCATCATAACGTCCCGCAGCTCCCAGCCCTGCACGACAGGAAACCGGGCGAAGAACAAGCTCCAGAAGAACAGCCACATCAGATTGTTCACCAGCATCATGCCCGCCAGCAGGAGAAAGCTGAGCCGATATTCCAAAGCCGAAGAGAGATTCGCTTTCCAGCAAGCGACCAAAAACCGCCAAATGCCGCCAACCCGATTAGCCTCCGTTGACATGCAGCTTTCTCACTCCTCTTCGGTAGATGAACATGACGATCGCCGACAGCGCGATCAGCCAAGCCGCCTGGATCGCCAGGTCGCGGAGCAACTCCGCGCTGTCCGCCTGCACGCCGGCCCGCGCCGGGAAATACAGCGCCGCTTGGAAAGGAAGCCAAGCGCAGACGCGCTGCAGCCACTCGGGCATCAGATCGAGCGGCAGCAGCATGCCGCCGACCGTGAATTGCAGCTTGCTGAGCACGAAGCTCAAACCGCTCGTCTCTTCCACCCAGAACGCAGAGAGCGCTACGATGGCGTTTAATAGGAACAGCACCGACAGCGCGCCCACGCTCAGAATCAGCAGCCCCGCCCAACCGGCCCCAAAAGCTGGCGCGCCTACGAACGGCCAAGCGATAAGGCTCCCGACGGCCAAGTGGACGAGAAACCGAAATGCCGCCTCCGCCATGTACGAGGCATAGTGATAGCCGACGTAGGAGATCGGGCGGGTGAGACGGACCGCGATGTCGCCGTTCTTGACCTCCTCCTCGATCCGGGCGGCGAGCGGCGGCACCGCCATCGTCAGCGCCTCCGTGAATACCAGATACCAGACGATCTGCTTCAACGTGAAGCCGCCGATCTCCTTCGCGAAGTCGCCGCCATACGCGGCCGACCAGAGCTGCTCGAAAACGAACAGAATCAGCAGCAGAAACGAGGCCCGCAGCACAAAGTCCGTTTTGTACGCAAGCTGCTGGCGCCAAGCGATTCGACCGACCGCGATCCCTTTGCTCCCCGACGCGCGCCAACGCGATAGCCGGACGCTCCGGTTCATGCGGATCCCTCCCCGCTCGCCCGCATTCCGTAGATGTGCTTGATGATCTCTTCGAGCGGCGGATCCTCGACCGTCAGATCTTCGATCCGGACCCGGCCTAGGAAGCCGCCCAACGCCTCCTCGATCCCGATTTGCTTCAGGTCTACCGAGAGGATGAGCCGCCTATCTTCCACAGCATGTACCTCGGTCCCCGTCACGACGGGGAAAGAAGTCCGATCCGCCGCCTCGGTCAACGTGAGCTTGATCGTCTTGCGGCTCAGCACATCGCGCTTCACTCGCTCCACCGGCTCGTCGAGCAGCATGCCGCCATGGTGGATCACGATGACCCGCGAGCACAGCTCCTCCACATCTCCGGCGTCGTGCGACGTCAGGAAGACGGTCGTCTCCTCCTGCCGGTTCCGCTCCCGGATCAACTCGCGGATCCGCTGCTTGACCACGACGTCAAGCCCGATCGTCGGTTCGTCGAGGAAAAGCAGTCGCGGCCGGTGCAGGAACGATGCCGCGATCTCGCACCGCATTCGTTCGCCGAGCGAGAGCTTGCGGACGGGCGTATGCAGATAAGGGCCGAGCTCGAAGCGCTCGATCAGATCCCGCTGCCGCGTAAGATAGTCCGTCCGCTTCAGCTCGTAGACCCGGCTGATCAACTCGAACGTATCGATCGGCGGGAGATGGTACCAGAGCTGCGATTTCTGTCCGAAGACGGTACCGATGCGGAAAGCGAGTCTCGCGCGGTCTTTCCAAGGGACAAAGCCGGCTACATTCGCTTCGCCGGACGTCGGATGCAGGATGCCGGTTAACATCTTAATCGTCGTGGACTTGCCCGCTCCGTTCGGACCGAGGAAGGCGACCGTTTCTCCTTGATCGACCGCCAGGTCGATCGCTTGCACCGCCGCCTTCTCCTCCCATTCCGGCTTGAACAGCGAGCGGAAGCTCCCGCTCAGCCCTTCGGGCTTCCGCTTTACCTTAAACGTCTTGCTCAGGCCGCTCGTCGTCAACGCGCGCATGCGGCATCTCCTCCCCTTCTGCCCCGCTTTGTCTCGGTAAAGCAAAAAAGACCTCCGGCAGGCGCCGCCTTCATAGGCGGAACTTGCCGAAGGTCTTTTATCCCTACGGTGTAGCGCGGCATATGTGCCCCGTCGGTCTCGCTCGGTTCGCCCGCGGCGATGCGCCGCGTCGGATCCCTAGAAACCCTTCCGTTTGATGTTACATATTACCAGCCCATCATCCGGTTGGCAATACCCAACTTTAAGCGCTGAACAACAAATCTTCCATCATCGTCAGCAGCCGCCTGCGCATGCGCAGCAGCTTCTCCGCCGCGATATTGCGGAGCAGGTCGCTGTTGCCCATCCATCGCATATTGTTCAACATCTCATAGGTCCGGTCCATCTCCAGAATCTCGTCGCCATGGATCAGATTCCGGTCGTAGATGCGGACGCGGTACAGCAGATCTCCGGTTTCAGCCATTAATTGTTGGAATGTGATCATGTTCATTTTCCCTCAACCTCTCAATCTCGAATTCTATCGGCAATTAATAGAGTGTATGCTTCGTTATTCTTTTTATAACCCTATGCCATGCCGAATGAATCAAAAAAAAGAGCATCCCGAGGCCTAAAGAAGGCCTAAAGATGCTCTGTGGACATGCTCGCAATTATTTCCCGAACGCTTGCGGATTCTCCCGCCACGATTGGAGCAGCGCCACGTCTGCTTGACGGATCTTGCCGGCGGCGAGGGCCGTATCGATCAACGCGGAGTAGTTGGACAGCGTATCGAGCGGCACGTTCTCCGCGGCGAAGGCGTCCAGCGCGTTCTGGAACTGATAGGTGAAGATCGCGACGACGCCCTGCGCGTCGCAGCCGGCCTCGCGGACCGCGACAGCCGCTTTGAGCGAGCTGCCGCCGGTGGAGATGAGGTCCTCGATCAGGACGACCTTCTGTCCCGGCTTGAAGTGGCCTTCGATCTGGTTCGTCTTGCCATGGCCTTTGGCCTTGTCGCGCACGTACAGCATCGGCAGGCCCAGCTTGTCCGCGACCCAGGCCGCATGCGGGATGCCGCCGGTCGCGATGCCCGCGACCGCCTCGCAGTCGGGGTACTTCGCGCGGATGACGGCCGCGAAGCCTTCCGCGATCGTATCGCGGATCGCCGGGTAGGACATCGTCAACCGGTTGTCGCAATAGATGGGCGAGACGATGCCGGACGTCCAGGTGAACGGGTCTTGGGGGCGCAGGCTGACGGCGCCGATCTCGAGCAGGTGCCCGGCGATTCGGGCGGGCAGTTCGGTCAACAGAGTATCGCTCATGCTTCGGTCATCTCCTTCAAAATGTGTTCCAGCGCTTGGGCCGGGTTCGGGGCGGCGGTGATCGGACGGCCGATCACCAGATAGTCCGTGCCTCCCGCCACGGCGTCGCGCGGGGTCGTGATGCGGGATTGGTCGCCCGTCTCGGACCCGCTTGGGCGAATGCCCGGCGTGACGGTGCAGAATTCCTCGCCGCAGACCGCCTTGATCGCGGCGACTTCGAGCGGGGAAGCGACGACCCCGTGCAGGCCTGCCGCCTTCGCCAGTCGCGCGTAGCGCACGACGGCCTCTTCCACGGCACCGGCGATGCCGATCTCGTCGTTCAGCGTCGCCTGGTTCGTGCTCGTCAACTGGGTGACCGCGATGACGAGCGGCGAATTCGCCGCATCTCCGGCTTGGACGGCATCTTCGATGCCTTCCCGCCCCGCGCGCATCATCGCCAGGCCGCCGGCCGCGTGGACGTTGAACATGTCGACGCCGAGGCGCGCGACGCTCCGCGCGCCGCCGCGCACGGTGTTCGGAATGTCGTGCATCTTCACGTCCAGGAACACCTGGAATCCGCGGGACTTCAGTTCCCGGACGACGGACGGGCCCGCCGCGTAGACGAGCTCCAGGCCCACCTTCATCCAGCAACCGGCTCCTTGCAGCTCGGATGCGAGCCGCAGCGCGGCTTCGGCATCCGGCTTGTCCAGCGCCACCATAACTTTCGCCGCCGCTTGCTCGCGTGTCAAAGTTTGGATCATGATCTTCCCCGCCTCCTTCGAATCGTTCATGTTCATATAGAAGCCCGATCCTGCGCCGCAAGATTCGCGGGAGGACCGGGCCATATACGACGTTTTAACCCTGGAACACCGGCATCGGCTCGCTCGAGAAGCGGAGCGCCTGCAGCATGTGCAGCAGCGCGCTGACGGTATCGAGCGACGTCAGGCAGACGACGCCGTTCTCGACCGCCTCGCGGCGGATGCGGAAGCCGTCACGTTCCGGCGTTTTGCCCTTCGTCAGCGTGTTGACGACGAATTGGGCTTTGCCGGTACGGATCAGGTCGACGATGTTCGGCGAGCCTTCGCTCAGCTTGTTCACCCGCTTCACGCGCATGCCCGCTTGCTCGATGGCATCCGCGGTTCCGCCGGTGGCGATGAGCTTGTAGCCCAGGTTGTAGAAGCCCTTCAGAATCTCGATCGCTTCGGCCTTGTCCTTGTCGGCGATCGTCGCGATGATCGAACCGGATTGCGGGATCTTCATGCCGGAGCCGATGAGTCCTTTGAACAGCGCCTTCGCGAAGTGGCGGTCGCGTCCCATGACTTCGCCCGTCGACTTCATCTCCGGCGTCAGCGTCGGGTCGACGCGGCGCAGCTTGGCGAAGGAGAAGACCGGCACCTTGACGGAGACGTATTCGTCTTCCGGCCACAAGCCGTCCTGATACCCCAGATCGGCCAGCTTGACGCCGAGAATTGCCTGAGTCGCCAGGTTCGCCATCGGGATGTTCGTCACCTTGGACAGGAACGGAACCGTCCGCGAAGAGCGCGGGTTGACCTCGATGACGTAGACGCGGTCCTGCCAGACGACGAACTGGATGTTGACCAGGCCGATCGTCTTCAGCTCCTTGGCGATGCGGATCGTGATGTCGATCGCCTGCTGCTTCACGTCGTCGGACAGCGACTGCGGCGGATAGACCGCGATCGAGTCGCCGGAGTGGACGCCGGCGCGCTCGACGTGCTCCATGATGCCCGGGATGAGCACCGTCTCGCCGTCGCAGATGGCGTCGACTTCGATCTCCTTGCCCAGCATGTAGCGGTCGATCAGGACCGGATGCTCCGGATTGATCTTCACGGCCACCTTCATGTAGGCCAGCAGCTCTTCGTCGGAGTAGACGATCTCCATGGCGCGGCCGCCGAGGACGTACGAAGGACGCACGAGCACCGGATAGCCGAGCGATTGGGCGGTGCCGACGGCTTCTTCAACCGACGTGACCGTGCTGCCCTTCGGCTGCGGGATATCCAGCTTGCGCAGCAGCGCTTCGAACTTCTTGCGGTCTTCGGCTTCGTCGATGCTCTCGAGCGAAGTGCCGAGGATGCGGACGCCGGCTTTGGACAGCGGACCCGCCAAGTTGATGGCCGTCTGGCCGCCGAACTGCACGATGACGCCGAGCGGCTTCTCTTGCTCGATGACGTTCATGACGTCCTCGAAGAAGAGAGGCTCGAAGTAGAGGCGGTCCGACGTGTTAAAGTCGGTGGATACCGTCTCGGGATTGTTATTGATGATGACGGCTTCGTAGCCGGCGTTGCGCAGCGCCCATACGGCGTGCACCGTCGAGTAGTCGAACTCGATGCCTTGGCCGATCCGGATCGGGCCCGAGCCCAGCACGATGACCTTCTGCTTCGCGCTCGGCAGCACTTCGTTCTCCGTCTCGTAGGTCGAGTAGTAGTACGGCGTGGTCGCCTCGAACTCGGCCGCGCACGTGTCGACCATCTTGTAGACCGGCTTCAGGCCTTGCTCCAGACGGTGCTTCCGAACGTCGCCCTCGACCGTCAGCGCGGCGCTCGCGCCTTGGCCTTCGCGGCGCAGCTCGGCGATCGCGCGGTCGGTGAAGCCCATGCGCTTCGCCTTGTACAGCGTCTCCTGGGTCAGCCCCGGCTCGCGGCGGATGACGTCCTCGAACCGGACGATCCGTTCGATCTTGTCCAGGAACCACCAGTCGATGCTCGTCGTGTCCTGGATATGCTGCAGCGACCAGCCGCGGCGGAACGCTTCGGCGATCAGGAACAGCCGCTCGTCGTCCGCTTTGGCCAGACGATTCGTCAGCGTCTCGTCGTCCAGCTCGTTCGCGCCTTTGAGCAGCAGGCGATGCGTGCCGATCTCCAGCGAGCGCACCGCTTTGTGGATCGACTCCTCGAACGTACGGCCGATGGCCATGACTTCGCCGGTCGCTTTCATCTGCGTGCCGAGCTTGCGGTTGGCGTCCGTGAACTTGTCGAACGGCCAGCGCGGAATTTTGCTTACGATGTAGTCCAGCGTAGGCTCGAAGCAAGCGTAGGTCTGACCCGTGACGGGGTTGACGATCTCGTCGAGCGTGTAGCCGACGGCGATCTTCGCCGCCATCTTCGCGATCGGATAGCCCGTCGCTTTGGAAGCGAGCGCCGAGGAGCGGCTAACCCGCGGATTGACTTCGATGACGTAATATTGATAGCTTTGGGGATCGAGCGCGAACTGCACGTTGCAGCCGCCTTCGATGTTCAGCGCGCGGATGATCTTCAGCGACGCCGAGCGCAGCATTTGATACTCGCGGTCGGACAGCGTCTGGCTAGGCGCGACGACGATGCTGTCGCCGGTATGGACGCCGACCGGGTCGAAGTTCTCCATGTTGCAGACGACGATACAGTTGTCGTTCGCGTCGCGCATGACTTCGTACTCGACTTCCTTCATGCCGGCGATGGACTTCTCGATCAGACATTGGCCGATCGGGCTGTAGCGCAGGCCGTTCGCCACGATCTCGCGCAGCTCCTCTTCGCTGCCCGAGATGCCGCCGCCCGTGCCGCCCAGCGTGTACGCCGGACGCACGATGACCGGATAGCCGATCTCGTTCGCGAAGTCGACCGATTCTTGAACCGTCGTGACGATGACGCTCTCCGGCACCGGCTGCTCCAGCTCGCGCATCAGATCGCGGAACAGGTCGCGGTCTTCGGCTTTCTCGATCGCCGTCAGCTGGGTGCCGAGCAGCTTGACGCCTTCGGCTTCAAGCACGCCTGCGCGCGCCAGCTCGACGGCCATGTTCAGGCCCGTCTGCCCGCCGAGCGTCGGCAGCAAGCCGTCCGGACGCTCCTGGCGGATGATCTGGGAGACGAACTCGAGGTTGATCGGCTCGATATATACTTTGTCGGCCATGTTCGTGTCGGTCATGATGGTGGCCGGGTTGCTGTTGATCAGGACGACTTCCAGCCCTTCTTCCTTCAGCGCTTGGCAAGCTTGCGTGCCGGCATAGTCGAATTCCGCCGCTTGTCCGATGACGATGGGACCCGAGCCGATGACGAGAATTTTCTTGAGGTCTTTATTTCTGGGCATACTGCAGCTCTCCTCTCAGCGTCTCCGACAATTGCGCTTGGCGCGGACGCGCCGGGTTGGCGAGCTTATGCTCGCGGATCATGTCCAGGAACCGGTCGAACAGGTAGCTGTTGTCGAACGGGCCGGGCGCGGCTTCCGGATGGTATTGAACCGTGAAAGCCGGGAATTTGTTGTGCTTCAGGCCTTCGATCGTCTTGTCGTTGTTGTTGATGTGCGTGACGGTCAGGTCGGTGCCTTGAATCGAATCTTCCTTGACTGTGTAACCATGGTTCTGCGACGTGATGAAGCAGCGGCCGGATTCGAGCTCCTTGACCGGATGGTTGCCGCCGCGGTGGCCGAACTTCAGCTTACCCGTGTCCGCGCCGCAGGCGAGGGCGAACAGCTGGTGGCCAAGGCAGATGCCGAAGATCGGATACTCGCCGAGCAGCTCGCGGATCGTCTCGACGGCGTGGGGTACGTCCTTCGGATCCCCGGGGCCGTTGGACAGCTGAATGCCGTCCGGATGCAGCCGGCGAATGTCGTCCGCGGTCGTGTCTTGCGGCACGACGACGACGTCGCAGCCGCGCTGCGTCAGCTCGCGCAGAATGCCGCTCTTCGCGCCGTAATCGATCAGCACGATCCGTTCTTTGGTACCCGGGCTCGAGAAGACGCTCTTCGTCGACGTGCGGGCCACTTGGTCGCGCAGGAGCGGCGTGACGCCGAGACGCTCTTGCAGCTCTTCGACGCGCTCGGAACCCGTCGTCAGAATGCCCTTCATCGTGCCGTGCTGGCGCAGAATCCGCGTCAGCATGCGGGTGTCGATCTCGCTGATGCCGAGAATGCCGTACTCCTTCAGCAGATGGTCCAGCGTATATTGCGCTCTCCAGTTGCTCGGCACTTCCTCGTGGCGGCGCACGACGAACCCGTGAATGAAGGGACGGACGGCCTCGAAGTCGTCGCGGTTAATGCCGTAGTTCCCGATGAGCGGGAAAGTCATGGTAACGATCTGTCCGCAGTAGGACGGATCGGACAATACTTCTTGGTAACCGGTGATCCCGGTGTTGAACACGACTTCGCCGATCGACGCGCCGTCCGCGCCGAAGGACTGGCCCGTGAACAGCGTGCCGTCTTCCAGTAAAAGTCTCGCTTGCATCCGAATCGCTCCTCGCTCGTTAGTTGATGCCGTTCTCTTCGGTCCAGACGACCTTGCCGCCTACCATGGTCAACGCCGGCCATCCATATAGCTTCCAGCCCGCGAACGGGGTATTGCGGCCCTTGGTCAAGAACGTCTCGGGGTTCACTTCGCGCTCTTGCTCCAGGTCGATCAAGACGATATCGGCCGGCGCGCCCGGCGTGAGCTTGCCGGTCGGCAGATTGAACACGCGGGCGGGGTCGCTCGTCATGCGCCGCAGCAGGAAGTCCAGCGTCCAGCGGCCGGTCTTGACGAACTTCGTGTAGAGCAGCGGGAACGCCGTCTCGAAGCCGACGATGCCGAAGGGCGCGCGGTCCATGCCGCGGGCTTTCTCTTCCTCGCTGTGCGGCGCGTGGTCGGTGACGATGATGTCGATCGTCCCTTCCTCCAACGCCCGGATGCAAGCCTCGACGTCGCGCGGCGTGCGCAGCGGCGGGTTCATCTTCCAGTTCGCGTCCATCGTATCCGGGATATCTTCGTCCGCGAGCAGCAGATGGTGCGGGCACACCTCCGAGGTGACGTTGACGCCGATCGACTTGCCCAGCCGGATCAGCCGGATCGACTGTTCGGTGCTGACGTGGCAGACGTGGTAGTGCACGCCCGTCGCTTCGGAGAGCAGGATGTCGCGGCCGACGTGGATCGCTTCGGACTCGTTCGGGATGCCCTTCAAGCCGTGCTTGCGGGCGAACGCGCCTTCGGACACCGATGCGCCCTCGACGAGCGAGTCGTCCTCGCAGTGCGCGATGACCGGCATGCCGAGCGACTTGGCGAGCGTCATGGCGTTCTTCATCATCTGCGCGTTCTGCACGCCGACGCCGTCGTCCGTGAAGCCGATCGCGCCCGCTTCCTTCAGCGCCGCGAAGTCGGTCAGCTCGCGGCCGAGCTCGTTCTTCGTGATCGCCGCGTACGGCAGCACGCGGACCGCGCCTTCGGTCGCCGCTTTGTCCAGCACCAGCTTCACCGTATCCGGCGTATCGATGACCGGCCGGGTGTTCGGCATGCAGGCGATCGTCGTGAAGCCGCCCTTGGCCGCCGATTGCGTGCCGGTCGCGATCGTTTCTTTATGTTCGAAGCCCGGTTCGCGCAGGTGGACGTGCATGTCGATCAGCCCGGCCGATACGAGCTTGCCGGAAGCGTCGATCGTTTCCGTCCCCGCCGTATCGGGCGCGCTCGCGCCGTCCGCCCATTCCGCGACCGCGCCGTTCTCGATGCGCAGATGCTTCTTCTCCGTCTCTCCCGTCTCCGGGTTGAGCGTCAGGCCGTTCAGAATCCATGTTGTCACGGCTATTGTTCCTCCTCTTGTTCCGATAGATGCCGCAATCCCTGGTGCCGTCGGCCTCTCGTTCACACTTCCACTTCCGCTTCGCGCGGATGCAGGATCGTGACGCAGTCCGTCTCGTCGATCTCCCTGAGCGACACTTCGATCTGCTCGTGCCTAGAGGTCGGCACGTTCTTGCCTACGTAGTCCGGACGGATCGGCAGCTCCCGGTGTCCGCGGTCGACCAGCACCGCGAGCTGGATCGATTGCGGCCTGCCGCAGTCCATCAGCGCGTCCATCGCGGCGCGGATCGTCCTGCCGGTATACAGCACGTCGTCGAACAGAATGATGCGTTTGTCCCTGACGTCGAAGGACGTGTCGCCGTTCCGGCAGACGATGCCGTCCAGCGGCAGCTCGTTCACCGGCCTGTCGTCGCGGTAGCGGGTGATGTCCAGCTCGCCGACGCCGATGGGGTTGCCCTCGATCTCCCGGATGCGCTCGGCGATCCGCCGGGCCAGGTAGATGCCGCGGGTGCGAATGCCGACGATCGCGCAGCCTTCGATCCCTTTGTTCTTCTCGACGATCTCGTGTGCGATGCGCGTCAGCGCTCGCCGGATCGCCGATTCGTCCATAATGATGTTGCCGGATTCCTGCATACCGACCCCTCCTGCTCCGAAAGACGGCATCAAAAAACCTCCTTGCGTCAGACGCAAGGAGGTCCATAGTCGCTCCGATACCCGCACAGCTAGACCGCCCAAGAGACGTCGCAGAGACGTGCCGCTAGGCGATAGCTGAACCGGGCCGTACGATACGCGCCACCTTGCCAGTCTCACGGGACTGATTTAAAGGTACCAGTTCATTAAGAGAAATTATCGCACTTTCGACATGCCCTGTCAATATCGGCGGACGACTAAAATTCGAATTCGACGTCCGTCAGGCGGCGCTTGATCTCGTCGATGACGCGGCGTTCCTCGGCCTCTCCGGCCGCAAGGAACGTTACGGAGAAGCGCACGAACGCGCCGGCGTCGTCCCACGGCACGGAGGAGATCAGCTTCTCGCGGATCAGGAACTGCGAGAAGTCCTCGCCGGAGTTGAAGCGCTGTCCGCCCTTGATGCCCTTCGGCGCTTCGACGTACAGGAAGAAGGAGCCCTTCGGCTTCTCCGCCTTGAAGCCGATCTCGTTCAGCGCGGCGACCAGGAGGTCGTGGCGGCGGGAGTACTTGGCCGCGATCGCTTCGGTGATCTGCGGGTTCGCCAGGCCGTAAGCGGCCGCCTTCTGAATCGCGATGAACTGGCCGGAGTCGTTGTTGTCCTTCACGTCGCTGAACGCCTTGACGATCAACGGGTTGCCGGCGACGAATCCGATCCGCCAGCCGGTCATGTTGTACGACTTGGACAAGGAGTGCAGCTCGACGCCTACGTCCTTCGCGCCCGGCACGGACAGGAAGCTCAGCGGCTTCATGCCGTCGTAAGTCAAGGCGGCGTAAGGCGCGTCATGCACGACGACGACCTGGTACTTCTTCGCCCACGCGACAACCTTTGCGAAGAAATCGGCGGTTGCGGCGGCGCCGGTCGGATTGTTCGGGTAGTTCAGGTAGAGCAGCTTCGCGCGCTTCGCGATGTCTTCCGGGATGGCAGCCAGGTCCGGCAGGAAGTCGTTCTCCTTCGTCAGCTTCACGTTGTAGACTTCGCCGCCCAGATACTTCGTGTGCGTTCCCATGATCGGGTACCCCGGCACCGTCATGATCGTCACGTCGCCCGGGTTGATGAACGCCGTCGGCAGCATGGCCAGCGCCGGCTTCGAGCCGATGGAGTGCACCACTTCGGTGTCGGCGTCGATGCCGTCCACCGCGAACACTTCCTTCAGGTATTTCGCGGCGGCCGCTTTGAACTCGGCGATGCCGTTGTCCGCGTAACCGCGGTTCTCCGGCTTAGCCGCTTCTTCGGCCAGCTTGGCCACGATGCCGGCGTCCGCCATCTCGTCCGGTTCGCCGACGCCCAGGTCGATCAGCTCGATATCGGGGAAGGCGGCGCGGGCCGCCGCTTTGGCGCGTTTGATCTTCTCGAATTTGTAGATGTTCGTATCCTTGCCGTAGTTCGCGCCGCCGATGCGGTTCGCGAATTGCTGTTGGAGGTAGGTGCCTTGGTATTGTTCGACGCTCAAATTCGACACTCCTTGATTGTAGGGATTGGAAAACTTGCCTGATCGGCGATAACGACAGGCCGAGCGGCTCCGGCGAACGAACGCCGGCCAAGCCGACACGGGTTCACGCTATTACTATGCCTTAAGCGGGTAATCGCCGCCATGGATTATTTCGCCGAACATTTGCAGAAACAAGTACAAACGGCTGTGCCGCCTTCGGTGAGCGACGCATGCGCTACGGAACGATTCGGACGGCAACGCCGCCCGCCCCGATCGGCCGGATCCCCGTCGCTTCGGCGAAACGCAATCCGCTCGAAACGCCGAAAAAGGCTCGTCCGGCATCCTCGGGGATGCGGCGAGCCTCATGCGGGTTCAGCTAGGGTACTGCTATCGCGTGCGAAGCATGTGCAAGGCGTGCTCCATATCCTCGGGCAGCGGAACGCTGAATTCCAGCTTCTCTCCCGTACGCGGATGATCGAAGCCCAGCACGCCCGCGTGGAGCGCCTGGCCCGTCATGCCCAGCGTCCGGCCGCTGCGGCCGCCGTAGAACGGATCGCCGACGAGCGTATGCCCGATATACTTCATATGCACGCGGATCTGATGGGTCCGGCCGGTCTCGAGCTTCAGCTCGACGAGCGTATAATCGCCGAAGCGTTCGACCACCGCGAAGTGGGTAACCGCCCGCTTGCTGCCCTTGTCCGTGACGGTGAACAGCTTGCGGTCGTTCGAATCGCGTCCGATCGGCGCGTCGATCGTGCCCCGGTCGTGCGGCACGTTCCCGTAGACGAGCGCGAGATAGCGCCGGGTGACGGTGTGCGCCTTGAGCTGCTCGGCCAGCGAAGCGTGCGCGAGGTCGTTCTTGGCCGCCATCAGGAGGCCGGTCGTGTCCTTGTCGATCCGATGCACGATGCCCGGACGGAGCATGCCGTTGATCCCGGACAAGTCGCGGCAATGGTACAAGAGCGCGTTCACGACGGTGCCCCGCGCGTGGCCGGCGGCCGGGTGGACGACGAGCCCCCGCGGCTTGTTGATGACGATCACGTCGCCGTCTTCATAGATCACGTCGAGCGGAATGTCCTCCGGAAGCGCCTCTACGGGCTCAGGCTCCGGGACGCGAACCTCGACGGTCATCCCGGCTTGCAGCTTCGCGTTCGGCTTCACCGATTGGCCGCCTACGGTCACGTGGCCGTCGCGGATCCATTCTTGAATCTGCGAGCGGGACGACGCCGCGTCCAACGCTTGCTCCGTGACGAATTTGTCGATGCGCTGTCCCGCCTGCGCCTCGCTCACCGTCCACTCGAGCAGTTCCTCCTCGGCCGAATCCTCGGCTTCGAGCGCTTCTGCCTCCGTCCGGTCCAACGAATCAGGCAAGCTGTTCTCCTTGACGATCTTGTTCTTGGTCATGATGCCCATTCTCCCGTTTCGGCGCTAACAGCGAATCCAGAATGATCATGGCGACGCCGACGACGATAGCGCAGTCTGCCGCGTTGAAGATCGGAAACGTGTAGCTGCCGAAGTTAAATTGCATAAAGTCGACCACTTGGCCGTAAATCGCGCGATCCAGAAAATTGCCCAGCGCGCCGCCCAGCACGAGCGCCAGCGCGACCAGCAGCAACCCGCGTCCGTGACGGTGCGAACGGTGCAAGTACCAGACGATGGCCGATACGACCAGCACCGTGATGAGCAGGAAGAACCAGCGCTGTTCCTGCAGGATGCCGAAGGCGGCGCCCCGGTTGTGGATGAACGTAATGATGAAGAAATCGCCAATGACCTTCACCTGCTGATAGAGATCCAGGTTGTGCTCGATCAGCTTCTTGGTGACGTAATCGATCGCGAACACGAGGGCCGCGATCACGTAATAAACCCAGATTCCGATTCGACGTCGTTGCATGTAAGGCATGCCGCCCTTCCCCGAATAATCCTGCTTGATGATTTTAACATACCGGTTCGCGGGGCGTCCAACCTATCCGCTCCATAAATCGACAGGGCGGCCATACTTGCCCGCCGCGCCGTCTACGTAAAACCGGCGTTCCCGGCATACACTATCCCCTATGATGCGTCCGCCTGGCACGAAGGGCGCGCCGAATGCCACCACTACGAGTAAAGGAGCGGACCTGCGATGACCCTCCCTTTGACGGATCACCGAATGGAAGCGCTGCGGACCCGGTTGCTGGAGGAAAAACACGAACTCGAGCGGCGGACGCGGGACAACGACCACTATGGGCTGGCGAACAGCTATCGCGACGAGACCGGGGACCTCTCCGCGATCGACAATCACCCCGCCGACGCCGGCACGGAGATGTACGAGCGGGGCAAGGACCTCGCCTTGCTCGAGCGGGAAGCTTTCCGCCTCGAGCGGATCGATGCGGCGCTCGCGCGCATGAAGACGGGCGAATACGGCCGATGCGCGGCTTGCGGCAGCTTCATCCCGCCCGAACGGCTCGAAGCGATGCCCACGGCGATCTACTGCGTGGCCCACGAGCCGATGCAGGAGGAAACCCGCAGCCGGCCGATCGAAGAGGAATTCCTAAACCCGCCGTTCGGGCGTACCAGTCTCGACGAGCGCGACGACCAGAACGGCTTCGACGGCGAAGACGCTTGGCAGATCGTCGAAAGCTGGGGCAACTCCAACACGCCCGCCATGGCGGAAGGCAACAACAACGACGACTATGGCAACCTGTCGATCGAAGCCGACGAGAACGAGGGCTTCGTCGAGCCGATCGAGAGCTTCCTCGCCACCGACATCACGGGCCACGACATCAGCGTCGTGCGCAACCGCGCTTACCATCGTTACATGGCCCAAGCGGAAGGGGATCCGCTGCTCGAGCCCGACGAGTGGGCGGAAGAGTAACCGCGCCCGCGCTCAGTACGGGTTGATCTCCAACTGGCGCTGGACGATCCGAACGATGTCCGCGATATAGTCGCCCACGACCGGCAAGTTCAAAGCGCCCAGCAGCTGCAGCAGCCAGACGATCGTCGCCGCGAAAAAGGTGAAGCCGAGCGCGATGCCGACGCCTCTCGACAGGCCGGCCAGGACGTTGCGCCAGATGAGCTGCCACGGCCGGTTCATGAGATTGACGTAGTCCTTCAATTGCGCCTTCTCCATATCCAATGCCAATCGATCCAGCCTCACGGTCAGGAGTTCGAGCGTGCGCCGCATGGCGTTCGCTTCCGCCGCGAGACTGGATCTTGTTGTCGTTTTCCGCTCTTCGCCGCCTGCGCCTTCCTCCGGGCTCATCCGCGCGCCCCCCTCTCAGATGCAAAACGAGTCCGCCGCGAGCGGCTGCGTTCGCGGCAGCCCTTGCGGACAAGACTCGTTTGCTCCTGCATGCTATTAATGGTTTGCTCCGAACCCGGCCGCATTATGCTCCCGATCGCGCAAGACGCGCCCGGCGATCCGTCACTCCGCCACGATGGCCAGGCCGATCGTCTTGTCGCCGGCTTGCACCGTCTCCGTGCGTTCCGTCCGTCCGAACGCGACGTCCTTCACGAGCACGTTCTCCCGCAGCACGTCGTCGAACGCGCGCAGCGCGGCTTCCGTCTCGGCGTCGACGTCCAGCATGAGGCCGACGCGGCGCTCGATCGGCAGATCGAGCTTCTTCCGCGTGTCCTGCACGGCGCGGATGACTTCGCGGACGATCCCCTCCTGCTCCAGTTCGGGCGTGATCTCCGTGTTCAGCGCCACGGTCACCCCGCCGCCCGAAGCGGACGCGAAGCCCGGCTTCGCTTGCTTCTCCGCCAGCAGTTCGTCCAAAGCGATCCGGAGCGATTCGCCTTCGGCCTCGAAGGCGAACGCGCCTTCGCTGACGACACGGTTCGCGTCCTCGGCCGACAGCCCCTTCAGCGCGCCCTGGATCGGACCGACGTGCTTGCCGTATTTCTTGCCGGCCAGCTTCAGGTTCAGCTTCAGCGAGTAGTCCACGAAGCCGCTGTCCTCGGTGACCAGCGTGATCCGCTTCACGTTCAGCTCGTCCTTGACGATGTCCTCATAGTCGGCGGCGCCGAATTCGCCGCTGAGCGAGACGAGCAGCTCCGAGAGCGGCTGGCGCGTCTTGATGCCGGTCTCGTTGCGCACGTTCCGCGCGAGTTCGACGATGTTGCGCGCCGTCTCCATGTCGCGTTCGAGCGCGGCGTCGATCGCCTTGGCGTCGGCCGTCGGATAGTCGGCCAGGTGCACGCTGCCTTCGCCGCCGAGGTTGCCGTAGATATCTTCGGCGAGCAGCGGCAAGTACGGCGCGACCAGCCGGGACACCGTCAGCAGCACTTCGCGCAGCGTCTGGTAGGCGGCTACCTTGTCTTCCGTCAGGCCGCTGCCCCAGAAGCGGTCGCGCGAGCGCCGCACGTACCAGTTCGACAGCTCGTCGACGAACGTCTCGATCGCCTTGGCCGGGTTGAGGAAGTCGTTCCCGTCCAATCCGCGCACGACCTCTTGGATGAGCGAGTTCAAGCGGGACAGGATCCAGCGGTCCAGCTTGCTCTCGGAGCCGCGCGCCGGATGCGCCGCAGGGTCGAAGCCGTCGATCGACGCGTACAACGCGTAGAAGGCGTGGGTGTTGACGAGCGTATCCACCACTTTGGATTTCGCTTCGCCGACGATGCTCTTCGAGAAGCGCTTGCTGTTCCAAGGCGCGCTGTCCGAGAGCAGCGCCCAGCGGAACGCGTCGGTGCCGAACTCTTCGATGATCTCCCAAGGGTCGATGACGTTGCCCTTGGACTTGCTCATCTTCTGTCCGTTCTCGTCCAGCACGTGGCCGGTCGAGATGACGGATTTGTACGGCGCCCGGCCGTTGTACAGCGTCGAGACGGCCAGCAGGCTGTAGAACCAGCCGCGCGTCTGGTCGATGCCTTCGCAGATGAAGTCCGCCGGATACTGCTCCTCGAACTTCGACTCGTCGCCGAACGGGTGATGGTATTGCGCGAACGGCATCGAGCCGCTGTCGAACCAGACGTCGATCACTTCGGGCGTCCGGCGCATGACGCCGCCGCAGGCGCAGCGCAGCTTCACGTCGTCCACGTACGGCTTGTGCAGCTCGAGGTCCTCCGCGACTTCGCCGATCGCGAGCGACCGCAGCTCCGCGTGGCTATGCGGCGCCTTCTGCCGGCCGCAGTCATCGCACACCCAGACGTTGAGCGGCGTGCCCCAATAGCGGTTCCGGCTGATGTTCCAGTCCACCAGGTCTTCGAGGAACTTGCCGAAGCGTCCGTCGCGCAGATGCTCGGGATACCAGGCGACCGTCTTGTTGTTCGCGATCAACTGGTCCTTCACCGCCGTCGTCTCGATAAACCAGCTCTCCGTGGCGTAGTAGAGCAGCGGCGTCTTGCAGCGCCAGCAGAACGGATAGCTGTGCTCGTATTTCTCCTTGTGGTAGAGCAGGCCCCGCTCCGACAGCATCTTCACGATGTCGACGTCGCAGTCCTTCACGAAGCGGCCGGCCAGGTCCGTCACTTCGTCGATGTAGCGGCCGGCGTTGTTCACGACCATCAGCATCGGGATGCCGTGCTGGCGCGAGACCCGATAGTCGTCCTCGCCGTGCGCCGGCGCGATATGGACGATCCCCGTCCCGCTCGCGTCGCTGACGTAGTCGGCGTCGATGATCCGGTAGGCGCCTTCCACGCGGACGTACGGGAACAGCGGCTCGTAGGTCAAGCCGACCAGCTCGCGCCCCTTGACCGTGCCTAGCGTCTCGTACTCGCCCTTCATCACTTTGTCCGCCAGCGTGCCGGCGAGGATGTAAGTCTCGCCGTCTTGGCGCACGCGCACATAATCGATGTCGGGATGAACGGCCAGCGCCACGTTCGCCGGCAGCGTCCAAGGCGTCGTCGTCCAGGCGAGCGCGTATTCGCCGCTGTCCGTCAGCTTGAACTTGGCCGTCGCCGTCAGATCCTTGACGTCCTCGTAGCCTTGCGCCACTTCATGCGAGCTGAGCGTCGTCTGGCAGTCCGGGCAATACGGGCTGACCCGGTGGCCGCGGTAGAGCAAGCCCTTGTCGTGGATCGTCGCGAGGATGTTCCATACGCTCTCGATGTACCGGTTGTCCAGCGTGATATACGGATCGTCCAGATCGGTCCAGTAGGCGATCGCTTCGGTCAGTTCGCGCCACTGGCGTTCGTACTCGAACACGCTCTCCTTGCACTTCTTGATGAACGGCTCCACGCCGTACTTCTCGATCTCCGGCTTGCCCGAGATGCCGAGCTGCTTTTCGACGCCGAGCTCGACCGGGAGACCGTGCGTGTCCCATCCCGCCTTGCGGATGACGCGGTAGCCCGACATCGTCTTGTAGCGGCTGACGAAGTCCTTGATGACCCGGCCCAGGACGTGCCCGATATGCGGCTTGCCGTTGGCGGTCGGCGGCCCTTCGTAGAAGACGAAGTTCGGCCGGCCGGCGCGGTTCTCGATCGATCGGCGGAACGTATCCTCCTTCTTCCATTGCTCCAGCACCCGCAGCTCGCGGCTGCGCGCCTTCTCTTTGACGTCGACGCGACGCATGTCCCTCATCCTCTCTGTCTCTCGTGAAAATAAAAAAAGCCCGTCCCCATGGAAGGGACGAGACTCGCTCGCGGTACCACCCTTGTTCCGCCGCGACTCCGGAAGGAGACGCGGGCGCTCAAGACGAAAGATGCCGGGCTGCGGCGCAGCGCGGAATATCCTTCGTAATTCCCGTAACGGGGGAACGGAACGGCCCGGCCTACTTGCCCTTCCAGCGCGGCCGCTAGAGCCGCTGGGCGTTCGGTGGGCGTCTCGGGGACGATGTTCGGCGGGGTCCAACGTTGGCTCGCAGCGGCCGCCAACTCTCTGGGATGGATCCACCCGCTTCAGGTTCCCGTCATCGACGTTAAGCGCGTATATTCCAGTTATACGGTTTGCCGGCGATTTTGTCAAATCCCGCGCGCGACTTCGAATTCCCGCCCGCCGCCGCAAAAAAACCGTTACCCGGCACCCCCGCCGAATAACGGTCGTCTCGATCGTCTACTCCAGCTCGCGCGCGCCGACGTTCGCGGTCTCGAGCTTCTCCCAGCCGTCCTGGTTGAGAAGGTCGAGCTGCGTCTCCACCAGCGTACGGAACCGCGCGCGGTAGATCGCCGCCTGCTTCTTCAGCTCTTCGACCTCCAGCGCGTACTTGCGGGACTTGGAGAGCGATTCGTTGATGATCCGGTCCGCGTTCTTCTCCGCTTCCTTGACGATGAGCTGCGCTTCCTTCTTCGCGTTGCCCTTCAGCTCGTCCGCGGCTTCCTGCGCGACGATGATCGTCTTGCTGAGCGTCTCTTCGATATTGGCGAAGTGGCCCAGCTTGTCCTGCATGGCCATCAGCTGGTTCTGCAGTTCCTTGTTCTCGCGGATCATCGCTTCGTAGTCCTTGATGATCTGGTCGAGGAATTCGTTGACTTCGTCCTCGTCGTACCCGCGCAAGCGGCGGCCGAATTCCTTGTTATGGATGTCCAATGGCGTGAGTGGCATTGGGTTACCTCCTGTGGCGTAGAGTCCGTATGTAATTCTGCTCCCTCACTCAATTCGACGAAAGATGCCGAATTCCTCCTGAACGATTACACATATTTGCCAATCTTCAGACGGATTCTGCCGCTTTTCGACACGCCTTCCGCCTCGATCACCTTGAACCGACCGAACCCTTTGAACGAGATGACGTCTCCTTCGCCGACGAGCGCCGAAGGGTCCTCCACCGTCTTCCAGTTGATCCGGCAGCGGCCGGCGCGGATCGGATCGACGATCTTCGCCCGGCTGAGCCGGAACACGTCGCTCGCGACGCCGTCGAGCCGCATGGAAGCGACCGAGATCGTAGATTCCTCGAGCTTGACCTTCACTTCCTGCAGCTCGGAGAGCGGCAGCACGGCGGTCGACACCTCGAGCCGGTGCGCCTGCCGCAGGTGGGTGCGCAGGAAGTCGCCGATGTCCTCCGCGATCAGGACGTGGCAGCCGTCGTCCCGCACGTGCAGATCGCCGATCTTCTCGCGCTTGATGCCGAGGCCGAGCATGGCGCCCAGGTAGTCGCCGTGGTCCAGCTCGCCGATCCGGCGGTCGTCCGAGCCGACCGCCAGCACCGCGATGCCGGCTTCCTCCGCCTCGAGCGGACGATAGTCCGGCGCGATGATCGCCCGTTGGCGCTCCGCGCCCGCGTACCCCCCGTCGAGCCGGAGGGCGACGTCGGGATGGCGGTTCGCCAGCGTAAACAAAATATGCGCCTGGCGCGGATCGAGAAAGTCGGTACGCCGAAGCTCGTGCAGCTCGGCGGCCCGCTCGACCCATTCCCAGGCGCGGTCAACGAAAGGCTTTTCGTCGGGATGGAAATGCGCGTAAATATCGTTTCTAGCCATCGTCGTTCCTTTCCGTCCGTCACATGCCTCCGAAGAAGAGGAGCACGGTCTCGATCCCCTTGAACACGTAGAACAGCGCGAACAAGGCAATGATCGGGGAGATGTCCAAGATGCCGCCGATCGGCGGAATCAGCCGGCGGAACGGCCGCAGGTACGGCTCGACCAGCTTGCCCAGCAGCTCGCCGACGAAGCTCTCGCGGACGTTGGGCAGCCAGGACATGAGAATGTAGATAATGATAAGCCAGTTGTACACGGTCTCCAAATACCACAGGTATTCAATTACTTGTGCCAATGCGAAAGTCACCTCATTTTGGAATAATCGGCTTCCTCCGCTAACAGTTCCGATATCGTGCCCGAGATTTCAACGGAGTCCGGCGTGCAAAGGAAAATGTTCGGGCCGAGCTTGGAGATATGTCCGCCCAGGGCGTATACCGTGCCGCTCAGAAAATCGACCATGCGGATCGCCTGATCGCGGCGTACCCGCTGCAGATTCACGACGACGGAACGGCGGGACTTCAGATGATCGGCAATCTCCTGCGCCTCGTTATCGTAGGTTTTCGGTTCGGTCAGCACGACGCGGGCGTTTTTCTGCGAATGAATGCTCACGACATTGTTCTTCCCCATTTGTTTACGCGCTTCGAAGGGCGTGGTTTCAATTTCCGGTTCATCCTCGATGCCCATGGGCTCGCGGCGGTTCGCTTCGTCTTCTTCCTGGAGACCCAGGTAGTTCAAGAATTTGTTCATGACGCTCATCGTGATCCCTCCGTTACCCGTTATCTTCTTTCCCGACTAACACGGTTCCTAGACGTACCCAAGTCGCGCCCTCTTCGACCGCGACCTCGAAGTCGTTCGACATCCCCATCGACAGCTCGGTCAGCGGCTCCGCGAGCAGCGCCCGCTCGTTCAGCGCGTCCCGCAATCTCCGCAGCTCCCGGAAGACGGGGCGCGTCTCCTCCGCTTCGCTCTCGAACGGGGCCATCGTCATGAGCCCTACCGGACGGATGCCGGCGAGCCCCCGGATCGACTCGGCGAACGCCGCAAGTCCTTCGGGCGCCAGCCCGTGCTTCGAATCTTCGCCGGACACGTTCACCTGGATGAAGCAAGGCACCGCGATCCCGAGCGACGCGGCCCGTTTGTGGATCTCCGTCGCCAAGGACAGGCGGTCGACCGAATGGATGTAATCGAACCGTCCGACCACGTCCTTGACCTTATTCGTCTGCAGCGATCCGATATAGTGAAAGACGGCTTGTCCCTGCAAGAGCCGCCACTTGGCCTCGGCTGCGGGCCAGCGATTCTCTCCGAGATGCCGGCAGCCGGCAGCCGCGACCCGCTGCGCGAGCTCCGCCGAGACGTACTTCGTCACGGCGACGACATTCACTTCCTCGCGCCTGCGGCCCGACCGCGCGCACGCGTCCTCAAGCCTGCGTTCGACGTCCTGCATTCGTTCCGCCAATGTCACGGCAACGTCCACCTCAATTTCTCTTACCCAGCCAGCTCATCATTCGACCTGCTCTTCCCCGTTCCCGACGGTGGGAGAAGAATACGTCGGTTCGACAACTCGTGCACCATGTTGACATTTCGATGCGGCTCGGCAAAATTCCTGCTTTTATCATAAGATGTCGGTTGATTTCTTTCAAGTCAAGGTTCGCCTTGCCGTCCGCGCCTTCGGTATAGAAGCGTCCGTCCGCGCCTGCCGTCAGCGGACGAACGCGCTGCATGACGGCCTCGTCCACCTCGTAGCAGCAAGCCCCGATCGAAGGTCCGATCGCCGCTCGCAGCTCCCGCGGGTCCGTTCCGTATTCGGCGGCCATCGCGCGAACCGTCTCGGACGCGATATCCAGCACGGTCCCCTTCCACCCGGCATGAGCGAGTCCCAGCGCGCCGTGGCGGGGATCGTAGAAGTACAAAGGGACGCAATCGGCGAAGTACATGGCGAGTAGCACGTTCGGCTCGTCGGTGACGAGCGCGTCGGCATCCTGAATGGCCGATGCCCGTCTCTCCCGACCCGCTCCGCGGTCCTCCGTCCGTACGACGTACACGCGGGATCCGTGCACCTGCTCGGCGCAGGTCCAGGCCTCGAACGGCCAATCCAGCGCTTCGGACACGATCCGCCGGTTGCGGATGACGTCTTCGGCGTCGTCGCCGACGTGCAAGGCAACGTTCAGACTCTGCCAAGGCGCCGCGCTGACGCCGCCGCGACGGGACGTGAAGCCCGCCGTCACGCCGGCGAGCGATGCCCAGGGCGCGAGATGCAGCAGGGCGGCTTGCGATTGCTCGGGCTGCGTTGATGATTGCGCTGCAAAAGGTTCCATCGTTCCACCTCCGCCAACCAGTGTATCATGCCCGCCGGCCGCAGGGAAGGATCGTCCGCCCGTTCTCGGCCGCAGGGAAGGATCGTCCGCCCGTTCTCGGCCGCGTTAGTCGCGCAGCCCAAGTAAAAACGGCTTTGCCGTCTTCTCGGAAGCGGGCAACACGTTTTTATCGGCGGTCATACGGAAATGGATAGGCGTGAAACTTTTGCATGCTGTATGACCAAGTAAAAACGGCTTTGCCGTCTTCCCGGAAGAGGGCAACACGTTTTTATCGGCGGTCATACGGAAATGGATAGGCGTGAAACTAATACATGCTGTATGACGAACGGCGGCGCCGCGCCTTTAGCGCGCGGCGCCTTCCGACTCGTCGGTCCGGTAGGCTCTCGCGTCGTCCAGCCGGACGAGCACCACGTCCGCGCCGATCTTCACAATGTTGCGCCACGGGATGACGACGTCCGTGCCGCCGCCGAACATGCCGAACAGCCGGCCGACCGTCGGCACCACGATCGAATCGATGCGGCCTTGGCGCAGATCGAGCTCCAGGTCGCTCACTTGCCCGAGCTTCTTGCCGTCCACGATGTTGATGACGTCTTTCGTTTGGAAATCGGATATTTTCATGATCGCGCCCGCCTTCCCGCAGTCGGCGTAATGGAGATAGGCCAACGTACCGTTACTATAACTATATGAGCCATGCCTTCAAAAGTTTCAAGCCATCTTCCGAAGTTCTGTCCGAGGCGCGGGAAAGGGGGACGCCGGGATGCTTCATGCGGATGCCTTCCGGCGGGCGCGGCAAAAACAGGCCGGGTGCGGGCCCCGGCCTGTCTCCTGCGGACGGCGCTGCGGCGCGGTCGCGCCGGCCGTTCCGCTACGTCTTGACGTGTTTTTGCATTTGCTGGATAGCCGACTTCTCGAGCCGCGAGACTTGCGCCTGCGAGATGCCGATCTCGTCGGCGACCTCCATCTGCGTCTTTCCTTCGAAGAACCGCATCGACAGGATCATCTTCTCGCGTTCGTTCAGCTTCCGCATCGCTTCGCGCAGCGCGATCTCCTCGATCCATTGGATATCCTTGTTCCGCTCGTCGCTAATCTGATCCATCACGTAGATCGGGTCGCCCCCGTCGTGATAGATCGGCTCGAACAGAGACACGGGATCTTGGATCGCGTCGAGCGCGAATACGATGTCTTCCTTCGGCACGTTCAGCACTTGCGAAATCTCGAGAATGGTCGGTTCGCGCGCATGCATGTTCGTCAACTGGTCGCGGACCTGCAGCGCCTTGTACGCGATGTCCCGCAAGCTGCGCGAGACGCGGATCGGATTGTTGTCGCGCAGATAGCGGCGAATTTCTCCGATGATCATCGGCACCGCGTACGTAGAGAAGCGAACGTTCTGACCCAAATCGAAATTGTCGATGGCTTTCATAAGGCCGATGCACCCGACCTGGAACAGGTCGTCCACATATTCTCCGCGGTTGTTGAACCGCTGAATCACGCTGAGCACGAGGCGCAGATTGCCATTTACGAGTTTTTCCCGGGCTTCGAGTTCACCGCGGGTTTGCAGAGCGAGGAACAATTCCCTCATTTCGGCGTTGGTGAGGACGGGCAGCTTTGAGGTGTCCACTCCACAAATCTCCACTTTGTTGCGGGTCAAGGTGTTTTCCCTCCCGGGGAGCAGCGTTATTGTAAAGTATCTCCGGGGGAGGGGTTTTTATTCCGTTTAAAACAACCGGATGGCGATCAAACCATTTTATTGAACTCTTTCCGAAGGCGCTTGATGATCCGCTTCTCCAGACGAGAAATGTACGATTGGGATATGCCGAGCAAGTCCGCGACATCCTTCTGGGTCTTCTCTTCTCCGTCGGCCAAGCCGAAACGCAGCTCCATGATCGTGCGCTCCCGGTCGGTGAGCTTGTCGAGCGCCTTGTGAAGCAGCTTGCGGTCCACCTGCTCCTCGATATTGCGGTAGATCGTGTCGTTCTCCGTGCCGAGCACGTCGGAGAGCAGCAGCTCGTTGCCGTCCCAATCGATGTTGAGCGGTTCGTCGAAGCTCACCTCGGTGCGGGTCTTGCTGTTGCGGCGCAGATACATCAGAATCTCGTTCTCGATGCAGCGCGACGCGTACGTCGCCAGCTTGATTTTTTTCTCGGGATCGAACGTATTGACGGCTTTGATCAGACCGATCGCGCCGATCGACACCAGATCCTCGATATGAATGCCGGTATTCTCGAACTTGCGGGCGATGTAGACGACGAGCCGAAGATTGCGCTCGATGAGCATCGCCCGAATGGCGGCGTCGCCGGAAGGCAGGCGCTCGAGCAGATATTCCTCTTCCTCCCGCGAGAGCGGCGGCGGCAGCGCTTCGCTGCCCCCGATGTAGTACACTTCCTCGCTCTTCCATCCGAACCAGAGCAACAGGCGATAGAGCGTCAGCTGGTACATCAGCTTCCATTTCACGAGCAATTCGACAACCTCCTGTCAAGCGGTCTGGGATGGAGCCGACGCCTGCTCGTCGGCCAAAGTCAAATCGGCATGCACAATCGCGCGGTAGGCGCCTTCGGCCGAAAGCGTCCCGCCGTCCAGCCCGACGAGCACCCTGCGATGCGTGAGCGGGTTCCCGCCCGGGACGGCGATCTCGACCGCGTCGGGCTTGATCGCCAGCATCAGCCGCGTGCTGCCGTTCACGCCGCGGTAAGGGACGAGCCGCAGCCGATCGCTCCAGGCGAACCCGTCCGGAGCGGACGGATCGAGCTCCGAGACGAGCCGGTCGGCGGGTTCCTCCCGCAGGCGGTCGGCCCACCCGGATGGCAACTGGTCCCGCCAGACGGCGGCTTCCATGATCATGACGGGAATGCGCGTCAGCGGGTCGTACAGCCGATTGCCGGTGTCCACGATCCCCCGGCATCGCCATACTTGTCCGTCGATGCGGACGGACACGTCCGCGAGCAGCGCTTCCAATCGATCGCGGCTCTGCACGCTCGCCTTCTCGCCGCGGTAGAGCCAGATGGCGATCGCCGCGGTGACGGCGAACAACCCCGCCGACATCCGGAAGGAGATCGCGACGCTCCCCGAGCTTGTCACCTCCATGAGCTCCCACGGGGACCCCGCGTACTTCAGCAGCGACGAGATGCCGATCATGCCGCCCAGCGCCGCGAAGCTCGCCAAGTAGAAGGAACCCAGGTGGCGCGCGAACCGCAGCGGTCCCCCATATCCGAAGGCTAGCAGCACCATGAGGATGGAGACGCCGACCTTGGCCCCGAAGGTGTACAGGAACGGCACCGTCGCCACGAACATCGCGGCCGCATACGCCGCGCCGAGCGTGGCGGAGGCGGCGACGCGCCGCTTCGCGGGCCGGAGCCGGCGCGCCTTGGCGGTGGCGAGGAGCACCGCCGCGTCCATCGTCAAGTTGGACAGGAAGACCAAATCTACGTATACCGTCATGCGCCATCGCTTCCTTTTTGATCGCCCCCGGAATGGTTGAACCCAGTATAATCGGTTTGATATTCGGAGTCTGTCTAAACGTGCCGCCCTTCCGGAAGTTTTTTTGTCGAGCCCGCCCGGGGCCGACAAGGGACTTTGGGCGGAGCGCGCCAACATACGACAAAGCCGCCAGGGGAACCCTGGCGGCGCAAACGGTTGAATCTGCTATGCGATCGGAGCGCCGGACAAGCCGCTTAACCGACCTGGGGCAGGAATTGCTCGATGGAGACGTTATGCATCTCTTGCTGGGACAGACGCCGGACCTTCTCGAGCGTCCCCTTCGGCAGCCGTTGGAACGCTTCGATGCACGTCGGACAGAACTGCGTGCCGGCGCAGCGGCGAAGCTCGGCGATCGCCTCCTCGTGGGTGCGCGCGGACCGGTAAGGACGGTCGGACGTCATCGCGTCGTACGAATCGCAGATCGCGAAGATGCGCGCCTTCAGCGGGATTCCCTCGCCGCTCAGCCCCATCGGATAGCCGCCGCCGTCCCAACGCTCGTGGTGGCAGCGCACGATCTCCAAAGCGGGCTTGAGGAAGTCGATATGCTCGAGCATATGAACGCCCATGCTCACATGGGTCCGCATGATCGCCCACTCCATGTCGTCAAGCGGACCCTCCTTGCGCAGAATGGCGTCCGGAATGCCGATTTTGCCGACGTCGTGCAGCAGCGCCCCGCGGATGAGCGTCTCCATCTGATCGCTCCGCATGCCGAGCTCCTTGGCGAGCAGCCAGGAGTAAGCCGTGACGCGGTAGGAATGGCCTTGGGTCTCGTTGTCTCGGCTGTCGAGCGCGCTGCTGAGCGCCTGCAGCGATTCATCGTACGTCCGATGTATCCGCGCGAGCAGGTCTCCAAGTTCTTCCGTTTGCCGCTCGATAATGCGGGAAGATCGGAGGAACAGTTGGCGCAAGCCGAAGAACAATGCGAACATTCCCGCTGCCGTGAGCAGCGCCATCGTCAAGCTTATGCGCAGGATGTTGTCTTTTTGCGCGGACCAGTCGCGCTTCGCTTCGACGATCCCGACGACGTGGCCCGAGGCGTCCGCGATCGGAATCCAGAGCCGGAGAAAGGAACCTTGCTTCTCCGAGAGCATGTCGTCGCTCGCGAGGACGCGCTCGAACTCGCGGCGGTCGGCGTCCGCGACCGGCGTATGGATCCGGCTGCGATCGTAACTGAATTGGATCGTCCCGTTGCGGTCATACATTTGAACTTCCTGAATCTGATAGAGATCGAAATGCGTGCGGATCACCTGCTTGAGCGCTTCGTGGGCAGCGTCGGACGCCGCGTCCGCCGTTGCCGGGGCGCTGCCGCCCATGCCGGCATGTCCCGCATGCTCATCCTGCCGCGTTTGCCCGTGGGCCGCATGCGCCGAGCCGTCGCTTGCCGCTGCGGTCCCCTCGCCGAAGAGACCGCTCAATTGCGGGAGTCCCGAGAAATGCCGTTCGACCGCGCTTCTCGTGATATCGCTCGTATCCCGAACGATTTGGCCGGAGATGAGGAAGTAGGCTGCAAAGGAGAGTGCAATACCGAAGAATACCACGAATGCAGCTAAGATCAGCGTGAAGGAACGGTATGGATTGGACATCTTGCACCTCCGGCAACGGGGCCAACGATTCAATCTTTTGTTTTGGAACCATTCGACATGATGGGTGCATTTTCCTTTGATCTTGTCGAATGTCGCGAAATAAAAAAGACCGCCGGATCATCACCGGGCGGTCTTCAAATAAAGAAGGAGTGCTTGGACTTCATGGCGATTCGGCGTTGGCGCCGTCAGTCGCGAACGGCTGATTAACGGTCGCCGCGCGGACGGTTCCGCAGGAAGGCCGGAATGTCCAGTTGGTCGCTGGACGGGGTGTTGCTGCCGAAAGGACGCAGGTTGTTGCCCGACGTGCGGGATTCCTGGTGCGACTCCGAAGGCGAGGACGCGTGAGTCGCGTGTGTAGGAGTCGACGTCTGCGGCGAGATCGGCCGGCGGGTCGGCGCTTTGTGCTCGAAGCCGGTCGCGATCACGGTCACCTTGATATCGTCCTTCATATTGTCGTCGATGCTTGCGCCGAAGATCATGTTCACTTCGGGATCGGAAGCGGAGATGACGATCTCGGCCGCTTCGTTGACCTCGAACAGGGATAGATTGGAGCCGCCCGTGATGTTCATGATGATGCCGCGCGCGCCTTCGATCGACGTCTCGAGCAGCGGGCTCATGATCGCTTTGCGGGCCGCGTCCATCGCGCGGTTCTCGCCGGAGGCGACGCCGATGCCCATCAGCGCGGAGCCGCGCTCGGTCATGATCGTCTTCACGTCCGCGAAGTCGAGGTTGATCAATCCCGGCACCGCGATCAGGTCGGAGATGCCTTGAACCGCCTGGCGGAGCACGTTGTCCGCTTCGCGGAACGCCTCCATCATCGGGGTCTTCTTGTCGACGATCTCGAGCAGCCGGTCATTCGGGATGACGATGAGGGTGTCGACCTTCTCCTTGAGGGCTTCGATGCCCAGCTCGGCTTGACCGGAACGCTTGCGTCCCTCGAACGTGAACGGACGGGTAACGACGCCTACGGTGAGCGCGCCGCATTCCTTCGCCAGCTCGGCGATGACCGGCGCCGCGCCGGTGCCCGTGCCGCCGCCCATCCCGGCGGTGACGAACACCATGTCCGCGCCGCGCAGCGAGTTCATGATGCCCTCGCGGGATTCCTCGGCCGCCTTCTTGCCGACGTCCGGATTCGCGCCGGCGCCGAGTCCGCGCGTCAGCTTGTCCCCGATCTGGAGCTTCTGCTCCGACTTCGTCAGCTGCAGCGCTTGGGCGTCGGTGTTCACGGTGATGAACTCGACGCCCTTCACGCCGTTCTCGATCATTCGGTTTACCGCGTTGCTGCCGCCGCCACCGACTCCGATGACTTTGATCTTCGCGAGCGGTTCCATCTCAAAATCAAATTCCAACATATTTCAATACTCCTCCTCGCTTCGCTGGGTGGCTAGTCGTCAGCAGCGGCTCAAATGAACTCTTTGAACATGTTCTTAAACCACTCCATGACGCCCGGTTTGGACGGTGCCGCACCGGGGGCCGCTTTGCTTTTGGCCGGACGCTTGTTCGCCGGCGTCCCGCGCGTGCGTACGTATTTGGTGACGTACTGGATCATGCCGACCCCGCTGCTGAAGGACGGGTCCCTCACGCCGATGAAGTCGGGCACGGCGATCCTCACGTTCGATTCCAGCTCGATCTGCGCGAGCGACAGCACGCTCGGCATCGAGACGGTTCCGCCCGTCAAGACGTAGCCGTTCAGCTTGTCCAAGTAGCCGAGGCGCTTCACTTCCTGGCGGATCATGTGGAAGATCTCCTGCATGCGCGGCTCGATGATGTTCGCCAGCTCGAGCTGGGAGAATTCCTTCTCCACGTTGCTGCCGACGCGCATCACCTTGAACTTCTGATCGTCGGCCGCTTCGTCCACCCGGGCGCAGCCATACTTCAGCTTGATCTTCTCGGCATGCTCCGTCTGCGTCTTGAGGCCGTAGCAGATGTCGCTCGTGACGTAGTCGCCGCCGATCGGCAGCGTCGAGACGGCCGCGAGGCTGCCGCCTTCGAAGATCGCGAGCGTCGTGGAGCCGGCGCCGATATCGGCCAGTACCGTCCCCATCATCTTCTCGTCCTTCGTGAGCGCCATCATGCCCGATGCAAGCGACATCAGCACGACGCCGGAGATGCGGAGTCCCGCCTTCTCGACGCATCGCATCAGGTTATGTACGGCCGCCTTCGTGCCGGTGATGATCGTGCACTCGACTTCGAGGCGCACGCCGATCATCCCGCGCGGATCCTGGATGCCGGTCAAGCCGTCTACCAGGAACTGCTTCGGCAGAAGTCCGATAATCTCGCGCTCGGGCGGCAAGGCGACGACCTTGGCGGCCTGAAGCACGCGTTCGATGTCTTCCTCCCCGATCTCCCGGTCCTCGTTGGAGACGGCGACGACGCCGTGGTTGCTCTGAAGCGAAATATGGTTGCCGGCAATGCCGACATACACCTCGCCGATCGAAATGCCGACCATCCGTTCGGCATGGTCGACGGCGTTGCGAATGGATTGAACGGTCTGATCGATATCGACAATGGCGCCTTTGCGGATGCCATCGGAATCCGCCGAACCGACGCCAATGATATTAATGGCCCCGTTGCTAATTTCCCCGATAATCACCCGAACCTTAGAAGTTCCGATGTCCAGGCTGACGATGAGGTCGTTGCTACTCAACCGGTGGCACCTCCCATTGGTCGATGAAAAATGCTGCGTAAAGGGATGCTTCCTCTACATATTCAACATCAGCGCGCTTTTCCCTCTTTTTTCTACAAAATTTTTGACGTTCCGCGCTTCGTAAAATTTTCCAATCGCGCGCGTCAAAAACGGGTTCGAATCTCAAAAACGATGCCGGCGATTCTCGTTCGAAACCGATCGTCGCTCGTGCGGATCTCCCAGCCGATAAGCCAAATTCTAGCATTGATTGGACGGCTTGAGTAGAGTCCTTTTCCTTATGTTTACAGCCTTCCGCGCCGTTCTACGAGGCATTTTGTGCTGAATAAGGCCGATAGGTGTCCGAATCCAGCATGACGACCTGGCCCGGCTCCCGGTTCTCTACCAACTCGTTCAGAATCGGGATCTTTTCTCCCAGCTTGCCGACCGTCGTGATGACCTCGAAACGCGAGCGCGTATACAGCTTGATCCGGTCCGGATAAGCCTTCGACGGGTCCGGCGAGATCTGCGACAGGTCGCTCAGCTGGCCTTCCTGGATCTTCCCGAGCACCTGGCACAAGGCCAGGCGCTGCGGATCGTCCGCCTTCCAGCCCGCCAGCACCGGCTTGTTCGGCAGCGCGGTCCCTTCCTTGGCGGGGAGGACCAGGCCGTTCTCCAGCACGAGGCCGAGCTTGCCCGATCCGTCCAGCTCGACGGCCACCGGGGCGTATTCCTGGACTTCGATCGTCAGCTTGCCCGGGAACCGCTTTTTCGCCTGCGCGAGATGAACCGACTGGAGCTGCTCGACGCGGCGTTCGAGCGTCTTGGCGCTGGGGGAGAAGAACGAGTCTCCCGCCTGCACGCCGAGCGCCTGTTCGATCTCCGCCCTGGTGGCATACGCGTTGCCCGTCACTTCGATGTCGGTGATGCGGGACAGGGAGGACCGGAAAAAGAGCACGACCAGCACGATAACGAACAGCGCGATGACGATCCACAGCAGCTTGCCGCCGCGGCGCCGCTCCGCAGGCTCCCGCTTGATCGCGGGAATCCGCTCTGTCATTCCGTCCACCTCTCCTTCTAAGCCCGGCGTTAATAGAGGCTTGTCCGCACGCTACGCAAAAAAGGTCCCCGCTGCGGATCTGCCGCTGCCACGGGGATAGGCTTTACCTGATCTTGCCCGTTACGATCCGGTCGTCGGGACGGCGCGTGACCTGACCGCCCAGTTGACTGAACATCTGCTCGATCCGGTCATAGCCCCGATCGATATGATGAACTTGCTCCACGACGGTGCGCCCATGCGCGGCAAGGCCGGCAATGACGAGCGCGGCGCCGGCCCGCAGGTCGGTCGCTTCCACGGTCGTGCCGTAGAGCTTCTGAACGCCGCGCACGAACGCGGTGTTCAGATCGATTCGGATATCCGCGCCCATGCGGCACAATTCGTCCACATGCTTGAAGCGGCCTTCGAATACCGTTTCTTTGATGACGCTGACGCCGTCGGCCAGCGAGAGCAGAATCATGAGCTGTGCTTGAAGATCGGTCGGGAACGCCGGATAAGGCGAGGTCACGACGCGATCGACCGCCCGCGGACGGGCGGTAGCGCCAACTTTCATTATACCATTACTTACCTCGATTTGAACACCGGCCCGCCGGAGCACGTGGATGAGCGACGTCAGATGCGCGGGCTGCGCGCCTTCGAGCGTCACTTCGCCTCTCGTCGCGGCGGCCGCCACCATCACCGTGCCGGTCACGATCCGATCCGGGATGATCTCGAAGTCGCATCCCGACAGCGTCTGCACGCCGTCGATGGTGATCGTGTCGGTGCCCGCGCCGCGGACCTGGGCGCCCATCTGGTTCAAGAACGCTTGGAGATCCTGAATCTCCGGCTCGCGCGCGGCCCCGACGATCGTCGTCCGTCCTTGCGCGTGCACGGCGGCCATCATGATGTTCTCGGTCGCCCCGACGCTAGGAAAGTCCAGGATAATCTCCGCGCCCTTGAGCTGATGCGCGCGGCAGACGATGCGGCTGCCCTTCTCCTCGATCTCCGCGCCGAGCGCCGCAAGCCCCCGCAGGTGCAGATCGATCTTCCGTTCGCCGATCGCGCAGCCGCCGGGCTGGTAGACGTGAACTTCGCCGAAGCGCGCCAGCAGCGGGCCCATCAGGAAGACGGACGAGCGCATGAGGCGCATGAGGCTTTCCGGCACGTGCGAAGACGAGGCAACCTTGCTGTCTACGGTGACGACGCCGTGTTCGTGGCGCGTCTCGCAGCCGAGGTCGCTAAGAATGTCCAGCATCACTTCGATATCGAGCAGTTGGGGTACGTTGCGAATCGTTACCGTCCCTTGCGCCAGCAAGCTGGCGGCCAGAATCGGCAATGCGGCGTTCTTGGCTCCGTGGATGCGTATGGTGCCCGAAAGCGGCTTTCCGCCTTCAATCACCAATTTGTCCAAGGGGGTTCACCTCCGGATTACCGCTCGCCCATCAGGAGAACCTCCGGCACCAATCGAATGTTAAACTGGTCCTCGACGGTTCGCTGAACCCGACGCATGAGCGTAAGCACGTCCTCAGCCGTCGCACCGCCCTGGTTGACGATAAAGTTGGCATGCAGAAGGGACACTTCGGCCCCGCCTTCCCGGGCTCCCTTGAGCCCGGCGGCTTCGATCAGGCGCGCCGCATGATCGTTCGGCGGATTGCGGAACACGCTGCCGGCGCACGCCGCCTGGAGCGGCTGCGTGCGCAGCCTGCGATCCTTGTAGGAAGCGAGCATGGCCGCGATCTCCTTGCGGTCCCCTGGGACCAGATCGAACGCCGCTTCCGTCACGATGCCTTTGCGGTCGTGCAGAATCGAATGCCGGTAGCCGAAGTTCATCTGTTCCTTTCCGTACGTGCCGCACGTTCCGTCTTCCCAGACGATGTCGGCTGACTTGAAGATGCGCGATACGTCCGAATGGTGCGCGCCGGCGTTCATGTAGACGGCTCCGCCCACCGTTCCCGGAATCCCTCCCGCGAATTCCAGGCCGGTGAGTCCTTCCTTGCCCGCCATGACCGACAGCTTGATGAAGGAATAGGAAGCGCCCGCCGTGACGAGTCCGCCATCGAACCCGACTTCGTCGAATCCGCCGCCGAGCTTGATGACGGCGCCGCGGACGCCTTTGTCGGATACGAGCGTATTCGAGCCGCGGCCGAGCACCGTCCAAGGCACGCCGTGCCGGTAGAGCGCCTGAAGCGCCGCCGACAGTTCCTCCCGGGTATTCGGAACGATGAATAGGTCCGCGGGCCCGCCGATCTTCCAAGTCGTATGCTTGGCGAGAGACTCGCCGTACGTCACGCTTCCGATTGGGGTTCTCTCCAGGTCCGCGATCAACTGCTGCATGATTGTTCCTCCTTGCCCGTTCTCTTCGGGGCTGCCGGGGATGCCATGTCGCCATGCGCCCGTTCGTCCGTCGCGATCACGTAGTATCTTATGTCGCGTCCGCAGGCGTGGTGACAAACGCCCAGCAGCCAAGCTTGAATCGGGCGGCGGCGCAAGCGGATTCCGCCGGCCGGCCGCCCGTTGTCGTTCTCTCACGTTCGAAGATTCCGAACGTCCGGATCGCCTTCAACGACGGCGGACCAGCGCTTCGAGCTGGAAGCAGATCGTCGCCGCCGCCTCGGGCATGCCCAGACGCCGGGACGCCGCCGCCATCTCGCGGCGGCGGGCGTCGTCTCCCATGATCGCCGCGATCCGTTCGTACAGCAGATCGCCGGTCAGATCTCGCTCGAGGATCATCTCGCCTCCGCCGCACGCGGCCAGACTCTCCGCGTTGGGCTGCTGATGGTTGTTCGTCACGTTCGGCGAGGGCACGAGGATGGCCGGCACGCCCAGCGCCGTAATCTCGGCGAGCGACGACGCGCCCGCGCGGCTGACGACGAGCGAGGCCGCGGCCAGCACCTCCGGCATGTTGTGCAAGTAGGACACGACGTGCACCCGGTCGGCGTCCGTGGCGGGCAGCGACTTCATCCTCGCCTGCGTCTCCTCGTAATACCGCTCTCCCGTGACGAAGACGAAGTGCACGTCCGGCATGCCCGACAGCCTGGGGGCCATCTCCGCGATCGCGTGGTTCAGCGCCTGCGCGCCGCGGCTGCCGCCGACGGCGAGCACGAACTTCGTGCCGGTCCGCAAGCCCAGCGAGGCGTAGCCCTTCGCGGGATCGGCGTCGACGACGGCGCTCGCGCACGGGTTGCCCGCATGAATCACGTTCCGCGCGCGGGCGAAGTGCGGCTTGGAATCCGCGAAGCTGACGGCGATGCCGTCCGCGTACCGGCTGAGGAACTTGTTCGTCAGACCGGGTATGACGTTCTGCTCGTGAATGAGCGTCGGGATGCCCAGCTTCGCGGCCGCGTAGACGACCGGGCCGCACACGTAGCCGCCCGTGCCGACGACGGCGTCCGGCCGGAACGCGCGCAGCAGCGCCTTCGAGCGCCGCACGCCCTGAATGAAGCGCATGACGGTCTTGACGTTCTCCATGGACAAAGACCGGCGGAAACCGGTAATGTCGATGCTTTCGAAACGCACCCCCTGCTGGGGCACGATCTTGCTCTCCAGGCCGCGCTTTGTGCCGATGTAGAGCAGCGTAGTCTCCGGCTGCCGGCGCTGCGCCTCGCGCCCGATGGCAAGCGCGGGATAGATATGCCCGCCGGTGCCACCGCCGGTCAACACAATGCGCATATGCGTCACCTCGAATATCGGGATAAATTAAGCAAAATGCCTAGCGCCGTCAAGAGCAGCGTGAGGGACGAGCCCCCGTAGCTGACCAGCGGCAGCGTGATGCCCGTCACCGGCATAAGGCCGATGACGACGCCGATATTGATCAGCACCTGAACCGCGACGATGCCGACGATCCCCGCCGCGAGGAAGCTTCCGAACGGATCGGAGATCGTGATGGCCACCCGCATCCCCCGCCAGATCAGCAGGAGGAACAAGAGCAGCAGCAGCGTCCCGCCGATGAAGCCGAGCTCCTCCGCGAGGATCGAGAAGATGAAGTCCGTCTGCGGTTCGGGCAAGTAATTGTATTTCTGCCGGCTCATGCCGAGCCCCAGTCCCACGAGCCCCCCCGGTCCGATCGCGTAGAGCGATTGAATCGATTGGTAGCCCGCGCCCAGCGGATCCTTCCAGGGATCGAGGAAGGTCGTGATCCGCAGCAGCCGGTAAGGCGCGGCGGCGATCAGGCCGACGAAGCCGGCCACGCCGAGCAGCGCCAAGCCGCCGAGATGGGAGAGCCTGGCGCCCGCCACGTAGATGACCAGCAGCGAGGCGCCGAGCATCACCGCGCCGGTGCCGAGGTCCGGCTGCAGCATGATCAGTCCGAACGCGCTCCCGAGGATGGCCAGCGGCGGCAGCAGTCCGGAAGTGAACGAGACGAGCCGTTCCTGGCGCTCGGTCAGGTAGCGGGCGAGGAACAGGATCATCGCCAGCTTCATGAATTCGGACGGCTGGATGCCGAAGCTTCCGATGCCGAGCCAGCTGCGCGCTCCGCCCCGGACGTTGCCGATGCCCGGGACGAGCACCAGCAGCAGCAGGCCGAAGCAGATGAGTAATCCGGGCAGCGCCCACTTGCGGAAGCGGTCGTAGTCCACGTTCATCGTGACGAACATCGCGGCGACGCCCAGCGCCGCGAACAGCAGCTGCCGCTTGACGTAATAGAATTTGTCGCCGTAGTCGTGGAACGCGGCGACGGCGCTGGCGCTGTATACCATGATTACGCCGATCGCCAGGATGCCGATCGTCGCCACGATCATCCAGATATCGGGAGCGGAACGGGATTTGGCCATGAACCGGACACCTCACGTGACTGAAGAAGTGGGGACAGGCCCCCTTCTTACAACGTATGCGCCGATTCTTTAAAAATGCGACCCCTGACCTCATAGGATGGAAACATGTCCCAGCTCGCGCAAGCCGGAGACAGGAGCACGGTGTCTCCCGGTTCGGCCAGCGCGGCTGCTTCCTCTACGGCCCGGCGAAGCGTAACGGCGGCATCCTCCTCAGGTTCGACGAGTTTGACGGCCGTTAAACCGGCCGCTTCCGCGACGCGCCGAATCTTCTCCCGCGTCTCGCCGAGGGCGACGACCCCCTTCAGCCGCTCGCGGAACGTCGGCAGCAGCTCCATGTAGTCGGAACCGCGGTCGAGACCGCCGGCGATCAGCACGAGCGGCGACGGCAGCGAAGACACCGACATGACGGTCGCGGTCGGGTTGGTCGCCTTCGAGTCGTTGTAGTACCGGACGCCGCGGAACGTCCCGACGAACTCCAGCCGGTGCTCGACGCCGCGGAATTCCTCCAGCGGGCGGACGAGCGCGGACGGCGCGGCGCCCGCAGCCAGCGCGATCGCGACCGCCGCCAACGCGTTGGCGCAGTTGTGCCGGCCGGGGATGCCGAGACGGTCCGCGCGGACGATGCGCGTCTCCTCCCCCGCCTCCGTCCGCGAGACGATCCAGCGTTCGGCCTCCGCGCCGTTCTCCTCCGCTCCCGCAGCCGGATAAGGCGGCTCGACCGACACCCCCGCCGCAAGCCGCCGCGCGAGCGAGAACGGCCGCAGCCGGGCGCCGGACGCTTCCGCGATCCGGACGCACGCGGCATCGTCGGCATTGTAGACGGCCGTATCGTCCGGCGTCAGATTGGCGAACAGCTTCGCCTTGGAGCTAACGTAGTCCTCCATCGTGCCGTGATAATCGAGATGCGTCTCGGCCACGTTGAGTAAGCATGCGATGCGCGGATGGAAGTCCGACGTTCCCTTCAGCTGGAAGCTCGACAGCTCCGCGACCAGCCACCCTCGGGGCGACACTTCCTGCGCCGCGTCGCACAGCGGACGGCCGATATTGCCGGCCACGAGCGGGGACAGTCCCGCCGCCGCCAGCAGCTCCCCCGTCCACGTCGTCGTCGTCGTTTTCCCGTTGGAACCGGTGATGCCGACGATCGGGGCCGGGGACAGCCGTCCGGCCACCTCGACCTCGGTGACGATCTCTACGCCGAGCGCGGCCGCCCTTACGATCGGCTCCGCCGAATAGGGGATGCCCGGATTTTTGACCAGCAGCGCCGTCTCGGACGTCACCAGGCCTTCCGGATGTCCGCCGCATACAACAGAAATGCCCAAAGCCTCGAGCTCCGAGGCTTCGGGACACTGCTCCCGCTCTTTGCGATCGTTCGCGACGACGCGCGCGCCGGCGCCGTGGAACAGCTTGGCGGCCGCGACGCCGCTGCGCGCCAGGCCCAGGATGACGACGTGCCGATCTTCGTATTCGTGCAATGGCTTCATAGGCGATATATCCCCTTATACAAGATCAGGCCGACGCCCGCCAGCACGAGGCCCGCCAGCCAGAACGTGGTGACGACGCGCCATTCGGACCAGCCGGACAATTCGAAGTGATGGTGAATCGGACTCATTTTGAATACCCGCTTGCCTCTCGTCTTAAACGAGGCGACTTGGATGATGACGGACAGCATCTCGAGGACGAACACGCCGCCGATGACGACGAGCAATAGCTCCGTCTTGGTCAGGATCGCGACGGCCGCGAGCCCCCCGCCGATGCCGAGCGAACCGGAGTCGCCCATGAATACCTTCGCGGGATGCGCGTTGTACACGAGGAACCCCAGCACCGCGCCGATCATCGCCGCGGAGAAGATCGCGGACTGCTGCTGCGTCGCCTGCAGCGCGATGAAGGTGAACGCCCCGAACGCCAGGGCGCTTGTCCCGGACAGAAGGCCGTCCAGCCCGTCGGTGAAGTTGACCGCGTTGCTCGACGCGAAAAAGATAATGACGACGAACAGATAATAGCCCCATCCGAGGTCGACCGACCAGTGCGTGCCCGGCATCCCGACCGTCGTGCCGTGACCCATCCGATACAGCATGACGCAGAACAGGATGGAAAAGAGCAGCTGCCCGAACAGCTTCTGCTTGGCCGTGAGGCCCAGCGAGCGCTTCAGGGCGATCTTGATATAGTCGTCCAGGAAGCCGACGAGGCCGAAGCCGAGGCACGCGATCAGCAGCGCCCAGAATTCGGGGCCCCGGTCGGAGAACTTCAGGAAGGCCAGCGTCAGCGCGAGCAGGATGATGATCCCGCCCATCGTCGGCGTTCCGGTTTTCTTCAAATGCGATTGCGGCCCTTCCACCCGCACCTGCTGCCCGAACTTCAGCCTGCGCAGCAGCGGGATGAACAGCGGTCCGAGCAGCGCGGCCAGGACGAACGAGACGCCCAGCGTCCATAATGTCGAAGCGTAGTCCACGTTAGTCTCCCCCCGTCCCTTGTCGCAGACGTTGCACGACCTCTTCCATGCGCATGCCCCGCGACGCCTTCACCAGCACCAGGTCTTCCGGCGCTAGCCGCGCGAGGAGCGCGTCGGCCAGTTCGCGCTTGTCGGCGAAATGAAGGACGGCGCCGTCGGGCAGCCGCCGCTTCGCCTCCGCGGCCGCCAACGCGGACAGCGGTCCGAACGCGAAGAGGCCGTCCGCCTTGTCCGTCGACAGCTCTCGGCCGATGTCCGCGTGGAAGGCGGCTTCGTCGGGCCCGAGCTCCAGCATGTCGCCGAGGACGAGCCACTTGCGGCGGAACCCCGTCAGCTGCGCGACGAGACCGATCGCCGCCCGCATCGAGGTGGGGCTGGCGTTGTACGCGTCGTTCAGGACGAGCGCGCCGTTCCAGGCGGCCGTCCGCTCGATGCGCATGCCGGTCATCTTCGCCGCGCGCAGCCCTTCCGCGATCCGGTCCTCGGCCACGCCGAACAACCTCCCGATCGCGATGGCCGCGAGCGCGTTGACCGCGTTGTGCCGTCCGGGGATCGGCAGCGCGTACGCGGCGCCCGCGGGCTCGCCCGCGAGCGCGAACGAGACGCCGTCGGGACGCACTGCGATCCGCTCGGCGCGCAGGTCGTCCCCTTCCCGCTCGCCGAACGTGACGGTGCGCAGGTCCGCCGCCGGCCGGGCCAGCGCGGCGAGCTCTTCCCGCAGCAGCGGCTCGTCGCCGTAATAGACGAGCGTGCCGCCCGGCTTCAGCCCTTCGGCGATCTCCAGCTTGGCGCGCGCGATGTTGCGCCGCGATCCCAGCTGCAGCAGATGCGACTCGCCGACGTTCGTGATGACGGCGGCATCCGGCCCGGTCAAACGCGAGAGCAGCGAGATCTCGCCGCGCCCGCTCATGCCCATCTCGAGCACGAGCGCTTCCGTCCCGGGATCCGCGCCCAAGATGGTTAGCGGCAGGCCGATATGATTATTGAAGTTGCCTTCGGTCTTGGCGACCTTGTAAGTCGTCGCCAAGACCGAGGCAATCAGATCCTTGGTCGTGGTCTTGCCGTTGCTGCCGGTCACGCCCACCACCCGGGGCTTCCAGGCGGCGAGATAGCCGGCCGCCAGCGCTTGCAGCGCCGCGAGCGTGTCCGCCACGCGCAGCAGGGGCAGCGCCGTCTTCGGCGCCGGACGGTCCTGCTGCCAGAGCGCGGCGGCCGCGCCGGCCCGCTCCGCCGTCGCCAGATAGTCGTGCCCGTCGAAGCGGTCGCCCGCGAGCGGCACGAACAGCCGGCCGGGCGCGATCGACCGCGAATCGGTCGACACGCCCGCGATGCGCAGCGCGCCCGCGGCGTCCGCGTCCTGCGCCGAGATGCCGGCGGCTCCGCACCAGGCGGCAACTTCCTTTAGCGTCGCTTGAATCACTGCATCCGGCTCCTTACGGCGGCTCGCGCCTCGAGGCGGTCGTCGAAGTCGTGCGTGACGCCGCCGATGATTTGATAGGTTTCATGGCCTTTTCCCGCTATCAATACTACATCCCCCGGGCTTGCCATTTCAACCGCTTTTTGGATCGCGGCGCGCCTGTCGGGCTCCAGCGTATAGCGGCCTCCCGCAGGATCGGCCTCGCGCAATCCCGCTTCGATATCGCGAAGGATCGCCGCCGGATCTTCGGTGCGGGGATTGTCGCTCGTAGCGATCACTACGTCGGCCCACCCGGCGGCGATCCGGCCCATGATCGGCCGCTTCGTCCGGTCGCGGTCGCCGCCGCAGCCGAACACGCAGATGACGCGGCCCTCCGCGATCTCCCGCACGGTGCGCAGCACGTTGTCGAGCCCGTCCGGCGTATGCGCGTAGTCGACGATGACCGCGTAAGGCTGGCTCTCGTCGACGGCTTCGACCCGTCCGGGCACGCCGGGCGTCTCCTCCAGGCTGTGGACCGCCGCCCCCAGGGCGATGCCCTCGCAGAGCGCGGCCGCCAAGGCGGCGAGCGCGTTGTAGACGTTGAACTTGCCGACCATCCGGAGTTCAACGTCGCGGCTGCCGCGGAACGTATCGACGCGGAAGGACGTCCCGCGGGACGTGATCCGCACGTTCGTCGCGCGGACGTGCGCGTCGCGCTCGACGCCGTAGGTGACGACTTCGGCGGCGGTCAGCTTCGCGTACTTCGCCGAGGCGTCGTCGTCCGCGTTCAGCACCGCGTACGCGCGTTCCCGCGGATCCGCCGCGTAGGCGTTGCCGAGCCGGGAGAAGAAGAGACCCTTCGCTTCGGCGTAGGCTTCCATCGTGCCGTGATAGTCCAGATGATCTTGGGTCAGGTTCGTGAAGATCGCCGTGCGGAACCGCGTCCCCTTCACGCGTCCCTGCTCCAGCGCGTGCGAGCTGACCTCGATGACCGCCCGCTCCGTGCCGGCTTCGACCATCTGGGCGAACAGCCGCTGCAGCCCGAGGACGTCCGGCGTCGTGCCGGACATCGGCAGGCTTCGGCCGTCGAACCGGGCTTCGATCGTACCGATCACGCCCGGCGCGATGCCCGCGTCGGCCAGGATCCGTTCGACGAGGTACGTCGTCGTCGTCTTGCCGTTCGTGCCGGTGACGCCGATCGGACGCAGCCGGTGCGACGGATGTTCGTAGTAGGCGTCCGCCAGCACGGCGAGCGCCTGCCGGACGTCCGGCACGACGATCTGGGCGACCGGCAGCGGCAGCTCCCGGTTCGTCACGAGCGCGGCGGCCCCTTTCTCCGCGGCCTGGGGCGCGTAGTCGTGCCCGTCCACCGTATGGCCGGGCAGGCAGAAGAACAGCTGCCCAGGCAGCACGGCGCGGGAATCGGCCTCGAGCCCCGTGATCTCCCTATGGATCTCGCCGATCGTGCGATAGACCAGCAAGTTTTCGCAAAGCTTATGTAGTTGCATCGTGTAATCGGCCTCCTTCGGCAATTTCATTCTCCATTATCGACCAATGCCCTCCCCCTTACAAGAGAAAGGCCCCGTTTCTTTGAAAATGCTAATGTTCGAATTGGTCGCTCCGCCACATCTTGCCAGTCATGTCAGGACAACGCTGGCGCGAAGCGGCTTTCCTGCCGCTCCGCGCCGGAAGATCCCCTTCAATTCCCGTTCTTCTTGGCGTCGGCGCCGCCGTTCTCGTCGCCGAGATAGATGCGGATGGTCGAGCCCTTCAGCACGCGCTCGCCGGCCGCCGGCGCTTGGCGCAAGACGGTCTGGCCTTTGCCCGAAGCGGTCAGCTGGAAGTTCATGTTCATATCTTCGTACAAGTCCGACACCGTCTTGCCGACCACGTTCGGCACCGTCACCATCGGCACCTCGCCGTACTTGTATTCCTTGTTCAATTGCTTGGCGCGAGGGGCGACCCCGAGATGCGGCAGCGCGTCCGCCATAATGTTCCGGACGATCGGCGCCGCGACGACGCCGCCGAACTGGATGCCTTGGGGATTGTCTACGGCGACGTAGACGACGAGCTTCGGATCGTCCGCCGGCGCGAAGCCGATGAACGAGACGATATGCTCGCTCGCGGAGTAGACGCCGTTCACGACCTTCTGCGCGGTCCCCGTCTTGCCGCCGACCCGGTAGCCGTCGAGGAAGGCGTTGCCCCCCGTCCCTTGGGCGACGACGCTCTCGAGCGCCTCCCGCAACTGCTTGGACGTCTCGGGCGAGATGACCTGCCGGACCAGCTCGGGCTGCACCGCCTCGCGCACCTCGCCGGTCTCCGGCTGCACCCAGGCCTTCGCGACATGCGGCTTGAACAGCTTTCCTCCGTTAATAGCGGCGGCCACCGCCGTGATCTGCTGGATCGGCGTCACCGATACCCCTTGCCCGAACGCCGTCGTGGCCAGCTCGACCGGACCGACGCGGGACGGCTTGAACATAATGCCGTTCTCCTCGCCTTCCAGGTCGATGCCGGTCCGCTTGCCGAAGCCGAACGCCTTGATGTAGTCGAACAGCTTATCCTTGCCGAGCCGCTGGCCGAGCGCCACGAAGCCCGGGTTGCAGGAATTTTCCACGACCTCGAGGAACGACTGGCTGCCGTGGCCGCCCTTCTTCCAGCAGCGGAGCTTGGCGCCCGCTACGTCGACGTAGCCGGGATCGTAGAAATGCTCGTTCTTCAGGTCCACCTTGCCTTCCTGCAGCGCGGCGGACAGCGTAATGATCTTGAAGGTCGATCCGGGCTCGTACGTCATCCAGATCGGCAGGTTTCGGTTGTAGACCTGCGGGTCGACTTCCTGGTACTTGTCGGGCTGGAACGACGGCCGGCTCCCCATGGCGAGAATCTCGCCGGAGGACGGGTCCATCGCGATCGCGATGACGTGATCGGGCTGGTATTTGAGCATCGCCTGATCGAGCTCCCGCTCCACGATCGACTGGATCGACTGGTCGATCGTCAATTGCAAAGTGAGCCCGTCCTTCGGCGCTTGATACGCTTCGTTCGAATTCGGCATCTGCCGGCCGGCCGCATCGGTCAGGAACGACAGGCTGCCCGGGACGCCGGAGAGCTGGCTGTCGTACTTCTTCTCGACGCCGGTCAGTCCGCCGTCGTAGCCGGTGATGCCCAGCACTTGGGCGGCCAGCTCGCCGAACGGATAATAACGCTTGTTGTCGCCCGCGACATAGATGCCGGGGAGGGCGAGATCGACGATCTGCTGCGCCAGCTCGGCCGTGATCTTCCGACCGCCCGGCCAGAGCTTCACGCTGCTCTCCTTCTTCTTGAGCAGGGCGTTCAGCTTCTCCTCGGTCATGCCGAGCAGGGGAGCCAGCTGCCGGGCGGCCTCCGCCTTGTCCTTCACCTGCGCCGGCACCGCGTACACGGTGGGCGAACTGATGTTGTAGGCCAGCTTCACGCCGTTGCGGTCGGTAATCGTGCCGCGGTTCGCTTCGAACGGGATGTTGCGCCGCCAGGAGTCTTCGGCCTGCTTGGCCAGCTCGCCGCCTTTGAACAGCTGGACGTAGCCCAGCCTGATGACGAGCGCCAGAAAAGCGACAAACACCGCGACGAGCGCAAAAAACAGGCGCCTGCGCACGGTGACTTGCGAGATTTTCACGAGATAACCCCCTCCCCCGGAACGTCGGAGTGTTACTCCCAAGCTATTCCGGGACGAAGGGGGTTAGAACAAGCCTGGGGCTGTACGCCTAGCGGCGGCCGCCGTTCGGCGGTCCTCCCGCGCCGTTTAGCCGGGCGGAGGACTGCCGGCAGGCGGCGGAGTCTGCGTGCCCGAAGGCGGCGTCGCGCCGGGGTCGTCCGACGCCGACGCATCCTGGGCCGAGAGCGGAGGCGCCAGCGTCAGCGCGATGGTCAGCTTGCCGTTCGTCCGTTCGGCGTGCTGGGCGGTCACATAGCCTTCGCCCTGCACGGTGCAGGCGCCGCCGAGCAGCGCGCACATCTCGAGCGCATCCCGCAGCGCGAGACCCTTGAGGCTCGGCACGTTGTCCAGCGTCTTCTCGGTGAGCAGATAGACCTGCTGGGAGGTCGGGAGCACGCTCCCCGCTTCCGGCAGCTGGCCCAGCACCTTCGCGCCCTTACCGAGCACGACGGCCTCGAAGCCGCCCGACGCGAGCTTCGTTTTCGCCGTCGTCGTCGCGTCGCCGGAGACGTCCGGCACCTTCGCCGTCACCGGCGCGTCGCTCTTCGTCTCCTCTTGCTGCTGCTTCGCTTCCTCCTGCGTCAGCTTAGGCAGAATGCCCATATGCTTCAGCGACTGCTCCATGATCTGCTTGAAGATCGGTCCTACCGTCTTGCCGCCGCCCGCCAGATCGTCCTGCGGCTGGTCGACGAGCACATAGAGCACGATCTTCGGATCCTCGACCGGCGCGTAGCCGATGAAGGAGACGACGAACCGGTCGGTCGAATAGTCTTTGCCGACGACCGTCTGCGCCGTCCCCGTCTTGCCGGCGATGCGGTAACCCGGGATGTAGGCGGACTTCCCCGTGCCGATATTCTGGTCGCTGACGACCTGTTCCAGATACTCCCCAACCTTGCGGGACGTCTCCTCGGAGATGACCTGCCGGACCATCTTCGGTTCGAACACCTGCTTCTCTCCCGTGTTCGGATCCGAGATCTCCTTGACGATATGCGGCACCATGAGCTTGCCGCCGTTCGCCACCGCCGCCACCGCCGCGACCTGCTGGATCGGCGTCACGGTGACCGCCTGTCCGAACGTCGCCGCCGCGAGGTCGCGGTTCGCGCTCATTCTCGTGTTGCCGAGCACTTCGCCCGGCAGATCGATGCCCGTTTTCTGCGAGAAGCCGAAGTTGGTAATGTATTGACGGAACTTCTCCTTGCCCAGCTTCTCGTATCCGAGCTTGACGAACGCCACGTTGCTCGAATGCTTGAGCCCGTCCAGGTAGCTGATATTGCCCCAGCCGCCCCGCTTGACGTCGCGGATCGGCTTGTCCTTGCTCGAGATCGAGATGCTGCCCGACATGTAATGGTCGTTCGGATCGAACAGCCCTTCCTGCACCGCGGCCGCCAGCGTCACGATCTTGAAGGTGGAACCGGGCTCGTAGACCGACTGGACCGCGTTGTTCTTGAAGGCGGACTGATCCTTGTACAGCCAGTAATGGTTCGGGTCGAAGTCCGGCAAGCTCACCATGCCCAGAATATCCATCGTCTTCGGATCGGCCGCGATGGCCGTCATGCTGACCGGATGATACTTCTCGTACGCTTCGCGCATGGCCTGTTCCATGTAATACTGGATGTCCCTGTCGATCGTCAGCTTGACGTTTTTGCCGTCGACCGGCTGCGTCGCTTCGACCTTGCCGTCCGGCAGCTGCGTGCGTTTGCCGTCCTTCTCGTACGTAATCTTGCCCGCCGAGCCTTCCAACTGGTCGTTAAGCGACCGCTCGAGTCCCATGATCGCCTCGTTGTCTTTGTTCTCGTAGCCGAGAATTTGAGAGGCCAGCGATCCGTTCGGATAATACCTCTTCTGATCCTCCGCGAGGATGATGCCGACGTTTTTCTTGCCGGTCTGATCCTGCAGCGTTTTAACGAACGCTTTGAAGCGGTCGGCGACCGCCTTGTCCATCTTCCAGCCTTCGGGGCGGATCTCCTTTTGAACCAGATAATCGCCGTTTTCCTTTTTGGCGTCGAGGCTCTGCCGGATTTCGTCCTCCGGTTTGCCCAGGACGTTATGGATCTTGGAGACGATCTGATCCCGCAGCTTCCACTCGGGATTCTTCTCGTCCAGCTCGTGAATGAGCTTGGGATTAACGGCCAAGGTGAAGGCGGATGCGCCGGCGGCCAGCACGTTCCCGGACCGGTCCGTGATCGTGCCGCGTTCCTGCGGCAGCGTCTTGGTCGTCATCCAGGTCGTACGCGCCTGCTTCTCCCAGAAGGCGGCGTTCGCGACTTGCACCCAATAGACCCGCCCCCATAAACCGACAAAAAGGAGGGTTAGGAACCCTCCCATTAACAACGTACGCAGTTTGATTCTCTTCGTCATCGCCCATCACCTTCTATCAGACGTTAGGGCTTCGTTTGGGAAGCCGTTTGATCCTTGTCGGCCGACAACGTAATCGGTTGCTGATCGAGCTTCTGCAAACCTAGCTTTTGCGCCTTTCTCGCGATCTCCGCGGGATCCATCAGCCGGTCCACTTCGCGTTGCAGCTCTCTGGATTGGTCGACGGCCTGCTCGTATTCGCCGGTCATCTTCTGAATCTCGCGATTCATCTCGTAGAGTCCCGCCGAACGGTAGATGACGAGGCCGGTTACGCCTACGAGCAGCGCCACCGTGAACAGATAGATCAGCTTCTCCCCGACCGGCAGATGGCGGCGGCGCGGCTGGGGAGACTGGCGGGAAGGAGCCGGGCCCCGCTGCTGCGGCTGCTTCTCCGGCTTACGCTCCTCGCGAAGCGCGAGGTTTCCATAATACTGCATCTTCGTTCTCTCCCCCTTGACGTGGTTGTGCTATGCGACAGTTGCTTCTTTAATATCTCTTTACGTTCTCTCTACAGTCTCTCGGCGATGCGCAGCTTGGCGGAACGGGCTCGGTTGTTCTCTTCGAGCTCCCGTTCGGACGGCAGGATCGGCTTGCGCGGCGTGAGCCGCAGGCGTCCGTCTCCGCCGCCGCAGACGCACACCGGAAAGTCCGGCGGGCAGCGGCAGGTGGCGACTTCCTTCGCGAACGTCAGCTTGCAGATCCGGTCTTCGAGCGAATGGAACGTGATGACCGCGATGCGGCCGCCCGGACGGACGACCTCGATCGCCTGATTCAGCGCGTCCTGGAACGCGCCGAGCTCGTCGTTCACGGCGATGCGGATCGCCTGGAACGTCCGCTTGGCGGGATGGCCGCCGGTGCGTCTCGCCGCCGCCGGGATGGCGGACTTGATCAGCTCCGCCAGCTCGCCGGTCTTCTCGATCGGCGCCTTTTGTCTGGCTGCGACGATCTGGCGGGCGATCTTGCGGGCGAACTTCTCTTCCCCGTAGTCGCGGAAGATGCGGGCGAGCTCTTGCTCGTCCCATTCGTTCACGATCTCCTTCGCGGACAAGCGCTGGCTCTGGTCCATCCGCATGTCGAGCTCGGCGTCGTGGTTGTAGCTGAAGCCGCGGTCGGCTTCGTCGAGCTGCGGGCTGGATACGCCCAGGTCGAACAGCACGCCGTCCACCTGTGGCGCTCCGTCCTCGCCGGTCGCGCCGGCTTCCCGGAGCGCCTCGGCGAGGCGCCGAAAGTTGCTTTTCACCAGCGTCACGACCGCGCCGTAAGGCGCGAGTCGCTCCCGCGCATGCGCGAGGGCGGTATCGTCCTGGTCCAGTCCGATCAGCCTTCCCCGCGGTCCGAGCCGCGAAGCGATCGCTTCGCTGTGGCCGGCCCCGCCGAGCGTACAATCGACATAGATGCCGTCTTCTTTGATGTTGAGTCCGTCGACCGCTTCCTCTTTGAGCACGGTAATGTGGTGAAACACGCGTATGCCCTCCCGGCAACCTCTCGGGGTCTTTCTGATTTTTGTCTATGCTGCAAGGAATTTGTGAACGCTCGTCGTGCGGCCGGTTCCGGCTTAGAAGTTAAAGTCGAAATCGACCAGCTTCTCGGCAATCTCGTTGAACGAATCTTGGGACTGCTTGCTGTAAGCTTCCCAAGTCGCCTTGTCCCAGATCTCCACGCGGGAGGAGACGCCGATAATCGTACAATCTTTGTCAAGCTTGGCATAATCGCGCAGGTGATTCGGCACGTTTACCCTTCCCTGTTTGTCCCACTCGCATTCGGACGCGCCGGCGAAGAGCAAGCGCGAGAACGCCCGCGCGTTCGCCGCCATCGAAGGCAGCGACTTCATCTTCTGTTCCAAGAGGTTCCATTCCTCGCGGGGGTAGACGAACAAGCAGTTGTCCAAGCCGCGGGTGACGATGAACTCCGTGCCGAGGGATTCGCGGAATTTAGCGGGAATAATGATTCGGCCTTTGTCGTCGATCGAATGTTGGTATTCCCCTAAAAACATGCGCCCCCACACCTCCTCCATCTTCCACCACTTTGCCCCACTTTGAACCACTTATGATGACTATTCGCGTCAAAAAAAAGAAATCCTGCTTAAATGAGCAGGATTTCATAAAAATATTTTAGGGGATTAACGAATCTCCCCCGATTCGTCAGAACCTTCTTCGACGGGCGCTTCCTCGACCGCATCCGCCCGCGCGGAGGCGGTTGCCGTCGGATCCGCCGGAACGGGCGCGTTCAGCAGCGCGCGCCGCTCGGCGGCCACCCCCCGCCGCGCCCGGCGGCTGCGGCGAATGACGAGCCATAGGGGAACGCCCAGAATCACGACCACGGCCAGCACGGGCAGAAGCGCGGCCAAGACGGTGAGTACGCCTTCGCCGAAGACGCGCAGGAAGTCCGCGCTGCCCGACATCGCGCCCCCGAGTCTGGCTGCCAGGCCCTTGTCCTTCTCCTCCTTTTTCATCGGCTCGTCAGCCGGCCCTTCGTACAAGCGCAGGTTGATCGTCGAATAGGCGACGTTCTGATCGAGATAGCGGATGCGCCCCTGGATCTGCTCGATCTCTTGCTGCACGCTGCCCAGCTCGTTCGAGAAGCGCACGAGATCGTCGGACTTCGTCGCCTTGTCCATGAAGGCGAGCAACCGGGTCTCCACCATCTTCTTCGCTTTGAGCCGCGCCTCGAGGTCGACGTATTCCTCGGTGACGTCGTTGCCTTTGATCTGCCGCTCGAACCCGTTGTGCGGAATCTCGCCCAACCGGTCGAGGAAGGCGCTGAATCCCGCCGACGGAATCTTGATCGCGTAGGTCGAACCCGCATATTCGCCCGTGCGCGAATCCGCGAATTGAACGATATAGCCCCCGCTTTGGAAGATGAGATCGCTGACCCGCCGCTCTCCTTCGGCGAAGCGCTCTACCTTGAGGACGACGTCGGCGTTGTAGATCATTTTGCGGTTGAACCCGGCCGCGGCGTCCGCGACCGGACCGAACGTCGTGCCGGCGCTCAGGCCATCCGCCGAAGCGGGCGCGCCGGAAGCCGCCGCGAAGCTGGTGTCCGCCGCGCTCCCCTTTTCGCTCAGCGCTTCCGAATTCTTAGCCGTGACTGCATCCGCTAGCGATTCGTTCGCGACCGCCGCCGCTTGCGGGGCGGACGCCGCCTCGCCCCGCAGCGCCTCGGACGCGTTGTCGTTCGAACGCCCGCTGCAGCCGGCCAGCAGCAACAGTGAAAACACCGCGGCCCACGCCCATCTCTTCCGATTGCGCGCGCCTCGCGGGCGGCGTACCCCCATCTGCTTCATTCGACAGATCCCCCTTATCCGGTATATCTGCCCTCTAGACGAGGAGGTTCTGGTAAATGTTGCAAACTACGGTCGCATCGTTTCCGCCCGGGCCACCGCTTTCGGCCGCCCGTTTCCGAACGAGCAAGTAACAAGACGTCGCCGACTTTTTTGATTTTGATCGAAAATCATGCTGGAAGTGAGAATGCGCCTTTAGGAGGGAATGCCGGAAGGCGGGAAATCCATTTGTATCGGAGATCATTTTGGAGCGTGGGAGATGCGTTCGTGTTGGATGTCATGCCGGAAGACTGAAAAAACGCCTCTCCGCGACGACATCTTGTCGTTCGGAAGGGCGTCTCTGTATTCAGGTGCGTTAACCGTTGCAGTCGGCAAAGCTGCCGCGTAAATGTGGTTAATGGCCCTGCGATATGCTTCAGCCGAGCAGAGTTAACGCCCAAAACGGTGATCGGCCTCGCTATTCGCCCCAACCGGGTCAAGTTAACCGCTCAAAACGGTTATCGGCCTCGCAACCTGCACGAACCGTGCCAAGTTAACCGCTCAAAACGGTTATCGGCCCCCGATCTGCTTCGGCATGGCCGACTCAGTGCGCGGTCCAGCTGGCCAGATAAGCCTTCTGTTCGTCGCTGAGTTTGTCGATCGTAATGCCGAGCGATTCGAGCTTCGTCCGCGCGACCTGCTCGTCGAGCTCGTAAGGCACGTTCACGACTCGCTTGCCGATCGCTTCGTAGTTCTCGTTGACGTAGCGGAGCGACAGCGCCTGGAGCGCGAACGTCATGTCCATGATCTCGGCCGGATGCCCGTCGCCCGCGGCGAGATTGACCAGACGGCCTTCCGCCAGCACATAGATACGGCGTCCGTCCTTCAGTTGGTACTCCTCAATGTTGCGGCGGACGACGCGCTTCGATACCGACAGCGCCGCGAGCTCCACCAGATTCACTTCGACGTCGAAGTGGCCTGCGTTGGACAAGATCGCGCCGTCCTTCATGTTCGCGATATGTTCGCCGCGGATGACGTCTTTGTTGCCCGTTACGGTGACGAAGAAGTCGCCGATCTTGGCCGCTTCGGCGATCGACAGCACGGTGAAGCCGTCCATATACGCCTCGACCGCTTTGATGGCGTCCACTTCCGTAACGACGACGTTGGCGCCTAGCCCTTTCGCCCGCATCGCCACGCCTTTGCCGCACCAGCCGTAGCCGTTGACGACGACCGTCTTGCCCGCCACGACGAGGTTCGTCGTCCGGTTGATGCCGTCCCATACCGATTGACCGGTGCCGTAACGGTTGTCGAACAGGTATTTGCAGAAGGCGTCGTTCACGGCGACCATCGGGAATTGCAGCGAGCCGTCCTTCTCCATCGCCTTCAGGCGCAGAATGCCCGTCGTCGTCTCCTCCGCCCCGCCGCGAACGTTCGCCAGCAGGTCCTTGCGTTCCGTATGCAGGATCGTGACCAGGTCGCCGCCGTCGTCGATGATCAGATCGGGCTTCGTCTCCAGCGCCTTGACCATAAGGTCGTGGTACTCCTGCGGGTCCGGATTGTACTTCGCGAAGACCGCGATGCCGTCAAGGGCGAGCGCCGCGCAGACGTCGTCTTGCGTGGACAGCGGATTGCTGCCGGTGATGGCGACTTCGGCGCCGCCGGCCTGCACGACCTTGGCCAGATAGGCCGTCTTCGCTTCGAGGTGCAGCGAGATCGCCACCTTCAGCCCTTTGAACGGCTGGTCGCGCTCGAACTGCTCGCGTATGCGGTTCAGCACCGGCATGTGCGCCTGCACCCAATCGATCTTCAGCCGGCCTTCCGGCGCGAGGGACGGATCCCGGATAATGCTGCTAAGCGTTGTTTTCATCGTTTATGAACGACCTCCTGTTGATTATAGTATGTTGAAAGGCTACCCTTCGAGCAATCGATGTCCGCCCGTTACGTCGTAGTCGACTTCCCGGAGCGCGTCCAACCAGCCCGGTCCATAGCGATTCAGAAAATGAATGCCGCCCAGCACGCGCTCCTGCGGCTTGCCTTGCGGCCGGAGCGATCCCAGCATGCGGTCCCATTGACGCAAGGCGTCCTCATGGCGTTTCGCGAGCGCGCTCGCGGTCTGCTGCTCCAGGTACGCCATCTGCTCCAGAATCTTGTCGCGGTTGCGCTCGCCGAGCCGATCCAATCCGGGCTGGACGGCCGAGACCGTCTCCAGGATCGGCGCGTACAGCCGCTCGAACGCTTCGCGGGCGGAGGCGAACTTCGCTTCCAGATCCCAGCGGTCCTGGGCGGACAGCCATTCGGCCTTGCGCGCGTCCCCGCGCGCCATCAATTCCTCCGCCGTCATCCCGTACTTGGCGAGCAGCTTGCCGACGGCAGGCTCCAGGTAAGTGAACGACTGACGCGGGACGAGCAGCGGCATCTGCAGCCCGAGCAGGTCGAACGAGGGGCCGAGCACGCCCCAGTACGCGATTTCGGAAGGCCCGAGCACCGTCGCCAGCACCGGCAGCAGGTATTCCTGCATGAGCGGGCGGGTCAGCGCGTTGTTGCTGAACGTCTCCGGCTTCTCCGCGGTCCATTGCAGCAGTTCGTCCCGGGTGAAGGCGACTTCGCCGCGGCGGTCCTGGAATCCGCCGTCGCGGCGGTACAGGAGCGTCCGGCCCCGCTCCAGGTGCAGGAACAGGTTCGCGATCTCCGGCGAAGATTCGGCCTGCAGCGGGTACCCGAGCGCCTTCACGCGCTCTTCGCCCTCGGCGATCGCCGCGCTGATGCCGTCGCTTCGCTCGATCATCTCGCGGAACAGCGGGCGCTCCAGGCGGCGCAGCGCCGGATCGTCCGAATCGAGGAGGACGAGACCGTCCTTGCCGAACCAGTCCGACAGCAGCCGGGCGAACGCCAGCGTCAGCGACGGCGCGTCCGCGAGTTGGGCGGTGATTTGCCGGAGCAATTCCGGTTTAAATTCTGTATCGGGCAGGGCGCGCGCCAACGCGCCGACGGCGGACTCCCAATCCGCGGCCGAGAGCGGCGTGCGGCTGACCGCCTGGCGCGGGCCTTCCGGCCGGTTCAGGCGGATGCGGACGGATTCGCCGTCCGCTTCGCCGGCGAAGACGTGATTCGCTTCGACGTAGACATGGTTCGCCTCGTCGAAGTCGTGGTCCTCGCCCGCGATCCAGAAGACCGGCACGACCCGGCGGCCGAGCAGCCGCTCGGCATGCTTGGCCGATTGGATGACCGTCAGCGCCTTGTAGACGATGAGCAGCGCGCCGCCGAACAAGCCGGCCTGCTGTCCGCCGACGATGGCCAGCGTGTCCTCGCGCTCCAGATCCGCGATCGATTGCAAGACCCGCTCGTGCGGGGCCAACTGCGCCTGGTATTCCCTCAGCGCGGCGGCGAGCGACTTCCGGTCCGCCCGGCGATCCGCCAGCCGGTCGAGCGCTTCCGCCCGCTGAAGCCAGTCGGCGCGTTCGAATGGATGAGCGCCGAACAGCCGGCGGGTGCCGGCGTCGCCCAGCCTGTATTGTTCCGCCAAGGACGGGGCAGACAAGCCTTGGAGGGGATATACGTTCATTTAGAGGGTCCTCCCGTCAGATTACCATGTCAAATCCGATTGTACACGAGGCGGTCGGATGGCGTCAAAGCTCGTCTTGACGCGCCAGCGCCCGCCTCTCTCCCCGTCTTTTCGAATTACGGGACCATCCTTGGATTGGAGGAGATCGTACATGCCGGCGCGCCTTCATGCGGCAGGGGCTGTCCCGCAAGTCCGTACGGACTTGCGGGACAGCCCCTGCCATCGATCCAGCTGGTCGTACCTAAGCGCTCTCGGCGCCCTCGCGCGCCGGCGATCGGGATTAGACGGGTTCGCTGCCGAACATGCTCTTCACGAGTTCCACGAGCATGAGCAGAATGTAGAGTACGCTCATCGCGAAGAAAGACAGCCGCCAGATCGCCCTGAACAGCCGCATGCCGTTCACCTTGCCGCGCATCCGGTACTGCGCGTTGCCGATCAAGCCCGCGCCGAGCAGCATGAACAACAGGATCAGATACGGGCCGAAATGATTGCCCAGCAGCTTGTTGATCAGCGAGGCGACGATGCCGATCAGGAATGCCGTCGTGATATCCATCGCGAGCCGGATGGCCCGCTGCCGATCCCCGCTGCGGACGGAAGCGACCCCGAACACGAGCAGGAAGGGCAGGACCGGTACGATGGCAAGAAAAGCGTATGCGGACACCAAAGCCTCCCACAATGAACCCATTCACACGTCTCCTCCGTCGCCGGGAATCGCCTCGATGAGCGCCGTCAAGCCGCCGTTCCACGGAGCCGGCAAGCCCGCCTGCCGCGCCAGGCGCGAGACCGCTCCATTAATGGCGCCGATCTCCGTCGGGCGGCCGGCCTCCACGTCCTGCAGCATGGAGGAACGGTTGGCCGCCGTGCGCGCGCAGACGTCGAGCAGCTCGTCCCACAGCGCGGGGTCGTTCGGCAAGCCGTACTGCCGCAGGACGGGGACCGTCTCGTCGAACAACGTCCGCATCAGCCGCAGGCGGTCCCGCGTCGCCGTCAGCTGACCGTTCGGCACGCGCAGCAAGGCCGTCAACGGATTGATCACGGCGTTGCTCAGCAATTTCCGCAACATTCTCTCTGCCATATCATTCGACACAATCGCGGTAAATCCTGCCTCTTTCAGCACCTTTTCTACGATCTGTAGCTTTGCCGGGTCCGCGGGAACGGCGGCGTCGCGCGCCGTCCCGTCGAACAACGGCGCGTCCCCGAGCCAGGTGTTCCCGCTGCCCGTGTGGCGGACCGCGGCCGGCCCCGTACGGCGCGCCCCCTCGGTCGTCACGGCGGCCAGCAGATGCCGTCCGGGCAGCGCCGCCGCGAGCCGCTCCGTATGCCCCAAGCCGTTGCAGAACGCCGCGACCGCGGCGCCCGGCGGCACCGCGGCCCGGAGCGCGTCCAGGAACGCCTGCGACAGCGCCGTCTGCTTGACCGCCAGCAGGACGACGTGCGCCGGATCCCGTTCCGCCTGCGCCTGATCCAGCGTCATCGCCGTCACGGGCGCGATGCCGATCGTCTCGCCGGACGCTCCGCATACCGCGACGCCCGACGCCGCCAACGCGCGCGCCTGCGCTTCGGCGCGCGTCCATACCGTCACCGGCTTGCCCGCCAGCGCGATCCTGCCCGCCAGCAGCAGACCGATCGAGCCCCCGCCCGCAACCGCGATTTTCGTCATTCGAAGCGCTCCCCCATGCTTGACGTGATTGCATTTATCATAGCGGTCCTCTCAAACGAAAGCCACCCTCTTTCGCGGCGTTCGCGAAGGGGTGGCCCGGTCAGGCGGTCGGCCGCCTAGCTATTCGATGCGCTCCAGGTTGCCGTTGGCATCCATCTTGAAGCGGGTCTTCTCGTCTTCCGTCTCCTCCGAGAGGAAGGCGAGCCTGCGCGCGCGGTCCATGATCCGGATCAGCGCCTTGTAGTCGTCGTTGACGACCTGGTAGTCCGTTTGCACTTCGTTCACTTCTTTGGAGAGCTTGTCGTTCGATTGACGCAGGTTGAGGAGCTGCTCCTCTTTGTCTTTCAATTCTTTGTCGAGCGTTCGCACCTGACGGGTCAGATCCTGAACCGTATTCTTCCATTGCCGCAAATATCGGATAACCGCCTCCATAGATAAGGAGTCCGCAGAAAGCAGTTCGGTTTTCGCAGATTCGGGCTCTTCTCCCGGCACCGGCAGCCGTTCCGGCTGCGACATTCCGGAGATGCCTTGCTTCTTCAAATAATTTCTCTTTTGCCTTTGCTGCTTGGCGATGGAGATCGCCTCGTCGTAGCGCTTGCGGACGCAGCTGTTCCAGCGGAACCCGCAAGCCGCGGACGTGCGGGCAATCCGTTGCCCGACTTCTTCGAAAGCAGCAAGTTGCGTGCTTCCTTCTCTAATGTGGCGCAGTGTGACTTCCGCGAGGATCAGGTCGTCATCCGCACTCCATGCGTCTTGTCTTACAGCCGCCATGGGGTTTGTTCCCTCCTTGTCTACGCATAGGTTTCATGATCTTCTTCATTCATCTTTATGCCCATGGTAGAATTCATAGAATCTATCGGATACTTCTAGGTATATCCATTTTTTCGAACGGTATACCTTCGGGTCCCAAGGGTTTCCGTCCCGCCGCCGGCCGGCCGGAGACGGCATGTATAAGGACGGGGAGTCGGTGGAACCATGGAAGCGACCCGCCAAATACCGGCAGAAGCCTTCCGAACCGCCGTGCGCGCGCGTTTGGCGGGCGTCGGATTCGGGGAATGATCGGAGTATACGCGGGCCGCGCCGAGGCTTGGACGAAAAGTTTGCCATTTCGTCACTTCTTCAGGTTTACACTCGATTGGCTATAAAGGTATAATATGCTGTAGAAATTCGTGAGGACGTTGTGCAGAGGGGGGATCAAACGTGGCACGCATGTTCCGGGTGCTGGGCTTCTGGACGCTGGCGATCGCGCTGATGTCGTTCGCAGGCGATATGTACGAGATGTCGCTTCTATTCTTCATCCAGACGGCCGCTTTCTTCTTGCTTGGTTATCTGAAATTCACCGAACGCACCTATATCTTCATGTTCTGGGGATACATGGTCATCGCGTTCTTGGGATTCACCTACTGGTCCGTATTCGAGATGAGCTTGCCTTACTAAGGGCCATCCGACGGGACGGGGCGAACCTTTTTCCTTTACACAAACGAGAGCAACAAGGCCGGAGCGCGAACGCTCCGGCCTTGTTTAGTCATACAGAATGTTAAGTTTTCACGCCTATCCGTCTCTGTATGACCTCCGATAAATACGTGTCACCGTCTAGGAAGACGGCAAAACCGTTTTTACTTGGCTTTTGGCGAAGATCTGGACCTTGAATAGCTCGCTCATGCCGTCGGTCAGGAGCAGCTGCCGGACCGCCCGGTTGCGCCGGGCTGCCGGACCGAACGGGTCGGCGTCCCCCGGCGGGGACAAACGGGAGAGGATGCCGGCGGAGACGAGGAATTCCTTCTGCGTCTGGTAGGCCACCTCGACCCAGCCCGCCTCCAGCGCGGCGCGCCGGATCGAGGTGAAGTTGACGTGCGCCGTCAGATCCTGCCCGCCCGGTAGCGCGTAGGGGTCCGTATGCGCGACATGACGGGAGTAGCAGAGCAGCGTCCCGTCCATCCGGTGCGGTGCGGTCAGCTCCTCCGAGGCGTCGCCGTAGTCGAGGAAGACGAGCAGCGCTTCGCCGAACTGCCCGCTCCGCGCCTTCAGCCAGGCGCCCGCATCGAGATGCAGCTCCGCGGTCTGCCCCTCCCGCAGCCGGATCCCGTCCCGCTCCATCCACGCGGCGAGCTGCGGATCGCTCGGCTCCGTCCGGCAGGGGACGGGGCAGCCGCGCGCCGCGTCCCAGGCTACGCCCCACTCCCACAAGCGTCCGCCCCGCCGAACGACGCGGTGCACCGGCATCGCGTCCAGCAGCTCGTTGCCGACCAGAATCGCCGGGCGATCCCGCCAATCGCAAGCCTCGGCTTCGGCATCGGTCAGGATGCGTGCCGCCCCGGACGCGGCGTCTTCGGCGAGTGTCTCGCGCGCGAGGCGGAGGTGGCCTGGGTTGCCGTCCGCCAGCGTCAGGACGAAGCGGGACGGCGTCATCTCCCGCTCCCTCCACCTGCGCAGCATTTGCAGGGAGAGCCTGCCCGTTCCGCCGCCCCAGTCGATGACCTCGACGGGGCCCGCCGTCCCGAACCGCTCGTCCGCAAGCTGCGCGAACCGGTCGGCCAGCAATTCGCCCATGAGGTCGCCGACGTAGGCGCTCGTATAGAAGTCGCCCTCCCGTCCCGTGCGGACGGCGTCGCCGCGGTAGTAGCCGAACCTCGGCTCGTACAGGCAATAAGCCATATAATCGCGGAAGGTGATGCAGCGGCAAGGCGAACCGCCCTCGTCGCAGCCCCCGCGAGGGCTGCGCGCGATGGCGTCCGCGAGCATGTCCGGCAGCGAAGCCGGCCGATCGGGATGCGCGCCGTCCATCCGGCGCCTCCTTTCTCTCCTCTAGATGAGGATCCTAATATATAATAGAGCGATGGCGGGTCATAAAGCAGTCTTCCCGCCGCATATGCTGGACTACCGCAACGCCCGTCCATACCGGAGGAAGGAGGCCCCGATGCGCCGCTGGTTATGGCTCGGCCTGACCGTACTGATCGTTTATCTGCTGCTTCCGAGCGCCGGAGCGCCGATGCCCGTCTATGCCGAGCCGATGACGGAAGAAACGAGACAATTGCTGGAGAAAGGGCTCACCGTCGTGGAGATCGACCGGGAGATCGAGCGGATCGGCGCGCTGCGCGCCGACGCGCAGCAGGCGATCGCCAAGAACGAGAACCGCATCGCCGAACAGGCGATCGCCATCGCCGCCCAACGCGAGAAAGCCGGCCGGGTGCTCCGCTCCTACTACATGGGACAAAAAGAAGCCATGTGGGGCGCGCTGCTGAACTTCCACTCCCTGCCCGAGCTGCTGCGGACCTGGGAGCTGATGGACCTGATGTTCCAGGCCGACCACGACACGCTGGACCGTTACAGCCAGGAATACGCCCGCCTGCGCGACAACCGCACGAAGCTCGACCGCGACAGGGCCGACCTCGCCCGGGTGGAGAACGATCTTCGCGCGCAGCGCGAACGCGTCGCGGCCCTCCAGCGGGAAGTCGAACAGGCGATTGCCCATAGCAGCAACCCCGAGCTGCTCCGCAAGCAAATGGAAGAGATGCAGCGTTATTGGCAAAGCGTCGGCCTCTATGAGGTCAAGCAGCACTTCTCCGCGCTCGCCAAAACGATGAACAAGCTGCCCGACTGGATCAAGGATCATCCCGAGTCGCTCGTGACGAGCGGCTTGAAGACGACGCTTACGATCACGGACGAACAGCTGAACGCGTTCCTCCAGTCGCAGGACGATATGCTGAAGCAGTTCACGATCGCCTTTGCCCCCGGGAAGCTCACGCTCGAAGGGAACAACGGCAATCTGCAAGTGAAAATCGAAGGCCATTATACGGTGGAGAACGAACCGAAAAACGCCATTCTCTTCCATATGGATCAATTGATCTTCAACGGCTTGACCCTGCCGGACGCCACGCGCGACGATCTCGTCCGGGAGTTCGATCTCGGCTTCTATCCGCAAGATCTTATTAAGTTCGTCAAAGCGGACAGCGTCAGCCTGGAGGAAGGCCGGTTAGTCGTCGGACTTAAACTCGGCAAATGACGCCGGCCATAGCAGCTTCCATTCGTCCAGTCCGATTCGCCCGTCCAGCCATTGCTCCCACAAGCCGGCCAGCCGCCTGAGGCGGTTCGGCACCTCGGGCCCCGTCGCTGACGGGGCCTGATTCGGGAAGGACTGCAGGCTCGCGTTCGCGAGGTTCGGCGCAATCCCGGCTCCGGCCGTATACAAGGAGGGGAAGACCGGCAGCAGGCCGGAATCCGCGTAATTCTGCAATTGGTTGGCCGAACTGGCCATCTGGGCCATCCACGTCTTCGCGGCCTCCTCGTGCCGGGTGCGCGCGGACAGGGCGAAGCTCTCCCCCGACGCCCAGACGTACGGCTGCTCCCAGCCGGCGCGATCGATCTGCAGCGCGTCGGCCGCAGTCTTGGGCAGCCCGGCGATCGCCGCCGCAGCTTCCGAATAGCGGACGACGGCCGCCAACGTCCCGCCCGCCGCGAAGGCCGTCCAGAAGCGCGAATCGGCTTCGCGCTTCTGGATGCCGACCCGCTCTTCGGGCGGCATGGCGAGAATCGCGTCGAGCGCTTGTCCGTTCCAGGCTTTGCCCTGATCGCTCAGGAGCGCGTCGGCGCGCTCTCCGGCGGCCGCCCCGAACCAGCTCAGCACCGCATAGGGATCGGAGGCGTCCAGCGTCAGCCAGGATGCCCCGAGCCCGGCGTCCTGCAGCAGCTTCGGAAGGGCCGGCCATTCTTCGGCGCGCAGCGGCCGCGCCAGCGCGCTCCCGTCCTCGCGATGGAGCGCGCCGAGCACGTTGCGGTTCCACACCAGCACGTAGGGATCCATGCTGCGCGGAACGCCCCAGATGTAGCCGTTCCACTTCAGCGGCGCGGCCAGCGCGTCGAACTGGTCGGATAGCGCCTCGCCCACGAACGCCGCGTCAGCGGGCAGCAGCACGCCGGCGACCGCCAGCGTCTTCACCCACTCGTTCGGCACGAGCGCGAGATCGGCCGCGCGCCCGTCGTCGAGCCGGCTGTCCAGCAGGGCGTCCGCGTCCTTCGGATCCACCCGCGTCAGCGCGACGTGAATGTCGGGATGCCGCAGGGCGAAGCGAGCGTTCTGTTGCTCCAGCGTCTTGAACGCCGCTTCGCTCATGACGGCCACCGCGCGCAGATC